>CAVTES010000017.1:0-185237 GCA_963733885.1 uncultured Thermoleophilaceae bacterium | reverse complement strand
ACTCCGCGTGCGCCTTGCGAGCGGCGGCGAGGCCACCGCTTTCGGCCAGGCGCTCGAGCGTGTAGTCGCGGACCGTGTCGAGCAGGTCGTAGCGCGCTTCTTCGTCCGGGAAGGAGACCGAGATGATCGACTTGTCGACGAGCGCGGCGAGCAGGTGGTTGACCGTTGCCTCGTCGAGCCCGTCGTTTTCAGCGACGGCGAGCAGCGACGAGAGCGAGGCGCCGCCTCGGTGCACCGCGAGCTGGTGCAGCAGCGTCTTCTCGTCCGTGTGCAGGAGCTCGTAGCTCCACTCCACGAGCCCCAGGAGGGCGGTGCGGATCGGGTCGGATGGCGGCCGATCACGGAGCAGCGCGAGGCGGCGCTCGACGAGCGAGCTGAGCTCGGCGAGCCCGAGCACCTTGGTGCGCGCGGCGGCGAGCTCGATCGCGAGCGGGAGCCCGTCCACCCGACGCGCGATCTCGGCGGCGAGCGGCACCGCCTCGGCGGTCAGCTCGAATCCCGGCCGCGCCGCGCGTGCGCGCGCGGCAAACAGCTGCACCGCCGGCGAGTCGGCGCCGTCGGTCGCTGCCGCTTCGGGCGCTCGGAGCGGTTTGAGGGTTACCGGCACCTCGCAGGCGAGGTGAAGCACCTCGCGACTCGTCGCCAGCACTCGGACGCCCGGGCATTCGGGCAACACCGCGGACGCGACACGCGCCGCCTCCGCAAGCGTGTGCTCGCACGCGTCCAGGAGGAGGATCGCCTCGGCATCCCGCAGGCGCGCGATGACACGGGCGAGCGGATCGGGCCCGCGCGCGTCGACGGCATCGGCGACGACCCGTTCGACGTCCCCCGGGCCACCCGCGCGCGCGAGCTCGACCAGCCACGCGCCGTCGCGCAGGTCGCTCTGGAGCGACCGCCCCACCTCTAGCGAGAGCCGGCTCTTGCCGACGCCGGGTGGACCCGTGAGCGTCACGAGCCGGTGCTCGCGCAGGAGCGCGACCACCTCGGCCAGCTCACGCTCGCGGTCGACGAACGACGTCGTGGGCGACGGCAGCTTGCCGCGGCGCCGCGGTGCGACGGGGACGGGGGCGATCGCCGGGTCATGCGCCAGGATCGCCTCCTGGAGACGCCGTAGCTCGGGCCCGGGCTCGAGCCCCAGCTGCTCAGCCAGGACCCGCCGCGCCTCTTGGAACGTCTCGAGTGCGTCCACCTGCCGGCCGCCGCGGTAGAGCGCCAGCATCAGCTGCCCCCACACGCGCTCCCGAAACGGGTTCTCGTCCAGCGTCGCCCGCAGCGCGGAGACGATCTCGCGATGCTCCCCAAGCGCGAGCGCCGTCTCGAACCGCTCCTCGAGCGCGTCGACGCGCAGCGCCTCCAGCCGCCGCGCCTCGGCGCCGAGCCACTCGGTCTCGGTCAGCCCCTGCAAAGCTGGACCGCGCCAGAGCGCCAGCGCGAGCTCGATGGACTCGGCCCCCGCTCGAGTGTCGCCCTCGCGCGAAGCGCGGCGCGCCTCCGCGAGCAACTGCTCGAACCGCACGGCGTCGACGGTCACGTCCCCCAGCGCGTAACCGTCGGACGAACCGACGATCGACTCCTGTCCGAGCGCAGCTCGCAGTCGCGCGACGTGGTGCTGCACCGCGTTGCGCGGCGCGGCAGGCAGCTCTTCGCCCCAGAGCGCGTCGATCAGCTCGTCCACCGCCACGACCCGGCCGTGGCGCAGCGCAAGCACCGCGAGGACGCCATCGCGCTTGCCGCCGCTCACGCCGACCGGACGTCCACCAAGCCGGACCTCGAGCGGCCCGAGCAGCCGGATTTCGAGCACATCGACCATGCGGGGCCAGGGCCGCCTCCCGCACCGGCCATTCTCGCACCCGTTCCGACCCTGTCAATCCACACCTTGCCGCGGGCCGCCGGCGCCTCCAACGCGCGTGCGAACCTTCGCGGTGGCAGCCGCCGCGCACGGCGTGGCAGCGGTGTGGCAGCGGCGGGGGCGAGGCTGCGGCGAACTCGGGCACATCGAAAGGAGTGCGCGAAAGGCCGGTGACCGTCACCCGAAGACCGGACGCCCGCGCGATACCGCGGGCAATTGCCAAGCCGGATCGCGCCGCCTGCCGGCGTCCGCCTGCCGGGCGCGGGCTAGTCCGCCGCCGAGCCCTGTTCGGGCGCCTGTCAGCCGCCGACCCGGGCGGCGTGGTCGTGGTCCAGGCCCCCGCAGGCGGCGGCAAGACCATGCTGCTCCGCTCCTGGATCGAGGAAGAGCGGCTCCAGCATCGAGTCGCATGGGTGTCCGTCGAGCCTGGCGAGCATGACGCGCAGCGGTTCTGGCTCTCGGTGGTCGAGGAGCTTTCAGCTCTGTCGAGACAGGACCTGGCGGAGCGGGTGATGGCTTCGCCCGACCGGGGCGGCGGGGTCGCGGTCGAGCGGCTGGCGTCGGAGCTCGACTCGCTCGACGAGCCGCTGATGCTGGTAATCGACGATCTGCATGAGCTGCGCTCCGTCCAGGCAGTCGCGTGGCTCGACCTGTTCCTGGCGCGCCTGCCGTCGCAGCTCGTGGTCGTGTTGGCTACGCGTGAGGAACCTCGAGTCGGGCTACATCGCCTGCGAGTGGCGGGGGAGCTGACCGAGCTTCGGGCGTCTGACCTGCGCTTCTCGCTGGAGGAGACGAGCGCGCTGCTCAGGGCGGCCGGGATCGCCCTCTCGGAGGCAGGCGTGGAGTTGTTGCACGAGCGCGCGGAGGGATGGGCGGCGGGTCTGCGGCTGGCGGTGATCTCGCTGGTCGAGCATCCCGAACCCGAGCGGTTCGCGAGAGAGTTCTCCGGCAGCGAGCGGACGGTGGCCGGCTATCTGCTCGCGGAGGTGCTCCAGCGCCAGCCGGCAGAGGTGCGCGAGCTTCTGCTGCGCACCTCGATCCTGGACCGGGTGAGCGGGCCGCTGGCGGACTTTCTCACCGGGAACTCGGGTTCAGAGCGGGTCCTCCAGCAGCTCGAGGACGCCAACGCCTTCGTGTCGTCCCTGGATGTGGGGCGTTTGTGGTTCCGGTATCACCGGCTGTTCGCGGACCTGCTGCGGCTCGAGCTGAGACGCGTGTCCGGGACGGCCATCGAGTCGCTGCACCGTGCGGCGGGCCAGTGGTACGAGACGCACGGGTACGTCGTCGAGGCGATCCGCCACTCCCAGGCGGCCGGGGACTGGGCCCACGCCGCGCGCCTACTCGCCGACCACCACCTCAGTCTCCGGCTGGAGGGCCGGGGGGCGACCGTGTATGACCTGATGGCCGCCTTCCCGGCGGACGCCGCGACGGCCGACCCCGAGCTGGCGCTCGTGTTCGCCAGCGGTCGGGCCTTCGAGGGTCGCCTGGACGAGAGCGCGGCATACCTGGACGCCGCGCGCCGGCTCGCTGCCTCGGTGCCGTCCGCCCGCCGGCCGCGCTTCGGCGCCCTGATGGCCGGCGCCAATCTGTGGCAGGCGAGCCGCCGCCAGGACCTGGGCGCTGCGCTCGCGGCGATGCGGTCGCTGGAGACGGCTTTGCGGCACCAGCAGGCGAACGCGCCCGCGGTGCGCGGCGATCTCCGCGCAAAGGCACTCGGGTCGCTCGGCGCCTGCGAGCTGTCGTTGTTCGAGCTCGAGTCGGCGCGACGTCATCTGGAACAGGCGCTGGAGCTGGCGCGCCGCATCGGCCGCCCCTGGCTCGAGATCAGCTGCCTGTCTCGTCTCGCCAGTCTGGCTCCGCTCAGCGGGCTGCCGGCCTCGGTCCCGCTCCGTCTGACACAGGACGCTGTGGCCATCGCCGAGGCGAACGGATGGCGGGAGCAGCCGGTGATAGCGGCGGCCCTTGCAGTCGGCGGCGAGGTGTTGACATGGCTGGGTCGGTTCGACGAGGCCGAGCGCTGGCTGGACCGGGCAGACCGCGCGCAGGGGCCGCCGGGCACGCCCGGGGCGGATCCCGGAACGGAGCTGGAGATCCATTACGCGCGAGGCCTGCTCCGCCTCGGGCAGGGTCGCCTCGACCAGGCGCTCGAGGCATTCCGGACAGCTGAGCGGATACGAACGCTGCTCCCCACCGATCATCTGCTGACGATCGAGTCACGCGGGCGCATGCTCGAGACGCAGGTCCGGATGGGGGAGGCGGAGGCCGCCGGCGGCGCGCTCGACGAGATCGGAGAGCCCGCGCGTGACCGGGCCGAGCTGCGTGTGACGGCTGCCGCCGTCGCGCTTGCACAGGGCGCTCCCGACCGGGCGGTCGACGCGCTCGTCCCGGTCATCGAGGGCAAGGCCCGGGCACTGCACCCGGCATGGGCGCCGATCGAGGCGCTGCTTTCGACGCCGCCGCCCGTGATGCGCTCGGCGACCGGTGCGCCGCAGACGCGTCGATCGAGCGCGCCCTCGAGCTCGCGGAGCCCGACGGGGTCATCCTGCCGTTCACGCTCGCCCCGGTCCGTGAGCTGCTCGAGCGCGTTCCTCGCCACCGGACCGCTCACGCCACCCTCCTCGCGACGATCCTCGATCTCCTGGCCGGAAGGTCGCTCGAATCCCGCGGCGAGCCGCGTCCCCTGATCGACGAGCTCAGCGAGGCCGAGCTGCGCGTCGTCAGATACCTGCCCAGCAACCTGAAGGTGCCGGAGATCGCCGCCGAGCTGTTCGTGTCGGCGAACACGGTGAGGACGCATCTGCGACACATCTACGCCAAGCTCGATGTCCACAACCGCGGCGAGGCCGTGGCCCGCGCCCGCGAGCTACGGCTGCTCGGACCGCCGGTTCGCCTCGTAGCCTGAGAGGCCATGACGGAGGTCCTCGACACGCTGGACGCCGCCGAGCGAGAGCGTGTCGCCGCACTGCGCGCCGAGGGGCGCTTCTTTTGGCTCGACATCTCGCTCAGCGAGACGAGCCGCGAAGATCTGGTCGCCGCGCTCGGGCTTCACGAGCGCGCGCTGAGCGCTCTCCGGACCGCTCCCGACGGCTACGCCTCGCGTGCCTTCCACGCTGACGGAGAGTCCGTCGCCTTCGCGCTTCGCTGCTATGTCGAGCGTGAGCCGGAGCAGGAGCAGGCCGGGTACCGCCTGCGGCCCATGGAGGTTCAGGTCCTCGTTACGAACGACTACCTGCTGACCCTGCACGACGAGCGAGTCTCGCTGCCCGCGGTCCTCGCTCCCGATCTTCCGCCGGGACGGAGCAAGGGATACGTCGTCTATTCGGTGCTCGACGCAATGCTCGCCACCACCTTCGACGCGCTCGACGAGGTCGAACGGAGGCTGGACACCCTTGTCGCGGCATGGACGGAGGGGGACGGCGGGGGCGTGCCGAGGGCGACGCTGCGGCACGCCGGTGCCAGGCTCGCGACGATGAGGCGCTGGGTCAGTAACGAGCAGGCCATCTTCGAGCGTGTCGGCCTCGAAACCGAAGCGCTTCGAGACTTCGGCACCACCGAGGAGCCTTACTTCGACCGGCTCGACGATCAGGTCGACCGCCTGCTGACGTCGATCGACGCCGCCGCGAACGCGATGGGGATGGTGCTCGACCTCCAGCTGAACGAGCGAGCGTATGTGCTCAGCATCGTCGCCACGATCTTCGTCCCTCTCACGTTCGTCACGGGCTTCTTCGGCATGAACTTCGGCTGGATGGTCGATCAGGTCGACAGCGCGGTCGCCTTCTGGCTGCTCGGGTTCGGCGTTCCGATCGCGACAGCGGCGCTGTTGTGGCGTCTCCTGGTGCGCCCGTTCCTCATCGGCGACCAGCGGTAGCGCCGCTCATCGCCCTTGGAGCTCGGCGTAGACGTCGCGCGCGGCTCGTCGGGTGACGCTTCCGCCGAGCGCCGCGAGCTCCGCGTCGAGTAAGCCGGGAGCATGAGCCAAAGGAGAGTGATGAGAGCCATCGGCATCGAGGAGCACTGGACCACCGAGAGAATTCACCAGGCGTTGCGAGCGCAGCCGGCGGGGGCGCGAGACGAGAGCGTGGCGTTGAACGACAGAGGGGACATCCCCGCGCGCCTGCTCGACATCGGCGAGCAACGGGTTGAGGCGATGGACGCGGCGGGCGTCGACGTTCAGATCCTCTCCTTGGCTGGTCACGGAGCCGGTGCCGTGCGTGCGACCATGCGGGCGTGAGCTCGGAAAGTGCCCTTGGGCTGCGAAGCGACGCGGCGCGCAATCGTGAGCAACTGCTCGACGCTGCGCTGCGGCTCTTCCATGAGCGCGGCCTGAAGGTGCCGTCCCTGTCGATCGCGGAAGCCGCGGGGCTCGGCGTCGGGACGCTCTATCGGCACTTCCCGACACGCGAAGACCTGACGGCCGCCCTGGCCCATCGCTCGTATCGCATCGCGCTCGACCACGCGACCGAGGCGGCCGACGGTGACGAGCCCGCGTTGGAGGCCCTGCACACCTTCTTCTGCCGCACGATCGAGCGCCGCGACGAGCTGATGCTGCCGCGCACGGCGCCCCGGTCACGCTCGACGACCAAGCCGTCGAGATGCGGACAGCGATCAGCGCCGCGCTGGACCGCGTCCTCGCCCGCGGCCGCAAGGAGGGAGCCGTCCGCGGGGACGTCACCTCCACCGACATCATCCTGATGGGCGCGCTGCTGGCTCAGCGTTCCCGACTGGGATGCGATCGCGCGCCGCCAGGCCGCGATCTACGTCGCGGGCCTGCGACCGGCCGACGGGCCGCCGCTCCCCGGGCGTGCCCTCACCCGCGCCGCGCTCGAGCAGTCCTTCACGCAGTCCTCGCGGAATCGACCGCGCTGAGCCAGCGGTCGACGAACGCGCCCAGCGCATCGAGCGCCTCGACGCCTTCGTCGAGCATGCTCGCGAAGCTCTGAAAGACATGCGGCACATCGGGCCAGACCTCGAGCCCGACGCGACCGTCGCACTCCGCCACGCGTCGAGCCAGACCCATGGCATCGCCCAGAAGGATGTCGTGCGAGCCGGCCTGGACGAGCAGCGGGGCGAGCCCGGAGAGGTCGGCGAACAGCGGGCTCGCCGCCCGGGCATCCGCCGGCGTCACGTAATCGTCAGCACGACGTCGCAGCCCCTGCACCGACAGGAGCGGATCGACGTCGGCCTTGCTGTCCAACGTCGGACTCGTGAGCGTCAAGTCCACCCACGGAGACATCAGGCCCACGCACGCCGGCTGGGGCAGCCCACCCGCCTTTGCCCTCACGAGCATCGCGGCTACCAGCCCCGCTCCGGCCGATTCGCCAACGATCGCGATCTGCCGCGCGTCGACGCCGCTGTCGAGCAGGCCGCGATAGGCCGCGACGCAATCGTCGACGCCGGCCGGGTAGGGATGCTCGGGCGCCAAGCGGTAGTCGATCGAGTAGGCACGCGCCCTCGCACGCCGAGCGACCTCGGAGGCCAGCCCAACGCCGACCCGGGCCGATCCGAGCGCGTACGCGCCCCCATGCAGGTACAGGACCACACGATCAGAGCGCGTCTCGGACGTCTCGACGAGGATCGCTTCGATCCCGCCGAGTGTCGCGTCGCTCGTCGTGACGTCGTCGGCCAGCGGGGTCGAGGCCATCATCTCCTCGATGACCACTCGCTGCTCGGCCACCTCCCCGCCGAGGTCCAGGTGCGCCTCGCGCAGTTGCGCGTCGAGCGCCTCGCGCTGCTCGCGACTCACGAGTCCCCCTCACGATGCAACGTCAGCGCCACGACGGGAATGCGGCGCTCCGTCTTCTCCTGATATGCCGCGAAGCCCGGGTACCGAGAGGCCTGCGCGGCGTAGATCGACGCACGCTGGCCCTCCGGCAGGACGTCGGCGCTGGCCCGAGCTCGCTCCCGTCCGATCTCCACCGAGCGGAGCCCGGTGCCCACGATCACGCTGCGCTCCACGGCGAAGCCGTGGTCGGCGAGCCAGTCGACGGCGCGCTCGGCTTCCGCGTAGGTCGAGTACGACGCAATGGTGCGGCGCGAGGCGCCTGTGGCGGTCTTCAACCGGTTTGTGGTGGTCATGGCCGTTCCTTTCTTCTCGAGGACTCCGTGCAGGCTCACACCGAGCGATGTGAGCGGTCATCACCCACTTCATGCGATTCGTCGCGGCTCTGATCGCGCGACACACGCGGCGCCTCGGCGAGGACGGTGTCAAGCGCCGCCGTCGCATCGTCGGACAGCGTCCTCCGAATCGCGAGGCAGGCCTACGTGCCGCGGAGAGCATCGATCATCGCGTCGACGTGCCGGCGCTCTGCCAGCAGCATCAGCGCAGAGCTGCCTCTGGGAACGCTGTCGCGGACCTCGGCGAACAGCTGGTCGCCGAGCTGCTCGGCCTCTCGCGCCTGGATCGTGCCGCCGACGGCCGCGCCGCCCACAGCCCGGCCTCGAGGGCGTTCCGGCCGGCCTCGTAGTTGTCTATGCCAACGACCACTTTGCGTGATTCGTGAGGGCAATCACATGAAGTGCGTGACGACCGCTCACCCCGCGGCGCTTGACCCTCGACGACACCATGACCGGGTTCAAGCACGAGGAGCGCGTATCGCGCCGACAGGCCGCGGAGCGCCTGGCGGACATCGCATTCGCCCTCACGGCCGGCGAGACGCTCGAGCTCAGGGCGGGCGGCGAGCGTCTCAAGCTTCGGGTCACTGACGACCTGCTTCTGAGGCGGCGGGCAAGGGCGACCGGCGACCACGTCTTGGTCGAACTCGAGTTGAGCTGGCTCGCGTGACTCCTGTCGACGGCCAGCGAGACATCCGCTATGGAGCGGCTGTGTACGGCTCGTTCCTGGTGGCGTCCGTGGTCGGCGCAACGTTTGAGGCCGGCGCACAGGCGCGCACCTTGACGGGAAGCACGTTCGTGTCGATGCTCGTCTTCTGGCTTGCACACGTGTGGTCGGAGGTGGTTGGCGAGCACGTCTCCGCCGGGACGAGGTTCCACGCTCGGGTCATACCTGTGATCGCGCGTCGCGAATGGCCTCTGGTCGAAGCTGCAGTTGTTCCCACAGCCCTCCTGGCACTTGCCTGGGCGGGCGTCTGGTCGCGCGAGACCGGCGCCGCGCTCGCGCTGGGCAGCGCGATTCTGCAGATAACCGGCTGGGGCGTCGTTGCTGGGTTTCGCTCCGGCGCATCGCCGCTCAGCGCCGTCATCCTCGGTGCGGGGCAGGGGATTCTCGGCGTCCTCCTGCTGGTCCTGGAGAGCCTGATTCATTGATCACGGCCTCAGCCGCGTAGTCACACAAAGCAGGTGATGACCGCTCACCCAGTCGGCTCCCAGACTGGCGCGCATGCCGGTGACCTATTTTTCACGCAGCACTCAGAGGGCGCGCGCGATGCGGACGCGGACCGCTCTCTGCCGGATGGCGAAGTGAACGGCCGGGTCGAGCCGGACTGCCTCTCCGTCCACGCCCGCGGTCAGGGCGTCGGCGGCGGTCACGTCGAGGGAGCGCGCGGTCCATCCGTGGCCAGGCCGCCGCGGCGCTCCGCCCGGCCGGGAGAGCACGAGGACTCCCAACCCCCCGCTGTCGAGGACGGGACGCATCCCGGTCCTTGCCGGACGACGCAGCGCGTAAGGATTGTTGGACACCAGGATCACGGCGGGATCGGTGTGCACGACCCCGAGGTCGTCGACCAGCCGCACCCCGGGCAGCGCCGCGCTCGGACCCAGCACCTCCGCCGCCGTCTCGAAGAGCGTGCGCGCTTTCGCATCGCGATAGCTTTCCCGCTGCACGGCCGTCCCGTAGACGCCGAGCGAGACGTTGTTGAGAAAGGGCCGGCCGTTCACATCGCCGAGGTCGATCGACGCTTCGAGCGCGTCGGTGAACGCGTTGAGCGCGCCGACAAGGTCCTCCGGGTCCAGGCCCAGGTCGCGAGCGAAGTGGTTCCGGGTCCCGGCGGGAACGCACACGAACGGGATGCCGTAGGCGCTGGCAATGGACGCCACAATGGCCAGCGATCCGTCTCCCCCGGCCATGCCGAGCACATCGGCGCCGTCGGCGGTAGCGTCCTCGGCGAGGGCGCCGAGGTCAGCGCCCGGCTCGAGGACGACCGGCTCGATGTCCCGCTCACGCGCCACCTCGGCAAGCCGCGCGCGTCCAGCCCTCCCGCCGCCGGACCTCGGGTTGATGAACAGCACCGGTCGGTGTGGCGCGTCGGCGCGTCGCCAGCTGTGGCGGTACTGGGTCCGCAGCGGCGGGTTCACGGCGTGCCCCCGGAAGCCGCCATCGGCACGTCATGAGCCAGGCGGCGGACCGCCCGGGCGTCCGGGGCCCGTGGACGTGGGGGGATGAGCTGAACAAGCTCGACCTGGCCGCCTACGCGGCGATCGCTGTGACGCCGACGCCCGGGATGGACATGGCACTTCGCCGGCTCTCCCGCGCGGCGAGCTACTCGCGGCTTTGGCTCGGCTGCTCCGCGGTGCTCGCGGCATGCGGCGGCAAGCGGGGCCGCCGCTCCGCCGAGAACGGGTTGGCGTCCATCGCGCTCACGTCTGCCGTCGTCAATCTGGTGCTCAAGCCGATCGGCAACCGACGACGGCCGGACAGGCAGATGTACGACATTCCAGTCGCGCGCCAGGTCACGATGCCGCGCTCGACGTCTTGGCCCTCGGGCCATTCCGCGTCGGCCTTCGCCTTCGCCAGCGGCGTCGGCGCCGCTTGGCCGCAGTCCGGGATGCCGCTCGGCGTCCTCGCGTCGCTCGTCGCCTACTCGCGCGTGCATACCGGCGTGCATTACCCGTCGGACACGATCGCGGGGACGGTTTGCGGCGTGGCACTCGCGCCCGTGGCGGTGGCCGCCGTCGAGCGCTGGCGCGAGCAGCAGCGTCGCCGGTCCAAGTCGCGGTTCACGAGGCTGCTCCCTCGTTCGCGGCCGGCAGGTAGTTGAGGGCCGTCACGGCCTCGACGGTGATCGCCAGGATCACGCGGTCGATGGCCGCCAGCGCTTCGTCACTGTGCGCCTCCGGCGGCTCGGGCAGGTCGGCGATGCGGTGCACGATCGCCGCCGTCGCGGGGCCGATGCTCTCGGTGAGGATCTCGGCCGGGCCCGAGAAGACCGCGGAGGGATACGGCCGCTCGTGCCCGAGGACGCAGAGCGAGGCCCACCCCGAGCGCCGGACGTGGCGCGCCTTGAGGCGCTTGGACTCCGTCGAGATCAGGAGGCGCTGCTCCTCTCGCACGTAGTAGACGACCGACTGGCGAGGCATGGCCGCCTTGTCGACCGTGGCCAACACGCCGACGCGGTGGGCATCGAGGAAGTCGATCAGGTGGGGGGTGAGAGGGCGCATGTCGGCTCGGGGCTCGTTCGATCAATCGGCGGAGTGTCGCGCCGGGCGGGGTGATCCGTATCACGCAGTCCATGTGATCTGACGGCCGCCCTCCGCAATCGTCAGAAACGGATGACGACGGGTCACACCGTCAGAAGCCACAGTTCCGGACGTGGAACCGGCCCCGCGGCGCCCGGCCACTCCGCCGAGTGTGCAGCTCGTGCAAATCGGAGCGCCGATGGCGCTCCGCGACGGCTCGCGCGTCCACATACGCCAGCTCCGCGATTCGGACAGGCAGCTGCTGTTGCGGGGGTTTCGCCGCCTCACCCCGGAGTCGCGCTACCGGCGCTTCCTCGCGCCGACGCCCACGCTGTCCGAGGGAACCGTCCGCTACCTGGTCGAGATCGATCACCGCAACAACGAGGCGCTGATCGCGCTCGACGAGCAGCGCAACGAGGGAGTCGGCGTCGCCCGCTATGTGCGCGACCCGGCGCGGCCCGACGCGGCCGAGGTGGCGGTCACCGTGGTCGACGACTGGCAGGGACGAGGACTCGGCACGCTGCTGCTGGAAGGGATCACGATGCGCGCGCGCGAGGAGGGCGTCGACACCTTCACGGCGCTCATGCTCGCGGAAAACCGGCAGATGATGGAGCTGCTCGAGCGGCTCGGCGCGGTTCGCGTGCTCGACCGTGCCTCCGGGACCGTGGAAGTCGAGGTCCACCTCCCCGCCATCGGCGTCACCCCCGAGCTGCGGAAGCTGATTCGCCTCGCGGCCGCGAGCGACATCGCGATACCGATCGGTCAGTTACCTCGCGGCCACCGCACCCGTCCCGGCTCGGGCTGACGCGAATCACGCAAATCCTCGTGACGACCGCTCACCCCGTCAGCTCGCAGGCTGGACGGCATGACGCCTGCGCGGGCAGTTCCCACAGCGAGCGAGAAGCACGCGGTCGCCGATCGCGTGGAACGGCTGATGCCGGAGCTGAAGGCCGACCTCATCCGGCTGGCCCGAATTCCGTCGGTCACCTTTCCCGAGTTTCCAACCAGGCCGGTACTGGACGCCCAACGATCTGGTTGCCGAGCTCCTCCGGGATGCCCGGGTCGACAGCGCCGACACGTTGTCGCTCCCCGGCACCGCGCCGATCGTCATTGGCGAGATGCCGGCGCCGGAGGTCGCGGGTTCGAGTCCGCTGGCCGCGCCGGCTAGCTCCATCGCATCCGAAGTGAGGCGATTGCCGGACCCGCGACCTCGGCCTGCTCGCTCCGGGCGCCGGCCGGCGTTAGGTGGGATCAGCTCCCCGCGGGCGAGCTTCGCGGGCGCGAGCTCCTTGTACAGCGCGGGAGCGGGCGTCGCAGAGATCATCAACTCTGAGTGACGACCGGTCACCCGGGTGTGGCTCAGCCTCCAAAACGGACCACCCGACACGAAGGAGGCTGATATGGCCCAGCCGGAAGGTTTGACCAGGCTCGCGACGCGGGCGAAGGAAGCAAGGGAAGGAGATCGGTGATGGCCAAGACGACGTCGAGCTGGAAGCGCGGGATGAACCGTCGCGGTTTCCTGTACGGGGCCGGGGCGTCCGCGATCGGGGCGGCAGGCTTGGGAGCTGTTGGACGCGGCGACGCCGCCGGCGGGCTCGGAGCTCATCAGCACGCCGCGGTCGATCACCGCGCGTTTCGCTATCCAGAGGGCGACCCGGCCTACGGCTGCCGGTTGGGCAAGCGGCCGCAGACCGTTCACAAGAACGCGGCCAGGATGTCGCGCCAGGAGATCAGACGGTTTTCACGGGCCTACCGGTGGGCGGTCGCCGAGGGCTACTTCGATGTGTTCAACGACGAGCACTTCAACGCCATGCGGCACCGCCACCATGGCGCCGACGTGCTGGCCGTCGCCCCCCCGGCAGTCGGCGTGGGAGAATCGCTGGCCTGGGGCCTGCGCCTGCTGCCCTGGCACCGGTCGTTCATCACGGAGGCGGAGGCGATGCTCAAGGCCGCCCTGGCCGAGCGGAACCGCCGTGAGGGCCGTGATCCGGCTGAGGCCGATCTGCTGGTCATGCCGTACTGGGACGCCACCCACGACCGGGACCTGCCCGGTTGGGTCAAGCGGCTGCGACCCCGGGGCGGGACCGCGATCGTGCCCGAGGGCTTGCCCCCGGGGCACGCCGGCTACCGCAAGCCGGTGGGCTCGCGCTACCGGATCGACTTCAACCGCTGGCCCGGCACCTGGCTGGGGTGGCAGCAGCTGCCACCGGCCGACCAGATCGGCAGGATCCTCAGCCACGACGCGTTTGTGGACTTCTACCTGCCAATAGATCTGGCTCCCGAGATCGTGGAGGAACGGGTGCCCGCGGCCATGCAGGCCCTGGACGCCCTGGCCGAGAAGCTCCCCGACAACCCCGACGTGCAGCTGATCGTCGCCTTCATCGAGACCCCGCCTGCCGAAGGGGACATGGAGGCCCAGCTGGCCGCCGTTAACGCCTTCCTGGCGATCGGCCATGTCGCCAATCTCGAGGCGGCCAAGCCCCGGCCCGACCGTGAGCTGATCCGGCTGATCTTGACCATCTACTCGGCGTTCCTGTTCCCACCCCATATCACGTTGCACTTCTGGGCGGGGGGCCTCAACCCGCGCAACCCCAACATCCGCGGCACGGTGACCTACTTCAACGAGCTGGCGGTGGACCCGGTGTTCTGGATGCTGCATGGCGAGCTGGACCGCATCTGGTACACCTGGGAGACCACCCACACCGACACGCCACAGCTCGAGGGTGAGGACAGGGTGTTCCAGCCGTTGCGTCCCGAGGATGGCCGCTGGTACGGCGGCGGGCGCACCTACACCCTCGACCAGCTCGTCGATCACCGAGCAATGGCCTACACCTACGACGCGCTCTACACCGTGTGAATTTCCCGCGCTCACCAGTCGATTATGGGCTTCAGGCGCAGCCTCACCGGCCACTCAAAGGCGAGGAGACCCTTAGAGAACTGATCAGCGCTCGGCCAAGCGGAAAGGAGTCACCATGGATGAGCTGACCCGCCGCCAGATGCTGAAGGTGACCGGCGCGGCAGCGGCGACGATCGCTGCGTCGCTCCAAGGGCCGGCGCCCACGCTGCGTCCGGGCACGGCCCGAGCGGCGACAGCTCCCTGGAACCACGACCCGGCATCGCCCATCGGACCCAATCACTGGGCCGACATCGGGTTCCCGACCTGCGGTCAGGGCATGCGCCAGTCTCCGGTCAACATCCGCACCCGCCACGTGGTCGCCTACCACGGCAGTCCGCTGCTGCTCAGGTATCAGGTGTCGGAGCTCACCGTCGGAAACACCGGCCACGTGGTCGAGGTGCCGATCCCGACCGGCGTCCATGACACGCTGTGGCTCGACGGTGACCGCTACGAGCTCGAGCAGTACCACTTCCACGCGCCTTCGGAGCACGCCATCAACGGGCGCCTGGCCGACGTGGAGGCACACTTCGTCCACCACAATGCCCGGGGTGCCACGGCCGTTGTCGGCATTCTCTTCCGCCGTGGCCCCGATCCCAACGCACTGCTGG
The DNA here is from genome assembly GCA_963733885.1 of uncultured Thermoleophilaceae bacterium. Classification (GTDB taxonomy): domain Bacteria; phylum Actinomycetota; class Thermoleophilia; order Solirubrobacterales; family Thermoleophilaceae; genus JACVRW01. The sequence continues at coordinate 170,533 of CAVTES010000017.1, read as the reverse complement.
ACAAGATCCTGCTGTCGGCGCCGGCAACGGCGGGTGAGGAAGTCCACGCGGGTGACGCCACCCCGGCCGAGCTGTTCGATGACCTCAGACGCGTCACCGTGAAGCGCGAGGGCCGAGTTCAGGTGAACTCCTTCTACACCTACGATGGCTCGCTCACGACGCCCGGCTGCACCGAGAACGTGCAGTGGTCAGTGCTCGCTGCCGGAGGCCAGGTCTCGAACGCCGCGGTGACCCGCTTCCATGAGGTGATCTCGCGGTTCCCCGGCTACCGCGGCTACCCGAACAACAACCGGCCGCTGCAACCGCTCAACGGACGCGTCGTCCGACTTCGCCGAGGCCGGCACGCGGACTGACGTTACGCAAGGCGAGTCGTCGGCGCCTTTCCCGGGGTGACCTTCTGCCTCCTGCGGAGGCACGTGACCCTGGCGATCCATGTACCAACCAACGGGGAGGCTTGAAGAGGTTCACCCGTTCCGGTTGTGTGATCATGGCTCACCATAGGCTCAGGACACAGTGCCCGAAGGACGAGTAGGGCAGGTGGTGGGTGCCTGGTTCCGTTGGATGCCGCGTTCGGCCGCGGCGGTGACTTGCTCGAGGGCGTCGTCGGCCAGGGTGGTCTGAGCCGCGAACCGGCGAAGCTCGTCCCGCGATTGCAGAGAGTTCTGTTCTCGAAGCCGAGAGGCGCGACGCGCACGTTGTTCGGCGTCGCGAAGAAGTGCTTGGCTAGAGCGGCCGGAGCGGTCGCCTGCATTGACGATGCCCGCCTCTCGAGGTCCGGTCAATGCGAGCGAGACGTCCCGATGAGGCGTCCTGGGATCCGTGCGACGTCGCTCGCTTAGAGCGACAGGAGGTGCGAGCGGAGATCACGGGTCGACGATCCCACGGTATCGTGCCGGATTGGTGCGATTGAAAACTCCGGGAGGGGGAACGACGGGCGCGGCTGAGGCGGCTTCAGAGGGAGGCTCCTAGCCGAATCTGCGACGGCATGGCGATGTCACGTAGACCCTGATGCTCTTCGGTGGCCGCCGGCGGCTTGTTGACAATCGTGAGGTGAGCACTCGGACGCCAGGCCACCAGTGACAGCCTCTCGCGTCCGGCGCTTCGCGCGTGAGCTGGTCGGTCTGTATTGGGACTCGGGAGTGGCCAAAGACGTCCCAGCGCTCGCCTGGTTCCTGCTCTCGTCACTGGTGCCGCTGGCACTCGGTGCCACGGCTCTGGCAGCGGTCGCGCTAGGCGACTACGCCGAGGCCCAAGCGCTGTCGGTACGGATCTCCAAGGTGCTGCCCAAGGACGTCCAGGATCAGCTCGTCACTTTGATCCTGCGGACCCAGGAGCAATCACCGCTGCTGATCGCCGCATCGATCATCGGGATCGTGTGGGTCAGCTCGGGAGCGGTGGGAGTGATCGAGCGCTGTCTGCTACGCCTGCTCGCCCGGCCGAGCACAGGAGTCGTGCGCGGCAAGCTCCGCAACCTGGCGGTCGCCGCGGTGGTGACCGTGGTGATCATGCTGATAGTTGCCGTGGCCACGGCCGGCACCGACCTGGTAGGACGCCTGAAGATCAACCCGACGGCGATCCGCCTGGCTGCTCCGCTGACCTCGCTCGCGTTGAGCACCCTGCTGTGCGGCGCCGTCTTCCGCGCGCTTGCCGGCGAGTCCCTGCGGTGGCGCGCGGCGTGGACAGGCGCAGCAGTCAGCGCCGTGATCCTCAACATCACGCCGACCGCTGCCGGTTACTACCTCAGCCTCGTGGCCGGGAGGACTCCCGTCGAGGTGTTTCTGGTGCTCGCCGGTGTTCTAATCACCTGCTACCTCGCCGCATTCGGGCTGCTGCTCGGCGCCGGCGTCGCCGCGCGTGCGCAGCTAGGCCAGCAGCTGCACGGCTGACTCCGCTCCCGTCGACCGAGCCGAGATATGCGGGGCTTCTCTGAGCGCGCTCGCGAGGATTCGAACCTCTGACCTTCGGTTCCGTAGGTCGCGATAGGCTCGTCGGTAAGGGGCTGAAACCGCTTGCTAGAGCGGTTCAGGTTCGCTCAGATCGGCCCGGATCTGCTCGGGATTGAACCACGTTTGAACCACGCATATAGAGCGCTCAGCGGGGAGGCGGAGACTCGCCCACTCGCGAGCGGCCACGCCTCAGACGTGACCGGCGCGAATGACCCTGAGGGCAGTCGGCGGCGTTCGATGGCGCGTTCGTGGCCCACCCGTCACACCCCCGCGTCACCATCGCCGAGCTGCTCGAGCACCTACCGGCCGCGCTGGTGGCCGTACGCCGCGAGCTCCGCCTGGCCGGCCGCTCATGACGAGGTGGATCATCCGAAATAGGTGACGACCGGTCACCCGCCTCGCCATCACCCTCCAGCGGACCACTACAAAGGAGTCGAGATGGCGGAATCAGACGGGTTCACGAGGGTCGCGAGGCGTGCCAACGAGGCCGCCGAGCGTGCCGGAGCACTGACGTTGCATCGTGAGGGGGACTCGTGAGTCGCGAGCAGCGCGAAGCGCTCGACGCGCAACTGCGCGAGGCGCCCCTGGACCTCGGCGGGGAGGTGGCCGAGCAGCGAGTGGTCATCGAGGAGATGATGGCCTCGACCCCGCTGGCCGACGACGTCACGACGAGCGACGCGACACTCGGCGGAATCGAAGCAATCCTCATCGAGACGTCCGAGACGCGCTCTGATCGTGTGGTCCTGTACCTGCATGGGGGCGCGTACGCGCTCGGATCGGCGCGGGTCGGCGTTGAGCTGGCCTCCGAGGTCGCTCGGCGTGCGAGGGCGCGTGCCTACTCGATCGATTACCGCTTGGCGCCCGAGCATCCCTACCCTGCCGGCGTCGACGATTGCGTCGCCGCCTATCGCGGCCTGCTCGACAGCGGCGTCGACGCGCGGCAGATCGCGATCGTTGGCGAATCGGCCGGAGCGGGGCTGGTAGCCGCGATGCTCGTGAGAGCAAAGGCGGGTGGGCTGCCCCAGCCGGCGTGCGTGGGCCTGATGTCCCCGTGGGTGGACTTGACGCTCACGAGTGCGACGTTGGACAGCAAGGCCGACGTCGATCCGCTCCTGTCGGTGCAGGCGCTGCGACGTCGTGCTGACGAGTACGTGACGCCGGCGGATGCCCGGGCGGCGAGCCCGCTGTTCGCCGACCTCTCCGGGCTCGCCCCGCTGCTCGTCCAGGCCGGCTCGCACGACATCCTTCTGGGCGATGCCGTGGGTCTGGCTCGACGCGTGGCGGAGTGCGACGGTCGCGTCGGGCTCGACGTCTGGCCCGATGTGCCGCATGTCTTTCAGAGCTTCGCGAGCATGCTCGACGAGGGCGCCGAGGCGCTCGATGCGCTGGGCGCGTTCGTCGACCGCTGGCTCAGCGCGGTCGATTCCGCGAGGATTGCGTGAAGGACTGCTCGAGCACGGCGCGGGTGAGGGCATGCCCGGGGAGCGGCGGCCCGTCGGCCGGTCGCAGGCCCGTGACGTCGATCGCGGCCTGGCGGCGCGCGATCGCATCCCAGTCGGGAGCGCTCGACAGCGGCTGAGACAGCAGCGCGCCCATCAGGATGATGTCGGTCCGCCCGCGCCTTCTGGCGACCATGCCCGAGATGCCGGCCGCTCGCATCAGCCGCTCCACGCGCTTGCGTCCGACGCTGACGCCGTCGGCCAGGCGCAGCTCGGCGTGGATGCGCGGCGACCCATAGACCTTGCGGTTGGCGGCGTGGATCTCCCGGATGCGCTCAGTCAATCGGTCGTCCTCGCGGGCACGCGCTGAGGGCTCGCGGCAGCGTCAGGCGTGAAAAGCCCGAGCGTGAGACGCCGAGCACGCGGCACATCGTCTTGACGGAATGCTCGGCCCTCTTCGCGGCGATGAACTCGAACACCGTCACCGAGTCCTGCCGTCGTTGGCGAAGAAGGCCGCGGCTTTTTTCCAGGATGTCGCGCTCCTCGGCGAGGATCCGGTTCTCACGGCGCAGCCGGCGCAGCTCCTCGCGCTCGTCAGAGGTCAGGCCCTCGGCCTTACCCTCATCGACATCGAGCTGACGCGCCCAGTTACGCAGCGACTGCGGCGAGCACCCGAGCTCCCGAGCGAGCTGCGCGACCGGCCGGCCGCTGGTCCTGAGCAGCCGGACCGCCTCGCGGCGAAACTCCAACGAATACGGCGGGGTCGATGGCATCGACAGACATCCTCTCCGCTGCGCCAGTCAGCACAGCGATCAGATGTCCACGAAAGCGGGGGAACTCCAGCGGCTCTGGCTGCCGAGCCTGGGCCGAGACCTATTGCTTCCTCGGGGTTATGCGCTAAACGGCTCGCGCATAGGGCGTTTTCACGACGAGAAGCAGCGGCGAGACAAGGCCGCGTTGCCCTTACAGAACTGCAGGCTGGGCTCCGGGCGAGTTCGGCTAGGAGACGATGTCGCGGGTGCGGAACACCGCGAGCGACACGGTGGCGGCGACGACGCCGTAGAGCACGACGAGCCCGAGTGCCGCGCCCCAGGCGAGTTGGTCGTTTCCGCCGGCGGCGAGGGTGTTGAGCGTGCCTCCCGGGAGGTAGGGGCCGGCGTCGGGCGCGACGATCGTGATGAGGCCTTCCACGACCAGCAGAAAGCCGATCCCGATGCCGATGGCCATGGCCGAGCTGCGGGTGAGCACGGCGAGCGCGAGACCGATCAGTCCCCAGACCAGCCCCGCGATCGTGAAGTTGAAGAAGCCCTCCAGGAGGTGCGAGGGGAAGTCGGTCTTCCATGCTTCGATCTCGATGCCCTCGAGTCGCGCGAGAGGCCGCGCGAACACGACCACGACCAAGGTCGTCACCGTCGTGGCGAGCAGTGTGAAGACGCTGAGGGCGGCGATCTTGCCGGCCAGGAGCGTGACCCTGTTCGGGTGCGCCTGGACGAGGATGCGGATCAGACCGGTGCCGTAGTCGGTGGCCGCCGCGATGGCCCAGAGCACGAGCAGTATCACTCCCGCGAGAGTGCTCACGGTCGACAGCGCAGTGAGGAAGCCGCCCGGGCTTGCGATCTCGGCGACCGTGAAGGCGGGAGGGCCCTCTCCGGACGTAGGCGGAGCAGCCGTCGGGTCCTCGGCCGACGTGAAGATGAAGATCGAGACCAGGGCCGCGAACAGCGCCATCACCCCGATGCCTGCGAAGAACGCGGGCCGCCAGATACGAATGAGCTCCGAGCGGAGGGTGTGCATCAGGCGTCCGTCTCCCTGCCGCTGGATGCGGCGATCCTCGGGCAGCTCGCTGTCCGCCTCTCCGGTCAGGCGCAGGAACACCGTCTCGAGCGTGTCCTCCTCGGGTTTCAGCAGCCGCAGGTTGAGGCCTGCCGCGGCTGCCGCGCGGAAGAGCTCGGCCGACCGCTCGATCGGCATGTCGACGATCACCTGACCGCCTGCGACCTCGCCGGTCCAGCCGTTGGCCGCGACGATCTCCAGCAAACGCGGGAACGTCGGCGCCGGACTCGGGCGCCGCGACCACCCGCTCGCTCGCTCTCTCCATCAGGCCTTCGAGGCTGCCCGAGTAGACGAGCTCGCCGAAGCGAATCACCACCAGGAAGTCCGCCATCGCCTGGATCTCGCTGAGAAGATGCGACGAGACGACGACCGTCCGCCCGTCAGCTGCCCATGATCTGAGCAGGTCGCGGATCTCCACGATGCCCGCCGGATCAAGCCCGTTCGTCGGCTCGTCGAGCACCACCATCTCCGGATCCGGCAACAGCGCCGCCGCGATGCCCAGCCGCTGCTTCATCCCCAGCGAATAGGTCGAGGCCTTGTCACCCTCCCGTCCGACCAGGCCCACGATCTCGAGGACTTCGTCGATACGCTTGCCCGGCAAGCCGCGCAGCGCGGCCAGGCTGCGGAGATTGTCTCGGCCGCTCAAGGAGCCCACGAACGCCGGGCTCTCGATCAACGCGCCCACCCGGTCGGCGAACCGCTCCGGATGCTCGATCGGCTCGCCCAGAACCGTCCCCGTTCCGCCGCTCGCCTCGATCAGACCCAGGAGGACGCGGATCGTCGTCGACTTCCCCGATCCATTCGGACCCACGAACCCGACCACAACACCGTCGGGAACCTCGAACGTGAGGTTGTTCACCGCAACGAGATCCCCGAAGCGCCGAGTCAACCCATCTGCGGTCAGCGCGCTCATGGCTCCGTCCGGCGGTCGGTCGACGTCGAAGAAGGCGGAGTCCTCGAGCCGGTGGGTGCTTCAGCCGGTGGATGCCCGGGGTGGTTGCCGGGCCACCACATCCATCGGCCGAGCACGGTGGCGCGGCTGGTCACCCAGATCGGGGCGATCAGGAACGCGGCGAGCAGCACGCCGAAGGCGATCGACGAGCCCAACTCGACGAGCTGGCCGATGCCGGTCAGGATCAGAGCGGCGAAGGTCCCGGCGAGGATCACGCCCGCCGATGCCACGGTCGGACCGGCGTGCTCGATCGCCAGCGCGGCGCCCTCGCGCGCGCTTCGGCCCTCGAGGAACTCCTCGCGGAGGCGCGCGGTGAGGAGGATGTTGTAGTCGGTCGCGATCGCGACGACGAACACGTAGAGGAACATTGGCAGCGTGAAGTTGAGTCCCCGTCTCGCCAGCGATGCCCTGGTAGACGATGACGGCGAAGCCGAGCGTGGCGGCGAAGCCGAGCGCGACCGCGATCATCAGCGTCAGCGGCGCGAGGACGCTCCGCAGCAGCAGGATCAAGATCACGAGGATCATCCCGGCAGCGACCGGAAAGATGAGGAGCATGTCGCCGTTGACGGCGTCGCGCATGTCGGCAAGGGCAGCGGTCTGGCCGCCGACGAGAGCCTGCGCGCCGACCCGCCCGGCAGCGGCGTGCGCGGCATCGCGCAGGGGGCCCTCGGCCAGATCGAGCGCCTCGTTCGCGAATGGGCTCGGCTCCAGGCTGGCCGCGATCAAAGCGGTCCTCCCGTCCGGACTCAGACTCGGGGGAGCGACCGAGGCGATCCCGTCGACACCCCGGAGGGCGTCGCCGATTGGCCGCAGGTCCTCGACGCCGAGCGGCTCGTCGCCGGTGATGTACACCTGCGTCGGGTTGAGCGCGCCGGCCGGGAATCCGGAACGCAGGTCCTCGAATGCTTGGGCCGACTCCGTGTCGGCTCGGGAGCGAGCTTAGGGTGTCGTAGTCGGCGGTGTAGTGGAGCGCGCTGGCGGCGAGCGCGAGCAGCGCCACGCCCGAAGAGATGGCGGCGTTCCACGGATGCGCTGCGACCCACTCGCCGAGGCCGCGGTACCGTGTCGCCTCCGGCGCCCTCTGCCACGCCTTTGAGGGCCAGAAGATGCGGGGGCCGAGGAGCGCGAGGATCGCGGGCACGAGCGTCAGCGCAGCGAGGACGGCCACGAGTACCGCGATGATCAGTCCGGGCGCCATCGTCCTGAAGAGCCCGAGCTTGGCCAGCAGGAGCGCGGCGAACGCGACTGCGACGGTCAGCGCCGCCGAACCGATCGGCTCGCCGACGCGGGCGACGGCGTGCGCGACCGCGTCCCGTGCCGGCTCGCCTTGGCGCAGCCGCTCGCGGAAGCGGAAGAGCAGGAAGAGGATGTAGTCGGTGCCGATGCCGAACAGCACGACGATCAGAAACGACGTCAGGGTGTCGGCGACCTCGAAGTCGAGCGCCTCAGCCACTACTGCGATGAGCGCGTTCGCGATCACGAACACCAGCCCAACCACCAAGAGCGGCACAAGCGCGGCGGTAGGGCTGCGAAAGACGGCGGTGAGGAGTACGAGGATGAGCACGACCGTCGCGACGCCGACGATCAGCTCGCCGCTCGAGAACGCGTCCGCTCTGTCGACGACGATCGCCGCGTCCCCGGTGAGGCCGGCCACCAGGCCGGTGCCCGCAAACAGCGGCGCCGCCCGCTCGCGCAGCGCGCCCACCGCATCCTGGACGCGCTCGTCCTGGGAATCGCCCGAGAAGGCGACCTGCACCAGTTGCACCCGGCCGTTCGGCGAGACCTGCTCCGGACCGCTCACGACCGCCTAGCACACCCGGGATGCGCGCCTCTCCGAGCTCGCCAGCGATCGTTGCGACCTTGCTCTGGTCGGCCCGGGTCAGCTCGCCGTGATCTTCGCGCCTGGCCACGAAGATCGCCGAGGACGCTTGGGCGCGCGGGAACGCGGCGGCGGCGACCTCGTCCGCCTTCACCGACTCGTAGCTGTCCGGCAGGAAGCTCGTCTGGTCCGAGTTCACCTCGAGCGCGGGCGCAAACGGCACGATCAGAGCTGCAGCGACGACCCAGGCCGCGATGACCCACCACGGGTGATGCGCGACTGCGTGACCCAGCTTCGCGAACATCGCCATGCCTCCGCGTCTGTTGCCTTGCGATTCTCGTAGGCGGCGGGGTGATCCGTCGTCGCACGGTTCGGGTGAATCGGCAGGCAGCTCGAGCGCGAACTGGTCGGCGCGGAAAGTGAGGAGCGAACGCTCTCACGAGCCTGGTGATCGCGCTCACGCGCTGTCCTATCCGACCGATCGCCCGAGCAGCCCAGGCTGCGGAGATTGTCTCGGCCGCTCAAGGAGCCCACCAACGCCGGGCTCTCGATCAACGCGCCCACCCGGTCGGCGAACCGCTCCGGATGCTCGATCGGCTCGCCCAGAACCGTCCCCGTTCCGCCGCTCGCCTCGATCAGGCCCAGGAGGACGCGGATCGTCGTCGACTTCCCCGATCCATTCGGACCCACGAACCCGACCACAACACCGTCGGGAACCTCGAACGTGAGGTTGTTCACCGCAACGAGATCCCCGAAGCGCCGGGTCAACCCATCTGCGGTCAGCGCGCTCATGGATGCCTCCGGGCGGTCGACGTCATCCCCGCCGACTTCTTCCGAGTCGAAGCAGGCGGAGTCCTCGAGCCGGTGGGCGCTTCAGCCGGGGCTCGCCTGCCCCTCGATGCGGACAGCCTGACCGCGACCCGGCTGCGCGCGATGCAGCGAGGGCAGTGCTCGACCGCGAGCGACGGCAGCCTGGCCTTGATCGTCAGCCCGCAGCGCGGGCAGATCAGGTATGCCGGATCTGGATGGCGGCGTCGTTCGATCAATCGGCGGAGCGTCGCGCCGGGCGAGGTGATCCGTCATCACACAGTCCATGTGATCTGACGGCCGCGCGCCGCAAATCGTCAGAAACGGATGACGACGGGTCACACCGTCAGAAGCCACAGTTCCGGCCAGTGCGACATCGACCTCGAAGGCGCGACCTACCTCCTGTCGTGGGCCACGATCCGGGTCACCGACGCCACCGGAATGGATCGCTGGCGCAAACGGCTGTTCGTCGCGATCTGGCGCAACTCCGCCAACCCCGTCGAGTACCTCCGCCTGCCTGACCGGCGGGCGATCACCATGGGCTGGGAGGTACCGCTGTGAGCGACACCGGGCGCCCCGATGTCGTGGTGTCGATATCGATCCGGACGCTGCTGCTGGCCGCCGGCGGCGTCGCGCTCGCGTGGGCGCTCGCGTCCATCGGGAGCGCCCTGCTCATGATCCTGGTGTCGGTCTTCAGCGTCGCCGTCCTCTCGCCGGTGGCGACTGCGATGCAGCGCCGCCTCCGCTGGAGCAGGGCGCTGTGCTCGACGGTGCTCGTGCTCGGCATCGTGATCGCCATCGCCGTCGTCGTGCTGGTGCTGGTGCGGGCGATCAGCGACGCGGTGAGCGGGTTCAGCGACGACCTGCCGCAGATCCTGGACGAGGTCAGGCACAGCGACCTGGGCGACTCCATCAACAGCGGGAGCGGCTTCCTCGACACGTTGAGGGAGCACGCGACCGACATCACCAAGGGCGTCGCCACGGTGTCGGGCGGCGTCGCCGATGTCGGAGTCTCGGCGTTCGGGGCGGTCACGCTCTTCTTCTCGGTCATCTTCCTGACGCTCTTCGGTCTGATCGACGAACCGCGCGTGCGCGACTGGATCGGGGGCCTGATGTACCGGGACAAGCGGGAGCGCTACCTGGATGTCACCGATCGGATCATCCACGCGACGTCGCGGTACATGCTCGGCAACCTCGCGATCTCCGTGGTCTGCGGGACGGTCTACGGCGTCACCGCGGAGATCCTCGGCCTTCCGTATCCGCTCGCGCTCGCGCTGATCGCGGGGATCCTCGACCTCATCCCCACCATCGGGGCCACGATCGCCGGCATCATCATCGCGATCGTCGCGCTGTCGGTCAGCCTCGAGGCCCTGATCGCCTTCGCGATCGTGATGGTGGTCTACCAGCAGATCGAGAACTACGTCCTGCAGCCGACGATCATCGGGAAGGCGGCCCAGGTCTCCGGCTTCACCGTGCTCACCAGCGTCCTGGCGTTCGGGGCGCTCTTCGGGTTGATCGGGGCGATCATCGGCGTGCCGATCGCGGCCGGGCTCCAGATTCTCGTGGACGAGCTCACCGCCGCCAGAAGAGCTCGCATCGCCGCCGCGGACGCCGCCGAGCAGCCCCTGGTTTGATCGCGCCATGTGCCGGTTACTCGGTGGCGTTTCGCCGCCCGGACGGGCTGAATAGTCCAGACCGCGCTGACGACAGCTCACCCCGCGAGAGGCGATGCTCGCTGTCGTGAGAAACGTGTTCGCTCGGCGAATTGCGATGTCCTCGTGGTCCACGAGGGGTCTCCTGAGCCCAACTAGTTTCTGTGGCTGCGCGGCGTAACCGACCGGTTCTACTGTGCTACGACGGCTCCGACCGCGCCGAACAAGCCATCCGTCGTTTCGCCTTGCCGTCGGCGAAGAGGGACTCGCAGTCGACCACGTAGGCGGTCGCGTGGGTCCGGCTGACCGAAGCCGCCGCGGCAGAGTCCGCCTCGTGCATCGGTAGGGCACCGACGGTCCGCACGCGGGGTCCTCGCCTCGATAGCACCGCGTACGGACTGGTGAACCATGCGGACCGTCCGGTGCTCGTGGTCCCGGCGACCTGATCCGGCGTCTTCGCCCAAAACCGTGACGCGCCTTGGTGCCCGCGCGCCAACGCGGCCGTTATCCCATGCGAGGGGCCGTCACGACCTTGATCGCGTTGGTGATGCCGCCGACGCCTTCGAGCTTTGCCACGTCCTCGAATGCGGCGTCGCTCTCGTGCTGATGTCTCACCTCTCCCTTGAGGGTGACCCAGCGATCGGCCACCGCCACGTCGATCGTGGTCTCGTGGACGCGGGGGTCCCGGATCAGTGCCTGAAGCGCCGCGCCGCGCATCTCATCGTCGTGCGGGTCGTGCGGGAACGGCCGGAGGTTCAGCTCGTCGTACACCGCGTCCACTCCGGTGACCGCGTGGGCGTCCTCTACTGCCGCGTGGCGCTGCTTGAAGCTCTCGACGGTGCCGCGGAGGGTGACGACTCCGGCGCTGGCGAATACCGCGATGGCTTGGTCGTGGTCGACGCGGGGATCGCGGGCAAGCGCAGATCTCACATTCTCCTCGAGTTCGATGTCCTGGGGCATGAGATGACCTCCTCTGGGGTCACCGAGCCTGATGCCTCGCAAGGTGAGCCGGCATCACGCGTTCTGGGTGATCGTGTCCGCCGTCGGTCGGGACGCATGGCGTACGCAGGAGCCGACGGAGCCGGTCCACTGCGACCAGATCACTAAGACCACGTGACGACGGGTCACCCAGTCGACGCCGAGCATCCGCCAATGGCCCAGGCGGTAGCTCAGCAGCCGTCACCCTCGACCGAAGCTCCGGTGGCCCTGCACGGTCGCCGGCTCTGGCTCGTCCTCGCCGCGCTGATGCTCTGGGATGCTGCTCGCCGCGCTCGATCAGACGATCCTGGCGACGGCGTTGCCGACGATCGTCGGCGACCTCGGAGGCGCCTCGAACCTGTCGTGGATCGTGACCGCCTATCTGCTGGCGTCGACGGCCTCGACGCCGCTGTGGGGCAAGCTCGGCGACATGTACGGCCGGAAGCGGTTCTTCCAGGCCGCCATCGTGATCTTCCTCGTCGGCTCCGCCCTGTCGGGCCTGAGCCAGTCGATGGGCGAGCTGATCGCCTTCCGCGCGCTGCAGGGGATCGGCGGTGGAGGGTTGATGATCGGCGCCCAGACGATCGTCGGCGACGTGGTCGCGCCGGCCAACCGCGGTCGCTACCAGGGGCTGTTCGGCGCGGTGTTCGGGGTGACCACCGTACTCGGGCCGTTGGCCGGCGGGCTGCTCGTCGACAACGCCTCGTGGCGCTGGGTCTTCTACATCAACCTCCCGGTCGGCGTTGTCGCGCTGCTGGTCACGGGCGCGTTCCTACCCACGACGGAGCGCCGTGTCTCGCACGTGATCGACTACGTGGGCGCGGCGCTGGTGACCGCGGGCACGACCTGCCTGGTGCTGATGACCAGCCTCGGCGGGACGACCTACGCGTGGGGCTCGGCGCAGATCGTGAGCCTCGGTGTGGCCGGCGTCGTGCTGCTCGCGCTGTTCGTGGCCGTTGAGCGGCACGCCCAGGAGCCGATCCTGCCGATGCGGCTGTTCAAGAACCGCGTCTTCGGGGTGAGCAGCGCACTGGGCTTCGTCGTCGGCTTCGCGATGTTCGGCACGATCACGTTTCTGCCGCTCTACCTCCAGATCGTGAAGGGCGTCAACCCAACCGTCTCCGGGCTCCGGCTGTTGCCGCTGCTGATCGGGCTGCTGCTCACCTCGGTCAGCTCCGGGCAGCTGATCAGCCGCACCGGGCACTACAAGATCTTCCCGATCATCGGCACCGCGCTGATCACGATCGGACTGCTGTTGCTGTCGCGCCTGGGGCCAGACACCAGCTGGCTCGACGCCTCGCTGTACATGTTCGTGTTCGGCGCCGGGCTGGGCTCGGTGATGCAGGTCACCGTCATCGCCGTCCAGAACACCGTTGACTACAAGGAGCTCGGCGTCGCCACCTCCGGGGTGACCTACTTCCGCCTGATCGGGGGGTCGTTCGGCGCGGCGGTGTTCGGCTCGATCTTCTCCAATCGCTTGGACGCGAACATCGCGCACTATCTCGGCGGGGTGGCGCTGCCGGCCGGCGTGAGCAGCGAGACGCTGAGCCCCGACGCGCTGAGCAAACTCTCCCCCGCAGTCCACGACGCCTTCATCCGAGCGTACGCCGACTCGCTGGAGACCGTGTTCCTCGCCGCGGCGCCGGTCGCCGCCGTCGCCTTCCTGATCTCCTGGCTGCTGCCGCAGGTCCCGTTGCGGAAGACGGTGGCCGCCACCGATCCCGGCCAGACGTTCGGCATGCCGACCGAGCGGACTTCGGCGCAAGAGCTCGAACGTGGCCTCGGAGTCCTCGCCCAGCGCCAGGACCGGGTGGCGCTCTATCGCCGCATTGCCGCCCAGGCAGGCCTGACCGGCGTTCGCCCGGCCGCCTCGTGTCTGCTCACCCGTATAGCAGCCCAGCCCGACATCACGCTCGCGGACCTGGCCGAGGAGATCGGCACGTCCACCGCGAACCTCGCGCCCAGCCTCGACCAACTCGTCAGCCACAGGCTCGTGGCGACCGATCCGCGCGGCGGTGCGATCACCCTGACCGAGCATGGCCGATCCGCTATCGAGCGGCTGCGCGCGGCTCGCGAGGACGACCTCCGCGAGCTGCTCGACGGCTGGCCGCCCGAGCAAGAACCCGAGCTCGACCAGCGCCTGCGCAGCCTCGCCCGCGACTGCATGAACGCGGACGCGGCCAGACTGCGCCGTGACGAACGCCTTCGGTCAGCGGCCTGACGTGCCGGGCACTCTGGTCCTGGCGCCGAACGACCTCATTCGGCGCGCTATCACCCGGCTCGCCTGTCCGTGAGCGGGCGTCGCAAAGATCATCAACTCTGAGTGACGACCAGTCACCCGGCTGTGGCTCAGTCTCCAAACGGACGACCCTCTACGAAGGAGGCTGATATGGCCCTGTCGGACGATCTGACCAGGCTCGCGACGCGGGCGAAGGAAGCGGAGACCCGCGTGGCGGAAGTGCGAGAGGAGGCGCGGGCGGATCTCGAGCAAGACGTCGCCTCAGCGCGCAAATCGGCTCAGGAGCAAGCCGACAAGCTGCGTCAGTCGGCGGAGAAGAGCAAGGCCGGGATCTCCGGCCGGTTGAGTGACGTGCAGAGGTCGTGGAACGAGCACATCGCCCGTGTCCGCGAGGACCTCGAGGACAAGCGAGCGAAGCACGACGTGCACGTGGCCCAGAGGAGGGCCGATGACGCGGAGGAATATGCGTCGTTCGCAGCCGACCACGCGTACTCGGCGGTCGTGGAAGCGGAGTATGCGGCTCTCGACGCAGTGCTCGCGAGGATGGATGCCGTCCAGATGTCGGAGGAAGCAGCCTCCACCGGCGCGACCGGAACCAGGTAATGAGCGGCCACGCCGCCAGCCCTCGTTCGGCACGCCGGGGGTGACGCCGGATGCGCGAGGCAACCGCGTCGAGCCACTGACCGGCTACCTGGTGGCCTTGGCGATCCAGCAGCTTCGCCCTCGCCACTGCGGGCGGGGGCGTGGCTCTGGATCTCGGCTTTCTTCGGGGTGCTGCTCCTGGTTGCGGCGGTCATCTGCTTCATCAGCCCTAAGGGCACGTTCGCCGCGCTGGGCGACATTCTCGGCTTCGTGTAGTTCTTCATCGAGAAGGCCTACGTCCTGCTCGTGTCGCCGCTGGCTGACCCACGAGGCCCTCGGCCACCGAGGGGTCGCATACCTAGCTGCCGCTCGCTCGGCGGCGGCCCGGGCCTGGGTCGCCCGCCGAGGCGATCCCGCTCCCGCCTCAGCACCCGCGGGCAGGGCGCCTCGGGCGCCTCACGCGGACCACCTAGGCGCGAGCTCGACCTCGACGCGATCACTCCTCGGCTTGAAGTCGGTCACCAAATCACGCAATACGGGTGACGACGGCTCACACACGTGACCCCGAGTATCGGTCGCGACAACAACGACACCTTGGAGGTCATCATGAACGAGCACACCGCCACACCACAATTTGGAGCACCCGCCATCCCGTCCTTGCGCGAAAGCGCGCGCAGGGTCACCGGCTACTGGTGGGTCCTCCTAATCGCCGGGATCGCATGGGTTGCCGTCGCGCTGGTCATCCTTCAGTTCGACCAGGCGTCTGTGACGACTGTCGGCGTCCTCGTCGGGCTCATGTTCCTGGCCCTCGGCATCGAGAACCTCGCGCTGGCGAGGTTGGACGTGCCCATGCGCTGGGCCTGGGCGCTCTTCGGCGTCCTCTTCCTTGTTTCAGCCATCGTCTGCTTCGCCGACCCCACCGACACCTTCGCCGGCCTGGCGGACATGCTCGGCTTTCTTTTCCTGATCGTCGGCGTGTGGTGGATGGTGCGGGCGTTCCTCGAGCGTGCGATCAGCCCGCTGTGGTGGCTGGGGCTGATCTCCGGGATCCTCATGACGGCGCTTGCCTTCTGGACCTCGGGCCAGTTCTTCATCGAGAAGGCGTACGTGCTCCTGGTCTTCGCCGGGATCTGGGCGCTGATGCAGGGCATGATCACCATCGTCCGCGCGTTCGAGATTCGCGCCGTGCGCGACGAGCTGTAAGAGAAGCGGGCTCGGAGCGGGGGCGGCCGGCAGCGAGTCTGCCGCCGCCCCCGCGTCGTGCCGCAAGCTCGCGGAGCGCACATGAGCGACTGCAACCACAAGGACGAGGAACGGCTGTCACGCCAACGGGCCGCTGAGCGGCTGGTCGACATCGCCTACGCGCTCACCGCGGGCGGGCCGCTCGAGCTGAGCGCCGCCGGCCGCCGGGTCACGGTCCCGGTGCCGAGCGAGCTGCGTCTGCAGCGCGAGCTGAACTCGGAAGGCGGTCGGGTAGAGCTCGAGCTGGAGCTGACGTGGTCGGCGCCGGAGGGGTCTTCAGCGTCGAAGCGCTCCGGGTGCGACTAGCCCGAGCTCGCGTGCGCGAGCGACAGCCTCGTTGCGCGAGTGCGCGTCGAGCTTCGCGTAGATGTGGCGCATGTGCGTGCGCACGGTGTTGGCGGAAACCACCAGTTCGGACGCGATCTGCGCCGCCGTCAGGTTGCTCGGGAGGTACCTCACGACGCGCAGCTCGGCGTCGCTCAACTCATCGCGTAGCGGCGCCGCCGGTCCGCCGTGAGCGCGGCCGGCCAGCGTGTCGAGGATCGTCGAGATCAGCGTCGCGTGGGCGGTTCGGTGCTTCGGGTGGCGCTCGAGCAGCTCGCGGCTCGGCCAGAGCATGAATGGCAGGATCAGGCCTTCGGGCTCGGCGAGCTCGAGAGCCGCCTCGAGCGACTCCTCCGCCGCGCGCCGGTCGCCGAGGCGATCGCGAGCCGTGGCGTCGAGCAGCAGTGCCTCGACGCGCGCCCAGCGCTCGTACAGCGCCGGCGCAGAGCCGTCGATCACCGGCGCCAGCGCCTCGACCGCCTGTTCCGGGTTGTCGTTTTCGAGCTCCAGAGCCGCAAGCGCGATCCGCATCCCGGCGCGGTTCCGCTGTTCCGGGCTCAAACCGGCCAGCGCAGTCTCGCGCTGACTCCGTGTCGCCCATCCGCACCCGTACCTGGAGAGCCCGGGCGCGCACATCGACGGTGAACACGTGCTCGCTGGCCAGCAGCCGTTCCAGGCCCTCCGCGCGGGCGAACTCCGCCAGCGCCTCGTCGAAGCGGCCCTGCGCGAAGCGGAGCATGCCGCGGGCGTGCTGGAGCAAGCCCTCCGTCCCAGGGTCGGCCGCCACGCGCAGCGACTCCTCCGCGCGACCGAGATGGCGCTCAGCGTCGGCCAAGCGACCCATCCGCACGAGCGCCATGCCGGCCATCGCGAACGCACCGGTCGTCATCGACTGGTCCGTCCAGCCATGTTCCTCGGCAATCGCGATTGCGCGCTCGCTCAGCTCGAGCGCGAGCGGCAGCGGCTGCCCGGTCAGCGGCGCCGCGATCGCGAGGTGCGCGAGGCAGCCGACCTCGATGAAAGGCCGTGAGATCCGGCGCGTGCGGTTGAGGGCGTCCTCGAGGTGCTGCCGTGCGTCGTAGGGCCGCCCGGCCCACAGTTCCGCGATCCCTAGGTTCAGGAGCGCGAGTGCCCAGTAATCGGGCCGCACGGGCAGCTCGTTCGTCTCTGCCGCAGCGCCGAGCGCTGCCTCCAGTCCGCGCGTTGCTTCCTGAGCCTTGGACAGGTCGCTGCGCCGCCGGGCGAGCTCGACCTCGACGACGGCCAGGTACACGTCGAAGACGCGTCGTCTCTCTGCCGGAGTTTCCGCCGCGAGTCGCCGGGCGACGTCCAATTGGGCGGCGGCCTCGTCGAGCAGGCCGTGGAGAATGTTGTCGATCGCCAGCGCGGCCGCGAGATTTCCGTCGCCAAGAGGGGCACCGGCCGGGAACGCCCCGAGCAGCGCATGGAGCGTCTCGCCCCGGCCGTCCATCGTCAGCGTCAGGTAGTTGTCCACGAGCAGGCGCGCAGCCGGTGCCCAGTCACCGGCCGCTTGGTGGTGGCGGACGGCTTCGACGACGTCGCCCTCCTGTTCGTGCCAGGCGGCCGCGGCGCGGTGCAGCGACGGGATCGTCTCGGGCGCGACGCGCCGCAATTCGAGGCGCAGCAGATCGGCGAACAGGTGGTGGTAGCGAAACCAGCTACGGGCGGCGTCGAGTGCGGTGACGAAGGCGTTCTGGTCTTCGAGCCGCTGGAGGGTCGCCTCGGCCCCCGCGCCGCCGGTCACAGCATCGGCCAGCGGGCCGCTGACGCGCTCGAGGAGCGACGTGCGCAAGAGCAGCTCGCGCACCTCCGGCGGCTGGCGCTCCAGCACCTCGGCGAGGAGGTAGCCCGCCACGGTCCGCTCGCTGCCCGAGAACTCGGACACGAAGCGCTCCGGGTCCGGGTGCGCGGACAGCGAGATCGCCGCCAGGCGCACACCGGCCGGCCATCCCTCGGTCCGTTCGTGCAGCGAGGCCAGACCGGTATCCGACAGATTGATCCCGCTGGCACGGAGCAGGGCGCGCGTTTCATCGAGCGAGAAGCGCAGGTCGGGCCCGCGCAGTTCGGTCAGCGCACCCGCGAGCCTCAGGCGGTGCAGGCCGAGCGCCGGCTCCTCGCGCGTCGCGAGCACGACCCGCAGCTGTGCCGGCAGCCGCGTCAGCAGCACCTCCAGCCAGGCGAGCGCGTCTTCGCAGTCGAGCTCGTGCAGGTCGTCGATCACCAGCTCGAGCGGCTCCTCGAGCCGCTCGAGCTGGGTCAGGAGTCGCTCGACCACCACCGCGCCTGCGAACCGCGGCGCCGGGCTGACCCGCTCGACGACCTCGTCGCCGGCCGCATCGGCGAGCGCCTCGATCAGGTGAATCCAGAACCGCTGCGCGTCACGTTCCTCGCGGTCGACCGTGACCCAGGCGACGGCCTCGTCCCGCTCCGCGGCCCACGAGCGCACGAGAAGGGTCTTCCCGCTTCCCGCCGGGGCACACACGAGCGTGACCGTGCCAGGAGCGGCCGCTGACAGCCTCTCGATGAGACCGGGTCGGGAAACGACCCGATCGGCTGGGGATCGAGGCTGCTGCTGAGTCCGGGCCAATCCAAGGGGAGACTCTCCCACAGATCGCCGCGGCGGCCAACGCTCAATCACACGAAGTTTGTGATGACCGCTCACACGTGTCGGCGGGAGCCTGTGGACGTTCGTTCAAACCCACTCAAAGAAAGGCTCGTCCCATGCCTACCAACTACTTCACGCCCGACAACGTGGTCGTCGTCACGTTCGGCGAGGACCCGGAGAACGACAAGAACGCCTACCAGGCGCTCACCGACCTCAAGCAGCTCGATTCGCAGGACCAGATCAAGATCGCCGGCGCCGCTGTCGTCACGCGCGACCCCAACGGCCGCGTCGACGCCAAGAGCGAGGTCGGCGAGGACCCCTACGTCGGCACCGCGAGCGGCGGCATGATCGGCCTGCTCGTCGGCATCATCGGCGGCCCGCTCGGCGTGCTGCTCGGCGGCGCCACCGGCGTGCTCGATCGGATCCCTGTTCGACATCGATGAGGTCGAGACGACCGAGTCGGTCCTGAGCGAGATCTCCAAGCAGGTCCAGCCGACGCGCACGGCGGTCCTGGCCCAGGTCACCGAGCAGAGCCCCGAAGTGATCGACACCGCGATGGCCGGCTGGGTGGCGAGGTCATGCGCCGGCCCGTCGTCCATGTCGAGCACGAGATCGCCGCGGCCCAAGAGGCGCAGCGCAAGGCCACGCGCGAGGCCCGCAAGGAGCTGCACAAGGCCCGCGTCGAGCAGACCAAGCAAGACGCACACGCCAAGGTCGAGGAGCTGAAGTCGAAGCTCCGCCGGCCCAAGGCGGGGGCTTCCGCATAATCGCGACCCAGGCGGCGGCGCGCTCGGTCCCGGGCACGCCGCCGCCGTTTGGCGGTGAGTCCACGAGCAACGAGGAAAGCCCGCGTTTTGCGGGCTTTTCTTAGTTGAGATGAAATGTTCCGCTTGCGGCCGCTTACGGTCGCGATACCTCAGGAAGCGGGCGCGCGGCCACCTCGGCCGCATCGTCCGCAGAGAGCCCGACGAGGAGCATGACCCCGAGGCTGTTCGTTTCTTGCTGTTCGTCTCTAGGTGTTCGTCTCTAGGTGTTCGTCTCTAGGTGTTCGTCTTAAGCGCGAACGGGCCGCCGCCCCGCCTCCGGCCTGTTTTTCGCTTCCCGCCTGGGCCTTCGAGGAAGGGGGGCCACCGCGGTGCGCTGGCCCCCCTTCCTCGACCCGCCAGGTAAACCTGGCGGGCCAGCCCAGGCGGGTGCTGGTGGCCCGGGGCGGGGCGGCGGCCACGGGGCAGGGGCAGTGTGAGATGAGCGGCTTGCGTGTGTGTTGTGAGAGCCGGGGGTGAACAGTCGAGGCGACGCGGAGGGAAGCGGCCGGGTCGGGGGGTTGCGAGTAGGACGGGAGGCGGAAGGCGGGGTCGGGCGTCGGCGGGGGTTCGCTCGGTTCTGTGGTGTCGGCTCGGGGTGTGGCGGGGCGGCTGGGTGCTGTTGCGGGGCGCGTGTCGGCGATGCCGCCGCCGTCCGGCGTCGTGCACGCTCGAGCGCGCGGCGCCTGGGCTGCGGCCCGCCCCAGCGGCGCGGCGGCGCCTCGCGACCCTGCCAACCGGCGGCGCGTCCGCCCGCGCGCGAAACCCCCGGGCGGCCGCGGCGGCCCGGCCGCCGGGTGCGCGAGGGGGGGCCGTTTGCAGAGGTGCGGGGCTCTCTTTGGTAGAGGCGTATGCCCAGCCGAGTCTTCCGATCGCCCGCACGCTGCCGTCGCTCCGGGCGCGCCTGCGGCCGCTGGCATGAGGGGCCACTGGTTTCTGCGCTGGCCCTAGGGCGCGGGTGGTGGCCGGTGGCGGTTGCGGCTGAGGGCCCTATGCCGGTCTTGGCGGGAAAGGGCGACTACGACAAGGTTCGCCGCTACGACGCCCTTCTCGCCTCGTGGTGGCGCCACACCCACCTGGGGGCCCGTGGCGACGCACCCTACGTCTTCTTCATATGCGAGGACGATGAGCAGCGCGACGACTTCCTCGCGCGCGCTGACGGCGAGCTGACCGCCCACCTCTGGCACCCCTCGAGCACTGTCGATCAGCACGAATACGTGGGGCACCGCCGGATCCTCTTCTGCGACGAGCGCGGCGCCCATCTCGGCCGGTCACATGCTCGCCGCGTTGCGCCCTATCCGCCTGGGCATCCCGGGAGGCTCGGCCATTGCGCCCAGGTGCGCGGTGTGAAGTTGCCGGGCTCTCCCAGTGAGACCGAGTCAGGGGAATCGTGGCGCTCCAGCGAGGCCACCCTCGTGGCTGGCTCTCTGGATGGCCAGCCCACCGGCGAGGCCGCGTGACTCCCCGGCGCGACACGGATCGGCAAGCCCCCCGGCTGGCGCAGGCGGACGTTGAGGCGATCGCAGAGTGTGTCGTCGAGCAGATGAGCGAGGTCGTCCGGCCGCAGCTGTGGTTCGGACTTGCGGATGCCGCGGCGGTGGCGCGCCGCCTTCGCGTGCACGAGAACTGGGTGTACGCGCATGCTGACGAGCTAGGAGCGATCCGACTGGGCGACGGGGAGAAGGCCCGGCTGCGGTTTGATCTCGAGCGCGTGGCGCGCGCGATCGGCGTCACCGAGTCGGAGCGAGGCGGGAGGGGGCCCGGGCGGCCACGCAGGCACGGTCTGCCAGCCGGGGTGCGCCTGATCGAGGGGAGGCGCAGCTGAGCGAGCTCAGCCGCGGGTCGGATTACGATCAGTGCATGCCCCGACCGCGCACCGGCACCATCCGGCGCAAGCAGACGGCGCTCGGTATCAGCTACGGGCTGCGTCTCTGGTACCGGGGTAAGCGGATATACCACCACCTGGGCGGCGAGTGGGAGGGGTGGACCGAGGAACGTGCCAAGGCGGAACGCGAATTCGTCACGCAGCTGGTCGCTCGCGGCGAATATGTACCCCAACGCCGAGAGCCGATGCCGCCAGCAGGCGAGGAAGAGGTCCCGACCTTTCAGGTGTTCGCCTCGCTGGTGCTCGACCGCAAACGCCGCCGGGTGGGGGACAAGCGGCTCGAGGATCTGGAGTGGCGACTGCGCACCGCCATGGACCACTTCGGGAAGTACCCACTTGACAAGATCGACGTCGCGCTCGCGGACGACTTCGTCGACCTCAAGCTCAGGGAGCGCGAGCGGATCGACCAGGCGGCCGAGGCCGGACACCCACTGACCGAGGAGTACACCGACCCCCGCACCGGGCGCATCCACAAGCGCCGGCGCCGGGGGCTGTCCAACAGCTCCATCAACAAGGTGCTCGCGGCGGTGCGCATGGTGCTGAAGGAGGGGAAGCGACACGGCTGGATCGAGCAGAACCCGCTCGACGACTCGGACTCCTTCCTGCCGCAGAACGCACCCCGGAGGTCGTTCCTGGAGGTAGCGCAGATCGATGCCTTGCTTCAGGCGGCCCGGCTGCTCGACGGCGAACAGCGGAAGCTCGAATGGCGCGACGTGCGCGCAATCCGCGAATCCGACGAGCGGGCAACATGGCTGGCCGGCCGCTACGGGGTGAGCGAAACGCTGATTCGGCGCATCCGCCGCAGCGAGATCTGGGTCACGCGGCGGCCGCGCGAGGCGACGCGCCTCCCCGCAGTCACAACCTTGCTGCTGGCCGGCCCGCGGGTGTCCGAGCTGTGTCAGCTCGACGAGTCCCAAGTCGATCTCGCGGCCCGCAGGATCCGGATGCCAGGGGTGAAGACCGACGCCTCGGAGCGGACCGTGCCGATGGTGCCAGCGCTGCACGAGACCCTGCTCGCCGCCAGGGCGGAACGTGAAACGCACGGGGGGCCCGCCTTCCCCACGCGCAACGGTACGCGCCAGCATCCGGACAACGTTCGGGCGCGACTGCTCGCCTCGGTGCGCGAGCGTGCAAACGAGCTGCTCGCCGAGCGCGAACAGCCGCTCATCAGCCACATGACCCCGCACACGCTGCGGCGCACGTTCGCGTCAATCCTCGCCGAGGTCGGTGTGCCGCCGCGGCGGGCGATGTACCTACTCGGCCACACGGACCCGACGCTCACGATGCGGGTCTACCAGCAGGTGCTCGACATGGGCGGAGCAGCGATTGAGACGCTCGAAGTAGTGCTCGGCTGCACGATTCAAGAGGCCGTCGCGACCTACTCCGGACGCGAGGGTTTGGGCACCCAATGGGCACCCGGCCCGGAAATCGCCTCGCAGGACCGCGGCCAGCGGGACCGCCGAGACACCGTTTGAGGCTCTGTAGAGTCTGATCGGAGAGAGCGGCTGATGGGATTCGAACCCACGACCTTCTGCATGGCAAGCAGACGCTCTAGCCAACTGAGCTACAGCCGCAGCGGGGGGTGAGTATAGCCCGCGTTCCGGGTCCGGTCAGGCCTCGACGAGGCCCTCCACGTCGAGCTCGAACCAGGCCAGGCTTCCTCCGCTCGCGAGCTCCTCGCGGCCCCAGCCGTCGGCGAGACGGTCGATGAGCAGGAGGCCGAAGCCGCCGGTCTCGGTCTCCAGGCGGTCGCGTGGCACGCCGTCTTGGGAGCCCGGGTCGTAGACC
Source organism: uncultured Thermoleophilaceae bacterium (assembly GCA_963733885.1). Taxonomy (GTDB): domain Bacteria; phylum Actinomycetota; class Thermoleophilia; order Solirubrobacterales; family Thermoleophilaceae; genus JACVRW01. The sequence goes on along the minus strand of CAVTES010000017.1, from coordinate 147,618 downwards.
TCGACTCGCACTCGCTTCGGAGTCGAGGCGAGTCGCACCTGGATCGTCTCGTCGGCGCCGGCGCCGCCGTGCTGGATCGCGTTCGTCACGAGCTCGCTCAGAAGGAGCGCCAGCCGCTGCCTCATCACGCGGGGCACGCGGAACTTGGAAGACTGCACGGAGCGGCGGGCCACACCGGCGGCGCGCTTGCCGCCCGGCACGGTGAAGGTATCGATCTTTGCGTTCTTGATGGCCACCCGAAGGGTGCAGTCTGACCGAAACGGGGCGGGGAGTCAGCCCCCGCCGGGGAATCCGCCCCCGCTACGCTTGTCAACCCCTCTGGCGCCGTGGCGGAGTGGTTACGCAGCGGCCTGCAAAGCCGTGTACACGGGTTCGATTCTCGTCGGCGCCTCTCGGGCGGTCCCAGGGTCTGATCCAAGAACCTATGCGTAGCCGGCGAAGCGCCGCTAAACCGGCGGTTTCGGCTCGGCGGCGAATGTTCCTGTCGTGAGCAGTGGTCGCCGGCCGGGCCAGGCCGGCGACGAGCCTCCGCGTCCGCTTCAGTCGTCGTCGCGCGGTCGTCCTTGTCGTCCCGTTCGTCCCCGTCGTCCTTGTCCCGGTTGTCGTCCGGGTCGTCCTTGTCGTCCCGGTCGTCCATGTCGTCCCGGTCGTCCCCGTCGTCCTTGTCGTCCCGGTCGTCCATGTCGTCTCGGTCCTCGTCCATGTCGTCGCGGTCGTCGTCCGCGTCGTCCTGGTCGTCCCCGCCGCTCTCCTGCTCAGGCTCCGGTTGCGTCGTGGTCTCCGCCGCCGGTTCAGGTTGCGTCACCGTCTCTGGGGCCTGCCCCGAGCCGCCATCACCTTCGTCGTCGCCACATCCCAGGAAAACTCCACTGAGAGCGGCCAGTAGCACCACGCCCCCGACGAGAAGCGCGGTTCGCATTTGCTGGTGCGGGCGTGACATGACGGTCTCCTCACCCCACGGCGGTGGGGTCGATAGTGGGCCAGGCGACGTGTTGTCGGCTACGCCGTAGCTGAGGGCGACCTGCTGCGGCATGCATAGTCGCGCACTGGGCCCGCGCGTGCAACTTCTTGGCGGTAGAGCGCGCCAACAGTTGCCTGCAAGCTCCCGATCCTGCGCCGGTTACTTCGGCGCGAGCGGCCCCGCGGAGCAGCGCGGACGGTTCCGGACCACCTTTCTCGGCCGGAGGCTGTGCGATTCGGTGCCTTCTCGGGCTACGGCGGCGACGGCCTGTACCGTCCGTGCGGGTCGCCGTGGGGAGGAGTTCCCGTGCTCCGAGACCTCGCGCTTCCGCCTCTCGATCGCTCCGCTAGAGGTGGGTGAACCTCCTCAGCCGCGCGCCCGCAGCGCCTCCAGGCCCAGCCCCTCGGGTCCGTGCAGCGCCAGCATCGTCTCCTCGGTTCCGGCCGGGCGCTCCCGGTCCGTGAGCGACACCAGGATCATCGTCACGAACGCCACCGGCACCGACAGCACCGCCGGCTGGGCCAGCAGCGCGCCCAGCGTCGTCGGGGAGGGTTCTGCCACCAGGGTCGCCACGATCCCGCTGCTCGCGACAAGGCCGCCCGCGGCCATGCCCGCGATCGCTCCCCTCGCGGTCAGCCCGCGCCACCAGATGCCCAGCAGGAACAGCGGGCAGAACGTGCTCGCCGCGAGGGCGAACGCCCAGCCCACGAGAACGCTGATGTCGAGGCCCCGGGCCGCCAGCGCGATCAGGGCCGGCACCACCATCGCGCCCACGGCCGCCCAGCGGAAGCGCCGCATCCGTTCCACGGGGTGCTCACCGGGGCCCCGGGGGCCGCCCCGCCGTACGTCGTGCGACAGCGTGCCGGCCATCGACACCAAGAGGCCCGACGACGTGGACGTGAACGCAGCGAACGCGCCGGCCGCCGTCAGCGCCGCGAGCAGCTCGCCGCCGAGACCCGGCCAGGCAGCCTGGGGCAGCTCGAGCACAACCGAGTCGGTCTCGCCCGTCACATACAGCTCCGGCGTCAAGGCCCGGCCGAGTGCCGCGTACACCGCGGGGAAGAGGTAGAACATCCCGAGCAGGCCGAGCACCCGCACCGTGGTGCGGCGCGCCGCCGACCCGTCCGGGTTCGTGTAGAAGCGGACCAGGATGTGGGGGAGGCCCATCGTCCCCAGGAAGGTCGCCAGCAGCAGCGAGTAGACGAACACCGGCGACGCCGGGCCCGACCGCTCCACCGGCTCGGCCCACTCGCTGCCCCGCTCGACAGAGCCGCCGTCCGCGATGGGCACCGCCGTGCCGGCCGGCAGCACAAGGCGGCCCGTCGGAAGAGTGCGCTCGGTGCCCGCAGAGGCGCGGAACTCCCGGCCGTCGATCGAGTAGCGAGCCGCCTCCGGGAACTCCACCTTCTGCGCCGAGTCCAGTTGCACCACCAGGCCATCGGCCGGCGCCCGCGGCAGCTCTTGCCCGAACAGCGCCGCCCGCTCCGGCAGCCCGCCGAGGTAGATCAGCAGCAGGCACGCCGGCAGCGCGATCCCGAACGTCTTGACCCAGTACTGGTAGGCCTGCACGTATGTCACGCCGCGCATCCCGCCGAGCGCGACCGTCAGGGCCACCAGCGCCGCCACCGCCACCACGCCCACCCAGTAAGGCGTGCCGGCAACGATCCCGATCGTGAGCCCCGCGCCCTTCAGCTGCGGCACGAGGTAGAAGCCGCCGATCGTGAGCACCACGGCCGCCGCCACGAGCCGCACGTGCGGCGAGGACAGCCGCGCCTCCGCGAAGTCCGGGATCGTGTACGAGCCGAAGCGCCGCAGCGGCGCGGCCACGAACAGCAGCAGCGCCAGGTAGCCGGCCGCGAACCCGAGGGGAAGCCACAGCACGCTGGCGCCGAGCTTCATCCCGAGCCCCGCGATGCCGAGGAACGAGGCCGCCGACAGGTACTCGCCCGAGATAGCCGCGGCGTTCCACCAGGGCGTGACTGCGCGCGAGGCCACGTACAGGTCCGACGTGGTCCGCACCAGCCGCACGCCCCAGATCCCCAGCCCGATGGCGCCCGCGGCCACGGCAACCACCGCGACCGCCGCGATCATTCGCGCGACACGACGTCGCGGAACGCCTCGTCCAGGGCGTCCGCCCGGCGCTGGTACAGCAGGCCGATCACCACGATCAGCGGAAACAGCGGCGCCACCAGGATGAGCACCGGGAGCGGGACGCCGAGCGGCTCGATCTCTTGCAGCCCTGGGACCAGCAGGAAGAGCAGCGGCAACGAGCCCACGAGGCCGCCGAACGCGCCGAGGGCGAGCAGCGACAGCCCGAGTTGTGCCCGGATCAGCCGGCCTAGGTAGACGTCTCCGTGCGGGGTTCCCTCGGCCAGCTCCTGGCGCGGGGTCCGCGGCCGCCGCCCGGCCGCGCCGTTCACGCCACGAGCTCCTTTCGCAGCTCCGCGACCTTGCGCCGGGCCACGGGGATCTCGCGCCCGTCGGGGAACGCGAGCGTGGCCGTGCCGTTCACGTGCGGGCGCACCTCCACCGCGCGTCGCAGGTTCGCGACGTAGCCGCGGTGCACCTGCACGAAGCCGTGGGGGCGCCAGCGCCGCGCCAGGTCGGACACGCGGCCGCGCATCAGGAAGCGCTCGTCGTCGCAGATCACCCGCACGTAGTCGCCGTCTGCCTGGAGGTACAGGATCGACTCGCGCGGCACCAGGCGGGTGCCGCCGCGCAGGGTGGGGAGGGGGACCACGTCGTCGGACCCGCGCGGGCCGGGCGCTTCGCCGCGCGCCTCGCGCACTCGGCTGAGCGCCTCCGTCAGCCGTCGCCGGCTGACCGGCTTCATGAGGTAGTCGAGCGCCTTCAGCTCGAACGCCCCCACGGCACCCGTCTCGTAGGCGCTCACGAACACCACCGCCGGCGGCATCTGGAAGCGCCTCAGCACGCGCGCCAGCTCGAGCCCGTCGATGCCGGGCATGCGCACGTCCAGGAAGACCACGTCGAAGGGCCGCTCGGCGAGCGTGCTGAGCGCTTCCTGGCCGCCCGCCGCGGTGCGCACCTCGGCTGTCTCGGACAGCGCGCGCAGCTGCCGTGCGAGGTCGGCGAGGGCGGGCCCCTCGTCGTCGACGACGAGCACGTCGAGGCCCCGCTCGGTCACGCCGCGCGAACCCTCGGGTGTGACTTCGGCACCGTCAGACGCACCTCGGTCCCCTCGCCCGGAGTGGACTCGATCCCCAGCCCGTAGCCGGGGCCGAAGCTCGACTCGAGCCGGCGGTGCACGTTCTGCAAGCCCACGCCATCGGCAAGGCCGGCCAGCGCCGCGCGCGCCGACTCCTCGGACATCCCCGCGCCGTCGTCGCGCACGCTCACGAGTGCGTCGGCACCGAGGTCCTGGCCCAGGATGTCGATCGTCACCCCCGCGCCGGCGCCCTCGATCCCGTGGCGCACGGCGTTCTCCACGAGCGGCTGCAGCGACAACACCGGTACCACCGCCGGCAGAATCTCGGGCGCCACCTCGAGCCGCACCCGCAGCCGGTCGCCGAAGCGGGCGCGCTCCAGGTTCAGGTACTTCTCGACGTAATGGAGCTCGTCGGCGAGGGTCACGTAGGGGCGCTCGCGGCGGAACGCGTAGCGGGTGAACTCGGCGAAATCGGTGAGCAGCTCCCGCGCCTCCTCGGGCCGCGAGTGGATGTAGCCCGCCACCGCGGCGAGGGCGTTGTAGACGAAGTGCGGCGAGATCTGGGCCCGCAGCGCCCGCAGCTCGGCCTGAGCGAGCCGCTCCTCCTGCTCCTCGACGGCGGCCAGCTCGAGCTGCGCCGAGACCAGCTCCGCGGCGTCGCCCACCACGCGCGTGTCCTCGGGCCGGATCCGGCGCCCGCGCGCGTAGAAGGCGGCGAGCGAGCCCACCCGCTCGCCGCGCACGATGAGCGGCGCCACCACAGCGCCCCCGAGGTGCAGTTTCGGCAGCTCGAGGCGCGGGTCCACGTGCACGCGGTCGTCCGGGCCCTCCTCGATCAGCTCGCCCAGGGGGGCGCCGGCGAGCGAGCGGATCGCGCCGGGACCGTCGAGCGCCAGCAGCGACTCGCGGTCGGCCAGCGCGAGCGCCGTGCTCTGAGTCAACGCACGCAGGTGCGGCACGGCCTTCGCCGCGGTGGTCTGCGCCAGGCCGCGGCGCAGGTGCGGGAGGGTGGCGGTGGCGGCGTGCAAAGCGGCGCGCATCGCCTGTCCCTCCTCGCTCACCACACGCCCCGGCGACGCGATGAACCTGGACGCGGCCCACAGCGAGGCCGCGACAACTGCTCCGAATACCACTCCCAGCGCTATCTCCACTCTGCTCCCGAGGCCCTTATTCCCCCAAGTGGGGCACATCACGCCGAACGGATGCCGTTCGTCGCGCGAGAAAGGCCGCCCGCCGCAGTCACACCCCGGTCAGCGCACTTCCCGTTTCGCCCGCGCGGGGCCAGGGGACCGCCGCCAGGAGTACCTCTACGAGGGGAGTGAGAGATGGCAACGACCGACTCACGGATGGCCGGCGGGTCCGATCACCATCCAGAGATCGACTGGGAGGCCGCCGCGCGGTCGCCCGAGTTCCGGGAGCTGACAAAGAAGAAGCGGGCCTTTGTTGTCCCGGGGACGATCTTCTTCCTGTCCTGGTTCTTCGGCTTCATCATCCTGGCGGGCTACGCGCCCGACTTCATGGGCAGGGAGTTCATCACCGACGGCATTACCGTCGGCTATGCGCTCGCCCTAAGCCAGTTCCTGATGGTTTGGGGGCTTGGCTGGTGGTACCTGCGCAAGGCCGACCGGGAGTTCGACCCGCTCGCCGAGCGCGCCGCCGAGGTGGCGCTGGCAGCCGGTGCCCCGGGTCGTGCTCCCGAACCTCGCTTCGAGCGCCCGGCCGCGGAATGGCCGGCCCGCACTGATGAGGAGACGCGGCGATGACCTTCTTCGCAGCAGACGTCAACGAACTTGCACTCGGAATCTTCGCGATCGTTGTCGGCATCACGCTGATCGTCACGTACTTCGCTTCCAAGCGGGTATCGAACGCGACGGACTTCTGGGCGGCAGGCCGCGGCCTGACCGGCGTCCAGAACGGGTTTGCGATCGCGGGCGACTACATGTCCGCGGCGTCGTTCCTCGGCATCGCCGGACTGATCTTCCTGTTCGGCTTCGACGGATTTCTGTACTCCGTCGGCTTCCTCGTGGCGTTCCTCACCGTGCTGTTCCTGCTCGGCGAGCGGATGCGCAACTCGGGCAAATACACGATCGCCGACGTGCTGTCGTTCCGGATGAAGCAGCGGCCGGCGCGAGCCGCCGCGGCGCTCGGCACGTTGGCCGTGGCCGGCTTCTACCTGATCGCGCAGATGGTCGGCGCAGGAGTGCTGATCAACGCGCTGGTGGGCATCGGCTTCGAGCTGGCCGTGGTCATCACCGGCGCCTTCATGATCGTCTACATCGTGGCCGGCGGGATGCTCGCCACGAGCTGGGTCCAGATCATCAAGGCAATCCTGCTGATGACGGCCACGGTCGTTCTGACGCTGTTCGTGCTGGGCAAGGTGGGCTGGAACCCGGTCGACCTGTTCCGCGAGGCCAGGGCGGAGTCGCCCGAGGGCGATGCGTATCTGAAGCCGGGCCTGTTCCTGGCGAGCCCGATCGACACGGTCTCGCTCGGCATCGCGCTCGTGCTCGGCACGGCGGGGCTGCCGCACATCCTGATGCGCTTCTTCACCGTCCCGGACGCGAAGGCGGCGCGCTCATCGGTGATGTGGGCCGTGGCCCTGATCGGCGCGTTCTACGTCATGACGACCGCGCTCGGCTTCGGCGCGCGCGCGATCCTCGGCGAGGGCGCCACGGAGGCCGTCGGCACCGGCGGCAACCTCGCCGCCCCGCTGCTCGCCGAGGAGGTTGGTGGCGGCGCCGGCACCTTCGGCGGCGACCTGTTCCTCGCGATCATCGCCGCGGTGGCGTTCGCCACGATCCTCGCCGTGGTCGCCGGCCTGGTGATTTCCGCCTCGGGCGCCGTCGCGCACGATGTGTGGTCGAACATCGTGCGCCGCGGCACGGACTCCGAGAAGGAGGAGGTCTGGGTCGCGAAGATCGCCGCGTTCGCGATCGGCGCGATCGCGATCTCGATCGCCGTGATCGGCGGCGAGGGCCTGAACGTGTCGTTCATGGTCGGCCTCGCGTTCGCCGTCGCGGCGAGCGCGATATTCCCGGCGCTGCTGCTCGCGCTGACGTGGCGCAGGTTCAACACGTCGGGCGCCGTCACCGGCGTGCTGATCGGGACGTTCACCTCGATCGCGCTGGTGATCGTCAGCCCGACGGTGTGGCCGGGACCCGACTCCGAGGGCGGCCTGTTCTCGTGGTACGACCTGGCGAACCCGGCGATCATCTCGGTGCCGCTCGGGTTCATTGGGTGCTGGCTCGGGACCATGCTCGCCCGCGAGGAGCTCGCCGAGCGCAACTTCGACGAGCTGTACGTTCGCTCGGAGACCGGGCTCGGCGCAGAGACCGGCACCGGCCTGACCTTGACGGGACGCCGGGGCGCGCCGCGCACGGCGGCGACGGCGGCCGGACGACGACGATCCCGCACCCGTAGTCCCTCGGGAGGAGGCGGGCGCCCGGGTTCCATGGCCCGGGCGCCCGATGCTTCGCGCGGGCGCGTCATCCGTGTCCCCGCGCATCCCATCGGGTACAAAACGGATATGGAAGCCACCACCAAGCCCTCCCGCGAGCAGGTCGAGAAGGAGATCGGGGAGCTCCTCGACCAGGAGACGTTCGACTCCCCGGCGGAGTTCCGCGAGAAGGCCCTGATCAGCGACACCTCGGTCCACGAGGAGGCGGCGCGCGACCCCGAGGCGTGGTGGGCGAAGCAGGCCGAGGCGCTCGACTGGTTCGAGAAGTGGGACACAGTGCTCGACGAGTCGGAGGCCCCGTTCTACAAGTGGTTCACGGGCGGCAAGCTGAACGCGTCTCACAACGCGCTCGACCGCCACGTGGAGGCGGGTCGGGGCGACAAGGTCGCCTTCCACTGGCGCGGGGAGGAGGGCGAGGAGCGCGACGTCACCTACGCCGACCTGTTGCGCGACGTCAAGCGGCTCGCAAACGTGCTGAAGGAGCGCGGCATCCAACCCGGCGACGTGGTCGGGATCTACCTGCCGATGATCCCCGAGGTGGCCGTGGCGATGCTGGCCTGCGCGCGAGTCGGCGCGCCCCACAACGTCGTGTTCGGCGGGTTCTCGCCCGACGCGGTCAAGGAGCGGATGGAGTTCTCCGACGCGAAGGCGCTCGATCACCGTCGACCAGGCGCGCCGCAAGGGCAAGGCCGCCGACATCAAGCCGGCCGTGGACGCCTTCCTCGGCGAGGTGCCCTCGATCGAGACGGTTGTGGTGGTGCGCAATACCGGTGCGGACGTGGACATGCAGGAGGGGCGCGACGTCTTCTACGACGAGGCGATCGAGGCGGCGTCGGAGGACTGCCCGGCGGAGCCGCTCGACGCCGAGCACCCGCTGTACGTGCTGTACACATCGGGGTCGACGGCCAAGCCCAAGGGCATCCTGCACACCACCGGCGGCTACCTGACCGGCGTGGCCTGGACGACGAAGCACGTGTTCGACCTCAAGCCCGACGAGGACGTGTTCTGGTGCTCGGCCGACGTGGGCTGGGTCACCGGGCACTCGTACATCGTCTACGGGCCGCTGATGAACGGCATGACATCCGTGATGTACGAGGGCGCGCCCGACTACCCGCACAAGGGCATCTGGTGGGAGCTGGTCGAGCGCTACGGCGCGACGGTCTTCTACACGGCGCCGACCGCGATCCGTGCGTGCATCAAGTGGGGGATCGAGCATCCGCAGAAGCAGGACCTCTCGTCGCTGCGGCTGCTCGGCACGGTCGGCGAGCCGATCAACCCGAAGGCTTGGCTGTGGTACTGGAAGGTGATCGGCGGCGAGCGCTGCCCGATCGTCGACACCTGGTGGCAGACCGAGACGGGCAACATCATGATCTCGCCGCTCCCGGGCGTGACCTCGGCAAAGCCGGGCTCCGCCACCAAGCCGCTTCCCGGCGTGGACGCGGGCGTGCTCGACGAGGAGGGCAACGAAGTCCCCGACGGCGAGCAGGGCCTGCTCGCGCTGCGGCGGCCGTGGCCCGGCATGCTGCGCACGCTGTTCAGGGACGAAGAGCGCTTCAAGGAGGTCTATTTCTCGAAGTGGGACGAGACCACCTACTTCGTGGGCGACGCCGCCAAGCGCGACGAGGACGGCTACTTCTGGGTGATCGGACGCGTGGACGACGTGGTCAACGTATCCGGGCACCGGCTCTCGACCGCAGAGGTCGAGTCGGCGATCGTCTCCCACCCGAAGGTGGCCGAGGCGGCGGTGATCGGCCAGCAGGACGAGGACACGGGCCAGGCGATCGCTGCGTTCGTGATCCTGGAGGGCGACAGGGATGAGGGCGACGAGGAGCTCGAGAGCCAGATCCGCGAGCGCGTGGGCCAGCGGATCGGCAAGTTTGCGCGGCCGCAGCGGATCATTTGGACGGCGGATGTGCCGAAGACCCGGTCCGGCAAGATCATGCGGCGGCTGCTGCGCGACATCGCGGAGGGCCGCGAGCTGGGCGACGTGACGACGCTGCGCGAGCCCGGCGTGATGAAGGACCTCGAGGCCAAGTTCGCGGATACCGAGAGCTAGTCTCCGGCCGCATGCGCTACCTGATCACCGGCGGAGCCGGGTACATCGGCTCGCGGCTCGTGGACCTCCTGTCCCGCCGCGAGGACACCGAGCAGATCGTGATCTGCGATCTCGCGCCGCCAGCGGCCTACCGGCCGAAGACGCAATTCGAACGCGTGGACGTGCGCGACCGCGACACCGTGCGTGCCGCTCTGGAGCGCTCGCGCGCCGACGCCCTGATCCACCTGGCCTTCATCCTCAACCCGTCGCACGACGAGCAGCTCATGTACGACGTGGACGTGAACGGCACCCACAATGTGCTCGAGGCCGCCGCCGCGGCAGGCACGCAGCAGGCGCTCGTCGCCTCCTCCTCGTCCGCCTACGGGGCCTTCCCCGACAACCCGGTGCCGCTCACCGAGGACGACCCCGTCCGCGGCGTTCCCTCGTTCGCCTACGCACGCGACAAGACCGAGTCGGACCGCCTCTGCCAGCTCTGGGCCGCGGCGCATCCCGACCGCGTGATGACGATCGTGCGGCCCTGCATCGTATTCGGACCGAGCGTCGACAACTACTTCGTGCGGCTCTGGACCAAGGCGCCGTTCTCACCCGACGCCGGGCAGCTCGACAACCAGATCCAGTTCGTGCATGAGGACGACGTTGTCGAGGCGATCTCGGCTCTGCTGTTGGGGCGCCACGCGGGCGCCTACAACGTGGCCGGCGACGGCCTGATGACGCAGCGCGAGTGCGCTGAGCTCGTCGGCTTGCCGATCCGGAAGATGCCGCTCCGCGCCTATCGCGGGCTGGCCCGCGCGATGTGGACGGCGCGCGTGTCGGAGGCGCCGCCCGGGCTGATCGAATTCGTGCTCCACCCGGGGATCCTGTCGACCGAGAAGCTGAAGAGGACGACCGGCTGGAGCCCGAAGCACACGAGCCGCGAGACGTTCGAGATCACGATGCGCACGCACGGCAAGCTGCCGCCCGCCGGCGTCCCCGCGGGCGAATCGACCGCCTCCGAGGCGGTCACCGCCTAAGGACGGCCGACGTCCTCGCGCGTGTAGTCGCAGACCCCGGTCGGGAAGATCTGATTCAGACGCGCGACCTCGTCGCTTGACGGCCTCCAGCTTCCGTACAGGCGGCGTGAGATCGCCCGGTCGACCGACTGCAGCGCGCACTTGTAGACGCCGCCACGCAGCGGGCCGCCGGCAACGATACGCGAGGTGGAGTGGAGCGGGAACGCCTGCGTGCAGGCGCCGGGGTCGTCGTCGTCATCGAGGATGCCGTGCCAGACGCGCGGACCGCTGGCGATCTCCTGTCCCTGGGTGGTGAAGCAGCGGTCCGTGGCAAGCGCCGGCTTGTTGCGGGCCACGCCGCGCTTCGGGTGCCGCCGAATGTTGGCCATCCACTCGTCGATGACCGCGAAGGCCTGTGGCGTCTGGTCGAACTGCACCGACGGGCGGGCGTCGGTGAACCAGATCACCTGATTCGAGGCCCTGCCGTCGTGGTCGAGCATCCGCTGGCGCGACGCGAACGACTGGTGGCTGTTGTGCATGTCGAGCTGTTCCTCGAGGTAGTGCCGCCAGTCGATCAGCGGGATGTCGATGTCGCCGTCGAAGTAGAGGCCGCGGTTGTAGGCGGCGTGCATCGCCGCGAGGTCGCCCTGGCGCCGGGGCGCCGGCGTGACGCCGTTGTCGGCGCTCAGCCGCATGTTGCGTGAGCTCCAGGGGTCGAAGGTGCCCACCGGCAGGAACGGCCGGCCCTCCTGGACCATCTCGTCCGGGTCCACCCAGCTCCCCACGCGCGCGTTCAGGTCGAGGAACTCCTGCGACGTGATATTGCCGTCCCTGAGCGCCTTGAGGCCGTACTGGACGCCCACGTTGTCCCCGGTCTGCCGGGCGTAGCCGTCGGGGCCGACGCCGTAGATGTTCTTCACGTCCTCCCAGTGGGTCCAGTGCACGGCGGCCATGACGGCCGGGTCCATGCGCTCGGTGCCCGCGCCGGCGGTGCCGAACAGGGGGTTCAGGGCGAGCGGCGTCAGGCCGCGCCAGCCGTTCACGCACTCCGTGTTACCGGGCGCGCCGCCCCGATACGGGTTGGGCCTCGTTGGGTCCGCGTTGAGGCCCTCGAGCCACTCGCGGTCGTCCCAGTTGCCCCACTTGGGGTTGGCCGCGTCGGTCACGTCCATGTAGTGCTCGAGCAGCTCGCAGTCGCCGATGTGGATGGTCTGCGTGACCATGTCCGGATACGAGTACTGCGGGATGCCGGCGTCGATCAGGCCGGGGTGGTTCTGGCCGTAGACGTACTGCTGGATGGCGCCGCCGGAGCCGCCCACGCCGACGGTGTAGAGCGGCGGGCCGTAGCGCTCGACGAACTCCTCTTTGGTCATGAGGGCCGTCTCGCCGCCCAGCTCGAGGTTGTAGTGCGTGCTGGTGCGGGTGCCGCTCGAGTGCACGATGGCGTAGCCCTTGCTCAGGCCGATGTCGTGAAGCGCGCTGCCGCCCGGAGTGGCCTGGTTGCGCCCGATGGCGACGCCGCCGTCGAAGGTGTAGATCAGGCGCTTGTTCCAGAGACTCGTGTTGGGCCCGGAGCCTGGGGCGCCCGCCTCGGCGAGCGGGGCGAGCATTGCGAACGAGTAGATGAAGCGGTTGATGGTGCCGCGCTCGCGGCGCACGACGTAGTCGACCGTCCGCCCGTCGAGCAGTGTCGTCTGGGCCATGTTCGCCGGCCGGGAGCCGTCGGGCGGCAGCGGGGCGAACTGGCCGCCGGTGGTGCGGTACTGGTAGTCGACCCGGGTCTGCGCCGAGCAGTTGCGACTCCAGCCCGCGGTCGTGCCGTCCGGGTTCAGCACCCGGAAGCCCTGGCCTGCCTGGTTGTCCACGAGCGGCTCGCCAAGCCCGGCCTGGATCGTCTTGCAGACGAAGGGCACCTGCTGCGGGCCGGAGAAGATCGGGCCGGTCTGCGGGTGGTTCTCGAGCGTGAGCCGGTCGAGGGTCTGGTCCCGGCCGCGCCTCTCCCGCAGCAGCTCGAGGCGGTTCCTGCCGAGGTCGAGACCTGTTACGAGCCCGACGATGTTGCCGTCGTCGGGCTCGAACGCGTCCGTCACGTCGTCGCCGTTCAACAGCACCCGAAGATCGGCGAGGTGACGCTGCGCCGCTTCCACGCGCACGAGGGCATCGCCGCCGCTCACCTGGTCGGCGCGGCCGGACAGCACGTTGAGGTCCGCCCTTCCGCGGTCGTCATCGTCAGCGACCGCCGGGGTGGGGATCGCCGCCAGGGCGACGATCGCAAGGGCAACCGCGGGCAGCCGCAACATCAGCATCGACTCCTCCTCCTCAAGCCGTCCAGCGGGACGGCGGCACTCTATACCGCGGTCCTGAGAGCGAGCGGACCGCTGCTACGCTGGCACCCTGACCGACCCCTCCCGGGCCGTTAGCTCAGCTGGGAGAGCGCCGGCTCGACAAGCCGGAGGTCACTGGTTCGAGCCCAGTACGGCCCATCCCCCCTCGGGGTACGCACCGCTCCGCATAGCTCCGCATTTGGCTTGGCGCTGCACAGTTTGCGCGCCCATGCGGAGCCTGCGGTCCTAGTCAGACGCAACTCAGACGCACCCAGGGGCGCAGCTCAGACGCACCCCTGGAACGACGGAGGCCGCGCCCGCACGCGGCCCCACATCCCAACTTCTCATCTGTCCACAACCGGGCGCCACCACGCGCCCACGAAAGGAAACCGTCATGCCAACGGTCGACTGGCAGTCTAGTCCCTACCACGGCTCCACGTCCCGGCCCGCCGGGCGGCTGGAGTTCACCAGAACCGAGTGTCTCGGCTGCGGCTCGAGCCTCCACGGCCGCTCCGAGGGCCTGCAGCGGTGGGGCTCCAAGCTGGTCCGAGTGTTCGCCTGCCCGTGCGGCCGGCGTCGCCGGGTGGAGGTGCGCGCGTGAGCGTCCACGACCTCACCGAAACCGATCTCCGTAAGCGCGCACTTGACCATGCGTGCCCGGACTGCGGCGCAGCGGCCGGGGTGCGCTGTCGCCTCGTGACGAAGGTAGGGACGCAGCCGGGCTACCGCACCCATACGAAGGTCGACGTGAAGCGCAAGCCGTGTCCCGATCGCGCACAGGTCGCGTGGCGGGAGTGGCTCCACGGGGAGGTGCCCGCACGCTGAGACCGCGCAGGTTCCGCGGCCCGGCGCGGGTGAGAGTCACATACCGGAAAGGGGAGTGCAGCCAAGCTCGCCGGGACCAACTCCAGAGGGGTAGCGCCCCGCCCGGTAGATAGGCCAGCCTGACGCCGCGCAAGCGGCACAACGCACTCGCACCACGAGCCTCCAGGTTCCCTGCCCAAGACGGCCCCACAGATTCGGGCTGAGGGTGTGGGCGGAGGTTCGCGAGAGCGGAATGAACCCCGACACGAAGCTAACGCCGTGAGGCAGTCAGTGGATACGGGCCCGGGAACCAACGGTGAAACGTGGGGCCGGGTGGGACAGCAGGTGCTTGGAGCCCTAGAGGAGAGTCCTTCTAAGCAGCGGGACATTCACGACGCATGGCTTCATCCGCTAGCGAGGCGCACATTCACCCCTTGGCCGCTCACGCTGTTCAAGCAACAGGTACGCCCAAAAGACCAATGAGGAGGAACAAATGAGCACAACACATTTCGAGCGCAGTCGAACAATCGATGAGCACATCGAGTGGTGGACGGACCGCGTAGAGCGGCGGATGCTGGGCAACGTGCGCCACGCCAAGGGCCACAAGACAGGCCCGCCGAAAGAGGTGTGGAACCGCAAGATCCGCGCCCAGTTCTTGCGCGGGGCCTGGGCGATCGACCCGGACTATCCCGCCGAGCAGGAGGCCGACAAGTTGGAGCGGGCCATCGCCGCGGCACGCGGCAACCCGTCCCGTTTCCGCATCGAGCTCGGCTAGAATCTCGTCCTAGTTGCTCATGTAGCGTCGCGACGGCAGCGGCGAACGCATAGCCCTATGACCCTCGTCGGTTTCCTCCTGATGGCGACGGGGACAGCGGCAAGTGCGGGCCCTATGACTCGACCGACGCGCCTATCGAAAGTGAAGGCGTGTCGTCGTGTCCACACCAACCCAAACCGAAGCCGCGACGTTCAAGCTCGCCGCGCTTGAGGTGAAGAAGTCGGCCGGCGGGCTCACCCGCGACGAGCTCCTGCACCGCAAGTCGTTGCAGGTCAACGGCGTGGCCCCACGCCACACCCTGACGCTCGGCGGCCGGGTCGTCACCGGCCACAGATACCACCAGTTCGCCGGCAAGGCGCTCAACGCGGCGAAGAACGGCCGCGTCGTTCCCATCACCGAGAACGTGACGCTGGCCGACCTCAACGGCGGCGAGACGAAGACGCTGCTGCGGGTCGGGTCGGCAACGTCGGTCGGGGCGTTCCAGTCGCTCGACCCGAGCCGTGAGTACGCCCCGACGAGGCGTCCGCTCGACCTCTTGGATCTGGTGCGGCTCGGGACGACGGACGAGGGCGCCGTGCCGTACATGCGTCAGACGACTTACACGCCGGCTGCGGTGGAAGTGGCCGAAGCGGTGTCGCCCGCGACCGGCACGAAACCTGAGGGCACTCTGCCTTTCGAGCAGATCGTCAGCCCGGTCGAGTCGATCCCGTCGTGGGTGCCAGTCACAACCCGGGCACTCGCGGACGTGGACGAGATGCGCGGGATCATCGACGAGCAACTGCTGTACGACGCGAGGCGCCGGCTCGAGGCCCAACTGCTCGCCGGCAATGGCACGCCCCCGAACCTGCGAGGCTCGACAACACCACAGGCGTCCTGACGCAGGCGAAAGGCGCCGACTCTGTCCCGCTCGCGCTGGCGAAGGGAATCGCCCGGGTGATCGCGGCCGGCTACACCCCGACCGCCGTGGCGCTCCATCCCGATGACTGGGTCGACGGGGTGACGGTGGTCTTGGCGAACGGCGGCTCAAGCCTCGGTGACGTGCTCGAGGTCCCGATAGTGAAAACGGCATCGGTCGCCGCGGGGACGGGCTACGTCGGCGCGTGGGGCCAGCTCGTCGTGTGGCTGAGATCGACCGACGTGTTCGTCTCCCGCAGTCACAGCGACTTTCTGGCACGCAACCTCGCCGCGGTCCTAGCGGAGATTCGGGCAGCCGTAGGTGTGCTCGCCCCCGCCGCGTTCTGTCGCGTCACGGGGCTGTGAGCGATGGCCTCGCTCGAACTACTGGAACGGATGCGCCCGCGCTTTCGCGAGCCGACCAAGGTGCTCGAACGCAAGCCACCGGCAGAGTTCGTCAGCCCCGTTGATCTGGTTCGGCTTGACGAGCTCGGCCGCCGGATGATCGCCTGTCCCGCCGGCCAGGTTCCGCCTTCATGGCTGCACCTAAGCGAGCAGGAACGGGAGGCGCTCGTCGTCCCGCCCGACCCGCCACCCGATGGCACATTGGAACCCGGCCACTGCGGTTTCACCCCGAGGAACACGTCGCTCGGTTTCACGATCGAAAACCGCGGTACGTGGTGACCCAGGAGCACTCAGGGCAACCCGACGGCCCAACCCCACACCGTGGGCTAGGAGGCCCGAGGCGAGGACTCGAGAGAGCTCACGGGCAGCCACGGACTTCGGTCCCCCCGAAGCGAGGCAACGGGCGGGTGCAACTCCTCCGCACCCGTCCCTACGCCTCAACCGACCAGGGGGGCATCGGCATCACCAGCCAAAACAGGGGCCGGACACCCCCGCAGTCGCCTATTTCCCCCCGATGACAAATCCGTTTTTCCCCGCTCCCCCGGGGTTTGAGCGATGAGTAGCCGTACCAGGTCGGGCCAGCATCGCTACGGGACGCATCATAAGAAGCTGAGGCGCCGCTGGGCTCCGAAGGTCCGCGCCGGCAAGGTCGACTGCTGGCGTTGCGGCCGACCGATCAAGCCGGACCAGGCGTGGGACCTGGGGCACGACGACGACGCCCGGGACGCCCATCGCGGCCCGGAACATCGACACTCCCGCGATTGCCCGATGGGCGGCAATAGGGCGACTCTGCCGCGGATGCTGGCGGAGGCCCGCGGGCAGGCGTACGACCCTCCGCCGTCGGCGGATCCGGATAAGCCAGGTGTGGCGGAGCGGTGGTCGCGGCATTGGTACGGCGGGGGTTTCGACCGGCGCTGCCGGGATTGTCGGGAGCGCGGCTCGGCGTGCGATAGGGCGTTGAGGTATGCGCGTGAGTACGGCGATCCAGCGGCCTGAGGTGACCGGCGCGGGAGCGCAGAGCTACGTGCCCGCCGCGTTCACCCAGGGCCTGGTCCGCTCCCACCACCGGGAGCCCGTACGTCGATCTTCTCCGCGGCTCTCGCGATGCCGTAGATGTAGACCGTCACTTGTCGTCGCTCTTGCGGCTACGCGAGCGCTGCGAGGAGGAGCGACGCCGCGGCCGGCTCTTCTCCTCGTCCTCGTCGTCGTCTCCGCCGATGCCGAGCTTCTCCTTCGCGCCCTCAAGCGCGCCCTTGGTCTTGGATTGGGTGCCTCCGGAGCTGATCGACTCCATCAGCTCGGGAAGTCCCTGCGATTGGTCTGCTTCGGCGAGGTCGAGCCGGTTGACGGCCTCGGCGAAGCGCAGATACGTGTCGACGCTGGCAATGACGATGCGGGCGTCGATCGTGAGGATCTCGATGCCGATCAGCGACACCCGCACGTAGGCATCGATCACCAGCCCCTTGTCGAGGATGATGTCGATGACCTCGGCGAGTCCGCTCGGCTGGGGACGTGAGACGTAGCCGCCTCTCCCTGCTTGTGCGACTGCCATGCTCGTTCCTCCTCGGCGGGTCCGGGTCCCTATCGGTGCGGACACTTGCAGTGGCCCCACCGTGGACGCTTGAGGTGGCTCCACCTCGCGTCGGTTGATGTTGCGGTTGATCTTCGCTGATGCGTCGTGTGCCCGTCGTCGCGGAGCCGAGCCCGTAGGGCGAGGCGGAGCGGCGAGGGGGCATGCGGGCCGCTCTTGTCGGCGGGGGTCAGGCTCCCTTCTTCTTGCGGGTGCGGGTGAGGCCGTGGCGGAAGCGCCAGGACTCGGTGCCGGTGTCGATGATGTGGGCGCGGTGGGTGAGCCGATCGACGACGGCCTTGGCGAGCCGGGGGTCGGGGAAG
Organism: uncultured Thermoleophilaceae bacterium; assembly: GCA_963733885.1. Classification (GTDB taxonomy): domain Bacteria; phylum Actinomycetota; class Thermoleophilia; order Solirubrobacterales; family Thermoleophilaceae; genus JACVRW01. The sequence continues at coordinate 129,894 of CAVTES010000017.1, read as the reverse complement.
ACCTTGGTCCACTCGCCGAACGGCAGGTTGGTGGTGACGATCAGGCTGCCGCGTTCGTGGCGTTCGGAGAGCACTTGGAAGACGAGCTCGGCGGCGCCGTCGGGCAGTGCGAGGTAGCCGAGTTCGTCGAGGACGACAAGCTCGGTGCGGGCGTAGCGCCCGACGACCCTGGCCAGTTCGCGGCGGCTTTCGGCCTCTTGGAGTTCGTTGGCGAGCGCGGCGAGCGTGGTGAAGCGCACCCGCCGTCCCTGCTGGCAGGCGCAGACGGCGAGCGCGGTCGCGAGCATCGTCTTGCCGGTGCCGCTGTCGCCGATGAAGATGATCGACTCGCGATCGTCGATCCAGGAGCCCTCGGCGAGCGCGGCGATGGTGGCCTGGGGGACCTTGGGGTTGTCGGCGAACTGGAACTGCTCGAGGCGCTTGATCGCCGGGAAGCGGGCGTCGATCAGGCGGCGGCGCTCGCGGCGTTCGGCGCGCTCGGCCATCTCTGCTTCGAGCAGCGCGGCGAGGTAGGCGGTCGGGGTCTGCTGCTCGCGGGTCGCCTCGGCGGCGAGGGCGCGGAAGCGGCGGCGGACGGTGGGGAGCTTGAGCTCGATGGCGTGCGCGTCGATCAGCGCCTCCATGGCGGCGGTCTTCGCGTTCTTCGCGGTGGTGGTCATCGGGATCCTCCTTTGTCTGTGAGTAGCTGGTCGTAGGCGTCGAGGTCGGGGGCGGGCCGGTCGTGGGCGGCGAGCCGCGGCTCGAGGTCGGTGAGCGCGACCGGCTGCGGGCCCTCGCTGCGGCGGGCCAGCACCGCGACGGCGCGGCCGTCGTGCGCGCCCGCCGCGAGCGCGCCGCGGACGGCCAGCTCGGTCCGCGCCGGCCCGTGCTGGCGGCAGAGCAGCAGGACGTCGACCATCTGCCGGGCGGCCTCCGACGGGCCGTAGCGCTCGGCGATCCGGGCCCAGAGCTCGTCGAACGAGCCCGGCCAGGCGCCGCGCTGGCGTTCCTGCGCGAGCGCCAGCGAGCCGACCAGCGCGGCCGGCTTGCGGGCGAGCAGCTCGAGGTAGTGGTCCAGTCGGGCGGCGACGCCGAACCGGCCGACCAGGCGGTCGTGGCGGGCGACGACCTTGCCGGCGTGGCCGATCGTGATCTCGCGGGCGCCGATCGTCGCGCCCACGCGCAGCCCGACCAGGCCGACCGGCACCGAGTAGCGGTTCTGGCGCACGGTCACGAGCGCCTTGGCGTCGACCCGCGGCGTGGTCTGCTCGGCGGTCGCTGCCGGATCGGCGGGCAGCGCGCGCAGCAACGGCCGCTCGCGCGCCAGTCCCTCGCCGACCGTGTCCGGGTGACCGACGATCCGCCGCGCGAGGTCCTGTTCGCAGCCGGCGCGCAGCCCGGCGTTCAGCTCCGCCAGCGACGCGACCTCCGGGATCGGGACGAGGTGGCGGCGGCGAAAGCGGCCGACCTCGCCCTCGACGCCGCCCTTCTCGTGCGCGCCCGCGATCCCCGCGAGCGTGAACACGGACTCGAACAAGTAGTGCGAGCGCAGCGCGACGAACCGGTCGGTCTCGACCCGCCGGCGGCCCTTGAGCACCTGCTTGACCGCCGAGCCGAGGTTGTCGTAGCGGATCACTGCCGGCACCCCGCCCAGGAAGGCGAACGCCTCCGCGTGCGCCTCCAAGAACGCCTGCTGCGTCTCGTTCAGAAACGCCGCCGCGAACGCCGCGCCGGAGTGACACAGCCGCAGGTGAAAGAGATGCACGGTCGTGGCCACCCCACCCAACACCGCGCGCGCCTCGCCCCAGTCGACCTCCGCCTCCGCGCCCGGCGCGTGCAACTGCGGCACGAACCCCTCCGCGACCTCCCCCAGCTCCCGGCGGCGCTCGCGCACATAGCGCGCCACCTGCCGCTCGGACACCTGCGCGCCGTGTTCGGCCACCAGCCGCTGCCAGACCCGCCGCGCCGTGTGACGCTGCTTCCGCGGGGCCTCGCGGTCGGCCTCAAGCCACTCGTCGATCAGCGCCCGATACGCGCCCAGCTTCGGTGCGGGCCGATGCGACGGCGGACGCTTCGCCGGCGGCACGGCCGAAGCCAACGCCTGCCTGACCGCCCGTCGATGAACACCATGCCGCAAGGCCAGCGCTCGGATCGACAGGCCCTCCCGATCGCGGTCCCGCCTGATCTGCTCGAACGTCTCCACCCTGGACTCCATCCCCTCCGCGGCCTCCCGTTCGAGCTCGACAAAGCTCGAACCGTCGGCCGCCGATCGGACAGAGGTGGGGCCACTTCAAACGTCCACACCGGGGCCACTTCAGATGTCCGCGCCCACCCTAGACCGCCGAAGCACGGAGCTCTTCGCTAGGCGAGGCGGTCCAAGGATCTGCTTGCGATTACGGGCTACTGCCCGGGAATCCTGGGCTTACGCACTCGGCACAGATAACTGACACACCACTCGAGCTGATGCCCAGTGCCAGAGTGGCGGCCTCCCGATACCGCTCGATCTCACGATGCAGTTGACGATCTCGGTGGGCACCGTTCGTTCCGCGCGAGTCCCGAACTGAGCCGCCGCGTCGGAAAGGTCGTCGCCTACCCGGCGCTCTCGGAGATGAGCGACCTCCAGCGTCGAGAGTTCCACGAGGCGCTGGAGGCCGAGAGCTTCGAGGATCTGCCTGGCAAGTGGCAGGCCGCGATCTTGGAGGCGGAACAGAACCGGCCGAAGCTGCGCGTCGTCAGCAGTCAGGACCGGGATTGACAGGTCCCGCGACTGCCGGCTCCGTGGTAGCTGCGACCACCCTGAGACTGCTCACAACAGACCGGGGTGAAGGGCCCCCTCCGGGCGGTCAAACCCTCACGGGCAGGGTGGGAGGTTCAGTCGCGGCAGGTCGCCTCTGCGTTCCATCCTGAGACACTCCTTGCAGAGGTCGAGGCGCGGGCGGCCTGTCCGGAAGAGGGCCCCCGCCTGCGCAGCGCCCCGCGGGTACCTTGAGCAGCTGAAGCACCAATGCCACGTGTCGCTGTCTGAAGCCCGCACGTATACGGGCATAAACGCCCCCCGTGCCAACCTTTGCACAGATTCTTTCCTGCAAGCTAGCGCATAAACGTGAGCGATGTCTTAGCCGTCAGTGGCGCGCCCGCGCCCCTCCCGAGCGCACAGCCAAGCACCCCGGCGGAAAGCCAGGGCGCGCTGCTTCCGAGGATGGTGGCCCCTTCTCCACATCAGGCAGCCGTCGCACGAGCGGCGAGCCAACCCTCTAGCACCTGAGCCTCCTGCCCGAGACCGTGGGCCTCGCACAACGCCGCGAGAGCCTGAACCGCGGACTCGACCCCAGGGCCAGGCAACGCGTTCAAAGCCGCGAGAGCCAACTGCGCCTCCCCGCTGGACAGTTGCCGCTCGGTGCAAAGCCGCGCGTGCCAGCGAGGCACACCCCTATCGAACCTCGCCGGCTCGAGGTCCCGGGCGAGGAGCAGCAGTTCCAACCCGTCCGCGAGGGGCACCTTGGGCAGCTCCGCGGCCATCGTCCATGCCAGCATCAGGTTCCTTCCCTTGAGCGCCCGCTTGAACTGCGGGTACACGCTGCCCTGGGCGGTCACGAACTCATGTTCGCATAAACGCGGGGTGCGCCCCGCAACGCCGCTCCCATGCACCTGGCTTTGTACCTCGACTGGATCACGCGGGCATGTTTGGGGTAGCTGAACGCGGGTAGCCGAAGACCTACGGGCAATGCGGAGCGAACGCGACGGGTTGCCTGCCAGGTCTTAAAGAAGCGCCGGACCGGAGGAGCCCAACGCTCGCCGCCGCCGGAGCCTCAGCAAGCAACTCAATCAAGGAGTCACAACACATGGCCACCACAGGTGCCACTAGCCGTGGGCTCGATGCTCGCGGGAATGGAGTCGGCCGCACCGCGCGTCGGCTCACGACGGAGACGAAGCAGGCCTTCAAGACAACCGAGTTCTGGGCGATGCTCGGCCTGATCGGCGCGATTCTCATCAGCGCCGCGGTGATCAACGGCGGCGACAACGGAACCGACGAGTTCATCGCTCGCCAGGCCTGGCTGTACGTGTCGATTCTCGGCGCCGGCTACTTCATCTCGCGCGGTCTCGCGAAGGCCGGAAGCTCTGATCCGTACACGGACGAGTCCAACGAGGCTGGCAGCCGCTAACAGCTCCCCCAACGCACGGCTGGGCAAGTCGCTCGCTACGGCGGCGGCTTGTCCGGCCCGCGCGGGGTGCCCGAGGGGGAGCGGTGAGGGCTGAAGGGCTGAACAAGGAGCGCTGCGAGCTGCCCGGCTGCAACGCGGTCGTCGGGCTGGACGTAGACAGCACCATCTACAAGCTCGTTCCTCGCATCATCGGGGGAGAGGAGCTCGCCCACATCGGCCAGTTCTGTTGTCGGGAACACGCGGATGCGGTCTTCTCCGCAAGCAAAGCGATGCTCGAGAGGACCATGAGGCGGCTAAGGGAAGGGCGCGAGCTATGAGCGTTTCCCGCCAGAGCGGCAGAAGGGCGATTCGGGTAGGGGGGTCGCGTGGTGGGCTACTTGCTCCTTGCGGACTCCCACACATTCGTGTGAGCTTGCGTGCATGGCGAGCGCCGAGCTGAGCCGCCTCGTCGCAGAGCTCCCACGGGCGCCTGTGGGGGCTGGTGGTCGATCGGGTCGATGCCTCCACTGCGCGGGCCTGCGTGTTCACCGCGGCCGTCCTGGCGGCCGAGCAGGCGCGAGGGTGTCCCGGGGCCGCATAGAGGCTGCCCCTAGGCGTCTTAGCCGCGCTGGGACGGCTGCCACGGATGTCCCCAGAGCCGTGAGCGATCTTAAGGCCAGTAAGGCAGTCGCTGACGTTCCCGCTTCGGGTCTAGCGTTTCGTGTCGGGCTGTAGGGCTCAACAGCGCGATCTCGACCACGCGTTGGCCGTCAGATGCCTCGAGATCCTCGATGACGTAGGGCATGCCGGCGGCGATCGATGCGATCACCCGCGCTACGCCTCGTTTGCCCACAGCCCTGCGGCCCTGTCGCAAGCTGATGTGGTGGAGCCTTGATCGTGCGAGCGCGCGGCAGAGCTCCGGATCGGACAGCTGGTCTACGTCGAGCGTCACGATTCCGTCAAACCTACGCGCCGCGGCGTCGTTAATGAGGAAGGCGTCGCGCTTTCCTTTCCACCTAACCTCGTCAACGTGCTCGAACTCATGCGGCACGTTCAGCCGAAGCACTTCGAGCAACTGAACCGGCATCCCCTCGTCGAGCAGGAACCGCACGCCAGGCCTCCCGGCCGCGTTTCTTTTACCCGACCCTCGCCACCTGGTGTGCAAAGGCTTGTGCGTCTGGAACAGCGTCTGGATCGACCGAGGGGTAAATCGCCATGATCTCGGCCGGACGAGCGCCTTCGTCTGCGAGCCCGGCGACCACATCGAAGGGTACGCGGCTACCGGCGATCACTGGGTACCCGCTGAGAACGCGTGCGTCGACTGAAAGCCGGGGGCGGGGGTTTCGAAGGGCGGGGACCTCCGCGCCGCTTCGCGTCGAGAACGCTTGAAGTACGTCCTCAAGCAGGACCTCGTCGAGGACCGTCCCGGGTGCCCGCTCAAGGTCCAAGAGTTCCCCTCGCGGCGTCTGAACGATGATCGTCTCGGAGGTGCGGATCAGTTGATACTGCGACAGGTGCTCCCAGTCGCCAGCCTCGAGATGTCGCAGACGCTCGACGGCATCGCGGATCTTCGGCAGCGATTTCTCCTGGCGTAGGTAGACGATTGCGCGCAGGGCGACGACATCCGCCCAGCTATACAAATAGCGCCCGGATCGCTTGGCCGCGGGCTCGAGTAGGGGCGGAGCAGAGCGCGTGGGCCTACGCCAGTACGACAGCTGCCGGGGAGTGGCACCTGAAAGGACGCTCGCTATGGGGACGGTGAACGCCACGCTTCGGAATCTATCCCACGGTCCGGGCTTCGTCGCTGGCCGGGCAGCTCCTTGCGCCATATGAGGCCGTGAGTAAACCGCCGTTGGGCGGATTCCTTCAGACCCCCTGGCGACGGAAGCTGAACCGGCGGTCTGGGGCTGCCTGCTTCTCGCACGCAGCAAGAACGCGAACCGGCTATGGCGCTATGCTGGTTTCTAGCGGTCGAACGCCGTGTCGAACAGAACAGCACCTTCAGGCGGCTCCTTCGGGGGCCGTCTGTCGTTCCGGGGCTGGCCGGATTGTCGAGTCGTCGGACCTCTCGATTAGTCTGAGGACGTGCCTTTTGTACGACACCGAGAGCGTTCCCGTGGCCGCGCTGGCTGAGTCGCCCGCCGTCGACCTCAGCTGGGCCGAGGACCATCGCGTCCTCCCAAAGTCGTCGCCTTTGCGGGCCCAGATGATGGTGGCCAGTCTGCGTCGACGCATCGCCCGCGAGAACAGAAGCTCACGGATTACCAGGCCGAGGAGAACGCAGAGGCCGTCGCGCTGGTCTCTGCCCGGCTTGGCGACTTGCGCCGCGAGCTCGAGCGGGCCGAGCTCGATTTCCGAGGCGACTACGAGAAGCTGCTGCACAACGCTGCGGAGCGCTCGGTGCAGGAACGCCGCGATGCCGGCCAAGCGAACGAGGCCGAGGCGCTGCGGACTGTTCGGACGGCCGCGCACCGGATGGCCACCAAGCGGCTTGCATCCGGTCGGCCGGGGCCGAAGCGCACCACGGCCAGCAGCCGCGACGGGCCGTCAGACGAATCTGATTTAGCGGACGAACCCCCACCACCTCGGCGGGGGTGGTTCCTAGACAGTCAGGCCAAGCGGGACGCTTTCTTCGCTGAGCGCTGGCGTATGCTCCAGACGCTGCTCGCGAAGGAGCGGGAGGCATGAGCGCCGTCCTGCGCTTCGCGAACGTCGCCAAGCGTTCCGGCGCCGCGGAGGTGTACGCCGTCGCCCGCCGCGTGCTCGACGCGGTGGACCTCGGCCGTCTGCTGCTTCACCTTCGCCGCGTCGACTCGGACTGGTCGCTGCCGTTGAAGGAACGTCGCCGGCTGGCTGTCGAGTTGGTCGAAGCGGGCGTTCCCGATTCGAAGGTCATCGAACAGACGGAGATCAGCCGCACGACGCTGTGGCGAATACGTCGGGATCTGGTCGACAAGCCGAACCGGGCTCACAAACCCGCATTGCAGTCGGGCGAGTTTGTTTCAAATCGGCCGACCCTTACCCGTAGGTCATCCGGCCCGATTCTCCACGTAGAGGCCACCTCAGGGCTTGGCGACTTCGAGCCGATGGCGCGGCTCCTGGGGCCGACGTCGTGAGCGTCGCCTACGAGGGCTGGCTGGACAAGCGCGCCGCTGCGCAGTTCTGGGCGTGCTCAACCCGCTCGATCGAACTCGCCATCACCGAGGGGATGCCGCACGCGATCATCTTCGGGCGCGTCAAGGTGCGTCCCTCCGAGGCCGAGCCGTGGCTGGTCGAACACGGCTATCTGGAACTCAGGGGTGAGCGGGTATACGATGCCCCCCGTTCAGCCAACGGGGCGGCGACCGCGACAACGGCCCCGCCCCATGACCGGGAGGTGAGTCCCGATGGCAAGCAAGCGTAAGCCCTACGAGGGGCGCGTGTACCTCGGCCAGGGCGAGGACGGGCGGCAACTCTGGCACTGGGTGGGGCGGTTCAAGCTCAAGCGCGACCGTGACGCCGCCGTCGCCCGGGCCAAGGTGGAGAAGCCGTGGCTCGAGGGGGCCGCTTCGGACGGATGGACGGTCCAGGCGTGGGCGGATCGCTACCTCGCCCGCATGGAGTCCGGCGACCTGCGGACCAGGGGTGGACGGCGCTACAAGGACTCCTCGATCGACACGGCGCGTGCGGCGCTTAGGCACCTGACCCGAGCGTTCGGGGACCGCCCGCTGTCCTCAATCACCCGCGTCGAGGCGGAGAACTGGGCGGCCCAGGTTCCGAACGGCGCCGTGGCGGTCGCCGTCACGGTGATGGAGAGGGCCTACGAGGCGGAGGAGCTCGACCGTAACCGCTTCAAGGGCCTGAGCGAACGCGGAGAGGGCCGCAGGAACGAGCACCCGCCGTCCGAGGAACAGATGGTGCTGCTCCTAGAGGCGTGTTCAGCCCTGGGCGACGAGTACGCGCCCATGATGCGGGCGCTGCTCACGTTCGGGGCGTTCACGCTGATGCGGCCCGGAGAACTCTTCGCGCTCGACTGGGAGGACATCGACCTGCACGCCGGCGTGAACGGCCGAGCCCGCGTCTCGCGCCGTCTCTACCGGGGCACGACCGACATCCCGAAGTCGAACAAGGAACGGACGATCACGCTCGTTCCCCCTGCCCGAGCCGCGCTCAACTCTCTGCTCGAGATCGAGGGCTACTACCCGCACGGCTACGTGTTCCGCAACAAGACGGGCCGCCAGCTCACCGAGCCCACCCTGACCGCCTACTGGAAAGAGGTCCGGGCGCGGTCGCGGTTCGACCGCGACTTCTACTCCTGCTCGAAGCACTACGGGTGCTGGTACCTCAAGGTCGTGCTCAACCTGCCGGATGCCGCCATCGCGGCGCAGGCGGGCTGGTCCGAGAAGTCAGTCACGGAGATGGTGCGCACCTACGCGCACGCCGTGGACGAGCGCCGACTGGACGAAATCGACGCGGCGTTCCAGACGCACTCTCAGACGCAAGCGACCGAGATTCCGCTAGGGGAGCGGAGTTGAACCAGTGCGGCCCATCGGCGCCGAGCCCCTTCGCCGCTTTTCGCCTGCACAAGGGGATCGCATTCGGGCGATCCCCCTTTTTTTCGTTCTCGGGTGCGTCCGGTGCGCGATCCGGACGCCCGGATCGCGCGACTGAAGTCTCACCCTGTTCGACAGAGAGGCGGCGCCCTTCGCGCAGCTCCGTGATCACACGCGCCTTGCGCTTGCTCGAGGGGGTCGCTGGCCGAGGACTCACGAGCCGTAGTGCTCGCCACTGATCCTCTTCGGCCATCCGCTCGCCGTCGTCGGTGCTGCGGGCCTCCAGCTCGTCGTAGTGGGTCAAGCGCTGCTCCTGTGCGATACGGCGGCGCGTACGCTGGGTCTGCATCTCGGCTTCCTCAGAGGTGTCGTGCCCCGGGCAGTGACCGTTGTATCCAGTCCGACCGCTTGATTTTGGAGGAGACGCAGCATGGACCGATTCACCGGCGGTTGCCTGTGCGGCAACGTCCGAATTGTGGCGACGGGACTCCCATACCGGGTCGGCATTTGTCACTGTCTCGACTGCCGCAAGCATCACGGGGCCCTTTTTCACGCTTCCGCGGTGTTCCCTCAGGATGCGGTAACGATCGATGGCGAAACACGCGACTACGCCGGGCGGTTTTTCTGCCCCCGCTGCGGCTCCTCCGTTTTCGCACGAAGCGCGGATGAGATCGAAGTGAACGTAGGATCCCTGGATGCCCCCGACCAACTGATGCCAACCTACGAAAGCTGGATCGTCCGTCGCGAGTCCTGGTTGCCGCCGTTTCCGCTCAAGAGACGATACGACCGCGATCGTGACGCCACGGGTCGCTTTGAGTTCGGAGGGCCCGACAAGGCCAGCCGGCCGAGCTCATAAGCGTGCGCACAACAGGCGTTGTAGGCACGCTGGGTCTGCTGACGCCGCTCGGTGCCAGGGCGACCGGGGTCGACCCTGCGAGCGGCGGATACTGGGCGACGATGTCGCAGCAGAACGTGGAGGCAATCCAGGCCGCTTACGAGGCGGGCGATGCTGGACGCGACCCCTCCGAGCGGCGGATACTGGGCGGGCCATGTCGCAGGACAACCTGGAGATCGTCCGCCGCTACTACGCCGCTTGGAACCAAGCAGGGGTTCAGGGGGTTCTGCCTTTCTGGACACCGGATTTTGAATGGCACGACGCTCCCGAGATGCCTGACAGCAGCGTGTACCGAGGCGCCGATGCTGTGCTGGCACACTTTTCAGATCTCGAGGACGCGATCGGGCGCATGCAGGTCGAGATCGTCGAGCTTGAGTCCGTCAGCAGCACAGAGGTGTTTGCAGCGCTTCGAGTTCATCTCGACGGCAACGCCAGTGGTCTGCCCTTCGAGGGGCCGATATTCGAGGCCATCAGGCTCTGGCAGGACAAGCTGTGCCGGATTCGATTGTCCTCACCGCATCGGACGCACTCGAAGCCGCCAGGCTGCGGCAGTAGCCGTACCGCTGGGAAACGGACTGCAACTCGCAGCGAGTCTCGCGGGTGGTCTGGCTCCAGGCTTAGTGCACGAGGACCTTGAGCAGGACCACCGCGCTCCCCAGGGCGACGGCGATGGCAGCGGACACGACCGCTTCGGTCAGGCCCGATCCCCGCATGCGCGCCGCGTAGGCACCGGCGGCGGCCAATTCCACCAAGGCGGCGAGCATGGCCGCGAGAACCGAGGCGTTGTCCGGCAAGACGTTGAGCACGCCGAGCGCGAGGATGAGCAGCAGCGGAACGGTGACCTCAACCAGTGGCCAGTCATGGCGCAGCACTTCGCGCACCTCCGATCTGCTGAGCATCCGGTGGTGCGTTACCGACGTCGCCAGCACGCGGGCGTAGACATGCGCCATCCAGAAGACGACCCCGGTGACCAGCACGCTGACGCCGATAACCCCGGCGTTCGAGGCGTCGTACTCGCGTGAGACCGCGATCACCGACGTCGCCAGGATCAGGCCGTAGATGGCCTCCGTGACGCTCCCGGCTGTGCGGACGACACGCGGGCGCCACCACCGCTGAGCGCCCGACATCAGGCGGCGGTGCCGTAGGACCGTGGGCGCTCCGCGCTGGCGAGGCCGACCGCCACGACGCGCAGCGTAGTTCCGCGACCGGCGGGGCGCGACCGCCCGCGGGACTTTCGCACAAGAGCCGACCCCGCCTGGTGCATTTCGGCCACCCGCGCGTCGAGCCGGGGCGCGGCGTGCCGGTGACAGTAGGACCCGCGCGACAACGCCCGCACTGGACGCAGGGCCCCAGAGCCAGCCGACCGGCTGAGCGCGAGGTTGCATGAGGCTCTCTCAGCGCTCTTGACCCATCTGGCGCGGCATGCGACGTTTGCGGTAGCGAGCGCTCAGCGCTCGGCCATCCACTCCAAGGGAGGTGTTCCATTGGTCCGGAACATTGGCTTCATCGTCGTAGTGGCGATTCTGGTCGGCGCAGGCGGTGCCACGGCCGCGCAGGTAATCACTGGGGCGCAGATCCAGAACAACAGCATCACCGGCAAGGACATCAAGAACAAGAGCCTCACGCCCCAGGACTTCAAGGGCTCGGTGCGCGGGCCGCGGGGAGCCCCTGGAGCGCCAGGCCAGCAGGGAGCCCAGGGAGCCCAAGGAGCCCAAGGAGGCCAGGGAGTTCAGGGAGCTGCAGGAGTCCCTGGTGCGCCAGGAGCTCCAGGGGCGACGAACACGGTCACTCGCTTCGGCCCAGGGAGCGAGGACGGGACCGACTTCGCGTTCTGTCAGCCGGGTGAACGCGTCGTTGGAGGTGGTGGCTTCACACCCGATCCGCAGGGCTACTTGTTCGACAGCTCCCCCGTCGACGCCGCCGGGGTCCCTTCCGAGGACGGCGCACAGCCCGGAGGGTGGCTTGCATCGGCGTCGACCGCTGATAGCGATCCCATGACGGAGGATCCACTTACCGCCGTACAGGCGTACGTCATTTGCGCGACCTCCTAGCGCATCGAGCATCGAAGCGGGGCCAGGGGTTAAACCCCGGGCTCTCGCTCGTGGGGCGGGCTGACCGCGCCAATGGGCTGCCGGTTCTGCCGTCCGCGGCGGTTGAGATGTTCCTGCCAGGTCGAGACCTGGGCGCACCGCGTCGCACCGGGGGGCCGTCATGCGGGAAGATGTATGCGTTCGGAGCGCACAGAAGCGAGAGGGCATGAGCGACAGCAACAACCCAGGTGCCACGGAGCTCAAGCAGCTCATGGGGAGGGTGCTTCAGTCGAACGCCTCGGAGGCGTTCGGACATTTCGTGGTGCGGCGTGTTGCTCTCAACGACATGGCGCCCAACGCGGATGAGGCCGTGCTCGATGGCATCGACGAATCGCCGGACGGGGGCGCCGCGATGGCGGAAGCCCATCTGCTCGGCCTTCCTGACGAGGAGCGGGACCAGCTGCTCGACCGGGCCGCCACGGAAACCGGCCGCCGACTGCACGCCGCGGCTTTCGCCCTGCTCACGGCCGCCGGCGCCGCGCGGCTGGATGTGGAGGTCACGCCGGAGATGGTGGCCGTAGCGGCGGTGACCGAGCTCGGGGACTCGATCCCGCCCGACGCGAAACCGTCCTGAGCCGACGGCGTCGGGTAGCCACCTACCGGCACGCAGGCGAGCTCGGAGTTGTCGCCCGCTCAGTCAGTCAGCCGGACCGAGCGCCGCCGTGTGACCGTGTTGCCGGCGCCGTCCCGGGCGCTCACCTTGACGCGAGCCCTCACGCGCACGCCGCTCCTGATGGCGGCCTTGGCGGCCGCCCGGCCGCGGCGGGGCAGCCTCAGCCGAACGGTCACCCGCTGACCCGCCCGGACCTGCCGGCGCACCCCGTTTAGTCGGAAGACGGCCGCCGCGCGCGAGCCGGGAACGGCAACCCTTCCGCTCACGGTGAGCGTGGCGTCCTCCGAGAGCTCGACGCGGATCGCCAGCTTGTCGACGTCCTGACGGGCCTTGCCGCGGAGCAGGGCCGTGGGCGCCGCGGTGTCGCCGGGGGCGCCCCCTGGCTGTCCACCTCCACCGGGCGTGCCGCCGGGGGTGCCGGGGCCGCCGCCGCCTCCGCCGGGTGTGCCGCCAGGGGTGCCGCCTCCACCGCCTCCGCAGGGGGCATTCGCCGCGTTCGGGGTCGGTGCGGCGGCGGTGACACCACAGGGAGATTGGCGCTGGGCCGACTGGCCGGGCTGAAGCGCAAGGCCGCCGAGCTCCAAGCAGTGGATCCGCGTGGTCATGAACATGAAGCAGACCCGTGCGGTGCCGGGTGGGATCGGCATGGTCAGCTCCGCGTCGCGCACGGTCACCGCCGACCCGCCATAGACGAACGGCGTCGTGCTGTTCACGAACGGCACCGGTGCAGGAATCGGCTGCAACGCGAGCTGGGCGTCCGTCGCGTCGAACGCCTGCACGCCGTATGGCGGGAACGGGAACGGCTCGGGGCTGGGATCGAGCAGCTCCACGAAGCGGGCATTCGGATCACTTGGAGAGGGGAAGACCTCATTCACCTTCATGAGGTGGTGCTCGGCCGCGGCGGGTGCAGCGAGGGCAACGAGCGCAACGGCCGTCATGGCCATGAGTCGACGCATACGCGTTCGCCGGTGAGCCTACGCCCGGCTACGTTGCCCGAGAAGGTCAAAACACGCCAAGTGCCACCAATGGCGCGCCGCCCCGAGCGGCGGGATACTGCGTAGCCGATGTCGCAGCAGAACGTGGACATCGTGCGGGCGTCTTGGGACGCGTGGGGCCGAGGTGACATGGATGCCCTCTTCGAGTTCTACGACCCGGCGGTCGAGTGGGACATGACCCACTCCTACATCCCGGACATGGGGGTCTTTCACGGACATGAGGGGATCCGGGAGTTCTTTCGTGAGTGGCGGGAGTTCTTCGCCGAGTACCACGCCGAGCCGGAGCAGTTCATCGCCGCGGACGACAGCGTGATGGTCCGGGTCAAACAGGCAGGCCGAGGAAGGGTCGGCACCGTCGGCATCGAGATGCCGACCTACTGGCAGCTCTACACCCTTCGTGACGGTCGAGCGGTGCGCGTCGCGATCTATCGAGACGAAGCCGAAGCCCTGAAGGCCGCCGGGCTGCGGACGTAGGGCCCCGGCCTCTCACCCGGCCCCGCGCCCAGCCGCTACCTCCGGGCCCGCTTCTTCGCGCCGCCCTTCGCCTTCCGCCCGGCGCCACGCGCGCGGGCCGCCTTGCCCTTTGCGCCGGCGGACCGGTTCCCGGTCAGCTTGGACCAGAACTCGAGGATCCGGCCCGCGATCCTGTCCACGAATCCGTCGGTCTTGTCGCGTGAACCCGATTTCATCCACTCGCTCCTTCCGCCTCATGTATTGGGAACCCAGCGTGCCTGTTGCCCGGGGACCGGCCGCTCATGCCGACTTCGCAGACCGCCCGCCCAACAAGGTTTAGGGTGGCCGGTCCGGGCAATCGCAACCATGGCCTCGCGCCAGACCGACAAACAGAATCGCGAGACCGATCGCGACATCGAGCGCTACCGCCAAGCCGCAATCGACGCGCTGGGGCAGTTGGAGTGGTGCGTCGACTACCTCTACGGGGTGCGGAAGGCGCAGATCGCCCGAGTGATCGCTCGGAACCGATCTCAGATCATCGAACGCGCCGGGCTCTAGCGCGCAACCAAGGGGCGTAAGCGCAACTGGCGTCGCGGCGCCGGGTTTACACGGGTGCGCGCCGCGATCGGCGCGGCGCAAGTTGGGCCGGTGGACTCGCGTGGCCCGAAGGAGGTCGACATGGCGACTCGGAGACTCCGAGGGCAGCGAGCTCCTTGGTTCATCTTGATGGCGGGCGCGGCTCTCGCGCTGGTGCTGCCCTCCACGACGTCGGCCGCCTTCCCGGGCGCGAACGGACCCATCGCGTTCGGCTGGGCGGACCGCTTCGAGGACGAGCTGGGACTCACCCCGTCGACCCTGAAGCTCTCGATCGACATGGCGCGGCCCGGCGGACACGGGCGGCGATCCCTTCGCGCGTGCATGCAGGTCGAGGGACAGCCCGACGAGGGTGACTGCTCAATCGAGTACCGCTCACCGGCGTGGTCGCCGGGCGGAACGCGCCTGGCCTTCGACGCCGGCGCGCGCCTCGCCGTCATGCGAAGCGACGGCACTCGGTTCCGCCTGCTGCGGCAGCACACGACCGACGACAGCGAACCCGCCTGGTCGCCCGGAGGCGACCGGCTCGTCTTCAGCGGGCGCGACTCGGCCGGCGGCCGCGCCGACCTCTACGTCTTCCACGTCGCGAGCGGCCGTGTGCGTGTGCCGCGGCTGACCACCGAAGGGGGGCGTTCGCCGGCTTGGTCGTCACGCGGCCGGATCGCCTTCACCAGGGGCGGCGACTCGGACCGGCCGGGCACCGGAGCCGTCTACACGGTCCGCCCCGACGGCAGCGGCCTTCGCCGGCTGGTCCGTCGCGCTTCGGACCCGGCCTGGTCCCCTCGCGGGACGAGGCTCGTGTTCGTCCGGCGAAGGGGCGCGCTGTCCAGCCTCTACATCGCCCGCGCCGACGGGCGCGGGCTACGGCGGATGGTCACTCCAGGGGCCGACAGCCCGGTCCTCCCGACCTGGTCGCCGGACGGCAGGCAGATCGCGTACACGAGCTTCGAGGGCAACCTCGTGGCTCAGCGGCTCAGGGATCGCAGGCTACGGCAGGTCGCGCCCGGCGGCTTCAACGCCGAGAACAGCTTCGGCGCCGGCGCGTCCGACTGGCAGCCGCTGCCGCGCCGCTAGGACGCGCGGCCTTTACTCGACCCCGGGCCGCCCGGCCCGCTCAGCGCCCGAGCAGCGCCTCGAAGCGCTCGCGGCTTCGCTCCAGATCCCGCTTGTCGGGCTCCGGATTGCCACGCGGGCGGGTGTTGCGCCAAGTGGGGAGCGGCTCGCGGGCCTCCTCCGGCCGGCCCTCGCGTGGTGTGCTCCGGCTCTTCGAGTGGCGATCTGTCTTCGTCGCCATTGGGGCGAATCCTCTCTCCCGGGATCGAGTCCTCTCGCTGCGAGCGTTCCGGGTCGGGCCAAGGCGAAACGTCCGATAGCGTCCCGGCCGTGCTGGGGCTCCTGTACGACGTGCACGGCAACCTGCCCGCGCTCGAGGCGGTGCTCGCGGATTGCCCGGCGGAGCGCTTCCTCCTCGGCGGCGACTACGCCACCTTCGGCGCGTGGCCGGTGGAGACGGTAGACCGCCTGCGCGAGCTGGACGCGGAGTGGATCCGCGGCAACGTCGACCGCTGGCTCGTGGACGCGTCAGACGCCCCCGACCCCGTGGCGCCGTTGATCGAGCGCTCGCGCGAGATGATCGGGGCCGATCTGTGCGCGGAGCTCGCTGCCCTGCCCGAGTCGACCACTCGCGAGGGCACGTTGTACTGCCACGCCTCGCCGATGTCCGACATGGACAGCTTCCTCCCCGGCCCTCAGGAATCGGACGCCGAGCTTCTCATGGGCGTGGAGGCCGAGCGCGTGGTCTTCGGCCACACCCACCTGCAGTTCCAGCGACCCGGCCCCGGCGGGATCGAGCTCGTGAACCCGGGCAGCGTGGGCATGCCGCTCGACGGCGACCACCGGGCCGCCTACGCGCTCGTGCACGATGACGGCAGGATCGAGCTGCGGCGGGTGGAGTACGACTGGCGCGCCTCGGTGAGCGCGGTGCGTGAGAAGGTCGGAGACCTGCCCGCCGACCGCATCGAACAGTCACGGTTCGACGTTCGGTGATGCTACGGTCAGGCGCGGTGCGCCTGTCCAGCGTCTTCGCGCCACGCGACCGCGAGTTCTTCGATCTCTTCGAGGAGGCGGGCGGCAACATCCTGCGCGCCACCGGGCTGCTGGAGGAGATGCTTCGCGACTTCCCTGAGAAGAGCGAGCTCGCGCGCGACATCCTCATCTGTGAGCAGGACGGCGACCGGATCACGCACGACATCATCCAACGCCTCAACCAGACCTTCGTCACCCCGATCGACCGCGAGGACATCTACGAGATGGCCTCCGCGCTCGACGACGTTGTCGACTACACCGAGGAGGTCGCCGACTACCTCGGCCTGTACAAGATCGAGGCGCCGATGGCGCAGGCGCAGGAGCTGGCAAAGATCCTCCACGCGTGCGGGCGCCAGATCTCCGAGGCGATGCCGAGGCTGCGGGGCTTCAGGGACATCTCGCACTACACCGTCGAGATCAACCGGCTCGAGAACGACGGCGACCGCGTCGCACGCGAGGCGATCGCCTCCCTGTTCGACAACGGCATCGACCCGATGGTCGTTATCCGCTGGAAGGACATCTTCGAGCGCCTCGAGGAGGCGATCGACGCCAGCGAGCACGTGGCGAACATCCTCGAGGGAATCGCAATCAAGAACTCCTGAGGCGGGTACCCGTCCCTGATGGAGGGCGAGCTCCTCACCGTCATCATCGTCGTTGCGACCGCGCTGGCGTTCGACTTCACCAACGGCTTTCACGACACGGCCAACGTCGTGGCCACCTCCATCTCCACGCGCGCGATGGCGCCCCGCATCGCGGTCGGCTATGCCGCGATCCTGAACTTCGCCGGCGCGTTCATCTCGCTCCAGGTGGCCGCCACGGTGGCCAGCGACGTGGTGGATCCGGGCTCTATCACCCTGCTGGTCGTGTTCGGCGGCCTCGTCGGGGCGATCGCCTGGAACCTCATCACGTGGTACTTCGGGCTTCCGTCGAGCTCGTCGCACGCCCTGATCGGCGGCATCGTCGGGGCCACGCTGGTGGCGGAGGGCCCGGATGCCGTCTTCGGCGAGGGGATCGTGGGGAAGGTGATGGTCCCTGCTCTGGTGGCGCCGATACTCGCGTTCCTGGTGGGCGGCGCCGCGATCCTCTTGCTGTACCGGATCGTCGGGGGGCTCCGGCCGGCGCCCGTGACGAGGGGGTTCCGCGGCGGGCAGATCGTGTCTGGCGGGCTGCTGGCGCTGGCCCACGGCACCAACGACGCCCAGAAGACGATGGGCGTCATCGCCCTCGCGCTGGTCGCGTATGGCTCGCTGCCGGCCGG
Organism: uncultured Thermoleophilaceae bacterium; assembly: GCA_963733885.1. Lineage (GTDB taxonomy): Bacteria > Actinomycetota > Thermoleophilia > Solirubrobacterales > Thermoleophilaceae > JACVRW01. The sequence continues at coordinate 112,258 of CAVTES010000017.1, read as the reverse complement.
CGACCCGACGCCACCGTTCTGGGTGATCGTCTCAGCCGCCACCGCGATCGCGCTCGGCACCTACGTCGGCGGCTGGCGCATCATCAAGACGATGGGCAGCCGGATCCACAAGATGGACTCGGCCCAGGGCTTCGCCGCGCAGGGCGCCGGCGCCGCCGTGATCCTGGCTTCTACGCACGGCGGGTTCCCGCTGTCAACCACGCAAACGATCTCGGGCGCGGTGATCGGCTCGGGCGCCGCCAAGCGGCTCTCCGCGGTGCGCTGGGGCGTGGCCGGCAACATCGTGGCCGCCTGGGTCCTCACGCTGCCCGCGGCGGCGGGGATCGGCGCCGTGACCTACGGGGTCACCCGCATGTTCGGCACCGGCGCGGCGGGCCCGGTGATCGTGTCGCTCGCGATCCTGGCCGGCTCGGTGTACCTGTTCGTGAAGCGCGCCCAGCAGGGCGTCGGCGCTCCCGCGGCGTCCGAGGCATGAGCTTCGCTTCGATCGTCGACTGGGATGCGCTGCTCACGGTGGTGTGGGCTTCCGCGGCGGCCGGCGTTGGGGTGACGGCCGCGTACGGGCTCGTGATCCTGGGCACCACGCGCGCGGTCGACCTCGGCCGCCAGGGCCGGGCCGGCGAGGCCGTTCTCTTCGCTGTGGCGGGCGCGGTGGGCCTCGTGACCGTGATCGCGGCGATCGTGTTCGGGATCCTCGTGCTCAGCGAGTAGCCGACTCGGCGAGCCGCTCGATCTCCTCTTCGCTGTTCCACGCGCCGGTCGACGCGCGCACGTAGGGGGTGCGGGGGAGGTTCCGCACCACGAAGCCCTCCCCGCGAAGGCGCTCGACGGCCCCCTCCGGGTCGGGGTCGTGCCACGACACGAGAGTCGAAGCACCGCGCGGCGTCACCCGGTCCCCGAGGCGCTCCGCCAGCCGTGCGGCCAGCTCGCTCGCGCGCCTGTGGACGGCCTCGAGCCCCGGCCGCTCCAGCACGTCCAGCGCGACGATTGCCCAGTCCACGTGGTGCGGCGCCGGGAAGCCGATGCTGAAGCGGCGGGCGTCCGGGTGGAGCGGGAGGTCGAACGGTGTCGAGCTGTCGGCCAGCACGCCGTAGTTGGGCCAGGGCGAGGGGAGCGCCTGAGCCAGCTCCGCGCGTGCGTACAGGTAGCCGATGCCGTTGGGGCCGCAGAGCCACTTCTGGCCCGAGGCGGCGTAGAAGTCACAGCCGAGCTCGGCCACCCTGGTGGGCACGGCGCCGAGGCCCTGTGCGCCGTCGAGGAGGACGAGGGCGTCGGTGGCGGCGAGCGCCTCGAAGTCCACCACGGCGCCGGTCTTCCAGGACACGTGGGAGCAGGCCACCAGGCGGGTGTCGGGGCGGACCTCTCCGGCCAGCTCGGCGAACGGGACCATCCGCACCCTCACACCGCGCCGCTCGCGAAGCGCTGCGAGGGGGGCGAGCACGCCAGGGTGCTCCTCGTCGCTCGTGAGCACATCGTCGCCGCGGCCGAGGTCGAGCGCGTTCAGCGTGGCGTTCACGCCGTCCGTGGTCGAGCCGGTCAGCGCGAGCTCGGCGGTCTCGCAGCCAAGCAGCGCGGCGATCCGCGCCCGCAGGTGGTCGATGCGACTCGCGTTCTCCTCGAAGTGGGCCTTGTCGCCGCGGCCCTCCGTGGCCTGCCACCTGAGCGACTCGCTCACCGCGTCGAGCGCCGGCTGCGGCACGGGCCCGTTCGAGCCGGCGTTCAGGTACGCGAGGCGCTCGAGAACGGGGAACTGGGCGCGCAGGTCGTCCACGGCGGCCGGATACTAGGCTCCGCGCCGTGATCATCGAACGATCGATGCAGGACGACTGGCTGTCCAACACCTACCTGGTGGGGGACGAGGAGGGCGGGACCGCGGTCGTGATCGACGCGGGCGGGCCGTGCGCGCCGCTCGTGGAGACCGCGAGACGCCTGGGGCTCGACGTGCGGATGCTGCTGCTGACGCATCACCACCACGACCACGTTGCCGAGGCGGCCGCCTGGGAGGGCGCCGAGGTGCTGGCACACCCGGCGGAGGCCGAGCTGCTGGACGGCGTGGACCGCACGATCGAGCCGGGCGAGACGCTGTCGGCCGGAGGCCTCTCGATCGAGACGCTCCACACGCCGGGCCACACCGCCGGGATGCTCAACTTCGTGGTGAACGGGGGCGACGTGTTCACCGGCGACACGCTCTTCAAGGGCTCCGTCGGTGGCGTGCGCGCCCCCGGCTCCACCGGCTTCGCCGATCTCCGGCACTCGATCATGGACGTGCTGATGGGACTGCCGCACGAGACCCGCGTGCACCCCGGTCACACCGACCCCACCACGATCGGCGACGAGTGGGAGAGCAACGCGTTCGTTCGGTTGTGGCGCGGTCTGGACGAGGAGGGCAGCGAGCCGTGCCGGGTGGGGGGCGACGAGGCGACGCTCGTGCTATGGGCGCCGGACTACGACGGCGGCCACAAGGCATGGGTGCGCTGGCGCGACGGGAGTGACGACATCGTGCCGGGCAGCCAGGTCGCCCGCGGGTAGGTCTCGTGCAGGACGACGTCCGCCGTGCGCTGCTCGAGCGGCTGATCGACCACGCCGCGCTGTTCCCGCCGGCCAGCATGAGCATGGGGGATGCGCTGGTGGAGGACCGGGCCGCCCGTACGAGCCCGTACTCATGGATGCTCGATCGCTTCGTGTGCCCGGCCTCGCGGCTCGGCGACCTCGATGGGCTCGACGCGCCGGTGAGCGTGGTGCTCGATGCCGCGCTTGAGTCGCCCGCCGCGGCGATCGAGCTCAAGCTGGCCGGGCCCGCGGACGTCGCGGACGTCGTCGGCCGGCTGCGGGAGCTGAGCCCCGAGGTGTACTGCGAGCTGCCGCTCTCCGAGATGCCCGCTGGGATCGACGCCGTCGCCGCCGCGGGCGGACGGGTCAAGCTGCGTTGCGGTGGGGACGTCGTGCCGTCCGTGGACCAGGTGGCCCGGGTGCTCGTAGGCTGTCGTGAGGCCGGCGTCGTGATGAAGGCCACGGCGGGGCTGCACCACCCGCTGCGCCGGGGCTCGGAGCACGGGTTCCTGAATCTCCTCGGCGCGGCGGTGCACGCCGGCGACGGCGTCGAGACCGTTCGCGAGCTCCTAGCAGAGGAGTCCCTCGATGCCCTCCCGCTGTCTTCGCATACCGCGGAGGAGGTGCGCTCGACGCGCGAGCGCCTGTTCAAGGGCTTCGGCTCGTGTTCCTGGCGCGAGCCCGTCGACGACCTACGCGCCCTCGGGGTCCTGTCGTGACCTTGGCCTACGGGGTGCTCCGCGAGGGCGGCGTGTGCGCCCGAGTCGAGGGGCGGGTCGTGGACCTGTCAGGGCTCGACCCGGTGTTCGCCGCCGCCTCGCTCAACGGGTTCATGGCGCGAGGGCCCGACTTCTGGCAGGCCACGGCGACCCGTGTCGAACGCGGCTACGAGCTGCCGTCCGCCTCGCTCGGGATGCCCTTCGAGGTGGCGGACTATGTCGACTTCTACTCCTCGCTCGCGCACGCCACGAACCTCGGCCGGATGCTCCGGCCGGACTCCGAGCCGCTGCTGCCGAACTGGCGCCACCTGCCGGTCGGCTACCACGGCCGCGCCGGGACCGTCGTGCCGAACGGCACGCCCGTCCGGCGGCCGCGCGGACAGCGCCGCCCGCTGGGCGCCGACGCCCCGTCGTTCGGGCCGAGCGCGCGACTCGACATCGAGCTCGAGGCCGGCTTCGTGATCGGAGTGCCGAGCCGCCTCGGCGAGCCGGTGCCGGTCGAGCGCGCGCTCGACCACGTCTTCGGCATGGTGCTCGTGAACGACTGGTCAGCGCGCGACATCCAGGCCTGGGAGTACCAGCCGCTCGGGCCGTTCCTGGGCAAGTCGTTCGCCACGTCGGTGTCGTACTGGGTTGTGCCGCTCTCAGAGCTCGCCTCGCGGCGCGTGCCGACCGGGCCTCAGGAGCCCGAGCCGCTGCCGTACCTGCGCCAGGACCCCTGGGCCTTCGACATCGCGCTCGAGGTGGAGCTGAACGGCACGGTGGTCGCGCGGTCGAACACCCGCCACCTGTACTGGTCGGTCGCCCAGCAGATTGCGCACCTCACCGCGAACGGCGCGTCGCTCCGCACGGGCGACCTCCTCGCAACGGGTACGATCTCGGGACCCGGGCGCGAGGAGCGCGGCAGCCTGATCGAGCTGTCCTGGAACGGCGAGGAGCCGATCGAACTGGCCGACGGGTCCACTCGGACCTTCCTGGAGGACGGCGACGAGGTGGTCCTGCGCGGGGACCCGCTGGGAGAGGTGCGGGGCCGGATCGAGCCGGCGGAGTCCTAGTGTCCGGCGTCCTGTGCCAACCGCAGGAAGTCCCGGACCTCCTCGTTGAACCGCTCCGGGGCTTCGAGGTTGCACAGGTGTCCCACCCCCGGGATCACCACCAGCCGCGAATCGGGGATCCCGGCCTGGATGCGCTCGGCCACCTCCAGCGACGCTCGCACGTCCTCGTCGCCGTACAGGAGCAGCGTCGGCACGTCGATGCCGGGCAGGGCGTCGCGTAGATCCGCCTCCGCGGACGAGCAAGCCATCGCCCGGAACCCGGCCGGGTGGAACGCGAACATGCTCGCCACGAATCGGTCCACGAGCTCTGCGGGCGCCGATTCGGAGAACATCGTCGGCGCCAGCGCACGCACGAACTCCTCGGGTGGCAGCTCGGCCAGCTCCAGGGCCTGCCGCAGGCGCTGCTCCGTGACCTGAGGCGGCAGGGAGCCGGCCCATCCGGCGTAGGCGGAGGCGAGGACGAGCGTCCGCGCGATCCCGGGGTGCCTGCGATGGAGCTCGAGCGCCAGCGTGCCCCCGAATGACAATCCCGCCACGTGCGGCCGCTCCAGCCCCAGCACCTCGAAGAAGCCCGCGAGCGTGTCGGCGTAGTCGCCGATGCGGAACGACTCCGGGGGATCCGATGACCGGCCGGCCCCGGGCGCGTCCCAGGCAACGACCGTGAACTCGCCGGAGAGCTGTCGGAGCTGCCTGTGCCACAACCCCGGGCCGTCGCCGACGTACCCGTGCAGAAGTACCAACGGCGGCCCCTCGCCCGCGCGCTCGTAGGCGATCCGAAGTCCATCCACCTCGACCTCGCCGCGGTCCGGCACGGCCTAGCTCCGCCGCGCGGCTCGTACGGCTCGCGCCTGCTCGGCGTCCATCCACATCTCCCAGCGGCCGGACGCCGACCGGTGGTCGTCCAGGAAGCGGTATGGCCGGCGGCCGCCGAACTCGGTGTGGCGCAGGTGTGAGACACCGCCCAGCACAGACGCGATCCGGCGGCGGGGCCATCCCATCGCGTCCTCGATCTGCGGGAAGGGGCGGGGGCGGTCGGGCTCGCCGGCAAGCGCATCCAGCAGCTCGCGCATGAGGTCGCTGCAGCGGTCGTGGAAGCGGGCGATCTCCCCCGCGTCCGTCATCGCGTTGTGCGGCGCGTGCTGGATGAGCGCGGGCGGGCTCGAGGTGCGCGGCATCGGGTTGCTCAAGCTATCGCCCCGAGGAAGCGAGGCGTCCGTCTCGCTCAGGCATCATGTGACACATGGGCGCTGAGGAGCAGGTCGCTGCGGGTCGTGAGGAACTGATCGGGCGCGAGGCGGATGCCGCGGTGGAGAGGCTTCGGCGCGCGCATCCTCGGACCCTGGAGGACAACCCCGATGGGCTCGAGCTGATCGGCGACGCCGTTCGGAGGGCCATCGGGCTGGGGCTCCACGCCGGGTCCAAGCGAACCGGCCATGCGGCGGGGGAGCTCGACTACGCCCGCGCCGACGCGTGGGAGAGCTGGCAGCGCCAGCGCGAGCGCACGCTCGAGTCGACCGCCTGGCCAGCGGAGCTCGAGGCCACCGCGCCGGAGGTGGTCGAGGAGGCGCGGCAGCTGCTTGTGGCCGCCGGCGGGGAGCTCGGGCTCCGCGGCGGTCCGGCCCGCGACCTGCGACACGCGGGCGGACAGGCCGCGGAGGCTGGCGCCGCGCTCGCGCGGGCGCTCGCGGAGCCTTCCCCCGCGGCGGAAGCGCCGCGAACCGCGACGGCCGGGCCGGTCGGCGCGATTCAGCCCGACGGGACGGTCAGAGTCGCCGTGGCCGCCAACCAGGCGGAGGCCGAGCTGCTCCAAGGCGTGCTGGTCGACGCCGGCATCCCGAGCACCTGGCGGCGCACGGGCGGCGACCTGCCGGAGCTCCTCGCGGCCGGCTACCGCGAGATCTACGTGCCCGCGGACGCCGCCGACGAAGCCCAGGCGCTTCTCGCGACGATGGAAACGCCCTCCACCGAGGAGGCGGACGTGGCGCCCACCCGCCGCGTGGGTCTCGAACGCACCGGGCTGCGGCTGATCGGCAAGGCGACCGCGGTCATCTTCGTCGCGGGGGTCCTGATCAGCCTCGTGTTGGGGTTCGCGATCGACGAGCCGGCTATCGGCCTCGCGGTGCTCGCGCTCACGGTCATCGCCGGCGTGGCCCTCGTCGTCTGGAGCGAGCGGGCGAGACGCGCGTAGGCGAGAGACGGGAGACGAGATGATCGAGCGCGAGGGCTATGACCCAGGCGTCCCGTGGGGGGCGTGACATGGCGACCATCGAGACGGGTTGGCGGGACCTGAGGGCGGCTCTGGAGGGCGAGGTCGTGCTCCCGGGCTCCCCGCGATACGACGAGGTTCGCAGGCCGCAGATCCCGCGCTTCCACGACGTGCGCCCGCGGGCCGTGGTGCTGTGCCGGACGCCCGAGGACGTGATCGAGGCGATCGCGTTCGCGCGTGGCTCGGGTATCGAGATCGCGGTGCGGAGCGGAGGGCACGACTTCGCTGGCCGCTCGTCTGGCCCCGGGATGGTGCTGGACCTCACGCCGATGCATTCCCTGGAGGTCTTGGACGGCGTGGCCACCGTGGGCCCCGGCTTCCGGCTCGGCGACCTCTATGCGGCGCTGGCCCGCCACGAAGTCACGATCCCTGCCGGCTGCGGCGCCACGGTCGGGATCGGCGGCCAGGCGCTCGGCGGCGGGCTTGGCCTGCTGGGCCGCAGCCGGGGCCTCACGTCTGACCGGGTAGTCGCGGCAGAGGTGGTGCTGGCCGACGGGCGGGTGGTGGATTGCGACCAGCAGCGCCACGAGGACCTGTTCTGGGCGCTGCGCGGCGCGGGCGCTCACGGCGTCGGCGTGGTCACGCGCCTCACGCTCCGCACGGTACCCGAGCCCGACGCCACCTCGTTCCACCTCAAGTGGCCCTACGAGCGCGCGGCGGCGCTGATCGCCGCGTGGCAGGAGTGGTCGCCGACCGGGCCCGACGAACTCGCGGCGAGCCTGCTCCTCACCGTCGGCGGGGAGGCCGGCGCCGACCCGGTGGTCCACCTGTTCGGCTCGATGATCGAGACCGAGACCGTGACCGCGGCGGTGCTCGACGAGTTCGTGTCGGTGGCCGGCGCGGACGCCGCCTCCTCAGAGCAGGCGCAGATGCGCTACGGCTCGCTGAAGAACTACCTGGCGGAGCGAGGCCCGGGCGACCAGGAGGACGAGGACGGCCGGCCGTACATGAAGTCGGAGTTCTTTCGCGAGCCGCTGCCGGCCGGCGCTGTCGAGGCGCTGGTGGAGCGCTTCGTCCGGGGCCGCCGGCCCGGGGAGGCGCGGAAGCTCGACTTCATGCCCTGGGGCGGCGCCTACAACCGCGTGCCCGCCGACGCCACCGCCTTCCCACACCGCGAGGAGCTCTTCCTGCTCGAACATTCCGTCGTCGTCCCGGCCGGCTTCGACGCCGCCGCGACTGAGGCCGCGCGCGCCTGGCTGTCGGACTCGTGGGAGCTCGTGCACCCCTCCGGCTCGGGCGGCGTCTACGCCAACTTCCCCGATACCGACCTACCCGACGAACACCGCGCCTACTGGGGCGCCAACCTCGAGCGCGTGCGGCGCGTAAAGGAGAGGTACGACCCGCAGGGCGTGTTTGGCTGAGGCCGTATCGTCGCTGCCGGGGTGCCGAGCCGCCCGGGTCACGCTCCCAGCCACGCCACCGCCAGGAACGCCACGAGCAGCGCGGACATCACGAGATTTCACAGGGCGTCTCCGAGCAACCCCGCCAGCTCCTGCGTGGCTTTGAGACAACGCCTCCAATGCGCCGTCATCTGGACGAGGCCATGCGGCACATCGGGTGATGCACGACCTCGCCGGTGCTGTCGTCGAGCCGGCGGGGGAGAGGGCGGTGCCGCGATTGCGGGCGCCGTTTGCGCTTACGGTCTGGACTGGGTCGGTGGTCATCGGGTGGTGTCGCAGATCGCGGACGCGATGACCGCCGCGACCGCCTCCGGATGCGAGATCAGCGTCAGGTGCGAGCCGCCGCGGAATGTCGTCACGCGGGCTCGGGCGCGGCGGGCCATGGCCAGCTGCGAGGCCGGCGTGATGATCCTGTCGCCGGTGCTGACGAAGAACCAGGACGGGATCGTCTTCCAGGCGGCCGTTCGCGAAGGGGTCATGAACGCGGCGGTGGATGCCCCGCGCTGAGACGCCCAGAGCCGGACGGCCTCGCTGTGCGGCAGGTCGCTCGCGAACCTTTCGACGAACACGGCCTTGCGCAGGTATAGCTCGTGGGCGCCGGGTGCGTACGACGGGCGGGGGACGGTCTTGTAGAGCTTCCCCTGTTTGCCGGTGGTGAGGACCGACCGTGAGCCGCTGAGCTGCGCATTGGTCTCCCCGGGCGCAGGCGCCGCCGCGTCGACGTAGATCAGCGCCTTCACGCCGGGCACGCCCGCAGCAGCGTTGGTGATCACCGCTCCGCCGTACGAGTGCCCGACGAGCACGATCGGCCCGCGTACCGTCTTCAGGAAGTCCGCGACGTATCGGGCGTCGGTGGTGAGGTCCTCGACCGGATTCGCGATCGCGCGTACGCGGACGCCGGCGCGTTGCAGCACCCGCACCTCGCCGGCCCAGCTGGACGCGTCCGCCCACGCGCCGTGGACGAGCACGACCGTCGGGGCCGTATCGCCCGGCCGGCATTGCCTGAGCCTGTCGACGGTGGACGACGCGTTCTCGGTCGCTGGTGCGCTGGTGGTGGAGAGGACGATCGCGACTATCCCCGCGGCGGCGACGGCGATCGCGGCGAGCAGAAAGGCACGGCTCATGCGTCCACGTTGGCGCGCCGGCCGACCGCGCGCGAGCGCGAGTTGCCATCGCCGGATAGCGATTCCCGATTGCGGCGTTTCGCCCGCCCGGCCTACGGTCGCCGGCGTGATCGATTGGCAGACGCGCCGCAACGCCGAGCAGGAGCCGATGCGCGCGGTCCGGCGCTTCGTCCGGCTGCTCACCTGGCAGGCGCTCGCGCGGCGGCTTGGACCGTTGTCGCGGTGCGGGCCTAGCCTCGCAACTCGGGCGACGAGCCGCCGATCGGGATCGCGGCGGTAATGAGCGTGCCGCCGTCGGTGGGGCTCTCGACCCGAAGCTGGCCGTCGAGGGCGGCGAGACGGTCCGCGAGCCCCAGGAGACCGCTTCCGTCAGGCCGGGCGCCGCCGATCCCGTCGTCGCGGACGTGGACGGCGAGCGTGCCGTCCTCGATCCGCGCGGTCACTTCGGCGTGTCCGGCGCGAGCGTGTTTTGCGACGTTGGTCAGAGCTTCAGAGACCAGGAAGTAGGCGGTCGCCTCGACCGCCGCGGGGAGGCGGCCGACGGACACGTCCATCTCGACCGGCACCGGCATCCGTGACGCCAGCGTGACGACTCCCGCGCGCAGCCCGCCGCGGGTGAGCGCCTCTGGGAGGATGCCGTGCGCGAGCTCGCGCAGCTCGTCCGTCGCGCGTTTGGCGTTGTCGAGCGCCTCGGTCAGCAGGGCGGGAGTATCGTCCTGGGCGTTCTCCAGGGCGCCGCGTGCCATCTGGAGCGTGATGATGGTGTGGACCAGACGCTGCTGAGCGCCGTCGTGCAGATCGCGAACCACGCGCCGGCGCTGCTCGTCGGCTGCCGCCACGATCCGCGCCCGCGACGCTGTCAGCTCCCTCTGCGCTTCGGCGTTTGCGATCGCCGTGGCCACCAGCTCCGTGAACGAGGCGAGCTGCGCCTCGCTGTCGGGCGGCAGCGGGTGCTCGGTCGAGGCCAGGGTCATCAGGCCCCAGCGGCGGCCCTCGACGACGATCGGCGCCCCGACGATTGAAGCCGGGGCCTGCTCGCCTACGGCGACACCGAGCCGGCCGGAGGCGTCGCCATAGCGGTCGATCCGGGCCGAACGGCCGGTCTCGAATACCATCGTGCGGACGTTCTTCCCCCCGAGCGGCCACCGACTGCCGACGGGGGAGCCGTGAGCCGACCGCTCCGAAATCGCGACGACCGTCACCGTGCCGTCGGACTCGTAGCGGGCCAGGGTCGCGGGCACGCCGGGCAACACGCGCGCGACCTCCGCGACGACCGCCGTGAACAGCTCCTCCGGCGGCGCCCCGTGCGCCACCAGCGTCGCGACCCGCCGCAGCCCGGCGTGCTCCTCGGCGAGCCGGGCGAGCTCATCGCGGCTCGCCTCCACCGTCAGCTGCGCGTCGTGCAACTCGGCGTCGGCGCGCCGCCGGTCGGTCACGTCCCTGCCGACGGCGAACACGACGCCTCGCTCGGGCACGGTCCGTGTGTTCCACTGAAGCCAGCGCACCGAGCCGTCGCCACAGATCACACGGTTCTCAAAGCCGATCACGTCATCGCGGACGCCGTTCACGAGCTCGCCGAACACGTCGCGAAGCCGGGGAACGTCTTCCGGGTGGACGGTTTCCAGGAACGGCCGGGATAGCAGCTCCCGGACCGTATAGCCGAGGGTGCGCTCGTACGCCGCGTTCACCCGCCTGATGGAGCCGTCAAACCCGGCGATGACCATCAGGTCGAGCGCGAGATCGAAGAACTCCTCGAACTCGGTCTGGGACTGCGGCACAGACGGCGGCTCGCTGTCCACGTCGATGCGCATTCTTCCTTTCGGGGTCGGCGTTGCCAGGCCGCGTGCCGGCCAGGTCGCCTCGATTATGACCCGCGCACCCTGCCCTGCGAAACGGCACGACGCAACCGAGGAACACCGCCACCGGACGCTACGCCGGCATCCGTTGCGGAAGCGGAAGCGGTGAGCGGCCCGTTCCGGGTTGTCGAAGGAACACGTCGAGCGGCTATTCCGCTCCGAGTTCGGTCGCGACGAGAGCTGGTGCTACGGCGCTTGAAGCTGCCTTGTACGTCCGCTCCATCCTTCATCATTTCGAACATGTGTTCGCAGAAAATGGGAGGGGTGCGATGAAGGCCGATGAAGCGTTCAATGGGTTGCCGTCCGAGCAGCTGGAGCGGGAGATCGCGGAGCTGGGGGGCCACATCAACGCGGCGACGGCTCGCTGGCTCGGGCTGGTCGGGGAGTTCGACCGGCGGGAGGCGTGGGTCGAATGGGGCTGCCGGTCGTGCACCCACTGGCTCTCGTACCGCTGCGGCGTGAGCCCGGCGGCGGCCCGCGAGCAGGTGCGGGTGGCGCGGCGGATAGCGGAACTGCCGCACCTGCGGGCGGCGTTCGGGCGTGGCGAGCTGTGCTACTCGCAGGTGCGGGCGGTCACTCGGGTCGCCACCCCCGACACGGAAGCCGACCTGCTGGAGATCGCCCTGCACGCCACCGCGGCCCAGCTCGAGACGATCGTGCGCGCCTACAGGGGGGTCCTGGATGTCGAGCTCGGCGGTTCCTCGGAGGAACATCGCCGCCGTTTCGTGCGCTGCGAGCACGATGACGACGGCGCGCTCTTGATCCAGGCGCGGCTCCCGGCGGAAGAGGGAGCGCTGGTGCTGAAGGCGCTCGAGGCTTCGCGGGAATCGCTGCGCGCTTCCGCTGAAACAACCCATATCGGGGACGACCAGCGGGCCGACGCCGACGGGGGCGAGCACGCTGGCGGGGACGAGCACGCCGACGGGGACGAGCACGCTGGCGGGGACGAGCACGCCGACGGGGACGAGCACGCTGGCGGGGACGAGGGCGCCGGCGGGGACGAGCACGACGTCGAGAAGCTCGAGCGCTTCAGGCCGTCGAATGCGGACGCGCTGGTGTTGATGGCCCAGACCGCGATCTCACACGGGCCCGCCGAGAGCGCCGGTGACGAGCATCAGGTGGTCGTGCACGTGGATGCCGCGGCGCTCGCCCATGACGGCGAGGGCGCATGCGAGCTCGAGCACGGGCCGGCGCTGCCGCCGGAGACGGCGAGGCGGCTCGGCTGTGACGCCAGTGTGGTCCGCATCCTCGAACGCGACGGCCGTCCGCTGTCGATCGGGCGAAAGGCGCGGACGCTGTCACCGGCGCTCAGGCGAGCGCTGCGGAGCCGCGACCGCACCTGCCGCTTCCCGGGCTGCTGCCAGTCCCGGTACCTGCACGCCCACCACATCGAGCACTGGGCGCGCGGCGGCCGCACCGACCTGTCGAACCTGATTCAGCTCTGCAGCCATCACCACAGGCTCGTCCACGAGGGGGGCTACACCGTGGAGGAGCGCGCCGGCGGCGCGGTGCTGTTCCGCCGCCCCGACGGCGCAGTGGTCCCCGCCGTCCCACCCGCCCAACGGGGCGAGTCCACCGTGCTGCCGCGCGTACACCGCGCGGCCGGCCTCGCGATCGACGACATCACGTGCGTCCCGTGCGTCCACAGCGTGAGGATGAACCTGCCCTGGATCGTTGACGGCCTTGTCGAGGCCGACCCCCTTCTGCGGGCACTGGACGCCCCGCCGAACGACACATCCGAGATCGAAACGGAACCAACCGAAGCGGTAGACACCGAAGGCCGCGCGCTCGCCGCGCAAGCCGCATGACCGTGCGAGCGACACCCGCCACGGTCGCGCGCCGGGGCCGCGCGTTCGCTATTCCGGAGCGGCGGTCGTGTGACGCAGGCGACGGCCCCGCAATGCCGCGCTCCAGTCCCGAAGCTCCAGGGCGTAGACGACAGCCGGGTAGTCGCCTTCGAGCAGCGTCGTCCGTTCCTCCTGCATCCCGACCTTCTCTGCGACCCGGCGCGAGGCGACGTGATCCGGATGCACGAGCGCGACAAGACGCGAGATTCCGAAGCGGCTCGCCGCCGCGTGACAGGCCATCGTTGCCGCACGCGTGGCCACCCCTTGGCGCCAGAGCCGGCTGTGGACGTGCCATCCGATCTCGATCTCCGCCACGCCCCCGAGGTCCACCGGCCTGATCCCGCAATAGCCGGCGAAGCGCGAGAGCGGGAGCTGCTCGATAAGCCAGAAACCGAACCCGTGCGAGTGATACGCCGCGAGGTTCCGGCGGATCCAGACGGAGGCCTCCGCTCTTGTCTTCGGGCGCGGATAGAACGTCATCTGCTCGGGGTCGCCGACCATCCTGGCGAGCACGTCGAGATCGCTCTCGCGAAACTCACGCAGCCGCAACCGGTCGCTCATCGGAGCCAGACGCTACCGCCATGACAGGCGTACTCAGGACGAGCAAAATCGCCGCGCCGATTACGATCCCACCGTGACAGACAACGTCGACCTCGTCCGCAGGAGCTTCGCGGCGATCAGCGTCTGGGACGTCGAGGAGCTGCTTACGCTCTATCACCCAGACGTCGAACTCCTGCCGCTGACGGGCACGCGCGTCGAGAGCGGCGGGTATCGCGGGCACGCCGGCGTACGTGAGTACATGGAAGAGGCCCACGACCTCTGGGACGTCCTGCAGCCCAGGGGCGAGGCCTTCGAGGACTTCGGCGACTACGTGCTCGTGGCGGGACACTGCCGGGTCCGCGGGCGCACGAGCGGGGCCGAGAGCGATCCGACCTGCGCCTGGGTCGTCAGGGTGCGGGACGGCCTGATCGTGTCTCACCGCGCGTGCTCGGACTATGCCGAGGCGCTCGACGTGGCCGGCGCAAAACCGGCCGACCACCCGGCCGCCTGACCGCCTGACGCACGCCGGTACCGTGCAGGGCGCATGAAGGTCCATCTCCCCGACGGCACCGATCTCGAGCTGCCGGACGGCGCCAGCGGCGCCGACGCCGCCCGCGCCATCGGCGAGGGGCTCGCCCGGGCCGCGCTCGGGATCCGGGTGGACGGGGAGCTCCGGGATCTCTCCGCGCCCCTGAGCGACGGCGATCGCATCGAGATCGTCACTGCGCGAGACGACGACGGTCTCTGGCTCCTCCGCCACGACGCCGCCCACGTGCTCGCCACCGCGGTCATGGAGCTGTACCCGGGCGTGAAGATATCGATCGGCCCCCCGATCGAGGACGGCTTCTATTACGACTTCGACTTCCCCGACGGCACGAAGCTCACGGAGGACGACTTCGAGCGCGTCGAGCAGAAGATGCGCGAGCACATCGGCGCGGACGAGCAGTTCGAGCGCTCCGAGGTTTCGGTGCAGGAGGCAATCGAGCGGTTCAAGTCCGAGGGGCAGGACTACAAGGTCGAGCTGATCGAGGACCTGGTCCGCGATCAAGGGGTCGAGACCGTCTCGCTGTACCGCAACGGCCCCTTCACCGATCTCTGCCGCGGCCCGCACGGACCCGGCACGAAGCGCATCAAGGCGATGAAGCTGACCAGCGTCGCCGGCGCCTACTGGCGCGGCGACGCCTCGAAGCCGATGCTCACGCGCGTCTACGGAACGGCCTTCCCGAGCAAGGACGAGCTGAAGGAGCACCTGGAGCGGCTCGAGCAGGCCCGCGAGCGCGACCATCGCAAGCTGGGCCGCGAGCTCTCTCTGTTCATGCTCTCCGACGTCTCGCCCGGCTCCCCGTTCTGGCTCCCGAAGGGCACGCACATCTGGAACGAGCTCACCAAGCTGTGGCGCACCACCAACGTTGAGCGTGGCTACCAGGAGGTCCGCACGCCGATCCTGTTCGATCAGGACCTTTGGAAGCAGTCGGGCCACTGGCACGTCTACCGCGACCACATGTACTTCACGGACGTGGAGGACCGGCCCATGGGCCTCAAGCCCATGAACTGCCCCGGCCACTGCCAGATCTACAAGCGCGAGCTGCGCTCTTACCGAGACCTGCCGCTGCGCCTCGCCGAACAGGGGCTCGTCCACCGCCACGAGCCGAGCGGCACGCTGCACGGCCTCCTGCGGGTCCGGCACATCACCCAGGACGACGCCCACGTGTTCTGCACCGAGGAGCAGATCGAGGAGGAGGCGATGCGCTGCCTCGACTTCGGCTTCTACATCTACGAGCAGTTCGGCCTGCAGCCTCGCCTGGAGTTGAGCACCCGGCCCGACAAGCGAGTGGGCACCGACGAGATGTGGGACAAGGCCGAGGCGGCGCTGGCGCGCACGCTCGAGAGGAACGGCCTGGAGTACGACCTCAACGAGGGCGACGGGGCCTTCTACGGCCCCAAGATCGACGCCCACATCACGGACGCGATCGGCCGCTCGTGGCAGCTCGGCACGGTGCAGCTCGACTACTACATGCCCGAGCAGTTCGAGCTCACCTACACGGGCGCGGACAACGCGGAGCACCGCCCGGTCATGATCCACCGCGCCCTGATGGGCTCGTTCGAGCGCTTCATCGGCATCCTGATCGAGCACTACGCGGGCGAGTTCCCGCTCTGGCTGGCGCCGGTGCAGGCGGCCGTCCTTCCGATCGCCGACCGCCACCTCGACTACGCGCGGCAGACCGCTGCCCGGCTGCGCGAGGCCGGCCTGCGGGTGGAGGTGGACGACCGCTCCGAGTCGGTCGGCAAGAAGATCCGCGAGGCCGAGGTGACGAAGGTGCCCTACATGCTGGTGGTGGGGGACCAGGAGCAGGAGGCCGGTGCGGTGGCGGTGCGCCGGCACCGCGAGGGCGATCAGGGGGCTGAGCCGGTCGACGACTTCGCCCGTCGTGCCCAGGACGAGATCGCCGAGAGACGCTAGTATCGGCCTCTGATGACGTGCCTCCACATCCGCGCGCTTTGACAGCAGGGCGCCGCCTCTTCACCTAGTGCCGATCCCTCGCAAGTTCGATCGGCGCCCTCCGGATCGCGACGAGACACGGATCAACGAGCGGATCCGCGTGCCCCAGGTACGCCTGATTGGCGAGGACGGCAACCAGATCGGCGTGGTGGACACCCCGCAGGCCCTTCGCTATGCGCAGGAGCGCGACCTCGACCTGGTCGAGGTGGCTCCCGACGCCCGCCCGCCGGTCACCCGCGTGCTCGACTACTCGAAGTACAAGTACGAGCAGGAGCAGAAGGCCAAGGCCGCGCGGCGCCACCAGAAGCAGGTGAACGTCCGCGAGATCAAGCTGCGGCCGAAGATCGCGAGCAACGACTACAACACCAAGAAGAACCACGTGGTCCGTTTCCTGAAGGGCGAAGACCGCGTGAAGGTCACGATCATGTTCCGCGGCCGCGAGCAGACCCATCCCGAGCGCGGCGAGGCGCTCCTGATGCGGCTGGCCGAGGACGTGGCGGAGCTCGGCCAGATCGAGCAGCACCCGCAGCAGGACGGGCGGAACATGACCATGCTGCTGGCGCCGCACAAGAAGCGTCCGCAGCAGGCCGAGCCCGCGGCCGCCGGATAGCCGTCTGCTTCAATAAGCGGTCGGCATGCCGAAGATGAAGACTCATTCGGGCTCCAAGAAGCGCTTCCGCAAGACGGGCACCGGCAAGCTGCGCGCGCGGCACTCCTTCACCAGCCACTTCACCGGCAAGAAGAGCTCAAAGCGCAAGCGGCGCCTGGGCCGCCCGGTCGTGGTCGCGAAGCCCGACCGCAAGCGCGTCACGGAGCTGTTGCACAAGTGAGCCGGGTCAAGCGATCGGTTCACGCGCGCAAGAAGCGCCGCGCCGCGCTCGAGCGGACCAAGGGCTACCGCGGCCAGGCGTCGAAGAGCTACAAGCGCGCCAAGGAGGCTCTGCTCAAGGCCGATTCCTACGCCTACCGCGACCGCCGCAACCGCAAGCGCGACTTCCGGCGGCTGTGGATCATCCGAATCAACGCGGCCGCGCGCCGCGAGGGCATGTCCTACAGCCAGTTCATGCACGGCCTGAAGCAGGCGGGCATCGAGGTCGACCGCAAGGTGCTGGCCGACATCGCCGTGCGCGACCCGGAGACGTTCCGACGCTTTGCCGACAAGGCCCGGGAGGCCGTGGCTGCGTAAGACGCGACCCACGGAACCGAATCTCTCCCGGGCGCCCGTTGAGGCGCCCGTTTTCGTTTCATGATCCGATCCCCCGACAACGACAGGCTGAAGACGATTCGCAAGCTCCGGCAGAAGCGCTGGCGCGAGAAGCTCGGCCTGTTCACGGCGGAGGGCGAGGACCTGGTGGAGGCGGCCCGGCGGGCGGCATGGGAGCCGGAGTTGGTGCTGCGCGCGGGCGAGGACGTGGAGCCGGAGCTGCTCGACGCCGTGAGCAGCCTGGGCTCGGGCAGCAGGGTGATCGGCGTCTATCCGATGCGCTGGACGGAAGTCCATCGCTCCGGCGCGGGCCAGACCGCGCCCTCGAGCACGGCGGCGGGGGACCTACTCGTGTACCTGCACGGCGTGGAAGACCCGGGGAACGTGGGCGCCATCGTCCGCTCGGCGCATGCGCTCGCAGACGCCACGGTGGTGCTCGGCCCCGGTTGCGCGGACCCCTTCTCGCCCAAGGCCGTGCGGGCCAGCATGGGCTCGATCTTCGCCCGCCCGCCGGCGCGGGCGCCGCTCGACTCGCTGCCCGGGCGGCGCGTCGCGCTCGACTCGGGGAGCGGGGACCCACTCGGGGAGGTTCGGCTCGGCGAGGAGCCGACCGTACTGTGCCTCGGCGCCGAGCGCGAGGGCCTGCCCGCCGAGGTGCTCGAGGCCGCCGACGCTGTCATCCGGATCCCGCTTCGGCCAGGCGGCCCGGAGTCGCTGAACGTCGCGATGGCCGCCACCGTCGCCCTGTACGAGGTGGAACGTAGGATGCGCGGCCATGGCTGAGCTCGCGCAGCTCCGCACCGAGGCCGAGTCCGCCATCGGCGCGGCCGGCTCCGCCGCCGAGCTCGAGGAGCTGCGGGTGCGCTACCTCGGCCGGAAGTCCGAGCTGACCGCCGCGCTGCGCTCCATCGGCGAGCTCCCGCCCGATCAGCGCGGCGCCGTCGGAAAGCAGGCCAACGAGGTGCGCCGCGCGCTCGAGGCGCTTCTCGAGCGGCGCACGGGGGAGCTCGAGGCCGACGAGCTCGACCGCCGCTTGGCCGAGGACCGCATCGACGTGACCTTGCCGGGCGACCCTCCGCAGCCTCCCGGCCACCTGCACCTCGTCTCCCAGATCAGGCGCCGCATGGAGGACATCTTCACCGGGCTCGGCTTCTCGGTCGTGGAGGGCCCCGAGATCGACTACGAGTACTACAACTTCACCGCGCTCAACCACCCGCCCGAGCATCCCGCGCGGGCGCCGCACGACACCTTCTACTTCGCAGAGCGCGTGCTGCTCCGCACCCACACCTCGCCGATGCAGGTGCGCGCCATGGAGCTGCAGGAGCCGCCCATTTACATCGTGGTGCCCGGCCGCGTGTACCGCCCGGACACGCCCGACGCCACCCACGTGCCGATGTTCCACCAGCTCGAGGGGCTTGCCATCGACGAGGACATCACCCTCGCCGACCTCCAGGGCTGCCTGCTCCAGTTCGCGCGCCAGATGTTTGGCGAGGACACAGAGGTGCGCCTGCGCCCCGGCTACTTCCCCTTCACGGAGCCGAGCGTGGAGGTGGACGTGTCCTGCTTCCGGTGCGGAGGCACGGGCTTCGAGGGCACGGAGCGCTGCGGCACATGCAAGGGGGAGGGGTGGATCGAGATCCTCGGCTCGGGGATGGTCGACCCCAACGTGCTCGACTACGTGGCCGGCAAGGGCTACGACAACGAGCGCGTGCAGGGCTTCGCCTGGGGGATGGGGATCGAGCGCATCGCGATGCTCGTGCACCAGGTGCCGGACCTGCGGATGCTGTACGAGAACGACCTGCGCTTCCTCGAGCAGTTCGGAGCCGGGCCATGAGGGTGCCGGTCGGCTGGCTGCGCTCGTACTGCGACCCCGGGCTCCCGGTCCAGGAGGTGGCCGACGTCCTGACGATGGCGGGGCTCAAGATGGAGCGTCTGCACCGCACCGGCGTGGGCGACGTGTCCGCATTCCTGGTGGGGCGCGTGCTCGAATCCGAGCGGCACCCCGATGCCGACCGGCTCACCGTGTGCCAGGTCGACGTGGGCCGCGGCGAGCCCCAGACGATCGTGTGCGGCGCGCCCAACGTGGCCGCCGGCCAGACGGTCGCTGTGGCGCTGCCCGGTGCGGTGATGCCCGACGGCACCACCCTCGGGGAGGCGAAGCTTCGCGGGGTGAAGTCGAGCGGGATGATCCTGGCCGAGGACGAGGTGGGGATCGGGGAGGACCACGTGGGCATCATGGTCCTGCCGGATGGCCTTCCTGTCGGCGGCCCGCTCGCCGAGCACCTGCCGATCGCCGACGATGTGATCGAGATCGAGATCACGCCGAACCGGCCTGACGCGATGGGGGTGTACGGGGTGGCGCGCGACCTGCACGCCGCCACGGCCGCGCCGCTCGCCGAGGACCCGACGGCGGCGGACGCGACGCCCTCGGGCACCGACAGCGCCGACGACCACATCTCGATCGAGATCGACCCCGAGATCTGCCTCCGGTTCACCGCGCGGGTCTTCGAGGACGTCAAGATCGGCCCGTCGCCGCTATGGCTCAAGCAGCGGCTGATGGCGGCCGGCCAGCGCCCGATCATGAACGTGGTCGACATCACCAACTACGTGATGCTGACCTGCTCGCAGCCGCTCCACGCGTTCGACCTCGACCAGGTGCGCGGCGGGCGAATCGACGTGCGGCGGGCCCGCGAGGGCGAGACGATGGTCACGCTCGACGACGTGGAGCGCACCTTCAAGTCGGAGGCGGCGCTTGTCTGCGACGGCGAAGGGCCCAGCGGGATCGCCGGCATCATGGGCGGCCAGATCTCCGAGGTGTCGGAGGGCACGACGCGGGTGCTGATGGAGGCGGCCACCTGGGTGGGGCCGAACATCATGCGCACCTCGAAGGCGCTCGGGCTGCGCACCGAGGCGTCAGCGCGGTTCGAGAAGCAGCTTCATCCCGAGCTCGCGATGGCCGGACAGCGGCTGGCCGCGCGGCTGATGGTCGAGCTTTGCGGCGCCCGGATGGCGCCCGGGACGGTGGACGCGTACCCGGTGCAGGCGGAGCCGCGGGTGGTGCCTCTGCGCTACGCGCGAATGGAGAAGCTGCTCGGCGAGCGGATCGAGACCGACACGGCGCGCGGGATCCTGAACCGGCTCGGGTTCGCGCCGGCCGGAGCGGTGGAGGGAGCCGCCCCGGAGGGCGCCGCGGCCGCGGCGGAGCGCTGGCGCGTGCCGCCCTGGCGGGACAGCGACGTGCAGCGCGAGGCCGACCTGATCGAGGAGGTGGCGCGCATCCACGGCCTCGACAAGCTGCCCACCACGCTGCCCTCCAGCCGGGACGCGGTCGGCCGGCTGACCCGCAGCCAGCGCCTGCGCCGGCGGCTCGAGGACCTGCTGCGCGACCGCGGACTCAACGAGTGCGTCTCGTACAGCTTCACGTCGCCGGCCGCCATCGAGCGGCTGCGCCTGGGCGGCGTGCCGCTGCTGCGCCTCGACAATCCCCTGAGTGAGGACCACAGCGTCATGCGGCCACTGCTGCTGCCCGGGCTGCTCGACGCCGCCCGCCACAACGCCGCCCACGGCCGCCCGGGGGCGAGACTCTTCGAGTCCGCGCACGTCTACCGGCCCACGGAGCCGCTCGACGCGGCGCCCGCGGAGGCGCCCGACGGCCGTCTGCCGGCGCTCGAGCGGCACCACCTCGCGGTCCTGCTCACCGAGGCGGCCCCGGGCGGCTGGCGCAGCGAGCGCCGGCCGGCGGACTTCTTCGCGGCGCGCGCGCTGCTCGAGGCCGTGCTCGAGGTCGCCGGCCTCGACTGGTTCGCCGAGGAGGGGGGCAGGCCCTTCCTGCACCCGGGCCGGGCGGCCTCCATCGTCGCCGGTGCCAGCGAGCGCAAGCTCGGGTGGATCGGCGAGCTGCACCCGCTGGTGGCGCGCGAGTGGGACGTGCCCGGGCCGGTGGCCGGGTTCGAGCTGGACGTGGAGGCGATGCTGGAGCTCACGGCCGGCAGGGAGGACGTTTACCGCGACGTGACGAGCTTCCCCGCGGTGCTTCAGGACATCGCCGTCGTGGTGCCGGAGGCGGTGCCCGCCGCCGATGTGGAGGGGGCGGTGCGCGCGGGCGGCGGCGAGCTGCTCGCGGGCGTTCAGGTGTTCGACCTGTACCGCGGCGAGCAGGCGGGCGAGGGCAACAAGTCGCTGGCGCTGCGGCTCGAGTTCAGGGCCCCGGACCGCACGCTGACCGACGAGGAGGTGGCGCGCCGCCGCGAGGCGATCGAGCGCGAGCTGGACGAGATCGGGGGGCGGCTGCGTGCATAGAGCTGCTGTCATCGGCGCCGCCGGCTTCGGCGGGGCGGTGGCCGCCTCGATCCTGCGCCGGCACCCGTCGATCGAGCTCACCGCCGTCACCGCGCGCTCGGACGCCGGCCGCCGTCATGACGAGGTCTACCCCGCGTACCGGGTGCCGCTCGTGCTGGAGACCTTCGACCCGGACTCGATCGCCGAACGGGCCGACTCCGCCCTCGTGGCCTATCCGCACAAGGCCGCCGCCCCGGCGGTGAGGGCGCTGCGCGAGCGCGGCCTCAAGGTGGTGGACCTGTCGGCCGACTTCCGGCTCGGCCGGGAGGCCTACGAGCATTGGTACCAGCCCCACGAGGCCCCGGAGCTGCTCGCGGAGTCCGTCTACGGTCTGCCCGAGGCGCACCGCGAGGAGATCCGCGAGGCGGAGCTCGTCGCGGGGCCGGGCTGCAACTCCACCGCCGCCATCCTTGCGCTGCTGCCGCTGAAGGGCAGGCTCGAGGAGGCCGTGGTGGACATCAAGACCGGGGTGTCGGGCGCCGGGCGCGAGGCCACCGAGGAGACGCACTTCGTTTCCGCCACCGACAACGTCAACCCGTACAAGACCGAAGGCCACAGGCACGTGGCCGAGCTCGAGCAGGAGCTTCCCGGCGTGCACTTCTCCTTCGTGCCGCACCTGCTCCCCATCGACCAGGGCCTGATGGCGTCGTGCTACGCGAAGCCCGCCGAGCCGCTCGGCCGCGACGCCGTTCGCGATCTGTACGCCTCGGCCTACGCGGACGAGCCGTTCGTGGAGCTGATCGACGCGCCGCCCCACACCCGCGACGTGCGGTTCACGAACCGGGCGACCGTCTACGTTACGGTCGCCGGCGACCGTGTGCTCTCGTTCTGCGCGATCGACAACCTCTGGAAGGGGGCCGCCGGGCAGGCCGTGCAGGACCTCAACCTGATGCTGGGGCTGCCCGAGACGGAGGGGCTCGAATGAGCGCGGCGCCGACCGCGACCTTCTTCCGCTCGCGCTGGGTGGAAGCACCCGCGCATGCGCGCGAGCTCGAGCCACAGGCCCTGCCCGCCGCCTTCCGCGCCGCCGGCGTGGCCGCCGGCATCAAGCCCGAGGGCCTCGACGTGGGCGTGCTCGTGTCCGACGAGCCGGAGACCGTCTCGGCCGCACGCTTCACCACCAACGCCCGCGTGGGCGCCCCGGTGATCGTGTCCCGCGCCGCCGACCTCGGCCGCCTGCGCGCCGTGGCGGCCAACTCCGGGTGCTCGAACGTGGGCGACGGACGGCGCGGCCTCGAGACGGCCGAGGCCATGCAGTCGGCGGCGGCGGCGGAGCTGGGCCTGGACCCCGGCGAGGTGGGCGTGGCCTCGACGGGCGTGATCGGCCACGAGCTGCCGCGCGAGCGTGTGCTCGCCGGTGTGCGCGCGGCGTGCGCGGCGCTGGACGGCGACGCGGGCGCGTTCTCCGAGTCCATCCTGACGAGCGACAGCGGCCCCAAGCGCGCCTGCCTGGAAGTGGAGCTCGAGGGCGGCCGCGTGCGGTTGGCCGCCCAGGCCAAGGGCGCCGGAATGATCCAGCCGCGCTTCGCCACCATGTTCTGCTTCGTCCAGACGGACGCCGCGATGCACCCGGGCACGCTCGAACTGCTCACCGGTGTCTGCGTGAAGCGCTCGTTCGACCGCATCTCCGTGGACGGCCAGCTCTCGACCAGCGACACGGTGTTCGCGCTGGCGAACGGGGCCTCGGGGGTGGGGGTGGAGCCGGAGGGCGCCGACGAGCTGCGGCTCGGCGAGGCCTTGGACGCGCTGCTCCGCCAGCTCGCGCTCGAGATCGTGGCCGACGGCGAGGGGGCCCGGCGGGTCGGGCGGATCGTGGTGAACGGGCGGCCCGACGCCGTGGAGCCGGTTGCGCGCTCGATCGCCAACTCGCCGCTCGTTAAGTCCGCCCTCCACGGCGGCGACCCAAACTTCGGGCGCCTCCTGCAAGCGGCCGGCCAGGCCTGGCCGCCTGGCGAGCCGTTCGTGGCCGACCTCGAGATCGAGGGCCGCCAGGTGGTCTCCGCCGGAGACGCGGTGGAGGCGGCGCCGGCCGGGCTCGTGAGCGGGCCGGAGGTGGAGTACGTGCTCACCATGCCGGGCGAGGGCGGCGAGACCGAGGTCTTCTTCAGCGACCTGAGCCCCGAGTACGTGAGCTTCAACGCGGATTACACGTCATGAGGGACGTCGCCACCCTCCTCGAGGCGCTGCCGTACATCAGGGAGTTCCACGGCAAGACGGTGGTGATCAAGTACGGCGGCGCGGCGATGACGGACCCCGAGCTGAAGGAGGAGTTCGCCCGCGACGTGGTGCTGCTCAAGTACGTGGGCATGAATCCCGTCGTTGTGCACGGCGGCGGGCCGGACATCACGCGCTACATGGAGCGGCTCGGTATGGAGGTCCGCTTCGTGGATGGACTGCGGGTGTCCGACGAGGCCACGGTCGAGGTGGCGAAGATGGTACTCGTCGGAAAGCAGAACAAGGACATCGTGCTGCGGCTTGGCCGCCACGGCCAGCCCGCGGTAGGCCTCTGCGGCGACGACGGCCTGCTGTTCACGGTCCGCAAGCAGCTCGCCGCGGGGGAGACCGACATCGGCTTCGTGGGCCAGATCGAGCACGTGGACGCGGACGTGCTGCTGCACATCGCGGAGGACTACATCCCCGTGATCGCCTCGGTGGGAGCGGACACGGAGGGCAACTCGTACAACGTCAACGCCGACGCGGCGGCCGCCGCGGTGGCCGAGGCGCTCGGCGCGTTCAAGGTGATCTTCCTGACCGACGTGGAGGGCTGGCGGTCCGACCCCGACGAGCCGGCCAGCGGCATATCGGAGGCCACCGCGGCCGAGGTGCGCGAGCGCCTGGGGGAGGTGAGCGGCGGCATGCGCCCGAAGCTCGAGGCGTGCCTGCACGCGCTGGCGGCGGGCGTGGACAACGCGCACATCGTCGACGGCCGCGAGCCGCACTCCCTGCTGCTCGAGCTGTTCACCGACGAGGGCAGCGGCACGAAGCTGTGGCCTTAGCGTGACGCTCGCAGAGCTCCAGCAGCTCGAGCGCGAGGCGGTGATGGGCACCTATGCCCGCAACCCGGTCGAGTTCGTGCGGGGCGAGGGCACGCGGCTCTGGGACGACGAGGGCAACGAGTACCTCGACTTCCTGTCCGGCATCTCCGTGACCCAGCTTGGCCACTGCCACGCGGCGGTGGTGGAGGCTGTGCGCGACCAGGCCGGCCGCCTCATGCACGTGGGCAACCTCTTCTACACGGAGCCGGCGATGCGCCTCGCGAAGCGGCTCTCCGACCTCTCGCTGTGCGGCAAGGTCTTCCTCTGCAACTCCGGCGCCGAGGCGATCGAGTGCGCGATAAAGCTGGCCCGCCGGCACCGCCCGGGCGGCGACTTCGTGGTGCTCGAGGGCGGCTTCCACGGCCGCACGATGGGAGCGCTGTCGGCCACGCCGCAGGAGACGAAGCAGGCGCCGTTCGCCCCGCTCGTGCCGGGGTTCACGGCCGTCCCCCGGGACGGGCCGCCGCTGCCCCTCGTCGACGCCGTGAGCGACCGCACCACCGCGATCATCATCGAGCCGATCCAGGGCGAGGGCGGCATCCACCCGATCCATCCCCAGATGCTCGCCGCGGCCAGGGACGCGTGCGAGGAGACCGGGGCCCTGCTGATCTTCGACGAGATCCAGTGCGGGATGGGCCGCACCGGCTGGCTGTGGGCCTGGGAGGAGTCAGGCGTCGAGCCTGACGT
Organism: uncultured Thermoleophilaceae bacterium; assembly: GCA_963733885.1. Lineage (GTDB taxonomy): Bacteria > Actinomycetota > Thermoleophilia > Solirubrobacterales > Thermoleophilaceae > JACVRW01. Next base: position 87,137 of record CAVTES010000017.1, on the reverse strand, counting down.
GATGACGGTCGCCAAGGGGCTCGGCGGCGGCCTGCCGATCGGCGCCTGCGTGACGAGCCCCGAGCTCGCCGACGTGCTCCAGCCGGGCGACCACGGCTCCACCTTCGCCGGCGGCCCTGTGGTCGCGGCAGCGGCGAACGTCGTGCTCGACACCATCGACGACGACGCCTTCCTGGAGGCGGTCGCCGCGAAGGGCGCGCGCCTCGCGCGCGGCCTGCAGGACCTCGGCCTCGAGGTGCGAGGCCGAGGGCTGATGCTCGCCTTTGCATGCGACGACGGGCCGGCGCTGGCGCGCCGGCTGTTGGTCGAGCAGCGGCTGGTCGTGAACGCGACGGGCCCGGACACTGTGCGCCTGCTGCCCCCGCTCACAGTGAGCGAGGGCGAGATCGACGAGGCCGTGCGCCGGATCGGCGCCGCGGCGTCGGCCTAAGTGCGGGAGCGTGTACTAAGTGCGCGCCGCCTGAGCTCGCCCGCTGATCGGCATCGTCTTGGCGGAGGCCGGGCTCCTCATCGCCCGCGCGATCTCCTTCGCCGCCCGCTCGGCCTCGCGGCCCATGTGGCCGAGGTGTGCGGGCAGCGGCCTGTAGCCGACGAAGCGCAGGCCCGGCGCGGCCTCCTGCCCCTGGGGCACGTGCGGTGCGCCACTTTCGTTCAGCAGGCCGAGGTGGCCCACCAGCGGCTCGAGGCCTGGGCGGTAGCCCGTCGCGGCGATCACCGCGTCCGGCTGGATGCGGGTGCGGTCCGCTAGCGTCACGCCCGCCTCGTCGAGCGACTCGACTGCCGCGACGATCTCGATGCGCCGGTCCCTGATCGCCTGGATCATTTCCATGTCCACGATCGCGGGAGCGACACTCAGGCGCTTCAGCCGGCTGAAGACGCCCTCCTCGGGCACCGGCAGGCCGAACTCGGTCAGGTCACCGAGCTTCTTCTCGCGCATGCGGTTCACGAGTGCATCCCCCCACCGCGGCGGCAGCCTCCGCAAGGCGTTGGCGAACAGCGGGCCGGCGGGATCGCGCAAGAGGATGTTCGGCGGCGTGCGCACCGCGAGGCGGACGCGCCCGGCCCCGTTCTCGGCGAGCTCGTACGCGATCTCCATGCCCGAGCAGCCCGGCCCCACGACCAGCACGTCGGCTGCATTGAACGGCTCGGGGTTGCGGTAGTCGCCCGCGTGCATGAAGGTTTTCTCGAAGCGGTCGCGCCCGGGCCAGTCGGGAATGATCGGGGTGTGCTCGTAACCGGCCGCCACGATCACGTGGTCGGCCGCCATGTCGCCCGCTGAGGTCTGCAGGAGCCACCCATCGCCGCCCCGGTCGATGCGCTCGAGCCGCGTGCCGAGCCGCACCTCGATCCGGTTGCGCTTGGCGTAGCCCTCCAGGTAGGCCACCACCTCGTCGCGCGACGGGAAGATCGGCGTCCCGCGGACGTAGCGCTCGCCGGGGAGCTTCGAGAAGGGCCGGCTCGAGTTCAGCCGCAGCCGCTCGTAGCGGCCGCGCCAGGACGAGGCGACCGCATTCGCCCGCTCGAGCACCGTCACCGGAATGCCCCTTCGCCCGAGCTCCGCCGCGGACGCCAGCCCGGCCGGTCCGGCGCCGACCACGATTACCCGCCGTTCGCCCATGTCCTCTTCTCCGTGTTCGTTTCCATTCGAGCGGCTCAGTGTGCGACGGAACGCCCGGGGGGCGTGTGCGATTGCGCACACGCTGCCGCCGGCGCTGGTCTGCTTACCTTGGCGGTGTATGTCCGAGGAGAACGTCCGCAAGACGGAGGAGTTCATCGCGGCCTACAACCGGCGTGACTTCGACGCTGCCGTGAAGGACTTCCATCCCCAGGTCGACTGGGTGCTGCCGCCGCACCAGGAGTTCGACTCCTGCCGGGGCCCGGCGCAGATCATTCGCTTCTGGGAGGGGATTGACGAGACGTTCGACGAGCTGCAGCTCCTCCCGCAGGAGACGGTGGACGGTGGGGACCGCGTGGCGGTCCGGCTTCGCCACCGCGCGCGGGGCAAGGGCAGCGGCCTGGAGCTCGACAACGAGCTTTACCACCAGATCACCTTCTTCGAAGACGGGGTGATAGTGCGCTTCGAGTACGTGACGACCTGGGAGCAGGCGCTCGAGGCCGTGCGGCTGGGGAGGGACGAAGCCCCGCTAGCGAGGACGGCTGAAGACGAGCTTGCCTAGGTTGTCTGCGAGTGCGTCCGGCGCTTCGTCCCAGCCGAGCACGCGGTCGGTCACGGCCTCGGGTCGCAGCCTGCGGTCGGCCATCAGCTCGAGCACCCGCGGCATGGTCGGCCGCGCGTGCACCCGGCCGATGCGGAAGGTCGTGATCTTGGTGTACATCTCGAGCAGCGGGATGGGCGTCTCCGGCTGGAACACGATCCCGGCGCAGGTGCAGATGCCGTCGGGGGCCGTCGAGCGCGCCGCCAGCGAGAGCGCGGCGGGGTCGGCGGCAACCATCGCTGTGATCGGGAACGGGCCGAGCCGCTCCGGGTAGCCCTCCACCGCCTCGGCCCCGATTTCCTCGGCCTTTCGCAGGCGGTCGTCCTGCACGTCGCAGTAGACGACGTGCGCGGCGCCGAGCGCGACGGCCACCTGCACGCCGTAGAGCCCCACGCTTGGCGAGCCGCCCGCCACGAGCACCTCCCCGCCCGGCCACTCCTCGAGACCGGGCGCGACCAGCCGCCAGCCGTCCGCGATGTTGTCGGACACGCTCGCAGCGGCCTCCGCCGACACGCCGTCGGGGAGCGGCGCGAGCATGTGGTCGGAGAAGGGCACGCGGACGACGTCGGACAGGAAGCCGCCCCAGTCGCCGCCGGCGGAGCCGAACCCGTACATCGAGAGGAACGGCACGCTCTCGCAGTTGCCCGTCAGACCGCGGCGGCAGCGCGCGCACCCTCCGCATGAGATCTGGAACGGCACGCTGACGAGCGCGCCGCGCCCGGGGCCGCCGTCCGCGGGCTCGAGCACCTCGGCCACGCACTCGTGGCCCACGGCGATCGGCGGCTGCCAGGGCGTCCGGCCGGTGATGATCATCGCGTCGAGGTCGCAGGTGGCCACGGCGAGCGGGCGGACGAGCGCGTCCCGATCGTCCTGCCGCTGCGGCTCGTCGACGTCCGCCCACTCGAGGCGGCGGGGCTCGACCAGCGTCAGTTCCCTCATTGGCGAAACGTACTGTGCAGCGCCCCCACGACACGCTTCGCCTCCGCGCCGTCGGGGTCGCGGACCGGATTGAAGTCCGCGACCGAGGCTCCCACGAGGTTGGGCGCAGCGGCGAGCGGGCGGACGAGCGCGACGAGCTCGTCCCAGGCGAGCCCGAGCGGCTGCGGGTAGGTCACGGCGGGCAGCGCGCCCTCGTCCAGCACGTCGAGATCGAGGTGCAGCCACGCCCGGCGCCCCGCGAGCCGCGCCGCGGCGTCAGCCCCAGCGTGCGCGGCGCCCCGCTCGCGCACCTCCCGGGCGGTGAGCGCGTGGATCGCGGAGTCCACGCGACCGATCTCGAAGGCGACGTCCGGGCCGAGCTCGGCGGGGCGATGGCCGAGCACGACCACCGCGGCCGGATCGAGCAGCGGGCGCCGCTCCTCCGCCTCGAGCAGGCCGTCCGGGCCATGGCCGGTGAGTATCGACAGCTCCATGTCGGCCGCCTCGCCCGTCGGCGAGGTCTCGCCGTCGTAGTAGTCGGCGTGCCCGTCCACGAACCACAGACCGGTGTCCGGTGGCAGCGCCTGGAACACGCCGAGCAGGAGCGTGCAGTCGCCGCCCACCACCAGCGGGCGCCTACCGGCAGCGAGGACCGCGTGAACGGCGGAGGCGATCGCCGCCGAGGCCCGGCGCACATCGGCGGCGCCCACCACTCCCGTGTCGGGGTCGCGCCGCGAGTCGCGGATGTAAGCGTCCACCTCGCCCGCGTCGTGTGCCCCCAGGCGCTCGACGAGCCCGGCCGCGCGGAGAGCGGCGGGAGCGAGCTCCTCGCCGCGCCCGGCTCCCGACGAGTCGAGCGGCGCGTCGATGACGGACAGCTGGTCCACAATTCGTTCGGCGCTACCGCGTGGCCCGCACCACCGTGCCGAAGGCCCACGGTTCCTGCACGTCACACACCGCGGCATGCACGCCGCGATGCCAGGCCAGCGCGTGGGCGGGAGCGCTCACGCGGCCAGAGTAGTCACCATGCAGGGATGGCTCGCTACACGGTCAACGAGCGCGGAGTGGCGAAGGCGCGGCAGCTCATCGAGGCGCGGCAGTACGTCCTCCAGAGCGAGTGGGGGAGGGTCCAGCCCCGGGCCGAAGACGAGAACCGCTTCCTGGAGTCGCACTCGTGGGAGGAGTACGCCGAGTGGCACCTCGGGTTGACCGACGGGGCGGCGGACCACACGAAGGCGCGCTACGCGTTCGTGTACGGCGACTTCCGTCGCCTCCACCGGATGGGGCTGATCGCATGCCACTACCGCGCGGCGGAATGGCGCCACAAGCAGATCGAGCTCGCTGCGCACGAGCTGCTGCAGTACCTCGACGCGAAGAGGGCGTAGGGCCGGCGCTCGGCTCCTGTTAGCTTCCAGCGCCTCTTGCCAGACGAGCGCCACACGCTGATCAAGACCGCGTCGTACGAGGCCGATCCATCCGAAGTCGGCCGCGTGCTGTTGCTCTATTCGGGCGGGCTGGACACGAGCGTGATGCTCAAGTGGATCCAGGACGAGTACGAGGCGGAGGTGGTGGCGCTCACCGTCAACCTCGGCCAGCCGGGCGAGGACTACGACGTGGTGAAGGGCAAGGCGCTCCATCTCGGCGCGCTCGACTGCCACGTGGTCGACGCCCGCGAGGAGTTCGCGCGCGACTACGTGGTGCCCGCGATCAAGGCCAACGGCCTGTACGGCGGCGGCTACCCGCTGTTCACGGCGCTCGGCCGGCCGCTCATCGCCAGGCTGGCGGTGGAGTACGCGCGCCGCACCGGCTGCGACACGATCGCCCACGGCTGCACCGGCAAGGGCAACGACCAGGTGCGGATCGAGTCGACGGTGGTCGCGCACGACCCGTCGATGAAGATCATCGCCCCGGTGCGCGGCTGGCAGATGGGCCGGGAGGAGGAGATCGCCTACGCCCGCGAGCATGGGATCCCGGTGAAGGGCGGCACCGAGACGCCGCCCTACTCGATCGACGACAACCTCTGGGGCCGCTCCTCGGAGGGCGGGCCGATCGAGGACATCGAGGAGCCGCCGCGCGACGACGTGTTCCAGCTCGTTACCCGGCCCGAGGAGGCGCCCGACGAGCCGGAGGACGTGCGGATCGAGTTCGAGCGCGGCGTGCCGGTGGCCCTGAACGGCGAGCGGCTCGGCCTGGTCGAGCTGCTCGAGCGGGCCGGCGAGATCGGCGCCCGGCACGGCGCGGGGATCGTTGACCACATCGAGGATCGCATCGTCGGGCTCAAGGTGCGCGACCTCTACGAGGTGCCCGCCGCGGCGCTCATCCTGACCGCGCACAAGGAGCTCGAGAAGCTGGTCGGCACGATCCACCAGAACACGTTCAAGCCGCATCTGGACGACCACTGGGCCTACCTCGTCTACGCCGGCCTCTGGTACGAGCCTTTGCTCTCGGACCTGAACGCGCTCATGGACGCCGTCAACGAGCAGGTGACGGGTGAGGTGACAATGCGGCTCTACAAGGGCAGCGTCCGCCCCGTGGCGCGGCGCTCGCCGAACGCGCTCTACGACCCGGCGCTGGCCGGTTTCGGCGAGTCCGGCGGGCTCTTCTCGCAGCAGGCGAGCCCCGGGTTCATCGAGCTCTGGTCGCTGCAGTCGCGAATGGCGTACAACGTGCGCAACCGGGGAAAAGAAAGCTGATGAAGATCAAGGGCTACACCATGCTGGGCTGGCTCACCTGGCAGGGCATCAAGACCGTGGTCAAGCGCAAGCTGTCCCAGGACAGGGTCAAGCTGGGCGCGGCGGCAACCGTCGCGGCCGTGCTCGTGGCCGGGCTGGCCGCGGCCAAGGCTGCGTCGGACAGCAGCTAGCGGGTCAGGTGCAGGTAGAGCAGGGCCGCGCCGAGCCAGACCAGGAGTCCGGCGCCAGCCGCCAGTCGACGACTCTTGTCAGCAGGAAGGTGGAGAGCGCGAACGCGCCCCACACCGGGAGCGCCAGCACGGCGCTGCGGGTGAAGGTCTCCGCTCTGGAGGGGTCCCCGCTGGCGAACGCGATGAGGCCGATAGTCGTGCCGATGGGGACGGTCGCGGCGGCCGCGGCCAACTCGCTGTCGTCGTTGCGCTGGGCCAGCAGGATCAGGAACACGACGGTCGCCGCGGCGATGCTCTTGGCGACCATGGGTCCCATCAGGTCGCTGCGTCTCCAGGCGGCGGTATGAGTGGCTCACGCGTTCTCAACGGCGCTTGCCGAGCACGAGCAGGTACTCGCGCGTGTGGGCGATCTCGCCGTCCGCGCGATAGTTCGATTCGAAGAACTCGACCCAGGCCCGCCGCAGTTCCTCGCGGCGCTCGCCGAGCGACTCGGCGAGCGTCTTTGTCGGACCGTACCTGCTCGAGAACAGCTCCCAATAGGCCTCGCCGCTTCGTACGCGCAGCGTCGAGGTGTGCTCCTCGAACTTCAGCTCGAACCACTCGCCGAGGAGCGTGGTCACACGCCGCTCGTCACCCCAGTCGAACGGGCTGCTCGGAGGCGGGGTGGGCTGAAAGCGCGCCATCATCGCGAACATGCGGGCCACGCCGCTCGCAGGCGTCCAGTTGGCCAGGACGGTCTTGCCGCCGGGACGAATCACGCGCGCAAGCTCCCGTGCGGTCGCGGCGTGGTTGGGGGCGAACATCACCCCGCAGGTCGAGGAGACCGTGTCGAAGCTCGCGTCAGGCACGTCGAGGCGCTCGCAGTCGCCGACCTGGTAGTCGATCTCGAGGCCGAGCTCGGCGGCACGATCCCTCGCCGTCTGGATCAGCGCCGGGGCGAGATCGATCCCGGTGACCTCCGCGCCCCACGCCGCGGCGCGCTCTGCCACCGCCCCTGTCCCGCAGGCCAGGTCGAGCCACCGCAGGCCCGGCCGCGGATTGAGCCGCTCGATCACCAACTCGTGGACATCGGCGATCGTCTCGGTGACGCGCTGGTAGGGCCCCGAGCCCCACATCGCGCGCTGCCGCTGCTTCAGCTCCTGGTGTGGATCGGGTGGGAGGTTCACAGCGCGCGTGACGGTTGGAGCCTGAGCACCGGATTTGGCGATTCGCCGCCCAGCGGCGGCCGATGCGGGCGGCGCGCTTGGCGGTAGCTCTCCATCCGGTCAAGGTAGCAAATGCAACAACAAGTTGCACGCAAGCCAGTAGTAGCGGTGTTTCGTTACCCGGTCGAGCGGTTCAGGGCGGCGACGAGGCGCGATCCCCTCCCCGGTCCGTCACCGCGGCCAGGCCGGCGAGCGGCTTCGACAGGGTGCGGACGGTGGGGGCGCGGCCGGGTCCCCGGGCGCTTGGCGATACGGGTGGCGCTTCGCGGGTCTGCGTCTCTTGCCTGGTTCGAGCCGTAGAAACCAGCAAACGCAACAAACAGTTGCCGATAAGCTGGAGGGCGTGGCGAAGGCCAAGACCGCCGAAGCGGCCCAGACGACGAAGGCCTCGGCGTCAGTCCGGCGCCGGACGCGCGGACCGAGCAGCCGGGTGCGAGCGGCCGCGATCGCCGCGACGCTGGCCGAGCTCGCCGAGGGCGGCTACTCCGGGCTCAGCCTGGAGCGAGTCGCCCGCCGGGCCGGCGTCCACAAGACCACGCTCTACAGGCGCTGGGGGACGCGCGAGGAGCTGGTGCTGGAGGCGATGCTCGAGCGCGCCGGGGAGCACATCCCGGTTCCCGACACCGGTTCGCTGCGAAGGGACCTGCTGGAGCTGGCCAGCACCGCGGCCGCCAACGCGGCCAGCCCGGAGGTGGCGGCGATGGCGCGTGCCGTGGCCGCCGAGTCTCCCCACGACAGCAAGCTGGCGGCGGCCAACCGCCGGTTCTGGGCCGAGCGTCTCGCGCTGGACCGCGTCATCGTCGAGCGAGCGATCGAGCGTGGTGAGGTGGCGGCCGGGACAGATCCGCAGCGGGTGATCGAAACGGTGCTGGGCCCGATCCACCTCCGGCTACTGCTCACGGGCGAGCCCGTCGACCGCCGCTTTCTCGAGGGCGTCGTCGACGTCGTGGTCCATGGCATCGCGCGGCAGAGTCGGCGCTAGGTTCCGCGGGATGGGCGCCATGGTGCGCCGTGTGGCCGTCCTCGCCGTTGCCTGCTCCTGGGTGTTGCCGGTCGCATGCGAAGAGTCGACGGACGGAGGGACCGAGGAGACCGCCGCGCGCGCCCCGGCGACGGCGCCTCGCGTAGTCCTGACCGCGGATGATCGGGAGCTGTGGGCGAAGGGGCCCTTGGACCGCTCCGTGGTCCCGGTACTGCTCTACCACTCGCGGATCGACCCGGAGGCTTTCGCCAGACAGATGGCCCTCCTGGACCATGGCGGCTACGAAACGATCAAGCTCGACCAGTTCATCCGCTTCATCAAGCGACAACAGGTGAGGCTGCCGCCACGGCCGCTGCTGCTGACGTTCGACGGCGCGCGCCTTGACTCCTGGACCGGGAGCGACGCGATCCTGCGCGAAAGGGGCTTCAACGCAGTTCTCTTCGTCGATGTCGGACGCGTGCAGGAGAACGATCCTGAGTACCTGACCTGGCGGGAGCTCAACCGCCTGCAGCGCAGCGGCCGGTGGGACGTGCAGCTGCAGTCCGGGAGCGGCCATCATCGGATCCAGTACGGCCCCGCGCCCGATGACGTGGGGCCGTTCTATGCCTATCGGGGGTCGGAGGAGATACTCGGCGGCTGGCGCGAGCGGGTGTTCTCGGACATCACGTGGGGTGAGGAACAGCTGGCCTTCCGCGTTCAGGGCTACCGACCGCTCGCCTTCGCGCCCCCATACGGGAACTACGGCCAGGTCGCCACCAACGATCCGCGCATCCCGCGCGACCTGCTGGCCCGGCTGCTCCAAAGCTTCGAGGCTGTCTTCACGCAGGACCGCACCGGCCTCGCCACGCCGGGGGCGGCCAACCCGCTCGGTCGAATCGAGGTCACCCGAGACGTGTCCGAGGAAGAGCTACGCGCGGAGCTCGTGTCCGGCCGGCGGCCCTGAGGGAGAGCAGCTCCCAGGCCTCAGCTACCCGCTGGATGGCCGGCGAGGATCGCGTCCAGCGGCCGGCTGTTGACCACGTCCGCGCTCGTCGCCCACCCGCGGCGCGCCGTTGCAACCGAGAGCGCCATGTTCCCGAGGCCCCGCACCGAGTGGGCGTCGGTCGAGCAGACGATCTTCACGCCGGCGCGCAGCGCGTCGCGCACGTGCGCGCCGCTCAGGTCGAGGCGGTCGGGGAGTCCGTTGACCTCGACGGCGACCCCTTCCTCGAGCGCGACCTCGAACACGCGCTCCAGGTCGAGGGCGTTCTCGGGCCGCCGGTTGATGTACCTGCCCTTCGGGTGGCTGAGGCAGCGCACGTACGGGTTGCGGAGCGCTTCCTCCACGCGCTTCGTCATCTCCCGCTGCGGCATCCGCTGCCCGCCGTGCACGCTCGCCTGCACCCATTCGAGCTCCGCTAGGACGTCGTCGGGAAGGTCCAGCCGGCCGTCGGGCAGGATGTCGCACTCGATCCCGCGCAGGATGCGGAACGGCGCGAGCTTCTCGTTGGCGGCGGCGATCTCCTTGGCCTGGCGGCGGACGTCGCCGGGGGTGAGCCCGCGGACGGCCCCAACGGCGGGGGTGTGGTCGCAGATCGCCAGGTAGTCGTAGCCGCGGTCACGGGCGGCGCGGCCCATGTCCTCTACGCTCGCCCTCCCGTCCGACCACGTGGTGTGGGAGTGGAGGTCGCCGCGGATGTCGTCCAGTCCGATGAGGGCAGGGGGCTCCCCGCGAAACGGTTCTTCGCGCAGCTCCGGCGGGCACCAGGGCAGGTCCAGCGCGCGGTAGACCGCCTCCTCGTCGGGCGCGTCCGGCAGCGGCTCGAGCGCCGCGACATAGGCGGGTGACCCGGTTGCGCGGACCAGGGCGGTCCCGAACCGCTCGGGCTCGGTGATAACGAGCTCGACCGGCACGCCCTCGACCGTCACTCCCACCGCCCGCCGCTCGTCCTGCTCCGCGAGCGCGACGATCTGCGGCAGCTCGGCGAAGCGCGCCAGCAGGGAGGGCGGATCTGGCGCGGCGCAGACGACCGCCAGCTGCTCGCAGGAGTCACGCCACCGGCGCACGTCGCCCGCCGCCTCGCCGTCGAGGGCGGCCGCGACGCCTCCCACGAGCTCCCAGGCGCGGTTGAGCAGGAGCCCTTGCCGCGGCCGTGGGTCGCCCTCGCGGCTGAGCGCCTCGAGTAGCTGCGCCTCGGTCTTCGGGCCGATGCCGGGCACGTTCCGCAGCCTGCCCGCGGCCGCCGCCTCGCGAAGCTCGTCGGCGCTGCGGATCCCGAGCGTCCGGGCGAGCTCGACCGAGCGCTTCGCGCCAAGCCCCAGGTAGCGGCCGAGGCCGACGAGGTCGGGCGCCACCTCCCGCTCGAGCTCCGTCAGCTCGGCGATCTCGCCGGTCTCGACGAGCTCGACCAGCCGCGCCTCGATCCCCCGGCCGATGCCGCGCAACTCGCGTGCGCGTCCGGACCTGACCAGCTCCGCGACCGGAAGGGCCGCCCCGCGGATCGTCTCGGCGGCGCGGCGGTAGGCGCGGATGGTGTGCGGGTTCGCGTCGACGACCTCGAGCAGCGAGGCGAACGCGTCAAGGCGGTCGGCGATCTGGGGGTTGTCCACCGGGGGTAGTGTGCCCTCAACAGTCGGGCTGCCAACCGCCGCCGGCGGTTTCGTCTCAGCCGTGTGACCCCGGGTGTGAGCTCCCGCATCAGATCCTCGATGCTGGCGGTGCTGATCGGGTCCAGGGCCGACGCCGGCTCGTCCATCAGGAGGACGTCCGGGTCGACCGCCAGGCAGCGGGCGATCACCAGGCGCTGCTGCTGGCCGCCCGAAAGGCCGAAGGCGTTGCTATCGAGGCGGTCCCGCACCTCGTCCCAGAGCGCCGCCCGCCGGAGGGCGCCCTCGACCATCTTGTCCATGTCGCCATGGAAGCCGAGCACCCGGGGACCGAAGGCGACGTTGTCGTAGATCGACTTGGGGAACGGGTTCGGTTTCTGGAAGACCATCCCGATGCGCTTGCGCACCTCGACCGCGTCAACCTGGGGCGCATACAGGTCCGCGCCGCGGTACAGGACGCGGCCGTCGACCCGGGCGCCCGGCACGAGGTCGTTCATCCGGTTCAGGCAGCGGATCAACGAGCTCTTGCCTGAGCCAGGAGGCCCGATCAGCGCCACGATCGAGCCGCCGGGGACCGGGAAGTCGACGTCGCGGACTGCCGGCATCGGGCCGTAGCTCACGGTCACGCCCGCGAACTCGGCCAGCGGGTCCTCACCTGGGTTCGGCCACCAGGGCCGGTCGGGCGGTTCGGGCTCGGGCTCCTGGCGGTCGTGCGCCAGGAGCTCATCGGTGCACGCCGTGACCACGTCTTGATCGCACGCCGCCCTGACCCGGGCATCTTGCGACCGCTGAGCCTCGTTCATCTGGCGAAGCCTTCAGCATCCGGGACGGGTCGAGGCTACGGACATGTGAAGGCCCCGGACTGCCTACGGGAAGGCACCCGCCAGCAGTGCGATGAGCTCGTAGGCCGCGTTGGCGGCCGCCACCGCGGTCACGCCTGACGAGTCGTACGGCGGCGACACCTCCACCACGTCGGCGCCGTCGATCGTGAGTCCGGCGCCGGCGAGCCCGGACAACAGCGCGAGCAGCTCGCGGCTGCTCAGCCCGCCCGCCTCCGGCGTCCCGGTGCCAGGGGCGAACGCGGGGTCGAGCACGTCGACGTCGACGGTGATGTACACGGGCGAGCGCAGCTGCGCGCCGGCGAGCTCGAGCGCGCCGGCCACGCCGCCGGCCTCGAAGTCGCGTGCGAGCAATGTGTTGAAACCGAGCGCGCGGTTCTCGTCGAGGTCCTCGGCGGAGTAGAGCGATCCGCGCAGGCCGATCTGCACGGACGCCCCGGCGTCGATCAGGCCTTCCTCGACGGCACGCCGGAAGATTGTCCCGTGCGTGTAGCGGGCGCCGAAGTAGGAGTCCCAGGTGTCGGTATGGGCATCGAGCTGGAGCAGCGAGAGCGGGCCGTGGGCCGCTGCGGTGGCCCGCAGCAGCGGGAGGCTGACCGAGTGATCGCCGCCCAGGCCGAGCACGCGGCCGCCCTCCTGTGCGATCGCGCCGGCGGCCTGCTCGATGGCGGCATGACCGGCCTCGATGTCCACCGGCGTAGCCGGCGCGTCGCCCGCGTCCGCCACCTGGACGGCAGCGAAGGGCGCGATGGCCTGCGCGTCGTTGTAGGGCCGCAGCAGGAGAGAGGCCTCCCGGATCGCCGCCGGGCCGAAGCGTGCTCCCGTCCGGAACGTCGTGGCGGCGTCGAAGGGGGCGCCCAGCACGGCCACTTCGGCGCGGCCGACGTCCGAGAGCTGCGGCAGGCGCGCGAACGTACGCAGACCCGCGAAGCGGGGCACCGCGAGGGCGTCCACCTGGCCGAGGGGGCGGTCCTCGTGCGAGCGCTCGCTCGGCGACACGGCGGGCAGCTTACCGGCGGCGGGGCGGGCCGCGACGAGCGTCCTCGCGGCTCGAGCGGTGTGGGACGATGCGGCGCATGAGCGGCGAGAACCCGGGCGTGGCCCTCGTCACGGGCGCCGCCAGCGGCATCGGGGCGGCCACGGCCGGGCGACTCGCCGAGCGCGGCTTCGCGGTCGCGGGCATCGACCTGAACCCGTCGCCCACCGCGCTGTCGCTTCAGGTCGACGTGACCGACCTCGCCGCCATGCGCGCCGCCGCGGAGCGCGTGGCCGCCGAGCTCGGCCCGGTGTCGGTCCTGGTGACCGCCGCGGGTGCCTACGAGATGGTGCCCGTGGAGGAAATCGGCGACGAGCGCTGGCGGCGCATGCTCGCGCTCCACCTCGGCGGGGTGGCGAACGCCTGCTGGGCGGTGCTGCCGGGAATGCTCGCCGAAGGCTCCGGCACGGTGATCACGATCTCCTCTGAGCTGGCGCTCGCCGGGGGCGACGGCGACGCGCACTACGCTGCGGCTAAGGGCGCGATCATCGGCCTGACCCGGTCGCTCGGCTGGGAGCTCGCCCCCCTCGGCATCCGCGCGAACAGCGTGGCGCCGGGGCCGACCGACACACCTCTGCTCGACCCCGACTCCCCGTGGCGCGACCCCGCGTACCTTGCGACCCTGCCGCTTGGCCGGCTCGTGACGCCCGAGGAGGTGGCCGACACGGTGCTGTTCCTCGTGGAGGATGGGACCTATTTCGCCGGGCAGACGCTCTCGCCGAACGCCGGAGCCGTGATCTGATGCCGCGGCTCGAGGGGCGAGTCGCGCTCGTCAGCGGCGCCGCCCAGGGCCTCGGGCACACAATCGCAGAGCGCCTCGCGGCCGAGGGCGCGCGCGTGGCGGCGAACGACCGCCGGCCGTCGGCGCAGCTGGACGAGCTGGTGGCGCGAACCGGGGGGATCGCGGCCGTGGCCGACGTGTCCGATCCCGAGGCGGTCGCGCGCATGGTCGCCGAGGTCGAGCAGACGCTCGGCGCGCCGGGGGTGCTCGTGGCCAACCACGCCTACATGAGCATGACCCCCTTCGTCGAGCACGACCCGGCGGACTGGTGGCTCAACGTCGACGTGAACCTGTCGGGCACGTTCTTCCTCGTTCGGGCGGTGCTGCCGGGGATGAGGAGGCTGGGCGGGGGCCGGATCGTGATCATCGCCTCCGAGTTCGGGGTGGTGGGCTGGGCGAACGCGTCGGCCTACTCCGCCTCGAAGGCCGGGCTGATCTCGCTGACCAAGACGCTGGGACGGGAGCTCGGTCCGGAGGGGATCCTGGTCAACGCGATCGCCCCCGGGATCATGGACACGCCTCAGCTCGACGTCGACGCCGAGGACGCCGGCGTGTCCCCCGAGGAGATCCGGCGCCGCTACGCCGCCGACAGCCCGATCGGCCGCATCGGCCGCACGGAGGAGGTCGCGGCGCTTGCGGCGTTCCTCGCCGGCGACGGCGCCGCGGCGTTCGTCGGGCAGACCCTGCAGCCGAACGGCGGCACCACGCGCGGCCCGGCCTGACCCGTCAGTCGACCGGATAGGTGTCTGGGTCCGCCTCGACTGGAGCGAGGTCGCGCTCCGGGAGGGAAGCGTCGCCCATCGCCCGCTCCGCCACCGTCGCGCCGGTGGCGAAGTCCACATCGCCGGCCTCCAGGGCGTGCTCGATCAGTGCGCGGAGGGCCTCCACCCGCGACGGACGGCCCGACAGGAACGGATGGCAGGTGAGCATGAACAGGCAGCCGTGGCGGCGCATGGCGTCGAGCTCGGCGCGCCACAGCTCGAGCACCTTGGCGGGCGACTCGATCACGCTGCCGATGTCCGGGCGCGGGAGGTACGCGTACTGCTCCCAGTCGTCCAGGCTCCAGTGCGGAGGGAGCTCGGCGATCGTGGCGTCGCCCACTCGCAGCCGGTAGGGACGGTCCGAGTCCATCAGGCTCGAGTCGTAGCTCAGGCCGTACTCGGCCACGAGGTGCGGGGTCTGCCAGCTGGCCTCCCACAGCGCGGCGCGATGCCCTGCGGGCTTCACGCCGGCGCGCTCGAGCGCGGCCAGCGCACGCTCGAAGTCCGCCCGCTCGCCCTCCGGGGCCAGGTCCACGGGGCTGCGATGGCTGTAGGAGTGATGGCCCACCTCGTGGCCGGCCTCGACGATGCGCTCGACCGTCTGCGGGTAGCGCTCCGCCGTCAGCCCGGGGACGAAGAAGGTAGCCGGCAGGCCGTAGTCGGCGAGCAGCTCGAGCAGGCGCGGGACGCCCACGAGCGGCCCGTAGGCCTGGTGCGTCATCACCATCGCGTGCGCCGCGTAGCGCCGCCCCTGGGCCAGTATCGGCGACTCGGCGTCGACGTCGAACGAAAGGACGGCGACGGCCCGTTTCCCGCCGAGCCAGCTCACTCGCCCTCTTGGCGCGCCTTCTCGCGCGCCTCGTGCTCCTTGCGCTCGCGTTCCTCGCGCGTCGGGCGCTTGCCCAGGTGGCCCTCCTCGACGAGAGTGCCCAGCACGTCCATGATGGCCCGCGCGCCGAGCTGCGCGGTCATGTCCGACACGTCGTAGGGCGGGGCGATCTCCACGACCTCCATTCCGCAGATCCCCTCCCGCGCGACCATGCGGAGCGCCTTCAGCGCCTCGCGTGGCAAGAGCCCTCCCGGCTCCGGCGACCCCGTGCCCGGCACGAAGCCGGAGTCGATCGAGTCGATGTCGAAGGACAGGAACACCGCCTCGGCGTCCTTCCAGGCGCACTCGAGGGCGATCTCGACCGCCCGCTCGATGCCGAGCTCCTCGACGTCGGAGATTGTGATCACGGTCGACCCGCGCTCGCGCGCGACCTTCATCCCGGGGCGCGAGCCGTACCAGCCGCCGATCCCCATTTGCACCAGGTTCGCCGGGGGCGCGTTCGGGATGTTCGACGCATGGAACCACGGAGTGGTGTGCATGCGCTCGTCCATGTCGCGCTCCTGCATGTCGATGTGGCGGTCGAGGTGGATGATCCCGACCTTGCCCTCGATGTGCGGGGCGATCGCGCGCACGTCCGGATACCCGATCGAGTGGTCGCCGCCGATCACCACGGGGAATGCGCCCTGCTCGTGGATGAACGACACGGCCATGTCGATCTGGTCGAAAGACTTCTCGATGTTCGACGGGATCACGAAGATGTCGCCGGCGTCGCAGAGGTTGAGCTCCTCGTACAGGTCGACTCCCATGTCGGCGTTGTAGGAGTCGTAAAGCGCCGAAATCCGACGCACCGCCTGCGGCCCGAAGCGGCAGCCCGCGCGATAGGTGGTGCCCATGTCGAACGGGGCGCCGACCACCGCCACGTCGTACTTGCCGACGTCACGGATGTTCTCGCAGTAGGGCGCCTTGGTGAACGTGTTGATGCCCGCGAAGGCGGGCTGCTGGCCGCGCGCGAACAGCGAGATCGTCCGGTCCTGCACCGAGGGAGCCGCCTCCAGCCCGAGGTCGAGCCCGCGCTCGAGCTGCTCGCGGGTGCGGCGGTCGGTGATGTCCTTCAGCCGGCGCAGGACCTGCATGCCGCGCAGGCTGCCTCGGTCGAAGTGGCCGTCGCCCTTGCCGTGGTGATGGAACATGCCCATGCGAACTCCCCTCGCGCTCTGCGTTCGGCCCAGCCGTGGACGTAGATACAGCCGTGGGCGGGACGGGTCAAGGGCACTCGGACGAAGGACCAAACGACGCCCCGGCCTTCGTACGATCGTCGTCTTGCTCGATCTCGTGGGCGCAGCGGAGAATGGCTGCGTGGGGCCGCAGGGATCGCGGCCACAGAGAGGTGAGGGGAAAAGGGGGAGTGCCGTGACTGAGGCCCGTGGAGGAGTAGCCCCTGGCGACGGCGACGCCCCGACGACGGGCGGCGAGACCGAAGGCCTGAAGCGTGAGTTCTCGCTGTTCGCCATCTTCGCGCTGGCGTTCGCGTTCATCTCGCCGATCGTCGCCCTCTACGGGATCTTCGCGTTCGCGTTCACCTCCGCAGGTCCGGCGGCCTGGTGGGGATTCATCGTCGTGCTGGCCGGCCAGCTGCTCGTGGCGCTCGTGTTCGCGGAGCTGGCGTCTCGCTGGCCGTTCGAGGGCAGCCTCTATCAGTGGGCGCGCCGGCTCCTCCACGAGACCTACGGCTGGTTCGCGGGCTGGGCCTACATGTGGACGCTGATGATCACGATGGTCGCCGTCGCCTACGGCGCGGCGGGGTTCGTGCCCGTGGTACTCGACATCGACCCGTTCTCGAAGGGCGAGCAGCTGTTGGTCGCGATGGGGTTCCTGGTCTTCGGAACGGTGATGAACCTCCTCGGACGCACCGCGCTCAAGGTGTTCATGGTCGGGAGCATCGCCGCCGAGGTGCTGGGCTCGATCGGCATCGGAACCGTGCTGCTGTTCTTCCACAACGAGCAGCCGCTGTCCTCGATCTTCGAGAGCGCCGGCGCCGGGACGGGCTCCGGCGGCTACATCTGGGCCGGGTTCTTCGCCGCGGTCGGCTTCATCGGCTGGACCTACGTCGGCTTCGAGACCGCCGGATCGGTGGCCGAGGAGACCCCCAGGCCACGCGTCGACGTTCCCAAGGCGATCATCCTCTCGCTCGTCACCGTCGCCGCGGTGGTCACGTACGCGTCCCTGGCGCTCATCCTCGCCATCCCCGACTTCGGGGCCGTCATCAGCGGCGAGGTCGTGGACCCCGTGGCGGACACCGTCACCTTCCAGCTCGGTGAGGACATCACCAAGCCGCTGTTCGTGTTGTTCATCGTCGGCTTCACGGCCAGCCTGCTCGCCATCCAGACGAACTGCTCCCGTGTGATGTGGGCGTTCGCCCGCGCGGACGTGCTGCCCGCCTCGGGTGTGCTCAAGAAGCTCACGCCGGGGGCGCGGCTGCCGTTCGTGACGATCCTGACGACCGGCGTGATCGCCGCGATCCTGCTCATCTCGACGCAGTCCGAGGACGTCTACCTGACGTTGATCTCGATGGCCACCGGCGGCTTCTACCTGTCGTTCGCCCTGCCGGTCGTCGCGATGCTGATCGCGCGCCTGAGGGGTCGCTGGGTACCCGGCGAGTGGAACCTCGGGCGCTGGGGTATGCCCGTGGCCGTGGTTGCGTCCATCTGGGTCGTGTTCGAGTACTTCAACATCGCCTGGCCGCGTGCCGAGGGGGTGCCGTGGTACCAGGACTGGGCCGTGTTCGTGATGACCGGCATCGTCGGCGTCCTTGGAGTGGTGGCCTACCTCATCGTGCGGCCCAAGGTGCTGGCGGCCGAGGATCGCCTCGTGGCGGACCCGACATCGGTCGACTGGTCGGAGCCGGCGGCTGAGCGCAAGGAGCCCGTCTAGGTCCGCTCGCTCCCGGCCGCCTGCCCGGTGAACTCGAGAGCGCGCAGCGCCATCCACAGCTCCACGATGTCGGCCGTCTTGCGGAGGTCGCGGCCGGTGAGCTCTTCCACCCGGTGCATGCGGTAGACCAGCGTCTGCTTGTGCACGTGGAGCAGCTCGGCCGAGCGCTGCCACGACCGGTTCTGCTCGAGGAAGACGCTCAGCGAGCGCATCAGCTCGGTGGCGTGCTCCCCGTCGTAGGCGAGTATCGGCCCGAGCACCCGCTCGGCGGCGAGCTCTGCCTCGCCGAGCGTGCGCGGCAGGAACAGCGGTGTTGCGTCCCCGTAGCGCACCAGGGGTGCGCCGAGATTGTGCGCCGCCGTCTGCGCCCAGCGTGCCTCGCGGCCGGCGTCGGGCGCACGGTCGGCCCTGCGCAGCGGGTCGCTGATGCCCAACGCGATGTCCGGGCCCAAGGCGCCGCGGAGCGCTTCGTGGGCCTGGTCGGTATCGGGAAGGGCGACCAGGCAGAGCTGCGGGCTCCAGAGCACGAGGTGAGGCAACGCACGCTGGGCGAGCTCGTGGTGCAGGTTTCGGTGACTCGCCGCCGACGACGTGGCCCGAAACGCAACGAGCACCGCGTCCTCAGGGGCGATGCCGTGCTCGCCAAGCTGCTGCGACGCGGAGACGGGCTCGATGCGGCGCTCGAGCATCGCCGCGAGCAGCTCGCCGCCCAGGCGCAGCTGCCGCTCGCGCTCCGCGCTGATCCGCTCCACCTCCAGCGCGGCGATATTTGCGGCGTGCTGGAGCAGGGCCAGATCCGGCACCCGATCTGCATCGTGGAGAGCCACGAGCGCCGTCGGTCGCCTTGTCGGCACGCGCAGCGCGAACGCCCTGGCGCCGTTGCTCTCGACTCTCAGCACCGCTGGGAACACGCCGTGCCTCCCGCGCAGCTCGGCGACGAGGCGGTCCACGAGGCCGGCCGGGGGCTCCGCCCCGGCCGCCAGGACCGGGAGCGCCGTGGTCGCGTCAAGCAGCAGGAGGCGGCAACCAACCTGGCGGCCGAGCTCGCTTAGGAGGGCCGTGGCGGACGATCCGGTGGAGACGGCGCCCCGGAGAGCCTCGTAGAGCTGCACGGTCTGGACGAGCCGCTTGTGCTCTTCGTCGGAGTTAGCGGCGGCCACCGCTCGCGAGACGGCGACAAAAGGCACGTCGCGTGGGATGGCGAGGAGGGGGAATGCCAGCTCCTCGGCCCGCTGGAGGAACACGGGCGTGAACGGGGGCGCGTGCATGTCGTCCCCCACCGCCAGCCCGCTGAGGCCGGCCGACTCGAGCTCCGCCAGGAACGACACCTGGGCCTCCGCCTCCTCCGGAAGGTTGAGCCCGTTCGACATCAGGAGATCGCCTGGCGCCAGCCAGTCGGTGGCGTTGGGCAGGTCCGAGGTGTGGGCCCAGGCGACCAGCCGGCCGCCGCCTGCAGTGCCCGCGTGAAAGCGCATCTTCAGGAACGGGACATCGACCAGCTCGGCGACGGTGATGGCCACCGCTGCAATCTAGACCGCCCGCGCCGAGCGTGGGGCCTCAGACGATCGTACGACCGGCCTCGAGAGCTCCTGCCCATCGTCTGGTTGCGAGCCGCAGGTGCGAGCACGGAGACTCACCCCGGGGGGAGGGGTCAGACCCGTCACCCCTGGGGGGAGGGGTGTGACCCCACGTGGCGAGGACAGGAGGACCGTGAGGACCAAGGAGGAAATCCATGTCCCGGCCCGGGAGGGCAGGGCGGTGACCGTTCCCGCAGGCCAGGCCTTCCGCGTCGTCGACGTGGAGGGCAAGCAGGTGGCGGACCTGTTCGCCTTCAATGCAGCCGACGTGGGCGAGCACCACAGCGCCATGCACACGCGCGCCGCCGTGAGCCATCTGTTCCCGAAGGTGGGCGAGGCCTTCGTGACCAACCGCCGTCGCCCGATCCTGACGCTCGAGGCCGACGACACCCCGGCGGTCCACGACATGCTGATCGCTCCGTGCGATCCCGAGCGCTACCAGGGGCTCGGCGTTCGCGACTGGCACCCGTCGTGCCGCGAGAACCTGGAGCTGGCGATGCGCGGGCTCGGCCATGACCGGATCTGCATCCCGGCGTCCATCAACCTGTTCATGAACATCCCGGTGGACGCGGATGGCTCGCTCGGCTGGGAACCGGCGCCAACCGCCGCCGGCGACTCGATCACTCTGAGGGCCGGGATGGACGCCATCGTGGTCGTGTCCGCCTGCCCCCAGGACATCGTGCCGATCAACGACCGGAACCCAACGTCGATCGCCATCGAGCTGCTCGAGCCCTGAGGGGCGCGGTTAGGCAGCGGGGGAGGTTTGCTGCTTGAGCTCCGGCCACCAGCGCTCGAGACCGAGGTCCTCCGCGACGAGCGCTGCGACGTTGTAGCCGCCTCCCAGGGAGCCGGGCACGCCGGGGTGGACCGCGCCGCCCGCGAGGTACAGGCCCGGGACCGGCGTGCGCCCGGTAGAGCACGATGGGTGCGGGCGTGCGACCAGCGTCTGGGAGGGGATCAGCGCGCCCTGGCGGACCGAGCCGCGCCGGGTGGTGCCGAAGCGGCGCTCGATGTCGAGCGGCGTGTCGCAGAACTGGAACAGCAGCCGCACGCCGGCGAGGTCGCGGAAGTGCTCCACGAGCGCATCCCAGCACCGCTCCCTGTGCTCGGTGCGAAGCCGGTCCCAGCCGGGCGCGGGCAGCTCGAACGGCACGTGCGCCTGCATCCGCAGGCAGTGGAGCGGCCCGTAGGGCCCAGGGGAGGCCTGCAGGGGGTCGTGCACGCTGACAGCGGTGAGGTGACCGGCCACTTCGGCCGACAGCTCGCCCTGCAGCGCGCCCTCGAAGTAGTGGCCCACCTCGTCCGCGTGGGCGAAGCCGAAGACGCGCAGCAGCGCCTCCCCTTCCGCACCGCCGGCCGATGCGGGCGGCTCCCCCCGGATCCCGAAGTGGGCCGTGAAGGGGCCGGTGCCATCCACGACCCAGTCCCCCGCCGCCTCGCGGAGCTCCGCAGGCGCGAGCTCGGGAGCCAGCACCTCCAGGAAGGTGGAGCGTGGGTCGAGCGTCGAGATGACAGCGCGAGCCTGGATCTCCCGCCCGTCGGCGACCCGCAGCCGAAACCCGTCGCCACAGCTCTCCACGCGCCGAACCGGCGAGGCGACCAGCCCGCGAGCCCCGGCGGACGCCGCGGCCCGCGCCAGCCCGTTGGCCAGGTTCTTCGAGCCGCCGACGACGATGGCCGGGCTGAAGAGCCGTGCCACGCAGAACGCGCCGATCGGCCCCAGAGGCGCGTCGCCGTCAAGGAAGCCCGCCAGGCCGCAGGCATAGCGCAGCACGATCCCGGCGCGTGGGTCGGACACTGAGGCGGCGAGCGTTCGGGGGGTCGCCTCGGCCAGCGCGAGGGTCACCTCCGCCGCGGCGTGAGGGCCGCGGTAGAGCAGTGGCCCGGCTGCGCTCGACGCCTCGTCGAACATCCGCTCGATCTCCGCACCCAGGCCGCGCCCCCCGCGGCGGACGGTGAAGTCGCTCCCGACGGCGAATGCGATCTCGGGCCGGACGAAGCCGACCCCCTGCGCGGCCAGGTCGAGGTCGCGGTAGGGAGGCAGCTCGTCCGCGAGAGGCAGCTCGAACTGCGCGAGGTTGTACTGGAAGGGCGTCGAGTAGTCGTCGGTGGCCAGCGTTCCGCCGCGCTCGAAGCGCTTCTCCAGCATCAAGACCCGCGCGCCCGCTCGGGCCAGGTACGCCGCCGCTGTGAGGCCATTGGGCCCGCAGCCGACGACGGAGACGTCACATTCGAGTGGGCGCATCGTGCGCGAGCGGGGTGAGCAGGCGGTCGAGGTTGCGCAGGTACCACTCGCAGGGGCGAGAGCTCCACCAGGACTGCTCTCGCACGCCGGTGTCCTCCGCGATGGTGTGAGCTGCGTTGTAGCCGGCGGCCATCCAGCTCAGCCCGACGGGCCAGACGCCGTTGGACATGTAGAGCCCGCCCACGGGCATGCGGTACGGCATGCGGTCGAGGATCCACTGGTCCTCGCTGAAGTCGCCTCCCACCACCTGTCCGAACTTCGCCGCCCGGTTCAGGCGCCAGTTGTCGAGCGGCGTCCACTCGTACTGGTCCAGCACCATCTCGTCCCAGCCGGGGATCAGCTCGGCGATCGTGCGGTTGCGCGCGCGGAGAAGCTCGTGGCGGATCTCGCCGTCCCACGCCTCTGGCCCACCCAGGCCGTGCAGGGCGTACGGGAAGCACTCCTCGGCGCGCAGGACGTTGCGCCCCTCGGGCGACACGCTGGTGGGGTCCGCGGGCGCGTAGTAGGTGAACTCCATGAGCTGGCCTGCGACCTTCCAGGTCTCGTTGCCCAGCATGTCGACCATGTAGCGCTTGGTCCCCTCCCAGGAGTCGAACGCCCGGTACACGAGGACCGCCTCGTTGATGAGCGGGTCGAAGCCGGACGAGCCCCAGTCGATGCGGCGGTCGAGCAGCCATGAGGTCACGTGCGAGCCGCGCAGGCCCATCTTCCAGTGGCGCATCTTCGCCGCGAGGCGGGGATCGAGGCCCGAGAGCGTCTCCTCCCCGACGAGGCGGAGCGTCTCCGGCACCCCGGTGTTGGAGAGCACGGCAACCCGCGCCTCGATCTGCGCCCCGGGGTGCAGCGATCGCTCGCCCAGCACCACGCCCGTCGCCCGCCCCTCCTCCACGACGATCCGGTCCACGGTCGAGTTGGTCACGATCGCGCCGCCGTGCTCGAGGAAGCACTGGGTGAGGGCATCCACCTGGATCTCGTTGCCGCCCACTCCGATCCCGGTCGTGTAGTACAGGGCGAAGGTGACCCCGTAGGCGCCCTGCCCACGCGCGAACGGCGCGCCGTGCTCCCAGAACGCGACGGGGGTCATGAGGATCTGCCGGCAGGGGTCCGACTCGAAGGTCCGCTCGCACAGCTCCGGGCCGGTCATCTGCGACATCTCGTCCACGCTGAAGCCCATGGCGTACGAGCAGATCTCGAAGATGCGGTCGAGCTTCGACGGATCCGGGTGGGGCGTGTACGAGCACAGCTCGTTGAACTCGACCAGCGTCTCGTGCACGCGCTCCTGGATGCCGAGCATCCGCTCGCCGTCACGCTCCGAGTGCCTGGCGAAGTTCTCCGCCGACCGCTCCGGCTCCTGACAGATCAGGCAGTTCGTGCCGTCGCGGAATGTCACCGCCAGGATCACCGGACTCGCCCTGAAACGGAATCCGTAGTCCTCCAGCTCGAGGTCCTCGATGACCGGCGAGTTGCCGGCGAAGCTGACGCCGACGTGCGGGCTGTCCAGGGTCTGCGCCCAGGTCTCGTGCGAGCAGCAGAACGAGCCGAGCTCGCTGTTGGCCTCGACGATCAGGACGTCGAGGCCCGACTTCTGGAGGTAGGTGGCGGCAGGCAGGCCTCCGGACAGCCCGCCGCCGACGACGATGACGTCGTGGGCCGGCTTCACCCGTCCAGCGCGCCGGCGTGCGCCGCGAGTGCGTCCATCACCACCCGGCCGGCGATGGCGGCCGTGACCGAGCTCGAGTCGAGGCTCGGCGCGGTCTCCACCACGTCCATCCCCAAGAGGCCGTGGCGCGATACGCCGCGCACCAGCTCGAGCAGCTCGCGAGAGGTGAGCCCCCCGGGGGTCGGGACGCACGTGCCCGGGGCGTAGGCGCCGTCGAGCGAGTCGACGTCGACGCTGAGGTAGATGCCGTCGGTGCCGTGGCCGGCCACCTCGAGCGCCTTGTCGATCGTTGCCCTGACGCCGCGCTCCCAGATGTCCTCGAGCCAGACCACCGTGATGCCGCGCTCGCGGCAGTAACGCAGCTCGGTGCGCGGGTTCATCCAGCCACTGATCGCGAGCAGCGCGATCTTTCCGGGATCGAAGCCGGCGTCAACCGCCCGCGTGATCGGGCAGCAATGGTTGAGCTCCTCGCCTCCCACGTCGAGCGCGGTGTCGAGGTGGGTGTCGATCAGCACCAGGCCGGGGTTCTCCACGTGCCCCCGAACGGCGCGGACGGCCGGGATCGTGATCGAGTGGTCGCCGCCGAGGGTGGCGGGGACCGCGTCCGCGGCGAGGATCTCGCCGATGTCGCGCTCGGCGTTGGCGAAGGTCTTCTCGGCGTTGGCCAGAATCACGCCGCAGTCGCCGCAGTCGACCGGGCTGAGCGCCTCCACCAGGTCGAAGTCCCAAGTCGCGTTGTAGCTGAGGAACTGGCTCGAGATCTCGCGAATGCCGCGTGGCCCGTAGTTGGCCCCGGTGCGGCTGATCGAGGTGGAGTCCCACGGAATTCCGTAGATGGCGGCGCGCGCGCCCTGGGCCCGCAGCGCGCTCGCGTCGGGACCGACGTGAGGCAGCTTCAAGAAGGAGCCGGCCAGTCCCGCGTGGAGCAGCGACGTCCACATCGTGGTGTCGACCGGCCCGGCTCCCTGCTCTGTGGCCATGGCTACCTCTCTCCTGTCGGACGTACGATTCGGGCGTGCGAGTGACGCTGGCGCAGCTTATGCCCCGCCCCCGGGAGGTGCCAGCCAATCTCGCGCGCGCGAAGGAGGTGGTGGGCGAGAACGCGGCATCGGACCTCGTGGTGCTCCCCGAATTGTTCCTTTCCGGCTATCAGCTCGAGGACGTGGAACCGCTCGCGATCGACGTCGACGGCCCGGAGGTCGCGGCGCTGAGGGCAGCGGCGCGCACGGCGTCCACGGCGCTGGTGGTGGGCGCGGCGGAGAGGACCGGAGCCGGGGTGGCGAACAGCGCGCTCTGCATCGAGCGCACGGGGGAGCTGGCGGGCGTGTACCGCAAGACCCATCTGTTCGGCGCCGAGAGCGAGGCATACCTGCCGGGCGACTCCCTCGCGACGATCGGGCTCGACGGGCGCACGCTCGGGGTGATGATCTGCTTCGACATGGAGTTCCCGGAGGTGGCGCGCACGCTCGCGGCGCAGGGCGCCGACCTGCTCGTCACGATCTCCGCCAACTCGCCCCCGTTCGAGCTCGACCACGACCTGTTCGCGCGCACTCGCGCCCTCGAGAACGGGCTCCCGCACGTGTACGTCAACCGGGTCGGACAAGAAGGCGGCCTCGACTTCTGCGGCGGCTCGCTGGCGCTCGATCCCGACGCCGGGGTGCTCGCCGAGGCCGGGCCGGATGCGGAGCGGGTGCTGAGCGCGGAGGTCGGCGAGCCGGGGCGGCGCGACGCGAGGACGCGGTATCGCGAGCAGCTGCGGGAGGAGCTCTACCTCAAGGCATGACGGAGTCCGCGAGGCTCACCGCGACAACGTCGCCGTTGCGCCCCGCTCGCGCACCCACTGGCCGATCGAGCCCGCCTGCGACCGGGAGCCTCGGCCCCGCCCGGCGGCGGGGCCGAAGCTCCGAAGCATGCGCTTACGGGTTCTGCCGGAGGACGACCTGGTCGCGGCCGGTCAGGCCGCCAGCATCCGTGTACTCGGCCACGAACACCGCCGTGATCTCGCCCGGCGCATGGCCTTGCGGGAGGCTCGTCTGGATCGTGCCCGTGCACCCGGCGGTCGTCGACTGCGGGTGTCCGTGGGTGTCGTGGCCCACGATGTAGGACACCTGCACCCGGCTGCAGTCGGTCGCCGCCTCGTCGGTCACGTTGACGTTGAACGAGACGGACTGACCGAACGCGAACGGCTGGCCGGGTCCGGGCGTCGTCGTGAGGTCGACGACCGGCGGCTGGTTGCCGACGGTGATCTCCACGTAGCTCGACGCCGACCGGCCGTGCTCGTCCGTCACCTTCAGCGTCGCCTGGTAGACGCCCTCCTTCTTGTAGGTGAACGTCGGGTTCGGCGCGGTGGAGTCGACGTCGTCGTTGTCGTCGAGGTACCACTTGTACGTGAGCTGATCCCCGTCCGGATCGATCGTGCCGACGCTCGAGAACGAGACCGTCAGGCGAGGCAGCCCGGACGTCGGAGTCGCCGAGACTTCTACCCGAGGCGCGTGGTTGCCGCCCGGCCCGATGTAGTCGAAGCGGGCAAGCTGGGCATCGGGGTTCTCGCTGAAGAACCCGTCGCCGTACTCGAGCCCGTAGAGCGCCCCCTCGGCCCCGAACTCGAGGTCCATCCCGTTGTCGAGCGTCCGCTGGTCACCATTGGCGGGACCGAGCGTCCCCAGCAGCGACACTCCGGGGAACGCGCCACCGGCGGGCCTGATCTCAGCCAGGTTGCCGGCGGCGTCGAGGCGGAACTCCTTGATGTAGTCGCGCGTCCACTCGTAGAAGAGCGGCACGCCGTCGAAGTAGGCCGGCCACGCGGGGGGGCTCGCCTTCGCGGGGTCGAAGTCGTATGCGGGACCGCCCATCGGGCCGATGCCTCCCGCCGGGACGCTGGTGAGCTCGGGGAACTCCGCCGACAGCGTGTACGAGTACCAGACGTCGGGCTGGGTCACCGGCGGCAGCTCGCGCAGGCCGGTGTTGTGCGGCGACTCGTTGACCGGGTTGGCGCAGTCGAACGTCGCGCCGGATAGGCCGGTGGCGAAGTCGTAGTCGACATACGGCAGCAGTGCGGTCGCGCAGTATGGCCAGCCGTAGTTGCCCGGCGCGCGCAGGATCGTCCACTTGCCCTGGCCGGCCGGACCGCGCAGCGGATTCGCGTTGCGGTTGTCCGGCGAGTAGTCGGCGACGTAGATGTCGTCGTTGTCGCGGTTGATCTCGATCCGGAACGGGTTGCGGAAGCCCATCGCGTAGATCTCGGGACGCGTGCCCGCCATCCCCGCCGGGAACATGTTCCCGGACGGGATCGAGTAGCCGCCGCGCTGGCCGGGACGAATGCGGAGGATCTTGCCCCGCAGGTCGTTCGTGTTGGCCGACGTACGCTGGGCGTCGAACGCGGGGTTCCGGTCAGGGCGCTCGTCGATCGGCGTGTAGCCGTTGGACTCGAACGGGTTGGTGTCGTCGCCGGTCGACAGGATCAGGTTGCCGGCGCGATCGAAGACGATGTCACCGCCGACGTGGCAGCAGATCCCGCGGTCGACGGGCACGTCGATGATCTGCTGCTCGCTGCGCATGTTGAGTCGCGCGCCGGTCAACCTGAAGCGCGACAGCCGGATCAGCCCCCGATAGCGCGCCCAATCGGCCTCGGTACCGAAGAACGGGGCGTCGCCCTCGTTCACCGGCGTCACCGGGTTGTCCACCGGGGTGTTGAGCGGTGGCGAGTAGTAGAGGTACACCCAGTTGTTCTCGCTGAAGTTCGGGTCGAGCGCGACGCTCTGGAGCCCTTCCTCGTCGTGCCTGTAGAGGTTCAACGAGGCCGCGAGCGTGTTCCGCCCGGTCGCCGGGTTATGAAGCCACAGCTCACCGGGTCGCGTCGTGTGCAGCACGCGCCCGTCGGGCAGCACGGCAAGATCCATCGGCTCGCCGGGCAGGTCGTTGAGCGTCACCTTCTCGAACTCGGAGTCCGGCGGCGGCGCGGATTGGGCCGTGGCGGCCGAGGGCAACGCAAGCAACGCCGCCAAAGCCACGAACGTGCAGACCCGTCCAGCTCTCCTCAACATCGAAACCTCCCTCACCTCAGAACGTGACGCAGTCCAGGTAATCGAACCCCTTCTGCGCTGCCTCGAATGGATCGAACGTCGGGTCGCCGAAGCGCGGGTCGTGCTCGACCACGTAGTACCTCACCGGCCCCTTGGACGCCGCGAAGACCTCCGGGAAGTCGATAATGCCCTCGCCGACGATCTCGATCCGGCCGGGGAACGCACCAGCCGCCATGTCCTTGACGTGGAAGAGCTGGATCCGATTGCCGTAGCGCTCGAGCACCTCGACCGGGTTACCGATGCCGCCGCCATTCGCCGCCCAGTAGATGTCCAGCTGGAAGACGACGTTCTTCGGGTCGGTGTTCGCCATCAGGATGTCGAACACGGTCTGGTCGCCGAAGACAATCTCGAACTCAATGTCGTGGTTGTGCACCATCAGCGTCTGGCCCGCCTGCCGCGCCTGCGCGCCGAGTTCATTCAGGTGCTGCGCGTACGCGACCCACTGGGCCTCGGTGGTGTAGATCAGCGGAAATATCGGGGTGGAGCCGGAGCCGAAGTACTGGATCCCCAGCACCTTGTTCTCGGCCAATACCTGGTCGAAGTCGACCGGGCTCTCCGGCGTGCCGACGTTCACGTGCCGGGCGGACGCCTTGAGCCTGTACTTGTCCAGCAGCGCCCGGTACTCCTCCGCGCTCAGGCCGCTGAGCGTGAACGGCTCGACATTGCGATAGCCCATCTCGCTCAGCCGCCGGAACACCTCCTCGGTGCGCGCGATCGTCGCCGGATCGGTGCCGAAACCGATGTACTCCGCGAACGTCCACAGCTGGATCGAGGTCTTGCTGAGGGGGACGCCCCGGCCGGCGCACTCGCGATCCGCGGACGCCGCCGGAGCGGCCATCGCCGACCCGACCGCGACGGTCGCCGCCACCGTCGCCACCACCGCCCCGAGCACCAACCAACGGACCGCTGCTCTCATTTGTCTCCTCCTGATGTGTGGCGGCCGGCCGGCCGCCGAACCCGACGTTCCCGGCATGGCCCTACCCGAGGCCGGCTGTTCTCAAGCATCCGGGCGACTTGCCGCCGGGTCAGCTCACTGCGACAACGTCGCCGTCGCGCCGCGCTCGCGCACCCACTGGCCGATCAGGCCCCGGAAGTGCCCGATGAACCGCTCCTGCTCGTGGGCGGGGTACCCCGCGCGGACGGTGTCCACCAGCAGGCGGTCGAACTCCGCTGAGGTGATCCACTCGAGCACGAGCTCGTCGACGTGCGGCAGCCGGCTGTCGCAGAAGTCCCGATAGCGGTCGACCTCGAAGTACGCGTCGGCCAGCTCCCGGTACGCGGCGAGCTTCTCCGCGTAGGAGAGATCCTCGCGGTCGCCGATCTCGAAGTAGCGGCGGGTGTCGAGGTCGAGCCGCGGGCGGCGGCCGGTGACGACGCAGAACACACACCATTTCAAGAGCGCGCTCATCGCCCACGGGAAGTAGTAGTGCAGGCTGGTGAGCGCCACGTCCGGCGACGCGTTGGCGTAGTCGATGGGATACGCGTCGCTGCCGCGGATGAGGGTCTCGCACGAGTTGAACTCCCAGCGGAAGAACGCGTTGATCAGCCTGCTGATCGTGAGCACCTCGTCGCCGCCCTCCGGCGTGAGGAAGTCGTGGGTGACGGCGTAGCGGTCGTGCATCGGCAGCTCCGGCCGGAAGTGCATGACCATGGTCTCGGCGCCGATCGACAGGGACCGCGCGAACACCTCGTAGCCCTCGATCGAGGCCTGGAGGTGCATCAGCCGCTGGCCCGAGGCGTCGTAGGCGCGGTGCAGCTCGTCGCTGTCGCGGATGTGGCTTACCCCGACCCACTGACCGCCGTCGTAGGGCTTCATGAACAGCGGGTAGCCGACGGACGCGGCGATGTCGTCGAGGTCGAACGGCAGGTTGTACTTGGCCGCGGTGTACGCGAAGCGGGCGTTGTCCGGCGGGTTCTTGTGCGGGACGAGCACGGTGCGCGGCACCTTGAGCCCCAGCCGCAGCATCGCGCAGTAGGCGGCGTGCTTTTCCATCGACTGAAAGGTGAAGGGGCTGTTCAGCAGGTACACGTCGTCCATCAAGGCGACCTTCTTCAGCCACTCGCGCGGGAGGAAGTACCAGTAGGCGAGCCGGTCGACCACGAGGTCGTAGCGCGGCCTGTCGCGAAGGTCGAACGGCTCCATCGTGATCCGCTCAGTGGTCACGCGGTGGCGCCCGCCCGAGGCGTCCGCGATCGGGCCGAGCCGGGCGATGAGCGTCTCGAAGGCGGTCGGCCAGTCCTCCTCGGTCCCGAGCAGCAGGCCGATCAGGTGGGAGGTGTGCTCCATCAGCAGAACCGTGGCAGATGGTGCGCCAGCTGGGCGCGCCAGGAGGGCCAGTCGTGCGCGACGTCGTAGCCCCACAGGTCCAGCTCGTGCGGAATGCCCTTGTCGGACAGCAGGCCGGCCATGCGCCTCGTGCTCTCGAGCGCGCCCGTGGTGTCCTCCCACTGCCCCTGGCCGCAGACGAGCAGGAGCCTCACCCGGCCGCGCAGCCAGTCCAGGTGGTCGCCGTCCATGTGCGCCAGGTAGTCCATCGGATTGTTGAAGTACGTCACGTCGCCGCGCTCGCCCCAGGCGTCCCAGGTGGCGGGGTCGTAGTTGCCGGACAGGCCGAGCGCGAGCGGGAACAGGTCGGCCCGCTTGAGCGCGAAGTTGACCGCGTGGTAGGCGCCGAGGCTGACGCCGACGGTCGCGATCTCCTGCGGGCCGCCGCAGTCGGCGTGGATCCAGGGCACCACCTCCTCGAGGATCCACGACTCGTAGCGACCGTGCTCGCGGGCCCGGGCCTCGAGCGGGAGGGAGGCGTTGGACCAGGTGGCGGAATCGAAGGAGTCCACGCAGTAGAGCTTCACGCGGCCGCTCTCTAGCAGTCCGTCGACTGCGGCGATCATGCCCCGGTTCTCGAACTCCCACGGCCCGCCGCGCTCGGCGGGAAACGCCAGGACGGGCCGGCCCCAGTAGCCGTAGGCCACGAGAGCGCCACTCGCGCCGATGGCGCTCGCCCACACCTCGGTGTGCCGGCCGGTCACCACGCCCGCGCGAGAAGGCCGGTCAGATGCGGGTCGAACGCGTCGCGCCAGGCCGTGTAGTTGTGCAGGTCGGGCACCTCGTGCAACGCGGCGGGGTAGCCCTGGGAGGGCAGCGCACGCGCCATCAGACGGTTGTTGTGGACGTTCTCCTCCGCCGACCCGCACGTCAGCGTGACCGGCACGGGGTCGGGGAGCGTCCCCTGGTGGAGTGTCTCGCGAACGAAACGCACTATGCGTTGGTACCGCGGGAAGCGCGCCTCGTGGGCGTCGAATCGCGGTGTGAAGAAGCTGCCCGACTGCAGGAACAGCGCCCCGAGGGCGCCGGGATGGCGCCGCTGCGCGTGCAGCATCGCCAGCGCGCCGAGGCTCGTGCCCATGCCCGCCGGGGCGCCGCGGACCGCGACCGCCGCACGGATCCCGGGCAGCACGTCGCGGACCATGGCGGCCGCGTAGCGCGCGGATGCCGAGTACCACTCGTCGCGGTCACCCGGGTCGAGCAGAGCGACCCGATGCCGGGGCAGCTCGCCCGCGCGGATCGCGACCGCGGCGAAGCGCGTCAGCGCGGAGAGCTCGTCGTACTCGGGACCGTCGTGCGCTGCGAGGAGGGGCAGGGGCTCCGCCGCGTCCGCGTCCGCCGGGCTCCAGATGCGCACCCGTACCACCGCGCCGAGCCCGCGCCCGCGCACGGCCAGCTCCTCCGTGCGCCCCGGCACGCCCTCATCCGCCAGCCAGCGAGGTGCGGTGTAGCCCGGCAGCAACAGGACCGACTTCTCGCCGAACGCGCCGGGCGCCCGGTGCGGATTCCCGGGGTCGCAGATCCGCTCGCCGCC
This sequence comes from uncultured Thermoleophilaceae bacterium, assembly GCA_963733885.1. Lineage (GTDB taxonomy): Bacteria > Actinomycetota > Thermoleophilia > Solirubrobacterales > Thermoleophilaceae > JACVRW01. Next base: position 55,766 of record CAVTES010000017.1, on the reverse strand, counting down.
GCCGTCGCGGTGCACTACCTCGAGCTGGTACTCCAGCCTTGTCAGGGGCGGCGCAGCGAGCTCCAGCCGCCATTCGCCGTTGTGGCGGGAGTACGAGCTCCGCCCGTCGGACAGCGCGAGGTCCGAGCAGAGGCGAACGGCGGTATACCGCTCGTCGGGGTCGGCGAGGCGAAGGAGCACGGCGTAATCATGGCGTGAAAGCTCCCCTTGACGGACGGCAGGAGACGTTGCAAGCCCCCGCCGAATGGGTAGTACAGAGGCGGGAACCGTCGTGGGGAGCATCCGGCAGCAGCCGGACATCATTTAGGCAGGACCGGCCTTCGCGTCGCGCGACGCGTTGGCGGACCGGCGCCTACTCCTCACTCCAAGGAGGGAGCTGGTATGTGGTCGAGGTGGGGCGCTCTAGTTGGACTCGGTGCAGTTGCGATCGCTTTGACGATCGCACCCGCGGCTTCTGGCCAGGGGCGTGAGAGGCTTGAGATGTACACGCTGCATGGCAGCGCGAGCAAGATCGCCCGCGCCACACAGGGGGTCGAGCTGGCCGGCGTGCGATACACCCGGCGAGGGATTCGAGCCGACGCCGTCCTGACACAGAGCCAGCGCGCAAAGCTCGTTGCATCCGGCGTCAGGGTGCGGGTGAAGCGCAACAGGAGGGGCCGGACGGTGAGCGCGCAGGCCGCCGCCCAGGCGGTCGGTGGCTTCAACGTCTGGCGCTCCTGGGACGAGCCGGGGGGAATCCGCGACGAGCTGTACGAGGTGGCCCGCCGCAATCCCCAGCTGGTCGACCTCGACGTCATCGGACGCACCTACCAGGGTCGCGAGATAATCGCGCTGAAGGTCACCCAGGGCGCCCGCGGGAAGCGCGACGGGTCACGGCCGGCGGTGCTGTACTCGTCCAACCAGCACGCGCGCGAGTGGATCACGGTCGAGGTGAACCGTCGGCTGCTGCACCACTTCGTCAACGGCTGGCGCTCCAACAACCGGGAGATCAGGCGGCTGCTCCAGCGCACGGAGCTCTGGTTCGTCATCTCGGCGAACCCCGACGGCTACGAGTACTCCCACGACCATGAGCGCCTGTGGCGCAAGAACCTGCGCGATAACGACGGAGACGGGCAGGTCTCCCCGACCGACGGCGTGGACCCCAACCGCAACTACGCCGAGCACTGGGGCTACGATAACGAGGGGTCGTCCCCCGATCCGGCGGACGAGACCTATCGCGGTCCTTCCGCCGGCTCGGAGCCCGAGACGCGGGCGCTGGCGGGACTCATCGACCGGGTCAGGCCGGAGTTCCACTCGAACATCCACTCGTTCGGCGAGTGGCTCCTCTACCCGCAGGGCTGGCAGGTCGGGACCCTCGACGCGGACTACCCGCTCTACGTTGCGCTTGGGGGCACGGACAGGAACTCCGCCATCCCGGGCTTCAACCCGGGGCAGTCCGCCGACACGCTGTACGTGACGAACGGCGAGACGACCGACTACGCGGAGACGAGCGTCGGCGCGGTCGCCTATACGCCCGAGCTCGGCGAGGGCCGGCCGGGTGCGGGATTCGTGTTCCCCGACGACGAGGCGCTTATCCAGGCGGAGTACGAGCGGCTGCTCCCCTTCCACTTGGGCCTGGCCAGGTCCGCGCGGGACCCGGAGGACCCGGAGTCTCCGGTCGGCATCGAGGTCGAGCCGTTCTACCTCGACGCGGACGACATCGACCCGCAGAACGGGCAGACGTCGATGTTCGACTTCAAGTTCGGCGTCTCCTACGGCGATCCCCAGGAGGTCCGCGTGCTCGCCAGCCGCGACGTGGGCAGGGTCACGGTCAAGTACCGGATCAACGGAGGCAGGGTGCGAAGCGCGCGCACGCGTGAATGGGACGGGGGCGAGCGCTACAACGCCGGCAACGCCAACTACTACCACGTGGTGAGCGGCCGGGTCACCGGCGCCGACCCCGGCGACAGCGTCAGGGTGTGGTTCGAGGGCGAGGAGGACGACGACGACCGCGGCAAGGGCCGTGGCGACGACGACGAGGTTCGCTCGGACTCGTTCACCTACAACGTCGTCTCGGACACTGGCAGACGCGTGCTGGTGCTGTCGGCCGAGGACTACACGGGCGCCTCGCCGGCCAAGCCGGGCGTGACGTCACCGCAGTACCTCCCGTTCTACACGACCGCATTGACGGCGAACGGCGTCGCCTTCGACGTCTACGACGTCGATGCCCACGGCCGCACCGCACCGGACAACCTGGGCGTGCTGAGCCACTACGACGTGGTGGTCTGGTACACGGGCGACGACGTCGTGACGCGCGAGCCCGGCTGGGGTCCCGGCAACGCGTCGCGGCTGGCCATGCAGGAGCTGCTCGAGGTTCGGGACTTCATCAACGAGGGCGGGCGCGTCCTCTACACCGGCCAGCGGGCCGGACAGCAGTACACGACGGGTCTCGGCACGCAGCTCTACGACCCGTTCGAGAACCGCCAGTGCAGCGCCGACCCCACCGTGCAGCCGGACGACTGCCTGGCCCTGTCCGGGTCCGGCGACTCGCAGGGCGATCCGATCCAGTACTGGTTCGGCGCGACCATCACCACGCCGGATGGTGGGAGCGATCCGGATACCGGGGATCCGTTCGAAGTGGCCGGCATCGACGATCCGCTGGCCAGCCTGACCTATGGGTTGAACGGCGCGGACAGCGCCCAGAACCACCTGTCGAACTCGTCGTTCATCGCGACGGGCGACTTCCTCCAGGTGACCGACCCGGAGGACAGCTTCCCGCAGTTCGAGAGCTGGCCGGCGGCCGAGTACCTGAGCGGCCTGTCGGGCCCGTTCGATCCGCACACGGGGCAGTCGTTCATGTGGTCGGAGCGGGCGGACGAGGCGTACAAGCGTCTGTCACGGACGATCACCGTCCCGGCGGGCGGGGCCACGCTGTCGTTCTGGACCAGCTACAACCTCGAGCTGGACTTCGACTACCTGATCGTCGAGGCGCATACGGTCGGCCAGGACAACTGGACGACGCTGCCGGACGAGAACGGTCACACCTCGGATGACCTGAGCGCGGATCTGTCGTGCACCGGCGGTTGGAGCAATCCCGAGGATGAGGCCAACGTGCTCCACCCGTTCCTGCAGCACTACCAGGAGTTCCAGGACGACGGGACCTGCGCCAACACTGGAACCTCGGGGGCGTGGCACGCCGCGAACGCCAGCTCCAGCGGCTGGCAGCAGTTCGAGGTCAACATCCCGGGCAGCCTGGGCCCGCAGGTCGAGATCTCGATCACCTCGGTGAGCGACTGGGGCGTCCAGCAGTTCCCGGGTGTGTTCATCGACGACATCACGACCTCGACCGGCGAGGGCAACACCTCGTTCGAGGAGGACGGCGATCCGATGGACGGGTGGACCGTCCCCGGCGCTCCGCAGGACGCCGACGGGATCGAGGGGCCGAATCGCAACGATTGGATCCGTCGCGGCGGACTCGGGATCAAGGAGGGCGCCGTCGTGGCGACCGGCGACACGGTCTACATGGGCCATGGCCTCGAGGGCATCACCGGTGCCGAGGTGCGCCGGCAGGTGATGGACCGGGCCATGGACTATCTCCTTCGTTAGGGCGAGCCGGGCGGGGCGGGCCGAGGAGGCTCGCCCGCCCGGTTAGCTTGCCCGCGCGCGAGGCGCTATCCCGGCACGCCGAGCTCGGCCTTCTTGGCCTCCACGTCGATGCCGTGCAGGCGGGCGAGGTTCTCGCCGAGGATCTTGCGCTTTGCCTGCTCGGTGAGGGGTGGGTAGCCGTGCTCCTCGACGATGTCCCGCGGCAGCTCGAAGTTCCAGAACTCCTCGAGCGCCCACTGCGGATGCCAGATCGGCGACTCGCCCCCGTAGATGATCTTGTCCTCCCCGCACCACCACATCATCTTTCCGAGCGTCTGGGCGAACACCCGCGGCTGGCGGGAGATGAAGTTCACCGTGGCGGCGATCGAGGCGTATAAGTTCGGGTAGCGCACGAGCTGCCACAGGACCTCGTCGAGCCACGGCAGCCCCACGTGGAAGATCACGAAGTTGATGTCGGGGAAGTTGGCGGCGGCGCCGTCCATGTCGAACGTGCGGGTGTGCTCGACGGGCTGCGGCCCGAGCGGCACGCCCTTGTGCACGCCGATCAGGTTCACGCCGAGCTCCTGGGCCTTCTCGAAGGCCGGGTACGCCACGCGCGGATCGTCCATGCGCCACGGGAACGGCTGGCCGTAGTCGTAGCGCACGTTGTAGAACTTGAACGCCTTCGCGCCGTACTCCTTGACCTGGACCTCCATCAGGTCGAGCGCCTTCTTGCCCTCGAGCGGGTTGACCGAGCCCCAGAAGACCGAGCGGTCCGGATGCTTCGTGGCCATCTCCGCGCACTTCTCCCACGGCGATAGGCCGTCCCGGAAGAGGTCGGTCAGCGGCAGCGGCTGCGCCACGATCATGTCCGTGTCGGAGCCCTCGATGACCATCTCGTAGATCTCGTCGACGCTCCACTCGCGGAAGAACTCATCGCGCGAGAGGATGTTCTCGCCCTCCTTCGTGAGCAGCTGATGGAAGGCATAGAGGTGCTCGTCGAACAGCTCGCCGGGCGGCCCCAGGGCGTTCGCCTTGTCGAAGTTGAAGACGTGGCAGACGCAGTCGAAGACGAACGTGGGCACCTTCCGCTCGCGCGTGCCGGCCGACTGGGTCTGGGTCTCGGTCGTGGCCATCGATCTACGCTCCTTCGCTTCGGGCGAGCCGTCGCTCGCGGTAGGGCTCCAACTCATGGAGCGGCATGGCGAGCTTGTCGCGGGCCGAGGGGGAGAGCCGCTCCATCGTCCAGACCGGCTCCCACACCACCTGGACGTCGACCGACTCCACGCCGGGGAGGCGCCGCAGGCGGTCCGGGATCGCTTGGGACATGTTGGCGACGAACGGGCACATCCCGGTGGTGGGCACCAGGTCAACGCGCACGTGCGATCCCTCCACGTGCACCCCCTCGACGACCCCCATGTCCACGATGCTGATGCCGCGATCGGCACAGCACGGGTCGTAGACGTCGTGCAGCGCGTCGAAGAGCTCCGCACGATCGGCTTGTCGTGGGCTGCTCAATATTCCCTCCCGGGGTCGTCGCTGACATCGATCGCGAGGCGGAAGCCCGTGGTAGGGGTGGCACGCTCCGGGTCCGCCGCGAGAGCGCGCGACGCCCGCATCCCCCAGGCGTGGTCGAGCCACGAGCCCCCACGCACCGTCCTCCAGCCGTCCTCCCGGCGGTCCGCCACCCACTCCCAGACGTTGCCGGCGAGCTGCTCGGCCCCGGTGGGGGCGGCGCCATCCGGATGGGCCGTGACCGGCGCGGTCCAGCCGCAGCCGGCTTCGGCGCAGGCGCAGCGGTCCGGGTCGAACACGTCTCCCCACGGCCAGATCCGTCCCTCGGAACCGCGCGCGCAGGCCTCCCATTCGTCGCCCGTCGGCAGGCGGACCGGCCGGCCGAGGTCCGCCGTGGCCCACCGGCAGAAGGTCATGGCATCGTCGAAGGAGAGGTCGGTCACGGGATGGTCGGCCAGCGCCGGCGCCTCCAGCCGAGCGGCCAGCGCCGGGCCGGGTCGCCGGCCGTCCGCCTCGAAGAACCTGCGCGCGTCGGCGTTGACGACGGGCCAGCGGCCGATCAGCACCCGCTCGAGCGCGACCACGCGCTCGTCGCCCGCGTCGCCGAGCCGATAGGCGCCTCCCGGCAGCTCCACGAAGGCATCGAGCGCCGGCATCGGCCAGCCGATCCTCGCCGCGACCGCATCGCCCGCACCGTGGTTCGTCATCCACCTCGCTTCGCCGAACCGGGAGCGCGGAGGGTAGCCCTTCGCCGCGGATCGCGGCAACTCCCTATCGCGGCGCCTGCAACCAGTTCCTCTCCACACTTACGCTCACCGCTAGGCGATCGACGTCGGGCGGTCTGTGACTCGTCGCTCAGCCGCGGTGTTCGCGGCCGCCGTGCCCGGGCTCAGGCCGTGATCGGCACGTGGCCCGGTTGCCCGGCCACGCGGTCGAGCCACTCGCGGATGGCGGGATAGCGGGTCAGGTCGAACCCGCCCTCGCCCGCGACGTGGGTGTAGGCGTAGAGCGAGATGTCGGCGATCGTGAAGCGCTCGCCGACAAGGAACGAGCGGTCGGACAGGTGGCCTTCCATCGCGTCGAGCGCCTTGTAGCCGGCGAGGCGCCTGCCCTCCACCTCAGCGTCTGCGGGAGGGGCGCCCGAGTAGGCGACCCAGAAGCGCACGACGGCGATGTTGGGCTCGTGGCTGTACTGCTCGAAGAAGAGCCACTGGAGCACCTGCGCCGCTTCGTACGGATCGCCGGGAAGGTAGGGGGTCCTGTCGGCGAAGTAGAAGAGGATCGCGTTCGACTCGGCCAGCGGACGTCCGTCGTCGAGGACCAGGGTCGGCACCCGTAGTGCCGGGTTGAGGTCGCCGAGAAGCTCCTTGCGGTTGGAGCGGTCGACGACGTCCACCTCGTGCCGCTCGTACTCCACGCCGAGGTGGGCGAGCAGCAGCCGGACTTTGTAGCAATTGCCGGAGACCTGGGAGTTGTAGAGCAGCACGACAGGGAACTTTGGCAGCGTCCGCATCTAGCGGCTTCTCGGCGCCGGCCGGGTCGAGTCGTCGGACCCCGGACGTATTCTCAGACCTCCGGTGAGCTTCGCCCATCTCCACGTCCATTCCGAGTACTCGGTGCTCGACGGCGCCTGCCGCATCGACGCGCTGGCCGCGCGAGCTGCCGCCTTCGGGCAGCCGGCCCTCGGGCTCACCGACCACGGCGTCATGAACGGCGCCGTCGAGCACTACAAGGCGTGCAGGGAGCACGGCATCAAGCCCGTGCTCGGCCTCGAGGCGTACTTCGTCGACGACCGCGGGACCGAGGCCGTGAGGTACGAGCGCAATCACCTGACGCTGCTCGCCGCCACGGACGAGGGCTTTCGTAACCTCGTCAAGCTGAGCTCCGCCGGGTTCCTCGAGGGGTACAAGCGAGGCAAGGCGAACGTCGACCTCGAGCTGCTGTCGCGCTACGCGGGCGGGGTGATCGCCCTGACCGGCTGTCTGCAGTCGCGCTTCTGCCGGCGCCTCGTCGACGACGCCGCGTCGGAGGCAAGGGCGCATGCCGACCAGCTGCTCCAGGTATTCGGCGCGGACAACGTCTACTTCGAGGTCCAGAAGAACGGCGTCGCCGAGCAGGACAAGGCGAACGAGGGAATCGTCCGGGTGGCGAAAGATGTCGGCAGGCCCCTGGTCGCCACGGGGGACGTGCACTACCTGCGCCGCGAGGATCACGACAACCACCGGGCGCTGCTCTGCGTGCAGACGAAGAGCACGCTGGACGCGCCGAAGCTCTCCTTCGACACCAACGAGTTCTATTTGAAGGACTCGGCCGAGATGGCCCGGGCGTTCGCGGAATGGCCCGAGTCGATCGCAACCTCGCTGGAGATCGCCGAGCGCTGCGACGTCGAGATCGAGCTCGGGAAGATGCTGATCCCGCGCTTTCCGACCCCCGGCGACGAGCCCGACGCGAGCTACCTCCGGCGGCTGGCGAACGAGGGGCTGCGGGCGCGCTACGGCGATCCGGCTCCCGCCGAGGCGGTGGAGCGGCTCGAGATGGAGCTGGGCGTGATCGAGAAGATGGGCTTCTCGTCCTACTTCCTGATCGTCTGGGACTTCGTCAAGTACGCGAAGGACCGCGGGATCTCGGTCGGGCCGGGGCGCGGCTCGGCCGCCGGCTCGCTCGTCTCGTACTGCCTCGACATCACCGAGGTTGACCCGCTCGCCTACGGCCTGCTGTTCGAGCGCTTCCTGAACCCGGAGCGCGTCTCGATGCCCGACATCGACATCGACTTCTCGGTGAAGGGCCGCGCCCGCGTGATGCGCTACGTCGAGGACAAGTACGGCAAGGAGTCCGTGGCGCAGATCATCACCTTCGGCAAGATGCTGCCGCGCAACGCCACGCGCGACGCAGCGCGGGTGCTCGGCCACGACTACGGGGCGGGGGACAGGCTCGCGAAGCTGATCCCGGAGCCGGTGATGGGCCGCTCGCTCTCGTTCGAGCAGTACCTCGAGCAGGAGCCCGACCTTCGCCGCGCCTACGACACAGAGCCCGAGGCGCGCTCGATCATCGACACCGCCCGGGGCCTCGAGGGAATCGTCCGCAACGCGGGCATTCACGCGGCCGCGGTGGTGATCGCGGACCGGCCGCTCACGGACATCGTGCCCGTGCAGCTTATGGAGGACCGCGGCCCCGGCGCGCCGTCCGGGGAGCGTGCGTACAGGGTCGTCACCCAGTACTCGATGAAGCCGATCGAGGAGATCGGCCTGCTCAAGATGGACTTCCTCGGCTTGCGCAACCTCGACGTGATCGAGGACTGCCTGGCGATCATCGAGGAGTCGGCCGGCGGGAGGCCCGACATGGCGTCGCTCCCCCTGGACGACGCCGCCACCTACGAGATGATGACCCGCGGCGACTCGATCGGCGTGTTCCAGTTCGAGTCCGAGGGCATGCGCGAGGCGCTGCGTAAGGTGAAGCCGACGGAGTTCGAGGACCTGGTCGCCCTGAATGCGCTCTACCGCCCGGGCGCGATGCGCCACATCGACACCTACGCGCGAAACAAGCGCAACCCCGAGCTCATCACCTACCTGGACGAGCGGCTGCGGCCGATCACCGAGGCCACCTACGGGGTGATCCTCTACCAGGAGCAGTCGATGCAGATCGCGAAGTCGGTGGCCGGTTTCTCGGGCGCCGAGGCGGACGACCTGCGCAAGGCGATCGGCAAGAAGAACCGCGAGGCGATGGCGGCGCTGCGCGAGCGCTTCTTCGAGGGAGCCCGAGCCACCGGGACGCAGGAGCGGGTGATAGAGGAGCTCTGGGCGGTCAACGAGGCCGCCGCCGACTACTCCTTCAACCGCTCCCACGCCGCGTGCTACGGGCTGGTGGGCTATCGCACGGCCTGGCTCAAGGCGAACTATCCGGCCGAGTACATGGCCGCGCTGATCTCGTCGGTCATGTCCACGAAGGACAAGGTGCCGTTCTTCGTGGCGCAGTGCGAGGACATGGGCATCGAGGTGCTGCCACCGGACGTGAACCTGTCGGGCCACGACTTCAAGGTCGTGGAAGGGAACATCCGCTTCGGGCTCGACGCGGTGAAAGGGCTCGGCCACCAGGCGGTCGAGGCGATCGTTCGCGAGCGGGAAAAGGACGGCCCGTTCACCTCGATCTGGGACTTCTGCCGCCGGGTGGACTGCCAGTCGGTGAACAAGCGCTGCGTGGAGTCGTTGGTCAAGTGCGGCGCGATGGACTCGCTGCCCGGCACGCGCACCGGCCAGTTCGAGGTGCTCCAGCACGCCCAGGCGGCCGGTGTGCAGGCCCAGCAAGACGCCCAGCTCGGCCAGGGCTCGTTCTTCGACTTCGGCGACTCGAGCCCGGACGCACTCGCCCATCACGACCCGCCGGTGCCGTCGCTGCCGGACGAGCGGGGGCAGCTGAACGAGTGGGAGAAGGAGACGCTCGGGCTGTTCCTCTCGAGCCACCCGCTCAAGGAGGCCCGGCACGCCCTACGGGCGAAGGTCGAGTGCGGGGTCGCCGACCTCGCCGCCAAGAAGGACGGCGAATGGGTCACCGTCGGCGGCATGATCGCGGAGTGCAAGCGGATCCGCACGAAGAAGGGCGACCCGATGATGTTCGCCACGCTCGACGACCTCGAGGGGCAGGTCGAGCTCCTAGTGTTCAACTCGGCCTACGCCGCGAACGCCGACAAGGTGGCCCTCGACAAGATCGTGATCGTGCGCGGGCGCGTGGACCACAAGGAGGCGGGGGAGACCAAGCTCGTCGCCCAGGAGGTCACCCCGTTTGAGCCGAGCGAGGAGGAGATACGCCTGGCCACCGAGCAGGCGCTCGTCGAGGCGGTCGTGCGGCGGCTCACGCTTGAGGTGGCGCCCGGCGTGCCGGCCGGCTTCCTCGAGGACCTGAAGGAAGTCGTGGGACACCATCCCGGCGAGCACGAGCTGCTGCTGGCGGTGGGGGAGAGGCGCCTGGTGCTGGGACCCGGGTTCCGGGTTTCGGCCTCGAGCGCCTGCCGCTCTGAGCTGTCCGGTCTGCAGGGCGCGGCGCGCGTCGTCGCCTAAGACAGGTCATTCCTCCTACACTGACCGCGTGGGCCCCCTCCAGACACGCACCGCGGCCGAGCTTCACGAGTGCCGCCAGTGCTGTTCCTTCTGCGATCGGGTCGTCCATCCCTCCGGCTGCATCTCGTCGGGCTGCCAGTACCTCTACCTCTACGACGACGAAGCCACCGGCCGCCGCTTCATGGGCTGCATGAACAAGGTCTTCCGGGGCGAGATCGACGTGGAGATGTTCGAGCAGGCCGAGCGCACCCGGCACGGCTTCGGCGGCGTGAAGATGACCGGCGTACCGCTGCCCCAGTGCCGCGCCAGCGTGGAGCGGGCATACGACGGCTACAGCGAGGCCTTCGACTGCGTGAACCCAGGCTTCTTCCGGAAGCCGACGTCGGACGACGCGGACGCGGCGTTCGATCTGCGCGACAACCTCTAGAGACCTGAGTCGTCAGTTCGCGCGCACCGTCCCGGTGTCTGGACGCGCCTGGCGCCACCCACGGGAATCGCCGATGCTTCGGCATCGACTCATCCCGTGTGCGTCGCCAGCCACGCCCAGCCGCTCGGGAAGCTGACGCCGAACTTCCGCCTCAGGTCACTAGAGCACGCCCACGAGCGCGGCGATTCCGGCGACCGGCAGCAGGCTGAGCAGCGTGCCGGCGATGCCGAGCGCCTCGCCCGCCACGGCCGCGCCGCGGCCCCCCGCGGCCCCGGAGCGGCGCGCGGCCCGCCCGAGCGCCCAGCCCGTGATCGCCAGTGGGAGGGTGAGGAGGAAGAGGAAGCCGAAAGAGAAGAAAAACAGGCACAGGGCCACGATGCCGAGCACCAGCGAGGCGGTCCCGGAGTGGCTCTGCGCCGCTCGGGTGGGCGCCATCGGCGGCACGGGCACGGGCAAGGCCCGCAGCGCCTGCCAGAGATCGGCCGCGAACCGCGCTCGCCAGGCCTCATCGACACGCTGCTCGAACTCGTCGGCCGTCAGGCGCCCCGAGAGCCAGTGCCCACGCAGCAGGCCTACCGTGTATTCACGTTCGCGGTCCGATACGAGCAGCACAGACACCTCTCGCGATGGTAGTAGAGCGGTGGTACGGTCGCCAGGATCGGCCGCGTAACGCCTATGGACTTCCGGCTCCTTGGCCCACTGGAGGTGGTGTCCGAGCACGATCAACTGATCGCGCTCGGTGGCGTCAAGCAGCGCTCGGTGCTGGCGACGCTCCTTCTCCAGGCAAACGAGGTCGTGTCCACCGACCGCCTGATCGATCAGCTGTGGGGGGCCGCGCCGCCGAACACCGCCGCCAAGAGCATCCACGTCTACGTGTCCCGGCTGCGTAAGGCGCTCGGCGAAGGCAGGCTCGTAACCCACGGGCACGGCTACCTCATTCGCGCCGAGCCCGAGGAGCTTGACCTGGCCCGTTTCGAGCAACTGGCGGACGAGGCGCGGCGGGGGGCCCCGGACAGCGCCGCCGGCAAGCTCCGCGAAGCACTCGCGCTGTGGCGCGGCCCCGCGCTCGCCGACCTGGCCTATGAGCGGTTCGCCCAGGTCGAGATCGCACGCCTCGAGGAAATGCGCCTCGCGGTGCTCGAGCAGCGGATCGATGCCGATCTCGCCGCTGGGCGGCACGCCGAGCTGGTCGGCGAGCTCGAGACGCTCGTCGCCCGCCACCCGCTTCGGGAGCGGCTGCGCTGCCAGCTCATGCTCGCGCTCTACCGCTCAGCTCGCCAGGCCGAGGCGCTCGAGGCCTACCGCGCCGCCCGGCGCGAGCTTCAGGAGGAGCTGGGTCTCGACCCGAGCGCGGAGCTGAGGCAGCTCGAGCAGGCGATACTGCGCCAGGACGCGGCCCTCGATCTCCCGCCGAAAGCGACCCACGGCCCCCCGTCGGAAGCGGCCCCCGCGGGCGGAGCGCCTCGGGTAGGTACGCCGGTGCCCGACCGGTCGGTCCTACTCGTTCCGCGTGCGATCACGGGGCTCGATCTGCTCGTGCCTCTCGCTGCGCCACTCGCGGGGTCGGGTCCAGGGCGCGAGCTGATCGTCGCAGGCGTGGTCCCGGCCGTCGAGCTGCACGCCGCCACGGCCGCGCTCGCGGCCCGCCGGGACGCGCTGCTGGCCGAGGGGATTCTTGCGCGCACGGCCGCGTTCTCGTCGCCGAGCCGCGGCGCCGACATCGTGCGCCTCGCGGCGCAGGAGAACGTCGATCTGCTCGTCCTGGACGCCGGGCCATCGCCGCTCGAGGACGACGCCGCCGTCGTCCTCGAGCAAGCCCCCTGCGACGTCGCCTTGCTCGTTGAGGCGGGGGGCTCGCTTCGCGAAGGCTCCGTAATGGTGCCGTTCGGCGGGGGAACGCACGACTGGGCGGCGCTCGCGCTCGGCGTCTGGGTCGCTCGCGCGACGGGTGCCCCGCTGCGGCTTATCGGCGCCACCTCCGACCGCGGCCGCGACGGGCGCGATGCGAGCCGGCTCCTCGCCGACGCCTCGCTGATCGTGCAGCGCACGGCGGGAATCGTCGCCGAGCCACTGCTGGCGAGCCCCGGCCGTCGCGGGATTGCCGCGCAAGCCGAGGGCGCCGGGCTGCTCGTAATAGGGCTTTCCGATCGCTGGCGCCAAGAGGGCCTCGGCCGCGCGCGGGCCGCGCTGGCCAAGGCACCTCCGGCTCCAACCGTGTTCGTGCGTCGCGGCACACGACCGGGCGGGCTCGCCCCGGCCGAGACCCGCACCCGCTTCGGCTGGTCACTCACGGGGGCGATGGCGTGATCGCAGCCATCAGGCCAGGCACAACCTTCGCCGGCTACCGGGTGGAGTCGCTCCTGGGCCGCGGCGGCATGGGCGTGGTCTACCGCGCCTGGGACCTGTCGCTTGAGCGGCCCGTGGCGCTCAAGCTGATCGCGCCGGAGCTGGCGGAGGACGAGCGCTTCAGGGCCCGCTTCCTGCGCGAGCCACGGCTCGCGGCGTCGCTGGACCACCCGGGCGTGGTGCCGATCTACGAGGCCGGGGAGTGGGAGGGGCAGCTCTACCTCGCGATGCGGTTCGTGGAGGGGTGCGACCTGAAGAGCGTGCTCGGACGAGACGGCACGCTCCCGCCGGAGCGCACTCTGGTGGTGCTCGCCCAGGTCGCCGACGCCCTCGACGCCGCGCACCGGCGCGAGCTGGTCCACCGCGACGTGAAGCCGGCCAACGTGCTGCTGGACGACGACGGCCACGCCTACCTGACCGACTTCGGAATCACCAAGCAGCTGGGTGGCGTCTCGACGGACACGGGCCGGGTGGTGGGGACGCTCGACTACCTCGCGCCCGAGCAGATCCGCGGCGAGGACGTCGACGGCAGGACGGACGGATACGCGCTCGGCTGCGTGTTGTACGAGTGTCTGGCGGGAACGCCGCCCTTCCGGCGCGCCACCGAGGCGGAGACGTTGTGGGCGCACATGCAGGACGAGCCGTCCGCGCTCCCGGATCACCCGAGCCTTGCTCCGGTCATTCGCAAGGGGCTCGCGAAGGACCGCGACGACCGCTACGGGACCTGCGCCGAACTGGTCGACGCGGCCGCAGGTGCGCTCGGCCTCGCCGCGCCCCTCGCCGGGCGGCGGCTCTCTCGGGCCGCGCTGCTGCTGGCACTCGGGGGCGTCCTGCTTGGCGCTGTCGCGGTGCTCGCCCTGACCCAGAACCTCGGCGATGACGCCGGCGATCGATCGGTGCCGCTGCTCGACGTGGCCACCAACTCGGTCGGAGCCGTCGACGCCACGAGTAGTGAGCTCGCGCTCGCTGCCCCGCTGCCGGGGCGCCCCACGGACGTCGCCGCCGCCGGCGACACGGCGTGGGTGGCGACCGTCGACTCGACGTCCGTCACCGGCGTCAGCGCGCGGACCCGCTCGATCTCGCGCACCGTTCCGTTGCTGGGGAGCGCGGACGCGGTCGCGGTGGGCGAGGGCTCGGTCTGGGTCGCAGATGGCAGGCGTGGCGTCGTCTCCCGAATCGAGGCGGGCTACGAGCGGGTGACCCAACGGTTCCGGGTACCGGCCGCGCGGGAATCGCCGCGACTGTCCGGGCGCCTGCAGGCTCCACGCGCGTCGCTCGCGGTGGGCGGCGGCGCGGTCTGGCTGACGAACGGTTCGGACCGGCTCGTCAGGATCGACCCGGAGGCGGGCGAGACGGCGGCGATTCCGGCCGGCCGGCGCCTCGACGCGGTCGCCGCGGGCGGCGGCGCGGTGTGGGCGCTCAGCTCCCGGTCGGCGAGCGTGCTGCGGGTGGACCCAAGCAACGGCGCCGTGACGGACACGGTCTCGATCGCCGCCCGCTCGGGGGCCGAGGCTCCGTTCCCGATCGCGGTCGCGGCCACCTCGCGCGCCGTCTGGGTCCTGAACGGCAACACGGCGACCGTCAGCCAGATCGATCCCGGCACCCTGGGCGTGGTCACGACGATCCCGATCGGCGTCGACCGGGTGCCCACGGATATCGCCGCGAGCGGTAACACGGCCTGGGTCAGCAACGGCGACGGGTCAATCGCCCGGATCGAGGCGGGGGCGGGCGCCGCCGAGGAGATCCGCGTCGGCGAGTCGCTCGAGCGCGTGGCCGCGGTTCGCACCACGGTGTGGGTCACGACGACCGCCTTTGATCAGAAGCTGCCGGGGGGCGCGGGGTGAAGGCGGCCCTGATCGGGGTGCTCGCCGCGGGCACGGCGGCTACCGTCGCGGCATTCGCCCAAGACGGCGGGCGAGGAGACAGCGGTCCTCCGGTCAGGCCGCTGGAAGCTCCGCGTTGCTCGTCTTTGATCTACGGAGGCAAAGGGAGCCCGGACGCCCTAGTCGCCGCCAGCACCTCGCTGCAGGGTCGCTCCGCCGAGTATGGGATACAGGACAGCCAGGCGCTGAAGCTGGTGTTCTCGGAGCGCGGCTGGCGGGCCGGGGACTTCCGCGTGGGCCTGCAGATCTGCGACGAGATGACCGCGTCACGCGGACTCTCGAGCCCCGTCAAGTGCTCGCGCAATGCCCAGGCGTTTGCCCGCAACCGGAGCGTGCTGGGGGTGGTCGGCCCCAAGCACTCCGCATGTGCTGAGGCGATGCTGCCCAGCCTGAACCGCGCCGCCGGCGGGCCTGTGGTGCTTGTCGGTG
Source organism: uncultured Thermoleophilaceae bacterium (assembly GCA_963733885.1). Lineage (GTDB taxonomy): Bacteria > Actinomycetota > Thermoleophilia > Solirubrobacterales > Thermoleophilaceae > JACVRW01. The sequence continues at coordinate 40,551 of CAVTES010000017.1, read as the reverse complement.
CGTCCCCCACCCACGTTGGGCTGACACGCCCCGGGCCGGGCGCCGGCGGTGCCGAGCCCGATCGGTACTTCCCGCCCGGGCAGCGCAGCTTCGTGCGGGTGCTGGCAGCCGACGATATCCAGGGTGCCGCGGCCGCCCTCTTCGCGAAACGGGACGGGGCCCGGAGCGTGTTCGTCCTGAGCAGCTGCGACTGCGCCTACGGATTGGGCGTAGCGGCGGCATTTCGCGCCGCCGCTACGCGCATCGGTCTCCGCGTGACCGGCACCGCCCAGTGGAGCGCCTTCGCGAGCAGCTATCGCGCGCTTGCCGAGCGGGTTCGGCGCGCGGGCGCGGACGCCGTGTACCTGGGCGGGTACCTGGAGAACAACGGGGTGCGCTTGATCAGGGACCTGCGCGCTGTGCTCGGGTCCGAAGTCGCGCTGCTCGCACCGGACGGCTTTGCCGCTCCCATCCCGATAGTCGAGGGTGCGGGGTCCCGGGCGGAAGGCTTCACCGTCACGATCGCGGGCGTGCCCGACGAGAAGCTGCCCGCGGCGGGACGGGATTTCGCGGATGAGTTCGAGGACCGCTACCTGTCGCGCCCGCGCTTCTACTCCATGCACACCGCACAGGCTGCGCAGATCCTGCTTGATGCGATCGCGGGCTCCGACGGCAGCCGCGCGGACGTGACGAGGAGGGTCCTCGGAGCGCGCGTGCAGAACGGCCTGCTGGGCGACTTCGAGTTCGACCGCTACGGCGACACGACGCTCAACGCGATCGGCGTCTACCGGATCGAGGAGGGTCGCCTCCGCCTCAAGACCGTGATCTCGAAGCCCGCCGAGAGGGTCGCGCGAGGATGAGGGCGCTTCCGGTCATTCGCGTTGGACTCGTCGCCGCTGCGGTGGCCGCGACCTTCATGGGAGCCGCCTGCGGGGAGGACAACGAGCAGGCGGCGGACCTCCCGCCCGCGACCCCGGTTCAGTCGTCCGGCTGCTCGCCGGTGACATACGGAGGGGAGGGGAAGCCGGACTTCCTGATCGCGACGAGCACTGTCCTGCAGGGACAGTTCACCGATCACGGCGTGCAGATTTCGCAGGCCCTGAAGATGGTGCTCGGTGAGCGGGACTGGCGCGCCGGCGACTACACCGTGGGGCTGCAGATCTGCGGCGAGACCACCGCGTCGGGCGACGCGGCGAGCCCCGAGAAGTGCCGCGGCAACGCCCGGGCGTTCGCCCGCAACCCCAGTGTGATCGTCGTGCACGGACCGCTGTTCTCCACCTGCGCGCGGGAGGCGACCCCGATCCTCAACCGCGCGCCCGGCGGGCCGCTCGCGCAGACCGTCGCCGGGCCCACCTACCTCGGGCTCACGCGCGGCGGGCCGGGCGTCGAGCGCGGCGAGCCGGAGCGATACTCCACAGCCGGCCGGCGCAGCCTCGTGCGCCTCACACCGCCCGACGACACGATGGGCGCGGCGGGCGCGGTATTCGCCGAGCGCCAGGGCGCGCGGAGCGTGTTCGTGCTCGACGACAACGACGCCTACGGATTCGCCGTCGCCGAGGCGTTTAGTTTCGCGGCCGAGCGCCTGGGGCTGCGCGTGGTCGGCCGCGCGCAGTGGAATGCGAAGGCGCGCGACTACCGCGCACTGGCGCAACGGGTCCGGGGCTCGGGCGCCGACGGGGTCTACCTGGGCGGATACGTCTTCAGCAACGGACCTCAGCTGATCAAAGACCTGCGGGAGACGCTCGGTCCCGATGTGGAGCTCATCGGCCCTGACGGCTTCCACCAACTCGCTCCGATCATCGAGGGCGCGGGCGCAGCGGCCGAGGGCTTCGCGCCGATGATCGCCGTGCCGCCGACCGGCAAGCTGCCGTCGGACGGGCAGGACTTCGCGGCGCGGTTCGAGGACCGCTTCGGAGCGCGCCCGTGCTGCTTCTCCGTCCACACTGCGCAGGCCACGAACATGATGCTGGACGCGATCGCGGACTCCGACGGCACCCGAGCCCAAGTCCTCAAGAACCTCTTCGAGGCTAACGTGGAGGGCGGGTACATCGGCGATTTCGAGATCGACCGCTACGGCGACACGACGCTCAACACGATCGCCGTCTACCGAATCGAAGACGGCGACCTGCGCTTCGAGACGGCGATCACGCCGCCGCCAGAACTGCTCGCGCGCCGCTAGGCGGCCCGCGGGCAGCGTTTACCGGCGTCTACCGTGCCGCACCCCGTGCTGCAACCGGCCGGGTCGAGGGTTGTGGCCGTCCCGGCCGCACAGGGCGGCCGCCGAACAGGAGGCAACAATGCGTCTACGCAACACCATCCTCACGACCGCGGCCCTGACGGCGGTGCTCGCGGTGCCGGCGTCCGCCCAGACTTACCAGGACCTGCGCTCGCCGGACTCCAAGGACGCCGCCGAGCAGCGCGGCCTCGATGAGTCCGACGGCGGGTCGTTCACGCTCAACCGTGACTACGGCTCGCCCGACGCTGCCGACGCCGCCCGGGACCTGCCGTCCGCGACAGTCGCGGCAGGTGTCGGCGCCGGGCCCGGCCCCTTCACGGACGCCGAGCGCAAGCTGGTCGAGTCGCGCGACGTGCAGGCCATGATGGACCGCGTCAGCGCCGAGATTCGGCAGACACCCCCGGTCGTCGTGGCAGGGCCCGGCTTCACGGACGCCGAGCGTAAGCTGGTCGAGTCGTCCGAGGTGCAGGCCATGATGGACCGCGTCAGCGCAGAGATACGCGCGACACCCCAAGTCGTCGAGGTCCGTGGGCCCTCCGGCGGCTTTGACTGGGGCGACGCGGCGATCGGCGCGGCCGGGATGCTGGCACTGTTCAGCATCGCCGCAGGGTCCGCGCTCATGATCACGGGCCGTCGGCGCCGTGGCGTCCGGGTGGCGACCCACTAACCCAATGTCGAGGCGAGGGGCGGCGCGGCGCGCCGCCCCTCGTCGTGTCCGCGTGCGGGCAACACCCGTGGTACGGTCGGGCGTGGACTCGCGCCCCTCCGGAACGCACCGCAACGGTGCGTTGAGCCCCGGCACCACCTTCGCCGGCTACCGGGTCGAGTCGCTGATCGGCCGCGGTGGAATGGGCGTCGTCTACCGGGCCTGGGACGTGTCGTTGGAGCGGCCGGTGGCGCTCAAGCTGATCGCGCCGGAGCTCGCCCAGGACGAGCGATTTCGGACCCGGTTCCTGCGCGAGTCGCGGCTCGCCGCGTCGCTCGACCACCCCCACGTGGTGCCGATCCACGAGGCCGGTGAGCGCGATGGACAGCTCTACCTGGCGATGCGGTACGTGGAGGGCAGCGACCTGAGGACGCTGCTCGATCGCGAGGGGAAGCTGTCGCCCGAACGCGCGCTCGGGGTGCTCGCCCAGATCGCCGATGCCCTGGACGCCGCACACAAGCGCGGGCTGGTCCACCGGGACGTGAAGCCCGCAAACGTGCTGCTCGACGAGGACGGCCACGCCTACCTGAGCGACTTCGGCATCACCAAGCAGGTTGGCGGCGCCTCCACGGACACCGGGCGAGTCGTCGGGACGCTCGACTACCTGGCGCCGGAGCAGATCCGCGGCGAGGCCGTGGACGGACGCACGGACTGCTACGCGCTCGCCTGCGTCCTGTACGAATGCCTCTCCGGGGCGCCGCCGTTCCGGCGCGACACGGAGGCCGAGACCCTCTGGGCTCACATGCAGGACGAGCCCCCCTCGCTTCCTGGCCATCCGGATCTCGATCCCGTGCTGCGCAGGGCGCTGGCCAAGGACAAGCATGAGCGCCATGCGAGCTGCGACGAGCTCCTCGCCACCGCCTCGTCGGGGCTCGGCTTCGAGCCGCCCGCACGGCGCGCGAGGCGGCTCCGGATCGGGCGGCGGCTTGTGCTCGCCGGCGGGCTGCTCCTCGTCGCCGCAGCGGCCGCCGTCGTCGTTCCGGAGTTGACGGGGGACCGGGGCACGGCGCGCGGCGGGTTCAAGCCGGTCTCACCGGACTCGGTCGCCGTACTGGACCCGGATTCGAACCAGATCGTCGACGAGGTTCGCATCCCCGGCCGGCCGGGTCCGCTTGCCGCGGGCGGCCGATCGGTCTGGGTCGCCAGCGACGCCGGCGGGACGATCTCCGCCATCGACGGTCGCTCGCTCTCGGTGGAAAGGATCGCGTCGGCGAACGCCGCCGTGACCGACATCACGGCCACGGACGACTCGGCCTGGATAATCGACGCGCGGCGAAACGCGCTCCTGCGCGTCGATGCCGCATACGGGTCCGTCGCCAACCGCCTTGCGCTCACCCCCGGCCTTCGGCCGACTCGCGCCGGAGTGGACGTTGGACTCGGCGCCCTGTGGGTCACGGACGGAACGACGCGGCTGGTTGAAGCTCGACCCTGAGGACGGCGGCGTTCTCAAGACCATCGACGTGGGCCAAGTGGTCGAAGACGTGGCTGTCGGCGCCGGATCCGATCTGGGCGGTGAGCGGCGCGACCTCGCGCGTTATCGAGATCGATCCGAGGAGCGGATCGATCCGAGCAACGATCCCGCTGTCGGGCCGGGCCGGCCTGACGGGGCCCGCGCCGATCGCCATCGCCGCGGGGGAGGGCGCGGTCTGGGTACTGAACGGCAACACACCGAGCGTGACGCGCATAGACCCGGAGCTCGCGTCGGTTACGGCGACGATCCCCCTCGGCGTCGGGAGCAACCCGAGCGCGATTGCGACCGGAGAAGGCTCCGTCTGGGTTGCGTTGACCGGCGAGGGGGCCCTCGCACGGGTCGATCCGGACGACAACACCCCGCGGCCTCCATTCCGGTCGGTGGTGCTCCGACCGGTGTGACGGTGGGGCAGGGGCGGGTCTGGGTCTCGGTCCAGCCCGGCTTCAGAGCGGCGCTCACGAAACCGGGACGAGAGGTTCGGGTACCCGGGGCGGTCGAGGAGCCGTTCTGCACGCCGGTCGAGTTCGCGGGGAATGGGAAGCCCCAGTACCTCATCGTGTCCGACCTGCCTCTGCAGTTGCCTCGCAGCAATCTCCAGCCGCTGCAGTTCACCGACGCGATCCGTTACGTCCTCGCTCGGCACGACTTCCAGGCGGGCCGATACCGGCTCGGGTATCAGTCCTGCGACGACTCGAGCGTTCGGAGCGGCGAGCAGACGGGCTACCCGTGGACGCCCGCGACCTGCCGCAGGAGCGCCCGCGCGTATTCGGATGCCACCAGTGTGATCGGGGTGATCGGCCCGTACAACTCGGGCTGCGCGAGCTTCCTCATCCCCCTCCTTGGCAATGCGCGTGACGGCCCGCTCGCGACCATCAGCGCGAGCGCGACGGCGGTCGGCCTCACGCGAGATGCCCCCGGCGCCCTGCCCGGTGAGCCCCAGATGTACTACCCCCGTGGCGTGCGCCACTTCGCCCGAGTGGTGGCGGCCGACGACGTCCAAGGCGCGGCGGCGGCCTTGATGGCGAGGCGACTGGACGTGGCGAGGCTCTACGTCCTCGACGACGGGGACCTGTACGGGATCGGCGTGGCCAAGGCGGTTGTACGGACGGCCGGCAAGCTGGGCGTCGCAGTGGCCGGGTCAGGACGCTGGGACGTTCGCGACCGCCGATACCGGGAACTGGCGCAGGCGGATCGAGCGGTCCGGAGCCGACGGGGTCTTCCTCGGCGGCTACTCCTTCAACAACGGCGCCGCCCTGCTGCGCAACCTGCGCGCCGCCCTGGGACCGCGCATCCCGATCCTGGCGCCGGATGGCTTCAGCGAGTTCCGCGACATCATCGAGGAGGCGGGCGCCGACGCCGAGGGACTCTTCTTCAGCGTCGCGAGCCTGCCGCCCTCACGGGTTCCCCCTTCAGGGCGAGCCTTTGCCGAAGCGTTCGAAGAGGCGGTTGGAGGCGAAGTGGACCCGTACTCGATCACCACGGCTCAGGCCGCCGAGGTGCTGCTCGACGCCATCGCCGCCTCCGACGGCACGCGGGCTTCGGTGACCGAGCAGCTGCTCAAGGTGCGCGTGAAGGACGGCATCCTCGGCAGCTTCGAGTTCGACGAGAACGGCGACACGACCTCCGGCGCGGTGACGATGTATCGCATCGAGAAGGGCAAGCCGCGCGTGCACGCGGTGATCACTCCTCGAGCAGAGCTGGTCGGGCGGCGGTAGGCCGGCCCGGCGTTTACCGGCGTATACCGCGCGCCACCCCGCGCTGCAACCGGCGACCCCGAAGGTTGTCGTCGCTCGGCCGCACAGGGCGGCCACCGAACAGGAGGCGACAATGCTTCGACGCAACACCATCCTCACCACCGCGGCGCTAATGACGGTGTTCGCGGTGCCGGCGTCCGCGCAGACCCAGGACCTTCGCTCGCCGGACGCGAAGGACGCCGCCGAGCAGGGCGGCCTGAACGAGGCCGAGCGTGGCCCGTATGAGCTCAACCGCGACTACGGCTCGCCCGACGCGGTCGACGCCGGCCGGGATCTGCCGTCCGCGCCAGTCGTCGTCACGCACGCCGGCCCCGGCCCCTACACGGACTCGGAGCGCAAGCTGGTCGAGTCGCCCGAGATGCAGCAGATGGTCGACCGCATCAGCGCCGAGATCAGTGCGATTCCCCCCGTCGTACAGGTCAGCGCGGCCGCCGGCGGCTTCGACTGGGGCGACGCGGGCATCGGCGCAGCCGGGATGCTGGCACTGTTCAGCATCGCGGGCGGGTCGGCACTGCTCCTGACGGGGCGCAGGCGCCGCCAGGGATTCGGGGTGGCAGCCCACTGACCCAAGCCGAGAGTCGACCAGGGACGGTCACCTCGAGAGGGGCGGCGCCGACGGCGCCGCCCCTCGACGGCATTCTCCCGGCGGACTTTCCTCGACCCGGCCGGAATGCGTGCCGCGGCACACGCGGTGATGTGCACACGCGCTACCCGACGGCTTCGAGGGCCTCGTCGAATGTTCCGTACCCGCGAAAGCGGACGATCTGGCCCTCCCGGACCGTCCAGACGTGGACGAAGCGCATCCTCACCTCGATGCCGTCGCGTCCTCTGGCCAGAAATTCGACGTTGGCGACGACGTGAGGGCCGAGATCAGCGATCCGCTCGGGACGGATCGAGATGTCGGACCAGTCTCCGGTGAAGGTCTCGAAGAACGTGCGGACGGAGGCCTTTCCGCGGATCTCCCCGGTGGCGTCGGGAAGGCGATCGGAGAACGTCCATTCCACATCCGGGTGGCACATCTCCACGATGGCCTCGTAGTCGCCGTCGTTCCACGCCGCGAGCCCTTGGCGGAACAGCTCCAGGGTTTCCTGGGACATCTTCTCTCAACTCGAGTCTCCCAGGAAACGTCCGCCCCGCGTATCCCGTTCGATCGAACCCGGCACGCCGTGGTCGGCTCACACGCGGCAGGGGAATGTGCCGATCCGTCGTAATCGCTGGGAACCGTGGCCGCGCTGGCTGGCTCCCGCCCCTCTGCTGCCTCCACACCCCCTGCCGGCCGACGCCGGTGGCGCCGGAGGCTGCTCCTCGTCATCGCCGTCGTGGCCGGTGTCGCGGTGGCGGGAGCGCTGGAGCTCGCCGTCGCTCGAAGCGACGACGACCCGATCGCGGCCGAGCGGCCGAGCTGGCCGCTCGACGTGACAACACAACCGAAGTTGCGCTTCGCGCCGATGCCGCCCAAGGGGGCGATCAACCCGGACGTGCTCGGGATCACGACCTTCCGCGGCAACCTCACACGCTCCTACTACGGCGAGGGCCCGGTGCCCCGACGGCCGCGGATCCTGTGGCGCTTTCCGCGCAGTGGCGGGATGTGCGCGCCGTCGACGGACGAGACCGGGACTCATACCTGGTGCGGCGTGGGCTGGACCGGCCAGCCGAACGTGATCCCGCACGAGCACGGACGCCTCGAGCTGCGCTTTGGCGCCTACGACACGAACTACCACTTCCTCGATGCGAGGAGCGGAACGTCGATGCGCGAGAGCCTCGACACCGGCGACCTGGCCAAGGGCTCGGCCACCTCCGATCCGGACGGCTACCCGCTCTACTACGCGGGCTCGCGCGACGACCAGTTCCGCATCGTCGCGCTCGACCGGGAGCGGCCAACCGTGCTCTGGTCGCTCGACGCAAACACGAGCGTGCCCGACCCCGAGTGGAACAACGACTGGGACGGCGCCGCACTCGTCGTCGGCGATTACCTACTCGAGGGCGGCGAGAACTCCTGGCTCCACGTGATCAAGCTAAACCGCGGCTGGACCGCCGACGGCAAGGTCCGCGTTCGCCCCCGCGTAGTGCTCACGGTGCCGAGTTGGGATGACCAACTCGCCGCCGACGCCCCCGGCGGCCACTACTCGATCGAGAGCTCGGTCGCGTTCGATGACGGAGTCGTCTACTTCGCCAACTCGGCCGGCCTGGTTCAAGGATGGGACATCTCCCGCGTGCTACGAGGCGGCCACGAGGCAAAGCGAGTCTTCCGGTTCTGGACGGGCGACGACACGGACGCCTCGATCGTGATCGACGAGAAGGAGTACCTATACGTCGCGAGCGAGCTCGAGGCAATGACCGCGCGGTCGTTGGAAGTCGGCCAGCTGATCAAGCTCAACCCTCGGCGGCCCAGGCGGCCGGTCGTATGGTCGGTGCCGCTCCGGGAGACAGGCGGCGACGGCGCCGGCGGCTCATGGTCGACCCCCGCAATCGACCGCGACACGGTCTACCTCGCAACCAACGCGGGCGCGGTGCTGGGCGTGAATCGCGCGAGCGGGCGGGTCCGGTGGCGGATACCGCTGCCTGGGCCGACGTGGAGCTCTCCAGTCGTTGTTGACGATGTGTTGATCCAGGGCGACTGCGAGGGCCACCTGCACGCCTACGACGTCAGCGACCAGATGCGCAAGCCGCCCGAGCTCTGGCGCGTGAAGCTCGATGGGTGCATAGAGGCGACGCCGGCCGTATGGAGGGGTCGAATCTTCGTAGGAACGCGGGCCGGTGCGATGTACGCGTTGGGCAGCAAAGGCAGCTGAGCGTCGCCTCGCGCAGTCCGGGGTGGGAGGGCCGCGATCGCGGCCGGCTGCGGCCTTCGCGTCCTACTCGGCGTTTACCGGCGTTTGCCCGGAGCCACCCTGCGCTGCAACCGCTCGGGCCGAAGCTGCTCCGTGAATCCGGCCGCACCGGGCGGCCGGCCCCGAAGGAGGCGACATGCTTCGACCGAGCCACATCCTCACAACCGCAGCGTTCCTGGCCGTCTGCGCGACGCCCGCGTCCGCGGCTACCTGGGAGCAGATGCACAACACCCCGCCGCCGCCCTCCTCGATCGCGGCCTCGGCCGCCGACGAGTACCAGGACCTGCGTTCGCCCGACGCAAAGGACGCCGCCGAGCAGCGCGGCATCTACGAGTCCGAGGGCGGGCCGTACGTGCTCGAGCGGGGCTACGGCTCGCCCGACGCGGCCGACGCCGCCCCGGACCTGCCGTCCGGGCCCGTCGTCACGCATGCCGGCGCCGGCCCCTACACGGACTCGGAGCGCAAGCTGGTCGAGTCGCCCGAGGTACAGCAGATGCTGTCCCGCATCAGCGGCGAGATCAGCGCGAGTTCCCCGGTCGTCGCGGTCAGCGCGCCCTCCGGCGGCTTCGACTGGGGCGACGCGGGCATCGGCGCGGCCGGGATGCTGGCGCTGTTCAGCATCGCCGGCGGGTCGGCCCTGCTCCTGATGGGTCGCAGGCGCCGCCAGGATGTCCGGGTCGCGGCCCACTGAGGCGCCCGCTGAACGCAGTTCCCCAATGCGAGGGGCGGCCCCCACGGCCGCCCCTCGTGCTTTTTTCGTACCCGATCCGGGTGATACGGTCGTCCCGGACTCGTAGTATCACTTGATGAAGGCAACGTTCACCCCCGGAACGACCTTTGCCGGCTATCGGGTGGACTCGCTCGTCGGTCGCGGCGGAATGGGCGTTGTCTATCGGGCCACCGACCTCTCGCTGGAGCGGCCGGTTGCACTGAAGCTGGTCGCGCCAGAGCTGGCGGAGGACGAGCGTTTTCGCGCGCGATTCCTGCGCGAGCCGCGGTTGGCGGCATCGCTCGACCACCCCAATGTGATCCCGATCTACGAGGCGGGCGAGCACGACGGCCAGCTCTACCTCGCGATGCGCTTCGTGGAGGGCAGCGACCTGAAGAGCGTGCTCGAGCGCGAGGGCAAGCTGTCACCCGAGCGCGCGCTGGACGTTCTCGCCCAGGTCGCCGGGGCGCTCGACGCCGCGCACCGGCGCGCGCTGGTGCATCGTGACGTGAAGCCGGCCAACGTGCTGATCGACGAGGACGGGCACGCCTACCTGACCGACTTCGGAATCACCAAGCGGCTCGGCGGCGAGGCGACGGACACCGGCCGGGTGGTCGGCACGCTCGACTACCTGGCCCCGGAGCAGATCCGCGGCGACCCGGTCGACGGCCGGTCGGATGTCTACGCGCTGGGCTGCGTGCTGTACGAATGCTTAGCGGGCGAGCCGCCGTTTCGGCGTCAGACGGAGGCGGAGACTCTTTGGGCTCACATGCAGGAGCAGCCGCCGACGCTGCGCCGCCACCCGCGAGTCGATCCGGTGTTGCGCAAGGCGCTCTCCAAAGACCGGGAGGACCGCTACCGCAACTGCGCCGAGCTGATCGAGGCCGCCGCTCCGGCGCTCGGCCTCGCCGCGCCCCGGGCCCCGCTCGCGCCGGCGGCCCTGCGGCGCCGGGGCCGGCGCCTGCTCGCCGCCGGGCTGATCCTGCTGGCCGCGGCGATCGCCGCGGCCATCGTGGCGCTCGCCGGCGGCGGGGACAACGGCACCGAGCCGCTCGGAAACGGGGTGGCCGCGATCGACCCCGCGAACGGCGATGTCGCCTCGTTCACCGAGTCGCGCACGGCCCCGGGCAACGTCGCGGTGGGCGAGGGCGCCGTCTGGGTGCTCAACAACGAGGACCGCACCGTCTCGCGAATCGACCCTGAGACGAGGGAGATCAGCGAAACGTTCGAGACCGCCGGCGTCCCCAGCGACCTCGCGGTCGGGGAGGGCGCGTTGTGGATCGGGAACGCGGGCGGCGAAGGGGAGACCAACGTCATGGTCAGCGTCTCGCGTATGGATCCCGAGTCGGGGCGGATCACGCGAACCGCACGGCTGCGCGGCGAGGGGTTCGCTTACCCGGTCGCGGGCACGCCGCGGCTGGCCGTGGGCGCCGGGGCGGTATGGGCGATCAACCCCGATGGAACCGTCTCCCGGATCGACCCGGCGAGCGGAAGGGTCGTGAAGACAATCGAGGCAAAGGGTGGCGCTTGGACCATCGCGGCCGGCGACGAGGGGGTCTGGTACCTCCGCCTCGACGACCTGTCGGGCGGCGTCTCGAAGATCGATCCCCGCACAAACCGGGTCAGCCAGACGGTCGCCGTGGGGGCCAACTCGTTGCGCGGGGTTGCGGTGGGCGCAGGCTCGGTGTGGGCGGCCGCGAACGGGGAGGGCGTCATCTGGCGCATCGAGCCGGGGCGCCCGGCGATCACGAGGACGATCGAAGTGGGGACAGGGGTGAGCTTCGTCGCCTTCGGCGAAGGGAGCGTCTGGAGCGGGAACTACGTCGACGGCACGGTCGCCCGGATCGATCCGCGTGCCAACAGGGTGACGGGTAGGACCTCGGTGGGTGCCCCCCAAGCGCTGGCGGCGGGTGCCGGCGCAGCGTGGGTCAGCGTGGCCGGCGAGGCTACGGAGGGCGCCCTCACGGAGTCGGGGTGCGGCGACGTCGAGTCCGGGGGCGGCGCCCCGGACGTCCTGATCGCGTCCGACCTCCCGCTTCAAGGTCCGGGCAGCTCAGACCCGCGGGGCGGCGAGGACGCGATCCGCCACGTGCTTGAACAGCATGCCTTCAAGGCCGGCGAGCACACCGTGGGCTACCAGTCGTGCGACGTCTCCACCCCACAGAGCGGCGGCTTCGAGTTCCGCAAGTGCGCCGCCAACGCGTCGGCGTACGCGCACGCGGAGCAGCTCGTCGCGGTGATCGGCCCCTGGTCCTCGTTCTGCGCCGAGGTCGAGCTCCCGATCATCAACCGCGCGCCTGGCGGACCGCCGGCGGTGGTCAGCTTCTCCGCCACCCAGTCCGGGCTGACGCGAGGCGGCCCGCTCGCGCAGCACGGCGGGCTCGGGACGCCGGGCGAGCCGCAGGTGTACTACCCCACCGGGGTGCGGAACTTCGCACGGCTCGTGCCCCGGGAGGACCTGCAGGGCGTGGGCAATGCGATGCTCGCGAAGGAGCTGGGGATCGAGCGGGTCTACGTCGTCCACGAACGCGCGCCGCCGGAGGACAGGATCGAATGGGCGGATCCATTTCGCCGGGCTGCCCGCCGGCTCGGCATCGCGGTCGTGGGCTACGACATGTACAACCCCGAGGCGAGGAGCCACGAGGCGCTCGCCGCCCGGGTCGCCGGCTCCGGCGCGCAGGGCGTATTTCTCGTCGGCGACGTGTTCGGGGGCGCGGACCGGGTGCTGAAGGCGCTACGCGGCCGGCTGGGCGCCGGCGTCCCGATCATGGGCATCGGCGACGTGCTCGGCCCGGTCCCGGAGCTCGTGAAGCGCGCCGGGGCCGCGGCGCGCGGGCTGTACCTGACCTTCACGGACGTGCCCGCCGGCGCACGTAAGCAGGGCGCCGAGGCGAGGCGCGTCGCCCGCGACCTCGGGACGCTCGACACCCCTGTCGGCTACCAGCTCCCGGCAGCCCAGGTCACCGAGGTCGTCCTCGATGCGATCGCTCGCTCGGACGGGACGCGCGAGTCGGTGCTCGAGGAGCTGCGCGGCACCGAGGTGAAGGACGGGATCCTCGGCGACTTCCGCCTCGACCGCCACGGCGACATCACGCCCGGCCAGATTCCCGTCTTCCGCGTGACCGGCGCGACCCCCCCGGACGTCGACATCTTCGAGTACTTCGATGGCGCGACGATCGACCGCGTGCTGACGGTGCCGGCGAGCCTCACCGACTGACCGTGAAGACCGGCACGACCTTCGCGGGCTATCGCGTAGATTCGCTGGTCGGTCGCGGCGGGATGGGTGTGGTGTACCGGGCCACGGATTTGTCGCTGGAGCGGCCGGTGGCGCTGAAGTTGATCGCGCCGGAGTTGGCCGAGGACGAGCGCTTCCGCGCGCGCTTCCTGCGCGAGCCGCGGCTGGCGGCATCGCTCGACCACCCCAATGTGATCCCGATCTACGAGGCGGGCGAGCACGACGGCCAGCTCTACCTGGCGATGCGCTTCGTGGAGGGCAGCGACCTGAAGACGCTGCTCGAGCGCGAGGAGAAGCTCACTCCGGAGCGCACGGTGGAGGTTCTGGGTCAGGTGGCCGGCGCGCTCGACGCCGCGCACCGCGGGGCGCTCGTGCACCGCGACGTGAAGCCGGCCAACGTGCTGATCGACGGTGAGGGCCACGTCTACCTAACCGACTTCGGGATCACCAAGCAGCTCGGCGGCGCGTCGACCGACACGGGCCGGATGGTCGGCACGCTCGACTACCTGGCGCCCGAGCAGATCCGCGGCGAGCCGGTCGACGGCCGCACCGATGTGTACGCGCTCGGCTGCCTGCTCTACGAGTGCCTGTGCCGGTGCGCCGCCGTTCCGGCGCGACACGGAGGCCGAGACGTTGTGGGCCCACATGCAGGCGGAGCCATCTCCGCTCGAGGACCACGCCGCGCTCGACCCGGTGCTGCGCAAGGCGCTCGCCAAGGAGCGGGAGGACCGCTACGCGACCTGCGCCGAGCTGGTCGAAGCAGCCCGCGGCGCGCTCGGCCTGGCCGTCGCACCCGTCGGCCGCAAGGCGGCCCGGCGCGCCCGCCGCCGACCGGGCCGACTCCTGCTTGCCGGCGGATTGCTCCTGGGGGTTGCGGTGGCGGCTGCTGCCATTGGCGCCCTGACCGCCGGCGGAGACTCCGACGCCGCCCCTGTCGGCAACGGGGTTGCTGCGTTCGGGGCCACCGACGCGCAGCTGGCCTCGTTCACGGGGACCGACACCGCTCCGAGCAACGTCGCGGTGGGGGAGGGCGCCGTCTGGGCGCTCAGCCTCGAGGACCGGACGGTCGCGCGCATCGATCCTGAGACCAAGCGGGTAGCGAAGAGGTTCAGGATGCGGGAAACCCCGATCGATCTCGCAGCCGGCCTCGGAGCGCTGTGGGTGATGACCGGCGAGGAAGTGTCCTGGAGGGGTGTAGTTGACGGCGCGGTCTCCCGGATCGACCCCGAGACCGGGGCGACCATGGGCAGCGTCAAGCTGCCGGACGCCGGCTATCAGGGCGACCTGGGATTCCTGAACTGGGGCTTCCCCCAGATCGCCGTCGGCGCCGGGGCAGTCTGGGCGATCAACCCCGACCGCACCATCTCCCGGATCGACCCCGAGACCGGCACAAGCGAGGCGACCATCGACGTCGACGCGGCCACGATCGCCGCCGGAAAAGAGGGCGTCTGGTTCATCGACACCGACGACAGCCTCGCCGTCACCCCGATCGACCCGAGCACCAACCGCGTGGGGCGGCCGATCCGAGTCGGCGCCCAGAACCTCTCCGCGGTGGCCGTCGGAGGGGGCTACGTCTGGGCATCTGCGCAGGGCGACGGCGTCGTGTGGCGGATCGAGCCCGGGCGGAGCCCCATATATCGGACGATCGACGTCGGAGTCGGCGTCACGTTCGTCGCCTACGACGCTGGGGCGGTCTGGGCGGCGAACTACAGCGACGGCACCGTGGCGCGCATCGACGTGGAGACGAACGACGTCGAGGCGACGCCGGTGGGGGCCGTACAGGGACTGGCGGCCGGTGAGGGGTCGGCCTGGGTGAGCACCGCCGGGGCGACGTTGGCCGACGGGTTGCCGCAGTCGTGCGGCCCGCTTTATTCCGGCGTCTCGCGCCCCGATGTGCTGATCGCGTCGGACCTCCTGCTCCAAGGACCGCTGGGCGCCGGTCCACGGGACATGGCGGAGGCGATCCGGTTCGTGCTGGAGCAGCGCGGCTTCAGGGCGGGGGAGCACTCGGTCGGCTACCGCTCCTGCGACGACTCGAACGCCCAGACCGGGAACTTCGACCGCCGCACCTGCGCGGCGAATGCCAACGCGTACGCGCGGGCGGACAGGCTCGTCGCCGTGATCGGCACCTACAACTCGGCCTGCGCACAGGTGGAGATCCCGATCCTCAATCGGGCGCCCGGCGGGCCGCTCGCGATGATCAGTCCCGCGAACACCTATGCAGGCCTCACCCGGCCCGGCCTGCCGCCGCCCGGAGGCTATCGTGGGGAACCGGACATCTACTACCCGACCGGCAGCCGCAACTACGTCAGGGTGCTCCCGCCCGACGACATGCACGGCGCCGCGCACGCACTTCTGGCGAAGGACCTCGGGCTGAGACGCGTGTACCTGCTCCATGACGGCACCGACCTTCAGAAGGGCCAGCTCATCGATCCGTTCAGGTACGCCGCGCGGCGGCTGGACGTCCCCATCGCTGGGTCGGCCGTCTACGACCCGGAAGACGAGCGCTTCGACGAGCTGGTGGACCAGGTCGCACGCTCGGGCGCGGACGGGATCGTGCTCGCCGCTGACCCGTACATCGGCGGTGACCGGCTGCTGAAGGCACTGCGGGAGCGGCTCGGAACGAGAGTGACGATCATGGCGAGCTCCTACTTCTCCTACGTCCCCGATGTCCTCGACCTCGCCGGGCCCGCCGCCCGCGGGGTCTACGTGACCACCTCCGACCTGCCACGCGCCGAGCTCGATCTGGGTCCCGCGTCCGAGCGCTTCGCCGAGGACTTCGGCGAGGCCGACACCGGCTTCGTACTCGAGGCGGCACAGACGGCGGAGCTCGTCGTCCGGGCAATCGCCCACTCCGACGGCACGCGGGCGTCCGTGCTCGAGGAGCTGAAGGCGAGTCGGGTGAAGGACGGTCTGCTCGGCAGCTTCCGCTTCGATCAGAACGGCGACGTGACCCCCGCCACGGTGCCGATCCTTCGCATCACGGGATCGACCCCGCCGCAGGCCGGCCTTCCAAGCAACGTGCAGGGCGCCGTCGTCGACCG
Organism: uncultured Thermoleophilaceae bacterium; assembly: GCA_963733885.1. GTDB lineage: Bacteria > Actinomycetota > Thermoleophilia > Solirubrobacterales > Thermoleophilaceae > JACVRW01. Next base: position 24,586 of record CAVTES010000017.1, on the reverse strand, counting down.
CGTCGTCGAGATCCCGCGGCGGCTGGTCCGCTGAGCTCAGCCGCGCCGCCGTTTCCGCGACCGCAGCCCGTTCCGCCGCAGCTCCTTCATCCGGTCGATGTCCACCTTCGCCACCGCCTTTCCCTCCACGCCCGGCCCCTCGAACAGCACGGGCAGACTCTCGAAACGAGGCTCCGACAGGAAGGCAGCGCAGCCGCGCGCTCCGAGCTCGCCGTCGCCGGGCGGTGCGTGGCGGTCGCGGTTCGAGCCGAGCGGTGCCTGCGAGTCGTTCATGTGGAGGCAGCGCAGCCGGTCGAGGCCTGCGACGTCGTCGAAGCGGTCGATCACGTCGGTGAGCTTGTCCGCCGTCGTTATGTCGAAGCCTGAGGCCAGCATGTGGCAGGAGTCGAGGCAGAGGCCCACGCGCTTGCGGCGCCCGCACAGCTTGACCAGCCGGTCGAGCTCCTCGAACGAGCGCCCGAGCGTGTCGCCGGCGCCCGCGGTGTTCTCGAACAGGAGCGGGCAGCGCTCGGACTCGTCGAGCGCGTGCTTCACGAGCTCCGCCACCCGCGGCAGCGCCTCCTCGTTGGGCTCGCCCTTGGCCGAGCCGGGGTGGAGCACCACGCCGTCCGCGCCGATCTCGTCCCCGGTCCTGAGCGCGTGGATCAGCGAGTCGGCGGACTTCTTCCTGAGGTCGGGGTCCGTCGACGCCGGGTTGATCAGGTAGATCGCGTGGATGACGACCGACCCCACCGCGCCATCCGCCATGAGCTCGCGGAAGGCCGCCACGTCGTCGGGCTTCCAGCGGGTCGGGCGCCATGCGCGGGGCGACTGGCCCCAGACCTGCATCGCGGCGCAGCCGCGCTCGACGGCGCGCTGGTGCGCCTGCACCAAACCGCCTGCCGTGGAAACATGGGCGCCGATGAGCATGAGGGTGAGGTTCGCGCCGTCTCCGACCGGCGTGCTGCACATCGGCGGCGCTAGGACGGCACTGTACAACTGGCTTCTCGCGCGCGGACAGGGCGGGACGTTCGTGCTGCGCATCGAGGACACCGACCGCGAGCGCTCCACGCCCGACAATGTCGAGCAGATCCTCGAAGCGCTGCGCTGGCTCGAGCTCGACTGGGACGAGGGCCCGCTCTCGCAGTGGGAGCGGCGCGAGCGCCACTCGGAGGCAGTCGAGCGGCTGCTCGAGGCCGGACACGCCTATGAGGACGAGGGCGCTGTGCGCTTCCGCGTACCGGACGAGGGCGAGCTCGGCTTCGCCGACGCCGTGCTCGGCGAGATCACCACGCCGTACTCGGCCATCAAGGACTTCGTCATCCGCCGCTCCGACGGCAGCCCGCTCTACAACCTCGCCGTCTCGGTGGACGACCGCGACATGGGCATCACGCACGTGGTGCGCGGGCAGGACCACGTGTCGAACACACCGCGTCAGATCATGCTCCTGCGCGCGCTCGGCGCCGAGCCGCCCCTGTACGCGCACATCCCGCTCCTGCACGGCACCGACGGGAAGAAGCTCTCCAAGCGACACGGCGCGGCGTCGGTTCAGGAGCTCCGCGACGCCGGCTACCTGCCCGAGGCGGTGCGCAACTACGTGTCGCTGCTCGGCTGGGGCTACGACGAGAGCACCACGTTCATGACGACCGAGGAGCTCGCGGAGCGCTTCTCGCTCGAGCGGGTGTCGAAGAACCCCGCGGTTTTCGACGAGCAGAAGCTCCGCTGGATGAATGGCCGCTACCTGCGCGAGCTCGACCCGGCCGAGCTGGGGCGGAGGCTCGAGCAGCTGTACGGGCGCGAGGTGCCTCCCGAGGCGGTCGCGATCAGCCAGGAGAAGATGCAGACGCTCGCCGACTTCTGGCCGCTCGCCGGGTTCCTCGTCGAGCGGCGGGAGATCGACCCCCGGGCGTGGGACCGGGTCATGCGTGACGGCGGCCCCGAGCGGCTGCGCGCCGCGCGCGAGGCGCTCGAGGCCGCCGAGCCGTTCGACACCGAGACGATCGAGCGCGCCCTGCGGGGGGTCGTGGAACGGCTGGATGTGAAGCCGAAGGAGGTCTTCCAGCCGGTGCGCGTGGCGATCAGCGGGACCACCGTCTCGCCCGGGATATTCGAGTCCGTGGCGGCCCTCGGGAGGGACGAGACGCTCGCCCGGATCGACGCCGCGCTGCGGCACGACGCCGGCTGACAAACCGACCCTAAACCTTGGCTGTTCCCCTGCCGATAGCCATGGGGACGATGAACGCAGCAGCCACGATAGGCGCTCCCGCCCCCGATACCGTCAGCCGCTCGCGCGAGGGCCACGGCCGCCGCCTCACCGCCGCCTTCGAGGCCCTCGAGGTCTTCCCGGCGCTCGCCGAGTCGCGCAACCGGGTGTTGCGCGTGGTGCGCGAGGACCGCACCTCCGTGGGGGAGGTGGTCGCCGCCGTCGAGTCCGACGTCGCGCTGGTGATCGCCGTGCTGCGAATCGCGAACCGCAACGGGCAGCGCAAGAAGGGCAAGATCGCCAGCATCCCCGAGGGAGTGGAGATCCTCTCGCCCGAGGGCGTGGAGACGCTCGCCGCGCGCAGCGCCACATTCGACTTCTTCGAGCGCACCCCGGGCTGGGACGTGCTGCCGGAGCGCTTTCGCCTGCACGCCGTGGCCACACAGGCTGCCGCCGACCGCCTCGCCCGCGAGCTCGAGTACGAGGATCGCGACGAGCTGCTCGTGTCGGCGCTCCTGCATGACATCGGCAAGCTCGTGCTCGGCCACGCCTATCCCGCCTACCCCGCGCAGGTCCACGGGGCGGCCCGCACCCCCGAGGAGCGCCTTCACCGCGAGCGCCTCGAGCTCGGCGTGGACCACGCCCTCGTCGGGGGCGTGCTCGCCCGCCGGTGGGGCCTGCCCGCCCGGCTCGCGACGGCCATCGAGCGCCACCACGCCGACGACGCCGACGGCGAGGCCGCGATGGTCCGCCTGGCCGACATGCTCGCCCACTACGGGCACGCGCAGGCTGTCAACCCGAAGGCGCTGCTGCAGGCCGCCCGCGGCATGCGACCTCTCCACGGCCCAGCTGCGTGAGGTCATGTACGAGCTGCCGCAGGGCAACGGCAACGCCAAGCGCAACGTCGAACCGTGCCCGCTGTCGACCCGCGAGGTCGACGTGCTGAAGCGGCTCGCCGAGGGCAAGGTCTACAAGCAGATCGCGCACGAGCTGGCGCTCTCGACGAGCACCGTGCGCACACATCTCCACAACACCTACGCCAAGCTCGGCGCGGTGGATCGCGCGCAGGCGGTCCTCATCGCCACAGAGCGCGGCTGGATCTAGGCCGCGCCGGCTTCTTATTCCAGGCCGGGGATCTGGCCGTTGCGGAAAGCGTCCACGAACAGCCGGTGGTCCTCGCGCACCCGCTCGCCGTAGTCCGCGCCGAACTCCGCCAGCTCGCCGGCGAAGTCACCGTCGAGGACGGCGTGGATCGCCTCCTCGGTCTGGAAGTCGACCAGCTCCTCGGCGCTGCCGGCGTCCGAGACGCAGTGGATCTTCGCCGTCGCCTGTCCCAGGCAGCGCAGCAGCGGCAGCATCTCGTCGGGCTCGCTCACGTGGTCCCAATCGAGGTCGGCCTCGTAGGGCGAGATCTCCTGCACCACCTGGCCCCTCCCTTCGAGCTCGCACCACCCGAGCCACGGGTCGGCGTGGGCCTGCAGCGCGCGCTGTGAGATCGCGGTGCGGTGGCCGGGATGCTCGAAGTACTCGGTGATGCGCTCGTCGTCCACCACGCGGCTCGGCGCCGCGACGTTGCCCTGCTTCATCGACAGGACCACGTCGTTCTCGAGCGCCTGCGAGCGGCCCTCCACGAGCAGGTTGTAGGCGGGGAGCCCGGCGCTGCCAATCCCGAAGCCGGCCCGGCCGACCACGTCCTTCACCTCGTAGGAGACCGAGTGCTGGCGCTTCTGCTCGGGAATCGTGTCGAGGTAGCGCCCGTAGGCGTCCAGCACCGCCTCGCGCTCGTCCTCGTCGAGCCGGCGCACACCGGGCCCGTCCTTGAAGGCCCGCTCGTCGTCCTTGACCGCCGTCATCCGCTCGAGCATCTGCCAGCGGCTCTTGAGCCTCGCCTCCACCAGCACGGCGCGCAGGGCGCCCTCGGTGTTGTCGAGCGTGAGCCTGAACTCCTCGTCGTCCTCACCGTGATGGAAGGTCCCGACCTGCTCCGCGTAGGCACCCGCGTAGGCCTCGATCAGGTCGCGGATCGTGTCGTCGGAGAGCGCCTTGATGAAGCCGAGCAGCGCCAGGCTGGCGGCCATGCGCTTCATGTCCCAGGTGAAGTGGCCCAGGTACGCCTCGTCGAAGTCGTTGACGTCGAAGACGATGATGCCCGCGTCGTTCAGGTAGGTGCCGTAGTTCTCGGCGTGGAGGTCGCCCTGGATCCAGACCCGGCTGGTGCGCTCGTCTGCATAGCGGTCCTCCTGCTCGGCCACGTCGGCGTAGAACACGCACGCGCTGCCGCGGTAGAACGAGAAGGGGTCCTGGGCCATCTTGCGGAACTTGCGCCGGAAGGCCCGCGGGTCGGCCTCGATCAGGTCCTCGAAGGCCTCAACCAGGACGCCGACGATCTGCTCGGAGCGGTCCACTCTTTGCTAGCCCACGACCGGGAGGCTGCGCTCATCGTCCAGCTTGTCGAGCGCGCGCTGCATGGTGCTCGTGACGAGCTCGTAGGCGTCATCGACGTCCGGATTGGGGCCGAGCCGCTTGCGCAGGTCGATCTTCGGCAGCACCCGGACGGTGATCTTGGCCGGCAGCGGGATGCGGCCGGGCATGTCCATGACCGTCACGCCGTACGGAGGACCGATCTGCGCGGGGAACACCTTCACGCGCAACAGGCTGCCGAGCCGGAGCAGCTCCGCGATTCGCCGGCCCTGGCCGAGGAAAAGGGCCGTCTCCTGGCCGCCGATGGCCACCACCGGGACGATCGAACAGCGGTGCTCGAGCGCGAGCCTGACGAAGCCGGTGCGGCCCGCGAAGTCGATCTTGGCCGACTCCCAGCTCGGCCGGTAGGTCTCGTGGTCCCCGCCCGGATAGACGAGCAGCGCGGCCTCGAGGTCGAGCGCCCGCTCCGTGTTCGCGGGCGATGCCGGGACCGTGCCGTAGCGGGACAGGCTGGCGCGCACGCCCGGGATCGTGAAGACAAGGTCGTGGGCCAGCTGGTGGAAGCGGCGCAGCGGCCCGAAGTGGTCGTAGAACGCCTGGGCGAACACGAACGTGTCGGAGATCAGGGTGCCGCCCGAGTGATTGCCGACGAGCAGGACCGGCTCTTCCCTGGGCACGTTGCGGAGGCCGCGCACCTCAGCCCGGTGGTAGAGGTCGGCGAACATGCGGAGCGTGGGGAGTGTCTTGCGGATGTAGTCGGGATCCCAGGCGTCGAAGGGATCGGTCGGGTGGTCGCCGTTCGCTCGGTTGCGCGGGTCGAGGAACCTCGCGAGATCGCCCACCATGGCGGCGTTCATCCGGGCACAGCCCGCGCCCGCGCCCAGCACCCGTTCGACGATGCTCTCCCGCGCCATCGCCGGCCTTATACCCAGGACCGCCCCCTTCGCCCCAGGTGTTAGGGAGGATGTCGTCGAGCTGGTGGGACCGATCCAGGTGCGCAGGCGTGGCGCCGGCTACAGGGTCAGCTGCGGCAGCGGCGCCGTGACCAGCACTCGCGTCCCGCGCTCCGAGCTCTCGATGTCGATGTGGCCGTCCAGGAGCTCCGCGCGCTCGCGCATGCTGGCAATCCCGAGGTGACCGGCTTTGGGGCTGCCCACCGAATCGCGCTCCTCGAAGCCGTGGCCGTTGTCCGTCACGCGTAGCTCGACCTCGGAATCCAGCGTGCGCAGCGAGATCGACACCGCCTCCGCGCCGGAGTGGCGGCCCGCGTTGACGACTGCCTCCTGGGCTATGCGAAAAAGGTCGCCGGCCATCTCGGGCGGAAGCTCGATCCGCTCGATCGTCGCCATCACTTCGAAGCGGTAGCGGCGCTTCCAGACCGGCATGCAGTTCTCGATCGCAGTGTCGAAGGCGAGCTCCCCGAACGCGTATGGGCCGAGCTCCACGATCTCGTCGCGGAGCGACTGGATGTTCCTCTCCGCCAGCTCACGGGCGTCGTCCAGCAGCGCCACCGCCTCCTCCCCCCGGCCCTCGTGCGCCGCCTTGCGAGCAGAGCCGAGGATCATGTCGAGCCCGATCAGCTCCTGTACCGGCCCATCGTGGATCGCTTCGGCGAACCGCCGCCGCACCTGATTCTCCGCCTGGATCGTGCGGCGTGACAGGCTCCGGGCGCGCAGGCGGCTGGCCGACTCGGCGGTGCGGAGGCTGCCGACCACCGCGCCGGCGGCCGCGGCCGAGAGCACGAAGACGATCTCATTGAACGCGAGCACGTCGCCGTCGAGCGGGGCGTCGCCGCGCAGCGCCGTGGCCGCCACCAGCGTGAGCGATCCCGCCAACGCGATGGCGAGCCCCCGCCGCTCGCCCTGGAAGTGGGCGTGGGCGGCGAGCACGAACAGTGCGGTGAACCGGGTGGCGCCGTAGGCCTCGGGCACGACCAGCTCGATGACGACCAGCACGGCGATGTCGCCGGCCGCGACCAGCGGGTGGAGCACGGCCTCCGGGTTCCGCCTGACTACGAACAGGAGGCCGAGCGACCACGGAAGCCCCAGGCCGGCCACGACCGCGATCCCGCGGCCCTCGTACGGGAAGCCGAGCACGATCAGCGCGACGAGCGCCGCGAGCGCCAGAGCGATTCGGGCGGCGGCGAATACGACCAGCGGCTGCGCCGACTCGATCGGCAGCCGGCGCAGCATCAGGCCGCCACTCGGCGCCGCGCGGCCACCGCGAAGGCGGCCGCCGCGGCGCCGGCGCTGTCGATCGCCCAGTCGACGGGCGTGCCGTTGCGGCCGTCTACAAAGGACTGGTGGAGCTCGTCAGTGGCCGCGTAGAGGATCGAGATGAGGAAGGCGGCGAGCGCCGCCCGCCTGTCCGGCATGGCCGTGCACAGCAGTCGCCACCAGAGGAAGCACAGCAGCGCGTACACCCCGAAATGGAGCAGCTTCCTGCCTACCGTGTCGATCCAACCGAGCCCTGAGTCGAGGCTCGACTGAGCCGAGAAGAGGTAGATCAGCCCCATCAACACGAGCGGCGGAAGCCACAGATCGGGGCGCCTGAGCAGGGCCATCCGCATACCGTAGAGTGGATTTCGGTGCTGGTGATCACGACCAAGTCGCCCTACGCGGTCCGCGCGCTGTCGGAGCTGGCGCGCCGGGGCGACGCCACGCCCGTGCCGATCGGCGAGATCGCCCGCGCGCGCGAGATACCGGTGCAGTTCCTGGAGGGACTGTTCGCCACGCTGCGCCGCGCCGGCATCCTGCAGTCCCAGCGGGGGGTGAAGGGCGGCTACAGCTTCGCCAGGGAGCCCTCCGAGATCACCGTGCTCGAGGTGGTCGAGCTGCTGGAGGGCGAGCTGGGCGCGGACGCGAGGTCGAACGGCGCTGTGTGGACGGAGGCGGTGGAGGCCGTCAAATCCGTGCTGAGCGGGACGACGATCGCCGACGTGTCGGAGCGCGAGGCGCAGGAGACCGGCGCGCCGATGTATTACATCTAAAAGTGGGGTAGGCGCAGAGCCAGATTTGGCTTTGCAGAGCGGTTTCAACCCCTGCGGGACCCCCTCAGACCCCTGGGAATCCGGGTTCGACTGCACCGCAACTGCACCGCACGAACCCGTGACAGGGCGGGCGGAAGATTCGGGCATATGCCATCCGGCTCGCAGGAAACGACGATCCCCGGCGATGAGGTTGTCCGCCGACACTGGGAGCGGTGGACGCACCGTGCGGTCACCCGCACCCGGGCACACGACCCGAATCGCAAGCCGTGGGATCCGCCCAAGTTCATGCAGGAGCTCTCGGAGGACGATCCCGGTCTGCCGTTCGCCACCGTGGTCGACATCACCGAGCGTTTCGAGCGATGTGTGAACCGGGCGAACAACAGCCTGGACGGCGCGATGGGGCCGGAAGGCCGCGCCTTCCGGCTGAAGCGGTTCCTCGAGTCCGAGCTTTCACGCCTCCCAGAACCCGTGACAGACCTGCGGTAAAAATGGGAGTGGTTTCTCTGTCCTTGCGCTGTGAGGCAGAGCTGCTGTCCGCCTAGGACCACTACGTTCGGGCGTCTCCACCGAGCGTGCCAGGCAGAGCGGGCCGCCGCCTAGGACTGACCGGCGCACCAAACGCGAAAGCGCAGGTGCGTCCCTTTGTTCGTCCTTACCGAATCTCAGGCCCTCGAACGGGCTCGGCTAGACCTCAAGCTCGAGCTCAAAGGCCTCCCCTCCGACGAGCGGCACCGCCGGAGCGCGCTGCTCGGCAAGCGCCTTCCCTCCGACCTCTCGCTCGGGGCCCGTGTCGCCACTAGCGCCGGCTTCCACCAGCTGGCGGTCAAGGCGGCGAAGTCGTCCGACAACTCTCGCCTTTCGCTGTCCAAGGACGTGCCGCTAGCCGACCTGAACGGCGACGAGGCAAAGACCCTGCTGCGTGTCGGGTCCGCTACGTCGGTCGGTGCCTTCCAGTCGCTCGACCCGAGCCGAGAGTACGCCCCGACCAGGCGCCCGCTCGACTTGCTCGACCTCGTGCGGCTCGGGACCACCGACGAGGGCGCGGTGCCGTACATGCGGCAGACCACGTACACGCCGGCTGCCGTGGAAGTCGCAGAAGCAGTGTCGACCGCAACGGGCACGAAACCGGAGGGGGCGCTGCCGTTCGAGCAGGTGGTAAGCCCAGTCGAGTCGATCCCGTCGTGGGTGCCCGTCACAACCCGGGCACTCGCGGACGCGGACGAGATGCGCGGCATCATCGACGAGCAGCTGCTGTACGACGCGAGGCGACGGCTCGAGGCCCAGCTGCTCGCCGGCAACGGCACGCCCCCCAACTTGAGAGGTCTGGACTCAACGACCGGGGTGCTGACCCAGGCCAAGGGCGCCGACTCCGTACCGCTGGCGTTGGCGAAGGGGATCGCCCAGGTGGTCGCCGCGGGCTATGCGCCGACCGCCTGTCTGCTCCACCCCGATGACTGGGTCGACTCGGTGACGGTGATACTCGCGAACGGCGGCTCGTCACTCAGCGACGTGCTCGAGGTCCCCGTGGTGAAGACCGCATCCGTAGCCGCAGGGACGGGCTATGTCGGCGCGTGGGGCCAGCTCGTCGTATGGCTGCGCGACACCGCCGTGTACGTGTCTCGGTCGCACAGCGACTTTCTGACACGCAACCTCGCCGCGGTACTGGCCGAGATTCGGGCAGCCGTAGGCGTGCTGGCCCCCGCCGGATTCTGTCGCGTCACGGGGATCTGATCGTGGCTTCGCTTGAACTTCTGGAGCGGATGCGCTCGGGCTTTCGCGGGCCGACCGCCAACGGCGAACCAGTCGAGGTGCTCGAACGCAAGCCACCACGCGAGCTCGTCAGCCCCGTTGATCTGGTTCGGCTTGACGAGTACGGGCGTCGGATGGTGGCCTGTCCCGCCGGCCAGGTCCCGCCGGACTGGCTACGGCTAACCGAGCAGGAACGGGACGCGCTCATCGTCCCGCCCGACCCGCCACCGGACGGCACCCTCGAGCCCGGCCATTGCGGCTTCACCCCTCGGAACGTCAGCGTCGGCTTCACGATCGAACACGGCGGCGAATGGTGACCCAGGAGCACTCAGGCAACCCGACGGCCCAACCCCACACAGTGGGCGAGGAGGCCCGAGGCGAGGACCCGACAGAGCTCACGGACGCCAAGCACGAGGACTTCGGGTGACCAAGGCACACCCGAAGGGAAGCGAGGCAAGCGGGACGGGTGTGGCCTCCCTCTGCACCCGTCCCCGCCTCAACCCGACCAGGGGGGCCTCCGAATCACCAGCCCAAACCGCCTACGTGACCCCCGCAGTCAGAAGATTTCCCTCTAATGCTCTCCCCCCGTCTCCCCCCGAGGTCTAGATGAAAACGTGCTCGAAATGCGGGACCGAGCTGCCGGTCGAGGAGTTCGCCCGGGATCGGACGAAGGCCAGCGGCTACAAGGGGTTCTGCAAGGCGTGCGACAACGCGAAGTCGCGGCGGTACTACGAGGCGAACCGGGAGCGGAAGCTTGTATCCATGGCGAAGCGGAGGGCGGCGCTTCGGGAGGCCAAGGAATCCACGGGGTGGCGGGGCCGTCGCCACCGATGGTCGGCGGCGGCTTTGACGAGGCGGATCGATGGCCCGTAGCGACCTCACGGTCTCATCTTCCCGGGACACCCGGGGAAACTCGAGGGCACTGCTGATCGCGTAGGGGCTCAGGAGTGCGATAGCTGGAATCCACGGGCCTAGACACCTTCCCGGAGGTGGATGACAACCCGAATCGGTGACTTGCATCCGTCTATCCGGGGTGCTTATAGTCGCTTGGTGGGCTCGCGACTCGGACGCCCAAAGCACGGCACGGTCATTGCCTATCTCGCCCTCTTCGTGGCCTTGGGTGGAACGGGCTATGCGGCGGTCAAGGTCAACGGCGCGGACCTGGTGAACAACAGCGTCACCGGGAAGAAGCTCAAGCGCAGCACGATCAGCGGCCGCGAGGTGAACGAATCGAAGCTTCGCGGGGTCGCATCGGCGGTGACGGCGACACGTGCCAACAGCGCGGCGACCGCGGGCAGCGCGACTACCGCGGGCAGCGCGACTACCGCGGGCAGCGCGACGAACGCCGGCCACGCGACGGCCGCGGATCACGCTACCTCAGCAGGCTTCGCCAGCCGCGCCGGAGAAGCGACGACTGCCGAGACCGCGACCCACGCGACCAGTGCGAGTAGCGCAACTCAGGCGGCGAACGCGACCCAGGCGGGCAACTCGGCCCTGCTCGGTGGCTTCGGCTCACAGGACTTCCTCAGTGCGGACACCATCGTCAGCGGCATCGCCGCCCTGGCCGGGTTAAACCAAATCTTTGCCGTTCCGGACATGGGCTTCGCAGTGACCGCGCTGCCAACTGACGGCGATCCGAACTTCGAGGTCGCGGTGCGCAACACGCGAGCGCCGGGCGGAGCGAACATTGCCGTTGGCCTCAGCACAAGCAACGTGAGCTTTACCGTCTCGCCGGGGACCTCGCAGGAGATTGACAGCGGGAACAATGTCTTCCCGCCCTTCTTGGTCGCCGACACCGCGGGGGCTCAGCCTGGTGTACTCGTAATCTGCGGCGCCCACGGCGCGACCAGCAAGGTCTACTGCTACGGCGTCCGGACCTAGTTTCCTGCCGCCCGGCACAGCAGCCAGCACGCGCTACAACCACAGCCCGACGCAGGCCGTGGGTGAGGGAGTAGGCGTCCCCCCGGCGGGACGTCCGGTCAGCTTCCGCGTAATGGCGAGCGCCGACCTCAGCCGCCGCGTCGGAAAGGTCGTCGCCTACCCGCCGCTCTCCGAGATGAGCGTCCTCCAGCGTCGAGAGTTCCACGAGGCGCTACTCGACGCCAAGTCCTTCGACGATCTGCCGGGGAAGTGGCAGGCGGCGATCTTGGAGGCGGAGCAGAACCGGCCGAATCTGCGCGTCGTCAGCGGCGACTGGAGTCGGAAGCGCCGGTGCGACCCCCTCCCCCGCCGTCGCCACAACCCCCAATGGGAAACCGCAGCGGGCCGCGTCGCAAGACGGCCCGGTTGGGGGAGGGGGTCCATCTCGCGGGAGCACCATAGGCCGTCGAATATCTGGCGCGTAGCGCGACTCACAATGAGTCCCGCTTTGTGCGGAGAAATTGTGCAAAGACGGCCTAAGTGGGAGCCGGGAGCCGCCAGCCGGACCCCCGGGCGTGATCCCCGAAGCGCAGCGAGCCGTCTCGCGAGAAGGTGTGCATATGATCGTCGCCTGGGGGCGAAGAACGCGCCAGCGGGCGGCCGGCTCCGTGGCAGCTTGCGAGCGCCCCGAGACTGCGCACAACATGACCGGGGTGAAGGGGTCCCTCCGAGGGCCCCCTCCGGGCGGTCAAACCCTCACGGGCAGGGTGGGGCAGGGTGGCAGGTTCAGTGGCGGCAGGTCCCTCTGCGTTCCATCCTGAGACACTTTTTGCAGAGGTCGAGGCGCGGGCGGCCTGTCCGGAAGAGGGCCCCCGCCTGCGCAGCGCCCCGCGGGTACCTAGAGCAGCTGAAGCACCAATGCCACGTTTCGCTGTCTGAAGCCCGCACGTATACGAGCATGGACGCCTTCCGAGCCAAACCTTTGCACAAATTCTTTCCTGCAAGCTAGCGCGTAAACGTGAGCGATGTCTTAGCCGTCAGTGGCGCGGTGCCCCGGACCGCCCCTCCCGAGCGCACAGCAAAGCGCCCCGGCCGAAAGCCAGGGCGCTGCTTGCGAGGATGGTGGCCCCTTCTCAGATCAGGCAGCCTCAGCGCGAGCGGCGAGCCAGCCCTCTAGCACCTGAACCTCCTGCCCGAGACCGTGGGCCTCGCACAACGCCGCGAGAGACTGGACGGCGGACTCCACTCCCGGGCCGGGCAGCGCGATCAAAGCTGCGAGAGCCAACTGCGCCTCACCGCTCGACAATCGCCGCTCGGTGCAAAGCCGGGCGTGCCAGCGGGGCACGCCCCTATCGAACCTGGCCGGCTCGAGGTCCCGGGCGAGGAGCAGCAGTTCCAACCCGTCTGCGAGGGGCACCTTGGGCAGTTCGGCGGCCATCGTCCAGGCCAGCATCAGGTTCCTTCCCTTGAGCGCCCGCTTGAACTGGGAGTAAACGCTGCCCTGGGCGGTCACGAACGCATGTTCGCATATTTAGCCAGGCGGCGGCCAGCCTAGTCCCGCAACCGTTTGCGAGATTTGACGCATGAAGCTCTTCCACTACACGAGGCCAGATGCGGCTCTGGAACACATCCTGCCGACTGCACGACTCCGGTTTGGCCACCTCCCAAGGACCAACGATCCGCGCGAGTTCGCCCCGGTCTGGCCAGGCATCGTGGGTTTCGTTGGCGATGAACCACTGACCACGCGAAGTCCGTTCGAACTGATTGAAGAGTTCGATGAGCTTCTGCGCGGCTCGGTCCACATACTGTGCTTGACCGAGGACCGGCCGAGTCGTTGGGAGAACGAATACGGATATGGCAGCGGCCCCCGCAGGGCGAGGATGTGGGCGCAGTACTCAGCGAACCACACAGGCATCTGCCTCTGCTTTGACGGGCAACGTCTCATCGAGGCGGCGCACGATCAACTAGAGACGGATCCGGGCCGGAACGTGATTGACGGGCCAGTGAGGTATATGCGCGAGGACGAGTCACCACCGAGGCTGACACTCCATCAGCCCCAAGCCGAGCGGGACCTCCCGGCGTTTGCCGAGGCACTCGTGGAGCACAACCCCCGGGACCTTTTCTTCACAAAGGACTGGGACTGGAGTAGTGAGACCGAATACCGCTTCCTCGTCCGAGGCGACACCGAGGACGAAGAGTTCATTGATATCCGGGGGGCGTTGGAGGCGGTCATCGTGGGTCCTCTGTTTCACCCCGTCTACCGCCCGGGTCTGTACAAACTCTGCGACGAGCTTGGGGTAAAGGCCCTGGAAATCCAATGGCAGATGGGTCCGCCGGTCGTTGTCCGCATGCGTGACCCTGGCGACCAGCGGCTAACGGATCCAGCCTCCTAGCGAAGCTTGGCGGGCGTAGGGGTGCGCCCGGGGGGACGCTCCCCGGCATCCCCGTCACTGCAAGAGGAGCCGCTACAAGCGCAAGGCTGAGAACCCGTGACAGGGGTGGGGTAGAACCTGCGGCACCGGTCGTCCGACTCGTTCCCGGACGTTGCTTAGGTGAGCGTCGGCCCCCTCCGGGGGGTCGGCGCATCACCAGTAGCCGACGGGTGCGGGAAGTACGATCAGCCACAAGCAACGTCGTACCGAAGGGAACGAACGATGAGCGACGAGACGGCGTCCTCTAGTCAGCGAACCGACACAGAGGTCGATTGGAGCCAGTTGCACCTCAACCCCGAGGCCGCACAGGCGGCGATGGCCCAGTCCGACAGGATGCAGGGACCCACCGTGAGCGTGCGCGACCGGGGGCTGGTGACGCGCCCCGTCCAGCGTCACGACCGCCGGCTCAGGTCCGGGAGGCCGGCCGTTCGCGGCTCGTCTCGTCGGAGTTCGGCGCGGTCGGGCGACTCTGGCGACGACGGCGAGCCCTCAGAACCTGAGCCACACCCTGAGGCGCCTGCGAGGCGCCTTTGCCAGTTCTGCGGGCGAGACATCCCCGCAGACCGTTCCCCGCGCGCGAGGTACTGCAGCGACCAGCACGCTGACCGTGACCGGCAGCGCCGCAAGCGTCACCGCGACCGAGAGCGTGACGTTAGGCCGCCCACCCCTCAGCCCGCCGATTTCTGGCGGATGCGCCAGATCACCGACGAGGACCTACGCCGACTGCGTGAGTTCGTGGCCTGCCGTTGCAACGGTCGGCACCTTGAGTTCGACCCGGGCGAGTGTTTCCGCTGTGGCCATTCGCTCCCGCGGGAGGTGGCGGCATGACGCGCCACCTCGAGCCTGTCGAACCGCCGCGCGGCCCCTGGTTCCTGAGCAGCCGGCGAGAGATTGACGCATGGGCACGCGAACGCTGGCAAACGCTGTCTGCGTTACTCGAGACTGAGCGCCTCGCGCGCGAGGACGAGGCTGAGCAAGGCCAGCTTGAGCTCGGGGAGGCGGCATGAGCGCGGCGTGCGGCAACTGTGCCGCCACCACCTCGGCGCTAACGGAAGGGCTCTGTCCGACGTGCCACACCATCGAAGCGTTCGGATCCGTGGACGCTACGTCGAACGGCCACCCCTCGCCCGAGGCCGCGATCGAACCTCGCACGGTGGACCTGGGCGAGCTGCTCGACGAGTTGTCTGGGTTCGTCCGCCGGTTCGTGGTGATGAGCCCGGCGCAGTCGGACGCCGCGGCGTTGTGGATCGCGCACACTCGCTGCTTCGAGGCCAGCGAGCAGACGCCCTACTTGTCGATCTCGAGTGCCGAGAAGCGATCGGGCAAGACCCGGCTGCTGGAGGTGCTCGAGTTGCTGGTGGCGCGTCCATGGCTGACCGGCCGAGTGACGGCGGCGGTGCTCGCCCGCAAGGTCGACGCCGAACACCCGACCTTGCTGCTGGACGAGTCCGACGCCGCGTTCAAAGGCGACAAGGAATACGCCGAGACGTTGCGAGGGTTGCTGAACACCGGCCACCGCCGCGGCGGCAAGTCAACCGTCTGCGTCGGCCAGGGTGCCGAGATCGGCTACAAGGACTTCTCGACCTACTGCCCGAAGGCGATCGCCGGCATCGGCAAGCTGCCCGACACGGTGGCCGACCGCTCGCTGCCGATCAGGTTGGAGCGCCGAGCGCCCGACGAAAAGGCGAAACGGTTCCGGCGCCGGGATGCGGAAGTGGAGGCGCTGCCGCTCTGCGCGGCGCTGGACGAGCTGCCGGGCCTCGTGCCGCTGCTCGAGGGTGCCCGTCCAGAGTTGCCCGCCGAGCTCGACGATCGGGCGCAGGACGCCGCTGAGCCGCTGCTGGCCATTGCCGATCATGCCGGCGGCGACTGGCCCGAGCGCGCGAGGCGGGCACTGATCGAACTGCACGGTGGCCGTGAGCTTGACGACGAGTCGAGCGGCGTGCGGCTGCTCGCCGATATCAAGTCCGTGTTCGAGGAGCGCACCACGGACAGACTCGCCAGTACGACGCTCATCGAAATGTTGCGCGACCTCGATGAGGCGCCGTGGGGAGACTGGTACGGCAAGCCTCTCAGCGCCCGGGTGCTGGCCCGGCTGCTCAAGCCCTACGGGGTGCAATCACGGACCGTCCGGTTCGACGACGACACGACCGCCAAGGGCTACTTGCGGGAGCAGTTCGAGACGCCGTGGAGCCGCTACCTCCCCGTTTCCCCCCCTTCAAAAGGTCACAAGGTCACAACCCGCTCTGGGAGCGGGATTGAGCCGGATTTGAAAAGGTCACAAGAACCCGCTTGTGACGGATTGAAAATCGCCGCAAACCCGCATGGGGAGCGGGATGTGACGGACGTTAACTTTTCGGGGCCGGATAAGGGGGGCGAGGCGCCGCCGTGCTCCTGTCTGAGGCCCGGCGATCTGCTCCCCGATGGTCGGTGCGGAACCTGCTTCGGCGCCTATCCCCAGGAGCGTCTGTCGTGACCGGGCGCGAGGTCGCCCCGATCCCTCGCCTGGCACTCTCCCGCGACGAGGCCGCCGCGGCGCTGGGCATGTCGCTCAACTCGTTCGAGCGGCACGTCCAGCCGACGATCAGGCTGGTGCGGCTCGGAAGGATGCGTCTGGTGCCGGTGCACGAGCTCGAGCGGTGGCTGGGCGAGAATGCCGAGCGGGCGGCGTGAACTCACCAGATGTTGCCGAGAGGATCACTCGACCCCCTCGGCAACATTTGGTGTTGACACCAGACGTTGCCGGGAGGAAGATCTGCGTCATGGCAACATTTGGTGAGTTGAAGGGTGTTCGTCTCGGCAAGCGGGAACGCGAGCTCCTGCAGCGCGGCGCGCCACCCGGTTCCCGCGAGCGCCCCGACGCCGTAACCGGGATGACGCGCATCGTGGGGGCGACCCGCTCGGAGCGCCAGTCGCTTTTCCGCGCCGCTCGCCGGCTCGAGGATCTCGGCCTTGTCGAGTATGCGCGGCAGCGGGGCTTCGAGCGCAGCGTCTACATATCCCTGACGGAGCTGGGTGCCGCCGTGGTGGAGCGCTATGGAGCCGAGCTGCGCTTCGGACACCGGATCCGCTGGACGGAGGAGGAGACACCCTAAATGCCCGACAGCACTGGCATCACAGAGCGCCACGCGCGCGCGTGCGTTGAGGAGCCCTGCACGTGCACGCCGACGTTCAAGGCCCAGGTGTGGGACGCGGGGACCGAGAAGCGCCTCACCAAGACGTTCACCACCATCACGGCGGCCCGACAGTGGCGCCAGGATGCCGCGTCGTCGCTCCGGGCGGGCACCCTCACCGCCGACCGCGGCCCTACGCTCGAGCAGGCGGCCGAGGACTGGCTGGCCGCCGCGCGCGCGGGCATCGCCCGCAACCGCTCAGGCGACCCGTACAAACCGTCGGCCATCCGCGGCTACGAACAGAACCTCCGCAAGCGGGTGCTGCCCGACCTCGGCGACGAGCGGCTCCGGGCGATCACCCTGCCACAACTACAGCGGTTCGTGGACCGACTCGCCGCCGACGGGGCGGCCGCCGCCACGATCACCACAACGATCACTCCTCTGCGCGCCATCTACCGCCGCGCGCGGCAGCTCGGCGAGGTCCACGCGAACCCGACGTCGGGGATCTCGGTCCCGGCCGTCAACCGGCGGCAGACGCGCTTCGCGACCGCTGAGCAGGTCGAGGCGATGCTCGGCGAGCTCGACAGCGCGAAGGACCGGGCGCTGTGGGCGACGGCCTTCTACGCCGGCCTGCGCCGCGGGGAGTTGATGGGACTGCACCGCGAGGAGGTCGACCTGGCCACCGGCGTGATCCGGGTTGAGCGCGGCTGGGACCAGTGCGAGGGCGAGGTGGCGCCGAAATCGAAGCAGGGGCGGCGCAAAGTGCCGATCCCCGCCATCCTCCGCGACCGGCTCATCGAGTACCTGATGGACGGTCCCGACAGTGGCCGGATCTTCGTCGGCGCGCGCGACAGCTACGAACGTGGCCGCGTCGCCCAGGCCGAGCCGTTCACGTTGCACGAGTGCCGCCACGGGTACGCCGCGCTGATGATCGCCGCCGGGGTGAACGTCAAGGCGCTCTCGACCTTCATGGGCCACGCCAACATCGGCATCACGCTCGACCAGTACGGCCACCTGCTGCCGGGCGCGGAGGACGAGGCGGCAGGGCTGCTCGACGCCTTCCTCGCCCGCTCAGCCGGTGCCGCGAGTGCACCGCTGACTGCACCGCACGCCCGCAAACCCGCATCCCGCCTGTAACCGCCCGGATGTACTACATCTGAGAACGGAGCTCTACGGAGCCCCGTTGCGCTTGCTAGAGCGGTTTAGGACCCACCAGGACCCTCCCGAAGTGACCCCGACTGCAGCGGAACTGCAGCGAGCGCGCGCCCAAGAGGTTCACGAGGCGCTGCTCGCACGGCGCGGGAAGGCCGCCGTTGTGGGAAGTGTAGGTGGATGAAGGTTCGCCCCGACAACAGCGTCGGGGCCAACCAACGCGTTACTCCGCCGGACTACTCGCCGCCGTCACCCGCTAAGGAAGCCGGTATGGCCATTGCAGGCGTCGCCAGGATGGGACCCCTCCGTGCGGAGGACATCCCGCACTGCCTTGGGGATCTGCCCCCAGCTCTGGACGTGTGCGGCAGTCCGCCCCGGCGGCGGCTCTCCATCATTCTGCCCTGAGAAGGCGCAGATCGAGTTTGCATGTGCTGGGGCGGCGGTCGGCTTGCCTTTTCCAGTGACTTCACCAGCGAACGCCGAACCAGCACCCACAGCCGCGACCGCGACCGCACAAAGCGCAGCCGCGACCAATGACTTGAAGCGCACTTGCTTCCCTCCGCATCTAGGGCCCGTCCCTGGGACCCGATTCGTGTATTGCCCACCCATATCACCGACAGCCCCGTTGGTGCGGGCGAAATTCGTCGGACCGTCGGATCACGCGCGCCGCCCCCGAGGCGGTGGGTCTGTCGGCCTGAGCCGGCGGAGGGCGCGGCCCTTTCGGCGGCTACAGTCGGGGCGTGACCGTTCGGCCCCTGCCCCGGGCGATTCCCGACAATCTTGCCGACATCGTCGGCAACACGCCGATGGTCCGGCTCACGCGGGTTGCGCCCGACTGCGGCGCAGAGCTGATCGGCAAGCTCGAGGCGTACAACCCGGCGGGCAGCGTCAAGGACAGGATCGGCGTGGCGATGATCGCCGCTGCGGAGGCGGAGGGGCGGATTGAGCCGGGACGCAACACGATCGTCGAGTCCACCTCCGGCAACACGGGCATCGCGCTCGCGTTCGTGTGTGCGGCCAAGGGCTACGACCTGGTCATCACCATGCCTCAGGGCATGAGCCGGGAGCGCGAGAAGCTCCTGCGGCTGTACGGGGCCGAGGTGGTCTGGGTCGAGTCCATGGGGGGCATGAACGAGGCCGTCGAGGAGGCCCGGCGGATCTGCCGCGAACGGGGCGACTGCTACGTGCCGAACCAGTTCTCGAACCCGGCCAACCCAGAGATCCACCGCCGCACCACCGCCGAGGAGATCTGGCGCGACACGGACGGCACCGTGGACGTGCTTGTCGCCTCGTGCGGCACCGGTGGCACGATCACCGGCTGCGGCGAGCGGCTGAAGGAGCGCAACCCCTCGCTGCACGTGGTGGCCGTGGAGCCGAGCGCATCGCCGGTCCTGTCGGGCGGCCGGCCCGGGCCTCACAAGATCGACGGCATCGGCCCTGGCTTCGTCCCAGACGTGTTGAACCGCGAGGTGATCGACGAGATCATCCCGGTCGACGACGAGGACGCCATCGAGACCGCGCGCCTGTGCGCGCGGCGCGAGGGGGTGAACGCCGGGATCTCGGCGGGCTCGGCGGTCTGGGCAGCCGCGCAGGTCGGCTCGCGCCCGGAGATGCGCGGCAAACGCGTCGTGGTGATCATGCCCGACTCCGGTGACCGCTACGTGAGCACCCCGTTCTTCGTGCCGTGATCGGAATGCCTACTTTCGCCCGCGTCGCACGCGAGCTGCGCGAGGACCTGACGGCGGCGCAGGAGCGCGATCCCGCCGCGCGCAGTGTCGGCCGGGGCGAAATACTGCTCACCTACGGCGGGGTGCAGGCGATCCTGGCCCATCGCGTCTCGCACGCCCTGCACGAGGCCGGCGTGCCGCTGGTGCCGCGGATGCTCGCCAACGTGATGAAGGTGGTCACAGGCGTGGAGATCCACCCGGCGGCTCGCATCGGGCGGGGGTTCTTCATCGACCACGGCTCCGGTGTTGTGATCGGCGAGACGGCCGAGGTGGGCGACGACGTGACGATGTACCAGGGCGTGACCCTTGGCGGGACAGGCTTCGCCCGCGGCAAGCGCCACCCCACGGTTGGGAACGAGGTGATGATCGGATCGGGCGCCAAGCTGCTCGGGCCGATCGAGGTGGGCGACCGCTGCAAGGTCGGGGCCAACTCCGTGGTGATCCACGACGTGCCGTCGAACTCCACGGTGGTGGGCAACCCGGGCCACCCGGTGCGCGTGGACGGAAAGAAGCCGGAGGGCCCCGACGCCGACTGGGTCCACCTGCCCGACCCCGTGGCGGAGGCCATCGCCGGGCTGGCCAACCGGCTCTCCCAGCTCGAGGAGCTGGTGGCAGAGCAGACCGGCCGCAAGCCCGAGGGCGGCGAGGTACGGCCCCTGAAGCGCCGCGGCGGGCCCGACTCAGCAGGCGGATAACACCGGGGTCACCGGAGGTTTACGTCGCCGGGGCACGGGGAGCTTTCCTGGCGTCATGAAACTCTCCAGATTCCCCACACTTCTCATGTTGGTGTTCGCGCTCGGCGCGGGCATGCTGGCGAGCGTGTCGCTTGCCGATGACAACGATCGCGACCGGGGGCGCAAAGCGTTGTCGCGCCACGACGACCGCCCGCTCGTGATCGCCCACCGCGGCGCGTCCGGCTACCGGCCCGAGCACACGCTCGCCTCGTACGAGCTGGGTGCGCGCATGGGCGCGGACTACATCGAGCCCGACCTGGTCATCACGAAGGACGGCGTGCTGGTTGCGCGGCACGAGCCCGAGATCTCCCAGACGACCGACGTGGCCGACCACCCCGAGTTCGCCGGCCGCCGCACCACCAAGACCATCGAGCCCGGCCTCACGCTGACCGGCTGGTTCACCGAGGACTTCACGCTCGCCGAGTTGAAGACGTTGCGGGCGAAGGAGCGCATCCCGGGCACCCGCCAGGAGAACACGATCTACAACGGGCGCTACCAGGTGCCGACGCTCCAGGAGGTGATCGACCTGGCCCGTCGCCTGTCGCGCGAGCTGGACCGCGAGATCGGCATCTACCCGGAGACGAAGCACCCGACCTACTTCCAGGAGATCGGCTTGCCGCTCGAGCGCCCGCTCGTGACGGCGCTGCGGCGGAACGGCCTGGACGACCGCCGCGACAAGGTGTTCGTCCAGTCGTTCGAGACCGGCAACCTGAGGGACCTCGACGACAGGATCGACACTTCGCTGGTGCAGCTGTTCGGGGCGGCCGGGGCCACGCCGGTCGGCGATACGCGCACCTACGGTGAGCTGGCCACCGACGCCGGCCTGCGCGACATCGCGCGCTACGCCGATGGGGTGGGCCCGTCGAAGAACTACATCGTGCCGAGGGACGGGGCCGGCAACTCGCTCCCGCCGACCGACTTCGTGCAGCGGGCGCATCGCGCGGGGCTGGTGGTCCATCCGTACACGTTCCGCAACGAGAACGAGTTCCTGCCGCTCGAGCTGCGCTCGGGTCCGGTGCTTCGGACTACGGCGACGCCTTCAGCGAGTACGAGCAGTTCTACGGGCTGGGCGTGGACGGGCTGTTCGCGGACAACCCGGACACGGCCGTGGAGGCGCGCTCGGGTCAGTAATAGACGCTCCGGGTGCGGTGCCGGGGTACGGCCTTGTACTCCGGCGCCTGCCCGCGGTTCCAGAGCCGGAGGTCGAGCACGCGCGGGGGATCCCGTGCTCTCCGCGAGCTGCTCGCAGGCGTGCAGGGCGCAGGCGCGGATCTCTCGCTCCTCGCGCCCCGGCGGCAACAGCCGCTCGGCGTCGATGTGCGCCGCGAGATCGGGGTCGTAGCGCAGCACGCCGTCCACGCGCAGCACATGCGGGACAAGGTTGTCGGCGAAGATGGTCAGCCGGTCGAGGTCGTGGAAGCTCGCCTGTCCGGCCAATGCGAGGTCGCTCGGGACGATCTGGGCGCGCTTGTAGAACCCGCGGTCGTCGAAGAAGCGCATGCCGCGAGCGAGGAGAGTGGCGAGGCGCTCGGCCGAGCCGTCCGCCTCGGCGACCAGGTCAAGCGCCGTGCGGTCGCCGAGGAAGCGGCCGAGGTCTCGGAGCGCCTCGGCATAGAGGCGCATCAGCGGATGGCCCGGCTCCTGGCGGAGCATGGCCGCCAGCTCGTCTGCCTCGAGCGCGCGCAGCTCCTCGTTGGACCACGGCCCGTGGGCGCGGAAGCGGTCGGCGAGTGCCCAGGCAACGGTGAAGTACCCCGACCGGCCGCGCCGCTTGCGGAGCGTCGGGAACCAGCCCGAGCCGAAGTTGATCGCGTCGAGGGTGAGCAGGTAGGCCGCGACATCCCCGGACGTGCCCTCCAGGTAGTGCGCTTCGGGGTCGAGCCCGGGCGGGTCCGCCTCCGCCGGTGGGCGCGCGGCGTCGAGCTCGATCGAGACGTGGCGCGCCGACTCCGCGATCGCGCGGCAGGAGGAGCGCACCTCGTCGAGGAGACCCATGCCCCCCTTCCTACACTGCCCCGCGTGCCTGTGGCGTTCGAATGCAACCGGCTCGGCAAGCGCTACGGGGCGACGCTCGCGCTGCGCGGCGTCGACCTCGAGGTCGAGCCGGGCGAGCTGGTTGGCCTGCTGGGCCCCAACGGGGCCGGCAAGTCGACGCTCGTCAAGATCGCCTGCGGACTGGTGCGGCCCACGGACGGGCACTGCCCGGGTAGCCGGCGAGCCCGCCGGCTCGGCGGCGGCGCGGGCCGCGCTCGGGTACCTCGCCGAGCTGTTCCGCTTCCCGGGCTGGCTGCGCGCCGACGAGCTGATCCTGTTGCACCAGCGCCTCGCCGGCTCGCGCGGCGGCGCCGCGGAACGTGGCGAGCTGCTCGAGCTGGTGGGCCTGGGCGATGCGGCCGCGATCCGTGTCGAGGCGATGTCGAAAGGCATGCAGCAGCGGCTCGGCATTGCGCAGGCGCTGGTCGGCTCCCCCGAGGTGCTGATGCTCGATGAGCCGACGAGCGCGCTCGACCCCGTGGGGCGCCGGATCGTCCGCGAGCTGCTGCTCGAGCTGAAGGGACGCGGTGTCGCGGTGCTGCTGAACTCCCACCTGCTGAGCGAGGTGGAGCGGGTCTGCGACCGCGTGGCGATCCTTGTCGCCGGCCGGATCGTCGCGCAGGGCTCGCCGGGCGAGCTGGCCCAAGCCCATGGGGTGGAGATCGACGTGGTCGGGGGCACACGCAGCTTCCCGGACGCCGAACGCGAGCAGGTGCCCGAGATCGTGGCCGGGCTGGTGGCCGCCGGCGAGCGCGTCTATGGGGTGCGGGTGCTCTCCTCGACCTCGAGGACACGTACCTGGAGGCCGTGGCGGGGGAGGGGTCGTGAGCGGCGCGCTCACGATCGCCGCCTACGCGCTGCGCGAGTCCACTCGCCGGCGCGTCTTCGCCGTGGTGCTGGTGCTGACGCTCGCGTTCCTCGGCCTGTACGCCGTGGGGACCGAGGCGTCGTTCGACGCGGTGGGCGACGTCGGCGAAGGCGTGCCGGTGGAGGACGAGGTGCTGGCCGGCTCCACGCTGCTCGGCCTGGCGATGTTCGCGACGATGTTCCTCGGCTGCGTGCTCGCCGTCTTCCTCACCCTGGGCGCGGTGCGCGGCGACGCCGAGCGGGGGCTGCTTCAGCCGCTCGTGGTGCGGCCGGTGGGCCGCACCCAGCTGCTGGCGGGCGCTTCCTCGCGGCGGCGAGCGTGTGCGGCGGGTACGTCGCCGTCGTCTACACGGCGGCGGTCCTGATCACGGCGGCCGCAGGCGGCTGGTGGCCCGACCACCCGGTGAGCCCGGGCCTTGGCCTGGTGGCGGCCGTGATCTTGATCGCCGCGCTTGCCCTGCTCGGGTCGATCTTCCTGTCGGCCACGGCCAACGGGATCGCGGTCTTCATGGCGTTCGGCGCCGGTCTTGCGGCCGGCCTGCTCGGCCAGATCGGCGACGCGCTCGCGGTCGAGACGCTCGAGAACGTGGCGAAGGTGGCCTCCTGGCTGCTCCCCTTCGAGGCGCTCTACCAGGCGGGCCTGAACGCGCTGACCGAGGACGTGCGCGGCGCGACGGGCGTGATCGTCAGGCTCGGCCCCTTCGGCGGGGCGCAAGAGGGCGGGGCGCTGCTGTGGCTCTGGAGCGCGGCATACCTCGGCTTCGTGGCCGCCGCCGCCCGCCTGGCCTTCGCCCGCCGCGACCTCTAGGGCCCGCCGCCGCCCCATCTATCCTCGGCAGGGTGAGCGCACCGGTCGCCACAGAGAGCCTGCTCGAGGGCCTGAACGAGCCCCAGCGCGAAGCCGTTCTGCACGGAGAGGGGCCCCTGCTGATCCTGGCCGGCGCCGGTTCGGGCAAGACGCGCGTGCTGACGCACCGGATCGCGCACCTGGTGGGAACGGGCCAGGCGCGGCGGGCGAGATCCTCGCGATCACCTTTACCAACAAGGCGGCGCAGGAGATGCGCGAGCGGGTCGAGGCGCTGGTCGGGCGCCGGGCGCGGGCGATGTGGGTGATGACCTTCCACTCCGCTGCGCGCGCATGCTGCGCGCGGACGCCGAGCGGCTCGGCTATACGCGGGGCTTCACGATCTACGACGAGCAGGACTCGCTGCGCCTTGTCAAGAACTGCATCGAGGAGCTCGACATCGACCCGAAGCGTTTCGCGCCTCGCGGGATCCGCAACCAGATCTCGGAGGCGAAGAACGCGCTCCTGGACGCCGAGGCCTA
>CAVTES010000016.1:0-107284 GCA_963733885.1 uncultured Thermoleophilaceae bacterium | reverse complement strand
GTTCGTCTCGTCGTGGCGCTCGCCGGTGGCCGGGGTGAGATCGTTGAGCCGTCGGAGCTGCTCCGCGCTCAGCTCGATGTCGTCGGCAGCCGTGTTCTCCTCGACGCGGGAGACGCGCTTGGTGCCTGGGATCGGGGCGATGTCGTCGCCCTGGGCGAGTAGCCAGGCCAGAGCGACCTGCGCCGGTGAGGCATCGACCTCGGAGGCGACGGTCTGGACCTCGTCGACGATGCGGAGGTTCTTCTCGAAGTTGCCCTCCGTGAAGCGCGGGTTGGTCTTGCGCCAGTCGTCGTCGCTTAGCTCGGCGGGGGAGCGGATCGTCCCGGTGAGGAAGCCGTGCCCGAGCGGCGAGTAGGGCACGAAGCCGATGCCCAGTTCGCGTAGCAGCGGCAGCAGCTCGGCCTCCGGGTCGCGGGTCCAGAGGGAGTACTCGGTTTGCAGCGCGGCGATCGGGTGCTCGGCGTGGGCGCGGCGGACCGTTTCGGGGCCGGCCTCGGACAGGCCGATGTGCAGGACCTTTCCTTCGGTCACCAGCTCGGCCAGGGCGCCGACGGTGTCCTCGATCGGCGTGTTGGGGTCGACTCGGTGCTGGTAGTAGAGGTCGATGCGGTCGGTGCCCAGCCGCTTCAGGGAGCCCTCGACCGCGGTCCGGACGTTCGCCGGGCTGCTGTCGAGCACGCCGGCGCCTCCGCCGGAGTGTGAGACGAAGCCGAACTTCGTCCCGACCACCACATCGTCGCGACGTCCCTCGAGCGCGCGGCCGACGAGCTCCTCGTTGGCGTAGGGGCCGTAGATCTCGGCGGTGTCGATGTGGGTAACGCCCAAGTCGAGTGCCCGCTGGATGGTGCGGATCGACTCGGCCTCGCTGCTGCTCGGGTCGAGGTAATAGCCGGACATCGCCATCGTGCCGAGTCCGATGCGTGAGACGTCGAGTCCGCCTAGCGAAAGGTGCTTCATGACAGTGGGCCTCCGGTCCTTGTAGAAGTCATGGCTGTCAGCAAAGCGCGGATCTCGCGAAGGTGGGAGTCCCTGTCAAGGGAGGTACTGGCAGGGTCTCCCAGGCGCAGGGCCCCGGGTTTACGCTTGCGGCGTGGAGACCAAGCAGGAGATCCGCGAGTTCCTCACTTCCCGCCGTGCGCGGATCACGCCCGAGCAGGCTGGGCTGCGCTCCTACGGCAGTCGTCGTGTTCCCGGCCTGCGCCGCGAGGAGGTCGCAGTCCTGGCCGGGGTGAGCGTTCCGTACTACACCCGCCTGGAGCGTGGAGACATGAGCGGGGTCTCTGAGAGCGTGCTGGAGGCGCTGGCCCGGGCGCTTGAGCTTGACGACGCCGAGCGTGCCCACCTCTTCGACCTCGCCCGCGCTGCACACCCGACCCCAGTGCCGCGTCGTCGGCGCCAGGCCAAGCAGCGCGTCCGGCCCGAGGTTCACTGGACCCTCGACGCGATCACCAGCGCGGCCGCGTTCGTGGGCAACGAGCGTCTCGACCTGCTGGCCGCCAACCAGCTCGGACAGGCGCTGTTCTCCGAGCTGTACGCCGCGCCGGCGCGGCCGGTCAACACCGCCCGGTTCGTCTTCCTCGATACGCGAGCCGAGGCGTTCTTCGGCGATTGGGACCGCGTCGCCAACGAGTCCGCTGCCATCCTGCGCTCTGCCGCGGGCCGCGACCCTTACAACCGCGACCTCTCAGACCTCGTTGGCGAGCTCGCCACACGGAGCGAGGCGTTCCGCACCCGCTGGGCTGCGCACAACGTGCGCTTCCACAACACCGGCGTGAAGCACTTCAACCATCCCGTCGTCGGCGAGCTCCACCTGAGCTACAACCGGCTGGACCTCGCCGCAGACCCCGGGCTGACGCTCGTCACCTACACCGCCGAGCCCGGCTCGCGCTCTGAGGAGGCCCTGAAGCTCCTCGGCAGCTGGGCAGCCACCGTCGACCCCGCTGAGCTAGCGCGCGCGCCGGACCGAAGCTGAGCCTGAGGCGTCGCAAAGGCGCTCCTGCTTTCCATGCAACTCGCGCGTCGCGCGTCGCGCGGCAGCAGCCCCGAGCGCGCTGCTCCTGCTTCGGCGCGAAGGAGCGGCGTGTGTGAGTGCGGTGTCACACCGGGTGTTCGACCGGCCTCTACAGCAGTGAGACCACGTTGCCTCGGCGAGCGCCGATGTGCTCGACGGCCTCGGGTCGTGGCGTTAGGCTCGTTGGGAAGGGGCGAGCCACGAGCAACAGCACCGAGCCGCGCATCCGCCTGTTGGGCGGTTTCTCGGTCGCCGTCGGCGACAACGTCGTCGCCGATCGTGCGTGGCGGCTGCGCAAGGCCAAGGCGCTGGTCAAGATCCTCGCGCTGGCGCCTGACCGGCGTGTACACCGCGAGCGCCTCGCGGAGTTGCTGTGGCCCGACGGTGATACCGACGCGGCCGCGAACAACCTGAACCAGGCGCTCTATGCCACCCGCCGGGCGCTCGACTCGGCGGGCGCCGACGGCGCGGCCGCAGTGGTGCTGATCGATGGGGCGGTTGTTCTTAAGGCTCAGGTCGACATTGATGTCTTCGAGGCTGCCGCGGCTCGCGCACGAGCGGATCGCGACCCGGCCGCCTATGAGCGGGCGCTCGGCCTTCACGGCGGCGCGCTGCTGCCCGAGGACCGCTACGAGCCGTGGGCGGATGCGCGGCGCGCTGCGCTCACCGAGCTGCATACCGCGTTGTGCCTCGAGCTCGCCGAGTTGCACGGCGACGCGCCGGCCGCCGTGGCCGCCCTGCAGCGCGCGCTGATCGCTGACCCGCTCGCGGAGCCCGCTCACCGCGCGCTCATGCGCCTGTACGCGCGCACCGGCCGTCGCCAGCAGGCGCTGGCCCAGTACCAGCTTCTGCGGCAGGGCCTCAGCGCCGAGCTGGCGGCCGAGCCAGACCCCGCGACTCGCGCGCTCTACCAGCAGCTGCTGGCGCCGACGCCGACGCCGGCGGCGGCGGGGGGCGGCAACCTCCCGCGCCAGCTGACCTCGTTCGTCGGCCGTGAGCGAGAGCGCGCGGACATCGCTCGCCTCCTGCGGCGCGCCCGGCTCGTGACGCTCACCGGCCCCGGGGGCTGCGGCAAGACGCGGTTGGCGCTCGAGGCCGCCGCCGACGCGCTGGCGGAGCTGCCCGACGGCGCTTGGTTCGTCGACCTGGCGAGCCTCAGTGATCCCGAGCTGGTGGCGCAGGCGGCGGCGCTGGCCGTTGGCGTGCCGATCCCCGCATCTCGCTCCGCCTTGGAGGCGCTGGT
Organism: uncultured Thermoleophilaceae bacterium; assembly: GCA_963733885.1. Lineage (GTDB taxonomy): Bacteria > Actinomycetota > Thermoleophilia > Solirubrobacterales > Thermoleophilaceae > JACVRW01. The sequence goes on along the minus strand of CAVTES010000016.1, from coordinate 104,030 downwards.
CGCTTATCTGGCCCCGCGCGAGGCGTTGCTACTGCTCGACAACTGCGAGCACCTGATCAACGCGTGCGCCCGCCTGGTCGAGGAGGTTCTGCGCGCCGGGCCGGGCGTGCGCGTCCTGGCCACGAGCCGCGAGCCGCTGCGCTGCGCCGACGAGGTCGCATGGGCCGTGCCCTCGCTGGCGGAGGCCGAGCGGCTGTTCTGCGAGCGCGCCGCCGCGGCGCGGCCGGGCTTCGATCCCGCGGACGCCGCGCCCGGCGCCGTGGAGGAGATCTGCCGGCGCCTGGACGGCATGCCGCTGGCCATCGAGCTCGCCGCGGCCCGCGCGGCCGCGCTGTCGCTCGACCAGATCGCCGCGCGCCTGGGCGAGAGCCTCGACGTGCTCGGCGCAGGCCGCCGCACGGCGCTGACCCGCCAGCAGACGCTGCGGGCCACGATCGATTGGAGCCACGACCTGCTCACCGCCGAGGAGCGCGTCCTTCACCGTCGCCTCGCGGTCTTCGCCGGTGGCTTCACGCTCGAGGCGGCCGAGGAGGTCTGCGCCGACGGTGCGATCGCCCGCCGGCGGGTCGTCGATCTGCTTGCCCGGCTGGTCGAGAAGTCGCTCGTCGTCGCGGAGGGCGAGCGCTTCCGCCTGCTCGAGACCGTGCGCCAGTACGCCTCCGAGCGGCTCGAGGCGGCCGCCGAGCGCGAGACCGTCGCGCTGCGCCACCTCAATTGGTGCCTCGCGCTGGCCGAGGAGCACGACCCACTGTCGGCCGGCCCGCGGCGCTCGCTGCACGTGCTCGAGCGCGAGCACGACAACCTGCGCGCCGGTCTCGCCTGGGCGCTGCGCCGCGATCCCCAGGCGGCGCTGCGGCTGGCCACGCGGCTGTGGCGGTTCTGGCTGGATCGAGGGTACTTCTCCGAGGGCAACCGCTGGCTGCAGACGACGCTGGCCGCGGCGCCCGAGCAGACGCCGGTGCGCGTCGAGGCGCTGCTCGCGGGCGCCGGCCTGTCGCTGCGTCTCGGCGACCCCGACGGCTTCCTGCGGCACGTCGGCGACGCCGTCAGCGCCTACCGGCTGCTCGGAGACGAGCGCGCGACCGCCGCGGCGCTCTACCAGCACGCCATGTTCGCCCAGTACGTCCATCGCGCCGAGGCCGAGGCGCTCTTCGGCGAGGCGCTGGCGCTTGCGCGGCGCCTGGACGACGACCGCTTGCTGGCCGTGGCGACGCATGCGTCGGCGACGCTGCCGTGGTATCGCGGTGACAACGCGGCCGCTCGCGCGCGTGTGCTGGAGGCCCTCGAGCTGCTCGACGCGGCGCCCGACGACGACACGCCGTTCTTCGACGGGGTCACCTTCGGGGTGTGCGTGCTCGACGAGGGGCCGCAGCGCCGGCCGCGGATGTTATGGGAGGAGACGATCTTCCTCTTTCACCGCTTCGCCCGCGCCCAGGCGATCGCCTACGCGCTCAACAATCTCGCCTGGGTCGCCCGCGCCGACGGTGACCTCGAGCAGGCGCAGGCCACGCTCGACGATGCGCTCGCGCGCTTCCGGCGCGTAGAGGACCGGCGGGGCGAGGCGCTCACCCTCGCGCACATGGGCAACCTCTCGCGCTCGCTGTGCGACTTCGAGGCCGCGCGCGTGCGTCTGGAGGAGGCACTCACGATCCGCGGCGACCTCGGCGATCGCCGGGCCATCCTCAGCACCCGGATGGGACTCGGCCTGCTCGCCATGATGGCCGGCGACGCTCAGGCGGGTCGCGCGCTGCTGAGCGCGGCGCTCGCCTACACCGAGGCGGTCGACGACCTGCCGGCGATGGCCTGCGTGCAGACCAATTGGGCGATCGGCGAGGAGCGCCTCGGCGAGCTGGAACAGGCCGCGCGCCTGTACGAGGACGGCTGCGCGCTGCTGGGACCCCAGGGGCTTCAGCGCGTTGAGGCGTGGGGCCGCCTGGCGCTGCACGAGGCCTGCGTGGCGCTCGGCGACGAGCCCCGTGCGCAGACGGCGCTGCAGCGCGCACGGGCGCTCTTCGTCGCCGTCGGCGACGCCCGCGGCGTGCCCTACACAGACGCTAAGCCGGCGTTAAGCGCCGTCAAACAGCCCGGCACGTAGCTTCGCCCCCTCTACCTCACCACCGAAGGGGGCATGAAGCACATGACGTCGAACCAAGAAGGCAACCCCGCCTCGTTCTATGCGTCACCTCAAGAGGCGCGTCACGCCCGGCCCGAGGAGTTCCTCTATCTCGCCTGCCTGCACGAGGGCACCGGGGTCGACAAGCCGGACTTCCTCGCCGTCGTCGATGCCGAATCCGGCCGGATAGTGCACGAGATGCCGATGCCCAACGTCGGCGACGAGCTGCATCACTTCGGCTGGAACCGCTGCAGTTCCGCCTGCCACGGACCGGACCGCTCGCATCTGATCGTGCCCGGATTCCGCTCCTCGCGGATCCACGTCGTCAACGTGGCCGACGATCCGCGCCGTCCGCGAATCGAGACGGTGATCGAGCGCGAGGAGCTCGTGGCGAAGACGGGCTACACGCGCCCGCACACCGTGCACTGCATGCCGGGCGACAACGTCGTGATCAGCATGCTCGGCGACGCCGACGGCAACGGCTCGGGTGGCTTCGCGGTCCTCGACGCGCGCAGCTTCGAGGTCAAGGGGCGCTGGGAGAACGGCGGCCCGACGCCGAACCTCAATTACGACTTCTGGTATCAGCCGCGCAAGAACGTGTTGGTCTCGTCCGAGTGGGGCGAGCCGAACGCCTACGAGCCCGGCTTCGACATCGAGGACGTCGGGAAAGGCCGGTACGGGCAGCGCATCCACTTCTGGGACCTCGCCGAGCGGCGGCTCGAGCAGACGCTCGACCTCGGCGAGCACGGACTGATCCCGCTCGAGCTGCGCTGGCTGCATGACCCCGAGGCCGATGAAGGCTTCGTCGCGGCGACGCTGGCCAGCAACATCATCCGGTTCCACCGCACCAACGGCAGTTTCCAGGCCGAGCCGGTGGTCGAGGTCGAGAACGAGGAGCTCGAGGGCTGGCCGCTGCCCGGCGGCGTGCCCGGGCTGATCACGGACCTGGTCGTCTCGATGGACGACCGCTTCCTCTACCTCTCCAACTGGCTTCACGGCGACCTGCGCCAGTACGACGTGTCCGACCCCGCCAACCCGAGGCTGACCGGCCGGCTCTGGCTCGGCGGGCTGCTCGGCAAGCAGAACGACGCCGGCCGCGACCTGAACGGCGGACCGCAGATGATCCAGCTCTCGCTCGACGGCCGGCGGCTGTACGTCACGAACTCGCTCTACTCGAGCTGGGACAACCAGTTCTACCCCGGGCTGCGGTCCTGGCTCCTCAAGGTGAACTGCAACCCGAACGGCGGGATGGAGGTTGCCCCGGACTTCTTCGTCGACTTCCACGACCGCCCCGACGGCCCCGCGCGCGCACACGAGGTACGCCTCCAAGGCGGCGACTGCACCACCGAGATCTTCCAGTGACCGGCACGCCGCTCGCGCACCTCGGCGGCATCCCCATCGAGGAGACGCTCGGAGCCTTCGGCCCCGCACTGCTCGTGGGGCTCGGGGTGGCGTGGGCGCAGCTGCGCGCCCGCCTGCGCCGAGTGCACGCTCGCGCCAGCGCCCACGCCCGCACGCACGAAAGAGGGGCACGCAATGCGGGCGGGCCGGTCTGAATAATTGAAGGTCAGCGGTGCTGCCTTTCGACGGATCCAGGAGCGGCACGGGAGCCAATCGCGCGCCTGCGGGCGCCGGCGAGGATGCCGATGTAGATCATGCGGCGTTTCCGCGGTCGTCTCACAGGTGGCGAGTGGGCCATCGCCTCAACCTTCTCGTCACGGCGGCTCCGCTCCGCGCTCGCCATTGGCAGAGGGTAGGTCGGAGGGGATACTGGGCGGGCGATGTCGCAGGAGAACGTCGAGGTCGCTGTCAAGCAGTTCGAAGGTACGAACGCGCGTGAATTCGCTGGCGTGATGGACACGTGGGCGGAGGACGTGACGCTCATCGTTCATTGGCAGGCCGGCCAGGACACGGCGACCGGCAAGGCGGCCGTCGGAGAGTGGTTCGGGGACTGGTTCAGGCAGTTCGACCTGGGCTACCGGTTCGACATCGAGGAAACGCGCGACACCGGTGACCGTGTGTTCGTCCTCGTCACCCACCACGGGCGCGGGCGACACAGCGGGGTCCGGGTCGAGCAGTGCGGGGCGCACGTCTACACGCTGCGCCACGGCAAGGTGAGCCGAATCGAGATCTGGGTCGACCAAGACGCACGCGAAGCGGCCCTCGAAGCCGTGGGGCTGCGGGAGTAGGCGGTGTCGCGGGAGGACGTCTTGCTCGCGCGGAACGCGGTCGCCGCCTTCAACCGACGGGACGTAGCGGGCCTGGTCGAGATGACCACGGACGACTTCGAGTGGGTGACGTGGACCGGGACGGTGGAGTCCACGGCCTACCACGGGGCCGAAGGGCTCGCCCGCTACTTCCGGGACTCCGACGTCTGGGAGCTCCTCAACCTGGAGGTCCGGGAGTTCCGCGACCTCGGTGACGAGGTACTCGTGGTCGGAGTGTTCCACGCACGAGGCGGTGGCAGCGGCGTGGAGATCCATGTGCCGTACTACTCCGCGTTCTTCACGAGTGGCGGAAAGCTGGCGCGGGTTCTCAGCTTCCGCACGGAGGACGAGGCCCTCCAAGCCGTGGGGCTGCGCGAGTAGGTGATGTCGCGCGGTGAGAGTGCCCGTGCTTCGGTTGCGTAGGCGAACGTCAGGTCCCCGAGATCGCGTACCTCGACAACCTCGGTAGTTGTCCTTCGACATTCGCGGGGCAGTATCCGCGGCTCGAGCGGGAGCGTCCAGGTGGGCGGTCGCCCGGCCGTGTCATCGTAACCGCGTGGGGTCGAGGGTAAGGGTCGTCGCTCGGCGGGTGGTGGTCGTGGCCGTCGTGGTCGTCCAGCTCGGGCTCGTCGCACGAGGCTATTGGGCCGACCACAAGGAGTTCGCGTTCCAGATGTTCCCGGAGTCGAGCACCTGGCGCGCCGAGGTTGTCCGGGTCACCTCCGACGGCCGGCGCGTCCCGATCGAACGCCCGTGGTCGGGCTACCGCTGGGACGAGATGGTGCCGAACCGGGGGCTTCGGTACCCCTCGGTCCGCCACCACGCGGACGCAGGGCTCGCCAACCAGCTGGCGTTCCTCGACGCTGCGCTCGACTGGGTCGCCGCCAACACTCCCCGCGACCATGAGACCCGGTACCTCGAGGCCAGGGTCACGTCCTGGCATAACGACGACCCATCCCGGGTCGAGCTCCTCCGGAGCGACGTCCGCGGGGGCGCAGGGTGAACGCGGCCGTCGGCGCGCCACTTCGTTCCCGCAGTCTGATCGGCAGGTTCGACGACCTGCTCGGCCGTGCGGTCAGCATGCGCAGCCTCGCCCTCCTGAGGGTGCTCACCGGCCCGGTCGTGCTCCTGCATCTGCGCCCCTTCCTCTCAGACAGCCTGGACGGGCGGATCTACCAGGACACCTTCAACCAGCCTTACGCCGCCTGGTATCCGGAGTTGCCAGAGGCCGTGTACGTCGGGCTGCTCTGGCTGGCCGCAGCGGGCGCCGTCGGCATGTCGCTCGGCTTCCTCACCCGCCTGGCGACGGCAACGACGTTCGGGATCGTCGCCTACAACCTGTTCCTATCGACCACGCACTTCCACAACAACCGGGCCTACCTGGTCATCGTCCTGGGGGTGCTGGCGGTGGCGCCGTGCGGACGGGAGCTGTCCGTGGACGCGTGGCTCCGCCGCCGCCGGGGGCTACCGGCACTCGACCTCTCGGCGCCGGCCTGGCCGCTCTGGTTGCTCCGGTTCGAGTGCGCCGCCGTCTACGGCGCCTCCGGCCTGAGCAAGCTCGTCGATCCCGACTGGTTCGGCGGCACCGTCACCTGGCAGCGCGTCATGCGGGCCCGCGACGAGCTGGGGGCGCTACCGGACTGGGCGGTGTCGCTCCTGACCGACCGGAGCTTCCACACCGGAGCGGCCAAGTTCATCGTGCTCACCGAGTTGTTCATCGCGCTCGGCCTGTGGTGGCGTGGCAGTCGCTACGCCGCCGTATGGGTCGCCGTCGTCTTTCACATCTCGATCGAGGCGTCCGCATCGGTGCAGGTCTTCTCGTTTCTCGCCATCGCCGTGCTGGTGATCTGGGCGGTGCCGTCCACCCGGGATCGGGTGCTCCGGATCGACCCGACGGCCGGTAGCCACCGGCGCTTGGGCGCGCTGGTCCGCGGGCTCGACTGGCTGGCCCGCTTCCGCGTCGAGCCGGCGCCGCCCGGTTCCCGGTTGGAGGTGGTGGACCGGAATGGCACCGCGATCCGCGGCGGGCCGGCCGTGGCGCTGGTGGTGAGCCGCCTGCCGCTCACCGCGTGGTTTGCGCTCCCGGCGCTGCTCCTTCCCGCCGTCCGCCGGGCCCGTCGCACGCGATGACTCCCGCCAAGCGCCTCTGGCGCGCCGGGCTGAGCCTGGCGCTGTTCCTCGCTCTCGCCTTCGTGGTGGTCGCGCCGCCGGAGCACTGCCCGTCGGTCACGGCAGGCGAGCTCCGGCGCTCGTCCGAGGCCGCCGTCGATTGGTTCGTCCGCAATCAGGAGGCCGACGGGGCCTGGCTGTATCTCTACAACGCGGAGGACGACTCGACTGCGGCCGAGTACAACGAGGTTCGCCACGCCGGGGTGACGATGGGCCTCTACCAGGCCGCCGCGGCAGGATTGCCCGGGGCGCTCCGCTCTGCCGACCGGGGCACCGAATGGGCGCTCGACAGGCTGCTCAGGCGCGATGGCTGGGCCGCGCTCGAGGGCGAGGGGCGGGTCACGACGGGCGCGACGGCGCTCTTGGCCGCCGGGCTGGACATCCGCCGGGAGGCCACCGGCGACACGCGCTACGACGGCGTGCTTGGCGAGCTCGGGCGCTTCTTGCTCGCTCAGACCGAGCCGTCGGGTGCGGTGCTCGCCTCGTATGACACGGCGCTCGGGGCGCCCGTGCCCGGCGAGTACTCGAAGTACTACACGGGGGAGGCCTACTGGGCTCTGGCGCGCCTCCACCGTACCTTCCCGGGCGAGGGCTGGGGCGCGGCCGCGGATCGCATCGGCGCCTATCTGGCGACGTCGCGCGACGACGTCGAGGATCACTGGCCGCCGATTCCCGACCATTGGGCCGCATACGGCATGTCGGAGACCGTGGAGTTCCCGGAACGCGGGCGCCCGCCGCTCACCGAGGACGAGGTGGACTACGCGCGCCGGCAGGCCGAGCTGTTCGGCTTTCAAGCCCGGTGGCTCGCTCATTACCACGGGCCGTGGGGCGGGGTGGTGCGCGGCGGCTACGAGCCGCGTGGCGGCTGGTACGGCGTGGTGGACGAGGCCCTCACCGGCTGGTGGCTGACCGCGATGGAGGAGCCCCGGCTGGCCGATCTGCGAGGCGCAATCGCCGAACGTGCCACCTGCATCGCCGGGCTGGCCATGGACGAGCAATCCGACGCGGAGGAGGCCGCTGACGCCGCCCAGCCGGCGCGGGTGGAGGGCGCCTGGTTCACCGACGGCGAGACGCGCATGGACGATCAGCAGCACGCCTTGGCCGGGCTGTTGCGGACCATCCCGATCGTCGAGGCGGGCGAAGGGTCGAGCTCCTCCGACCCGGGCGAGAACGCGCCGTCGGGCTGGCTGTGGGCTGCCGTGCTCGTGCTGGCGCTCAACCCGGCCCGAGCGGCCTTCGGGGTTCCTCGCGCCGGGCGCTCGCCGCGGGCCGCTGCCCGGATGGCCGCCGTCGGCGGGGCGGTTGGCGGGCTAGCCGTGTGCGCCGTCGCGGCCACTGGAGGCCCGCTGCTCGAGGCGCTTGATGTCAGCGAGCCCTCGTTCCGCATCGCCGCGGGGATAGTTGCCGTGCTCGCCGGGGCCGGCGATCTGTTCCGGCGGCCACCCCCGCCCGAACCGGCGCTCGCCGGCTGGCGCGCCGCGCTCATCCCGGTCGCGATCCCGCTTGGTGGCCCGCCCCGCCCTGGTGGTGCTGGCGCTGGGTGTGGGAGCAGACCGAGGTGTCCTCGTGGCCGCAGGCGCCATGGCGGTGGGCGTCGTGCTGTTGGCCGGGCTCACCGCCGGGTGGCCGACGGACGGCCCGCGCGGCCGGGCGCTCCGGTGGGCGGGCCGCCTGCTGGGCGCGGCGCTCGTGGCCTGCGGGGTCATCCTGGCCATCGACGGGATCCTGGACGTCTAGTGGCGCCTCCGGTAGGTCCGTGCCGGCTTTGCCGGAGGCGCCACTAGGCCGGAATCGGAGGACGCCGCTCACGCCGTCGGTTCCACGCCTCGAAGGCGAGAAGCACCACAGCCGGTGGCACCGTGCCCGGCAGAGAGTCGACTACGAGAAAGAGCTGGTTCCAGGCCTGTGCCGCTACCAGCGTGGCCACCGCTGCGAGCGCCTGTGGGCGCCGCTCGGCGGCGAGGATGCCTCCCACCAGCCCTGCCACGAAGTAGTCGCCGTAGTCGGTGGACACGTCACCGATGTCGGCGACCTGCAACCGCGGCAGGCCCTCGGCCGGGGCGGCGGCGTTGAAGGCGGCGTTCTGCTCGCCCCACAGGTCGCCGAATATGAACACGGCGTCGATCACGGCCATCGCCACGACGCCCAGCTTCAAGAACCCGAGCGGCGCTCCCCCCGCGAGCAGCCTGCCCACGGTCACGCATGACCCGACGATCATGAGCAGCCTGGCGGCGCGACCGAGCGGATCGTCGGGCGCCGCGAGGGCGGCCGCCAGAAGCGGCACGATCGCGAGGGCGAGCCAGGGACGGCCGCCGTGCGCCGCCCAGCCGAGAGCGAGCGCGCACCCGACCGGCACGAGCAGGAAGGCGATCCAGGTCAGGACGTCCGCGCTGGCGGCGGCAGCGGTTATCGCGACGACGCTGATCACTACCGACAGAGGTGCGACGAACGCCCAGCCACGGCCACCCAACCGCAGCAGGAACGCCGGAATGCCGGCAGCGGGCAGCGCAACGCAGAGCGCCTGCGCCGCGTCGAGCACGAACGTGTCCAGGTCGAACCACATTCGTTACTGCAGGTTGGCAGCAGTGCCTTTGGTCAGCCGGGCAGCCAATTTTCCCGTTCAACGTACGGGGCGAGAGCCGGGAGTCCGCCCCGCTCGACCTGCCCCGCTTCGAGCGCTACGTCGCCGCCGAGCGCCGCATGCTGGTCAAGCGAGGGCCCAGGCCGAGCAGGCGGACGCTGCGACAGCTGCTGCCGGACACGGTACGACGCGCTCCGGGCCAGCACGATGCTCTTTCTGCTTCATGCGGTCTGGACACGCCAGGAGACGGCGCCCGGGTCCTAGTTTCTGACTTTGCCGCCCGCGCCCCAAGTCGCCCCCGCTCGGTACGTTTCGCGCGCCGTGGACATTCCCCGCTCCATCGCGCTGTTCGCCGTCGCCGCCGTGGCCGAGATCGGCGGCGCGTGGCTCATCTGGCAGGCCGTCCGGGCGGGCCGGCCCTGGCACTGGGCCGCGCTCGGCGGGCTTGCGCTCGTCGCGTATGGGTTCGTGGCGACTGGCCAGCCGGAGAGCCATTTCGGGCGGGTGCTCGCCGCGTACGGCGGGGTGTTCGTCGCCGGCTCGCTGGTGTGGGGGATGGTGTTCGACGGCTTCCGGCCGGACCGCTACGACGTCATCGGAGCCGTGATCTGCCTCGTCGGCGTGGCGGTGATCATGTACGCGCCGCGGTGACGGGCCCGGCTCTCGCGGAACGCCGGTAACGGGACGTTCACCGGGCCTTCACCGGCGGATAACGGGCGCAGAGCGGGTTCGTCCGACACTCCTGGCGAAATGGACACCGTGGGCAGCCTTCTCTTCGTCGGGCTGGTCACCTGCTATCTGCTCGTGCGCGTCTTCGCCGGGCCCGCCACACCGGTCGAGCTCGTGGTCTACGGCATGACCGCCGCATTCGGGCTGGAGTACCTGATGGCGGCCTGGCGCGGACTCTGGCAGTCCGGCTAAGGCTGTTTCCATACTCGCCGGGGTGCGCTAAATTCGAGGGCCTTGGACGCGCGCCGCAGCGACATTCTGAGGGCCTCGCCGAGGATGTTCGAGTCGGACGTCCTCGATCGGCTGTCGCGCGTGCACCACCTCGTCCCTCCCATCATCTTCGGGCCAGTCATCATCGGCCTGTTCGTGGTGGGCGCCCGGCAGCTGACGACGGCGGGCACGCTCGGCCTGCTCACGGCCGGGTGGCTGTTCTGGACGCTGACCGAGTACTGGCTCCACCGGCTCGTATTCCACTTCGAGCCCGAGGAGGGACCGGGGGCGCGCCTCCACTGGATCATCCACGGCGTCCACCACGACCACCCGAACGACCCGTTGCGTCTCGTGATGCCCCCTTCCGTCAGCGTGCCCCTGGCGGCCGCGTTCTACGGCCTGTTCGTGCTCGCGATGGGCACCCCCGCGGCCAACGTGTTCGCCGCCGGCTTCCTGTTCGGCTACCTGGTGTACGACATGACCCACTACCACGTGCACCACCACCACCCGACCTCCCGCCTCGGCAAGCTGATGCGCGAGCTGCACATGCGCCATCACTTCCAGGACGACACACGCGGCTTCGGCGTAAGCGCCCCCTTCTGGGACTACGTGTTCGGGACCCCGCTGAAGCGCGGCCGGTAGCTACGACGAGGGCCGGGCGGACGGCCGTGGCGCGTGTCACGCTGATACTCGTCGAGATCGTCCGCCGCTCGATCGTCGGACCCCGAAAGCTCGAGTGGCGGCGGGCCGGCAGGTCACTCGGCGAGCCCGAGTTGCCGTAGGCGGGTGAGGTTGTCCTCGACAACAGCGATCGCGGCCGCGAGCTTGCCGTCCTCGACGCGGAAGACATAGACCTCATCGATGGCCTCGAAGCGCCGCCCGCTCGGCGGGTGCCCGCGCCACTCGCCCTCGTGGGTGCCGGAGCATTTGAAGTACCCCATCACCTTGTCGTCCTCCGCGATGACGTCGATGACCTCCATGTGGAAGTCGGGGAACGAGTCACGGAATGGTCCGACCCAGTGCCGCGCTCGGCTCGCGATCTGTCCGGCGGCGACCTCGTCGATTGAGTCGAAGTCGCGTTCGTTCACGATCTCCACCAGCCGGTGAACGAGGTGCTTGTTGTGCTCGTGGCTCATGGCTGGGCGTGCAGCGGTACGCGACGATGAAGCCGCGCCCACGTCTTAGAGTGCCGTACGCACCCTCGGACAGCCTACGAGCGCGGCTGACAGGATTCGAACCTCTGCGGGCAATTGCCCACCGCCACCTGAAGACGGGTGAGCGCCCCCTTCTGCGGACTATGTGGTCGGGACGCCGCTGCGGCGCGGCAGGTAGTTCTTCCGTCCGGACCGCCCTTCATCCTGCGAACACATGTTCGCAGCGATCACGAGTGTATTGCGCAGCCGAGGCGCTAGATTGGACAACTCAGGCGGCTGTGGCGGAACCTGGCAGACGCGATGCGTTCAGGTCGCATTGGGCGAAAGCCCGTGGGGGTTCGAATCCCTCCAGCCGCACTACAACCCGTGGGCCCGACGTGCGAAGCAGGACTGAGGTCGCGCGCGTACTCGAGCTTCGCCAGCAGGGCCTCGGCGCAAGGCGGATCGCGGCCCGCACCGGATTGCCGCTCAGCACCGTCAGGGACTGGGTGGCCGGTCGGGTGCCCCAACAATCCTCTCCCGCGTCTTCGGACTGCCCAGCGTGCGGCCATCCGACCCACGCGTTCGAGGGGCTCCCCGGGGCGTACTGCTACCTGCTGGGCCTATATCTCGGCGATGGATGCATCTCGACGGGGCCGCGAGGTGTCTACCGACTTCGCGTCAACCTCGACCTCGCATATCCGAGCATCGTGGACGAATGCGAGGCAGCCATCCGCGCCGTGGCCCCGCGCAACCGCGTGTACCGGCTGCTTCGGAAGAGCAACTACACGAAGGCGCCTGAGCCATCGCTGGTGGAGGTCTCGGCGTATTCGCGCGCGTGGCCGTGTCTCTTTCCGCAGCACGGTCCGGGCAGGAAGCACGAGCGCGAGATCGCGCTCGTGCCCTGGCAACGGGCGCTGGTGCGGCACCACGCGGAGGCGCTCCTGCGCGGCCTGATCCACTCCGACGGCTGCCGATTCATCAACACCGGTCGCGGCGGCTGGACCTGTCCGAGGTACGTGTTCAACAACAAGTCCGACGACATTCGTCGGATCTTCTCGGAAGCCTGCGCGCTAGTGGGCCTCCGGCATACCTTTGCGCCGAGGGCCGTCTACGTCTCGCGCAAGGCGGATGTGCTGAGGATGGACGAGTTCATCGGCCCCAAGGCCTAGGACCAATCGACGCCGCTGGCAGCGCCACTCCCGGAATAGAGTGCAGGGCCTCGAACAGACGAAAGGAAACGCAGATGCCCTACGAGGTACCGCCCCTTCCCTACGACTACGCCGCTCTCGAGCCTCACATCGACGAGGCCACCATGCGGGTCCATCACGACAAGCATCATCAGGCGTACGTGGACAAGGCCAACGGCGCCCTCGAGGGCACCGAGTGGGCCGACAAGCCAATCGAGGATGTCGTCGCGAACCTCTCGCAGCTCCCGGACGACAAGCGCGGACCGGTCCGCAACAACGGCGGCGGCCATCTGAACCACACGCTGTTCTGGGAGTCCATGTCGCCCGACGGCGGCGGTCAGCCCGACGGCGACCTCGCCCAGGCGATCGACGCCGCGTTCGGCTCCTTCGACGACTTCAAGGCCAAGGTGAAGGACGCCGGCGTCGGCCAGTTCGGCTCGGGCTGGGCCTGGCTCGTCCACGACGGTTCGGGCCTCGCCGTGGTCTCCACCCCCAACCAGGACAACCCGATCACCGACGGCAAGACGCCGCTCCTCGGCGTCGACGTCTGGGAGCACGCCTACTACCTGAAGTACCAGAACAGGCGCCCGGACTACATCGACGCATGGTGGAACACCGTCGATTGGTCGAAGGTCGCGGAGCGGTACTCAGCCGTCTCGTAGGAGGCGCGGGCCATCATCGAGCCCCAGCCGCCGGTGAAGCGCACGATCAGCTCGGCGATCTCCTCCCCGCGGTCCTCCTGGAGGAAGTGAGCCGCACCCTCGATCCGCACCTGCTCGCCGGCGCCCGGGATCAGGCCGCAGAAGGCCTCGCCCGCGCGCGGGTAGGGGAAGACCGGGTCGGAGTCCGAGAACGCGACGAGCGCCGGCTTCGTCCAGCGCGACAGCTCGTCCGCGACGGCGCGCATCTCCGCGGCGCCCACCGATTCGTCCGAGATCGGCACGATGAGCGGGAACTGCGCCGCGCCCGCCTTTGACTCCGCGGTCGGGAAGGGCGCCTCGTAGGCCGCTACCACGTCCGGCGCGAGCTCGGTCGTCGTGGCGCTCTGCAGCACGAAGCCGACCGGCAGGTCCGGGTTGCGCTCAGCGAATTCCCGCCACGCCATGAAGCCCTTCGAGACGCGGCCGGTGAACAGCCCGGTGTTGAGGATCACGAGGCGCGCCACGCGGTCGGCGTTCTCCACCGCCCAGCGCAGCCCGATCGGGCCGCCCCAGTCCTGCACGACGACGGTCGCCTGGCGCAGGTCGAGCGCTCCGAGCAGCGCCGACACGTGGTCGACGTGGCGGTCGTAGGTGTACCAGCCGAGCTCGGTCGGCTTGTCCGAGCGCCCGAAACCGGGGTAGTCGGGGCAGATCACGCGGTGGCCTGCCGCAGTCAGCGCCGGCAGCATCTTCCGGTAGAGGTAGGCCCAGGTCGGCTCGCCGTGGAAGCAAACGATCGGGTCGCCGGCGCCCTCGTCGACGTAGTGGAGGCGCAGCCCGTCGACGTCGTGCCAGTGCGGGGCGCAGTCGTAGCCCGGCAGATCGTCGAAACGTTCGTCCGGGGTCCGGAAGACATCGCCCATCGGGCCGGACCCTATCCTTGAATCCCGTGACCTGGGTCGGACACGCGCACGCCACGCTCGAGCGCGACGGCTACCGGCTGAGCGCCCCTCGCTCCGCCGTGGTGGAGACGCTCGCCGACCTCGGCTGCTCGGTCACGGCGAAGGAGATCGCCGACCGCCTGCGCGAGCGCGGCTCCGACGTGGGCGTGGCCTCGATCTACCGCACGCTCGAACTGCTCGACAAGCTGCGGCTCGCCCGCCGCGTGGACGCCGCCGAGGGGGTCGCGCGATACGAGCCGATCGAGCCCAGCGGCCAGCACCACCATCACATGGTGTGCGGCAGGTGCGGCGAGGTGCGGGCGTTCGAGGACACGGAGCTCGAGCGCGCCATCGAGCGCCTCTCGAACCGCGTGGACTACGCGGTGGACACGCACGACGTGACCCTGCGCGGCGAGTGCCCGGCATGCCGGGCTCTCGCCTAGACGTCGCAGCTCACGCGCCCGCCTGACATGCCTTCGGCGAGGGCGTCGGCGTTGGCGCGCATCGCGCCCAGGTAGGTCTCTGCACCGGATCCCTCGCCGCCGAGGCTGTCGGTCCAGAGCTCGCGGCCGACGTCTGCACCGGACTCGCGCGAGATCGCCCGCTCGAGGCGCTGCGACACGGCGGCCTCGGGGAAGATCGCCTCCACTCCCTCGTCCTCGATCTGCTCCACCAAGGCGTCCACCTCCTTCGCCGACGGCTGGGCCTGGGTCGAGAGCGAGGGGATCACCGAGCCGACGACCTCGACGCCGTAGCGCTCGGCGAAGTAGCCGAGCGAGTCGTGCGTGGTCACGAGCTTGCGCTTCTCGGGCGGCACCCGCTGCATGCAGCGCTCGATCTCGTCGTCGAGCGCGCGCAGCTCGCGCACATACTGCGCCGCGTCTCGCTCATACGCGCGCCGGCGGTTGGGGTCCGCCTCGGCGAGCGCGTGGCGGACCGCCTCCGCGGCGCGGATCGCGTTGCGCGGGTCCTGCCACCAGTGGGGGTCGTCGCCGATCGCCCTCACCGAGTCGAGCAGCTTGAGCTCGGCGGCGTCGCCGCCGGCGCTGTCGATCAGGTCGTCGAGCCATTCGTCGAGGTCGCCTCCCGACCTGACGACCAGCTCCGCCTCCGCGAGGGCCACGGCGTCGCTGGGACGGGGCTCGAACCCGTGCGGGTCCGCGTCGGCCGGCACCAGCGTGTCGACGTGGATCCGGTTCCCGCCGACGTTGGCGACGATGTCGCCGACGATGGTGGTCGTAGCCACCACGGCGGCCGCGCCGCCTCCCGCTCCGTCCTCGCCCTCGGGGTCCCCGCAGGCGGCAGCGGCGAGGACGAGCGCGAGGGCCGAAAACAGGAACGCAATCCGCATGGGCGGCGAGAATACAGAACTGAGAATGATTCTCAGTTAACGATGTGCGAACCGCATCGAGCGCATCGGCCGGCGCGCCAGCGGGCCGTCGGGCGGCTCAGCCCACTCCGACCGCGGCCGCCGTCACGGCGATCGCGATCAGCGCAATGGTGAGAGCCTTGAGACGCGGCGCGGTCAGCCAGGCCGGGCCTCGCGCGGCCGCCCAGGCACGCACGCCCGTCGCCGCCGCGGTGGCGGTGGCCGCCGTCGCCATGCACTGCGCGCACACGCAACCCAGTATTGCGGACCGCGGCGTTCACAACTCGCGCGGCGGTCAGACTGCGCGGCCGTGGACGCCTTGGAGCTCGTCCTGTTCTGTGCCTGGTGCTTCACGGTGGCCGTTGCGGGCGGCGCCGTCGGCCTGGTGCTGGGCAACATCCGGCTGCCCGCCGTCTTGCTGGTGGCCTCGTCCCCGGCCGCGGGTGCGGGCGCGAACATCGGCATCTCCGGCGTGGCGGCGTTCGCCGCCGCGGCGGCACACATTCGGGCCGGGCGGATCAACTGGCGCCTGTTCGCCTGGATGACGCCCCCGTCGATGGCGGGAGCGGTCGCCGGCGGCCTCGTGTCGGGAGCACTCCCCGATACCGCCCTGCTCATCGTCATCGGTCTGACGCTCATCTACTTCGGCGTCGACCTCCTCCGGAAGGAGGGGCGCGGCGCGAAGCGGCGCGGCGCGAGGGACGAAGCGCGGACGGGCCGCGAACGACACCCCGGCGGTCAACCGCCGGCCGCCACCGGCGCGGCCCTCGACATCCGCGCGGCCGTGGTGTCCGGTGCGCTGATCGGCCTGCTCGGCGGCCTCGTGGGCCTCATCCTCGGCGCGCTGCGCATGCCGGCGCTGCTGCGCTGGGTCGGTGAGCTTCCTCACCGCGCCGTGGGCACCAACCTCGCGGTCGGGTTCTGGGTGGGCGTGGCCGGAGTGGCCGGCCATCTGCCCGGCGGAGTGGACTGGACCGTGCTCGGCGCGGGCGCCGCGGCGTCGGTTCCGGGAGCGCTACTTGGCGCGCGGCTTACCGGCCGGATGAGCGAGCGGCAGCTACTGCGGGCGATCGGCGCAGTGCTCGTAGTCGCTGGAGTCGCGACAGCCGTGCAGGCGCCGTAGTGGTGGCCGCGATGGCGAGCGCCCGGCGGTACTCGTCGATCGACCACCGGTCCGGGATGTCGCATTCGACGGGCGACAGGCCCTGATCTCGAACGCGGTCCGCCATGACACCACCCCTGAGCATCCAGCTCCTTTGTACGTCCCCTAGCCCGACTACGTACGTGTACCCACTTCGGGCTAAGGCGAATCCCCCTAGACCCTATGACCGGTAGCGCGTCGGGGTTGACCGGCTGGGGGTTGGAGGCCGGACGCTCCTCGCGGGGGTTTGTCTGGCCGGAGGAGTGGGCCTCCGGCTGACCCCATTTGATTGAGGAGGTCCGGCCATGACCGGAACGATGACGTGGGTCGGTCTTGATGTCCATGCGCGCTCGACGCACGGCGCGGCGATCGACACGATGACCGGCGAGCTGTCGCGGGTGCGGTTCGGTCCGGGGTTGGAGGGGCCGGTGGCGTGGCTGGGCGAGCTGCCTGGCCCGGTTCGGGCGTGTTATGAGGCCGGGCCGACCGGGTTCGGGCTCTATCGAGCGGCGACGGCGGCCGGGATCGACGATGCAGGTCATCGCGCCGGGCAAGACGCCGCGCGGCCCGTCCGATCGGGTCAAGACCGATCGCAAGGACGCCGAGCTGCTCGCCCGGTTGCTGCTGGCCGGCTCGTTGACTGCGGGTCGTTGTGCCGCCGCCGGAGGTCGAGGCGGCGCGCGAGATGACCCGCGCCCACGACGCCTGCCGGCGCGATCTGATGAACGCCCGCCATCGCGTGTCGAAGATGCTGCTGCGTCACGGCCGGGTCTATCCCAAGCCCACGACCTGGACGGCCGAGCACCGTCGCTGGCTGGCCCGCCAGCAGTTCGATGAGCCGGCCAGCGCCACGGTGTTCGCCGACCTGGTCGCCGCCGTCGACGGGCTGACTTCGCGCAAGGCATCGATCGCGCTCAGGCTGTCTGAGCTGGCCACCAACGAGCGGTGGTGGCCGACGGTCGCCAGGCTCAGAGCGTTCCGTGGGATCGACACGCTGACCGCGTTCTCGATCCACCTCGAGCTCGGCGCCGACTGGGGACGCTTCGAACGCGCACCGGCGCTGTCGTCGTGGCTGGGTCTGACCCCGAGCCTCAGCCAGTCCGGCGAGTCCTCCAAGCAGGGCGCGATCACCAAGACCGGCTCGATGCTCGCCCGCCGGCTGCTGGTCGAGTCGGCCTGGCACTGTCGCTCGCCTCGTAGGCCTTTGACGACACCAGTTCCCGGACCTGCTCATCCGTGAGCTGCATGTCGGGATGCTCCTGGTCGACGTGTGCCCGAGTCTCCTTGACGAGGTCGTCGTCGTTGCCCGCTTGGAGCGTCTGACCGCAGTCGCAGTCGATCACTTTCATGAGTTGAAGGTACCGCTTCACAGTCCGTTCACGCAATGTGCATGAGTCGGTGACAAAACCCCTGCAAATCGCGCATACCTTGCGGCCATGCCACTGGCCGAGCGCCGTCACCTGCTCCCCGGAGCGGCCGCTTTTGCGGCCGCTCTTCTCGTAGCGCTGCTTGGGCTGGACGCGGACGCCGGGCAGCCGGGCGCGAAGAAGCGCGAGCGGTTCGTGGAACTGCAGCTGCTCGGCGTGAACGACCTCCACGGCCATCTCGAGCCGCCCGAGCCGGGCGTTGGAGGCGCTGCCTGGCTCGGCGCCTGGCTCGACCGCACCGCGGGGACACACCCGGGTCGCACCATCCGCGTGCACGCCGGCGACATGGTGGGCGCGTCGCCGCTGATCTCGAGCCACTTCAACGACGAGCCCACGATCGAGGCCACGAACCGGATGGACTTCGACGTCGGCACGCTCGGCAACCACGAGTTCGACGAGGGCGGCGCCGAGGCGCTGCGGCTCGTCGAGGCGCGCGCGCTACCCGTACACCGCGGCCAACACGGTCACCCGCGAGGGCGAGGAGCTGATCCTGCCGCCCTACGAGATCGTCGAGCGCGACGGCGTCAGGGTCGGCTTCATCGGCGTCACCACGATCGACACGCCCTCGTTCCTGCTATCCGAGTTCGCGCGCGAGTTCCGCTGGCTCGACCTGTCCGACTCGGTCAACCGCTGGGTGCCGGAGCTGCGCAGTCAGGGGGTGGAGGCGATCGTGGTGCTCGCCCACGCCGGCGCGTTCCACCAAGGACCGGACGCCGCCGTCGGGGAGATC
This sequence comes from uncultured Thermoleophilaceae bacterium, assembly GCA_963733885.1. Lineage (GTDB taxonomy): Bacteria > Actinomycetota > Thermoleophilia > Solirubrobacterales > Thermoleophilaceae > JACVRW01. The sequence goes on along the minus strand of CAVTES010000016.1, from coordinate 85,449 downwards.
ATCGACGAGGCCGGCCAGATGGACGACGCCGTCGACGCCGTCGTGGCCGGCCACACCCACTCGCGCCTCAACCTCAGCGTGGACGGCAAGCTCGTGGTCCAGGCTTTCTCGTACGGGGTGGCGTTCGACCGCGTGCGCCTGAGGGTCGATCGCCGCAGCGGCGACGTGGTCGAGGCGGCGGGCAGGGTCCTCCCCACGGTCCACGCCGGGATCGAGCCCGACCCCGAGGTGGCCGAACTGGTCGAGACCTACGCGGAGCGCGTGGCGCCGCTCGGCGACCGGGTGGTCGGCAACCTGCCGCACGACCTCGACAAGCCGGCGCTCGACCAGCTCGCGGCCGACGCGCAGCGCGCCTTCGCCGGCGCCGACATCGCGATCCTGAATCCCGGCAATACCCGCCGCCCCGAACTCGAGGCCGGGCCCGTCACCTACGCCGAGGCCTTCGAAGTGCACGCCTACGAGCACCCGATCTGGCGCCTGCGAATGCCCGGAGCCGACCTGATGGCCGTCGATGGCCGAGCAGCCCAAGCTGCTGGTGTCCGGCCCGCGGGAGCTCCACCCCGACGCGGTCTACACCGTCGCCGCCAACGGGATCGTGGCCGAGCGGCCCCCCTTCGCCGGCGCCGTCGAGCGTGAGCTCGTGGGCACCGACCTCGAGGCGCTCGTGGCCTGGCTCGGCCGCTAGTAGGGGCTCGCGCTCGGCTGCTCGCCGCCGCTGGAGCTGCCGTCCGTCGTGGCCACCTGCCAGCTGAAGAGCCGGCCGTCGAACGTGTCGGACAGGCCGTCGCCCGTCACCTCGCCCGCCGCGGGGTCGTCGGCGAAGCTGTAGAGCGGCTGCCCGCCAAAGGTCAGCTGCCGCTCGCCGTCGGGGCGCTCCGCCACGCCGAGCTCGTCCGAGACGTCGTCGGGCCCGGTCGGCTCGCGCCCGCCCGGCAGCGTCAGCGGGATCCAGGTTTCCGCGCAGGAGCGGGTGCAGCGGACCCGCCCGTCCGCCTCCTGGTCGGCCGTGTAGAGCGCCGCGCCGTCGAAGTCGACGAGCACGTCGCCCACTCCGTCGATCGCCTCCACGGACACCGTCGTGGGGGAAGGCCGGCCGCGGTCGCGCTCGAATCGTCGTCACTCGAGTCGCCGCCACAACCCGCGATGACCAGAAGCAGCGCCGCGAGCACCACGCCGATTGAAATCCACCGTCTGCGATGTCTGTGTGTGTTCATCTCGATCCAGCTACGTACGCGGCGGCCCCCGTGTTCAGCCACGCGTGACCGGCATCCGGACGAGCACCCGGTCGTCGGCCGTGACCACGTCGAGCCACCTCAGGCGCTCCGGCGGAATGGACACGGCGCCCGGAACCTCGGCCGTCCCGAGGTAGCCCGCGCGCCAGGTGGCCGCGACCTCCGAACGTCCCCCGGCGGCCCGCGCGACCAGCCGGCAGTGCTCCCCGGGACGCACGCCGGCGAGGCTCAGCTCCACGCGGGTGCCCCACGGCTCCCTGCTGAGCTCGGCGGCGCCGTGGACCCCCGTCCGGAGGTCGGACGCCGCGGCGGCGAGCGGGGCGGGCTCGTCCCCGCCGTCTCCGTCGAGGAGCGGGCCGCCGACCACCGCGACGGCGGCGAGCACCAGCGCGGCGGCCACGGCCGCCGTGCGCATCAGCCGCGACCGCCGCCGCTCGCGGGCGACCGCGAAGAGCGCGCGTTCGAGCGGCGCCGAGGTCTCCGCGGGCCTCGGCTCGGCGAGCTCGAGCTCCGCGGGATCGAGCTCCGCGGGCTCGGGCTCCGCCACGTCGATCACCTCGGCCTCGTTGACCGTCAAGCGCGACAGCAGCCCCGGCAGCGGGGCGAGCCGCTCGAGCTCTTGGCGGCAGATGGCGCACGTCTCGAGGTGCGCCTCCAGCTCGGAGCGCTCCTTCCGCTCCAGGGCGCCGAGCACGTAGGCGCCCAGCGCGATCGTCCGAGGACAGCTCATGTTGCGGTCACCCCCCTCTCCTCGAGCGCCACCCGCAGTGCGCGCAGCGCGTAGAAGGTGCGCGACTGCACCGTGCCGCGCGGCACGCCCAGCACGGTCGCCGCCTCCGCTACGGAGCGCCCGCGGTAGTAGACCTCCACGATCGCGCGCCGGTGGTCCGGGCTGAGCGACCTGAGCGCGTCCGCGATCTGCCACGCGAGCAGCGCGGAGTCGAGGTCGTCCGGTGCGGCCACCGCCTCGATGACCTCGGCGGGGGCGTCGGCGATCCGGGAACGGCGGGCGCGGGCGCGGTCGATCGCGATGTTCCGGGCGACCCTGAACAGCCACGGGCGCGCGCGATCGGCCTCGAGCCGCTCGGCGTTGCGCCACGCGCGGACGAGGGTCTCCTGCACCACGTCCTCCGCCTGCTGCCGGTCGCCGCCGGTCAGCCGCTGCGCGTAACCGAGTAGCGGTCCGCCATGCTCGGCGTAGAGGGTCCGCAGCAGCCTCTCGTCACGCCCAAGCCGTCGCGCCATGTCACCGGCTACTACGGATGCAGCCGCGGCTTCGTTCAGCTACCGGTCTGCGTCCAGCCGCTCCGGGCTCGCCAGCACGAACACGCCGCAGACGATGAAGGCGAGCAGGAAGACGACGCCGGCCGTGATCGTGGCCGTGTGGTCGAAGGGAAACAGCAGTCCGGTCCCCAGAACAAAGCAGGCGATCGTCGCGGCGGTCAGGCGGTTCACGGGCGCGGCTCCTCCTCGTACGCGAGCTTTCCACTGAGCGCGAGCCGGAACAGCCAGACGAGCGCCGGCACGAGCAGCGCCATCCCGATCGCCGCCGCGACCAGCAGCGCGGCCAGCGCCTCGTCGGATGCCGCCGCCTCCTCCACCGTGAGGCCGGGCGGCAGCAGGTACGGCTCCTGCGCCAACGCCCAGCCGGCCACGATCGCGCCCACCGCGGCAGCGGCCGTGTAGCGGGCGAGCTCGAAGCGCTCGCGCCACTCGAGCCACAGCGTTACGAGGCCGGCCACGGCGGAGCCGATCACGCAGGCGAGAGCGGGGCCTGAGACGAGGTCGTCGTACAGGTCCGGCGCGTCGGAGCTCACCACCGCCAGTCCCGCGATCGCCAGCGCCCCCGCCACCACGCCCGAGCCCAGCGCCCGACTTCGGAACGCGTGGACGAGCTCGGGGCGCCCGGCCCGGCGCGCGTCCGCCCCGAGGAAGACGGCGGCCAGGTGGGCGCCGGTCGCCACGGCGATCACGCCCACAAGGATCGGCAGCGCTCCCGTCCAGCTCCCCCACGCGTCGCCCGCGGCGTTGCCGACCGGGACCTCGCCCGCCGCGATCGCCCCGGCCGCGGCGCCGAGGAATAGCGGCACGAGCACCGACGACAGCGCGAACGTGGCACCGAGGGCACGCGCCTCGCCGATCGTGGCCGCCTCGCCCTTGAGCGCGAACGCCCCGCCGCGCAAGACGATGCCGAGGGCGGCGAGGAAGAGCGGGATCGCCAGCGTGGACATGATCGACCCGAACGCCTCGGGGAACGCCGTCCACAGCACCACCAGCACGAAGATCAGCCAAACGTGGTTGGCCTCCCAGACCGGCGACATCCCGCGCTTGATCATCGCCCGAACAGGCGCGCCCCGCTCGGCCCCGCCCGCCGTCAGGTCCCAGAAGCCGGCGCCGAAGTCGGCCCCGCCAAGCACCACGTACGCCGTCACGCCGATGAGCAGGAGCACGGCGGCGAGCTCAGGGAGCATGGAAGGGCTGCCTCCCCAGCCGCCGCAGCATCACGATCGCGATCGCGATCAGCCCCGCGTAGATGATCGCGAGCGCCGCGAAGCCGATCGGGATCCCGCCCGCTCCGGTCACGGCCTCCTCGGTGCGCATCACCTCGTACACGACCCAGGGCTGGCGGCCCACCTCGGTCGTCACCCAGCCGGCGATCAGTGCGATCAGCGACAGGGGTCCCGCCGCCACCACCCCCCGGTGGAACCAGGGCGAGCCCGGCAGGCGGCCGCGCCGCCACCACACCCAGATGAACCAGGCGCCGAGGGCGGCCAACGCGGTGCCGATCGCGACCATCGTCCGGAAGGAAAGCTTCACGATCCCAACCGGCGGCCGGTCGTCCTCCGGCACGCTGTCGAGGCCCTGCACAACCGCGTTCGGGTCGTGGAACGCGAGCAGGGAGAGCAGCTTCGGGATCTCGATCCCGCCCGCGAGTTCGAAGCCCGCGCCCTTCGTGGTCTCCTGGAGGCCCTCGAACGCGGCGAGCTTGACCGGCTGCCGCTCGGCGACCGTGCGCGCGGCCCAGTCGCCCACCAGCAGCTGCGCCGGGGTGGTGAGGGAGGCGAAGCTGAGCGCCACCACGAGGCCGATGCGATGGCGGCGATCGCGCCGCCCGCGAAGCCAGGCGTAGGCGTACACCCCGGCGACGAGGAAGCCCGCCACGATGAACCCCGCCAGGTACATGTGCACCAGCTCATGCCAGAGGTTGTCGTTGAAGAGAGCCGTGAGCGGCTCGACATCCACCACCTCGCCGTTCTCGATCCGGAACCCGGTCGGGTGGTTCATCCACCCGTTCACGGAGATCACCATCATCGAGCCCGAGATGCCGGCCAGCACGATCGGCACGCCGGCCACGAAGTGCACGCGGTCGGGCAGGCGGTCCCACCCGTACACGTACACCGCGATGAAGATCGCCTCCATGAAGAACGAGAACCCCTCGATCCCGAAGGCGAGCCCGAACACCTCGCCGAACGTGGCCATGAACTCCGGCCACAGGAGCCCCATCTCGAAGGACAGGATCGTGCCAGTCACCACGCCGACCGCGAACAGGATCAGCATCCCCTTGGACCAGCGCTTGGCGAGGCCCTTGTAGAGCGGGTCGCCGGTGCGCAGCCAAAGTCCCTCGAGGAACAGCACCATCGCCGGGAATGCGATGCCGAAGCACACCAGCGGGATGTGCACGATGAACGACATGGCCTGCATCTGGCGGGCCTGAAGCAGGTACTCCTGCTCCACCGGACCGCCGAGCGCACCGTCGATCATGAGGCCGCAGGGTACGCTCGCATGGGGTGGACCGACTCTGGGACGACATCACCCGCGCGTACGACCGCGAGATCCAGATGCCCGGCAAGGAGCTCCACTTCCTGATCCTCATCGCCTTCGTCTGCTCGTTCGGCTTCATCCGGGGCAGCGCGCACATGATCCGAGCACAGGTGTCCTGGTGGCCGGGGAACGTGGCGACGAAGGGCGGTACTCACATCCATCACCTGGTCTGGGGGATCATGCTGCTGCTCGTGATGGGCTATGTAGGCCTCGCGTGGGATCCGCCCAGCCCGTGGATCGAGCTCGCGGCTATCGGGTTCGGGATCGGCATGGGCCTGACGATGGACGAGTTCGCGCTCTGGCTCAACCTCCAGGACGTCTACTGGGCGCCGAAGGGGCGCCAGTCGATCGACGCGGTGGTGGTCACGACCACGCTGCTCGTGGTCGCGGTGCTCGGGCTGCAGTTCTGGATCGACGTCTACGACGCCGTGCTGGTCCTGCTCGGGCTCAACCGCGGCAACGAGTGGATCGCCATCCCGATCCAGGTCGCCGGCGTGGCGCTCGCGGTGGTGTGCTTCCGACGCGGCCGCAGGCTGGCCGGGGTGTTCGGGCTGTTCGTGCCGCTCGTCGCGCTCATCGGGGCGGTCGTCCCGAGCCGGTCACCGGCGCGTTCCAGCGCGTGATCACGCGCGTATCGCGCTCGTAGCCGAGCGCGGAGAGCGTGCCGGTGTCGAGCTTGAAGAGCGCGCCCTCCTCCGGGCCCAGCCCGAGCCAGCGGGCGGTCAGCACGCGCAGCACGTGGCCGTGCGCAAACAGCGCGGCGTCGCCCTCGACTCCCGACAGCGACGCGATCACCCGGTCGGCGCGCCGCCCCACGTCGGCCGCCGTCTCGCCGCCCGGGCAGCCGTCGCGCCACAGGTACCAGTCCGGCCGCCCCTGGCGGATCTCAGCCGTGGTGATTCCCTCGTATTCGCCGTAGTCCCACTCGCGCAAGTCGTCGGTCAGCTCGGCCCGGTCGCCAAGGCCGGCGAGGCGGCACGTCTCCAGCGCCCGGCTCAGCGGGCTCGAGAGCACCCGCGCGAAGCTGCGGCCGGCCAGCGAGTCGCGCAGCATGGCGGCCTCCTGCCGGCCGGTCTCGGTGAGCGGGATGTCCGTGCGCCCGGTGTGCTTGAGGTCGCGGCTCCATTCGGTCTCCCCGTGGCGGACGAGCAGGATCTCCATGTGGCGCACCGTATCCCGGATGGGGCCGGTCATGCGGTGCTTGCATACGCCGCTGAGCGCGGGCTCAGCGGCCGGTGATGGCCTCGGCGGCGGCCGAGATCGCCGCGACGACCTCGCCGGCCGGCGCGTCGGTGGCCAGGGCGGCCGCCTGGCCCGACCACATTGCCTGGAACTGCCCGCCCCCCGCCTCCACCCCGAACAGCGGGCCGGTGAGCGACAGCTGTGCCGGATAGGGCAGCACGCCGCTCAGCTCCTGCGTCATCCGGTTCCTCAGCGCCCGCGCCGGGCGCCCGCTGACCGCCCGGGTCAGGATGGTGCCCTCCGCCTTGGCGCCGCGGAGGGCCTCGCGGTATTCCTGCGAGATGCCGCTCTCGGGGCACGGCAGGAACGCGGTCCCGATCTGGGCGGCGCCGGCGCCCAGGGCGAGCACGGCGGCGAGGCCGCGGCCGTCGGCGATCCCGCCGGCCGCGATCACGGGCACCCCAACGGCGTCCACCACCTGGGGAACGAGAGCGAGGCTGCCCACCGGCCCGTCGTCGCCCTCGACCAGGAAGCTGCCGCGGTGGCCGCCGGCCTCGGCGCCCTGTGCCACGACGGCGTCCGCCCCGTGCTCCTCGAGGTGCCTCGCCTCCGCGACGGTCGTGGCCGAGGCCAACACCACCATGTCCACCGCGTGAATGGATTCCACGGCGTCCCGCGCCGGCAGCCCGAAGTGGAAGGACACGACCGGCGGGCGCAGCTCGAGCAGCGCCTCGAGGCGCGCTTCGTCGAACTCCACGGCGGGGGCGCTCGGCTGCGGCGGCTCGCCGAGCCCGAGCTCGTCGTAGAGCGGGGCGAAGTACTCGCGCGCACGCTCGCCGATGTCGCCCGTGACCTCGGGCGTCTCGTGGCAGAAGAAGTTGAGCTGGAACGGCCGGTCCGTGCGCTCGCGCAGCTCGGCGGTCTGCCGGCGCAGCTCGTCGAGCGGCAGCATCGCCGAGCCGAGCGCCCCGAGCCCGCCTGCCTCGCTCACCGCCGCGGCAAGCGCCGGGGTCGCGGCGCTCGCCATCGGTGCCTGGAGGATCGGATGCTCGATGCCGAGCAGCTCGGTGACGGGGGTCCGCGCCACTGCGCCAACGACCCTACCGATGCGAATGGGTCAACCTCGGCGGCGTCGCTTAGGTCGCAGGGAGTCACCGCCTGAGCGGCGCTCAGGACAGCGGGCGGTCGCCGATCCAGTAGCGGGGGCCCGGCCCCAGGCCGGCGGCGCGGTCGCCCGGGTTGGCGAGCTGGCAGCGGTCGAGCGAGAGGCAGCCGCACCCGATGCACTCGGTCAGGCCCATCTTAAGCCGCTCGAGCTCGGCGATGCGGTTGTCGATCCGCTCGGTCCACCCACTCGACAGCCGCGACCAGTCGCGGCGTGTCGGTGCGCGGTTCTCCGGCAGCTTGGTGAGCTCTGTGCCGATCTCTTCGAGCGTGAGGCCGATTCGCTGCGCGAAGACGATGAACGCGATCCGCCGGAGCACCGGCCTCGCGTAACGGCGGTGGCCCGATCCGGCGCGCTCGGAGCCGATCAGTCCACGATCCTCGTAGAAGCGCAGCGCGGAGGCGGCGACGCCGCTCCGGCGGGCCACCTCGCCGATCGTCATCAGCTCTGACACGCGCACAAGGGAATCACGTTCTTGGCCTTGACTTCAAGTTAACTTGAACTTGTAGCGTGAGCGTCATAATCGCCAGCGCGTGCGCGCGGGCGGCGACGGCTGAGCCGTCGCCTCCGGGCCTCACCCGGCAGCGGCGTATAGCTCCTCGATCTCGCGGGCGTAGCGCTCCGCGATCGCACGGCGCTTCAGCTTCATCGTGGGGGTCAGCTCCACCCCGCCGGGCATCCAGTCGCTGTCCAGCACCCGGTGGCGCTTGATCTGCTCGACCCGCGACAGCCTCGCGTTCGCGCGCTCCACGGCGGCGGTCACCTCGGCGCGCAGCGCGTCCTCGCCGTGGGTTGCCGCGTATGCCCCGGCGGCCTCGGCGTCGAGCGTCAGCAGCGCCACGTTGTACGGCCGCGCGTCGCCGATCACGCAGGCCTGGCCGATCAGCGGGGTCGCGGCCTTGAGCGCGGTCTCGATGTTGGCGGGCGACATGTTCTTGCCCGCCGCGTTGATGATCAGCTCCTTCTTGCGGTCGACCACGCGAAGGTAGCCGTCCGCGTCGACCACCCCCAAGTCGCCGGTGTGGAGCCAGCCCTCCGCGTCGATGGCCTCCACGGTCTTGTCCGGCCGGTTGCGGTATCCGCGCATCACGGAGTCGCCCCGCAGCATCACCTCGCCGTCGTCCGCGAGCCGCAGCTCGACGCCCGGGACGGGCAGTCCCACCGTGCCGATCCTCGGCCGCGCGGGCGGGTTTGCGGTGGCCACGGCGGAGGTCTCGGACAGGCCGTACAGCTCGAGTATCGGGAGGCCGATGGCGTGGAAGAACTCGAGCACCTCTGCCGGCACGGGGGCGGCGGCGCAGACGGCCACCTCGCAGCGGTCGAGCCCGATCCGCTCCCGGACCCCGGCCAGCACGTGCCGGTCGGCGTTCTCGCGCTCGCGGCGCAGCTCGTCCGGGACCGGCTCGCCGCGCTGCTCGAGCGCCACGGCCCGGCGGCCTGCGTCAAGCGCCCAGTCCGGCACCGCCGGCTCCACGGCGGCCTTCAGCTTCTGCCAGATGCGCGGAACGGACGCGAACATCGTCGGCCGGACCTCGGGGAGCAGGCGCCCGACTTGCCGCGGGTCCGGACAGCAGGTCACCGTCTGGCCGAAGAGCATCCCGGCGTAGTGGCTCGCGAAGCGGTCCGCTACGTGGGCGGAGGGCAGGTAGGAGATGGTCGACCCGCCGAGGATCGGCAGGTTCCACGCCGCATCCAGGCCGCGCCAGGCGGCGAGCAGGTTGCGGTGGGTGAGCTCGACTCCCTTCGGGGGCCCGGTTGTGCCCGAGGTGTAGATCAGCGTGAGCAGGTCGTCGGCGCCGACCGCGCGCCAGGTCGCCTCGAAGTCGAAGCCGGGCGAGCGCCGGAGCTCCAGCTCGTCCAGGCGGTCCACCATCAGGAGGTGGTCGAGGCGGGACTCGCCGCCGAGCGCCTGCTCGAGACGATCGAGCAGCGCCTCCTCGGTCACGGCTATGCGAGTCCCCGAGTCCCGCAGCTGGAACTCGATCTGCTCCGGCGAGCTGGTGGTGTAGATCGAGAACGGCACGGCGCCGAGGTGGATCGCGGCCGCGTCGAGCAGGTGGAACTCCGCCCGGTTCGTGAGCAGGAGCGCGAGCGTGTCGCCGCGGCGCAGGCCAAGGGACGTCAGCCCCTCGGCCAGCCCGCGTACGCGGTCGGCGTACTCGCGCCACGTCATGCCGGCGGGGTCTCCCGCGGTGCGCAGGGCGGGCTCGTCGGGCCGCTCGGCGGCGGTCCGCTGGAACGCGGCGCAGAGGGTGTCCTCGTCGATCGCGCGGAGCGACTCGGCTCGGATTGCGGATGGGGAGATCGTGCTCATGGGCCCACCCTCCCTGGTCGCGGTCCGGCCCGCATCGTGGGCCGACCACGAGCTTTCAGCGGGTGGTTCGGTCATCGAGCGCCTCGGCCAGCCGGGTCCGGGAGTCGATCCCGAGCTTCTGGAAGGCGTGGGTGAGGTGCGTTTCCACGGTGCGCAGCGACACGAACAGGGCCTGCGCGACCTCGCGGTTGGACAGCCCCTGAGCGGCCATCCCGGCCACACGACGCTCGCTCGCGGTGAGCGAGCGGGGGCCCGTTAGGACCTCCCGGCGCGGTCGGGCGCCGGCGGCCAGCAGCTCCGTGTGGGCGTGCTCGGCCACGCGCTCGCCGCCGCAGCGGTGCGCTAGGTCGAGCGCGCGGCGCAGGTGCTCGCGCGCCTCGGATCGGCGTCCCGCCCGGCGGAGCGCCGCGCCGAGCTCGGCGAGCGACCTGGCGAGCTCGAGCGACGCCTGCGAGGCCTCCAACGCGCGCACGGACTCCTCGAGCAGCGGGCGCCCCTCCTCCCCGCCCTCCACGAGGCCCGCGGCGCGCAGCGCCACGCCGAGCGCGCGCGGCGCGCCGAGCTCGCGGGCCAGGACCACCTCCTCGGCGGCGTGCTCGCGGGCCGACTCGGGGCGTCCGAGCGCCAGCTCGGCCAGCGCCGCACCGGATCGCCACGGCGCCGCGCTGGGCGACGGGCACAGCGCGCGCTCCAGGTGTCGTCCAGCGGCCAGGAAGTCCTCGAGCGCCTCCTCCGGGCGCTGACGGGCGAGGCGGAGCCGGCCGCGGGCGTGGAGGAGCGGCCCGTAGGTGGCCGCAGTCGCGCGCGCCGGTACGCCGATGCGCTCCAGCTCGTTCTCGGCCTCCTCGAGCCTGGCGCGTTCGAGGAGTGTCTCCACGAGCGTGGCCAGGGCGAACATCCCGTAGAAGCCATGGGCCTGCCTCGGGGCGGCCTCGAGGGCGGCGCGGGCGTCTTCCTCCGCTTCGCCGAGCGCGCCCCGGCGCAGGGCGAGGCAGCCTCGCATCGCGGAGCACATCGCGAAGTGCACGGCCGATCCCCGCGCGCGGACGATCGCAAGCCCCTCCTCCACGGCCTCCCCGGCCCGGTCGTAGCGCTCGGCGAACATCAGTGCGGTGAACATCGCCACCAGGCCCGTGGCCCACCCCAGGCCGTGAGGCTCGCCGCCGGCCAGCGCGCGCTCCGCGAGCGCCGCCACCTGGTCGGCTGGTTTGTTCCCGGTCGCGTCGGCGATCGCAAGGGCCGCAAACACCACAGACGGAACGTCCGGGTCCTCCTCGGCACGCGCCCGGAGTACCGCGAGACGCCCGCTCATCCGGGGGGCGGCCTCCGTGTCCCCGGTGCCCGCCGCCACCGCAGAGGCCTCCAGCGCAAGCTCCGAGCGCTGCGAACCCGTGTCTGCCTCCGCGAAGCTCGCCGCGGCGCGTCCAAGCTCGCCGGAGAGCACGAGGAAGCGGGCGAGCGCGAGGGCGGCGATGCGCCTTGGCTCCGCGTCGGTCGCCCGCTCGAGCGCCTCCCGGAGGTGCTCGATCGCCCGCGCGTCGCCCACCAGCGACTCCGCGGAGCCGAGCTCGGCCAGGAGCGCGGGCCGGGCATCCGGCTGCGGCGGCTCGGCGAGCGCGCGGCGCAGGTACGAGGCCGCGGAGCTGGGCGCTCCGCGGGCCAGCGCCTCGCGCCCGGCGTCGACGAGGAGCTCGACGGTGTCGGCGTCGGCGGCAGGCTCGACCACGAGCAGGTGGCTGGCCACGCGCTCCGGTGTGGCGCCTTCGTCGCGCAGGATCGCGGCCGCCAGCCCGTGCAGCCGGGCGCGCTCGCCTCCCGGCATGGCCGAGTAGATCGCCGAGCGCACGATCGGATGCACGAACACGACGGGGCGGTCGCCGGTCACGATGCCCGCGGCCTCGAGCGAGTCGAGCGCCGCGGCCACGTCGGCCGCCGGAACCTCGGCAAGGCTTGCGACGTGCCGCACCTCCGCGTCCATGCCGAGCACGGCGGCGGCCCGTACGACGGGCACCGCGACCGGCGACGTCCGCCCGAGCCGGGCGAGCAGCCGCCGCGCGACGGTGCGGGGACCGAGCTCGCGCACGTGCTCGGCTTCGCTCGCCGCCGGCGCGATGCCGCGCTCGCCGACCTCGCGCACCAGCTCGCCGACGAGGAACGGATTGCCGTCGGTTGCGGCGCGGCAGGCGCCGAGGAACGCCGAGTCAGGGGTGTGCCCGGTCTCGGCGCGGACCAGCTCGGCCACGGCATCCGGCCCGAGCCCCGCGGGACGCAGCACGACGGCGCGAGGGTCGGCGCCGAGCTCCTCGAGCAGCGCCTCGACCGCCTCTTCGCCTGGACGGCTCGCCACCAGCACCGCGACCGGCAGCTCGCCGACCCGGCGGGCGAGGTAGGACACGAGCTCGAGCGACGGCGGGTCCGCCCAGTGGACGTCGTCCACCGCCAGCAGTAGCGGCGCCCGGTCGGCGACGTTGGCGCAGAGCCAGTAGAGGCCGTGCAGCACGGCGAACGAGCGCTCCGCCACCGCGCCGCCGCCCGTGCCGGCGGAGGGCGACTCGAAGACGGGCGCGGCCAGCGCCGCGGCGCCGTCGAAGAGCGCCGGCCCGTCGGGCCCGGACACGGCGGGCTCGAACAGCTGCCTGACGACGCCGAAGGCGAACTCGCGCTCGAGCTCGGCGCCGCGGGCGGTTGCCACGATCATGCCCCGGGTTCGTGCGGCGCGCTCGGCGGCGAGCAGCAGCTCAGTCTTGCCGATGCCGCCGGGACCCTCGACGAGCACAGCCGAACCCGAGCCGGCGCACGCCGATTCGAGCCGTTCCACGACTTGGTCGAGCTCCTTATCTCGGTCGAGCAACAGCCGCTCGGTCACAGGGGCAGACCGCGGCATGTGCGGAACGTACTACGGCCGCAGGAGCTCTTCGAACCCGCCTGAGCCGGCTCAGGCTCAGTCGCCGGTCGGCGCGACCCCCTCGGCCTCGACCATCAGGATCGCCGTGCGCATCGGCGCGCGGGTCCGGTGCACCACGCCATGCGGGACCGTGTAGCCCTGATGCGGCTTCAGGGACACGGTCTCGCGGTCCTCGAAGTCGAGCAGCAGCTCGCCCTCCAGCACGAGGAAGAACTCGTCGGTGTCGTCGTGCTTGTGCCAGTGGAACTCGCCCTCGATCACACCGAGCCGCACGACCGAGTCGTTGACGGTGGTCAGCGTCTGGTTGAACCAGGGTTCGTGCGCCGCGGCCTCCCCGGCGACGTCGACCAGGGCCATCTTCCCGAACTTGTCGTCGAGCTCGATCGTGTAGCGGTCGTCATCGTCGGCGCTCATGCCTTCATCATGCCGGAGTCCACCACGACCTCGGTGCCGGTGGTGCTCGCGGCGTGCGGCGAGACGAGGAACGCGACGGTGTCGGCGATCTCCTGCGGCTCGGCGAGGCGCCCGGTGGTGAGCTGCATCATCTCCGGCGCCACGGTGGTCATCACACCGTCGCGGTCCGCCCCCGTCTGGCCGGCGAGGATATCTGCGGCGCCGCCCTCGTCGGTCCACCACGGCGTCCGCACGGGACCGGGGCAGACGCCGTTCACCCGGATCCCCTGAGCGCCGAACTCCTCCGACAGGGCCTTGGTCAGGTTGATCATCCCCGCCTTTGCCGCCCCGTAGTCGACGTTGACCGCCGACGGCTGGCGGCCGTGAACGGACGAGATGTTCACGATCGCTCCGCCACCACGCTCGAGGAGCACGGGGATCGCGGCGCGGCAGGCGCGGACGGCCGAGAGCAGGTTGAACTCGAGCATCTCCCGCCAGTCGTCGTCGGACAGCTCGAGAAACCCGAACCGCGGCAGGCTCGTGCCGGGCGGCGGCCCGCCCGCGTTGTTGACGAGGATGTCGAGCCCGCCGAAGGTCTCGACCGCGCGGGCGATCACCTCGGCGGGGGCCGCCGGGTCCATCAGATTGGCGGGCACGTGCAGGAGGTCCGCGTCGAGCTCGTCGAGCTCCGCGCTGCGGCTTCGAGAGGCGGCCACGACGAGCGCGCCCTCTTCGAGCAGAGTGCGGGTCACGGCCAAGCCGATGCCCTTGGAGGCACCTGTCACCACTGCGACACGGCCATTCAGATCGAGATCCATGCGACTCCTCTCGTTGGTTGCTCCTACAACTGACGACGGCGCCGCCAGAATCGTGAGATGCCCCGCTGGGCCACCACAGCGGTGTTCTTCGTGAACGGCGCCGCCATCGGGACGTGGGTCGCGCAGATCCCGTGGATCCAGGAGCGATTCGACCTCTCCGAGGGCGCTATGGGCCTCGTCATCGCCGGGATGTCTCTCGCCGTGGTCGTGGCGTTCCCGATCGCCGGGCAGGCGGTGGTGAAGCACGGCTCGGAGCGGATGGTCTGGGTCGGGGGCGTCGCGACCGCGCTGGCGGTCAACCTCCCGGTTCTCGCCCCGCACCCGGCGCTGGTGGCGGCCGGCCTGTTCGTGCTGGGAGCGTCCAGCGCGACGATGGACGTCTCGATGAACAGCCACGGCGTGGGGGTCGAGCGCTGCCTGGAACGGCCCATCATGTCCTCGCTGCACGCCGGGTGGGCCTTCGGCGGGATGGCCGGGGCGATCTTCGCCGTGCTGCTCTCCGCGCTCGGGGCGGATCCGCGCGTGACCGTGGCGCTGGCTTCGGCGCTCATGCTGCTCGCGCTCGTCGCAAGCGCCCGCCGAATCGGACCGGGGTCGGAGGCGGAGGGCGAGCAGGCGCCGCGCTTCACGCTTCCGTCGCGCGGGGTCGCGCTGCTGGCGGTCCTGTGCCTCCTGGTGATGCTCACGGAGGGCGCGATGGCCGACTGGGGCGGGCTCTACCTGAGCCAGGACCTCGGCACCGAGACGGGCGTGGCTGCGCTGGCGTTCGCGTTCTTCACGGCCGGCATGACGGTGGGCCGGCTATTCGGCGACTGGATCAACCGCCTGGCGGGCCCGGTGACCCTGCTGCGCTGGGGCGCGCTCCTCACCGGGATCCCGCTGGCGGCGATGCTGCTGGTCGCCGAGCCGGCCGCCGCGCTCGCCGGGCTGTTCGTGATCGGTCTGGGCGTGTCGAACGGCGTGCCGCTCATGTTCAGCGCCGCCGGCCGGCAGCCCGACACGCCGCCCGGGCCGGCGATCGCCGCCGTCTCCTCGATGGGCTCGCTCGGCTTCCTCGCAGGCCCGCCCCTGATCGGCTTCATGGCCGACGCGATCTCGCTGCCCTGGGCCCTGGGCTCGCTGACGCTGGGGGCCGCCGCGGTGTTCGCGCTGGCCCGGCGAGCGGCCGGCGAGCGGCGGCCCGCGCGGCCGGCCGCCGCGATTGCTGACTAGTGGAGAATCGGTACGGACATGGATGGCCTGCTCGCGTTCCTCGGTGTCGCAGTGCTGGTGATCGTCACGCCGGGCCCCGACACGGCCGTGACCATCCGCGCCGCGCTCATGGGCGGACGAAGGGCGGGCGTCCTGACGGCGTCCGGGGTCGTGACGGGACAGGCGTGCTGGACCCTCGCCGCGAGCGCCGGGATCACCGCGCTGCTCGTGGCGTCCGAGCCCGCCTTCCTTGCCCTGAAGTTCGCGGGCGCCGCCTACCTGGTCTACCTCGGGCTGCAGGCGCTCGCCGCCGCGCTCCGCGGCGACTCAACGACGCTCGACCGCGGCGCCGGGGAGGGTCGGAGGCTGCCCTCCGCGACGGCCTACCGGCAGGGACTGATCAGCGACCTGGGTAATCCGAAGATGGCTGCGTTCTTCACGAGCCTGCTGCCGCAGTTCGGCACCACGCACGCCGGCCCCTCCTTCTGGCTGATGCTGGCCCTGGGCCTGCTCTTCTGCCTGCTGACCTGGCTCTGGCTGGTCCTGTACGCGACGGCCATCCACCGCCTTGGCGACGCGCTCCGGGGCTCGCGCGTGCGCCGGAGCATCGAGGCGGTGACCGGGACGGTCCTGGTCGCCCTGGGGCTGCGGCTGGCGACGGAGCAGCACCGGCCGTAGCCGGACGTCCGAGCCCCTCTTCCGAGTACGATCCGCGGAGGCCGCGGCATCACCCCCCTCCCCCGAAGGATGCTGAGCAGCTGAGCGAGGCAACCCCCGACTGGACCGAGCGACGCGAACGGGTCCTCGAACTCGGCACGGCGGCGTGGGTGAAGCTGCCGCTCGAGACGGACGGCACCCCCGACCCCGACTGGGACGCGTACTACCGCTTCGTCAATGAGGACGGCGAGCCCACACTGGTCGAGGTTCGCATTGTCCTCCGCACGCGTACCAGGTTCGCCGAGCGCGACCTGCACAGGGCGCTCAAACGAGACGGCGGCAGCCAGCGGGTCCCGGTGTCCCCATTGACCGCCGAGGCGCTGCGCAGCGTGAGTCCGACCGACGCGCGTCACTTCCTGCGCGTGTCCCGCGGCATGAGCGAACCAGTGGCCGACCCGATGACGGGGCTCGCCGAAGCGGCTTTCGCCGGCGACCGGCGGAGCCGCTGGAAGCGTGCCACGGGCCGCGTGTTCGCCACGGGAATGCGTCCGGACCCAGATGTGCACCTGGCCGCCTTCGCGAAGCTGTACGTGGACCTGGTCCGCCAAGGCAGCCGTTCGCCAATAGCCGACATCGCCGCCGCGAACCCGCGGTGGGACCGCACGTACGTTCGGGATCAGGTGTTTCTGGCGCGCGAGAAGGGGTTCCTGACTCCGGAGCGCTACGGGCAGGTCGGGGGCGAGTTGACCTTGAAGGCTCGTCGCGTCCTGCAGGGCGCCAGGCCTGCCGAACCCCGCTGACCAGGGCAGCGAGCCCGATGCGTGAATGACGATTCACTCGGCGTAGCGCGAGAACGCGCCGTCCGCGTGCACGATGCGCCCGTCGACGATCGTCAGGTTCGAGCGGAGGTCCTTGATCGCGTTGTCGGCGACCCTGAAGTAGTCGTCGCTCAGCACGATCAGATCAGCGTGCCAGCCGGGCTGCAGCGATCCCACACGGCCGTCTTGGTCGATGAACCAGCCGCACTCGACCGTCGCGTGGCGCAGCGCCTCCGCGCGCGTGAGCCGCTGCTCCGGCGGCACGCCCTGTACGCCCGGAAGCAGGGTCTGGCCGCTCGTGACGTACCAGAGGCTCTGGAACGGCGCCCACGGCGCGACGTTCATGGCGTCGGTTGCCAGGCACATGTGCTCGCTGTTTTGCATCGTGCTGCGGAAGCGGGGACCCGTTGCGCCGTTCCTGACCGCCGAGAACGTCAGCGCCCAGCCCACCCCGAGCCTGCTCGGCACGCTCCAATTGCTCGTCGGTGGGCTCCCCGTTCCCGGGGTGCGCGATGCGCCACTTGAGTTTGTCGACCGGGTAGACGTCGTTGCCGGCCTCGAACCCGTCGAGGAGCGGATCGAGGGCCCCAACGTGGGTCTCGACGCTGAGCCGCTTGCCGGCGCTGTAGCGCGTGAAGTCCTGGAAGTCGGGATCGTCGGGCATCATGTCCTCGCCCGGGCCCATGTACCTGAACATGTCATCGCCGAGGAAGCCGATCGTGTTTCTCGTGTCCTCGAGCTGTCGCGCGAAGCCCTGGTAGTTGCTCATTGCGTTGAAGGCGATGCGCGCGTTGAGGCCGCGATCGCGGTACAGCTGCATCGCGCCCTCTTCGACGTGGAGGCCCTCGTTGATCGCCCCGATCGTGCTCCAGGGGGCGGTGTTGCCGCCGGCGTCCTTCCACGCCGTCAGGCCGCGGCCGTTGGCTTCGGTGATGAAGTCCGCCAGGCATTCGGCCTCGCCGTCGATCCCAAGGGCGTCGAGCTGAGCGATGATGGCCGTGTTCGCCGCCGCGCTGGCCGCGCCGGTCAGCCGGCCCGTCGGCCTGCCGTCGGGGCCGAGCTCGACCCCCGGCGATCCGGCGGTAAGGCCGAGCAGGTCGAGCGTGGCCTGGTTGACCCGTGGCCCGGCGAAGCCACTGCCGGTGATCCACAGGGGGTTCCTCGGTGCCGCGGCCGTCAGCTCGTCGAACGTGAAGATCGTGGGGTCGTCGAGCTGGGCCAGGTTCCACCCGCCGGCCGTCGTCCAGATCCATCTGCCGTCCTGCAGCTCGTCGGCCTTTTCCCGGTACGCGGCGAGCGCCGCGGCACGCTCGGTGACGAGGTCGAGCCGCACCACCTGCGTCCAGCAGTGGTAGCCCTCGCGCATCCCGTGCAGATGCCCGTCGATCAGCCCGGGGAGCACGCGCCGCCCGCGCAGGTTGATGACCGTCGTGCCCCGCTCGGCCATCGCCTTGATCGACCTGCTCCGGCCGGTGGCCAGGATCTCCCCGTCGCGGATCGCGATCGCTTCCACGACCGAGTTCCTCGCGTCGACCGTAGAGATCTTGCCGTCGTACAGGACGGTGTCCGGAACGCCGAGGTCGTCGAGGTCCACGCGCCCGTCTCGTCCATCGTCTCGTCCGATCGCGTTGGCGAGCATCGCGGTGGAGGCAATCGCCGCCACCGTTGCGGCGGCGACGGTGCCCGTTCGCCATAGCCTGCGCCCACGGTGTTCGGCGTTCTGCCTCGTCACCTTCCAGCGCCAAGACCCATCGGGCATGAGACCACTCCTCTCTTCGGTCCGCCGGCCGCCGTTATGCAAACGTTTGCGCGAAGAGATGTCGAGAGTCAACCCCGAAGGCAATGAAGCACAGCCTTGAACGCCGACTTCGCGCGGAAGTGCTTGTCCTCGTCAGCATCACGGAGAGCCTGACGATTCGTTTGGCGAGGGCAAACCTCACGCCCGAGCCGCCTCGTTCGTCTTATCCCAGCAGACGTCCCGAGCCCGCACGATCGCGCGGCAACGCCGGGCTACGGGGCTACCTATCAGCAACCGTAAAGCGAGGCACACATGTCCGCTGAAGACAACAAGGCCGTCGTCGGGCGCTGGTTCGCAGAACTCTGGAGCGCCGACTACAACCCCGATGTCATCGAGGAGTTGGCCGCTCCCGATATCCGCTTCGAGTACTCCATGCACGCGCCTTGCCGCGGCCGCGACGAGGTGCGCGACTTCGCCACGAAGTTCCGCGCCGCGTTCCCGGACCTGGGGTTTCAGGGCACGGCCGATCTCATCGCCGAGGGCGACTACGTCGTCGGACAGTGGAAGGGCGGCGGCACGCACACTGGCGACGCCTTCGACGACATCCCCGTCGGATCCCTTCCGGCGGGCACCGGCAAGAGGATGGAGTTCACCGGCACCACTGTGCTAAAGGTCGAAGACGGGCTGATCACCGAGGAGACCGGCCTCGACGACGGCGTCACCGCCCTCAAGCAGCTGGGCCTCATTCCCGAGGAGTAGTGACACCAGCGCGGCGCGTCGCTACGAGCGGCGCGCCCGCTTGGCTTAACCGTGCGGGTTCGAGAGGTCTTGGGTGCTCTCCGTTCCCCTCGGTTTGGACCCCGAATTGGACCCCGTGGCGGATGGCGCCTGCTCAGCCTCACATAGGAACACGAGCGTGGCCGTGACCCGCTTGCTCACTTCTTCGGCCCCGGACAGGTTCAGCTTCAGGAAGATCGAGTTGATGTGCTTCTCCACCGCGCGCTTGGTCAGCACCAAAGACTCCGCGATCGCGGTGTTGCTCCTGCCGCGGGCGATCTCCGCCAAGACGTCGCGCTCACGCGGCGTGAGCGTCGCGAGCGGCGACCGCTCGGAGCGCGCCCGTGCGGCGACGAGGGACTCGACTACCTTCGGATCGATCACCGACCCCCCGGACGCCACCGACCTGATCGCCGACACCAACTCCGCGCGGTTGTGGACGCGTTGCTTCAGCAAGTACGCCCGCGAGTCCGACCCGGAGGCGAACAACGCCAGCGCGTAACTCGGCGCGGCGTACTGGCTCAGGACGAGCACGCCGGTCGTCGGGTGTGACTCGCGCAGCATGGCCGCGATTCGTATCCCCTCGTCGGTCTCGGTCGGGGGCATGCGGATGTCGGTGACAACGACGTCCGGCCCCACCGCCTCAACGGCCTCGAGCAGCGAATCGAGGTCTGCGCACGAAGCCACGACCTCGATGTCAGGTTCCGTCGCGAGCAGCTGCTGAATGCCTTCCCTGACGATGAGGCTGTCCTCGCCCAGGGCCACCGTGATGGGCACACCAAGACGATATCCGGCCGCTTCGGCCACGGCCGAGTGCGGTTATCGGGATCTTTACATCGCCGGAACGGCTAGCGCTCAGTAAGACGCTCCCCTGCGCGCTAGTCGGAGGAGTCCTCCGCCAGGAACAGCAAGGCGGCTCTAACGCGCTTGCTGACCTCCGCCGAGCTCGCGAGTCCGAGCTTTGCGAAGATCGAATGAGTGTGCTTCTCCACGGCGCGCTTCGAAAGCTGCAGAGCCTCGGCGATTGCGATATTGCTCTTCCCCTGCGCGATCTCGGCCAGCACGCTTCGCTCGCGCTCAGTGAGATCGGCGAGCGGTGAGCGTTCTGCGCGTGCCCTCGCCGCCACCAGCACCTCGACGATCTTCGGGTCGATCACCGATCTGCCTTCGGCCACCGCCTGGATGGCTGAGATCAGCTGCCCTAGGTCGTGCACCCGTTCCTTGAGCAGGTAGGCGCGACCGTCGGAGCCCGACTCCAGAAGCGCGAGCACGTAGGCCGGGTGCGAATACTGGCTGAGCACCACCACGCCTACGTGTGGGTGGGGAGGTCCGCAGCGTGGTCGCCGCCTGAATGCCTTCGTCGGTGTGTGACGGCGGCATCCGGATGTCCGTGATGACGACGTCGGGGTCCTGCTCACCTACTGCCTCGAGCAGTCCGTCGAGGTCACCGGCGACCGCGACGACATCCACTCCCGCTTGGGCCGCAAGCATCTCTCGCAGCCCCTCACGGACGATGAAGCTGTCCTCTCCGAGGATGACCCGGAACACGGCGCTGACGATATCGCCGGGCTGGGCACCGCTTGTGGACATCCCGCGTGCAATGGCGTACCTTGCTGACCGCCGGGCGGATTGGCTCACCCTGAGGGTCGCCCGGTGGTACAAGGATGTTCCCGGGCTCCGACCCTTCCCCTGCCGAGGAGGACCTTCGCGGGATCCGCCTGCCGGCCGCGCTCGCCGTGGCCGCGACTGGTGCGCTGCTCGCCGGCGCGGCGGCTGTCGTCGCGCTCACCGGCGACATGCCCCACGAGGTGGGGCTCGCGGAGCGCTACGCGGCGATCGTCGCCATGCCCATCGCCGTCGGCCTGTACGCCTGGAGGGAAGGGACCCATGCTCGCTTCGGCCGCTGGCTCGTGCTCGCTGGCGTGGCCTGGTTTCCAGTCTCGCTGTCCGCCTCCGACAACGACGTTCTGTACAGCGTCGGCCGTGTCGCCGGCTGGGCCGTCGGGGCCGGCGTGGTCTGCTTGATTCTTGCCTTCCCGTCGGGCCGCCTCACTACGGCGACAGAGCGCTTGCTCGTGGCTGCGGCGGTCGCCGTGGCTGCGACGCTGTTTCTGCCGACAGCCCTCCTCACCGAGACGTATCCCGCGCCCTCCCAGTTCTCGACCTGCGACGCGGATTGCCCCAAGAACGCCTTCATGCTGCTGCGCTCGGAGCCGGCCTGGGCGGACGACCTCGTGGTGCCGCTTCGCGAGGCGCTCGCCTCGCTGATCCTCGTGGCGGTGGTCATCCGTCTGGCGGATCGCATCCGCCGCGCCACCTGGCTGATGCGCAGGACGCTGGTCCCCGTGCTCATCTTCGCCATGCTCCATCTGCTCTCCGTCGCCGCCGTAATCGGCCTGCGCCGCGGCGGTGCCGACGAATCGACCATCAACGCGGCCACGACCGTCGCACTGCTCAGCCTGCCGGCGCTGTGTGCCGCCTTCCTGATCGGTCTAGTCCGCTGGCGCCTCACTACCGCCGACTCCCTGGTGGCCCTGGCCCACGGGCTTCTGAGCCGGAGCGGCCCGGCGCAGCGTCGTGATCTGATCGCGGCGACGTTGGCAGACCCGACGGTCGAGCTGGCGTTCTGGCGCCGGGAGGGGGGCGGTGGTTGGGTTGACGTCGATGGAAAGGCGACGTCCTTGCCTCCCCCGACCTCCGGCCGCCTCGCAACGCTGATCCTGGATGACGACGAGCCCCTGGGGGCGGTCGTCCATGATGCCGCCCTGGGCGAACAGCGCGCATTCGTTGAGGCTGTCGGAGCGTACGCTTTCATCTGGGACCACAATCGACGTCTGGCGGCCCGCGTGGAGAGTTCACTGACCGAGTTGCGCGAGTCGCGGGCTCGCATCCTCGCCGCGGCGGATGACGAGCGCCGTCGAATTGAACGCGATCTGCATGACGGTGGCCAGCAGCGGCTCGTGGCCCTTCGGATCCGGCTCGAGCTCGCCGATGAGACGATGGGGGTGGATCCGGGCCAGGCCAGAAGCATGCTTCGCCGTCTCGGGGACGAAATCGACCTCGCGCTCGACGAGCTCAGGTCTCTGGCGGCGGGGGTCTATCCCTCACTGCTCGCGGCGCGAGGCCTGTCCGACGCCATTCGCACCGCTGCGCTCGAATCCCCCGTGCCCACGCGGGTAGAGATCGCGGGCTCAGACCGCTGCCCGAAAGAGGTGGAGACGGCCACGTATTTCTGCTGCATCGAGGCGCTGCAGAACGTCGCCAAGCACGCGCCGGATGCGGGCTCGGTCTCGATCCTCCTCAACCGCAACGGCGGTCTGCGTTTCGAGGTTCGAGACGACGGCCCCGGGTTCGAGGTCGGGGACGCGGCCGCAGGCAACGGGCTCATGAACATGCGCGACCGGATCGCGGCGGTAGGCGGCGAACTCGAGATTCGCTCCACGCCGGGAGCGGGAACCGTCGTTGCGGGGACGATCCCGGTTCCCGCCCCCTAGACGTTCGGCTTCCTATAGGTCCCCCACAGCCGGCGGAGCATCGCCGGGCCAAACTCCCGCTTCCGGACAAGCGCCGCCGCGCCTGAACCCTCGATGTCGGAGCTGATGGCCGGACTCTCCTCGACGGAGACGAGCACGACCACAACGTCGGGATGGCGCGCGCAGATCCGACGGGCGGTCTCGATGCCGTCCATCCCGGGCATTCGCACGTCGAGGAGCACGAATTCCGGCTCGAGCTCCCCGACAGCGGCGAGCGCCTCCTCGCCGGATGTGGCGCCGCCAACCCAGCGAAAGCCCGGTGTGGCCACCACGACGTCCCGGGCGACGTCGAGGAAGATCGATTGGTCATCGACGGCGAGCACTCCGACCCGGTCTTGGGCGGGCGCACTCATTCCAGAGACGGTAAGCCCCCGACCGCCGGCCCGGCATCACTCGATTCGGGTGAACTCACATCGCCGCCCGGGCGGTGCGACCCTCCGCCCGCGCCTTGCGCTGGCCTGACCGCGGTGGCCAGCGCCCCCCGACGGGGGGAGTGAGCCGCACCGGCACAGGCAAGCCCACGCGGTTGTGGCCGTTCCCCGGCGCTGAGACGCTGCGCACCTTGGCTCAGGCCGCGACGGCACCGATCAGCGCCCCACCCTCGGCTCTCGACGGGACGGAACTGCTGGAGCTCAAGAGCCGACCGGCTCCGGTGCGCCCGGGGTGTGTGCCGCGGGGGCGGCTCGTGCAGCGGCTCGTCGATGCCCGGGACATACCGGTTGCGTTTATCGTCGCACCGGCCGGCTACGGAAAGACGACGGTCCTGTCCGAATGGGCGGCATGTGACGGACGCCCGTTCGCCTGGGTGACGCTCGACGCCGAGGACAACGACCCGAGGACCCTCCTGTCCGCCATCGCACTCGCGCTCGATGACGTCGAGCCGGTCGGCTGGGAGGTCTTCGAGGCGCTCGCCTCCCAGCGGCCCGATGCCGCGACGGTGGCGCTCAAGCGCCTCGCCAGGAGCTTGAGCCGAAGCGAGCGGCCGCTGGTGCTTGTGCTCGACGACGTCCACGCCGTCCGGAGTCGTGAGTCCCGGCACGTCCTGACGGCGCTCTGGCAAGCCGCCGGTGCCGGTCTGCAGGTAGCGCTCGCATCTCGCAGCGACATCCATCTCCCGATCGCGCGGCTTCGGGCACTCGGCAAGTCGGTGGAACTTCGCGCCGAGGATCTCGCCATGACCCGCTCGGAGGCTTCCGGCCTTCTGCGCCTCGCCGGCGTCGAGCTTGGCCCCGAACAGGCGCTCGCCCTCACGCGCATGACGGAGGGGTGGCCCACGGGTCTATATCTCGCGGCTCTCACCCTGGGCGAGCAAGCTGGGGGCAGGACGGACGTCGGGGCGTTTTCAGGCGACGATCGCTTCGTCTCGGACTACGTACGGGAGGAGTTCCTGTCCGGGCTGCCGAGCGCGCAGCTCGACTTCCTGACGCGGACGTCGGTGCTCGACCGGCTGTCTGCACCGCTGTGCGACGCGGTCCTCGACCGCCACGACTCAGCGGACATGCTTGCGCGCCTGGAGCGCTCGAACCTGCTGATCGTTCCGCTCGACCGGCGCGACGGGACCTATCGCTATCACGAGCTGTTCGCGACCGTGCTCCGGGCGGAGCTCCACCGCCGCGATCCCGGCCACGGCGCCGTGCTTCACCGGCGCGCGAGCACTTGGTGGGCTCGCCACGGCGACGCCGGCCGTGCGATCGACCATTCGATCGACGGGCGCGATGTCGCGCGTGCCGGCGAGCTGCTTTGGGAGAGCGCGCTCCAGCACGCCGCCCGCGGTGAGCAACGCGTGATCTGGGGATGGCTGAATCGCTTTCCCGACCACGAGCTGGCCGACACACCGCTCCTGGCCTTGGTGGCAGCGGGGACAGCGCTTGTCGGCGGCAACCTGTACGAGGCCGAACGCTGGACCTCGCTGGCAAGGAGCGTGCCCGACGATTCGGATGTCGTGCGGGCGGGACTCGCCCTCATGCGTGCGGGCGTGGGGCGGCGCGGCGTCGAGGAGATGGGCGCGGACGCCGCCCAGGCACACGAGCTGCTCGGTGAGCGCAGCCCATGGCGTTCAGTCTGCCTGCTTCTCAACGGGGTCGCAGTACACCTACGGGGCGAGGGCGACGAGGCCCGAGACCACCTCGAGCAGGGCGCCCATCTGGCCGCCGTGTCGGCGCCGTTGGTGCAGGCGCTCTGCCTGTCCCAGCTCGCGCTTCTCCACACCGGCGAGGATGACCTGGACCGGGCAACCGTGGCAGCGGGCCGGGCGAGGGCGCAAGTCGGGCGCTGCCGCCTGGACGACTGCCCCACGGCCGCACTTGTGTTCGCGGTGTCAGCCGAACTGAGGGCCCGCGATGGGCAGATGAGCGAGGCAACCGCGGACCTGCAGCACGCCCTTCGGCTCTTTACAAGGATCTCCGACCCGAGTCCCTGGTACGAGGTCCAGTGCAACATCGTGGCCGCCCGCACGAGCCTGCGCCTGGGCGGCTTGGTCGCTGCCGCCGAACACCTCGGCGAGGCCACCCGCGTCCTACGACGAACACCTGACGCGCCTGTGCTCCAAGCTTGGCTGGAAGACGCCGTTGCCCGGCTGGACCTCGTCCAGAGCTCCACGGACGGAGCGGAGTGGTCCCTGACGGCCGCCGAGCTGCGCGTGCTGCGGTACCTGCCGAGCCACCTCTCGTTCCGCGAGATCGCGGAGCGCCTCTACGTGTCGCCGAACACAGTGAAGACACACGCGCGGGGCATCTACCGAAAGCTCTGCGTCTCGGACCGCGGGAGTGCGGTCGATCGCGCGCGCGCCGCCGGACTGGTCGAAGCCGGTCCTGACGACGCGCGGTGAACGAGGCGACCGGCCGCAAAAGCGAACCAGTCGATCAGTAGCCCGCCCCCGTCTTGACCCGCTGGCGGTCGGTCTCGTGCAGTCCGCCCTTCTGCTCCAGCGTCTGGCAGGCCTCGACGATGTCGTCGGCCAGCGTGGTAACCCGACTGTGGCCGAGCGTCAGCTTGACCAGGGCGCGCATGATCTTGACGTGGTCCGCGTTGGGGGGCAGCGTGTAGGCGGGCACCATCCACCCCCGCTCCGCCGCCAGCTGTGACGCGACGTCGAACTCGTCGTAGCCCCGGTCTTCGGCCAGCTGGAAGGCTACGAGCGGGAGCTGTTCCTCGTCCTCCGTGCCGATCAGCCGGAACACGCCGCTCTCCGAGATCCGGGACGCCAGGAGTTGGGAGTTGCGCTCCATCGTCTCCATGATGTAGCAGTAGCCCGCGTGGCCGAAGCGCACGAAGTTGTAGTACTGGGCGAGCACCATCGCCGAGCCCGTGGAGAAGTTGAGGGTGAAGGTCGCGTCTGTCTTGCCGAGGTAGTTCTCGTAGAAGACGAGATCCTCGGCCAGATCGCTCCGCTCCCTGAACACGAGCCACCCGATGCCGGGATAGACGAGGCCGAACTTGTGGCCCGACACGTTGATCGAGCGGACCTGCTCCAAGCGGAAGTCCCACTCGGAGTCGGGATATAGGAACGGCCACACGAAGCCACCACTCGCCGCATCCACGTGAAGCGGCACATCGAGACCTCGCTCACCCTTCAGGCGGACCAGCAGATCGTTGATCCCAACGATGTCGTCGGCGTGGCCGGTGAATGTCGTCCCGAGCACCGCGGCGACCCCAATCGTGTTCTCGTCGACCTGAGGCTCCACGTCCTCGGGACCGATCGTGTACTTGTCCCTCTGGAGCGGGATGATCCGCGGCTCGACGTCGAAGTAGCGGCAGAACTTCTCCCAGACGACGTGCACGTCGCCGCCGAAGACCAGATTCGGGCGTGCGGTGTCCTTTCCCGCCTTCTCGCGGCGGCCTCGCCACTTCCACTTCAGCGAGAGCGCGCCGAGCATGATCGCCTCAGACGACCCCTGCGTGCGGGCCCCGGTCGTCTCCCCCGGGGCGTTGAACAGGTCGGCGATCATGCGGATGCAGCGCTGCTCTATCTCGGCCGTCTGCGGGTACTCGGCGTGGTCGATGAAGTTCCGGTGCAGGTTCTCCGCGATCACGCGCTGCGCCTCGGGTTCCATCCAGGTCGTGACGAACGTGGCCAGGTTGCGCATCGGAATCCCGTCGAGCACGAGCTCCTCGCCGATCAGCCGCATCGCGTCGACGCTCCGCATACCGTGCTGCGGGAGCTGGTTGTCAGGTGCGGGTTCGAGCAGGAATCGGTTGCCGTACTGCGTGGCGAGGGCGTCGAGTTGCTCCGCCAGCTCGGTTTGCGACATGGTCAGACCTCCTTGGTGAGGATCGGCCGGGCAGCGGAGCGCGCGCGCTCCGGGTGCCGGCGGGGCAGAACCAGCAGGGCACCAACGAAGAAGCAGAGAGCGCCGAGCGACGTGCTCCAGTTCGCCGCGGCCAGATCGAGAATCGATCCGCTCGAGGGCACCACATAGGCCGCGACGGCCGACACGCCGAACAGCACGCACCCGACCAGGTTGACGGCGGCCATCGTCGATTCGCGGTCCCAGCGCGCCGGGAGCAGGCCTGGCCTGGCCGCCACGCGGTAGGCAAGAGCGCCCGAAACGAGGAAGCACGCCGAGCCGAACACGTCGGGAGTCCAGACCAGCCGATTCTCCTGCTGGGTCGAGAGGCCGTCCTGCATGGCATCGAAGGTGCTGACGTTGAAGAGCAGCGTGCCCACGAACTGAACGGCGGCGCTCCACCACGACGGATCGGCGCCCCAGCGGCGTCCGCGCCTGGCCGTGGCCTCACGCAGCTCGAGGCCCGCTGCGAGCGTGAAGAACACCGAGCCGGCGAAGAAGACCGCGCCGTCGGCCCCGGTGCCGACGAGCTGCACGAACCCCGGGAACGGTCCGACGAAGAAACAAGCCGAACCGACCGCAAACCCCACGGCGATCGAGCGCTCCCAGGCGACCGTGGTAGCCGGCCGCGGGGCGAAGGCCAGCGCGTGTCCTATCAAGGCCGCACCTCGAACACAGCCCGACCTTATGGGCGCCGGGTAGGAGCGCGCATCACCCGGAGCGGATGAACCCGCGCCGGGTCGGCGGATGCCATGGGATGCGCGACGGCCCGACCCGGGACGCCATGAGCGGGCACGGCCACGGCCGAGACGTCCTCCGAGTGGTACCGAGCGAGAAGCTCCTCCTCCCTCTCCTTCTTCGGGAACAGGAAGAAGATCAGCACCGCTCCGAGCAGAATCGCCACGATGCCGGCGATGTAGGCCCACTCGTCTCCCTGAAGGAACGACGACTTCGCGGCCGCGACGATCTGGCTCTCGTACTGCGGGTACCGCTCGGCCGTGTCGACCGCGCTCGCGAACGACTTCGTCAGCTCGGTCTGGACTTGGTTCGTGACCTTGTCCCCTTCGGGTGAGCTTGCGACGGCCGCGCCTATGGCCCCCGCGTAGCCGGCGGTGAGAACCGCGCCGAGGATCGACTGCATAACCGCTCCGCCCAGGTCACGCTGGAGATCGGCCGTCCCAGAGGCCATGCCGGCACGACGGACCGGCACCGACCCGGTGAGAGAGTGCGAGGCCGGCGTACCGGCGAACCCGACGCCGATCCCGACGAATGCATAGCCAAGTCCGACCTTCCAGTAGGAGATGTCCTCCTTCCAGAGCAGGAGCATCGTGAGAAAGCCCAGGAGACAGAACGCGTAGCCGAGGAGCAGCGTGAAACGGGCGCCTCGCGCGCTCACCAGCTTGGCGGAGCGCGGGGCCACCACCACCATGAGCGCGGCCGCGGGCAGGATCGCGAGCCCCGCGTCCAGCGTCGAATATCCGAGCACGTTCTGCAGGAACTGCTGGCCGACGAACATCGCTCCCATGAGCGTGCCGAACACGATGATCCCCGCGCACGCGGCGACCCAGAAGATCCGGCGTCCGGCCACCGCGAGGTCGTATAGCGGCGCCTTCGCCTTGCGCTGGGTCACGACGAAGGCCACAGCCGCCGCCAGCGCGATCGCAGCGAGCCCCAAGGCCAGGGTCCCTCTGTTCGGCACGGGCGCGAAGTTGATCGAAAGCACCAGCGCCGCTACGAGCAGAACCGATAGGACCCCCCCGAGGTTGTCGACCGGATCTGTGGCCTCGTTGACGTGGGCGGGCACGTAGCGGACCGCCATGTACAGGGCCACACCGGCGAGCGGTAGCGTGACCAGGAAGACGGAGCCCCACTCGAAGCCGGTGAGCAGCGCGCCCGAGAGGAGTGGTCCGAGCGCTGCGATGGCGCCGCCGAGGGCAGACCACAGCGCGATCGACTTCGTGCGTGCCGGCCCCGACCACAGCGCGGTGATCAACGCCAGCGTCGTCGGATAGGCCATTCCCGCCGCCAGCCCGCCAAAGAGGCGCGCGCCGAAGAGGACCTCGATCGACGGGGCGAAGGCAGCCACGACGCAGGCCGGGATCGACAACGAGGTGCCGAGGATCAGCATCAGCTTGCGCCCGTAGCGATCCCCCAGCGCGCCGAGGTACAGCACCGACGCGGCCAGCCCCAGCGAGTAGCCGACGGCGACCAGGTTGATCGCGGTTTGCCCCGCGTCGAACGCCTTGCCGATGTCCGGCAGCGCGACGTTGGCCACCGCCAGGTTCAAGTTCGCGACCGCCGCAACCAGGATCAGCGAGACGAGGACGACGCCTGCACGCGCCGGCACAGAGCTGTCCTCGACCGGCAAGGGTTGGGCCTTGTCGACATCGGCCACGTCACCGGAGAGGCAACCAGGCGCGAACAGCCCGATCATCACCTGATCCGGGTGAGGCGCACGATCATCCGATTGGGGTGATGGTCGGCCTCTCGCCGGCCGGTATACGTTGCCGAGGCCCAGAAGATGACGGAGCGCTTCGAAGAACCGGTGCTCGACGTAGCGACGGCCGACGGCCGCGACGGGCGTCCACGCGTCCTCGTTCTCGGCGGGGGCTTTGCCGGGATCGGCGCCGCGCGCGCACTCAAGGGCGCCGACGTCGAGGTCGTGCTGGTGGACAGGCACGACTATCACACCTTCCAGCCGCTCCTGTATCAGCTCGCGACCGGTCTGCTCGAGCAGACCGCCGTCGGCCATTCGCTGCGCGACCTGGTCCACGGGCAGGAGAACGCGACGGTCCATCAGGAAACCGTGACCGCTGTCGATCTCGACGCGCGCGAGGTGCAGTTTGCGGAGCGGGCGCCGATCGCCTACGACTACCTCGTACTCGCGCTCGGCGCGGAGGTCAACTTCTTCGGCACCGAAGGGGCCGCGGAGCACGCCTTTCCGATGTACACGCTTCCGGACGCCGTGCGGCTAAAGGACCACGTCCTGCGGAAGTGGGAGGACGCGGACCGGAACCCCGACCTCGTCGACGACGGCGCGCTGAACGTCGTGGTGGTGGGCGGGGGGCCGACCGGGGTCGAGAGCGCCGGTGCGCTCGCGGAGCTCTATCGCGGTGAGCTCGCGAAGGACTTTCCGGGCGTCACCGAGGCCAAGGCCCGGATCATCCTCGTCGAGGCTGGGCCGCAGGTCTTCTCGATGTTCAAGGACGACATCCGCGCCTACACCGAGAAGGCGTTGGCCAAGCGGACGGTGGAGGTCGTCGTGGGGGAGGCGGTCGAGTCCGTCTCTCCGACTCGGGTCACGCTCAAGTCGGGCACGGTGCTCGACGCGCACACGCTCGTCTGGGGCGCCGGTTTGCAGGGCAACGCGCTCGTCCGGGCGCTCGGGCTCGAGCTCGAGCGAGGAAACCGCATCGGCGTCGGGCCGGAGCTCACCGTTCCGCTTTACCCGGAGGTGTACGCGCTCGGCGATATCGCAGCGATCACCGACGCGAAGACGGAGCAGGTGCTGCCGCAGCTTGGCTCGGTCGCGCTGCAGTCCGGCGAGCACGCCGGGGAGACGATCGCCCGGCGGGTCGCGGGGAAGCAGACGAAGCCGTTCAGATACAAGGACAAGGGCACGATGGCGACGATCGGCCGGGGCGCCGCCGTGGTGCAGATGCTCGGCGGCCGAACGATGAAGGGGAGGGCCGCGCAGCTGGCCTGGGGCACCGTGCATCTCGCTCTGCTGCCGACCAACGAGGACCGCGCGAAGGCCGTGGTCGACTGGGCCGGGACCGCGCTCACGCACCAACGCACGGGCCGGATCGTCGTCGAGACGGACGAGCCCGGGAAGGCGAGGAGAGCGGAATGACGACGGGAGCAGCAGCCTCGGTCGAGCCCCTTGCCCGCGCCCAGGGCGAGGCCGAGCAGCGGCACGCCGACGTGTTCGTGGTGTTCGGGATCACGGGCGACCTTGCGAGAGTGATGACCTTCCGCTCTCTCTACCGGCTCGAGCAGCGCGGCCTCCTTTCCTGCCGCGTCGTCGGAGTGGCCTTCGATGACTGGACGCTCGAGCACCTCGTCGAGCGGGCCCGCGAGTCGATCGTCGCAACGGGCGAGCCACTCGACGAGGCCGTGTTCAAGCGCTTCGCCGAGAAGCTCTCGTACGTCCATGGAGACTTCGCTGATGCGGCGACTTACGGCCGGGTCGCGGAGGCGATCAGCGGCGCGAGCCTGCCCGTCTTCTACCTCGAAGTCCCGCCCTCGCTCTTCGCCACGGTGGTCTCGGGCCTCGCCGACGCGGGCCTCACGAAGGACGCGCGGGTCGTCGTGGAGAAGCCCTTCGGGCACGACCTTGCGTCAGCGCGCGAGTTGAACGAGCAACTCCACGCGCTGATCGACGAGTCGCAGCTCTACCGGATCGACCACTTCCTGGGGAAGATGTCGGTCGAGGACATCCTGTTCCTCCGCTGGGCGAACACCATCCTGGAGCCGGTCTGGAACCGCCAGTACGTCTCCTCGGTCCAGATCACGATGGCGGAGGACTTCGGCATCGCGGATCGCGGCCATTTCTACGACCCGGTGGGGGCCATGCGCGACGTCGTCCAGAACCACATCCTGCAGGTGTTGAGCCTGGTCGCCATGGAGCCTCCTACAGGACGCGGCAAGGACGTGATCAACGATCGCAAGCGTGACGTCTTCGTCGCGATGGCCGACGCCGACCCCGCCCACTACGTGCGCGGCCAATACCGCGGCTACCTCGATGTGGCCGGAGTTGCTCCTGGTTCGCAGACGGAGACGTACTGCGCCATGCGGCTCGAGATCGACAACTGGCGCTGGTCGGGCGTGCCGTTCTTCATCCGCGCCGGCAAGTCGCTGCCCGTGACGGTGACCGAGGTTCGAGTCGTCTTTTCGACGACACCCTGGCTCGGCTTCGTCCCGAGGCACGCGCCTCGGCCCGAGCCGAACCAGCTCGTGCTCCGGATCGGCCCAGCGCCCGGAGCCAGGCTCAGGCTGCAGGCGAAGAAGGCGGAGGCGTACGGAGTGCGCCCGGTCCAGCTGGACATGGAGTTCGCGAGCATGGGCGGCGAGGGCCCCACCGCCTACGAGGTGCTCCTGCACGCGGCGATGGTCGGCGACTCGAGCCACTTTGCGCGCCAGGACGCGCTCGAGGAGACGTGGCGGGTGGTGCAGCCGCTACTCGACGCCCCGCCGCCGGTCGAAGCGTACGAACAAGGCTCGTGGGGGCCTAAGTCAGCTGACAACCTGGTGGACAACGTCGGGGGCTGGCACGACCCCTGGCTGCCGGGTTGATGGATCATCGACAAGCAGAGCGCGGCGCTCACCGCGTGAGCCTGGAGGAACCAAGATGACCATGACCGGGACCAGCACGACGCCACTCCGGGAGCGCGCGGCCTGGAAGGCGCTCGAGGCCCACCACGCCGAGATCTCGCGAACTCCACCTGCGCGAGCTCTTCGCGGAGGACACGACGCCGGGGCGAGCGCTTCGCCGCCGAAGGCGCCGGCCTCTACCTCGACTACTCGAAGAACCGGGTCACGGACGAGACGATCAAGCTCCTGCTCGAGCTGGCTCACGAATCCGGGCTCGCCGAGCGGACCGCCGCTATGTTCCGCGGCGATCGAATCAACGTGTCCGAGAGCCGCTCCGTGCTCCACGTCGCCCTGCGCATGCCGAAGGGAATGTCGCTCGTGGTCGACGGGGATGACGTGGTCGCGAACGTGCACGAAGTGCTCGACCGGATGGCGGCATTTTCAGACCGCGTGCGTTCGGGCGAGTGGAAAGGCCATACGGGCAAGGCGATCCGGAATGTCGTCAACATCGGGATCGGCGGCTCGGACCTCGGTCCCGTGATGGCGTACGAGGCCCTCCGCCACTACACGCGGCGCGACCTCACGTTCCGCTTTGTTTCGAACGTCGACTCCACCGACTTCGCCGAGGCGACCCGCGACCTCGCGGCCGACGAAACGCTCTTCATCGTCTCCTCGAAGACGTTCACGACCCTGGAGACGATGACGAACGCGCACTCGGCGCGGGAGTGGTCCCTCGCCGCACTCGGTGACGAGGCAGCGATCGCGAAGCACTTCGTCGCCGTCTCCACGAACGCCGACGAGGTCGCGAAGTTCGGCATCGACACGGACAACATGTTCGGCTTCTGGGACTGGGTCGGCGGCCGCTACTCGATGGACTCCGCGATCGGCCTCTCGACCATGCTCGCCGTCGGGCCCGACGGCTTCCGCGAGCTGCTCGCCGGCTTCCACGCGATGGACGAGCACTTCCGTACGGAGCCGTTCGAGCGCAACCTGCCTGTCCTCATGGGCCTGCTCGCGGTCTGGTACGGGGACTTCTTCGGCGCCCAGACCGTGGGTGTCATGCCGTACAGCGAATACCTGAAACGCTTCCCCGCCTACCTCCAGCAGCTGACGATGGAGTCGAACGGGAAGCACGTCACGCTCGACGGCCGCCGTGTCGACTACCACACCGGCGCCGTCTTCTGGGGCGAGCCCGGGACCAACGGCCAACACAGCTTCTACCAGCTCATCCACCAGGGTACGAAGCTCATTCCCGTCGACCTGATCGGGTTCGGAAAGACACTGAACCCGCTTCGCGACCACCACGACATCCTCATGTCGAACGTCTTCGCGCAGGCCGAGGCGCTCGCGTTCGGGAAGACCGAGGAGGAGGTCCGAGCCGAGGGAACGGCCGACGCGGTGGTCCCCCACCGCGTGTTCGAGGGGAATCGTCCTACAAACGTGATCCTGGCCGAGAAGCTGACCCCACACACACTTGGAGCTCTGGTCGCGCTGTACGAGCACAGCGTCTTCACCCAGGGCACGATCTGGGGGATCGACTCCTTCGACCAGTGGGGAGTCGAGCTCGGCAAGGTGCTGGCCAAGCGGATCATCCCCGAGCTCGAGGCAGGGGAGGAGCCCGACCTGCAGCACGACAGCTCGACGAACGCGTTGATCCGGCGTTATCGAGCCATCCGATGAGCGACGCTTCCTCGCCTATCCGGCTGCAGTTCATCCTGCGGGCGTCGTGAGTCGAATGGAATCAGCGGAAAGGAGCTAACTGTGGCTACCAAGACTCCCATGCAACTCGGAATGGTCGGCCTGGGCAGAATGGGCGCCGGCCTCGTGCGGCGGCTCATGCGCGACGGACACCGCTGCGTCGGCTACGACGTCTTCCCGGACGCGGTCAAGGCCCTCGAATCCGACGGCGCCGACGGCGCGGCCTCCTTGGAGGAGTTCGCATCCAAGCTCGAGAAGCCGCGGACGGCCTGGGTGATGGTTCCGGCCGGGGAGATCACGGACAAGACGATCGCCTCGTTGGCCGAGGTGCTCGAGCCGGGAGACACCATCATCGATGGCGGCAACACCTACTACCACGACGACCTCCGTCACGCGGCCGCGCTCCGGGAGAAGGGCATTCACCACGTCGACGTCGGGACAAGCGGCGGCGTGTGGGGTTTCGAGCGTGGATTCTGCTTGATGATCGGCGGGGAGAAGGACGTCGTCGAGCGGCTCGGCCCGATCTTCGCCTCGATCGCCCCGGGCGTCGACTCCGCTCCGCGCACAGCGGGAAGGACCGGACAACCAACCCCGGCCGAGAATGGGTACTACCACTGCGGTCCGAACGGCGCCGGCCACTTCGTGAAGATGGTGCACAACGGCGTCGAGTACGGGCTCATGGCCGCGTACGCGGAGGGCCTGAACATCATCAAGAACGCCGATGCGGGCAAGCGGCAGCGGGAGATGGACGCCGAGACCGCCCCGCTCGAGGCTCCCGAGCTCTACCAGTACGAGATCGACACGACCGAGGTGGCCGAGGTCTGGCGGCGCGGCAGCGTCGTCGGCTCCTGGCTGCTCGACCTGACGGCCGAGGCGCTGTGCGCGTCGCCGAGACTCGAGGAGTTCGCCGGTCGCGTGTCCGACTCCGGGGAGGGCCGATGGACGTCGGTCGCCGCCATCGACGTGGGCGTCCCGGCGCCCGTCCTCACGACTGCTCTATATTCGCGCTTCGGCTCGCGCGGTCTCGACGACTTCGCCGACAAGCTGCTCTCGGCGATGCGCAAGGAGTTCGGTGGACACGACGAGAAGGCTGCGTGACGGCGCTGCGGCTGGAGGTCCTCCACCAGCGAGCGGGGAGTTGTGAGCATGTCGACGAAGAGCGTGGCGAGCAAGACGGTGACGGCAGGCGTCGACCTCGGGGGAACGAAGATCCAGACCGTCGTTCTGAGCGGCGAGAAGGTCGTGGGCAGCTCCCGGGTGCTTACTCCTCAGACCGGAATGCCCTCGGACGTGGTCGACGCGATCGTCGGCACGATCCGCACGTCACTCGAGGCCGCCGCCGTGACAGAGGCCAATCTCGGGGGCATCGGCATCGGCACCCCGGGGGAGATCGATCCGGACGCAGGCGCGGTGCTGCTGGCGGCGAATGTCCCCGGCTTCTCCGACCGCGTCGAACTGGGGCCGCTGGTCTCCGCGGCGCTGGACGGGACAAAGGTAACGGTCGACAACGATGTCAGCGTGGGCGTTCTTGGCGAGTACCACCGGGGGGCCGGTCGGCCCTACAAGAACCTCCTCGGAGTCTGGGTCGGAACCGGTGTCGGCGGAGGCCTCATCCTTGACGGCGAACTCCACGACGGGCGAGGGGCGGCGGGCGAGTTCGGCCACATGGTGGTGAAACCCGGAGGTCGGCGCTGCTCCTGCGGGCGCCGCGGCTGTGTCGAAGCGTACGCGGGGCGGGCGAGCATGGAGAGGCGGGCACGACGGCTAGTCAAGCGCGGCCGCAAGACGCGCCTCTTCCGCATCATGAAGAAGCGCGGCCGGCAGCGAGTGAGCTCCGGCGTCTATGCGAGGGCTCTCGAGGGTGGCGACCGTATGACCAAGAAGCTGGTCGAGGACGCGACCCGGGCGCTGGGCATCGGTCTTGCATCGGCACAGAACCTTCTCGACCTGGAGGCGATCATCGTGGGCGGCGGCCTCGGCGACCGCCTCGGCCAGCCATTCGTCGATCGCATCGTCGCGCAGATGACGCCTCACCTCTTCGTGCCCGACAAGCCTCCGGCGGTGCTCCGCACCAAGCTCGGGGACCTTTCGGGCGCGGTGGGCGCAGCCGTCCTCGCGGGCGGCTGATCGGACTTTGTTTGCGGCGTTCGTCGCACCCGCCAGCCTCCCAGGAACTGGGCGCGCGCCGGTAGATCGAACCGGTTCGCGGACAGTCGCTGCTACCCCGCCAGGCTGTCGGCGGTGATGGCGATGAAGAACACGATCACGATCTCGTTCACGACCCACGAGTGCGTGTTCATCCAGTCGCGAGCCTTCGGGAGGAATTCCTGCGCCCGTCGACCGAACACCAGCAGCAGGAGCGCCGGTAGCGCAAGGAACAGCAGGGTGAGCAGGACGAATGGAAGCAAGTGCCACCACGGATCGCCGTGGTTTGACAGAAAGGTGCCGACGGCCCACGAGGTGAGGATGTCGGTCGGAAACACGCCCAGCAGCAGGAAGCCGAGCCTGAACGAGAACCTCGGCTTCGCCGCCTCCAGCTTGCCCATCCATTTCGGCGGCTCCGATTCCTTCCGCTTGAGGAATGTGTGGAGCGCCGCGGCAACCAGAAGGACCAGGACCACGATGTCAAGCGTGTCCCCCGACGCCCCGGCGTCGGAGAGGCCCGAGCCGACGAAGAACGCGATCGTGACGAACGCGGTTATTGACAGGGCCGCACCGGCGACGTAGGCGGCCGAGTTGCGGCGCCAGTTCTCGCTCGTCGCGAGGAAGATGGCGCTCAGGATCTGCGGGCCGGCGATCATCACGAACGCCATCGGGAGGATCTTCGCCCAGTTCACGACCGGGCCACCCTATCCACACAGCACGCCGGCGCGAATCACCCGATTCGGATGATGCGCGGCAGAGGACCAGGAGCCGAGTATCCGTCGACCCCGCCGGACGGGATGGCTCCCACATGAGCATCGCGGCACGACTTCCGCAGCGCACTCGCTGGACCGAACATGACGCTTGCGGCATGCGGCTCGAGCCACCGGTCAGTGAGCGCCAGACCGCGCTGATCGGCGGCGAGCTCGCGAGCGTAGAGCGGGAGTCTCCGGCGCCCGGCGAGCCCGTCCGATGACCGACGCCGCGGTCCCGATCGCCCTGGACACGGTCGACCTCGCGCGGATCCAGTTCGCGATGACGTCGATCTACCACTTCATCTTCGTGCCGCTGACGCTCGGGCTTGCCCCGCTGGTGGCGGTCATGCAGACGCTGTGGCACCGCACCAAGAACGAGCAGTGGCTACGGCTGACGCGCTTCTTCGGAACCCTCCTCGTGATCAACTTCGCGATCGGGGTCGCCACCGGCCTGGTGCAGGAGTTCCAGTTCGGGATGAACTGGTCCGTCTACTCCAAGTTCGTGGGCGACGTCTTCGGCGCGCCGCTCGCGATCGAGGGCCTCGCGGCCTTCGCGCTCGAGGCCACATTCCTGGGGCTCTGGATCTTCGGCTGGGACCGGCTATCGCCGCGTCTACACCTGGCGACGATCTGGATCGTGGCGCTGGGCACCTGGCTGTCGGCCTACTTCATCCTCGTCGCGAACTCCTGGATGCAGAACCCGGTCGGCTACAGGATCGCCGACGGCAAGGCCGAGCTGACGGACGTGTGGGCGCTGTTCTCCCACACCTTCGCCATCCACGCCTTCCTCCACACGATCCTGGCCGGGCTCTCGACCGCGGCGCTCCTGATCCTCGGCGTCGCCTGCTGGCACTTCCTCCGCCGCCGGAACGTCGAGCTGTTCCTGCGCGCTGCCGTCTTGGCACTGATCGTGGCGGTGCCGGTGACCGCGATCAACCTCGCGGTGGGCAGCAAGTTCGGCATCGTGGCCACCGACCTCCAGCCGATGAAGATCTCAGGCGCCGAGGCGCTCTGGGATTCCGAGAAGCCGGCCGCCTTCTCCCTCTTCCAGATCGGCGGCTTCACCAAGGAGAACCCCGACCCCAGCTTCGACATCCAGGTTCCCGACCTGCTCTCGTTCCTCGCAACCGGATCGTTCAAGGACGAGGTCGAGGGGCTCAACCAGATCCAGGCGGGGTACGAGCAGCGCTACGGTCCGGGCAACTACATCCCGCCCGTTCGCCCCCTGTACTGGGGCATGCGCGTGATGGCGTACCTCGGCACGCTGATGTTCCTCGTCGCCGCACTGGGCGCGTTCCTATATCGCAGAGGCAAGCTCGAGACGGCGCGCTGGTTCCACCGCGTCGCGATCCTCACGATCGCCTTCCCGTTCTTCGCAATGACTGCCGGCTGGGTCCTGACCGAGATGGGCCGGCAGCCGTGGATCGTCCAAGGGCTGCTGAAAACCGCGGAGGCGAATTCGCCCAGCGTGGCTAGCAGCACGATCTGGGTCAGCATCAGCGTGTTCGCGCTGCTCTACATCGCCCTCGGGATCGTCGATTTCGTGCTCATGAGGCGCTACGCGCGCGTCGACCCGCCCGAGGTGCCGGTGGGAGCGTCGACGTGAGCCTCCCGGAGGTCTGGTTTCTTCTCATCGCGATCTTCTGGGGCGGCTACTTCCTGCTCGAGGGCTTCGACTTCGGCGTGGGGATGCTGCTGCCGTTCCTGGGTCGTGACGAGCGCGACCGGCGGGCGATGTTCGACTCGATCGGCCCGGTGTGGGACGGCAACGAGGTCTGGCTGGTCATCGCCGGGGGCGCCACCTTCGCGGCCTTTCCCGTCTGGTACGCGACGGCGTTCTCGGGCTTCTACCTCGCCCTGCTGCTCGTCCTCTTGCTCCTGATCATCCGCGTGGTCTCCTTCGAGTGGTGGTCGAAGGGCGATGAACCGCGCTGGCGGACGGCGTGGCAGTGGGCGAACACCGTCGGTAGTTTCGGCGCTCCCTTCATCTGGGGAGTGGCGCTCGCCAACTTCCTCCACGGAGTGCCGCTCGACGAGCAGGGCGACTACGCCGGCGACTTTCTCGACCTGTTCAGCGCCTACACCGTCGTCGCGGGCCTCGTCGTCGTGCTGCTGTTCGCCTTCCACGGGGCGACTTTCCTCACCCTGCGCACCTCGGGTGAGTTGTGCGAGCGAGCCGCGAACACGGCCCGGCGGCTAGCCGTGCCGGCGGCCCTCGGAGTCGCCGCCTTCCTCGCCTGGACGGTCGCGGTCGCGGTCGACCGCAACGACAAGGATGTCTTCCCGCCGGCGCTCCCGGCCGCGCTCGGCGGGCTGGCGCTGGTGCTCGCGGTGGTCTTCGTCTTCGGACGGCGGAGCGGCTGGGCGTTCGTCATGACCGCGCTGGGGACCCTGCTCGTCGTGGCGACGATCTTCACGAGCCTCTATCCGCGGGTGCTCGTCTCGAACCCGGAGTTCGCGAACAGCCTGACGATCTCGAACGCGTCGTCCTCGCACTACGCGCTGAAAGTGATGACCATCGCGGCGCTGATCGTCGCGCCGATCGTGATGCTCTACCAGGCGTGGACGTACCACGTTCTACGTGAGCGGGTGGGGGGTGGCGCCCCCACGGGGGAAGAGCCCTCGGCCGGCTGACTGGCATGCGCGCTCTCGACCCGCGCCTGCTTCGCCGCGCCCGCTCGGCGCGCGTTCTGCTCGCCGTCGACGCGGCTATCGGGCTCGCCACCGCACTGCTCGTGCTGGTGGGCGCGACGCTGCTTGCTCGGATCGTCGCGCGGGCGTTCCACGGCGCCTCGCTCGCTGACGTCGCCGTCGACATCACCCTGCTCGGGATCGTCTTCGCCGCACGCGGTGTGCTCGCCTGGGGCTTCGAGGTCGCCGGCCGGCGCGGCGCGTCGACGGCACTCTCCGAGCTGCGTCTCGCACTCGCGGAGCGACGCCTTCGCTCGCAGCCGGCAGCCCTCGACGGCACCGAGGCGGGCGAGGTCGCCGCGGCGGCGGTCCAGGGGGTCGAGTCGCTCGAGGCCTATTTCGCCCGCTACCTGCCCCAGGTCGTGCTCGCCTGCGTCGTGCCGGTCGCCGTGCTGCTCTGGGTCGCTCCGATAGACCTCGAGTCGGCGCTGATCATGTTGCTGACGCTGCCGCTGGTGCCGGTGTTCATGTGGCTGATCGGGCTGTACACCGAGCAGCGCACGAGGGAGCGCTGGCAGGAGCTCCGGCGCCTGTCCACGCACTTCCTCGACGTCGCGCGCGGGTTGCCCACGCTGCGAGCCGCGGGCCGCGCCCGCACCGAGGCGGAGCGGATGGCCCAGATCAGCGAGGACCATCGCCGGGCGACGATGGGGACCCTCCGCGTCAGCTTCCTGTCCGGGTCCGTGCTCGAACTGGCCGCGACGCTCGGAGTGGCGCTCGTCGCGGTGACCGTGGGGGTGCGGCTCGTCGGCGGAGGGCTCGGCCTGCAGGCCGGCCTCACGGTGCTCATCCTCGCACCCGAGCTCTACCTGCCGTTCCGGCGCCTCGGCGCCGAGTTCCACGCGAGCGCGGACGGCCTCGCCGTCGCGGCCCGCATCCTCGACCTGCTCGACGCGCCGCCCACGGTGGGCTCCGGCGGGACGCGCGTTCCGCCCAGCCCCGCCGACGCGCCGGTGCGCCTGGAGCGCGTGTGCTTCACCTATCCGGCCCGCCCCGCGCCGGTGCTGGATGAGCTCGACCTCGAGCTGGCGCCTGGCGAGACCGTGGCACTCGTCGGCGAGAGCGGGGCCGGCAAGAGCACCGTCGCCGCCCTCCTACTGCGCCTGCTCGAGCCGACGGCCGGCCGAGTCAGCGCGGGCGGGGTCGACCTCTCCGGCTGCCGGACCGATGACTGGCGGCGCAATGTCGCCTGGGTGCCGCAGCATCCGACCCTGCTGCGAGGCAGCGTGGCCGACAACATCCGGCTGGGCGACGCGACCGCGTCCGACGCGCGGGTGCTGCAAGCGGCGGCGCTCGCGGGCGCCGACGGCTTCATCGAGGCACTGCCGCGCGGGCACGAGACGCTCGTCGGCGACGGCGGCCGCCCGCTGTCTGCAGGCGAGCGCCGCCGGCTCGGGCTGGCGCGGGCCTTCCTTGCGCGATGCGCCGCTGGTGGTTCTCGACGAGCCGACCGCCGACCTCGACCCGTTGAGTGCCGAGCTGGTTGCCGATGCGGTCGAGCGAGTATGCGCAGGGCGCACCGTCCTCCTGATCGCTCATCGTCCCGAGCTCGTACGGCGCGCCGACCGGGTTGTCCGCCTCGAGCGAGGCCGGGCGCTCTCCGAGCCGCTGCTGGAGGCGGCCTGATGGCGACTCTGCGACGGCTGCTCGTGCTGGCGGGCGCCCCGTCCTCGCGTCTGGCGCTCGCCGTAGTCCTCGGCGCACTGACGGTGGCTTTTGGCGCCGGGCTGATGGCCACGGCCGGATACCTGATCACGCGCGCGGCCGAGCAGCCGGCGATCCTCTCGCTGATGACGGCGATCGTCGCCGTCCGCTTCTTCGGGATCGCCCGGCCCCTCGCCCGCTACTTCGAGCGGCTCGCATCGCACGATCTCGCCCTGCGCGTGCTTGGCCGCGTGCGGGTGCGCGTCTACGAGCGCATCGAGCCGCTGGCGCCGGCGCAGCTCGACGGCTACTCGCGCGGCGACCTGCTCTCACGAATGGTGGCCGACGTGGACGCGCTCCAGAACCTCTACCTGCGCGGTGTCGGTCCACCGCTCGTCGCCCTGCTCGCCGGCGCGGCTCTGCGTGGGCGCCATGGCAGCCTTCCTGCCGGCGGCGGCGCTAGCGCTCGCGGTCGGGTTGCTCGCCGCCGGGATCGCTGTGCCCGTGCTGGTGGCCCGGCTCGGAACGCGTGCCGCCGGGCGGCAGGCCGCGGCTCGCGGCGTGCTGTCGACCGAGCTGGTGGAGCTCCTCGGCGCCGCGCCGGAGCTCGTCGTGTACGGCGGCGACGCCGCCGCGCTCGGACGCCTGCGAGCGGCCGATCAGGCGCTCGTCCGAATCGGCCGCCGCGACGCGCTGGCCGCAGGCGTTGGAGACGGCCTCGGCGTGCTGGTGGCCGGCCTGACGGTGGCGATCGTGCTCGCGCTCTCGGTGGGTGCACACGCGGGGGGTGAGCTCGATCGCGTGCTCATCGCGATGCTCGCCCTGCTCGCGCTCGCCTCGTTCGAGGCCGTGCAGCCGCTGTCGGCGGTGGCCCGTGAGCTGCCGGCGACGCTCGGCGCCGGCCGGCGGATACTGGAGCTGATCGATCGGGAGCCCGCGGTTGCCGACCCCGACGAGCCGGCCCCATTCCCCTCGCCACCGTTCGTGGTGACGCTCGACGACGTGAGTGCTCGTTACGCGCCGGAGGAGCCACTCGTGCTGGATGGGTTCAGCCTCCGCCTCGAACCCGGAAGCCGGATCGCGCTGCTGGGGGCCAGTGGAGCGGGCAAGACGACCGTGGTGAATCTGCTCCTCCGCTTCCTAGACCCCGAGCGGGGCCGGGTCACGCTCGGCGAGAGCGACCTGCGCGACTACCGGCAGGACGATCTCCGCCGGGCGATCGCCGTGGCCGGTCAGGACGCTCATCTGTTCTCGGCGAGCATTCGCGAGAACGTCCGTCTCGCGCGCCCCGAGGCGAGCGACGCCGAGATCGAGCGCGCGCTTGATCGCGCTCGGCTCTGGCACTGGGTCCGAGACCTCCCGGAAGGCTTGGACACGTATGTGGGCGAGCAGGGCCGTCAGCTCTCGGCGGGGCAGCGGCAGCGGCTTGTCGTCGCCCGGGCGCTGCTCACTGACGCTTCGGTGCTCGTGCTCGACGAGCCTACGGCGCACCTCGACGCGCCAACCGCGGAGAGGCTGATCGATGACGTGCTGAGCGCCGCCGGCCAGCGGTCCGTGCTGCTCATTACGCACCGGCCGGAGGGCCTGGCACTCGTGGACGACGTCGTGGTGCTCCCGTGATCGCTCCGTCCGGCGAGCAGATCGAGATCGCGTTCGGCGACCAGCGGGCGACGGTGGTGGAGGTGGGCGGCGGGCTCCGAACCTACTCGGCGGGCGGCCGCGAGCTCGTTGACGGCTATGGGATCGACGAGATGAGCAGCTCCGGCAGGGGCCAGGTGCTGATGCCGTGGCCAAACCGTCTCCAGGACGGCAGCTACGAGTTCGGCCGGGCCCGTTACCAGCTGCCGATCGACGACGTCGAGGAGCAGGATGCGATCCACGGGCTGGTCCGCTGGGCGGCGTGGACCGCCGGAGAGCGCGAGCCGCACCGCGTCGTCATGGAGCACCTGCTTCATCCCCGGCCCGGTTACCCCTTCTCGCTCGCCTTGGAGATCGAGTATCGGCTCTCCGAGGAAGGGCTCGGAGTGACCACGACGGCCACGAATGCCGGGCGAGTGTCGTGTCCGTTCGGAAGCGGTGCTCATCCGTACCTGACCCTCGGCAGCGGGACCGTGGACGATCTGATCCTGCGCGTGCCGGGCGGAACGGTGCTGCGGTCCGACGACCGCGGGATCCCCGTCGGCTCGTCAGCGGTCGAGGGCACGGACGTCGACTTCCGCCGGCCGAGGACGATCGGCACGACCAAGCTCGACAACGCGTTCACTGACCTCGAGCGCGACGCCGACGGCCTCGCTCGCGTCCAGCTCCGTGATCCTCACGGCGGGAGCGAGCTGACCCTTTGGGTCGACGAGAGCTACCCCTACCTGATGGTTTTCACCGGCGACCCGCTACCCGATGTGGACCGGCGCGCTCTCGCGGTCGAGCCCATGACCTGTCCGCCGAATGCGTTCCGCAGCGGGACGGACCTGGTCCGCCTCGAGCCGGGGCAGTCGTTCGCGGGTAGGTGGGGCATTCGTCCCTCTTGACCTGATCGCGACGCCCGCGTCACGGACGGCCCCTCTGCCCGCGACCCGTTCCGTCATGGCGAGCGCTGCCCCAGTCTCCAGCGGGCCACCAGGGGCGCGCGCCCGCTTTCGGCGAGCCTGCGTTGCAGCAAGAGCGTCAGCGTCCCGCCGATCAGCAGCATCGCCA
Source organism: uncultured Thermoleophilaceae bacterium (assembly GCA_963733885.1). Classification (GTDB taxonomy): domain Bacteria; phylum Actinomycetota; class Thermoleophilia; order Solirubrobacterales; family Thermoleophilaceae; genus JACVRW01. The sequence goes on along the minus strand of CAVTES010000016.1, from coordinate 41,684 downwards.
CATTGACCGCAAGGACGGCCAGCGCACCCCAGGCCTTGCCCTCCTCGCCGACGCCGGCGGCCACGCCGAGATAGGCGGCGGCCGGGATCGTGGTTATCGATATGCCCACGCCCACGGCTGCGCTCGCGCGCGTCTCGAGGGCCAGCATCCCCGCGATGCCGGCGGCAAGCGCCACTCCGATGGTCGAGGAGTTGACGGTCGTCAGCCCGGAGAGCGCCGACTCGCCGACGGCGAACTCCGAGGGCAGGACATCGAGCAGGTCGAGAACCAGCGCCAGCACGCCTGCCGTCAGGCAGGTCACCGCGAGCCCGACGACGAGCGTCGCCAGCGCGCGCCCGACGAGCCGGCCACGACGGCTCGCCAGTCCCACGCACGCGGCGGTGATCGGAAGCAGATCCGGGCTCACCGCCATCGCGCCGACGATGAGAATCTCGTTGTCCTCGATCACGCCAAAAGCCGCGATCACGCCCGCGGCCATCATGAAGACGAGATAGCGCGCCACCGGTCGGGCGTTCAGCGCGGCCTGCCCCAGCACGTCGGCCCAGATCAGGCTCGCGGCGGCGCGCCCGGCCCGGACGGGGCCGACCTCGTCGAACCGTGCGAGCCTGATGTCCTCCTCCGCCACCCCGCTGCTCACCAGGAAATGGAGCACCTCGTCCGCCGCCCCCGAGTGGACCTCGGCGGTCAGCAGGACGTGCCCGGCACGTACGCCGTGTGAGAGAGCCACCCTCCCCGCGGCGCCGCGATCCTCCAGACCCTCCCCGATCTTGGCGAGGGCATCAGAAGGACCGTAGAGCCTGAGGTGGAGCATCTAGAAGATCGCGATCGGATTGAGCGGCGATCCGGTGCCGCGAGCGATCCGCAGTGGAGCGGCGACGAAGAGGAACTCCCAGCGCCCGGCCTCCTCGCAGTGCGGCACCACGTCTTCGAACTGGAGGTAGTCGAGCAGATGCACGCCCATGGCGTTGATGGCGAGGACGTGGATCGGGAAGCCGACCCCCTCCGTGGTGCTCGGGGCCGTGTCGTTGTTGCCGTCCGAGCCGAGCGCCGCGACCTGGCGGTCCGCCAGGAACAACGCCGTGGTGGGGTGCAGCCCGGATTTCGCCTCCCGGGTGTCCCAGGGCTCGAGCTCCGCCAGTCGCCGCGTGTGACCGGTGCGGACCAGAAGGATGTCGCCGGCCCCGACCCGCACGCCCTGCTCGCTCTCGGCCGACTCGAGGTCTTCGCGGAACACGTGGTCGCCGGGCTCGACCCATGGGACGCCGCGTACGCGCGGCACGTCAAGCAGAACGGCGCGGCCGATCAGCCCGTCCTTGAGGATTTCGATCGAGCCCACCAGCGCGCCCTCCGCCGTGACCGATGCCGCCGGCTTGCCGTCAAAGAACGAGCCGTCGAAGGCGACGTGACAGAAGGCGTCGATGTGGCTGTGCCCGTCGTTGTGGTAGTCCACGCCGACGTAGTCCTTTGCGAAGCGCACGGATCCTGACCCGATGTCGACGTCGGTCAGCATCGTCATGTGGTGGTCGGCGGGCTCGGGCACATCGATCCCGGCCTTGGTTCGCAGCGGCTGGCCGAGCGTGACCGTTTGTCCGCTGCGAACCAGTTGCGCGGCGGCAGCGACCCGAGCGGGAGTGAGCAGATTCAGAGCCCCTCGCTGCCCGTCATCGTCCCAGCGGCCCCAGTTGGAGACGGTGTTGAAGAGCTCGCGGAACTGACGCTCGGTCATGTCCACGCCGGGCATGGCCCCACGGTACGGAGTCGAGCGCGGTACCGAATCATCCCATCCGGGTGATGCGCACCCCGAGCGGCTCTCGGAATATCGGCGGCGCAACCATCGTCGTTCCCTCCCGACGGAAAGGCCTTCGCATGAGCACCGCGGTACGACCTCGGCAGCGGTCCGCCGCGAACGACCGCCACACCGGCCGGCGCCCAGCCCGCCGACGCGTTCGTCGTCTTCGGCATCACCGGGGACCTCGCGAGGGTGATGACGTTCCACTCGCTGTACCGCTTGGAGCGCCGCGGCCTGTTGAGCTGCCCGATCGTGGGGGTGGCGGGCAACGACTGGACCGTCGACCAGCTGCGCGAGCACGCACGCAATTGCATAGCGGATTGCGGTGAGACGATCGACGACGAGACCTTCGATCGCTTCGCCGCGACGGCTGTCGTACATCCCTGGCAACTTCGGCGACCAGGAGACCTACAAGCGGGTGGCCCGCGAGATCGAGGATGCGCGCAGCCCCGTCTTCTATCTCGAGATTCCGCCTTCGCTCTTCGGGATGGTGATCAAGGGGCTGGCCGACGCGGGCTTGACCAAGTCGGCGCGGGTGGTGGTGGAGAAGCCCTTCGGGCACGACGCCGCCTCGGCGGCCGCGCTCAACGAGGAGGTCCACCAGCACCTGGACGAGTCCCAGCTGTACCGGATCGACCACTTCATGGGGCTGATGGGCCTGGACGAGGTCCGGTACCTGCGGTTCGCCAACACGATGTTGGAGCCGATCTGGAACCGCAACTACGTGGCGTCGGTGCAGATCACCATGGCCGAGAGCTTCGGCGTGGAGGATCGCGGCCATTTCTACGACCCGGTCGGCGCGCTGCGGGACGTCGTGGTCAACCACCTCATGCAGGTGGTGGCCGCCGCCGCGATGGAGCCCCCGGCGAGCGGCGACCCGGAGACGCTGAAGAACTCGATGGTCTCGGTCTTCCAGGCCATGCCCGCCGGCGATCCCACGCACTACGTGCGCGGCCAGTACGACGGCTACAGGGACATCGACGGCGTGGCTGCGGACTCGACGACGGAGACCTATGCCGCCCTGCGCCTCGAAATCGACAACTGGCGCTGGTCGGGCGTGCCCTTCTTCATCCGGACCGGAAAGTGGCTCCCGATCACGCAGTGGGAGCTGCGGCTCGTCTTCAAGCACCCGCCCCGGCTCGGGTTCCTCGCCGAGGGATCTCGGCGGCCGGAACCCGATCAGCTCGTGGTCCGGCTTCACCCCAGCACCGGGGTCCGGCTCCTCATCGAAGCACGGCGCGGCGATGCGGAGAAGCCCGAGCAGGTAAGCCTCGACCTGGAGTTCGCGCAGCAGGGCGGTGAGGGCGCGACGCCGTACGAGGTGCTGCTGCACGCCGCGATGGTGGGAGACAGCAGGCGCTTCAAGCGACAGGACAGCGTCGAGGAGAACTGGCGGGTGATGCAGCCGCTGCTCGACGCCGCTCCGGAGGTCCACCCATACGAGAAGGGATCGTGGGGTCCGCCGGCGGCGGACGAGCTCCTTGCAGGGCACGGCCGTTGGCACGCTCCGTGGGTGTCGGCATGAGCGCGACGAGCGCGCCGCCACCACAGAGCGCCGCGGCGCCGTCGCCGTTCCCGCCGATCGCCGACTACGCGTTCCTGTCCGACTGCCACACCAGCGCCCTCGTGGCCCCGGACGGCTCGATCGACTGGCTCTGCGTGCCACGCTTCGACTCGCCAAGCGTGTTCGGCGCCCTGCTCGATCGCCAGGCCGGCTCCTTCCGGTTCGGGCCGTTCGGGATCAACGTTCCCACCGCGCGGATCTATGAGCCCGGGACGAACGTCCTCGCCACCACCTGGAAGACCCCCACCGGTTGGGTCCTGGTGCGCGATGCGCTGACCATGGGCCCAGAGCACGGCGAGGACAAGATCACGCCGCACACGCGGCCGCCTGTCGACGACGACGGGGACCACATGCTCGTGCGCACCGCCCTCTGCCTGGAGGGCAACCTCGAGCTGGAGCTGGTATGCGAGCCGGACTTCGACTACGGGCGGGTTCCGGCCAACTGGTCCCTGGTCGGCGACGACCGGCACACGGCCGACGCGCGTGGTGAGGACCTCACGATCAGGCTGCGGACCGACCTCGCACTCGGGATCGAGGGCGACCGCGTACGAGCGCGCCACCGGCTGGAGCCGGGGGACCAGGTCTTCTGCGCGCTCTCGTGGGCCGAGGGCCTCGCGGTGCCCGAGGACATCGACGACGCGAACGAGCGCCTCGCTGCGACCGTCCGGTACTGGCGCCGCTGGCTCGGGCGCGCCCGCCTCCCAGACCACCGCTGGCGCGACCCAATCCAGCGCTCGGCGCTGACGATCAAGGGCCTCACGTATATGCCGACCGGCGCCACGGTAGCGGCAGCCACAACCTCCCTCCCCGAGACGCCCGGCGGGGAGCGCAACTGGGACTACCGCTACACCTGGATCCGGGACTCGACGTTTACGCTGCAGGCACTCCACTTCCTCACCCTGGACTGGGAGGCCGACGAGTTCATGCAGTTCGTGGCCGACCTCGAGCCGAACGAGGACGGGGCGCTACAGATCATGTACGGGATCGACGGGCGCCGTGATCTGACGGAGTCCACGCGCGACGAACTGTCGGGGTACGCCGGAGCCCATCCGGTGCGTCTCGGCAACGGTGCGTTCGACCAGAAGCAGAACGACGTCTTCGGCGCTGCGCTCGACTCGATCCTCCTGCACGCGCGACACAGCCAGCGCCTGCCGAGGCGGCTGTGGCCGATCGTCCAGGCGCAGGCGCAAGGCGCAACCGACGTGTGGCGCCAGCCGGACCAGGGCATCTGGGAAGCTCGCGGCGCGCCCCAGCACTACGTCTCGTCCAAGCTGATGTGCTGGGTCGCGCTCGACCGCGCGGCCAAGCTCGCGGAGATCCGCGCCGACCGCGAGCTGCCGGCCACCTGGCGAGCCACGGCCGACGAGATCAAGGCCGACATCCTCGAGCACGGCCTGCGCGAGGACGTCCTGCGCCAGCACTACGACACGGATGCGCTGGACGCATCCACTCTGCTCGCGGCGCTCTTCGGCTTCCTGCCGGCGGACGACGAGCGTCTGCGAAAGAGCGTCGAGGCGATCGCCGACGACCTGACCGAGGACGGGTTCGTGCTCCGCTATCGCACCGGCGAGACGGACGACGGCCTGTCCGGCAAGGAAGGCAGCTTCCTGATCTGCTCGTTCTGGCTCGTGTCGGCACTGGCGATCGTCGGCGATCACCAACGCGCGCGCGACCTGATGGAACGCCTGCTCAGCGTGTCCTCTCCGCTCGGCCTGTACGCCGAGGAGTTCGACACCGGGACCGGCCGGCACCTCGGGAACTTCCCGCAGGCGTTCTCCCACCTCGCGCTGATCGAGGCCGCGGCGCGGATTGTCCTGGCCGAGCGTCTACAGGAGTTCAACTGATGAGCAGCTACGACGTCATCGTGATCGGGAGCGGGGCCGGCGGCGGCACGCTGGTGCATCGCCTCGCTCCCTCGGGCAAGCGCATCCTGCTGCTGGAGCGCGGGGACTGGCTGACGCGCGAGCCGAAAAACTGGAGCGCGGCGGACGTATTCGTCGACAACCGCTACATCTCGGAGGACAGTTGGTACGACGGAACGGGCAAGCCCTTCCAGCCGCAGGTCCACTACTTCGTCGGGGGCGCCACCAAGCTCTACGGGGCGGCGCTCTACCGGCTGCGCGCGGAGGACTTCGGCGAGCTTCAGCATCACGACGGCATCTCGCCCGCGTGGCCCATCGGCTACGACGAGATGGAGCCGTACTACACGCAGGCCGAGCAGCTCTACCAGGTGCACGGCGCGCGCGGCGAGGACCCCACCGAGCCGCCCGCCGGCGCACCGTACCCCTTCCCGGCGGTGTCGCACGAGCCGCGGATCCAGCAGCTCGCGGACGACCTTGCCGCCGCCGGACATCAGCCCTTCCACGCCCCCTGCGGCGTGATGCTCAACGAGGCCGACATGGCCTACAGCACCTGCGTCCGCTGTTCTACCTGCGATGGCTTCCCCTGCCTCGTGCACGCGAAGTCCGACGCGGAGGTGCTCGCTGTGCGCCCGGCGCTCGAGCACTCGAACGTCACGCTGCTGAGAAACGCCGAGGCCGTGGCGCTCCACACCAACCCGACCGGCACCACCGTGACCGAGGTAGTCGTCGACCGTGACGGCACGCGCGAGACCTACGGGGCCGACATCGTTGTCGTGTCGTGCGGAGCGGCCAACTCGGCCAAGCTCCTGCTCGCATCGGCCACCGAGAAGCACCCGAACGGCCTCTCCAACCGGTCCGATCAGCTCGGTCGCAACTACACCTTCCACAACAGCCAGGCCGTGCTCGCCCTGTCCAAGGAGGAGAACCCGACGGTCTTCCAGAAGACGCTCGGCCTCAACGACTTCTACCTCGGCAGCGACGACTTCGAGTACCCGCTCGGCAACATCCAGATGGTCGGCAAGTCGTCCGCGCCGATGTACCGCGGCGAGAAGCCGCTAGAGACCAAGCTTGCGCCAACCCGGACCTTGGACAACATGGCGCGCCACGCCGTCGACTTCTGGCTCTCGACCGAGGACCTGCCGCGACCGGAGAACCGCGTCACGCTGGACGGCGAAAACGGCCGCATCACGCTGAGCTACAAGCCCTCGAACGAGGAGCCCAAGAAGCGCCTCTACCACAAGCTCAAAGGACTGCTGAAGCACACCGGGATGCACGAGGACCACCTCATCCCGCGCCACGCCTACCTCAAGAACGAGATCCCGGTCGCGGGCTGCGCCCACCAGGCCGGTACCTGCCGCTTCGGCACCAACCCCGAGGCGTCGGTGCTCAATACCGACTGCCGTGCCCACGAGCTCGACAACCTCTATGTCGTCGACACGAGCTTCTTCCCCAGCATCGGCGCGGTGAACCCGGCTCTGACGGCGATGGCGAACGCGCTGCGGGTCGGCGATCACCTGCTCGAGCGGCTGGGCGCGGCACGGCCGGAGAAAGAGCCGTCAGGTGCCGCCTGAGGCGACGCCAAACGCGCGCCGTCGGGTCGTGATCGTCGGCGGCGGCTTCGGCGGCCTGGCCGCCGCACGCCAGCTGCGGCACGCGGACGTCGACGTGACCCTCCTCGACCGCAGGAATCATCACCTGTTCCAGCCGCTTCTCTATCAGGCGGCTGCCGGCGCGCTGTCCCCGAGCGACTGCGCCTCGCCGATCCGGCCAGCGCTGAAGCGCAGCCCCAACACCACGGTCCTGATGGCAGAGGCCACCGACGTCGACGCCGACCGCCGGCAGGTCGTCCTCGATCGCGGCGAGCGGCTCGACTACGACAGCCTGATCGTCGCGTGCGGCGGCCAGACCTCCTACTTCGGCCATGACGAGTGGCAGCACGTCACTTGCGGGCTGAAAACCCTCGTCGACGTCGTCGACCTGCGCAAGCGCTTCTACGGCGCCTTTGAGCAGGCCGAACGGACAGACGATCCGGCCGAGCGGGCCGAATGGCTGACGTTCGTCGTCGTCGGCGGGGGTCCCACCGGCGTTGAGATCGCCGGCCAGCTCGCCATCACCGCGCACACTATGAAGCGCGCCTTCCGGCGGATCGACGCCGCCGGAACCCGGGTCATCCTGCTCGACGCCGGCGACCGTGTGGTCGCCGCGTTCAGCGAGAAGCTCTCAAAGAAGGTGGCGGACGACCTCGAAGCGCTTGGCGTGACGGTTCACGGGGGCGCGCGCGCCACGAGCATCGACGAGCGGGGCGTGACATACGAGGTCGGAGGGGAACGCCAGCGAATCGACACCCGGACGGTCATCTGGGCGGCCGGGGTACGAGCCGCCCCCTTCACCGATTCCGTTGCCCGCACGACTGGAGCGAGCACGGATCGCGGAGGGCGCATCGAGGTCAATCCCGACCTGACCGTGCCTGGGCATCGCGAGATCTCGGTGATCGGCGACGTCGCGCGCGTCCAGGGGCCTGGCGGGAAGCCGCTGCCGGGACTCGCGACGGTGGCCATCCAGCAGGCCCATCACGTGGCCAAGGCGATCCACGCCGGCAGGCCCGGGGCGGATACCCCCTTCCGGTACCTCGACAAGGGAGCGCTCGCGGTCGTCGGGCACGGCAGGGCGGTCTGTGAGATCCGCGGGGTCAAGCTCTGGGGCCGACCCGCCTTCTTCACCTACGTCGGTGTCCACCTCTTCTATCTCGGCGGCCAGGTGGGCCGCCGCCTCGAGGTGATGATCAAGTGGGTCGGAGCCCGCTTCGGTGAGCGCCAGAGCGCCCTGATCGAAGGGGACCTCGCGAGCGTCGAGCGGGCCCCTGCGGCCAGTGAAGCGACGCAGTGGGCGCAGACCCCTTCCCGATAGCGGCCGGCCTCGGCGGAGCGCCGGCCGCCCCGTCCGATGACACGCCCGCCCGACGCGCTCCGGGCCGGGAAGCCCTGATCCATCTGGAGCCGGGCCGGGCGTTCACCAGAAGATGGGGGATCGATCCGTGGTGAGCCGGCCACAGACATGATCGACATAGACAGCGAGTCCTTCCTCGCCGTCGTCGTCGCCTCCGCGCTCGCCGCCTTCGTGGCGGGCGTCGTGTCGACCCGCATGCCGCTGCCGGTCGTGGTCGTCGAGATCGTGCTCGGCATATGCATCGGCCCGGAGCTGCTGGGCCTCGCCGACCCCGACGACTTCCTCGACTTCTTCTCGAGTCTCGGGCTGGGCATGCTGTTCTTCTTCGCCGGATACGAGATCGACTTCGAGCGGATCCGCGGCAGCCCGCTCCGGCTCGCCGTTCTCGGCTGGTTCCTGTCGCTCGTCCTGGCCTATTCGCTCGGTGGGCTGCTGGCACTGGCCGGAGTGGTGCTGTCGCTTCTGTTCACGGGCTCCGCGCTGGCCACGACCGCGATCGGCACGCTGATCCCGGTCCTGAGCGACGCCGGCGAGCTGCGCACGCGCTTCGGCACCTTTCTCCTCGCCGCGGGAGCCGTCGGCGAGTTCGGCCCCATCCTCTTGGTCACGCTGGTGTTCTCGACCAAGGGCGCAGCCACGAACGCGCTGATCCTGGTGGCCTTCGTCGCCCTGGCGGTGATCGCGGCCGTGCTCGCCGTCCGGGGGGTGGGCCGCGGCTGGGAGCTGCTCGATCGCACGCTCGAGACCAGCGGCCAGCTGGCGATCCGCATCGCTGTGGTGACCGTGTTCGCACTTGGCGCGCTGGCCGCCTCACTTGGCCTCGACCTCCTGCTCGGCGGCTTCGTCGCCGGAGTCATCGCGCGCATCGCGTTGAAGGGCCGCGAGGTGGAGGTGCTGGAGTCGAAGCTCATCGCGGTCGGCTACGGGTTCTTCATCCCGTTCTTCTTCGTCGTGAGCGGCATCAAGTTCGACCTCGCAGCGCTCACGGACGACCCGGTGCACCTGCTCGAGCTGCCGCTCTTCCTCGCCCTCTTCCTGGTCGTGCGCGGCGTGCCGGCGCTGGTCCTGTATCGCGGCGTGCTCGACCGTTGGGATCGAGCCACCCTGGCCGTGTTCTCCGCCACGGCGCTGCCGCTGGTGGTGGCGATCACCACGATCGCCGTCGAGGAGGGCCACATGCGCTCGTCCACCGCGGCATCCCTCGTCGGCGCAGGCATCCTGTCGACGGCCATCCTGCCCATCGTGGGCCTGCGAATGCGAGCCGGCCGTGATGCGATCACCCAGTCCGGGTGAGGCGTCACTCCCCTGAGCCGGTCAAGCTCGCGGGATGAACGGTCATATGACCCCGCCGGTAAGACAACTCCTGATCTACCGATTCGGGCCGGGCGCGGCGTTCGAGGGCCAGCTCGTCGGCGCCCTGGAGAGGATGGAGAGCGGAGAAGCGCTGCGCATCCTCGATGCGCTCTTCGTCGCGACAGACGCGGAGACCGGCGATCTCCTCGCCATCGAGCTGCATGGCGGGTCGGGCGGCCTCATCGCGAAGCTGCTGGATTTCCGGCTGGATCGCGGCCGCACGACGACGAGCTGCCGAAAGGGCCCTCGGCGACATGAGCGGTGTGGCTCAGATGCTCAGGGACCTCGGCAAGACGCTGGAGCCGGGCGCGGCGCTCGCCGCCGTGCTCGTAGAGCACGTTTGGGCTCGCGTCCTTGAAGACGCCGTTTCGCGGACAGGTGGGAGCGGCGTTGGAACCCACTTCGTCGAGGCCGAGACGCTCTCCGAACTCGCGCCCGAGCTCTTGGCCGAAGCGGCCGTTGACGCTCCGGAGCCCGGCAATCGGAAACCTCGGAACCCTTGATGCGAGCTCGGCACGTCACGGTCCTCGCCCTTGTCGCAGCCATGTCCGCGCCGGTGGTTGCATGCGGGGACGACGACGACGACGAAAGCACTAGCGGCGCGTCCTCTGGCGACGCCACCGTCGAAGCCGTCGCCCCGGCGCCCGATCGCGCTTTTGGGGGCCTCACCACCGCGCTCGAAGCCCAGGGCCTCGTGGTCACGCAGCTTCCGAAGGCGTCGCTGAACGGCGCCCAGGCCGGGATCGACATCTCCGGTGACAGGAGCGGCACTGCGCGGTCCTTCGCCACCGAGGCGAAGGCGGACGCCTACGCCGACGAGGCCGCGACGAACGGCGACAAGACGAAGATCGTTGGCACGGTCGTCTTCCAGGCGGCCACTCAGGATGACGCCGACTTCTTCGCTGCGGCCTATGAGGGTTGAGCCTGGTCGCGTTCCTGTTCACGCTCGACCAACGCACCCTTCTCGAGGAAGAGGCGGAGCGGTGAGCCCCGCGCACACACTCGCAAGCCCTTGGCGCTGGATGCGAGTATGGCGCCATTCCCTTGCGCCGGAGCGATAGCGCGCGACGTCCTCGAGGCGCACTGCCGCTTCCCGTTGAGCTCGAATGAACCTGGACGTCCTCGTTCTGGCTCTGGCAAGCGCGCCTCGCCCGGCCGGAATTGCCGCACTGTACGCGCTGCTCAGCGCCTCGCACCCCCGGCGTGTGCTTGTCGCGTACCTCCTCGCCGGTTTCACATTCAGCGTGGCTGTCGGGGTTCTCGTCGTGGCGATCTTCCATGGAGCGGGAATCGACTACCGAGGCACGGATGCGTACGCCGCGATCGAGCTCGTCGGCGGACTGGCGGCCCTTGGGTTCGCCGTCGCTGTAGGGACCGGGCGTAGGCAGCCGCCCGCGCGCGACGAGGGCGCGCACCAGGGGTCGGCGATCACCCGAAGGCTTCGCAACCCGTCGGTGACCGCGGCGGCGGTGGCGGGGGTCGCCACTCACGCCCCCGGGCTCTTCTACTTGGTTGCGCTGAATGCCATCGTCGCCGAGGGGCGCAGCCTCGTCGTCGGGGTCCTGGAGGTGCTGCTGTTCAACGCCATCTGGTTCGGTGCGGCCATTGCGTCCGTCGTGTTCTTTCTCATCCGTCCGGGGGGTGCGCGCAGGGCGCTGGCCCGCGTCGACGGATGGGCTCGACGTCATTCCCGCAGCATCACGGTGCTCGCCTTCGCCGTGGCCGGCTCCTACCTGGCGATCAGGGGTGTAGCGGGCCTGGTCGATTGACTCGAGAACCGGTCGTCTCGGGAGTGCGCGGGGCGGTACGCCCCAAGGAGTCCTGCGCACAACCACGTTTGAAACACCGAGCTGCGACCCACGCTGTGCGGGGCAGCGCTAAGACCGTCAGCTCGTTTCGCCCGAGCGGATCATGCTCGCGAGCCACAGTCCAAGCAGGCCCACCCCGACCAGGATCACGATGATCCCTACGACGGCGCCAACGAAGTAGAAGCCGGCGATGAGCGCCACGAACCACACCAGTACCGCGACGATCACCTCGATCGCGACCCGCTCCTCGTTGATGTCCGGCTCCGTCACGTCCTCTCCCCTCAGGGCCGGTCGTCCCCGAACCCGTGGGCGGCTAGCCCGTCGTTGTAGATCGCGAAGAAGCCGTATAAAGCGTTGAGAGTCGAGCCGATCAGAAGCATCACGCCCGCGAACCGCACCCAGCCCCTCCCCGTGCGGCGCGACGCCGGGGGCATGCGCTGAGGAACGTGCATCAACCCTGGCTCGTGTGTCATCGGGATCCCAGCGTCTCAGCCGGCGAGACGCCGCGCTTCACCCACAGCGTCAACCCGGCTTGGAACGACCTCAACCTGCGCGAGCTCGCAGACCACATCGAGTCCCCGCTCTTCATGGCTCACATTCGCGCGGCGGTGGGAAGTCCGGTCCAGCAGACGAACTGCCATCCCTTCCGCCACGGCCGGTGGCTGTTTGTTCACAACGGGCTGATCCAGGACTTTCAGACCGTTCGGCGAGACCTGCTGCTCGCGGTAGATCCGTCGCTCTTCCTCGGGATCGCCGGGTCGACCGACTCGGAGCTCCTCTTCCACCTGGCGCTCACGTTCGGACTCGAAAAGGATCCGCTGGGCGCAATGGAGCGGGCGGTCGCCTACGTCGAGTCGAAGGCCCGCGAGGGCGGGGTCGAGAACCCCGTGCAAATGACGGTTGGAATCAGCGACGGCGAACGCTTGTGGGCCATCCGGTACTCCTCGCAGCACGACTCGCGCACCCTCTTCGTGTCCGCGGACCTTGACGCGGTGCGCCGCCTGCACCCCGACAACGAGCGGCTCCAACGGCTCCGAGGGCGACCGCGTCGTCGTCTCGGAGCCTCTCGCCGACTTGACAGGCGCCTGGCTCGAGGTCCCTGAGTCCACGGCCCTCGTCGTCGCGGACGGGGCCGTGGAACAACGGCCGTTCCAGCCGTCACCGTGAGCTTCCACGAAGTTTGCCGTGGCCGATCCGAAGGGTGCTCTCCGGCACCGCGACGATGACGCTCGCATACTCCGCCGAGCGTCGCCTGCGCCGCGGTGAGCGCGGCCCGCTGGACCACGACGACTTGCTCGTGCCCGGCCAGATCGTCGCGAGCGTGATGCACCTCCAGCACGTTTGGGGCCGAGAAGTCCGTGGCCAGGGCGGCGCAGCTGGGCTGGACGGTCGTAAGCATCAGAAACAATTGGACCATCCGCGGCACGCCCAGCTGTGCAACAGATGATTCGCGCAGCGACGCCCGCTTCAGGAATCTAGGTCACATGAGCGAACCGGCGGAGCAGCCGCCACAAGTTTCGGACCCCCCCGGCGCCGAGCTGAACGCACGCCCCCGCCGCGCTCTGCGTGAGGCGCGCACCGAGGCGGTCGTGGTTCTGGGGGTTGAAGTGGCGCTGTTGGGGGGCCTCGCGTCCATCGACAAGGCGAAGGGATGGGAGATCATCGACCTCCCGTGGTGGGCGTGGCTGCTGGTCGCCTCGCCCGCCCTGCTGCTCATGATATTGCTGCTCGCCGTGCCGGTCGCCGAGCTGAGCCCCGGGCGGGTGCGAAATGCCGGCGTCGCGCTGCTCGGACTCCTGGTCGCCGCCGATGCGTTCGGCGTCGGCGTGCTGCTCGCCGCCCTCGCGGGCAGCAGCGCGGGGAGCCTCGGCGCCGGCGAGCTGCTCGCCCATGGGACCGTTGTCTGGCTCTCCAACATCATCACCTTCGGGCTGCTGTTCTGGCAGCTCGACGAGGGCGGACCGCGCCTGCGCGCCGAACGCGGGCGGCGCGACCCCGACTTCCAATTCCCGCAGGACACCGTTCCGCGAACCGGCTGGAGCCCACGACTGAGCGACTCCCTCTACGTGTCGCTCACCAACGCGATCGCAGTCAGCCCGACGGACACGATGCCGCTGACGCGTCGGGCGAAGGGCCTTATGGCCGTGGAGTCGCTGATCTCCTATGCCGTCGTGATTCTCGTCGTCGCCCGTGCGGTGAACGTCCTGGGCGCAAGCGCCTGACCACTATCTCGGTCAGGACGCACCCCGGACCGTCGTATGCAGAGCGGTGCAACCCGCAGAGCGTCGGCCACCCCGCTCGAGGAAGCCTTGTCATACCTTGCCACCCCTGGGCGCGAGCGGACGGGTGTCATCCTGGACGTCAAGGAGGAGGACACCGCGGCCGACCTTGTCACCGCGCTAGACGCGGCGGGCCTGACGCGGCGCACGATTGCCTGCGCGCGCTCGGTCGCCGCTTTGCACGCGCTCGGAGACCTCCAGCCGGCGCTCCGCCGGGCGTGGTCCCTCAAGCGGGCGCGCCACGCCGCGGCCGCGCGACTGGCCGCGGCGCGACGAGACGTGCCGGCTGCCGTCGGCGCAGCTCTCCACCAGGGGCTGGCCGAGGTCGTCAGCGTGCATCGGTCCCTCGTCACGGCACGCCTCGTGACGATGGTTCATTCCTCGGGCGGTGAGATTTACGTGTGGGACGTGACCGGCGAACAGCAGGCGCTCACCCTCGGCTCGCTCGGAGTCGACGCGCTCATCGGTGACGATCCGGAGCGGTTGCGCGCCTGGCTTATCGGAGCCTCATGCGTCCCGCCTTGAATTGACCGCGAGTCGAGACCTGATCCGAGATTCCGCCCGTACAGCAGCCCGTACAGCACCGCGAGCTCGGTGACCGCGGCGCCGACCAGGGCGGCCCGGTGGGTGAGGATCTCCTCCTCGAGGTCGGCCATATAGGCGCCGTCGGCGCTCAGCCCCATGTACTCGGCTTGGACGCGCTCCTCGGCGAGCTCCATGAGCCGGGCGCGGATCTCGCTGGATGACATTGCTGCTCCTCGCCGCTCGTTTGACTTCGTGGCCGGATCCTCCACCAGCCGGATGCGTCTGTCGTCGGCCTGGCGGCCGATTTCTCGGCTACGACAGGGCGCGTACGCTCCCCGCACATGCGAAGACCCCGGGGGGAGGGAAACCCGGGGCCTTCGTGTCCGACGGCGTCGTGTCCCGACGTCGGGGCGGAACCCGCCGCCGGGGTGGAGAGGACGGCGGTCGGGGGCGTTCGGCGCATCGCCGAGTCGTTGCGGTTGATTGTCGCCGAGCGGCCCCGCGCCGTCATCGGCCCGGATGCGGCTCTTGCGCATACGCCCACGTGAGTACGCGCGTGACTCGCATGCGTCTGAGTAGACATGGGACGCCCGGTCGTCCGGCCCGCAGATCCGCGCGGCTCGGGCGGCGGACTTCATCGTGCCCGGTGACCATGGGCCGCGTCTACCTGTTACGCCGACCTCGGCATAACAGGTTATTCGGCAGCCGGTGCTAGTCCGCCGGCTCGGGCGCCTGCTTAGGCAGCAGCGCGTGCCCGTCGACGACCGCGGTGGCGACGTCGATGAGCTTCCGGTTGCTTGTTCGAGCGTGGCCCCGAAGCAGCTCGAAGGCCGCCTCGTCGCCGACGGCGTGGCGCTCCATCAGGATTCCCTTGGCGCGCTCCGTGACCGCGCGGCGGCCGAATGCGCCCTCAAGGTCGTGGTACTCGGTAAAGCGCCGCAGCACGATGTCGATCGAGTTCTGCCAGTCCGATCCTTCGTCCTCGCTCTCGCCATCGGTGATGTAGGCGAAGATGCCGCGCCGCGACGCCTCGCGGACGAAGCCGGGATTCGACTCATGGATCAGCAGGATCACCGGGCAGAAGGCCTGCTTGACGATCCTCTCGATCAGGTGGAGCGCGTGCTGGGAGCTCTCGCCGAGCCCCACGAGCGCCACGTCCGGCCGCTCTCGTGCGGTGACCGGCCCGACCTCGTCGACCTCGATCTCGCGGGCGATCACCTCGTGTCCGAGGGTAGCCACGATCGGGGCAACGAGGGCGAGTCGATCGCGCCTCTCGTTGGCGATGAGCACGCGCAGATGCTGTGTCTCGCGGGAGCTCATGATCTCGAAGGTCTTAATGAGGTTTCCCCAGATCCAGGTGGTATGAACGCACCGCGCTCCGCCCGACTCCCCCGTGTCAGCCTGCCGTTCGGCGTTTCTGGTGCACAGGGTTGATTTGCCCCTGGCGCGATTCGCCGACGCCAAGAGCCGTGCGCGCTTCACGTGGCGCTTCCGCTCTCGTGAAAAGCAGCGGCAACGGGCGGACTGTTCCTATCCATGCGACTCAGCAGTACTCGGAAGGTCTTTCTCACCCGTCCGGGCCGGTGTCAACGATGTCATCGCCGAAGGCGGCAGCGAGCGCCTTCGCGATCAATTCGGGCAGCTCGGTCCGGCCGAGTCGATGAGCGCGGTGCCGATGCGTCGGACAAGGGCTGGGCGGCGGAGTGCCCCTGGCTCGCTAGCATCAGTGCGGGTTATCGGGGCCGTGCCTTCTTTCGCTCACATCGACCAGCCCGACACGCAATCACGCGGCCGAGACCTGCTTCGCACCGTTGCCGAGGGGACGGCCGGTGTGGTCGGGGACGAGTTCCTTCGGTGCTTGGTCCGGCACGTCGCGCTGGCGTTCGACGCGAGGTTCGCGTTCGTCGCGGAGGCCGCCGACCCCAACGGAGAGCACGTGCGGGTGGTCAGCGGCTGGTACGACGGCGACTGGATGGACGAGCCGTTCGAGTACGGCACGCGCGGCAAGCCGTGTGCGCTCGTCGTGGAGAGAGCGGTCGTTGCGTTCCCGGAGGCGCTGACGACGCGCTTCCCGGAGGCCAAGCCGGCCATTGACATGGGCCTCGAGAGTTACCTGGCGGTCTGTCTGCGCGCCGCCGACGGCACCCACCTCGGCCACGTGGCCGTGATGGACGCGCTGCCGATGGAGGCTGGGGACGATGACGTCGCGGCGATGCGCATCTTCGCGTCGCGAGCGGCGGCCGAGCTCGAGCGTCGTCACCAGGCGGCTGCATTGCGGCGCTCGCGCGCGCGTGTCATCGAGGCCGCGGATGCGGAGCGCCGGCGTGTCGGCCGCAACCTGCACGACAGCGCGCAGCAGCACCTGATGGCTGTCGGCAACCTGCTCAAGGTCGCTCGGCGCAAGCTCGGCGACAACCATGAGGCCGCCGGTGTCCTGCGCGTCGCCCACGACGAGCTGGGCGAGGCGCATGCAGAGCTGCGGGATCTCGCCCGCGGGCTGCATCCCGTGGCGCTCTCCGAGCGTGGCCTCGACCGGGCGCTGGAGGGGCTGACGGCCGGTTGCGACGTGCCGGTGACGATCGACGTCCAGGCCGAGGAGCTGCCGGAGCACGTCGAGCTCGCGGCGTACTTCATCGTCAGTGAGTCCCTGACGAACGCCAGCAAGTATGCGGCCGCGAGCGCGGTCCGGATCCGTGTCGCGCGTGAGCACGGCGCGCTCCTGATCGAGATCGCCGACGACGGCCGCGGCGGCGCCGACCCCACGGCCGGCACCGGACTGCATGGATTGGCCGACCGGATCGACGCCCTCGGAGGGCGCTTCGAGGTCGACAGCCCGCCCGGCGCCGGGACCCGCGTCAGCGCGCGCTTGCCGCTCGCTGCCGTCGGCTGACGTACGCTTGCGCTAGGTGAGGATTCCGGCCGCGCGCCTTTGACATGGCGTGCAGCTGATCCTCTACGACGGCTGGCCGCTTGCCCTATACCGCGGCGCGTCGGCGCCCAGGCGCTCGGCCCGGCATCTTCGCCGGACCGGCGGTACCGCCGATCCTCGACGAGACGATTGAACACCCGCTCCCATCCGCGCGTACTACGCGCTTGAGGGCTCATGGAAGACCGTGAATCCTGGGCGCGAGAGCATGCCGGCCGTCTGGCCGGGCTGTGGGCGGCGTTGCAGGTCGGCGTGGCCCTCGTCGCGGCGCCGGCGGCCGGTGTGGCGGATCAGACGGTGAACGCGCTGTCGTCGAACGTCTTCAGCCCGGCCGATGTCTCGATCGCTCAGGGCGAGGACGTGACCTGGAACAACGTGGGCGGTGGCACCCACAACGTCAGGTTCGACGACGGAAGCTTCGAGATGCCGGCGCAGCCGAGCGCTATGGCTTGGTCGGTCCAGCGCACCTTCGACCAGGTGGGGGACTTCACGTACTACTGCGAGGCGCATTCCGGGATGACGGGCGTCGTAAGGGTCAGCACCGGCACGACGCCGGCACCGGGTCCCGGCCAACCCGGCGGTTCTCCACCCGGCGGGACGACGCCTGCGCCGGGAGGAACGCCGCCGCCGCCCGGCTCCAAGACCGCTGTGCGCCCGAAGGTGACGTTCCTGGTGAGCCACTCCGACCGGCGCGCGGGCCGGCGGATTCGCCTGTTCGGTTCTGTGCGGCCCGCACTCGACGGGCAGCGCGTCCAGATGCAGCGTCGTAGCAGCACCAGCTCGTGGAAGACGATCGCCACCGTCAAGCTGCGCGATGCCGGCGAGGAGCGCTCGAAGTTCGGCGTCCGCCTCCGCGTCTTCCGCGACAGCGTGTTCCGCGCTCGCGTGCCGGCGGGCGCGGGCCATGAGAGCGCTACGAGCCGCCGCAAGCGCGTAGACGTGCGCTCAGGTCGATCCTAGAAGTCGAACCGCTCGTTCTGTCGTTTCAGTCAGGGGAGCGAGCGCCAGCACAAGCTCCCGTCACCGTCCGAATACGCCTGGTCGTCGTCAAACTCGATTGTGTCTCCATGCGACCTGTCATGCCGGGCACACTCCCTTCGTGCGGTCGTAGATGGCCTTCGCGCCGATCGAGAGCGGCTTGACAAAGTCGCCCTCGCCCTCGTTGCCGAGCAGCATCTCGCAGCGGCCCTGCACCCAGAAGACGTGGCCGATGGGATTGTCGTGCCTGTCCCGGCCGGTCCAGCCGCGCGCGCCTGGCACGCCGGGGACCGTGAAGCGCTTCGGTTTCGCCCCGGGGACCATGCTGTCGATCCCCTCGTCGCTCGTCTCGTACTCCAGCCAGTCGCGCGCGCCCTCGGCGGTCTTGAACAGAAGGACGGTGGTGACGCCGGCGTTGTGGTCGTCGCCGCTGAGCGGCTGGAGCGTGATCGAGATGAACCCTGCGCGGCGCAGCCGCTCCATCTCGTCGGCAGAGAACGCGCCGGCAAGGGACTGCACGCCCTGGTCCGTCCGGGGCTCTTCGATGGGTGCGAAGCCGGGCTCCTCGCCGGCCTGTATCAGGAACCGCTCGAGGTTGACCTTCGCTGGCTGCGCCTCGTCGCTCTCTGCGGCGGTCGTCGCAGTGGTTTCGACGTCCGGGGCGGCGGTCGCCCCGCCCTCGTCCCCGTTGTCGTCGCCGCAGGCCGCGATGCCGAGGAGAGAGACCATCAGCAGCACCGGGAAGGCGGCCCTGACCACGGCCTGAACGTATCCGCGCAGCCGCGTTGCGGTCAAGTGACCCACTACCGACAGCCGCCCGTGCTTCAGATCCGCGAGGCCGCGACGCTGCATACGTCGCACCCAGAGCACGCGAAACGCACCCCTCGCTCCTGCGTGCCATGCAAAAGGAACGAGGCGCCGCTGCTCCTTCCGCCTGAAGGGTCTCTCCAGAAGCGCCGGGAGCTGGTGGTTGGTTCCTGGAGCGCGGCCGCCCGGTTGGCCACTCAGCCGCCGTCGGATCGGCTGCTCTGGAGCCACTCTCCGAGCGAGTCCAGCAGGCTGCCCATGCCCTGCTCGCGCCGGGCCGGCATCTCGTGGCCGTCAAGGAACGCGCCCTGCTCGGTGAAGACCAGTCGGGTGCCATCGCGCTCGGGCTTGAACTCCGCTGTGGCGAGGGAGACCGAGATGCGGATCCCGTCCAGGAGCATTTCGTACGTGTAGACGATGCGCTGGGCCGGGACGATGTCCTGGTAGATCGCCTCATAGGTGTAGGCGTTGCCGTCCGGCGCGCTGCCCCGGCTGCTTTCCCGCCCGCCGACGCGGAAGTCGAGCTCCAGATTCGCGTCGGAGTCGACGAACCAGCGCGCCTTCGCCTCCTGATCGGCCCAGGCCGCGAACGCTCGCTGGGGCGATGCCTGGTACCTGCGCTCGACGACGAAGGTGGCGTGCTTCACCGATCGTTCACTCATCGCATGCCCCCTTCCGGTTCGTCGCTACCTTCGGCGAGGTACTCGCCAAGGCGGTCGAAGCGGCGCTCCCAGCTGGACCGCCGTTCGCCGATCCATCGCTCCACCGGCCGCAGCGCCGCCGGCTCGATCTGGCAGGTGCGCACACGGCCGATCTTCTCCGAGCGGACGAGCCCGCTGGTCTCCAGCACCTGAAGGTGTTGTACCACCGCCGGCAGCGACATCGGCAGCGGCCGTGCGAGTTCGCTGACCGAGGCTGGTCCGCGGCTCAACCGCTCGACGATGACCCGTCGACTGGGATCGGCCAGCGCGTGGAAGACGCGATCGATGCTCTCGCCTCGGGACCGATACTTAAGCATCTACCTAACTATACTTCCCGCCCAGACAGCTACCAGGAGGTCACATGCACGATGAGCAAGCTTAGGTGTCATATCTCGATCTCGCTGGACGGTTTCGTCGCCGGCCCGAACCAGAGCGAGGAGAACCCGCTCGGCGAGGGCGGCGAGCGGCTCCACGACTGGGTGGTTCCGCTGGCCGCCTGGCGCCAAGCCCACGACAAGCAAGGCGGCGAGGTGAACGAGAGCGCACGGATAGTCGAGGAATCGCGCGAGAACGTCGGGGCCGGCTTGATGGGCCGGAACATGTTCGGGCCGATCGGCGGGGGTGCCTGGGGCGACGAGCAGTGGACGGGCTGGTGGGGCGACGACCCGCCCTACCACTACCCCGTGTTCATTCTCACCCATCACCCGCGTGATCCCGTGGAGATGGAGGGAGGGACCACGTACCACTTCGTCACCGACGGAATCGAGTCCGCGCTCGAACAGGCAAGGGAGGCCGCCGACGGCAAAGACGTCATGCTTTGGGGCGGCGCCCAGGTCGCTGGGCAATACCTGGCAACGGGACTGCTGGACGAGCTTGAGCTCCACGTCGTTCCAGTGTTGCTCGGCGACGGTGCTCGCCTCTTCGACAACCTCGCGGACGCGGAGGTGCAGCTCGAGCAGGTCCGGGCCGTCGAGGCGCCTGGCGTCACGCACCTCAAGTACAGGGTGGTGACATGAACCGGGTCGCCCCCGACCTACCCGCGGACCTCAAGCTCATCCTGACCCCCGATCGCCGAACCCTGCTTTCGCACACAAACAGGGCGTAGCCACCCGCCGCTGGCGCTCGGCAACGAGGCGACGCCGGTGGCGGCCCACTCCGCGTTCCGGCACCATTCGGAGCAGGCATGCGAGCCGTCATCTACGCGAACACCGGCGATGCGTCTGTCCTACAGGTCGTGGAGCGAGCGGCGATGGAGCCCGCCGAGGGGGAGGTGCGGATCCGTGTGGTCGTGTCGGGCGTCAATCCCACCGACTGGAAGTCGCGCAGCGGCGCCTTCGGCAGCGCGGCCGGCGAGCCGACGGTTCCCAACCACGACGGCGCCGGGGTCGTCGACGCCGTCGGGTCAGAGGTCGCCGGCATCCAGGCCGGCGACCGCGTCTGGGTGACGCTCGCCGCCGATGGGCGCCCGGCAAGCGGGACCGCCCAGGAGTACACGGTCGTGCCGGCCGAACGTGTCTTCCGGCTCCCCGACGGCGCGGACTTCGAACTCGGGGCGAGCATCGGAATCCCTGGCGTGACCGCCCACCGCGCGCTGACGGTTTCCGAGGACGGCCCGGCCCGGCTCCAGCCGGGTGCGCTACGGGACCGCACCGTCCTGGTCGCTGGAGGGGCCGGGGCGGTCGGCAACGCGGCCATCCAGCTGGCCTGCTGGGCCGGCGCGACGGTCATTACAACCGTAAGCAGCGAGGCGAAAGCTCAACTGGCTGGTCGAGCAGGTGCCCACCAGGTCGTGAACTACCACGACACGCACGCAGCCGACCAGATCCGTCGAGTTGCTCCGGCGGGCGTGGACGTCATCGTGGAGGTCGCGGCCGGGTCCAACGCCGAGCTGGACCAGGCCGTGATCAGGCCCCGCGGAACCACCGCTATCTACGCCAACGACGGCGGGATCCCGTTCGCTCCTGACGTTCGCACCAACATGGCGCTCAACGCCCGCTACCAGTTCGTCCTGGTCTACACCGTCGGCTGGGAGCGCATCGCGAACGCCGCCGCCGACCTCAACCGGGCCATCGACGACGGCGCCTTCCGAATCGGCGAACAGGCCGGCCTGCCGGTTCACCGCTTCGACCTCGACGACACGGCGGCCGCTCATGACGCGGTCGAGGGCGCAGCCGTCGGAAAGGTCCTCATCACGGTCTCCGACTGAGGTGGCGGATCCGGACGCCCGGGTGAGGCGGCCCGCCCGAGCGGGCGACCGCGACGGCGTGGCTGGTGCTACGCGGTCTGGACGGCCGGCGCGACGAGCACCTTGCCGGAGCGCTCTGCCCGCTGTGCGTGGGCCAGGGCGACCGAGAACGGGGCGAGCCGGTACGCCCGGCGCCCTACGCAGGCGGGCGTACCCCAGCGCCGGCCCTACGGTTGGCGGTGCAGCGAAAAGAGTGGCCCGCCGACCGACGACAACCGGCGTCTGCACGGGGACCATCGAACGCTCGATGGCAAGCGTCGGAGAGATCATCGCCTACTGCACGCTCGCGGCGCTCCAAGGGGCCCTCGTGTTCCTGCCGCGCCCTGCGGGGCCGCGACTGAGCCCTCTGCGGTCTCCGGCCTGGGCGCTCATGCTGCCCGCTGCATTGATCGTCGGGACGTTCGGCGTTCTCGGGGTGCCCGGCGGCGCCACAGGGCTCGCGGTGCTGGCGGCGGTCACAACGCCCCTTCTCGCGGTGCTGGCGGTGGTGTGGGTCGTACGTGGCTCTCGCCGGGTTTGGCTCGTGGCCCTGCCGCTGCTGGGTCTGGCCGCCCTCACGACGCACGCCTGGCCGGCGCAGCTCGCGACCACCGGCCTGGCGGCGCTCGGATGCCTGACCGTGGGTGCGGCGCTTGTCCGTCTGACCCCCCTCCCCTGGCTGGCGGCCGGGATCTTCGCCATGTGCATCGTGGACGTGGTTCTCCTGGCCACCGGCGTGGGCCAGCCGGCCGCGGGCCTGCTGGAGGACGCCCTGTCGCACAGCCCACTTCCCGAATTCCACCGGGCCCAGCTCGGCTCGATGAATAGGGACTATCCCGATCTCGTGCTGGCGGCCGTGCTCGGCGGCGTGCTCGCCGGCAACGGCAGGCAGCTGACCGCGGCGGTGCTCGTCGCCGTTCTCGCCTCCGCCAACGGACTGCTGTTTCTGGTCGCCGACATGCTGCCGGGAACGGTTCCGCTCGGGGTGGCCGCTGTGGTGGTGGCTCTGCTCGCGCGGCGCAGCGCGGCGAAGCGCCGTCCCAGCTCGCGAAGGCAGCGCACTCCGGGCCCCCGACCCGTGGCGCGCCGGCCCGGCCCGGTCCAGCCCATGGAGGCATGAGCCGCCCTTCATGCAACCCCTGGTTCACGCCAGTAGTCGTCTGCCTCGGGCAGACCCCGGGGCACTCGCGTCACCTCCGCGATCGAGCTCGAGCAGCGCGGATACCGATGTCACTCACGCTCGATCGGAAGCTTGACGTCGAGCGAGGTCCCGCCCCCGGCAGGACTTGCGATCTCGATCGTTCCACCAAGCGCCTCGACTCGGTCTCTGAGGCCGATTAGGCCCGACCCTTCGGCGGGATCCGCTCCGCCGACCCCGTCGTCGCGAATCGAGAGCCGGACGACCGAGTCCTCGGCCTCGACGTCGACCTGCACCACGGACGCGCTTGCGTGCTTGGCGGCGTTCGTGAGCGCCTCCGAGACGAGGTAGTAAGCGGCCACCTCGACCGGCTGCGGCAGACGCCGGTCGGTGGTGAGCTCAAGCTCGACGGGGACCGTCGAGCGGCGAGCGAGCGTCCTCAGCGCGGGCCCGAGACCGCCCTGGGACAGGATCGCCGGATGAATGCCCCGCGACATCTCGCGCACGTCCTCGGTGGCGCTGGCCAGGCCCTTTGCGGTATCCGACAGCTGCGCATTGAGCTCGGTCAGCTCGGGCGGCACCATGGCCTGTGCCGAACGGAGCTCGAGTGCGAGCGAGACGAGTCGCTGTTGCGTCCCGTCGTGCAAATCGCGTTCGATGCGACGGCGGGTCACGTCGGCGGCGGCAACGACACGGGCACGCGATGCCGCGAGCTCGGCGCGGCTGTCGGCGTTCGCGATGGCGGTCGCCACGAGCTCCGTGAATTCTGCGATTTTCGCCTCCGTTTCTGGAGGAAACGGCGTCTCGCGCTTCGACGAGGCGGCGATCACGCCCCAGAGACGCCCCTCGACGACGATCGGACAGCCGACCGACGAGCGTATGCCCAGCTCTTGAGCCTCCTCCGCGATGGGACCGTAGGCCCGGGCGAAGCTGTCCACCCGTGCCGGAGCGCCCCGCTCCCGCACCAATGCGGCGATACTCACTCCCTTGATCTCAAACCGTGTGCCAACTGCCAGGTGGTGGTCCGCGTCCCTGCTCCAGGCGGCAACGCCGGTCACCGTTCCGTCCGGCTCGTAGCGCTCCATGCGAGCGAGGTCGGCACCGAAAAGCGTGCCGATCTCGCGGGTGACAGCCTCAAAGACGTCCGAAGGCGACGAAGTCTGCGCGACCAGCGTTGCGACCCGCCGCAGAGCCGCCTGCTCGTCGCGGCTCGCCTCGAGGGACCTGCCCATGGTGTTGAACGCCCGCTCGAGCTCGCCGACCTCGGCCGTCGCGGTCTCGGGCATTCGCACCGAGAGATCGCCGCCGGCAAGCCGGCCCGCCATGAGGGCCGCGCGGCGAACCGGGCCGACGATCGCTCGCGTCAGGTAGCTCGCAAAGAGGAGGACGAGGAGGAGCGATCCTGCGAGGCCGACGATCCCCGCGATGACGGCACGCCGAGAATTTTCCTCGTCACGCTCCTGGCGCTCGGTCAGGGTGTCGCGCTCGGTCGCGGTGAAGCGGTCGAACTGAGCGCGAATCGCGTCGACGCGCCGCCTCCCCTCCTCGCTCGCCGCGACACTGGCCGCCGACGGCTCGCCGCGCCGCGCGGCGTTCACAAGGGGCACCGAGTAGTCCCTGATATACGCCTCGGTCGTCTTCGTGATCCGCCGCAGCCGGCGCGCCTGCTCGGGGTCGTCGGCGAAGGCCACGAGCCTTCTGGCCTGCTCGGGGAAGGCGGCCCGGGCCTCCCTCCACGGCGTGAGGAACCGCTCCTGCCGCGTGAGCACAAAGCCGCGCTGGCCCGTCTCGAGATCGATGACGAGCTTCTCGAGCCTGTCCGCCCCCGAGAGCTCTCGTCGGGAGTGCGTCGCGAGCCGCGCCGACTCTCGAAGATCGTCGCTCGCCACGATCAGCACCGCGAAGCCGGCGCCGATGACGAGCGCGAGCAGACCGCTCGCAATGATCATGCGGCGTGTCAGCCCTCCCCTTACGTCAGCCTCCGGCGGTGATCGGGCGCTTGGCCGATAATCATGAGGATGCCAACTGCTTCACGTCCGAGCGACGCGCAGGAGTGGACGACGCCACGCCGCGCATAGCGCTGGCGGACGACGACGTCCTGCTTCGAGAGGGTCTCGCGACCCTGCTCGAGCAGTCGGGGTTCGAGGTCGTTGGCCAGGCCGGCGATGCGCCGGAGCTCCTCGCTCTCGTCCGCGAACGCGAGCCCGAGCTCGTGATCGTCGACATCCGGATGCCACCGGCGCACGAGACGGAGGGCCTCGAGGCCGCGCGGGTGATCCGGGACGAGTTCCCCCACGTGGGGATTCTCGTCCTGTCGGCCCACGCGGAGGTCGACCAGGCGATGGAGCTGCTCGCCAGCGGGCACCGAGTCGGCTACCTGCTCAAGAGCCGGATCGCGGATGTGGGCGACTTCCTCGAGACGGTCGAACGGATTGCACATGGCGGCTCGGTGGTCGACCCCGGCCTGGTGCGGGAGCTCGTGGAAGCGCGCCGCCGCGACGACCCGCTCGAGGAGCTCACCCCGCGTGAGCGCGAAGTGCTGGCCCTGATGGCCGAGGGCTGCTCGAACGCCGGCATCGCCCGCCGGCTCTGGGTCACCGAGGGGACCGTCGAGAAGCACGTGCATAGCATCCTCTCCAAGCTGCCGCTCCCGGACACTGAGGACAATCACCGGCGGGTGCTCGCCGTCATCACGTATCTCGAGGTTCGCTAGCCGGCCGGCTCCGTGATCGGCCCTGATCGATCGCGCCGGCGTCAGCCCGGATCGGCGCGGCCTTCTTCTTCGGTCGTTCCGAGAATCTCGCGGAGGCTCTGGGCCGAGAGCTCCTCTTTCGAGAGGAACCCGATCGCGGGGCTGGCGGCGATCAGGTCCGCAAAGTCCTTCTCGTCATAGCTCGAGATCAGAACCACCGACCCCTCGCCTGCCTCCATCAATCGCTGCGCCACATCGAAGCCGCTCTCCTCACCGAGATCGATGTCCACGAGCGCGACATCCGGGCGCAGCCCCTCGGCCAGCTCGAGGGCCTCCGCGCCGTTTGCCGCGACGCCGACGACCTCGATTCCCTCCCTTTGGAGCAGGTTGCGAGCGGCCACCAGAAAGTGGCCGTTGTCGTCGACGATGAGGGAGCGCAGGCTCATAGGTCTCGGGACTCAGCATCGCACCGAACAGCACGCTCCACATTGCAGCTAGCAGGAATGTGAAGAGTACTGCTGGCCACGCCTCGAAATGGGCGCTGCCCATGCAGACAGGAAGCACCCGGGGCGGGATCGTTCCCGGCACCAGGCAGCTCACTCCGGTTGGGAAGGGGACAAGCGATGCAGGCGACAACGCTCGGCACTCACCTCAAGGACCCATGGCACACAGGTGCCGACCGCCCCTCGCTCTCGCTTTCGCCGCGCCGCCAGATACGCGTGGCGATCGCTGACGGTCAAGCGCTCGTGCTGGCCGGCTTCCGCGCCCTGCTCGAGGACGAGGACGAAATCACCGTGGTGGGTGAGGCCGGTGACGGCGAAGGCGCCGTTGCCCTGGCCAAGCGCGCCCGCCCCGACGTGCTGCTCATGGACCTCGAACTCCCCGGCATCGACGGGCTCGAGGCGACCAGGCGGATACTCGCCGACCCTGCGCTTTCCGACCTCCAGGTGCTGATCCTGACCACCACCGAGCTCGACGACCAGCTGCTCGGGGCGCTTCGCGCCGGGGCCAGCGGATTCCTCGCCAAGGACACGCAGCCATCGGAGTTCGTCGAGGCAGTGCGGGCGGCCGCCTGTGGGGAGGCGCTCCTGTCGCGGCGCGACACCCGCCGGCTGATCGCCGAGATCGCCTCTCAGCCCGACCCCCGACGCCCGAGCCCCGAGCAGCTCGAGGAGCTGACCGCACGGGAGCGCGAGGTGGTGACGCTCGTGGCCGGGGGATTGAGCAACCACGAGATCGCCGAGTGCCTCGTGGTGACCAAGGCGACGGCGAGGACCCACGTCAGCAGGGCGCTGCGGAAGGTCAATGCGCGCGACCGAGCGCAGCTGGTCGCGCTCGCCTACGAAACCGGCCTGGTACGGCCGCGTGGGGACGGGACGCTCCAACACACCGCCGGAAGACTGGATCGGGCGCTCGCGATCGCCTAGGCGATCTTGGTCGATGTCCTCCCTCTGGCTCCCGTCCATCCTGGAGGCGACGTGATCCGCGGGGCCTCGAGCGCGCAACAGTCGCCGTCGCCATCGGCTGCTCCTCACCGCCCCCCGGCGCGAAGCTCCTGGGCTCGATGTGAGTGCACGCGCGCCGCGAGCTCCTCCCGGTCGAGCGCCGCCAGATATGTCTTGAACCCGACGGTGCGGTGCGGCGGCGTGCACTTGTGCCACAGCTCGTACGCGGAGCGGACCTCCTCGCATGCCTCGCGCCAGTTCACGTAGCTCTCCAGGAACTGGTCGACGATCCAGTCGGCCCGCTTTACCGGGCTCCGCTTCGCCGCCTTCCGTCTCGAGAACCAGTCGAGCATTGACACCGGCGAATGTTCGACGCCGAGGCTGCGCTTGTCGTCCGCTTGGAGTCGACACTTTCGCGAGCCGGCATACGCCTCAGGGAGTACCTCGAAGTCACCGCCAGAAGCTGACGACAGACCGGCTCCCGACAAGGAGCATTGGGGAGATGGCCTACTGGCTCGTCTACTTTCTCTGGGTCGGAGCGGTGCCCGCGCTCGTGCTTCTCGCCCGCCTGATGCTGGCGCCCGACGCATGAGGGACCTATCGGGGGGACTCGACCGCGCCACGCTCGTCGTGGCCGGCGTCGCGATTCTCGGGCTCGTCATGGCGGTCCTCGACACGACGATCGTCAACGTCGCGCTGGACACGCTGTCGAACGACCTGCATGCACCGCTGGGCACGATCCAGTGGGTCTCCACGGGCTACCTGCTGTCGCTGGCGACGGTGATCCCGCTGTCGGGCTGGGTGACCGAGCGCTTCGGCTCGAAGCGGACCTGGATTGCCGCCATCGCCGTCTTCGCCACCGGCTCGGCGCTGTGCGCGCTCGCGACGTCGGCCGAGGAGTTGATCGCCTTCCGCGTCCTACAGGGTGTCGGAGGCGGCATGCTGATTCCGGTCGGCTTCACGCTGGTCGCACAGAGCGCCGGGCCCCGGCGCATCGGCCGTGCGCTGGCGCTCATGGGCGTGCCGATCCTGCTCGCGCCGATCTTCGGGCCGATCATCGGCGGCCTGATCGTCGACAACGCGCCCTGGCAGTGGATCTTCGTCGTCAACGTGCCCATCGCGGTGGTGGCGATCCTGGTGGCGGTCCGGCTGCTGCATGTCGACGCGGGCCGCGGGGACTCCGGGCCGTTCGACTGGCTCGGCGCGGCGCTGCTGTGCCCCGGGCTCGCCGGCGTCGTCTTCGGGCTCTCGGAGACCGAGAGCCGAGGGGGGATCGACCATCCGATTTCCTTCGGGCCGATGGTCGCAGGGCTCGTTCTGGTGGGGCTCTTCGCCTGGCACAGCCTGCGCGTACCGCGGCCGCTGATCGAGGTGCGCCTGTTCCGCTCACGCGGCTTCCGCGCCGCCGCCCTGGCCACGTTCTTCCTCGCCGGAGCACTGTTCGGGACGTTGCTGGTGCTCCCGCTCTACTACCAGGTCGCCCGCGGCGAGAGCGCCTTGATGGCCGGCCTGCTGATCGCCCCGCAGGGCCTCGGGGCGGCTGCGATGCTGCCGATCAGCGGCCGTCTGACGGACAGGATCGGCGGCGGACCGGTGACGGTCGCCGGTTGCAGCCTGGCCGCCCTGGCGACGCTGCCGCTCGCGTTCGTGACCGACGACACGCCCTACGCCCTGCTCGGCGTCGTGCTGTTCGTGCGCGGCCTGGGCTTTGGCGCATCGATCCAGCCCTCGTCCGCGGCGGCATACGCGCTGCTGGAGTCGTCGCAGGTGCCACGCGCCACCGCCGCGCTCAACTCGCTTCGGCAGATCGGAGCCTCGATCGGCACGGCCTTCCTTGCGGTGATGCTCCAGCACGAGGGCGCCGCAGCCCTCTCGGCTCCCGGCGGCGCCGGCGGACGGCTGCTCGACCGGCTGCCGGAGGCCGAGCGGGCGCGGTTGAGCGATCCGCTGGCCACCGCCTTCGCCCACACGTTCAGGTGGTCGTTCGTGCTTGTGCTCCTGGCGCTCGTCCCGGCCGTCGCGCTGCTGCGCGCGGAGCGCGCCGAGCGCCTGCGTGAGCCCGTCTTCACCCGTTCGCGGCTTCGGAATCGACGCTTGGTCGATCGCGCGTCCGTTCACGGTGAACCGGACGTCGATGTTGCCGCTCGTCGCGCGCGAGTAAGGGCACAACCGGTGCGCCGCGCGCACCAGTTCCACGGCCGAATCCGGATCGTTGACCGAGGGCAGGGAGACGGTCATCTCCACGGCGATCGTGAACCCCCGGTCGGCCGTGGGAACGAGCATCACCTTCGAGTCGATCGCGACCTCGCCCAACTCCTGCCTGCGCCGCCGCGCTGCGCTTCCAAGCGCGCTCTCGAAGCATGCGGCGTAGCCGACCGCGAACAGCTGCTCCGGGTTCGTGCCGCCGCCGCTCCCACCCATCTCCGGCGGCGAGCGGAGATCCACCTCGAGCGCACCGTCCGAGGTACGGCCGTGACCTTCGGCCCGCCCGCCTGTGACGCGTGCCTCCGCGGTGTAGATCGGGCGCCGGCTCATCGCAGGAGCCCCAGTGTGCGGACGATGAGGTTGCATGCAATCGCGACCTTGAAGCCGTTGTGCCGCAGCGGCCGCGCGGGGGCGAGCTCGGCCTCCGCGGCGCGACGGAAGCTCGCCGCGGTTGCCGGTGCGCCGCGCAACCCATCGGCCACCTTCGCGGCGCGCCAGGGTTTGGGCGCCACGCCGCCGAGCGCGACGCGCACGTCGCGAACCAGGCCGTCCATGACCTCGAGGGCGGCGGCCACCGACACGATCGCGAGTTGAGACGAGGCCCCGTCGCGCACCATGCAGTAGCGCGAGTTCGCCGCGATGGCGAGCGGCGGAAGATCCACGGCCGTGATCCGCTCGCCGTGCCGGAGCACGGTGTCGCGCTCGGCCTCCCGGTCGGGCAGCCGGTGCAGCTCGGTCATCGGAATGACCCGCTCCCCGTCCGGTCCCGCGGTGCGTACGACGGCGTCGAGCGCCGCCAACGCGACGGCCAGGTCCGACGGATGCGCCGCCACGCGCGCGTCGGATGCACCGAGGATCGCGAGGTCGCGGCCGTTGGCGGCCACCGCCGTCGTGCGCTGGAGCAGGTTGCCCGCGGTCGTCCCGGCGATGCGCAGCTGGCCGGAGGCGCCGGAGAGCAGGGCCTGCGAGACGACCGGGTAGCGCTCCCTGATCCGCGCATCGGCGGCCAGCTCGCTGGTACTCACCGCGGCGCCGATCCTGACGCCGCCCCGCGGCAGCTCCTCGATTCGATCGGAGACGAAGCCGAGCGCGTCGATGACCTCGAGCTTCATGCGGTGACCAATGTTGCGTGGCGCACGCGCTCTTGTCGTCACCCCCGGGGCGGCTCTTTCGCGTACTACGGCTGCGGTAGGCGGGCCCGGGCTCCACTCCCGCCGGCGCAGGCGAAAGAGTCGCCCGGGTGCCGACGACAAGCGCGGGTCCCACGAGCACCATGTAGGCCATGACTCGAACCAAATCCATCCCCCTCCTGGTCGCCCTGGCGGCCGTCGCGCTGGTCGCGCTGGTGGCCGCCGGCTGTGGCGACAACAACGACAACGGCGATGCCACCGCGTCTTCTCCGCCTCCCAAGACCAAGAACGGCGGCTCGGCGACGGTCGGCGTCGCGAGCAGCGACTTCGGCGACATCCTCGTCGACTCGCAGGGCCGCACCATCTACCTCTTCCAGCAGGACACGGGCACCAAGAGCACGTGCTCCGGCGCATGCGCCGACGCTTGGCCCCCGGTCCGCGTGAGCGGCAAGCCGAAGGCCGGGAGTGGCGTGAACGCCTCGATGCTCGGCACCACCCCGCGGTCCGACGGGAAGCCGCAGGTCACCTACAACGGCCACCCGCTCTATCTCTTCCAGGACGACAGCAGCGCAGGTGACACCAACGGCCAGGCCGTCGACGCTTTCGGGGCCCCCTGGTACGTGATGTCCCCGGCGGGGAACGCAATCACGACCCAGTCCACGAGCACGGGCGGGGGCGGGGGCGGCAGTGGCTACTAGCTCAGCCACGTGGCTCATGAGGGGCACGGCCGCCGGTGCGGCGGCCGTGCCCGCGGCCTACGCAGTGGGAGCGCTGCTGCTCGTCGGCGAGGCGACGGTCCACGTCCAGCAGTACTTCTGGCTCTTCCACGGGGTGAGCTGGATCGGCCCGCTGTTCCTCGCGAACGCCGCAGCGTGTCTCGTGACGATCGCCGGTCTCGCCTACCCGAGGACGCGCGCCGTGGCCGCGCTGGCCGGCGTCGTGATCTCGGCGGTCGCGCTCCTGAGCCTCGTCATCAGCTACGGGACCGGCCTGTTCGGTTGGCAGGAGGTCGGCTTCCGCACCCCCATCGCCCTCGCCGCGATCTTCGAGGTCGGCTCGGTGGTCTTCCTCTCCGCCGCACTCGCCACTCGAGTCGCGCTTGTGGAGGCCCGGACCTGATGGACTTCGCCGAGCGTGCCACCGTCGGCCGGAGACCTCGCCGACGGTGGCACGCTCGGGGTCGGGCCGCCGAGGCCGGCGAACCGTCCGGCAGACGCAGGAACCGCCGCATTTTGAGCCGGCGGCCCGCTCCGCGGATCGGCCAGGTCAAGCCTGCGACGACGGGCTCCCGGCGTCGAGGCGAGCCCGCCGCTGAAGCTCGTACATGTCGGCGCCGCTGCGCACGTATCGGGTAGCCGCGTCGACGTGGGGCTGGTAGTCCCAGGACGTGCGGCGGCCGGTGGCGAGCGCCTGCAGCACCAGGTGGCGCTCGCGCTGGCTCTCGAGAACCCGCTGCTCGAGGTCGGCCGAGTCCCAACGCGCGGCCGCCGCGTCGCGAAACGCGCGGCGGAGGTCCGCGTTCGCGGAGCTCTGAGCCAAGTTGACGAGCTCGTGAGGGTCGTGGGCGAGGTCGTAGAGCTGGTCGGGGTCGCCATCACACGACGCGAACTTGTGCGGCCCGCGACGGATCATGAGCGCGGGCGAGGTCACCCCCTCCGCGAGGTACTCGGCGACCACAGCGTCCGGCCGAGTGGCCGCGCGACCGTCCAGAAGCGGGGCCAGGCTCGCCCCGTCCAGCTCGGCCGCGAGCTCCTCGGCACGCGGGTCGGCGGCGAGATCGAGCAGTGTCGGGGCCAGGTCGAGCAGTGACACCGGCTCGACCACCCGCCGTGCGGGGATCCGGCCGGGCGCGCACACGATCAACGGCACGCGCACCGAGGGCTCGAAGAAGGACATCTTGTACCAGAGCCCCCGCTCGCCCAGCATCTCGCCGTGATCGGCGGTGAAGACGATGATCGTCTCGCCGTCCAGCCCGGCGTCGCGCAGGGCGGCGAGCAGCTCGCCGATGCGCTCGTCCACGTAGCTGATCGCGGCGAAGTAGGCGTGCCGGGCGGTCCTGACCTGCTCCGGCGAGAGCCCGGCCTCGTCGACACCGAGCATCTCCCTCAACCGGCGGCTGTGGGGGTCGGCCTGCGAGACCGGGATGGTGGGAACGCTCGGCGGGGCGACCGCGTCGGGGTCATAGCGCTCCCAATAGCGCCCGGGGATCTCCCAGGGGTCGTGCGGATGGCTGAACGAGACGACGAGCAGGAAGGGGTCGCGGCTGCTCTCGCGGGCTGCGTCGAAGATCCGGCGCCGCGCGTGGAAGGTCACCTCGGCGTCGTAGTCGAGCTGCATGCTCGCTTCGCACACGCCCGGGCGCAGGACGCTCTCCATCGTGTGGTACCAGGGCAGGCGCTCGCCGACCGGACGGCGCCAGTCCGGGGTCCAGATCAGGTCGGCCGGGTAGACATCGGTCGTCAGGCGCTCCTCGAAGCCGTGCAGCTGGTCGGGACCGACGAAGTGCATCTTGCCCGCCAGGCTGGTGGCGTAGCCATGTGAGCGCAGGTGATGGGCGACCGTCGGAGACGACGCAGGCAGCTCCGAGGCGTTGTCGTACACCCCGAGGCGCGAGGGCAGTTTTCCGGTGAGCAACCCCGCCCTCGACGGCAAGCAGAGCGGGGAGGGGCAGTAGGCGCTCTCGAACACGACGCCGTCGCGGGCCAGGCGCATGAGATTCGGGGCCTGCACGACGGGATGGCCGTACGCGGGAAGCCAGCAGGCGGCCAGCTGATCGACCATGATCAGGAGGAGGTTCGGCCGGGCGCTCACGCCACCGGGTCAAGCCTACGATGACGGCGCGGTGAGATGTCCGAGGGAGACCTCGATGCTCGGTGTGTTCGCCAGCAGCTTGCGCGTGTAGTCCGCGCTGGGACTCGTGAAGATCTGCTCACAGGCCCCATATTCGACGACGTGGCCGCCGGTGACGACCGCCACCCGGTCGGCAATGGTGCGGATGAGCGCGAGGTCGTGCGTTATGAACAGGAGGCTGAGCCCCATCTCGTTGCGCAGCTCGCCGAGCAGCTCGATGATCGCCGCCTGCACGGAGACGTCGAGGGCAGACGTGACCTCGTCGCAGACCAGCATGGCGGGTTCGGCGGCGAGCGCGCGGGCGATTGCCACGCGCTGGCGCTCGCCGCCGGAGAGCTGGTCGGGGAAGCGGTCGGCCGCGGAGGCCGAGAGCGCCACTCGCTCGAGGCACTCGCCGACCTTCGCGCCGATCTCACGCCCTCCGCCCCGGCCGAAGAGCTTGAGCCTGCGGGCGATCGTCTGACCGATCGTGGTGCGCGGGTTCAGCGACGCGTACGGGTTCTGGAAGACGTACTGGATCTCCCGGCGCTCCTCGTTCGAGCGCTTGCGCGCGGACTGTTCGAGCGCCGTGCCGCGCAGGCTGACCTCCCCGGTCCAGTTCTTGTGGAGGCCGGCCACGCAGCGCGCCGTTGTCGTCTTGCCGCTGCCGGACTCGCCGACCAGCGCCACGCACTCGTTGTGGTGGATGTCGATGTTGATGTCGAACAGGATCTGGCTCTCGCCGTAGTGCGCGTTCAGGTTCTTGATGGCGAGCACCACGTCGTCGCCCACCCTCGGCTTCTCGGCCTGCCCGGCGCCCTCGGGCGGCGGCTGCTGTATGGCGTCGGCCACGTGGTAGCAGCGCACCTTGTGGCCCTCGCCCAGATCGGTGACCGGCGGGAACTCGGCGCGGCAGTCGTCGCGGGCGAACTGGCAGCGCGGATGGAAGTAGCAGCCCTGCGGCCGGCTGCCCGGGCAGCGCGGCGTGACCCGGGATGCCGACCACCGTGCGCTTGCCGGCGATGTCGGGTACCGCGCGCAGCAGCCTGCGCGTGTAGGGATGGCGCGGATCGGTGAAGAGCTGGTCGCGCGTGCCGCTCTCGACGATCCGCCCGCCGTACATGACCGCCACGTGGTCGGCGAGCTCGGCCACCACCGCCAGGTCGTGGCTGACGTACAGCGCGGCCACGCGATGGCTTTGGCACAGGTCGCGCACGGTCTCGAGCACGCGTGCCTGCGTCGTCACGTCCAGGCCGGTGGTCGGCTCGTCGCAGACGATCACGTGCGGCCGGTTGGCGAACGCCATCGCGATCGCCACGCGCTGCTGCTGGCCGCCCGAGAGCTGGTGCGGGTAGTTCTTCAGGAACTCGTCGTCGGACGGCAGCGCCACCTCCTCGAGCGCCTCGCGAACCCGCGCCTTGTGCTGCTCCGCGCCGCCCTCGGTCGCGTGCGCCTCGAGGATCTCCTCGAGCTGCGTCGAGATCCGCAGCGCCGGGTTCAGCGACGTGCCCGGATCCTGGGGGATGTAGGAGACGACGCCACCGCGCAGGTGGCGCAGCTCGCGCTCGCCCAGCGAGCTCAGGTCGCGGCCGTCGATGCGGATCACGCCGCCGGCCACTTCCCCGCCGCGCCGGACGTGCCCCAGCAGCGCCATCCCGACGGTGGTCTTGCCGGAGCCGGACTCGCCGACGAGGCCCAGCACCTCTCCGGGACGAACCTCGACGCTGATCTCGTCGACCACGTCGACGCCCGAGCCGGTGAGCGCGATGCGCAGGTCGATGACGTCGACGGACGGCTCGTGCGCGGTCTCGGTGGCGCTCATTACTCGTTGCTCCTGTCGAGGCCGATCGCGGCCCGGGCGATGCCGTCGGTGATCAGGTTCGTGCCGACGGTCAGGACGGCGATCGCGAGCACGGGGAGCAGCACGCCCCACGGCATGACTGCGATCGACAGCCGGTTCTCGTTGATCATGAGGCCCCAGTCGGCAGTGGGCGGCTGCAGGCCGAAGCCGAGGAAGCTGATCGCCGCTATCAGGCCGATCGAGAAGGTCATCCGCAGCCCGAGCTCCACGAGCAGCGGACTGGTCACGTTGGGCAACAGCCCCTCCATGATGATCCGCGAGCGCTTCTCGCCGGCGACCTCCTCGGCCTTGATGAAGTCACGCTCGACGATCTGCTGGGCGGCCCCGCGCATGACGCGCGCGACCCGCGGCGCGTGCGTGATTCCGACGGTCAGCACGATCAGCCACAGCTTCGGGCCGATCGCCGAGACCGCCAGCAGCACGAAGATGATCTGCGGGAACGCGAGGAACACGTCGTTGATCCGCATGAGCACGTCGTCGAGCCAGTTGCGGGAGTAGGCGGCCACGAGCCCTATCGCGGTGCCGAGGACGACGCCGATCAGCGTCGCGGCGGCGGACATCCACAGCACGGACAGGCCGCCGTAGAGGAAGCGGCTGAACACGTCGCGCCCGAGCGCGTCGGCGCCGAAGATCGCGTCGCTCGTCGGCCCGTGGTTCGGCGCCGCGATGAACTCGGTCTCGGAGTGGGGCGCGAACAGCGGTCCGAGCAGCGCGATCAGCACGATGACGCCGACCATCCCCAGCCCGATGCGGGTGCGGGTGAGCCGGGAGGCATTGCGCAGGATGCCGAGCCACTGGAAGCGCTGGAGCCGCGGCGGCGGCGCCTCCGGCCCCGCCTCGGGCACCAGGTCGAGGGCCTGCTCGACGGTCTGCTCGGTCATCGCGCCTCCGTCCGCAGCCGTGGCGTGACGGCAATCGTCGCCAGGTCGGCGAGCAGGTTGAGCACCACGTAGATCGCCGCCGCCAGCAGCGTGATCGCCTGCACCACGAGGATGTCGCGGTTGTCCACCGCGTCGATGAACAGCGAGCCGATGCCCGGATACGAGAACACGAACTCCACGATCACGACGCCGCCGGCCATCCACGCCAGCTGCAACGCGGTGACCTGGATGGCGGGCACGATCGCGTTGGGAACGGCGTGGCGCCAGATCACCGTGCGCTCGGGAAGCCCCTTCAGGCGCGCCATCGTCACGTACTCCGACTCGAGCACCTCGATCATCGAGCCGCGCATGATGCGGCTGATGTAGGGCGTGACCGCGAGCACCAGCGTGGCAGCGGGCAGCACCACCACGCTCGGCTCCGTCCACGCCCGCTGGTCCGGCGCGAGCAGCGAGACCGCCGGGAACCAATGGAACACGCTCGTGGCGAACAGGAGGATCAGCCCGATGCCGATCACGAACTCCGGCAGCGCCGCGAGCACGAGCGTCGACGTGGAGACGACGTGGTCGACCGGGCGGTCACGGCGCATCGCCGTCCAGACGCCGATCCCGATCGACAGCGGGACCGCCACCACGGCGGCCACGAACACCAGGAAGGCGGTGTTCGCGACGCGGTCCGACAGCAGCTCGCTCACCGCCTGCTGGGTCGCCGCGGACTCGCCGAAGCTGCCGGTGAGCACGCCGCCGATCCAGTCGAGGTACTGGGTGACCACCGAGTCGTTGAGGTTGAGCTGCTCGCGCAGCGCGGCGACTCGCTCCGGCGTCGCCTCCCTGCCCAGGATCGCGGTCGCCGCGTCGCCTGGCAGCGCCAGCACCGCGGCGAAGACGATCAGCGAGATCAGAAACAGCGTGAGGACGCCTTGAGCCAGCCGGCGCAAGATGAGCCTAGTCAACGAAACCCACCCTTCCGAAGCCGTAGTTGGTCAGCGGGAAGCCCGACTTCGCGGGCTGGAACCCGGCGACCGTGGTGTTGTAGGCATCGACCTGGTTGCTGAACGACCAGACGATCAGGCCACCCCGCTCGTACTCGATCTCCTGCGCCGCCTTGAGCAACTCGATGTGCTTGTCCTCGTCGAGCTCCGCCCGCGCCTGTGCGATCAGGTCGAGGAACTCGGGGTCCGCCCAGTGCGTCTCGTTGTACGGGGAGTCCGGCAGGCTGCCCTGCGCCACCTGGCTCAGGTATGACCGGGTGGCCCAGAAGTCCTGGGCAAACGTCCAGGACAGGTAGTTGTCGCCGTAGAACGTGCCGGTATCGACCTTGCGCACGTTGATCGTCACGCCCGCGCCCTTGGCCTGCTCGGCGATCACCTGAGCCGCCTCGACGATCCCCTGGAAGACAGCTGAGGTCACGAGCTCGACGCGCAGATCGCTCTGCCCCGCCTGCTTGAGCAGCGACTTGGCCTGGTCGAGATCCTGCTTGCGCTGGGGCAGGTCGCTGTTGTAGGCCGGGTCGTACGGCGAGTAGAGGTCGTTGGCCACGCGGCCCTGTCCCGAGAGCACCTGCTCGATCATCTGCTCGCGGTCGACCAGCAGGCGCATCGCCTGACGCACGCGGACGTCCTTGAAGGGCTCCTGGTCGACGCGCATCGTGAATGGCTGCCAGCCGCCCGTCTCCGAGATCAGCACCTTGAACTGGTCGTTGGACTTGACCTGCGCGATCTGCCCCGGCGGCAGGTTCGTGATCGCGTCGACCTGGCCGCTCAGCAGCGCGTTCACGCGCGGCGTGTCGTCGGGGAAGTCGATGATCACGACCTCGTCCGCGCGCGGCATGTCGTCGCGCCAGTAGTCGGGGTACTTCTTGAACACGCTGCGCTCGCCGGGGGCGAAGCTGTCGTACATGAACGGTCCGGTGCCGACCGGCTTCGCCGGGTCGTAGTCTGTGGGCACGATCGAGTTGAAGTACTGGCCGAGGTCGTCGGGGAAGCCGACGTTCGCGAACTTCAGCTGGATCCGCACCGTCCGGTCGTCGAGCTTCCGCGAGCGCTTGAGGTCCATGTAGGAGATCGAGGCGGCGCCGGTCTTCGGATCCTTCGGGTCGATGATCCGGCCGCAGCGAGAACAGCACGTCGTCGGCGGTCACCGGCTTGCCGTTATGGAAGGTGATGCCGGGCTGCAGGCGGATCGTCCACGTGTCCGCGCCCTTCTCGGGCTCGATCGACTCCGCGAGCACGAGCTCGAACTCCGAGTTGGTGTCACGGCCCGCCAGCGGCTCGTAGAGCTGGAACACCCGCGAGATGTCCGGGACGGTCGCGGGGATGTGGGCATCGATGCTGTCGTCGGCCCCACCTCCGGCCACCCCGACCCGAGGGAGCCGCCGCTGCGCACGCCCTTCAGCGAGGTGGCGCCGAAGTCGCTTCGTGGGCACGTCGACGTCCTCGCTGCCGCAGGCGGCCAGCACGCCGCCGGCCGTGACGAGCATGCCTCCGGCCAAAGCGCCGCGGAGCGCGTCGCGGCGCGTGATCGCCCAGTCCTCGATCCGAGTCGCATGCTCGTTGTCGACGCTCATGTGACCGTGCCCGCCTCGTCCGGGTGCGGCTGATGCTCTCTGCCTGCGGCGTCGGCCGCCTCGCGGGCGAGCTCCTCGGCGATCAGCCGCGCTGACAGACGCAGGTGCTCGCCCACTACGTCGGGCGCGCGCGCGTCGCTGCCGTTCGATCGCCTCGAAGAGCCGCTGGTGATCGCCCACGTAGTCCGACCAGGGATAGGTCGGGTGGTGGCGGAGCAGCATGCGCGTCTCCGCCGCAAGTGTGTCGTGCGCGCGTATCAGGCGAGGGCTGCCGGCGAGACGCACGAGCTCCTGGTGAAAGTGGATGTCCGCGGCGATCAGGTCCTCGGTCACGCGGTCGTGCCCACGGGCCCTCTCTCGCAGCTCCACCAGCGCGCGTCGCAGGGCGGACAGGTCGGCCGGCTCAGATGCTTCCACCACCCGCTTCGCCACTCCCGTCTCGATTGCTTCCCTCGCCACGTAGACGTCGAGACGATCCGCGAGCGACAGCACGCGCACGAAAGCGCCGCGGTGTAGCTCGGAGTCGACCAGCCCTTCCTGCACGAGCTGGCGGATCGCCTCGCGCACGGCGCTGCGCCCGGTTCCGAATGCCGCGGCGAGCGAGACCTCGCGGAGCGCCTCACCCTGCGCGATGCGCCCGTCGATGATCGCCTCGCGCAGCTCCTGGAGGACCTGCTCGGTAGTGGACGCCCGGTCGATGGAACCGAGCTGCCAGATGTTGGCGGCTGCTTCCATTCGAAAAGCCGAATTGCAGGTTGTCGACAATAAGACAATCAGGCACAATTGTCAACGACACGACTCGTTTAGGAGCCTGCGTGGTCTCGGACGTCTTCATCACCTGTGCCGTCACTGGGGCCGGAGCGACAGCGGAGAAGAGCGCGCTGGTGCCGGTGACCCCGGAGCAGATCGCCGATGCCGCGATCGAGGCGGGCGAGCGCGGGGCTGCGGTCGTGCATATCCACGTGCGCGACCCGGCGACCGGCAAGGGCGCGCGCGACGCGGCCCTCTACGGCGAGGTCGTCGAGCGCATCCGTTCCTCGAACGTCGACGTCGTACTCAACCTCAGCGCGGGCATGGGCGGCGACCTGGTGCTCGGCGGCGATGAGGCGCCGCTTCCGCTCGACCCGAACGGGACGGACATGGCGGGCGCCACCGAGCGGCTCGCCCACGTGGAGGAGCTGAGGCCGGAGATCTGCACGCTCGACTGCGGAAGCATGAACTTCGCGGCTGGCGGCGACTATGTGCTCGTCAACACACCAGGGATTCTGCGGGCGATGGCGCGCAGGATCCAGGAGCTCGGCGTCCGCCCCGAACTGGAGGTCTTCGACAGCGGCCACCTCGTCCTGGTCAAGGAGCTGATCGGCGAGGGCCTGATCGACGATCCCGTGCTGATCCAGCTCTGCATGGGCATTCCGTACGGCGCACCGGAGGACCCGACAACCCTCTTGACCATGGTGCGCCAGCTGCCGGCCGGCTGCGTCTTCTCGGCGTTCTCGATCGGCCGCATGCAGCTGCCCTATGTCGCCATGGCGGCGCTGGCGGGCGGCAACGTGCGGGTGGGGCTGGAGGACAACATCTACCTCTCGCGCGGCGTGCTCGCGACCAACGGACAGCTCGTCGAGCGGGCGGTGACGATCCTCGAGGCCATGAACGCGAGGGTCCTCGGCCCCGACGAAGTGCGGACGAAGCTGGGGCTGCGACGCCATGGCTGAGCGCGCCACGCACCGACCGCGCAGCGTTGCCCTGCTCGGCGGCGGCGTGATCGGCGGCGGCTGGGCGGCGCGGTTCCTACTCAACGGCGTCAACGTTCGGCTGTTCGATCCCGACCCCGAAGCCGCTCCCAGGCTCGACGCGATGCTGCACAACGCTCGCCGCGCCTACCGCAGACTCACGCTCGCGCCGCTTCCGGCCGAGGGGGAGCTGACGCTCGTCGGGAGCGCCGTGGAGGCCGCCGAGGGGGCCGACTTCGTCCAAGAGAGCGTCCCCGAGCGCGAGGAGGTCAAGCGCACCGTGCTGGCGGCCGCGAGCCGCGCGGCTGACCCCGACGTCGTGTTCGCCTCGTCGACGTCCGGCCTTCTCCCGTCGCGCCTGCAGGCCGACATGGAGCATCCCGAGCGCCTGGCTGTCGGGCATCCGTTCAACCCGGTCTACCTGCTGCCGCTTGTCGAGGTGTGCGGCGGCGAGCACACCTCGCCGGAGACCGTCGAGCGCGCCGCGGCCGCCTACCGCTCCGTGGGGATGTGGCCTCTTGTCCTGCGCAAGGAGGTGGAGGGGTTCGTGGCGGACCGCCTACTGGAGGCGTTGTGGCGCGAGGCGCTGTGGCTCGTCAGCGACGACGTGGCGACCGTCGAGGAGATCGACGACGCGATCCGCTACGGGGCAGGCCTGCGCTGGTCGTTCATGGGCACCTTCCTGACCTATCGCATCGCGGGGGGCGAAGCCGGCATGCGCCATTTCATGGGGCAGTTCGGACCGGCCCTGCGCCTTCCGTGGACCAAGCTCATGGACGTGCCCGATCTGACCGACGGGCTGCTCGACAAGATCGTCGCGCAGTCCGACGCGCAGGCCGGCGACCAAACGATCCGCCAGCTCGAGGAGCTCCGCGACGACTGCTTGGTCGCGGTCATGCAGGGCTTGCGTACCCGCCGCGTCGGTGCTGGCGGGGTGCTCGACGACTACGAGCGGTCGCTCTTCGAGACGGGCCACCCCAGGGTCATGGCCGACGACGACGACGACCTCTCCCGGCCACTCCGCCTACACAGCGGGCGCGTGCTGCCCGAGTGGGTCGATTACAACGGCCATGCGCACGAGAGCCGGTTCCTGCAGGTCATCGGCGACGCCACCGACGCCCTGTTGCGCTACATCGGGATCGACTCCGCGTACCTCGCGGCGGGCGGCAGCTACTACACCGTGGAGACGCACCTGTCGCACCTGCGCGAGGCGTCAGCGGGAGAGGACCTGCACGTAACGACCCAGGTGCTCGGGTTCGATGACAAGCGGCTTCACGTCTTCCACGAGCTCTACCGCTCCGCTGACGACGTCCTGCTGGCCACCGCCGAGCAGATGCTGCTCCACGTAGACACCACGGAAGGTCGTGCCCGCGTAGCACGGCCGCAGATCCTTGCCCGAATCGCCAAGCTCGCGGGCGCCCACGCGATCCTCCCCACGCCCGAGCGCG
>CAVTES010000015.1:0-471226 GCA_963733885.1 uncultured Thermoleophilaceae bacterium | reverse complement strand
CGTCCGGTGTCGGCAACCCCATGTTGCTCGAGTCATCCCTCGTTGGCATCTCTTGCTCTCCCGATTCATTCGCAAATGGGCGGCGGTTCGCTCAGGGGGTAGATTCAGTCCGGCTTCTCCTTCGTCATCTGTTCACGCCCTTTGGGCCTTACTTGTTTAGACACCGCCGGCGGCGAGAACCGATCCTCTGTCGATCGCGACGGACCGGAACGCCCCCCGGGCCGTGCAGCAGATCTATGCTCGCGGCGAGTCCCGGCAGCGAGACGAATTGCCCGCAAACTGTGCGTTATCGCTCACAACGTCCGCGGGCTCGGTGGGACGGTGCGCCGGTGGTACAGGACCGCCACTTGATTCCCACGCTGGGCGCTGCTCTAGTGTCGCTGATGGACCCTGCGGTGGCATCCGACTGGCCGGAAACGGTGCCTCGTGGATGAGATCACGGAGCGTCTGGGCAGACTAGAGCCGGGCTCGCTGTTCGCCGGCTACCGCATCGATGGCATCCTCGACCGCGGCGGGATGGGCCTGGTCTACAAAGCGACCGACGCGGAGCTCGAGCGCACGGTGGCACTGAAGATCATCGCGCCCGAGCACACGCAAAACCCGGACGCCGTGACCCGGTTCAAGTCGGAGGCCCGGCTG
Source organism: uncultured Thermoleophilaceae bacterium (assembly GCA_963733885.1). GTDB lineage: Bacteria > Actinomycetota > Thermoleophilia > Solirubrobacterales > Thermoleophilaceae > JACVRW01. The sequence goes on along the minus strand of CAVTES010000015.1, from coordinate 470,587 downwards.
GCGGCGTCGCTCGAGCATCCCAACATCGTCCCGATCCACCGCGGCGGCGAATACCAGGGCGTCCTCTATTTGGCGATGCGTTACGTGCCAGGCACGAACCTGCGACAGGTCATCGACCGGGGCCAGCTCGATCTCGACCGGGTCCAGCGGGTGGTGCGCTCGGTGGCGTCGGCCCTCGACGCGGCGCACGAGCGCGGACTGGTGCACCGCGACGTCAAGCCGGCCAACATCCTGCTCAGCGGAACGGCCCCCCACGAGCAGATCTACCTCACTGACTTCGGGCTCACCAAGAAGCTCGGATCGCCGGGGAGCCTCACACAGACCGGCGCCTGGGTCGGAACCGCGGACTACGTCGCGCCGGAGCAGATCCAGGGTGGCGCGGTGGACGGACGCACTGACGTCTATTCGCTCGGCTGCGTGCTCTACGAGATGCTCACGGGGAGCGTCGCGTACCCGAAGGACAACGACATGGCAAAGCTGTGGGCGCACGTCCAGGATCCGCCGCCCTCGCCGAGCCTGAAGCGCCCCGAGCTCGTCGAGGCCTTCGACGACGTGGTGTCGCGCGCGACGGCCAAGGATCCAAACGATCGGTACGCCAAGGCCTCCGACCTCGCCGACGCGGTCAATCGCGCGGTCGCCGAGCAGAGCGCGGCGCTCGGCCCGGATGCCGTTGACGCGACCCGCGCGGCCGGCGTCGCTCCCTCGCCCGGCGAGCATGACGTGTTCGTCTCGGCGCCCCGCCGGAGCTCGGCATCGGAGGGCGGTGACGCGGAGCCGCCGCCGACACCACCGTCCGGCGGCGACGACGGGTCGGGGGCTGCCCCTGCTGCCCCCAGCGGGCTCCGCGCGAGGTCGCGGCTGCTGGTCGCCGCCGCCGTCCTCGTGGTGATGCTGGGCGTGCTGGCCGCCGTCCTGTTGACCGGGGGCGATGGCGGGAATGAGGAGGAAGCCTCCCCCTCGGCAGTTGCCGGGCCGGTGGCGACGAAGCTGCCCTCGGACCTTGCGTGGCGCCCGATCGCAAGCCCGCCGTTTCAGCGACAGTACGCGGCGGCCACCGCGGTGGACGGCACGGTAATGGTGATCGGCGGGATCGGGGTCAGGGACGCGAGCACCACCACGAAGGTCTACGACCCCGGGACGGACAGCTGGACCACCGGGCCGGGCCTGCCGGCTGCGCTGCATCACGCCTCGGCCGTGACGTACGAAGGCGAGGCAGTGGTGATCGGCGGCTTCATACCTGGCGAGGAGCTCACGTCCGAGCAGTCGGACCGCGTGTATGCCCTGCGGGGAGGCTCCTGGGAGCGGCTGCCCTCTCTGAACCACCCCCGCGCCGCGGCGGCCGCGGCGGTCGTGGGCGACAAGATCGTCGTCGTCGGGGGCCAAGCGGACGGCAAGCTGGTGCCCCAGACGGAGGTGTTCGACGGCGAGGGCTGGAGGGACGTGGCGGAGATACCCACGCCGCGCGAGCACCTCGCCGCGGCCTCCGACGGCCGCTACCTGTACGCGGTAGGAGGACGCGAGCTGTCGGCGGACAAGAACTCGACCGCGATCGAGCGCTATGACCCGGCGGACGACAGCTGGACGGAGCTCGATGGGATGCCGCAGCCGGCCGGAGGCGTGGGCGCGGCGTACGCGGGCGGTCGAGTGGTCGTGATCGGCGGTGAGGGAACGACGGCGGCCTCGGACGCTGTCCAGGCTTACGACATCGGGAACGAGAGGTGGTCGCGGCTGCCGGTCCTGCCCCGGGCGCGGCACGGGGTCGCCGTGGCTGCCGTCGGCGATACCGTCTACGCGATCGGCGGCGCGACGGCGGCCGGCCACCTCGGGTCTACGAAGGAGACGGAGGTGCTCGACCTGTCCGGCAAGCCGGCCGCCGCTCAGGCACCCCGAGCCTCGCGTGGCGCGCGCTCGCGGCCGCGCCGTCCAGGCGTGAGTACGCCGCCTCGACAGAGCTGGGCGGCAGACTGTGGCTGTTCGGCGGGATCGGCGCCGACGGGGGCGCGGGCACCGAAACTGCCGCATACGACCGGGCGATCAACACCTGGACGCCCGGACCCGACCTGCCCCGGCCATTGCACCATGCGTCGGCGGTGACCTGGCACGGCGACGCAGTGCTGATCGGCGGGTTCTTGCCGGGCGCCGAGCTGACCTCTGGGCAATCCCGCCGCGTCTACATGATGCGCGGCGGCTCGTGGAAGGAGCTGCCGCCCCTCAATCACGCGCGAGCGGCCGCGGCGGCGGCGGTCGTGGGCGACAAGATCGTCGTGGTCGGCGGCCAGGCGGACGGCAAGCTGGTGCCCCAGACGGAGGTGTTCGACGGCGAGCGCTGGACGGACGTGGCCGACATCCCGACGCCCCGTGAGCATCTGGGCGCCGCTTCGGACGGCCGCTACCTGTACGCGATGGGAGGACGCGATCTGACGGCTGCCCAGAACGTGCCCACGCTCGAGCGCTATGACCCCGCGGACGACAGCTGGACGACGCTGGACGACATGCCCGACAGCGTCGGCAGCGTCGGGGCCGCCTACGTCGACGGCCTCGTGATCGCCGTTGGTGGGGAGGGCGTCACCGAGCCCTCCGACGCGGTGCAGGCCTTCGACGTGGAGTCGGAGCGATGGTCGCAGCTCCCGGCGCTGCCCGCCCCGCGCCACGGGGTCGCCGTGGCCACGCTCGGGGATTCGCTCTACGCGATCGGCGGCGCCGCCGCCGCCGGCCACGTCGAGCCTACGGACACGGTGAGCGTGCTCGACTTCGACTGAGGCGGAGTCGCGTGGCCTATTCCGCGTCCGGCTTCGGCGCGTGCGTGGAGGTCTGGCCCATGTACGTGACCTGCTCGGGCTCGAGGAACACTTCCCGTGCGCGGTGCTCGTCCGGCACCGGCGCCCGGAAGAGCACGACGGTGTCGCCGAACCGGAACACGTCGCCGTCGCGCAACGGGCGTTGCCGGCTGACGCGCTCGCCGTTCAGGTAGGACCCATTGCGGGACTCGTCGTCGACGAGCGCCCAGCCCTCCCCGGTGTGCAGCAGGTGAGCGTGCCGCCGGGAGACCTCGCTGTCCCACGACAGCGCGATGTCGTTGTCCGGGCGCCGGCCGATCGTGATCGGCGAGCGCTCGTTCTCGAGTGTGACGACTTGCTGGCTTCCAACGCCGTCGTGGAAGGCGACGAATGCCCTCCCTCGCCGCTCAGCCCGGATCCGGTCGGCGAGCAGCGCGTCAGCACGGGACAGGTCGCCGCTCTCGGCCAGGCCGATCCCCAGCTTGAGCGTGAGGTCGCGGCGGGTGGGGTCATCGTCCGGAAGCAGCGACACGGCTCGCTCGAGCAGGCTGACCGCCGGGCGAATGTCGCCTCGCGCGAGCGCGCGGGTACCGGACGCGCCCAGATGGCGGGCAGCGCGAGTGGCCAGCTCGGGTCGCTCGTCGATTGGCGCCAGCTCCGAGAGGTTGTGGACGGAACGCTCGAGGTGGTGTCCGAGGATCTCCTGGTACTCGCCAGCGCGCTCGCCCGCCTCGCGCTCCAGCCAGTCCGCGTAGCGCTCGTGGAGATCGGCGCGCTGCGCCTTGAGGATGCCCTGGTAGGCCACGTCGCGCAGGAGGATGTGCTTGAAGCTGAACGTCCTGCGGCCACCGAAGCGTCCGCCGTCCGGCTCGATGATCTGCTTGCGCACCAGCGCGCCGAGCTGAGACTCCAGCTCGGAGCGGTCGCGCCGACCGGCCAGCTCCAGCGCCGCCTCGTCGCTGAACGACTTGCCGATGACGGCCGCGGCCTTGACGATCGCGAGCTCGGCGGAGTCAAGTCGATCGAGACGCGCGGCCAGCACAGCTTGGATCGTGGGAGGCATGGGCAGAGCGGACGCGTCCTGCCCGAGGTGGCGCTCGTCGATCAGCATGCGGACGAGCTCCTCGACGAACAACGGATTCCCCTCGGCGCTCACGGCCACCCGATCCGAGAGGTCCCTGGCGACGCCCGCCTCACCGACCAGCTGCTCCACGAGCGCCAGGCAGTCGGCTTCATCCAGCGACTGGACGTCGATTCGACGGGCGCCGGGCAGGCCCTGGGCGAAGTTTGGTCTGACGTCGAAGAGCTCGGCTCGGGTGACGACCAGGAGCAGGACCGGGCGGGAGCCGATCGCCATCGGCAGGTACTCGATGAGCTCGAGAAACGTGGGCTCGGCCCACTGGACGTCCTCCAGGACGACCACCAGCGGGCGCTCGCTCGCGACCGCCTCCAGCAGCTTGCGCACCGCCCAGAACGTGTCCTCCGGGTAGGCGCTGGAATCCACCACCCCGAGCGCCGCCGCGACGCGCTCGGCCACCGTGGCCCGGTCGTCGTCCGCCGGCAACAGGCGGGTGAGCCCCGTCAGAACCTCGTCGGGGCTGTCGCCGTCCTCGGTCCCGGCCAGCTCCGCGACGATCTCTCGCAGTGGCCAGAAGGTCAGGCCCTGCCCGTATGAGAGGCAGCGTCCGGTCACCGCCGTGGCTGTGCCGCCCAGGGATCGGACAAAGTCGCTCGCCAGCCGGGTCTTGCCCACTCCGGCCGGTCCGACGACGGTCACCAGCTCGCAGGTTCCCGCGCTGACCGTGCGGTCGAAGGCTTCGCGCAGCACCTGCAGCTCGCGCTCGCGACCGACCAGAGGCGAGCTGAGGCGACGGTCGATTCCCCTGTCCGGGCTCGCGACGTCGAGCAGCCGGAATGCCCGCACGGATTGCCTCTTCCCCTCGACCTCGATCGGCTCGACCGCCTGCACCAACACCGTGCCACGGACCAGCTCCAGCGTCTGCTCGCCGATCAGGATCTCCCGCGGCGGCGCCGACCGTTCGAGCCGCGTGGCGACGTTGACGGCCTCACCGCTCACGAAGTCCTCCCCCTGCGAAGGGTCTCCGACGATCACCTCGCCCGTGTTGACTCCCGTTCTGGCCTGCAGGCGAACACCCCAACGCACGTCGAGCTGCTCGTTCAGCTCGCGGAGAGCCGCGCGCATCTCGTTCGCGGCCCGGACCGCGCGCAGGGCGTCGTCCTCGTGGACGGTCGGAATGCCGAAGACGGCCATGACGGCATCGCCGATGAACCTCTGGGATGCCCCCTCGTGGCGCATGAGCACCTCACTCATGGCGTCGAAGTAGCGGGCCAGCACCTGGCGTAGCGTCTCAGGACTGAGCCCCTCCCCGAGCTTCGTCGAGCCAACCAGGTCGGAGCGCACGATCGTGACGATCTTCCTCAGGCCCAGAGCCGTCGGACCGGTGCCGAGCGCCGTTCCGCACACGGGACAGAACCTCGCTTCGTCGGGCGCCTGCTCGCCACAGCTGGGACACGCGCGCACAGGCTGAGTCTACGGCCGGCAGCGCAGTTGCCTCGCGCCGTCTCGCTCCACTGACGCGCCCGCCATCAGGGGAGCTGAGGAGCGGCTGGTCACGAGGCTCCTGGCGTCGTCGGCTCCCGTCGACCTCGAAGTCAGAACTCGACCGGGATTCGCTTGCGGCCGGAGCCCTAGCACCGGCTCGGATCGCTCGCCTCGCCGAGCCCGAAGCCGTCCGCGGCATCATTCACCGGGTGTCCGTTGCCGTGACCGCCCGGCGCGTCCTGTTGGCGCTCGCAACGAGCGCGGGATGGGAGCGCGCGGTGCACGCCCTCCCCGGCGGCGAGCGGGGCGCTTACCGGCTGGCCAGGCGCCACGTCGCCGGGACCCGGCCGCAGGATGCCCTGGCCTGCGCGCATCGGCTCGCCACGGTGGGGCTCGCGAGCTCGATCGACTTCTTCGGCGAGAACGTCTCCGATCCGGTCGAGGCGGACCGTGTCACCGACGACTACGTGGCCCTCGCGCGAACGCTCGAGCGTGCTCCCGGGAACACGTTCCTGTCGATCGATCTCTCGCACATTGGGCTCGACCAGCCCGGGGAGGCCGTGCAGCAGCGCCTCGAGCGGATCGCCTCTGCGCTTCCAACGGGCGCACGCGTTCAGGTGGGCTCAGAGCAGGAGCGCCGCGCCGACCGCATCTTGACGGCGGTCTTGGCCGTGGCCGGCCGAGGCGGCGCGGTGTCGGCGACGGTCCAGGCGAACCTCGAGCGCAGCCGCGCGGATGCCCAGGCGCTCGCCGAGGGCGGGGTACCGATCCGACTCGTCAAGGGCGCCTACGTGGAGGACCCGGGAGTTGCGCGGCCCTGGGGTGAACCGACCGATCTGGCCTTCCTCGAGCTCGCTCACGAGCTGCATGCAAACGGCGCAGAGGTCGCCATCGCCACCCACGACCCCCTCCTGCGGGAGGCGCTCTTGCGTGCCCTGCCCGGTATCGGCGTCGAGATGCTGCTCGGCGTGCGCAGCGCGGACGCGAGGGTCCTCGCCGACCGGGGAGTGCCGGTCAGGATCTACATGCCCTACGGGGACGACTGGTTCCGCTATGCGATGCGCCGCTGGGCCGAGTCGATGGGCCGATGAAGAAGCCAGTCGTGGGACCATGCTGCGGAGCGATCGAAGGAGTGACATGGCCGGACTCACCAGGCAGCAAGTCCGGGAAGCCGTGGAGCGGGCCGGCGACGAACACTGGCAGGCGTTGATTCGGCACCATGAGGATGCCTATCCGGCGAGCCGCCCCACTCCGGGCGATGTCTGCCGGGCCGAGGCCGAGCGGCTCAACGACCTTGGGCTCGGTGACGCCGCGGACCTCACGCTTGTCGAGACGCGCGTCGAGCGCACCGATTCCACCATCCGCATCGTTCACCTCTTCGAGTACGGGCCTCAGAAGGCTCGCCTGCTGACGGAGCCGGTCGAGGGGTACGGAAGCGAGCAGGGTGAAGAGTGAAAGGAGCTGGGGCCGTTACCCCAGCCGGTCCGCCACCTGCACCTCGGTGTCGCACGCCCGTCATCCGGGCGGTCGTGCCCGCGGCCTACGCGCTCGGCGCGCTGCTGCTGGCGTGGCGAGGCGGCGGTGCACGTCCAGCAATTCGCCGCGCACTTCTATGCGGTGCGCTGGATTGGCCCGCTGTTCGTGGCAAACGCGGCCGCCTGCCTAGTGGCGATCGCAGGCCTCGCTTACCCGCGCACGCGGCTGCTCACCGCGCTCGCCGGGGTCGTGATTTCGGCTGTTGCGCTTGCCAGCCTCGTCGTCAGCTACGGACAAGGGCTGTTCGGCTGGCAGGAATTCGGCTTTCGCACAGCCATCGCCCTCGCCTTGATCGCCGAAGCCGGCGCAGTGATCCTGCTGTCGGGGGCGCTCGGGCTCAGGATCGCGCAACTCTACGCGGAGTAAGTGCCCAGCAACCGGTGAACGAAGCCGTTCGCGACACCGACCTCGGGTGCGAGTGCTTGCGCACGACCCGCTCGGGTATAGCACCGGACACGGGGCGCCGGCGCTGACCGCGCTGGCACAAGACAAGGAGAGAACGATCGATGGCAAGCAGCACCACCACCTCGCAAGGAACCGTGTCGCTCGAGGACGCAAGACGGGTGACGGCCGCCGGTGAGGATCGCGCGCACGAGATCGGGCAGCCGCAGAACATCGCCGTCGTCGACGCCGGCGGCAACCTCGTCTCTCACGTTCGCATGGATGGGGCGTGGATCGGCAGCGTGGACATCGCGATCAACAAGGCGTTCACGGCGCGGGCGTTCGATTTGCCGACGGCCGACCTTGCCGCCAATTCCCAGCCCGGAGGCCAGTTCTACGGCATCCAGGAATCCAACAAGGGCCGCGTGATGATCTTCGCCGGCGGCATCCCGCTCAAGCGCGACGGCCAGGTCGTCGGCGCCGTCGGTGTCAGTGGCGGCGACGGCGAGCAGGACACGACGGTCGCCGAGGCCGCGGCCGCGGCATTCTGAGCGACGCCTCCAGAGGGCCGGCGGCGCAGACGAGGCTGGGGGCACTCGTCACGCCGCTTCGCCTCCATAGCCGTCGATCGGCTCCGTCAGCAGGCGAGCCTTCTGAGGTCCGTACTCGAAGACGTGCACGATGCGAACGGTGGAATCGGTGCGCTCGACGCGGGTCTCGACCAGCTCGAGATCCTCGGCGTCACCGAGCCCGAGCTGGTTGAGCCGCTCGGCCTCGGCCCGGCAGACATCGCCCGGGGTGGGGCGGCTGGTGGGGTAGGCATCTTCGTGATGTCGAATGAGCGCCTGCCAGTGTTCGTCGCCCGCCCGCTCCACGGCTTCCCGGATCTGCTCCCTGGTGTAGGCCATCGTGCTCCTTTCTACCCCAGCCGATCCGCCACCAGCACCTCGGTGTCTTGGTAATCGTCACGCCTGCATCTCCGGCGAGAGCGCGGCCACGTCGACCACCTTCGTCCGCTCGTTCTCGTTGAGCGCGGCGATGAAGTTGACCGAGGCGATGCGGTCGACCAGTCCGTCGGCGTCCAGGGATTGCTCGTTGGGAAATACGCGCTCCTCGAGCGGCCCGAAGAGCTTGGTGCCCTCGAACGCGCCCCGCCAGTCGCGGGTGTGGAATGCGGACGTGCGGCCGCGGTAAGGGGAGAGCAGCTCCTCGATCGCTTGGTTCAACGGTTCGTCCATCCGCCGCCGGTTCCACACCAGGGCGAGTGCGCCACCGGGGCGCAGCACGCGATGGATCTCGGCCAGGGCCGCATCGCCGTCGAACCAGTGGAAGGCTTGCGCGACCGTGACAGCGTCGGCGCTCTCGGTGTTCAGCGGCATCGCCTCTGCCGTCCCCTCCGTCGCGCGCGCACCCGCCGGCAGCGCCGCCCGCATCTCGGCCACCGGCTCCACCGCGACCACCTCGGCGCCGGTGGCGAGCAGGGGACGCGTGAGTTTGCCGGTCCCGGCGGCCAGGTCGACCACCGTGCGACCCGGGCCGAGGCGAAGTCTCGCGGCAAGGAAGTCGACCGCAGCCGGCGGGTAGCCGGGGCGGCCGTGCTCGTACGCCGCGGCCGAGCGGGCGTAGCCCAGCGAGTGAACCGTGCGCTAGGGCTTCTCCGGACCGAGATCCTCGAGCCACTCGCGCTTCGTCACGCGCCACCGATGTCGTGGGCGGTGCAGCCATCGCACGAGCGGTTTACCCAAACGGCGGGTGGATACCCTTCCGAGCCTATGGCTTACCCGGGCGGCGGGTGGATACCCTTCCGAGCCTATGGCTGATGGGCAGTTCTGGGAGAGCACGCTGGGCGGGCACTTCGTCCTCCCGAGGCGCACCTTCTGGCCCCAGTTCTTCTCCAAGGTGGTCGCCCGCCTTCAGTGGGACCCGGCGACCATCGACCTCACCGAGGATGCGCGCGCGTGGCCGGAGCTCCCGGATGAACGTCGCCGCCGTCTCATGACTCTTTTCGCCGGCTTCCGCGTGGCCGAGGACGCGGTCTCCGAGCACATCACGCCGTTCGCAGACGTGGCCAGAAACGCCACCTTGGCCTCCCACGAGAGCCTGATGGCCTGGGTCTTCTTTCTGCAGCGCCGCGACGAGGACCGCCATGCGCTGTGGTTCGACCGGATCGCCGCCGAGGTGCTCGGGCTGCCCGGAGACACGCCCGCCGAGCGGCGCGAGGAGGCCCGGGCCCACGTCCCGGCCGCCGTGCTCGAGCTCTTCGAAGAGCGGCTGCCCGCCATGGCAGCCGAGCTGGCCGCCGGTCGCATCGGGCTGGGCGAGGGCGTCTCGCTCTACCACATGGTGCTCGAGGGGATCATCTTCGACGCCGCGCATCACGCGCTGCGCATCGATTTGGCTGACGACGCCCTGCCGGGGGTGCGCGAGGGCGTCGGGCGCGTCGAGCTCGACGAGCGCTGGCACGTCGGCTTCGGCCTGCGCTGCCTGATCGAGGCCCAGCCCTCCCGGGATTCACTCGACGAGCTGCTGGCGCGTGCCGACGAGGCTGCCGCGGCCTGGGGCGATGTACTCCCTGATGAGACTCGCGAGTACATCGCGGACGCGTGTCACCATCGGCTCGTCGCCGTCGGGCTCATCGAGCCGCACGGGACGGCGGAGCGAGCCGTCAGGCGCGCACCGGCCGCTTGATCGCGCGATAGACGAACTCGTCGGTCTGAGCCGACTCGCGTGCCGAGACGACGCGGTCGTGATGCGGCGAGAACCGGCAAACCGGGTCCGTGGCGGCGGCGTCGCCCGTCAGCCGCAGCGCCTGGCAGCGGCACCCGCCGAAGTCCACCTCCTGGCGTCCGAGCGGACACGTGCGGCACGGCTCCTGCATCCAGCCCGTGCCCCTGAAGCGCATGAACGCGTCGGACTCGTTCCAGATCCACTCGAGCGGATGCTCGCGGACGTTGGCGAACTCGAGTCCCGGGATCGTCGACGCCGCCTGGCAGGGCAGCACCTCGCCGTTCGGAGCGACCACGATCGCCGTTCGCCCCCACCCGCCCATGCACGGCTTGGGTAGATCCTCGTAGAAGTCGGGAAGCACCCAGAGGACGTCGACGCTCGGGCCAACTCGCTCGCGGAAGCGCTGGACCGCCTCCTCCGCCCGCTGAAGCTGCTCCCAGGACGGCATCAGCGCCTCCTGGTTCGGGACCGCCCAGCCGTAGTACTGCGTGTTCGCCAGCTCGAGACGCTGCGCCCCCAGCTCGAGCGCGAGATCGAGCAGCTCCTCGATCCGGTCGAGGTTCTGCCGGTGCAGGACGCAGTTGATCGTCAGCGGGAAGTCGAGCTCCTTCACGACACGCGCCGCCGCGATCTTCTTCTCGAACGACCTGTTGCCGGCGATGCGGTCGTTGTCCTCCGGGTCGGGGCTCTGGATCGAGATCTGCACGTGGTCGAGCCCGGCCGCCTTCAGCGCCTCCGCGCGCTCGCGCGTGAAGTGGACCCCCGCGGTGATCAGCGACGAGTAGAGCCCAGCTTCGCGCGCGCCCGAGCAGAGCTCGTCCAGATCGCGGCGCAGCATCGGCTCGCCGCCCGTGAGAGCGAGCTGCAGCACGCCGAGCGCGCGCGCCTCCCGGAAGGTGCGGATCCAGTGCTCCGTCTCGAGCTGGTCGCGGTACTTGTCGTGGCCGATGTCCAGCGGGTTCGAGCAATACGGGCAGTGGAGCGGGCACTGGTAGGACAGCTCGGCTATGAGTGTGGCCGGCCTAGGCTGCGGCATCGACCACCAGCCCTTTCTGGGTCAGGCCGTTGACCAGTCCCAGAACGTCGTCACGCAGATCGGCGCCCTCGTAGCGCTCCGACAGGGTGCCGACGATCTCGTCGAGCGAGCGCCGCGAGCGTCCCGTCGGGCCCGAGAGCGGCAGGTGTCCCATGTCGCGGGCGCTGCGCGTCGAGATGCCGAGCCGGGCGAGCTCGTCGTTGCGCCAGAAGGTTCCATCGACGAGCACGACGTCGGATGCGGCGAGCCGGGCTGAGCATGCCGTCGTCCAGCCGGGCGAGACCGGGGACGTAGGTCACGACGCCGCCGCTCGCGCTGTCGCGGAAGACGAACCCGCTGGCCTGGAGCTCGACGTCCGACCCGTCCAGGTAGCGCGGCGCGTCGCCGCCCGTCTCGAACGGCTCGACCTCGAGGCTCGACCCCTCGAGCTGCCTCGCCTGCCCAGGCTCGAGCGTCTGCCACTCGGCCCCGGAGTAGCGCTCAAGGATCTCCAGCACGGGAAAGCCGCTCCTCAGCGCGTGTTCGACGCCCTTGGCGCCGAATACGCGCACCGGCGCCTGCGACTCCCGCAGGAGCAGCAGCCCTGCCGTGTGGTCGATCTCCGCATCCGTCAGCAGCACGCCGGCGACCGGCGGGACCCGGACGCCGTTCAGCTCACGAGCTGGGAGCGCCTCGAGCTGCTGGCGCGCGTCGGGTGAGGCGTTTACGAGGAACCACGGCCCCTCGCCACCACGGATCGCCAGGGACGACTGCGTACGAGGCCGCGCGCGTTCACCGACGCGCGCGGCGTCACACGTCTCGCAATGGCAGTTCCATTGCGGAAATCCCCCGCCGGCGGCCGAGCCCAGAATGCGAACTCGCACGTGTGGCACCACCGGGACGCAGCCCAGGAGGCCGCGCCCGCTGTGCGCTCTTGACTACCGGTTGTAGAGGTAGAGGGTGACCTCGGTGCAGAGATCGATGATCTCGAACTCAGGCTTGATCCACTTCATACGCCGCCTCCCTCCTCGGGTACAAGAGCGCCGTACTGTACCGAACGATTGCAGCCCCGAAGTGTCGCCGCAAACGCAGTCGGGACCGGCGTGAGGCCACACGGCGCTCAGGTAGAGCGCTGCAGCGCGGCGTAGCGCGATCAGAGACGCCGGGAGAGCGACAGCGCGAGGCGTCCTGCGGCGGCGAGGGCGACCCCGGCCGCCGCGACGGCGACGGTGATACCGGCCGCTCCGGCGGTGAGCGGGTCCACGCCGAGCGTGGCCCCCGCCGCGGTGAGGGACAGCATCGCCGCGCTGGCGACGGCGATCAGCGCCCACGCCGGGAACGCGACGTTGCTCCGCCAGGCCAGACCCGGCCGGGCGCGCAGCGTCCACGCGATCGCCACGTTCGCGACGAGCCAACCGGCCACGGCGGCCGCGATCGCCATGTCGGTGCCCCAACCGCGCGTCGACCAAGAGGAACGTCGGAAGGACCGCCGCCGTAAGCGCCACGGCCGTGAGCGCGATGGCGGACAGTTGCGTGTCGTCGAGGAACCGGCGCGCCGGATCGCGCGGGGGATGGTCCATCGCGCCCGGCGCCGGTGGCTCGGAGACGAAGGCGACCGACGCGCCGACGTCCATGAACAGCTCCAGGATGACGATGTGGACCGGGTGGAACGGGGCGGGGAGCCCCAGCCCCAGCGGCACGGCGATGACCACGACGAGCGCGATCTTGGCGCCGAGGTAGAACGCGACCGCGCGCCGGAGCTGGGAGGCGAGGCCGCGACCGCCCTCGACGGCGCCGACGATCGTCGGGTAGGCGTCGTCGACGAGCACGAGATCGGACGCCTCGCGGGCGAGATCGGTCCCGCGCGCGCCCATCGCGATCCCGACGTTCGCCGCGGCGAGGGCGGGCGCGTCGTTGACGCCGTCGCCGGTGACGGCGACGGCCTCTCCTCTGTCCTGGAGGACCCGGACGAGCCGCAGCTTGTCCTCGGGCGTGGCACGGGCGATGACGGCCTCGCCGCGCAGCCGCTCGGCGAGCTCGTCGTCGTCGAGCGCGTCGAGCGGTGCGCCGCCGTGCATGACCTCGGGACCGTTGACCCCGGCCTCGCGCGCGGTCGCGGCGACCGTTTCGGGGTGGTCGCCGCTGACGACGATCGTCCGCACGCCCGCATGGGCGAGCTCGGCCACGGCATCGCCCACCCCGGGGCGCAACGGATCGTGGAAGGCGGCCAGCCCGACGAATGCGAGGTCCGTCTCGGCGTCGGCGGCACCGCCCGGAACCGCGGCGACGCGACGCTCCGCCACGGCGATGACCCGCAGCCCGTCGTCCGCGAGCCGCCCGACGCGCTCGAGCACGGATGCCCGGTCCGCCTCGGACATCGCGCACGCCTCGAGCACGGCCTCCGGCGCGCCCTTCACAGCCACCCACGCGCCGTCGGCCTCGCACCACACCGCGCTCTCGCGCCGGCGCACCGGGTCGAACGGATTCCGCGCCGGCCGCTCGCTCGACGCGCGCTCGCCGGCGGCCTCCACCAGCGCGCGATCGACCGGGTCCTGTGCGGCCGCCGTTCCGTGCGCCGCGGCGGCGACGGTCAGCACGTGCTCGCGGTCGCCGTCGATGCGCTCGATCAGCAGCCGGTTCTCGGTCAGCGTCCCGGTCTTGTCGGCGAGCAGCACGGTCATCGCGCCGACGGCCTCGGCGGCGCGCAGCCGCCGCAGGAGAACGCCCTGCTGCGCCAGGCGCAGGCCGCCGATCGCCACCAGCACGGTGACGAGGATCGGCAGCTCCTCGGGGATCGTGGCGAACGCGAGCGTCAGCCCGTCGAGCAGCATCTCGCGTGCGGGCTGGCCGCGGAGCACGCCGACGAGCGGCACGACCACGCACGCCGTAACCGCCACGATGAGCGCCGCACGCGCCAGCTCGGCCATCGCGCGTTGAAGCGGCGTGGGCGGCTCCCTGGCCTCCGCGACGAGCCGCCCGAGACGCCCGATCTCGGTGTCCGGGCCCACTGCGACGACGAGACCCTCGCCGGCTCCGGACACGACGGCGCTGCCGGCGTGCAGCACCGAGGACCGCTCGGCGAGCGGCGCGTCGGCAGCGACCGGGTCGGGTCCCTTGGCGGCCGCCACAGGCTCGCCCGTCAGCCGCGACTCGTCCGTGGCCAGGCCGTCGGCCTCGACGACGCGGGCGTCGGCGGCCACGACGCTGCCGGCCTCGACGAGCAGCACGTCGCCGATGACGAGCGCCTCGACCGGGATTGCGGCCACGGTGCCCGCACGCCGGACGAGCGCGTTGGGGGCGCTGAGGTCGCGCAGCGCCCGAAGCGCGCGCTTGGCCCGCACCTCGGAGATCGCCTCGACGGCGCTGACGAGCGCGATTATCGCGAAGATCGCGATCGCGTCGCGCAGCTCCCCGAAGATCGCCGAGAGCACGCCGACCGCGACCAGCAGCAGCTGGAGGGGCTCCACGACCGCCTCGACCAGCTCCCCGAGAACCGCCATGGTCTGGCTGCCCTCGGTCCGCACCGCCGCTGTGCCGCGCCGCTGCTCGACCTCCTCGGGCGTCAGCCCGCCCGGGCGACTGCCGGTCCGCTCCCACAGGGCCGCGAGCGGCTCTGCGTGGACCGGGACGGCCGGCGCCCCATCGGCGGGACGCGACGCCGGCGTTGCGCTCGCCATGAAACGAATGATACGTCGACCGCGCAACCCGGAACTGCGCGTCTGGAATCATGGTCCTACGTGGCACGTGACTGGTTGCTGATCACGGTCTCCACGCCGGGCGGCGGCTCGTCGACGCTCCGCGTCTACGCCTGGCGCAACCTGCGCCGCCTCGGCGCCCACTACCTGCAGCAATCGGTGTGCGTGCTCCCGGCGACGCCGAAGACCACGCGGGCCACGACGCGGCTCGTGACGCGCCTGCGCGCGGAGGGCGGCCGCGGCGAGATGCTTCGCATCCAGCTGACAGACGCAAGGCAGGAGGCCGCGGTCATCGACGCGATGCAGCGCGAGCGGGCCGATGAGTACCGCGAGCTGGTCGAGCGCACGCGGCAGTTCCACGAGGAGCTCGAGCACGAGCGCCGCCGCGGCCGGGCGACGTACACCGAGCTCGAGGAGTCCGATGTCGACCTTGCCCGCCACCAGAAGTGGCTCGCCGCGATCCGCGCGCGCGACTACTTCGACGCGCCCGGGGGTGAGGAGGCCGCCGCGGCCGTCGCGTCATGCGAGGAGGCGCTCGCCCGTTTCGAGAGCGAAGCCCTGTCCGCGGAGCTCGACGAGTCCGCGTCGGACGCCAGGCCCTCCCTGCGCGCGGTCGACGGGGCCGACGGCTGACGGACGATCGGCGCTGTTCGGCGCCCTCTCAGTCCCAGCTGGCGCTGTGGCCACGCGACAGGGGACGCGGGACTGACTTACACTGCCGAGCCGAGCCGTTGCCGGGTCCGATTGCTGTCAGGGTCCCCCGCGGGAGGAGTGAGGGAGCAGCCCGGCCGCACGAGAGGGGCGTCTGGTTGGAGTCGATATTCGTCTTCATCTCCGGAGCGACGGTGTTGGTGTACAGCGCCGAGCGCCTGATCGACTCCCTGGTCGGGGCTGCGAGCGGTCTCAAGATCTCCCTGTTCCTGCTCGCGATCGTGTTCACCGGGATCGAGTTCGACGACATCGTCCTGGGAGTCGCGCTGGAGCTCGAGGAGCTCGATGGGGTCGCGCTCGGCCTGGTGCTGGGGACGGCGGTCGCCTTCAGCGGAGTGGTGCTCGCGCTCGGCGCGATCCTCACGCCGACCAAGTTCAACGTTCCGCGCGACTACATCGTCATCTTCGCCGCTGCGCCGCTGATAATGCTCGTCTTCGCGCTGGCCGAACCGATCAGCGTCGCCGAGGGTGTGGTGCTGGTCGGCCTGTTCGCGCTGTTCATCGCGTACGTCACCGTCCGGGAGGTCAAGAGGGAGACGCCGACCTTCCGCAACCTGGAGGTCCTCGACGAGGTGGCGGAACTGCGAGGCCGGGGAGCAGGCGCCGGCCCCGGAGCGGGAGGAGGCCGTCGCCGCCATGATGCCGTTCGGGACGGGGCTCAAGCACCCCGGCTGGCCAAGCCTCGGGATGGCGGTCATCGCGCTCGCCGGGATCGTGATCGGCGCCGCGACCGTGAGCACCGGAACCGAGGGCATCCTCGAGGAGTACGGCCTCGAGGGCACCGTGTTCGGCGCGACCATCATCACCGCCGTGCTGACGATCGAAGACCTCTTTCTGACCGTGGAGCCGATCCGCAGGGGTGTGCCGGAGATCGGGGTCGGCAACGTCATCGGGAGCCTCGTCTTCACGGTCACGGGGAAGCTCGGCATCATCGTCATCGCGGGCGGCAGCGTCACGGTCGCTTCGAACGTGCTCAAGTGGCACCTGCCGGCGCTCGTCTTCATCACCGCTGTCGCCGCCTGCTTCCTCTACACCGGCCAGCTGAAGCGATGGCACGGCTACGCCCTGCTGGGCCTCTACATCGCGTACTGGGTGATCAGCTACATCGTGTACGGAGGCGCGCCGGTCGAGGACTGACGCGGGCCGCCATCTGGAGATGGTCGGGGCCGGCCGCCCCGGCGGCCGGCCCCGCATCTTCAGGTGCCGCCGTTACTCGGGCAGCGCGAACGCGAACAGCGCGCTGCCGTGGGACGACCCGAGCATCTTGGGCAGGAACCCCTCGGCCCAACCGCCCCAGCCGCTCGGCGCGACGATGTACTGCCGTCCGTCGACGCTGTAGGTCGACGGGCTGCTGTGGTGGCCGCTGCCGCACTGGAACTGCCACAGCAGGTCACCGCTCTCGGCGTTCCACGCGTTGAACTCCCCGCTGGGCTCGCCCCCGAACACGAGGTTGCCGCCCGTGGCCAGCAGCGACGAGCACATGCACAGGTCCTTCGGGCTGGTCCAGCGCCAGCGCTCCTGGCCCGTGCGCGGGTCGTAGGCGCTCACGTACCCGGTCTGGTCGTCGGCGTCCACGGCGACGCCCGCGCCCCAGTACGGGATGCTCTCCTTGAACTCCCTGCGCCGCCGCGTGGCCGTCGCGCCCACGTCCTGCACCGGGACGTAGAGGAGCTCGGTATCCGGGCTGTAGCACGCGTGCGTCCATTCCTTGGCGCCCGCCGGCCCCGGCCAGAAGTGCACCGGGTCGCCCTCCTTGTCGGGGTAGACCTTCGGCGTCACGTTGCCCTTCTCGTCGACCTCGCCCCAGTCGATGCGGTCGACGAACGGCACCACCCGGACCGGCGACATATCCGTGCGATCCAGGATGTAGAGGAACCCGTTCTTGTCGAAGTGGGCGGCCAGCTTCTGCCCGTCGAGGTCGAACAGGAGGTGCTCCATCACGGAGTCGTAGTCCCACAGGTCGTGCGGGGTGTACTGGAAGTGCGCCTTGATCTCGCCGGTGTCGGCGTCCACGGCGACACCGGAATCGGTGAAGAGGTTGTCGCCCTCGCGGACCCCTCCGTCGAAGTCGGGACACGGATTGCCGGTCCCGTAGTACAGGAGGTTCAGGTCCGGGTCGTAGCTGGGCGTGATCCAGCAGTTCGCGCCGCCCCGCTGCCAGGCCTCGCCGTCCGCGGGCCAGGTCTCGGAGCCCGGCTCCCCGGGCTTCGGGATCATGTAGCAGCGCCAGACGTGCTCCCCGGTCTCGCGATTGAACGCGTCGGTGTGGCCGCGCACCCCGAACTCGCCGCCGGAGCTCCCGACGATGACCATGTCCTTCACGACCAGGGGAGCGACGGTGGCGCTCTCGCCGGCCCGCACATCGCCGAAGGGCTTGTCCCAGATCTTCTTGCCGGTCTCGGCGTCGAGCGCGATGATGTGGGCGTTCAGGGTGGTCATGAAGACCTTGCCCTCGGCTACGGCAACCCCGCGGTTGACGTTGCCGCAGCACAGCGACACGTCGAACGGGGACGCGTGCCTGTAGCGCCACAGCTCCTGCCCGTTCGTCGCGTCGAGGGCCCACAGCTGGCCGTCCCAGCCGGAGACGTACATGACCCCGTCCACGATGATCGGCGAGGCCTCCCACGCGTAGGTCGTCGCGCCCGAGCGCAGGCCGGTATTGCCGGCCTGGAACACCCACTGCGGAGTGATTTGCCCGACGTTGCTCGCGTTGATCTGGTCGAGCGGGCTGTAGCGCTGCCCGTTGTAGGCGCCGTAATAGGTCAGCCAGTTCTGCGGTTCATCACGGGCGTTGAGGATCCGCTCGTAGGTGACGCCCTTGGCGACCGGCGGCGCTTTGCCGACCGAGGTGCTCAGGGTTGCGTAGGGGATGGCACTTCCTGCGTCTACGTACTCGGTTGCCATCGAGTACTCCTTTCGACGGTGAGCCTGGCGGGCGGTCTACGGTTGGGGTTGGGGCGGGCGGTCGAGGCGAGCCTCGTCCGGTACGTCCCCTTGCACGACGATCGCTCCGGTCAGGCCCGCGCCCCTCGTCGTTGCCGGTCGTGGAGCCGTACCAGTAGTACCCCGGTCCGTCGAGCTCGAGAGTGGCCGTGCCCTTCGAATGGTTCACCAGCCAGAGGAACTGGGTGTCGCCATTGCTCGGCAGGACCGCGCAGTGGGTGTTCTTGTCGTCGTTGATGAGCGTGAGCTCGAGCACGCCCCCATGGGGCAGGACGAGGACCCCGGGCTCATACACGAGCTCGTCCTCCGGGATCCGCACGGTGGCAGTCATCGTGCCGTCGGATCCCTCCTCCGCCTCTCCGACGGTTCCGCGCCCGAGTATTCGACCTAGCGTTGCGCCATTCTGCTTGCTCAGGAGCTCTTCGGCATGTCGCCACGCGCCCTCCCTCTTGGGGTCGATTTTTCGGCGGGCCGGACGCTACTACTTTCTTCGCCGCGCCGTCACCCGGCCCGCCGTGAGCTTTACGCGCTTGCGGCGCGGCTCCTCGAAGGTCATGTAGCCCCAGTCGAGGGGCGACTCCTGGCGGTAGTTCTTGCGCAGGGCGCGCGCGATCGTGGCCTTCATCAGCTCCTTGCCGAGGTAGAAGGCGTGCGTCGCCTCGTCGACCCCGAGCTGGTCGAAGATCTCGTTGAAGTCGGTGCCCTTGACGAAGAGCTCGGCGTTGAAGACGTAGATCCAGTCGCTGTCGGCGAAGATGCGGAAGTTCGGGTCGGTCACCTGCGCGTGCAGCTCGCGCAGCTCGGATTCCGCGTAGGGGCGGAGGTCCTCGTCCTTCACCGTCAGCAGCCGCCCGTCGACGTGCTTGGGCGGCGTGCCCTGCTCCTGCGCGAAGTGCATGAGCTGCGCCGCGAGCACCGCCTCCTGGACGGCGCCGTGCGCCCAGTCGATGACCTCGGTGGTGAGCACGTTGCGGATGCCCAGCTCCTGGCAGAAGCCGATGAGCATCGCGGTCACCCCCGTGCTGTCGGCCTCGGTCAGCTCGGTGAGGTTGCCGATCCCCATGAACATCTCCGCCTCGGGATGGCGCCGGCGCACCTCGAGGTAGCGCCCGAGGCTGGCCGCGAAGCCGGTGCCGATCGGCTCGATGATCGGGTCGACGAGGTAGGGCTTGCCGAGCCCCTCGAGGTGGGCGATCGTCGCCTCGAGGCTGTCGAGGTCCTCGGGCGTGTCGGGGATCAGCACGGGCGTCGCGCGCAGGCGCTCGGCGAGGTCGCGGTTGGACCCGTTGAGGCTGAGGACGTAGTCGACGCCCGCCTCGTCGGCCATCAGGATCTCCTCGCGGTCCATCGTGTCGATGCTCAGGGCGAAGCCGCGCTCGCGCAGCTCGGCGATCACCGCGGGACCCTCGTCGAGCCAGCGCCGCTCGAGCGACAGGCCCAGGTCGATGACGTCGGCGCCGGCGTCGCGGTAGTAGCCCGCGAGCTCGAGGATGCGGTCGCGGCTCAGCCTCGGGACGTGGTTGATCTCCGCGAACACGCGGATGTCGCGCGGCCCGTAGCTGGCGCGCGCGTCGGCCTGCCCGAACCAGGCCGGCAGCCGCTTGAGGTCGGCGGGGCCCTTCTCGATCGGGAACCCCGAAGCGCTCGGCCAGCACGTCGGTCTCTCCCTCGCAGAGGCCGGGGATCATGATCTTCGTGACCGCGTCGGGGGGCTCGAGGAAGCGCGCGATCCAGCTCGGTGGTCATCAGCGCGGCGACCGTGATCTTCATGACCGCGATCTCGTAGTCGAACGGCAGCTCCGCGCGGTCCAGCGTGTCGCGGAGCGCCGGCGCGGCGAGCTTGCCGGTGACGAACAGGAGCCGCTCGGCCACGGGCGTGTCCGGATGCGGCGGTGTCGCTACTTGCTACGGACGAACTTGTTGGGCGTCCCCTCGAGCGGGCTGTCGGGGTCCGGCCGCCACAGCACGTGGTCCTCGATCTGGCGCGCCAGCGCGAAGTCCTTGTCGGTGATGCCGCCGCTCGTGTGCGTCTGCAGCTTCACCCACACCTTGCCCCAGGTCACCGCCAGGTCGGGGTGATGGTAGGCCGCCTCGGACAGGTAGCCGATCGTGTTGACGAGCATGAGCGTCGTCGGCCAGCCGTCGGTGTTGTACTTGCGCCGCAGCCAGTCGCCGTCGAGGTACCAGCCGTCGAGGCCGTGCTCCTGGATCTTGGCCTCGACCTCCTCGTCGGTGTAGGGCTTGAGCTTTGCGGTCGTCTCCATTGCGATCGCCTCCTTCGGGGTCACTACATCACAACGCCGCCGTTGATGTTGACGGCCTGGCCGGTGACGAACGCCGCCTCCGGCGACGCAAGCCAGAGCGCGGCCGCGGCGACGTCCTCCGGCCGGCCCCAGCGTGCGAGCGGCGTGGACTCCGCGACCGAGCGGTGGAAGTCGCGGTCGGCCTCCCGCGCGAACGCGGTCTCGATCCATCCCGGGCACAGCACGTTGACGCGGACCCGGGGCGCCAGGCTGCGCGCCAGGCTCTTGCTGTAGGCGAGCACCCCGCCCTTGACGGCGCTGAACAGCTCCGGGTTCTGGCCGGCCATTCCGGTGGTCACGTGGTCCCAGCTCATGTTCAGGATGGCCCCGCCGCCGGCCTGCTCGCGCATGACGGCGCCGGCGGCGTACGAGCACGCGACGGTCCCCTTGAGGTCGACCGCGAGCAGGAGGTCGAGCTTGCGCTCCCAGTCCCAGTCGGCCGCCTCGCCCGTGAGCACGTCCGCGCCGGCGTTGTTCACCCACACGTCGAGGCCGCCGAGCCGTTCCCGGGCCTCCGCCACCAGCGCCTCGCAGGCGCCGCGGGTGCCCAGGTCCGCCTGGGCGACCAGGGCGCGGCCACCGTCCCCGGCGATCCGCTCGGCGACCGCCGACGCCTCCTCCGCGCTGTCGCGGTGCGTCACGAGCACCGTCGCGCCCGCGCCGCCGAACGCCTCGGCGATGGCGGCGCCGATGCCGCTGCTCGCGCCCGTGACCACGGCCCGCACGCCGTCGAGCCGCCGCCGCCCGGCTGCGCCAGCTGCTGCGACATCTCCGCTATACGATGCCGCAGACGCCGGTCAAGCAGACGGCGCGCCGAAGCCCGGCCTCCTCCAGCGGCGTCGCTCGTCTCGGCCCCGACGACGTCGTGCACGCCGCGCAGCTGGCCTGCGTGCTGGAGGCGAGCGCCGAGAAGCCCGGCAACATCACGCCGAGCCACGACTTCGACGACACCTCCTACGAGGACATGCTGCGCAGCGGGATCGCGCTCGGTCCCGAGCTCGGCCGCGCGGGCGAGCGCGGGGTCGGCGAGACGGTGCTGGCCGCTGTGCGCGCCTCGCGCGGCGCCGCCGGCGCCAACACCAACCTCGGCATCGCGCTGCTGCTCGCGCCGCTTTCGCGCGCGCGGCGCTTGACGGGTGGACCGCTCCGCGAGCGCCTCGGCGACGTGCTGCGCGCGCTCACCGTCGACGACGCGCGCGCCGCCTACGCGGCGATCCGCCTGGCGGGCGCCGGCGGGCTCGACGAGCCCGTCGAGCACGACGTGCGCGACGAGCCTCGCGTGACCCTGCGCGAGGCCATGGCGGCGGCCGCGCAGCGCGACACGATCGCAAGCGAGTACGTCACCGATCATGCGGTGACCTTCGAGCTCGGGCTGCCCGCCCTCGCCGATGCGCTGGGCGATGGGCTGCGCCCGCGCGACGCCATCGTCGAGCTGGCGCTGCGCCTCCTCGCCGCCGTGCCGGACACGCTGATCGCCCGCAAGCGCGGCGCCGACGCGGCCGGTCGCGTGACGGCGGGCGCCCGGAAGGTGCTCACCGCCGGCGGCGTTCGCAGTGCCGGGGGCCGGACGGCGCTGGTCGAGTTCGACGCCTCGCTGCGCCAGGACGGCAACGCGCTCAACCCGGGGACCACGGCCGATCTCGTCACCGCCGTGCTCTTCGTGGCGCTGCTGGAGGGCGTGCTCTGACCCGCCCCCCTCCCCTCGAGCCGATCCTGCTGGTCTCCGTCAGCGCGCGCATGCTCGCCGAGCTGGGAGTGGGGGCCGGCCACGACGTCGTTGCGCTCGACCGCTTCGGGGATCTCGACCTGCAGCGGCTCTGCCCGAGCGTGTCCGTGCTGCGCGACCTCGGCGGACGTGGCGGGATGGCGGCGCTGGTGGACGCGGCGGAGGAGATCCCGGCGCCGAGCGTGATCTACGGCGCGGGACTCGAGAACCAGCCGGCGCTCGTCGCCAGGCTGGCATCCGGCAGGACGCTGCTCGGGTGCCCGCCCGAGACGCTCGAGCGGGTGCGCGACCCGGCTGTACTCGGCGCCTCGCTGCGCGCGGCCGGCCTCGCCTACCCGTCGACGTTCGGCGCCGCCGACGCGCCGCGGCGGGCGGACCGCTCGCGCCGCTGGCTGCGCAAGCCGGTGCGCGGCGGCGGCGGACGCGGCATCCGCGAGTGGCGCGGCGGGGCGCTGGACGGGGACGTCGTGGTGCAGGAGCACATCTCGGGACTCGCCTGCTCGGCCGCGGCCGTCGCCGACGGGCGCTCGGCCGTCGTGCTCGGCGTGAGCGAGCAGCTGATCGGGCACCGCGGGCTCGGCGCGCGCGGCTACGCGTGGTGCGGCAACCTCGTGCCGCCGCGGCTCGGGGAGGAGCAGCGACGCGCGCTGGCCGACGCGGCGCGGACGATCTGCGCGCATCTGGCCCGCGCGTTCGAACTGCGCGGGCTGTTCGGCGTCGACCTCGTGTGGGACGGCGAGCGCGCCTGGGTCGTCGAGGTCAACCCCCGTCCCACGGGGTCGCTCGAATGCGTCGAGGCGGCGCACGAGGTGGGCGTCTTCGCCGCCCACCTGGAGGCTGCGCCGGACGCCTCCCGCCGGTCGATCCCGCCCACGCGCCGCGCCGGGCGGCCGGCAAGGCGATCCTCTTCGCCACCCGGGACGTGCGCGTCGGGGACACCCGCGGCTGGCCGGCGCGCGGCATCCGCGACGTGCCCCACCCGCACGAGCGGATCGCCGCCGGCCATCCGATCTGCACCCTCGTCTCGGTGCAGGAGTCCCCGGAGGCCGTTCTCGCCGACCTCGAGGCCCGCGCCGCCGCGCTGCGCGCCGAGCTTGGTGAGCGCGCCGGGATCCGGGCCCACGCCTGACGGGCCTATGCTCCGGCCCCGATCGTGACGCTCTCGCTCAACGACCGCGCCCAGGAGCTCGCCGACCGCCTCGCCGCCGAGGCCGACGCCCTGCGCGTGGCGGTGACCACGCTGCCGAGCGGCACGCGGCTGATCGACTGCGGCAGCGCGGTCCCCGGCGGCCTCGAGGCAGGACGGCGCTTCGCGGAGATCTGCATGGCGGGCCTGGGCACGGTGTCGTTCGCTCCGCTCGTGCTCGAGGGCCGCTGGCTCCCCGGGCTCACGGTCGTCACCGATCGGCCGGCGTTGGCGTGTCTCGCGTCCCAGTACGCGGGCTGGCGGCTCGATCGCGACGGCTACTTCGCGATGGCCAGCGGCCCCGGCCGCGCCCTGATCCGGGCCGAGGACCTCTACGACGACCTCGAGGTCGACGAGCGCGCGCGGACCGCGGTGCTTTGCCTCGAGACGCGCGATCCGCCGCCGGAGCCGGTCGCCGACTACGTGGCCGACGAAGCCGGCGTGACCGCCGCGGATCTGACGCTGCTGTTCGCACCGACCGCGAGCCTGGCCGGCAGCGTGCAGATCGCCGCGCGCGTGGTCGAGACCGCGCTGCACAAGCTCCACGAGCTCGAGTTCGATGTCCGCCGCGTGGTGAGCGGCTTCGGGAGCTGCCCGCTGCCGCCGGTCGCCCGGACCGACCCGGAGGCGATCGGTCGCACGAACGACGCAGTGCTGTACGGCGGCCAGGTGGAGCTCACCGTCGACGCGCCCGATGAGGAGCTCGAGGCGGTCGTGCCGCGCCTCCCGTCCTCGGCCTCGAGCGACTACGGCGAGCCGTTCGGCCACGTGCTCGAGTCGGCGGACTGGGACTTCTACAAGATCGACCCGCTGCTCTTCAGCCCGGCCGAGGTGCGGCTGGTGAGCGTGGCGAGCGGTCGCAGCTTTCATGCCGGGGGCGTTGACATCGGCGTCCTCGAGCATTCCTTCCGGAGATGAGCGAGCGCCTGCCCGGGGCCGCGATCATCGAGACGGTCACCACGACCATCAACCCGGACGGAACCGTCAACTGCGCCGCGATGGGGGTCGAGTGGGGAGACGAGACCATCGTCATCAAGCCCTACCTCTCGACGCGCACGCTGCGCAACCTGCGGGCGACGGGAGCGGCGGTGGTCAACCTCACCGACGACATCCTGCTGTTCACGGAGGCCGCCCTCGGCGACCCGCAGCCGCCCACGCGGCCCACGGCCACGATCGACGGGGCCGTGCTGGCGGACGCCTGCTCTTGGCGGGAGGTCACGGTCGAGGCGATCGACGCCAGCGGGCCGCGCGCACGGGTCACCACGCACGTCGTGGGGAGTGGCGCCGGGCGCGAGTTCCTCGGCTTCAACCGGGCCCGCCACGCGGTGCTCGAGGCATCGATCATCGCCTCGCGCGTGCGCTGGCTGCCGGCTGCGGAGATCCGGGCCGAGCTGGAGCGCCTCCAGGTGCTCGTCGACAAGACGGCGGGGCCGCGGGAGCGCGAGGCGATGGAGCTCGTGCGGCGGCACGTGCGCGCCGCGGTGGGCGCCGGATGACGTCAGTCCGCGTCGAGGCGCCCGCGCGCCTGCACATGGGCATGCTGGACGTCGCCGGGGGCCGCTCTCGCCGGTTCGGTGGGCTGGGCGTGGCACTCAGGCGCCCTGCCGCGGTGGTGGAGGCGAGCTCGCACGACGACGTGACCGCCGAGGGCCCGGATGCCGAGCGGGCGCTCGCCGTCGCTCGGCGATGCCGGGAGGCGCTCGGGTTCGCGGGCGGCGCCCGGATCCGGGTGCTCGAGGCGATCCCGGCGCATGTCGGCCTCGGCTCGGGCACCAAGCTCGCGCTCGCCGTCACGGCCGCCATGGCCGCGCTGGCCGGGCAGACACCCGAGCCGCAGGCGATCGCTCGCGCCGCGGGGCGCGGCGCACGCTCGGCGGTCGGCCTATGGACGTTCGCCCTCGGCGGACTGGTGGTGGAGGGCGGCGTGCGCCCAGGCGTCGAGCGGCCGGCGCCGCTGCTGGCCCGCCACGCGATGCCCGACGAATGGCGCTGCGTGCTCGCGATCCCCAACGCCGAGCCAGGGCTGTCGGGGAAGGCAGAGGAGGAGGCGTTCGCACGGCTGCGCCCGGACCCCGACCGCGCAGCGCTCACCGCGCAGGTCGTGCTGACCTCGCTGCTGCCCGGGCTTGCCGAGGGCGACCTGACCGAATTCGGCGCCGCGCTCACGCGTGTCCAGCGGCTCGTGGGCGAGTCATTCGCTTCGGTTCAGGGCGGTGTGTTCCACCCGCGTGCCGCCGCCTTGGTCGATGCACTGCTCCGCCACGGGGCGGCCGGCGCCGGGCAGAGCTCGTGGGGACCCGCCGTCTACGGGATCGTCGGAGACGAGCAGGCGGGGCAGGAGCTTGCCCGCCGCATGGATGCCGAGCTCGCCTGCGGCGGGCGCGTAGAGCTCGTGAGCTTCGACAATCGTGGAGCGTTGGTGGAGGTCGGATGAGGCTGCTCCTCAGCGTGACCGACGCTCACGAGGCGCGCGTGGCCGTCGACGCCGGTGTGGACATCGTCGACGTCAAGAACCCGGCCGAGGGCTCACTGGGGGCCCCCGCCCCCGGCGTGATCGAGCGCGTCCGGGAGGTCGTGCCGCCCGCCCGCCCCGTGAGCGCCGCTATCGGCGACCTGCCCAACCTGCCCGGCACCGCCGCGCTCGCCGCGCTGGGCGCCGCGCGCTCGGGTGCCGCGTACGTGAAGGTCGGGCTGTGGGGGCCGTCCACCACGGATCAGGCCGTAGCTGTCCTGCGCGCGGTGCGCGAGGCCGTGGACGGCGAAGCGGTGGTGATCGCCGGCGCCTACGCCGACGCCGAGCGCGTGCCGGGCGGGTCGATGCCGCCCGGGGCCGTGGTCGCGGCCGCGCGCCGCGCGGGCGCCGGCGGCTGCCTGCTCGACACCGCGCTCAAGGACGGCCGCGGGCTGTTCGAATGGCTCACTCCGGAGGCACTTGCGGAGCTCGTGGCCGAGGGACACGCCGCCGGCCTCGAGATGGCCCTCGCCGGAGCCCTGCGCGCCGAGGACCTGAGCGCGGTCCGGACGACCGGCGCCGACATAGCCGGTGTGCGCTCGGCGGCATGCCGCGACGGCCGGCGCACAGGGCCGCTCGACGCCGAGCGAATAGGCCGGCTGCGGGCGGAGTGCGAAGGCTAAGGCTCGATACCGCGGCCGTTCAGATTGCCGGCGTTGGTTCGAGGCTCGCTCCGGCCTGCTCGAGGAG
This sequence comes from uncultured Thermoleophilaceae bacterium, assembly GCA_963733885.1. Lineage (GTDB taxonomy): Bacteria > Actinomycetota > Thermoleophilia > Solirubrobacterales > Thermoleophilaceae > JACVRW01. The sequence continues at coordinate 443,822 of CAVTES010000015.1, read as the reverse complement.
CCGGCGTAGCTCGGCCGTCATGCCGGCGACAGAACCGCACGGTCGAACCTTTCCGCGCTCGTGTGCGTAAGGAGTGCCGGGAGCTTGGTATATCGATTCAAGGGGGACGTAGAGATGCGGTGTGCTATTCGGCTGGTCGCCGTGATCGCCGTCTGTGCCGGGCTGGGGGTCGTCGGAGCGCCGGTGGCCGGCGCGGCGGATACGCAGCCGCCGACGGCGCCGTCCAACGTGCGGGTGCTGGCGGTGACGCCCGACACCGTGACGATCTCGTTCACCGGCTCGACGGACAACATCGGGCTGAAGTGGTACGTGGCGCGTGTCGAGGGCGTTCGCCAGCAGGCCACCACGTCGCCGAGCGGAACGCAGATCGGCGGGCTGAAGTCCGACACGACGTACTCGCTGACGGTCGTGGCGGTCGACAAGGCGGGCAACGTGTCGGAGCCGAGTGCGCCGATGGCGGCCACGACCGCGAAGTGGACGCCGCCGACCAACCTGCGGGTGACGAGCGCCTCGGGCGGCAGCGTGAGCCTGGCCTGGAACGGGCCGTCGAACATGAGGGACCCATACCGCTACCTCGTCTACGACGGCGGACGCGGCGAGGCGATGGCGATGGTGTCGGCCTCTGCGATGCAGCGCCTGGCGCCCGGCGGCCACGTCTTCACGGTCAAGGCGATGCACTCGAGCGGAGATCTCTCGCCGGCGAGCAGTCCGGTGACCGTGACGGTGGCGCCCAGGGGCTCCGACCAGACCGCGCCGACGGCACCGCAGAACGTGCTGGTCACGGAGGACATGGACGTCTACGAGTTCATCACGACGTGGGATCCCTCGACCGACAACGTCGATCCCGCGCCCGCCTATGACCTCTTGCAGGCGGTCGGGGGCGACTTGTTCACGATCCGCTACGCCGTCTCCGGGACCACCTACCGCGGACGGTTCAGCTCCGCGGTCCGCGCGGTGGACCAGGCCGGCAACCGCTCCGCGCCCACACCCTCGACGCTGGTGTGGTGATCGACCCGGGTTGATCGCCCGCCGGCTTCAGCGGCGGCGCACGAAGGTGAGCCCGTCGGCCACGAGCACCATCACGCTGTCGACTCGCGGGTCGGCGGCCACGCGGTCGTTGAAGGCGTCGATGAGGCGCGCGCGCTCGTCCTGCGGGTCCGTCACCCCGCCCCGGAGGAGCACATTGTCGATCAGAAGCAGGCCTCCGGGCACGAGGCGCGGGACGAGCTCCTCGTAGTAGTCGGGGTAGCCGGTCTTGTCCGCATCGAGGAAGACGTAGTCGAAGGTCGGCTCGGCGGGCATCGCGCGCAGCGACCCGAGGGCGGGGCCAACGATGATCTCCACCCGGTCGGCAATGCCGGCGTCCTCCAAGTTGCGCCGGGCGATCGCCGCGTAGTCCTCGTCGAGCTCCAGGCAGGTGACCCGGCCACCCTCGCCGAGCCCACGCGCAATCGAGATCGCCCCGTAGCCCGTGAAGGTGCCGACTTCAAGCGCATGCCGGCTGCCGATCAACCGGGCCAGCATGGTGAGGAGCGCCGCCTCGTCGGGCGTGGTCGCCATCTCGGCGCGCGGCATCTCCGCGGTTTCGCGGGCCACGCGCTCGAGCACGGCGTCCTGCGGAGCGTGGCGGGCCAGATAGTCGACGACCGCTTGGGTGACCTCGGTCTTGATAAGCGCCATCGCAGACGGCGCAGCATACGCCACGCCATTTCACGCACCAGCATTTCCTCGATCGCCCACGCATGCTCGGCACAAGCGGGCGCTCGAGGCTGCCACCCACGGCGGCGCACGCACGCTCGGCCTCCCGGCCTACAGGCTCACGGAGGGCGGGCCGGGGCCGACATCGTCGTGGTCGACGCCCGCACGCCCGCAGAGCCGGTGGTCGCACGGCCGGCCCCGCGAGCTCGTGCTCAAGGCCGGCCGCGTCATCGCGCGTGACGGCGCGCCCGCGTGACTTGGCTCCTCATCGCCTCCCGCGCCGCTCAGATGCCGTCCCGGAGCAGCGTGGCCTCGGCGACGAGCGCCTGGGATGCCTCGGTCGTGACGAAGCGGGGCGTGTTGTCCAGCACCTGGTCGATGAACGCCTGGACCTGGCTGCGATACGCGTCCGTCTTCCCCTGGTCTCGGAAGCGCGCGGCGCGGTCCAGCGTCGCCCTCAGGTTCTTGGCCGTCTGGTTGCCCGTGACGTCGCCCGAGTCGATGAATCCCTCCAGCAGGTCAAGGAGCGCCTCGACGGACGAGATCCTGAAGTCCGCGTCCGAGATATCGAAGAAGACGTTGCCGACGGCCTCGATCCTGATCCGCGCCTCGGTGGTGCCGACGTGCGGCAGCGTCACCGACTGCGAGCCGTCGTTCGGCGTCGCGGCCGCCAGGACGCGCGGATAGGTCTCGCCGCCGTCAACGGACAGGCTGATCTTCACCTGGGATGTGTTGACCGGCGCGGCGTTCGTCCCGGACACGTCCCACGTGATCGTCCGGGCGGGGCCGGTGCTGTAGTTCACCGCCGTCTTCGGCGAGGTGACCAGGAACGGCCCGGCGGCCGGCGCGAGCGTCAGCCTCGTGTCGGCGAACCCGACTCCGCCCGCGCCCGGGTTCCCATCGCGGGCGGTGAGCCGGAGGTTGAGCGTCCGATCGCCGAGGAAGCCGACCCAGTCGGACGTCGGCAGGAACTCGGAGAAGCAGTCGCGGACCTGCGGTGGGAGAGCGGTGGGCGGCGGCGGCCCGGCCGGGCAGGTCCCGGTCGCGGCGTTCGTGTTGTTGGCGACGATCTGAGCCATGTCGGGGAAGACGCGCGTCGGGTCCGTGCCCGCGGCGTTCAGGCCCGGCGAAGGCGTCTTTAGCGTGTCCTCCGGGCTCACCTCGGCGGCGACGCCGAACTGCCGGAAGAGCGGGCCGTTCGTCTTGGTGTTGTTGACGAGTGCAGTGCCGGCGGTGCTGCCGCCGAAGATTCCGCCGCGGTCGTTCTGCTCCCACATGTAGGTGAGGGTGTCGCCGTCGGAGTCCGTCGCGCTCCCGGTGAGCGCGAAAGGCGTCCGCACCGGGATCGTGAAGGCCGCCGGGGCGGTCACGACCGGCGCACGGTTGTCCGTCGCGACGGAAGTGAAGCCCTGGTTCTCGACCGGGCCGCCCTGGGCCGTCTCGCCGACGAAGCCCGAGGCGCCGCTCAGGTTCGTCAAGCGCAGCTGACCGACGTCCACGCCACCCAGCCCGGCGCCGAACGTCACCTGGAAGCCCAGGCCGTTCAGCTCGCCGGCGCCGCCGAAGGCCGCGACTGTTCCGGTCGCCCGGAGCGGGAGCACGCCGGCGGTGCCCTTCACCGTCTCGGCGACGGTGCCGACGACTCCTCCGGTGCCGTTCGTCACGGCGACTTCGCTGACGTCAGTCCCTTGGTGCCCGCCGCTGAAGGTGAGCGTGAAGCCCGCGTCGGTCAACTCGCTCACGGCCACCGTGCCGCCGGCCGGCCAGCCTGCCGGCGGGCCGCCGCCCTTCGCCGTCTCCCGGACCGTGGCGACGCAGCCGCCGGTGCAGTTGACGATCGAGATCGCCGGGACGTCGCTGCCGGCCGACGCGCCCCCGAACGTGAGCGTGAACCCGCCGTTCCCGGCCCCGCTCGAGGTCACGGTGCCGGCGAAGCCGGTGATCGCGTTCACGGCGGCCGCGACGTTGGCGTTCGAGATCGCGAGCCCGCCCGCGCCCAGCACGGCCGAGCTCGACCCTCCGATCTGCACCTGGAAGGACTGCGACGCCGCGTCGAAGCCGGTGAGCGTGACCTGCTGCTGTTCGTTTCCGCCTTGGAGGGCGTTCTGGATGCCGGCGACCGTGTTGTTCGCGCCGCGGACGATCGGAACGGTGTCGGTCCCGTCGTAGTTCAGCGTGAACGAGTCCCCGTCGGCGTCGTAGCCGGTGAGGGCGACGGCCTGCGCCTCGCTCCGGCCCTGGAGCGCTTCCTGGATCCCCGCGACCGTGTAGTTCGTCCCCTGGACGATCGGCGGCGTGTCGGTCCCGTTGTAGTCCAGCGTGAACGAGTCCGGCGTCGGGCCGCCGTCGGACGCCTCGAAGACCGACGCGGTGCAGCCCACCGGGTTCACGACGGCGAGCAGGTCGACGTCTGCGTCCTCGAGTGTGCCGCCGAACGTCACGTCGAAGCCCGCGTCGGCGAGCGTTCCACCGGTCCCGCCGATATTCGTCACCGTCGCGGTGGCGCCCGCCGGCCAGCCCGCTATGCCTTCGATCGCGGCCTGGATCCCGGCCGCCGTGTAGTTCGTCCCGCGCACGATGGGAACCGAGCTCGTGCCACCCCACTGGAGCTGGAACGAGTCGGTGCCGCCGAAGCCGGATAGGGCCACCGTCTGGACCTCGTTACCGCCCCCGAAGTCGCGCAGCGACGCGGTCTGGACCTCGTTGATCGACGGCAGCGAGGCGTTGATGAATGCGGTGTACTCGGTGAAAGTTCGCTGTGAGAGGTACGGGTCGCTGTGCGGCTGCAGATTGTCCTGCTGGCAGATGCCCGCGTAGGCCATGATCGATGTGCCGCTGCCGGGCTCGACCGAGTTTGCTGCGTTGCGGTTGCCGCCCGAGCAATTCGCCTGGGTGCCGTTGAACGTGTGGTTGCCGGCGAACTGATGGCCGAGCTCGTGTGACACATAGTCCACGGCGAAGAAGTCGCCCACCGGTGTCGAGAGCCCCGTGCAGCCCTGCGCCTTGCCGTTTCCGCCCACGACGCCGAGGCTGGCGACGCCGCCTCCCGGCACTCCCAGCGCGATGTGGCCCACGTCGTAGCTCGAGGCGCCGACGATCTGGCCGATGACGATCCGGTTCCGGGTCAGCGTCGCCCCGCCACAGGTGCTCGCCTGCGCCGGGGTGTAGCAGGGCGCGGCGCCGCACGGACCGTTGGCGCCGACCATGTCAGCCGGCGTATTGAGGTTCAGAAGGTCGTTCTCGTCGATGAGGACAAGGCGGATCGCCACCTCGTCCTCGTAGATCTGCGTCACGCGATTGACGAGCGTGACTTTGGCGGCGGTGACGTTCGCAAGGCCGCCGAAGAAGTTCGCGTACGCCGGATCGGTGACCATCCCCAGCCGGTAGGTGCGCAGCGTCACGGTCGGGCCGTCGCTCGCGAGGTCCTGGCCGAACAGCTGGTCGGCGGCCTCCGTCCCATGGTCGTCCTCGCGCTCGACGAAGGGACCGTGACGGTTCTCCACGAGATCGCGCCCGTAATAACTGACGTACAGGCTGTCGTCGAGGTGGTAGTACGGGTCGATGTACCACGCGCCGTTCGGCGAGCGCACGGAAGCGTGGAACCCGAGCGGGGTCATGTCGGCCCGGATGGTGGCGGCGGCATCGTCGATGCCGTCCCTAGAACAGAGCGACCTCGCCACCGCTCATCGAGTCCGCGAACGCCAGCGCGGAACCCGGGGCCCCGCGCGGGCAGCGGAAAGCCGCTCCGTGGGTCGGCGCCGCTCCGATCGTGGTCGACGGACGGCTCTGGGGCGTCTCATCCGCCTGGCCCCTGGTCGCGACGTCGCCGGAGGCCCGGGTCGCTGCGGGTCGGACACCGAGTCCCACAGCTCGCGTGGGCTGCTGCTGGACTGCCCCGACGGCGCTGGTCGCCGGCGCGCGATCTCGAAGGCCGCAAGCAGCGCCTCACGCACGAATCGCACTCCGCTGTCGCCTCCCGCACGACGACGATTGGCTCGAACGGTACACCTTCCCCCTCCTTCGCCCCCCGGGCGTCGAGTTACCGTCGGCGGCGCAGGCTTCCACCCCGGGGTAGCGGTTGTCAAGACCGATGGCTTCGCGCAATCGCCTCCTGGGCGCGTTGACGTCCGCCATCGACGCCAAGTCGCCCGCATGCCGCGAGGAGCCGTCGCCTCAGGACTCGAGGTAGTTTCGCGATCTGTCCTGTCACCGACCAGAGCCCGAGCAGCGCCGCGATCGCAACACACGACTGCGATGGCCGAGGTTCGCCACGTCGCTTAGAGCGCTTCGAGAAGCGCGACCAAGAGCGCTGCGTCCGTCAGGACGGTCGTCCAGGCCCATCGAGCGCAGCCACGTGCGCGAGCGAAACCACGGCTGCCGGCGACTCGGGGTCCGCGTCTCTCCACGCCAGAGCCCAAAGCAGCGCCATGGTCGGCGTGGCCAACGCTACGGCAGCCACGAGCTACACGATCACTAGCCGATCACTGAGGCAATCTGCAAGGCGCCGAGAGGGCGCTCAGGATTTCGACGAGGAAGCCGGCCCCGCGCTTGTGAGCGAGGCGCCGACGGCAGAGCAGGCAATGGCCAGTTGCGCGACCGCGTTCCAACGGGGCATCCCGCGTCCCGCGGTCCGCACGCCTCTTACGGGGGCTCCGCAGCAGCCGCGTCCGCGCCGAGCCTCGCGGAATCGTCCGGAGCGGCATCGTGTGCAGCCAGCGACGGGCCGACTGCCCCGGTGGGAAAGGAGTCGTCTCCGACGGGCGCATGTGGACATCAGGTTTTCGCCGCTGTGGCCGCGCAGCTCTGCGCGTCACCTGAGTCGGAACGCCGTAGGCTCGAGTCGGTGACCGGATCCGCGAGCGAGCGCTACCTGCGGCTGGGGCTGCAGCTCGGCCGGCACGTGGAAGGGATCGTCGATGCCTACTACGGTCCACCGGAGCTGGCGGCCGCTGTCGATGCGGAGCCGCCGGTCGACCCGCAGGAGCTTGCCTCGGCCGCAGAGCTGTTGCTCGATGAGCTTGAGGACGGCTGGCTGCGCGATCAGGTGGTTGGTCTGCGTACGTACGCCGGCGGCTGGCGGGCGAGTCCGGCTCGTACGCCGACGAGGTCGAGGGGTGCTACGGCGTGCGGCCGACCTATACCGACGAAGCCGTCTTCACTGCCGCGCACAACCGCCTCGCGACCTGCTCCCCGGCCACGAGTCCCGGCCGAGCGTTACGAGCGCTGGCCAAAATCGATCCGCTGCCTTCCGATCGGTCGAGCGCACGGTGGCGGCCGGCGTCGAGAAGCCCGCTCCCATAGTTGCAAAGGCCGAGCTGGTACTCGGGCCGAGCTATAACGGGCCCTCCCGAGCCAGGCGTCGAACTCGTCCTCGACCGCGCGCTGGATGATCGAGCCGGGCGCCGAGCTTCGCGAGCTCAGAAAGCGACTCCTGGGGTTCTGCCGACCCCGACGGCCAGCAGCGGTCGATCTGGTCTTCTATCTCCGCCGACGGCGGTAGCGTTCTTCTCCACGGCGTAGGTCTCCCTTCTCGGTCTTGCAGGACTTTGGGGAACCTACGCCGTGCCCTTGACAGCTCTCCAGCGATTTACATCAGCTGGGGGACCGCGACCCCCGGCCTCCTCTGACGCCTGCTCCGCCACGGCGAAGCAGGTGTCTGCGCGAGAGCTATCGGCGCTGTCGGAGGTCGTCCGAAGGTGTGCCACGAACGTTGAAGGAGGCTGGATGTAGAAGACCCAGGTCGCTGGATTCGGTGCTGTGCAGGAGATGGAGGAGCCGGGCGTTGTTGGCCTGGTGGCCCTCCGCGGCCGCCATGCAGGCGGAGGCCGCAAACCACCGTGAGCTGCTGCGGTCAAGAGCCGTGGTGGTGAGCGTCACGGGAAAGTCGCGCCACTGAGCGCGGCAGGTGTGAGCCAAGAAGGCGAGCGAGAGCGAACCACTGATGCACCAGATCAGCGGCGACGCTGGCTCCCGCTCGCCGAGGTAAAGCAGGCGCTCGTCGTCCCGCTATTGGCGAGCGGCAGGTGCACGGCAGTTCTTCCCTGCATCGGAGGTCTCAGGCCGTCACCGCGCCACCGAGCCGCTGGAAGCCGCCGGTGACCCACTCCACGATGAGACGGCCGTACTCATCGGACGCCTGCTCCCACGCGAAGTGGCCGGCATCCAGCGGGTGGATCTCGCTGTTGGGCAGCAGGTCGGCGAGGTACTCGTTGTTGGACCACGGCACCAAGTCGTCGTCGCGTCCGGCGATGATCTGAGCCGGCGTGGTGATCGTGGGCAACAGGCCGCGCAGCACCGGGTTCTGCTCGGGGTAGTGGCGGACAAAGCGAGCGGACTCGGCAAAGCGCCCGAGGTCGTACGCGCTGACGTAGTCCTCGTGGACGTCGGGCTCGCTCTCGGCACCGGCCGCGGGCTCGACGGCGAACCCGATGTTGGTTCGGGCATCCAGCTGTCGGACGACGTCGAGGCTCGGGGCCTCGATGACGTCCTTGAGCGCGCCGCCGGCATCGATGGGAGCACGCACCGCGCCTCCACCGATGGTCAAGCTCGTGACGCGGTCTGGAGCGTTGGCCGCCAAGAACAACGCGGCGGCGGTGCCCACGTCCGGACCGACCACGTGCGGCGCGCCCAGGCCCCATTCCTCGATGAGGCGTGCAAGGAACGTGCCCATCGCATCCGGTGCGATCAGCTCCGGGCGACCGTCTGAGTGACCAAAGCCCGGCAGGTCGATCGCGACCACGCGCGCCGCCCCGGACACTCGGTCCCAGATCCTTCGGAACGCCCACAGGCTTTCCGGCCACGGGCTCAACATCAACACGGTCACTGCCGACGAGTCCGCTCTGTTGTCAGCGAACCGAATCCGCACCCCGTCGCAGACTCGAAAGAGCGGAGCGATCGGCGAATACCCTGCTGCATTCATCGTCGTGGCCTCCGGATCGCTTTCCTCGCTCACCGGTGCGCTCCTCTTGAGGTGCTGAATCGATCGGGTTTGAGAAGCACCGATGACGACTGTCATCGCGGGGTTCGGCGGACGATATCAGACTCCGATGACGACCGTCATCGCGCCCGGATACGCTGTCCTCATGGACGCCCGGCAAGAGCGGTCGCGGACGAGCGGAAGCGGCGAGCAGCAGTCGGCCCGTGACCGCATCGTGAGCAGCGCGGCCGTGCTAGTGCGCGAGCGGGGTGTTCACGGTGTCGGCCTTCGCCAGATCGTTGCCCATGCCGACGGCCCTCGCGGGTCCCTCCAGCGCTACTTCCCGGGCGGCAAGACGCAGCTCATCAGCGAGGCCCTCAACCTGGTCGGCGCCGAGGTGCTCGACGACACCGAGTCAGGGCTCAGCGACGCCGCCACCCTGGCCGATGCGATCGACGCAATTTTCGCGCCCTGGCGCCACGTGCTCGTGGAGAGCAACTTCACGATGGGATGTCCCCTCGCCGCGACCGTCATAGACGCCGGCGGAGACGACAGGCTACGGCAAGAGGCCCGCGCCCTCCTCGATCAGTGGCGTGACTCGATACACGCCGCGTTGGTCAAATTCGGCGTCCAGGAGTCAACCGCACAGGACGATGCCTCCGTACTCCTCGCAGCTCTCGAGGGCGCCCTGATCTTGAGCCGAGCAAACCAAAGCACCCAGCCACTCGACACGGTGCAGCGCTTCTTCACCACGTCGCTGACGCAGGCCGCAGCCAACCCCGCCGCTCCCCGGCCATAGCCGGGGGCAGCTAACCGGATAGCCCCTTCCGTTCCGGAGCCGAAGCCTTGCACCGGAAGGTCCGCGCCGAGATCAGTCCGGCTTTCCGCGCGGTGCGCGTCTCGCGCCGCCGGTCGCGCCGGACCTGCAACGCGCGGAAGACAGGACGAGGCGGGCGCCTCCTTTGCCTCGGCGAGCGGAAGCCAGTGTCGCCGCTGATCTCGTGCGCGCTCCGGACGACTTCCGGCTGTCCGGGATGCCGAGCTGTTGTCTCCTGCATTGCTAACCGGAGCAGGCGTGAACCAACTCATGCACGGCGCGCTGTCGGAGATCGTCTCTATGAAGGACGGTGGATTGTCAACCGAGGGGTGGGGGTCAGGGGCCCCTCTGGCAGATTGGGTGGTGTGAGCGGCGCTGATCTCTCCCCCCGCCGGCCGCGAGGCGGGTGACCCGGCCACCCTCGGCGAGCCGACGCGCAATCGAGATCGCCCCGTAGCCCGTGAAGGGTGCCGACTTCAAGCGCATGCCGGCTGCCGATCAACCGGGCCAGCATGGTGAGGAGCGCCGCCTCGTCGGGCGTGGTCGCCATCTCGGCGCGCGGCATCTCCGCGGTTTCGCGGGCCACGCGCTCGAGCACGGGGTCCTGCGGAGCGTGGCGGGCCAGATAGTCGACGACCGCTTGGGTGACCTCCGTCTTGATAAGCGCCATCGCAGACGGCGCAGCATACGCCACGTCATTTCACGCACAGCACCGAAAGCCGTTGACTCGGCCGCCGCCGGCTTCGGTGGCATCGCCGCCGCTATGTGTGCAGGCCCTCGGACATTAAGGGCTCGATGTTCTGGTTGAGCCTGAAGAAGTTGGTCGGGTCGTAGGCGCGCTTGAGCTCGACCAGCCGCGCGTAGTTTCGCGCGCCATAGGCCTGGCGCACCCGGTTGCCGCCTTCTTCGCCGAGGAAGTTCAGGTACACGCGCCCGCCGGCGTGCGGTTGCAGCGCGTCGAAGAAGTCCCGCGCCCAGGCGATATGTCGTTCGGCGTCCGGATCCTCCTCGGTCCAGACGGCGTTGATGTTGACGTTGTGGGCGGCATCGCGCTGGCTGAAGGCCGTCTCGTCGTCACCCACGCGGGCGAGCGCCCCGCCGAGCTGAAAGACGATGCAGTAGGACTTGGGCGAGGTGGGCGGTGGTGCGTGCTCGACGAGCGTCTCGATCGCATCATCGGTAAGCGGCGGCAGCTCGACCGACTTCCAGTAGCGGTGCCAGCCGTGCGGCACCAAGGGGTCGAACATCGACTGCAAGGCCGTGTAGGGCTTCGGCTCGAGCAGGTCGGCGATCGGGCGGCCGAACCGCTTGAGCGGGCGGACGACTTCGGCGCCCTCGTCCGGAGATCCCGCGTAACAGGCGCCCACCATCACGATCGGCTTGCCGTGCACCTCCTCCGGCAGGAAGGGGAGCGGCGGCGCCACCGACAGCTCGAAGATCGTGGTCAGCTCGTCCGGGGCCGCGGCAATGAACCCGCGGTAGAAGCGCAGGACCTCCCGCGCGTCCTCCAGGGGGTGGAAGACCGGTCCCGCGAGGACGATCGGGCCGACGGGGTGTAGTCGGTACTCGAACGAAGTGACGATGCCGAAGTTGCCGCCGCCGCCGCGGATCGCCCAGAACAGATCGGGGTTTTCCTCCTCGCTCGCGGTGACTATCTCGCCCTGCGCGGTCACCACGTCCGCGGAGAGGAGGTTGTCGACCGTGGCGCCGTGCTTTCGCATCAGCCAACCGATCCCCCCGCCGAGCGTCAGGCCCGCGATCCCCGTGTGGGTGACGATCCCGCCGACCGTCGCCAGCCCGAAGAGCTGCGTCTCGCGGTCGAGCTCGCCCCAGAGCACGCCGGCCTCAGCGCGCGCGGTGCGCGTCGCCGGATCGACTCGGATTCCCTTCATCGGCGAGAGGTCGATCACGAGCCCGCCGTCACAGAGCGCGTGGCCGCCGACGCCGTGGCCACCGGAGCGCACGCCAACCAGCAGATCGCGTTCGCGTGCGAAGCCGACGGCGGCGACGACGTCGGCGACGCCGGTGCAGCGGGCGATGCAGGCTGGGCGGCGGTCGATCGCGCCGTTCCAGATCGACCGGGCCTCGTCGTAGCCTTCGTCGTCGGGGCCGATCACCGGGCCGTGGACCGAGTTGCGTAGACGCTCGTCGTCGGCGGCCGTCGCCACCGTTGCCGTTTCGGTAGCCATGCGACCACGGTCGCGGATGCGTCGCGACCCGACTAGACCGAATTTCGAACCAAGCGGTTCGAATTCAGAACCTAATGCCAATCCGCGGCTAGCATTCCTTGTAGGCCATGCGGAGCTACGCGCAGTACTGTCCGATCGCTAAGGCGAGCGAGGTCCTCGGCGACCGCTGGACGCTCCTGATCGTGCGTGAGATGCTCGGCGGCGCGAGCGGGTTCAACGAGCTTCAGCGTGGCCTGCCGGGGATCTCGCGCTCGGTCCTCACGGACCGCCTGCGCTCGCTCGAGCGGGCCGAGATCATCGAGCGGCGCACCGGTCCCAAGGGCAGGACGCTCGAATATCGTCTGACGCTCGCCGGCCGCGATCTGGAGGCGGTCGTGCAGGCGATGGGGGAATGGGGGGTTACCTGGTCGTTCACCGATCCCCGCCCCGACGAGCTCGACCCCGACCTCCTGATCGTCTGGATGGCCCGACACGTCGATCGCGAGCAGCTCCCCCCGGATCGCACCGTCGTCCAGTTCGACTTCCGCAACCCGGCGAAGCGCTACTGGATGGTGCTCGAGCCCTCCGAGGTCTCGGTCTGTCTCCAGCACCCCGGGTTCGACGTCGACCTCGAGGTCAGGGTCGACACCGCCACCCTCTACCGCGTCTATCTGGGGCGCGCCGACCTGGGCGGCGCGATGCGGGCGCGCAAGCTGACGCTGAGCGGCCCGAGGGTGCTCCAGCGCGCCTTCGGGCGCTGGTTCGCCTGGAGCGCGTTCGCCCCGGCCAGCCGCCGGTCCGACGAGCGCCGCAGGGCGGCGTCGCGACTCGCGGTCCCTGAGAGGGTGCGGGTCGAACAGCCGCGGCCGCCGTAGCCTCGCTCGAGTGCATGAGCGTGCCAGTGGATCCACGCTCGACGTCGGCCTCGATCCCGCTTCTTCGCTGGCTGAAGCGAGCGACTGCAAGCGCTCATGCGGGGCGCCAGCGTCCGAGTACGGCATCGACCTCGCGGCTCACACGCCTGCGCGCGTCGGCGCGATCGACGCCGCTCATGAGGAGGTCGTCGTAGGCGGTGTCCTCGTGGCGGACCGAGGCGATCACCGCGAGTTCGATGGCGCTTGGATGGAGAGCGCGCCCGGCAGCGCTGCGTCCTATCCGGCCGCTCCCGCGCACGGCCGCATGGCGGGCGATGGCGTCGGCGCGCTCCGCCGGGCAGCCGGGGAACAGGCGCGCGATATCGGCGGCGAAACGGGTCCGCAGCTCGACGTCGGCGCGAGCGCGGCGCTCGGCATCGCGCGCGCGGCGGCGGGCGCGAGCCTCCTCGTCGGCGAGGCACTGCTGCTCGGAGGCGGCGAGCGCGTCCTCCTCGACGAGGATGCCTTGGCGCTCGTAGCGCTTGCGGGCGCGGCTGAAGCGCACCAGCACGGCCGAGAGCCGGCTCGCCGCCTTCGCGCGCCGGGTGAGCGCCGCATCGCCGGCGGGCAAGTAGACGAGGTGGTCCATCTCGGCGCATGCGAGGCACAGCGGGCCGGGCTCGTCCATGATCAGCAGGTCGCCCGTGCCGCCGCAGGCGCTGCAGATCCAGTCGCGCAGTGGCGAGACGACCACCAGGTCGGGCGGCCGGCTCTGACGCTCCGCCAGTCGCTCGCGCTTGCGGTCCGAGAGAGTCGGGGAGACGAAGTGCGTGCGGTAGGCGAGCTCAATGGACGGCTTCCCGGACTTGCTGAAGCGCAGCGGGCGCCGGTCGCCCGTGCGCGCGACGTACGCGGTCTCGCTCGGCCTCAGACCCCGGTTCGTCGCCCAGCGCTGGAAGTGGCGCATCGCGCTGGAGACCTTGCTCAGGTTCACCGTGACCACGCGCTCGAGGTAGGGGATCCGGCCCTGGCGCCAGGAGCGCTCGCTCGAGGACGGTAGCCAGCCCAAGCCCGCCAGCACATCGATCGCGGTGGTGTACCCGCGCGCCGCGAGCGCCGTCTCGGCCGCCTCGATGACCCTCCGCTCGAGGCGCTTGTCGCTGTCGCTCGCCATTAGCCGGATCGAGCCGGACGCTACTGCGCCGGCAGCCGCCAGGTTGGGCCGGGCACGCGACCGTGCAGTCCGGCACCGCGGCTACGTTTCGGCCGTGCCGACTACGACCACCGAGCGCTGCGATTTCGAGCTGTCCGAGGTCGAGGCGGCGGTCGGGCCGCAGGCGTTCGATCGCGGCCGCGCCTACGCGCGCCGCGGCCGAGTGCTCGAGCTCGACTGGGACCCCGACGGCCAGACGCTCACCGGCGCCGTGGTCGGCCAAGGTGCGCTCTACGACACTCAGGCGCTCTTCGTCGACGGTGGCGACGGGGCACTCGAGTTCGAGGACGGCGAGTGCAGCTGCCCGGTCGGCTACAACTGCAAGCACGTGGCGGCGATCGTGATCGCCGGCGCGGACAGCGGCACGACGGAGCGCCGCTCGCGGCCCGCGAGCCACGTCGCCGCTCGAGCGGAGCCGCCGCCGTGGGAGCAGCCGCTGCGCGCCCTGATCGGGGCGCCCGCGCCGCACGCGGTCGGCAATCCGCTCGCGATCGAGCTGTCGCTGCGCACGAGCGGCCTCGCGGGCGGCGGCGCGCCGCGGCTGATGGCGCGCCTGAAGCGGCCCGGGGCGCGCGGCGGCTGGGTAAACGGCTCGCTGACGTGGAGCGGGCTGGACTCGCCGTACGGGCATGGCGGCGAGCACCGCCCCGATCACCTGGCGCTCGTCCGCGAGCTGCACGCCGTCCAGCGCGCTCGGCAAGGCCGGGCTGGCTACTACTACCACTACGGCGCCGACAAGACGCTCGACCTGAGCGACTGCAGCGCGCAGCTGTGGTCCCTGCTGGACGAGGCGGCCCGCGTCGCGCTGCCGCTCATCCACGCCGGCAAGGAGCTGGGGGAGCTTGCGCCCTACCGCTGCGGCGGGGTCGCGATCGACGTGACGCGCCGCGTCGACGCGCACTCGTTGGCGCGTCCGCTGCTGCGTATCGACGGCGACGACGCCGATCTCTACGAGCCCGTCCTGTTTCTCGGCGCCGACGGGCACGGGGTCGTCTGCGCCGACAAGGACGCCGGCCCCGACTTCTCGGGCCGGCGGCTGCTGCTCGTGCGCCTGGCCCGGCCGTCGCCGCCGGCGCTTCAGCGCATGGTCCTCCAGGGCAGCCCGCTCGCGATCCCGGCGGGCGACCTCGAGCGCTTCGCCGCGGAGTTCTGCCCCGGGCTTCGCCGGGTCGCGACCGTCGTCTCGTCTGACGGATCGTTCGACCCGCCCGCGGTCTCCGATCCCTCGCTCATACTCCGCGCTCGCTACGGCGAAGGGCATGCGGTCGAGCTCGGCTGGGAGTGGGTCTACGAGGTCGGGCCGAGCACGCGGCGCGTGCGCCTGGCGGACGACGCAGGCGGCCTGGGCTTCCGAGACCTCGACGCCGAGCGTGCCCTACTTGCCGACACCGGCTTCGCGGAGACTGGGCTGGAGCGGTTCGGCGTGCTGGACGGCAGCGGGCGTCCGACCGGCGGACCCGCCGTGACGCTGACCGGCCTCGAGAGCCTGCGCTTCACGACCGAGCAGCTGCCGCGCTTGCGCGAGCTCCCGGGAGTCACGGTCGACGTCGAGGGCGAGGCGCCGGACTATCGCGATGTCGGCGACTCGCTCGAGATCGGGGTCTCCACGGCCGACATCGCGGGCGAGCGCGACTGGTTCGACCTCGGCGTGACGATCCGCGTCGAGGGTCGGGAGCTGCCCTTCGCCGAGGTGTTCGCGGCGCTGGCGAGCGGCGAGTCGCATCTGCTGCTCGACGACGGCGCCCACTTCTCGCTGCTCGAGCCGCGCCTGCAGGCGCTGCGCGAGCTGATCGAGGAGGCCCGCGCGCTGGCGGACTCGCCCTCCGCGCCGCTGCGGATCAGCCGCTACCAGGCCGGGCTCTGGGCCGAGCTGGCCGCGCTCGGCGTCGTCACGGAGCAGGCCCAGGCGTGGCAGCGTCAGGTCGGCGCGCTGCTCGAGCTCGACGCGATCGCCGAGTACGAGCCGCCCGCGACGCTGACCGCTGAGCTGCGCCCCTACCAGCGCGACGGCTTCGCGCTGGCTCGCGTCGCTCTGGGACCTGGAGCTCGGCGGGATCCTCGCCGACGACATGGGGCTCGGCAAGACGCTGCAGGCGCTCGCGCTGATCTGCCACGCGCGCGAGCGCAGCCCAGGTGCGCGGACCGTTCCTCGTGGTCGCGCCGACGAGCGTCGTGCCCGGCTGGGTGAGCGAGGCTGCGCGCTTCGCGCCCGGCGCTCGCAGTCGAGGCCGTGACCGACACGCTTGCGAAGTCGGGGCGGGCGATCGACGAGCTCGCCGGCGCCGACGTCGTCGTGACGACGTACACGCTGCTCCGGCTCGACTCCGACGCCTATCGGTCGGTGGAATGGGCCGGCGTGATCCTCGACGAGGCGCAGTTCGTCAAGAACCACCAGGCCAAGACCTATCGGTGCGTGCGCGAGCTGGCGGCGCCGTTCAAGCTCGCGCTCACCGGCACGCCGATGGAGAACAACCTGATGGAGCTGTGGTCGCTGCTCTCGATCACCGCGCCCGGGCTGTTCCCCGACCCGAAGCGGTTCGCCGAGCAGTACGCGCGGCCGATCGAGCGCGGCGGCGACGGCGAGCGGCTCGCGCGCCTGCGCCGCCGGATCAAGCCGCTCGTCAAGCGCCGCACCAAGGAGCTCGTCGCTCGCGACCTGCCGGCCAAGCAGGAGCAGACCCTGGAGGTCGAGCTGCACCCGCGCCACCGCAAGCTCTACGACACCTACCTCCAGCGCGAGCGCCAGAAGGTCCTCGGGCTGCTCGGCGACTTCGATCGCAACCGCTTCACGATCCTGCGCTCGATCACGCTGCTGCGCCAGCTCAGCCTCCACCCGGCTCTCGTCGAGGATCGGAACGACGCCGATTCCGTGCGCCAAGCTCAGCGCGCTCGTCGAGCAGCTCGGCGACGTGGTCGGCTGGCGGCCACCGCGCGCTCGTGTTCAGCCAGTTCACCGGCTTCCTCGCCAAGGTCCGCGACCGCCTGGATCGCGAAGGCATCGGCTACTGCTACCTCGACGGCGGCACGCGCCGGCGCGAGCGCGTGCTCGAGCGCTTCAAGGCCGGCGACGATCCGGTGTTCCTGATCAGCCTCAAGGCCGGCGGCTTCGGCCTCAACCTCACCGAGGCCGACTACTGCTTCCTGCTCGACCCGTGGTGGAACCCCGCCACCGAGGACCAGGCGATCGACCGCACCCACCGCATCGGCCAGACGCGCCCGGTCATGGTCTACCGGCTGATCGCGCACGACACGATCGAGGAGAAGGTCGTCGCGCTCGCGCGCCGCAAGGCCGCGCTGTTCAGCGGCGTCATGGACGACGGCGACCTGTTCGCGACCAGCCTCACCGCCGAGGACATCCGCGGGCTGATCGAGTAGCCCAACGGGGCACAGATGCGGCATGCCGCGGCTCGGGCAGCGGCGCTGGAGCCTGCTCGTGCGGCGCCGCGGTCAAATGTGATGGGCGTCACACTGCAGGAGTCGCAACCCGCGAGGAGGAACACGAATGCCGGAGGCCAAGCCCTTCCGCGTTGAGGTCGAAATCCGTACGCCGCACGTAGAGGTCTGGCGCGCACTCACGGAGCCGGATCAGGTCAGGCGCTGGTTCGGCTGGGACTACGCCGGTCTCGACGAGGAGATCGAGCTGATGTTCGTCGCCAACGCCAAGCACGAGCCGCCCGGCCGCATCCTGATGTTCGAGGGCGAGGACCAGTCCGCCATCGAGGTCCAAGCCGACGGCGCCCACACGATCGTGCGCGCCGTCTATCCCGGCTCGCTCGAGGAGGTCGAGCTCGACGACGCCTACGACCAGATCGAGGAGGGCTGGCGCGCGTTCCTGCTCCAGCTGCGTGACTACCTGGAGCGCCACCCGGGCAAGCGGCGCCGGACGATTCGCCTGACCAGCGAGGCGAAGCCCATCGCCGTGTTGGCCGCGGTCGCCGGCGAGGTCGAGGGGGAATCCCGCCGGGCGAGCCCGCACCTGTCGGTCACCACCACGGACTCCTACGGCCGGGGCCTCGTGGTCGTCGACTCGAGCGAGCCGCTCGACAGCGCCGACACCGGACGCGTGAACGTCACGATCACCACATACGGACTGGACGACGGGCACTTCGCCCGCCTGCGGGAGCGATGGCAGGCGATCTTGAACGACCTCGCGAAGGACGTCGAGGTGACGGCCTGAGGTCGTCGCCGGCTGGACGGCACGGGTGTCGTCCGGCGCAGTGCTGCCAGGGCGGTCAGCCATGAGCGGACCCGCGACTCGGCCGGCAGGGGCGGCGGAGGTTTAGGCTCTGCCTCAACCAACACGAGAACAGAGGAGTGACCCGTGAGCCACCAAGCCGGGCAGAGCCCCGCCTCTTTCTATAGCTCGCCGCAGGAGGCCCTCCAGGCGCCGCCGGAGGAGCTCTTGTACGTCGCCTGCCTGCACGTAGGGACGGGCGTGGACAAGCCGGACTTCCTTGCCGTCGTGGATGTGAACCCGGACTCGGACGAGTACGGGCGGATCGTGCACGAGACGCCGATGCCGAATACGGGGGACGAGCTCCACCACTTCGGCTGGAACCGCTGCAGCTCGGCCTGCCACGGGCCAGACCGCTCGCACCTGATCGTTCCGGGCTTCGGCTCCTCGCGCATCCATGTGATCAACGTGAGCGACGACCCGCGCCGGCCTCAGATCGAGAAGGTGATCGAACCGGAGGAGCTGGTAAGCGAGACCGGCTACACACGCCCGCACACGATCCACTGCATGCCGGGCGACAACGTTGTCCTCAGCATGCTGGGCGACGCCGACGGCGGCGGGGCGGGCGGCTTCGCGGTGCTCGACGCGAGGACGTTCGACCTCAAGGGGCGCTGGGAGGACGGCGGCGAGACACCGCCGCTCAACTATGACTTCTGGTACCAGCCGCGCAAGGACACCCTGATCTCCTCGGAGTTCGGCGAGCCGAACGCCTACGAGCCAGGCTTCGACATCGACGACGTGGGGGCTGGCCGCTACGGACAGCGGCTCCACTTCTGGAGCCTCTCGGGACGCCGCCTCGAGCAGACCGTCGATCTCGGCGAGGCGGGGCTCGTGCCGCTCGAGATCCGCTGGCTGCACGATCCCGACGCCGAGCAGGGCTTCGTCGGCGCCACCCTCGCGAGCAACATCATCCGCTTCTCGCGCGACAACGGGAGCTGGGGCGCCGAGACCGTCGTGGACGTGGAGAACCTGGAGCTCGAAGGCTGGCCGCTGCCCGGCGGGGTCCCGGGCCTCATCACCGACATCGTGCTTTCGATGGACGACCGCTTCCTCTACATATCGAACTGGCTCCATGGCGACCTGCGCCAATACGACGTCTCGGACCCCCGCCAGCCGAAGCTCACGGGGCAGCTCTGGCTAGGCGGCCTTCTGGGCAACCCGAACGACGCAGGCCGCGACCTGAACGGCGGGCCGCAGATGATCCAGCTCTCGTTGGACGGGCGTCGTCTGTACGTGACGAACTCGCTCTACTCGAGCTGGGACAACCAGTTCTATCCGGAGCTGCGCTCCTGGCTCCTAAAGGTGAACTGCCACCCGGAGGGCGGGATGGAGGTCGACCGCGACTTCTTCCTCGATTTCCACGCGCGTCCCGATGGGCCGGCGCGCGCCCACGAGGTGCGCCTCCAAGGGGGCGACTGCACGACCGAGATCTTCCAATGATTGTCATGGTCCACCATCTCGCGAGGACCAGCGCATCCAGGTGCTCCTCGGTGCTGGAGCGACCCTGTCGGTCGCTCCGGCACCCCCGCGCCCCGGCGAACCCATCAGCGACCCGTTAGGTCAGGCCACCGCCCACTTGGGCCGTTGACAGTGCAGGGGGGCTGACAGATGATGGCCCAGACCCCCGGCTCGTCGAGGAACCGTGCACTGCCCGAAGTGCGGTACGGAGAATCCCGGCGCGGCGCGGTTCTGCGGCGAGTGCGGGACCTCGTTGAGCGCCAGCATCGGGTGCCCTGACTGCGGCACCGCGAATCCAAGCGGGCAGAAGTTCTGCAACGGGTGCGGTCGCGGGCTCGAAGGCGAGACGCGGGAAGCACCCGGGCCAAACAGCTACACCGCGGAGCACCTCGCCGACAAGATTGCCTCGTCGGCGGCGGCGCTGGAGGGCGAGCTCAAGCAAGTCACGGTCATGTTCACCGACGTGCAGAGCTCGATGGAGCTCGCCGAGAGCGTCGACTCCGAGACATGGCGCACGGTGATGGACGGCTTCTACTCGCTGGTCGGTGAGTGCGTGAACCGGTTCGAGGGCACGGTCAACAAGTTCACGGGCGACGGGGCGATGGTCCTGTTCGGCGCGCCGATCGCACACGAGGACCATGCCCGGCGCGCCTGCTACGCGGCGCTGTATCTGCGCGACGAGCTGGAGGGTTACGCCCGCTCCGTGCGTCGCGACTATGGCCTCGGCTTCTCCGTCCGCATGGGCCTCAACTCAGGTGAGGTGGTGGTAGGCGGGATCGGCCACGACCTCAACATGGACTACACGGCCATCGGCAACGCGGTTGGCCTGGCCGCGCGCATGGAGGCACTGTCGGAGCCGGACAAGCCGTACTTGACGAAGAACACCGCGGCGCTGGTCGACGGCTACTTCACCCTGGAGGACGTGGGCGAGCTCCAGGTCAAGGGCCTCGAGGCGCCGGTGCATGCGTTTGCGCTCGTCGATGTGGGCAGCGCGCGCACGCGACTCGACATATCTGCCCGGCGCGGGCTGTCGCGCTTCGTCGGCCGCGCCGCGGAGTACGAGGCGCTCGAAGCGGCGTACGAGCACTCGCGCGACAGTGGTCAGGTGGTGGGCTTGGTGGCTGATCCTGGCATCGGCAAGAGCCGGCTGTGCCGCGAGTTCACCGACTGGTGCCGCGCCCAAGACATCGTTGTAACCGAGGGACGCGGCGTCGCACACGGTCGACGCATCCCGCTGTTGCCGGTGATCGAGATGCTGCGCGGCTACTTCGGAATTTCCGAGGATGACGACGCCCGCCTGGCGCGCGAAAAGATCGCCGGCCGGCTGCTTTTGATTGATGACGTGTTCCGGGAGACCTTGCCGGTCCTGTTCGACTTCCTCGGCGTCGGCGATCCGGACCATGCCGCGCCGCAGATGGGGCCTGAGGCGCGCGAGCGCGCGCTCTTCGGAGCAATCAGCCGGCTCGTCCATGCGCGAGCGGACGAAGGGGGAGGCGTCATCCTCGTCGAGGATCTGCACTGGCTCGATCCGGGCAGCGAGGCCTTCCTCGCCAACCTGATCGAGTCGCTCCCGGGCACGCGCACCCTGCTGGTGGTGAACTTCCGACCCGAGTACGCCGCGGATTGGATGAGCAAGTCCTACTACCAGCGGCTACCGCTGCTACCGCTCTCGGGCGAGGCGATCGCGGCGCTGGTGCTCAACCTGATCGGCGACGATCCATCGCTCGACGGCATATGTGAGTTGATCGCCGACCGCACGGGCGGCAACCCCTTCTTCATAGAGGAGGTCGTGCAGTCGCTCGTCGACGCCCGGAGCCTGGTCGGGCAGCGCGGTGCCTACCGGCTCGCGGCCTCGATCGACCGGCTCGAGATCCCCCCGACGGTGCAGGCGGTGCTGGCGGCGCGCATCGACCGCCTCGACAAGCGCGACAAGTTGGTGCTCGAAACGGCGGCGGTGATCGGGCGGGAGTTCTCGGAGCCTGTCCTTCGACGCGTCACCGAGTTGGAGTCGCACGAGCTGCTCGAGTCGCTGGGCAGTCTGTGCGCGGCGGAGCTCGTGTTCGAGCGAACCCTCTACCCGGTTCCGCAATACGTCTTCAAGCACCCGCTCACCGAGGAGGTCGCGTATCGCACGCAGCTGGGCGAGCGCTGTGCGCGGACGCACGCAGCCGTGGCCGATGCGCTCGAGGAGACGGAAGCGGACCGGCTCGACGAGATCGCGGGACTCATATCGAACCACTGGGAGCAGGCACGTGAGCCCGTGAAGGCCGCAAGTTGGGGCGCCCGCGCCGCCACGTGGGCGGGCCAGAGCCACCCGGCGGACGCGCTTCGCCACTGGCGGCGCGTGCGCACGCTGCTCGAGGACTCGCACGACGACCCCGAGGCCGCCGGCGTCGCGCTCGGCGCCTGTCTATGGACCCTCCAGTTCGGATGGCGCCAGGGACTCGCCGACGACGAGGTCGAGGCCGTCTGGCGGGAGGGACTGGCGCTCGCCGAGCGCTTGGGCAATACCTGGGCGAAGAGCGCGGTTTACGCCTCCCACGCGGTCTCGCGCGGCATGGTCGGAGCGGTCCCTGAGGCGCTCGACCACATCCTTGAGGCGGAGCGTCTCGCGCAGGGGCTGAACACGCTCGCACTCGAACTTAGAGGCGGCGTCCCGTACTGGATGGACCTCCTCGGCGACGTCAAGGCAGCAATCCGTGTGACGACGGAGAACATCGATCGGATGGCCGAGGACTACGGCCTCGGCCGCCAGCTATTCGGCTTCAGCACACTGATCTGGTCGACCTTGTTTCTGGCCCAGATGCTCACCGAGAACGGCCGGATCGACGAGGCGCGCCCGCTGACCGACCGTGCGCTGCGCCTCGCCCGCGAGACGACGACATCGAGTCGCTCGGCTGGACCCACAACCAGTACGCGATGCTCGACTACCACAGCGGCGAGGTCCGCGACGGGCTCGCACACGCGCGCGCGGGCGTGGAGATCGCCGAGCGCACCGGCAGCGCCTTCCAGCGCGCGACCGCCTACTGCCTGCTCGGCTTCGCCCACGTCGCGCACTGCGAGTGGGTGGAGGCGATCGAGGTCGAGGAGGAGGCGCGCGGATCATGAACGACACGCGCACCGGCATGCAGTACGAGCCGTTGTCGCTGGCAGCCATGGCCGAGGCTCAGCTCGGCCTCGGCGAGGTGGAGGGCGCTCGCGAAACGGCAGAACGAGGCGCCGAGCTGGCCGCTCGCTACGGCATGCGAACGCACGAAGCGCATTGCCGCACGACCCTGGGCCGCGCGCTCTCGCGCTCGCGCCCCACCGAGGCGCGCGCGGAGCTCGACCACGCACTCGAGCTGGTCGCGGACGACTACGTGGCTCTCGTGCCGCGCATTCACGAGGCGCTCGGGGATCTAGCCGAGATACATGACGGCGATTCGGCGTCCGAACGCCGGCTCCGCGAAGCGCTTCGGGTCTACGAGCGCATCGGCGCGTACGGCCACGCGGGCCGGCTGCGCGAGCGACTCGCCGGCCGCGCAAACACGGCGGTCGAATAGGCCCGCTCGGGGCGCCCTACACAGCCGCAGGCCAGCAAGGGCCAGGTCGGTCGCCCAGAGGATCTTCGACGGCCTGCTCGAGCGCCTCGACCAGCAGGCATCATTAGCTCAGCGATGCCCGGTCCCGCCTTATTCGAAGTCGCGGCCAACCCAGATCCCGAGTCGAGCCTGCCGTTTCTGATCCGGCTGCCGCTCCCCGATGGCGAGCTCGTGCTCAAGGCCCGCGACAGCTGGCCGCGCACCGCCAAGGTCTACTGCCACCGCGCCGAGGGATGGCCCCAGCAGCCGGAGGTCCTCGAGCGGGTCGCGGTTCGCTCCTGCCGGCGGCGCGGTGTCGCGATCGACCTGGTGCTCGACCGGCCACGCGAGAACCGCTCGCAGCTCGTGTTCACCCGCATCCAGGGCGGCCGCGAGGGGATCTTCTGGCAGTCGGCGCGCACGACCCGCCAAGCCCGCCCCGGGATCCGCGTCCCCCGCCGCCGCGCCGCCGGGCTCACCGAGCTTGAGATTCTCGTCGACACCCGCGAGCGCTACCCCTACCGGTTCGCCCACCAGCAAGCCACAACTCAGCGCCAGGCGCTCCCGATCGGCGACTACGGCATCGCCCACGACGGGCAGATCGTCGCGGTCGTGGAACGCAAGAGCCTCGCCGACCTCACCCGCCGGCTGATCGACGGGCAGCTCAGCTACGCCCTAGCCGACCTGGCCACGATCCCGAGAGCCGCGGTCGTGGTCGAGGACCGCTACTCCAACCTGTTCAAGCTCGAGCACGCCAAGCCCGGCTTTGTGGCCGAGCTGCTCGCCGCGCTCACCGTTCGCTACCCGACCGTCCCGATCTCCTTCTCCGAGACCAGGCCACTGGCCGAGGAGTGGACCTACCGCTTCCTCGGCGCCGCGCTCGCCTACGCACAAGCCGAAAGCGACACGCCCGCGACAACGTGAAACGACCGCCCCTGTCGAGACGGCCGAGTGTGGTCCGAGGCGGCCGCCATGGACCAGCGTGCAGGCGGAGATCGGTGTTAGTCGTCGAGGATCGTCAGGTCGAGCTCGCGCAGGCGCGCGGCATCGGCGAGCCAGTCCATCTCGGCGATTCTTCCGTGTCGTACCGTGAACGCTCCGATGGAGAAGGGCTGGCCGTCCCGCGTCACGACCAATCCCACCGCGCCGTTGACGAGCGCCGGCTTCATGACGAGCCCGAGCTGCGAGAAGATCACAGCCTGACCGGCGACCGCGGCCGCCCCCCGGACTTCTCGCGATCCGGCTGGGCCAAGGTCGGCTCTAAGGACGACATCGGGGTCGAGAACTGCGACCAATCGGTCGAAGTCCCCGTCGCGCGCGGCCGCGAGGAAGGCCTCGACGACCTCTCGCTGAGCGTCCGGGTCGCCGTCGGGGACGGTGTTCTCAGCCCGCACGCGGCGGCGGGCGCGGCTCGCAAGCTGGCGGGCCGCCTCGGGAGAGCGGTCGACAATCGGCGCGATCTCGTCGAATGGCACGGCGAAGATGTCGTGGAGCACGAACGCCAGCCGCTCCGGGGGGCTCAGCGTCTCGAGGACCACGAGCAGGGCGAGCCCGACCGAGTCGGCCAGCAGCGCCTCGTGCTCGGGGTCCGTGCCGTCGGCGCGGTCGATGATCGGTTCCGGCACGTGCACCGCGCCGAGCGGCTCTTCGCGTCGCGTCCGGCGTGAGCGCAGCGTGGTCAACGACACGCGTCCGACCACGGTCGTCAGCCACGCGCCGAGGTTCTCGATCTCGTCGGCGTCCGAGCGACTGAGCCGCAGCCAGGCTTCCTGGACGGCGTCGTCCGCCTCGCTCACCGAGCCGAGCATCCGGTAAGCCACCGCGCGCAGGCGGGGCCGGTGCTCCTCGAAGCGCTCCGCCAACCAGTCTCGCTCATCCATCTCGTCACATTCCTTCGCTCTGGCGTGTCTACAGCAATAGACCCCGCAAGCACGGGTTATGTGACCAGAAGAGCAAGGAGCACTGATGGCAGACATGGCGATTGCAACTCGCACCCAGCTTCCCACCGGCACCTGGCATCTCCGACCGCGAGAAGCTTCAGCTCGACATCTCGGCGGTGAAGCAGGGATGACTGCTCGAGACGCCCCATCCACCGGCGGCGACGGTTTCGTCACGTACGACGAGCTCGGGGGGCCGGACCTCGACGCGGCGCGCTGGGTCACGGCGCGGCTGCCGCTCCCGACGGGCGGCGAGCACATCGCACTGGACCCCAATGCGGAGGTGGCCGTCGGCGAGGGCGAGGTGCGCGTGACGATTCCGCGCTTCTCGCTGGCCCACAGCGCCAAGTACCTGATCTTCTCGACGCGCCAGTTCGAGCTGCCGGCGGATCGGCCCGCGACGTTTGCCGTCGACCTCGCGGTCGAGAACATCGGCGGGGAACCGGCCGATTACCGTCGCGGAATGGCCGCCTTCCACGTCTTCGACCCCGGCGCGAGCAAGCGCGTGTTCGCCGTGGTCGGCACCTCCACCCGCGTGTTCGCGATGCACGAGCAGGTGGCCCCGGCCGCTGGCGCAGCGGGCGAGCTCTTCTACCACGTGGTCGAGTCGCCCTACGAGGACTTCGACGACGACTTCAGCCGGTTTCGCGCGGGCGAGATCACGCTCGACCGGAGCAGCTCGACCGCGGCCTGGCGGGTCGACGGCCACAAGGTGTACGAGGCCCACACCTTGATCCCCGAACGCGCCATCATCGGGTTCGGGATCTGGACGATGCTTCCCGAGCGCGACCGCCGCGCGGCCGACGGGCAAGGCGTGGACGCGCGCTGGCGCCGCTTCCGTGTACGCGGGGTCGACGCCTGAGCCCGCTCTGCCGGCTCGGCCCGCATCGGTCACATCTTCGCGCGCTCGGGTGTCTAACGAGTTACAGATCAGACTTGTCGCCGCCGAGCAGCCGGCGCCGGGAAAGGAACAACGATGCAGACCGAAAACAGAAGCCAGAAGATCGCCGTCACGGGGGCGACCGGCCGGGTCGGATCGCACCTCGTCGAGATCCTCGAGCGGCGCGGACACGATGTGGTCGCGATCGCGCGCTCCAAGGGTGTCGACGTGGTCAGCGGCGAGGGTCTCGAGGAGGCGCTCGCCGGGGCCCAGACCATCATCGACACGGCCACCGGGCCCTCGCCCGACCAGCAGCAGGCGACCGAGTTCTTTACCGCCTCGGCACGGAACGTGCAGCGAGCCGGCGCCGCGGCCGGGGCGAAGCGGATCGTCGTCGTCTCGATCATCGGCATCGACAAGTTCCAGGGCGGCTACAACGCGGCGAAGCTGGCGCAGGAGCAGACGCTGCTCGAGGGCCCGCTGCCGGTCCGGATCGTTCGCGCGGCCCAGTTCCACGAGTTCGTCGAGCCGCTGGTCGGGTGGACGATCCAGGATGGCGTCGCCTACCTGCCCGAGATGCAAACGCAGCTAGTGGCCGCCCGCGTCGTCGCCGAAACGCTCGCCGACGCGGCCGAGGAACCGCAGATCGAGAACGGCAGGATCAGCGAGGTCGCCGGCCCGCAGGCGCAGCGTCTCGCCGACGCGGCCGCCGCGCTCTTCGCCAGCCGAGGTGACTCGATCGAGATCCGCGAGAGCCGTGGCCGCCCACTGGCCGAGCCCGGCGACCCGGACGCCGCGGCCTACGCGGAGGGCGCCGCCCTGCCCAACCCGGGCGCCAAGCTCGCCGGCCCCAGCTTCGAAGAGTGGCTCGCCGCGGCATAGGCGTACCCAGGACGTAGCCGCCCCACGGGGTTCGATCGGCGCCGCAGTAGTCGGACGCTACTGCGGCGACGGGAATATCGACTCGGTGCGGCCCGCGCGCTCCTCGAGCAGCCGGTCGGCGTAACGGAGCAGAGCAACAAGGGAAACGAGCGCCGCGACGCCGCCCCCGCCCGCGGCTACGCCGAGCGAGGTATCGGCGAGAGCACCGAGCGCGATCGCGATCGCGCTGCCACCGACCACGCTGTTGATCACGGCGACGACGGTTGCGAAGGTGAAAAACTGGCTGCGCCTCTCGGGCGGCACCGCAGCGTTCTCGAACACCCCTCGTCCGTCGTCGTGCCCGGAGAGCAGGAAGAGCTTCGCTTGGTCGCCGGCGATCTGCTTGTAGTAGTTGCGGATCCGGTTGATTGCGACGCCGTACCGGAAGTCCTCGGCACCGCACTCGACCACCCGCACGAAGGTGAAGACGCCGAGGACATAGAGCGTCGGGAGTACGGTGAGGGCGAAGACATCGAAGGTGGTGCCGATCTGCGACGCCTGGCCGATGAACCCCAGCGCGACCAGGGCGCTGGAGACCGAGAGGATGTAGAGCGAGGCGCGGGAGGCGCTCTCGCTCGCGGTCTGCGAGCGGGCGCCCTGGAGCGTGAAGTGCTCGGTGGTCAGAGCGGTCAAGAGCTCCTGGCGATCCGGGGCCTCCGCCACCTCACCAACGTACCAACGCCGACAAACGGCGATCGGGGGTCCTCTGGTCCGTGTCGGGCTCTCGCCCGAGGCCGGGCGGCGATCTCGGATCTCGCCTTCCAGAGCCGTTTGCCGAGCGCGCCCGTCAGGATTCGAACCGAGACCTTCGGTTCCGTAGACCGACCCGGAAATCCACAACCCCACACCCACATGAACAACATCAATCTCACCATCGCCGGCGCCACCGGTTGGACCGGCAGCGCCATCGTCGACGGCGCCCTCGCCGCCGACGGCATCACGCTCAAGAGCGCTGTTTCACGCTCGAACGCGGGTAAGGATCTCGGGACCGCGCTCGGTCGGGACCCCATCGGCGTCCCCGTCCACGGCGACGTCGCCGAAGCGCTCGACGGCGTCGACGTACTCGTCGAGTTCACCAGCGGCTCTGTCGCCAAGCAGATCGCGCTCACCGCCATCGAGCATGGCGTCTCACCTGTGATCGCCTCGAGCGGCCTGACCGCTGCAGACTTCGACGAGATCGACGCCGCCGCCAAGGCCGCCGGCATCGGCGCCATCTCCGCCGGCAACTTCAGCCTCACCGCCGCCATGGCCCTCGCGGGCGCGACGCTCGCCGCCAAGTACCTCTCCAACTGGGAGATCATCGACTACGCCAAGGCCACCAAGCCCGACGCGCCCAGCGGCACCGCTCTAGAGCTCGCCGAACGACTGGCGGAAGTCAGCGCACCCCAGGTCGATCTCGACCCCGCAGAGGTCACCGGCCATCCGGAGGCGCGCGGGGCGACGATCGCCGGCGTTCAGGTTCACTCCGTTCGCGTCCCAAGCTTCGTCGTCTCAACCGAGGTCGTCTTCGGCCAGGCCGACGAACGCCTCAGCATCCGCCACGACGCGGGCGGCACGGCCACTCCCTATGTCCAAGGCGTTCTGCTCGCCGTACGGGCCGCTCGGAACCACACCGGCCTCGTCCGCGGCCTTGACCGGGTCCTGCTGCTCGTGCACTAGCTCAGCCCCAGCGGCGGCGCCCGAACGCTATGGCGGCGGTGCCGCCGGCGTCACGAGCGTCCCCTGGGTGCTGCCTCGCTCGAGCAGCGTCACTAGCCGCGCCGGCTCGCGGCCGTCGATCACCCACGCCTCGACGCGGGCGGTTCTAAGCGCCTCCGGCAGGTGCCGGTCGACTCCCGAGGCTCGCCCCGCTGCTCGGAGCTCCGCGAGCTCGTCCACGGTCAGGCGAGCGAGCGGCTTGCCGTCCGCCGGCCAGTCGCGGTAGAGCCCCTCGACCGGCTTGACCAGCACCAGGCGCCCGGCATGCGCGGCGCCGGCCACCCAGGCGGCGATCGAGTCGGACGTGACCGCCCACGAGGCGGGCAGCGGGTCCCCGGCGAGAAGCGCCGCCGGCAGAAGGATCGGCGTGCGGCCGCGCGCGGTCGCCCCGCGGGCGTGTGGAAGGTCCGCGCACGGAACGGCACCGGGGATCAGGTCGGAGAGCAGCCAGCCGAACTGCTCAATGGCCAGGATCGCCATCCGGTGGGCCGTCGCCGCCCGCAGGTGGAAGCGGCTGTCGTGCTCACGGACGGCGTCCGCGAACGCCGCGCCACCGGGAACGAGGAGCAGCGGGTGGCGAGTGGCGGCGTCGCCGATCGTGCGGCACAGCACCCGGAGCGCGCCGTCGCCCGCCTCGCGCGCGAGCCCGCCGCCGACCTTGACGACGGTCAGCACGGCTGTCGCAGCCGGCCGGCCAGAAGCTCGGCGAGCGCGGCGGCGGGCGCCGCCTCGCGCTCGGCCGCGCTCCACGGCAGCTCTACGACCTCGCGTCCCAGGTGCTCGGCGGCCTCGCGCGCCAGGAACGCCCCCGCGCCCAGCGGGACCACGGGCGGAGCGCCCTCGAGACGCGCGCTCACCCGGCGCGCCGCCGCCTCGATCTGGCGCACCTGCTCAGCGTGCAGGAAAGCGGCGATGGCATCGATCTCCTTCGCGGACATCTCCTCAGCGTCGGCGCACACGAGCCGCGCCACGCGCTCGCGCGCGAACTCGATGGTCGCGGGTCGCCCATCCGGGGTGGCGCACGTGTACAGGCCGGGCCCCAGGTGGCCGAGGATCAGGTGCACGTCGCCGCTGATCGCAAACAGCTCCGAGGCGACCGGGCACGACCCGCCGCGCACCGGCACCCGCGGCGCGACCGCCGCGAGGTTGGTGCGCAGCGCGCCCGTGTAGACGAGCTCGCCTGCCAGCAGCCGGTCGAGGTCGGTGTGGCCGGCGGCGGCCACCCGGCCGGAGGAGATCGGAACGACGTCGGCGGTCGTGCTGCCGACGTCGATCATCAGGGCGTTCGGGTACACGGCAGCGACCGCGAGCGCGCTCGCCAACCAGTTGGCGGCCGCAACTTCGGGTGCATGCACCCGCGCGTCAGCGAAGGAGACCAGCTCACCGGCGGTGGTGAAGGCCAGCAGCCGACCGCTCAACGCCGCCTCCGCGGCGTCGAGCACGAATCGCACGCCCTCGCGCTTGGTGCGAAACGCGTCCGACAGCTCCGCCGTCGTGGTCAGCGCCACCGCCTCGACGGGCTCCGGCGCCACGGCCGCGACGACCTCGCGAAGCACGGCCGCGAGCGCCTCTCGGTCGCGCCAGACCTCGAACGGTCGCGAGACGGCACGCCGTTCGCCCCCGTTCCGCCAGACCGCCTTCGTGTTGGCCCCGCCCACGTCGAGGCCGACTACGCCGCCCATGCGCGACCCTCCCCGGCCATGCGAGTGATCCCGGTCATCGATCTCAAGAGCGGAGCCGCAGTGCACGCCGTGCGCGGCGAGCGCGAACGCTACCGCCCGCTGCGCAGCGAGATGGTCGCCGGCTCCGACCCCGTCCAGGTCGCGCGCGCCGTCCGCGAAGCTCTCGGACTCGACGAGCTCTACGTAGCGGATCTCGACGCGATCGCGGGCGGGCCGCCCCACCGCGAGGTGGTCGCCGCTCTCGCGCGCCAGGCGCGGGTGATAGTCGACGCCGGCGCCGCCGATGTCCCCGCGGTCCGGCTGCTGCTCGAGCTGGGCGCGGCGCGCGTGGTGATCGGGACCGAGACGCTCGCGGACGATGCTGCGCTCGAGCGGCTTCGGGCGGAGCTGCCGGACGCCCCGTTCGTGCTCAGCCTCGACCTCCGGGCGGGCCGCGTTCTCTCGCCGGACCCTGAGCTGGCCCGGCTCGGAGCGGCGGAGGCGCTGGCGCGGCTGGGGCGCTCCGGGGTGCGGGAGGTGATCGTGCTCGACCTCGCGCGCGTCGGGTCCGACGCGGGTCCCGACGTCGCGCTGGTCAGAGACCTGTGCGCCCGCTTTCCAGGGTTGGAGGTGCTGGCCGGCGGCGGCGTACGTGATGCCGCCGACCTGCGCGCCCTGGCCGAAGCGGGGGCGGCCGGCGCGCTCGCCGCCACCGCCCTGCACAGCGGGGCGATCGGCCCGGGCGAGTTGCGGGCGCTCGCGGAGGTCAGCCGACGACCGTCTCGAGGTGCTCCGCGAGCGAAGCCGCCACGTCGACCCCGGTCGCGCGCTCCACGCCCTGCCAGCCCGGGATGCCATTGACCTCGAGCACGTAGTCGCGTCCGTCGGGCGCTCGAAGGAGATCGACGCCGGCGTAGTCGGCACCCAGGGCGGCCGCCGCCGGCACGCACAGGCGCTCCTGTTCCGCGTCGAGCTGCACGGGGCGTCCGCGCCCACCGCGCGCGAGGTTTGTGCGCCAGCCGTCGCCACTCCGCTCGATCGAGGCCACCACCTGCTCGCCGACGACCAGCGCTCGCACGTCGCGGCCGGCGTGCGGCAGCGTCTCCTGCAGGTAGTACACGGCCCGCTCGAGCTCCAGCGCGCGGAACACCCGCTGCGCGACGTCGTGATCGTCCACACGCACAATGCCGATTCCCATGGAGCCGAACAGCGGCTTGACGATCACGTCGCCGCCGAGCTCGGCGAACGCCTGCAGCGCGTCGGCGGGCCGCTCGCAGGCGATCGTGCGAGGGGTAGGCAGACCCGCGCGCGCGAGGAGGGTCGAGGCGAGGAACTTGTCCACGGTCCGCTCGATCGCGTGCGCGCTGTTGACCGCGCGCACACCCGTGGCGGCAAGCGCGTGCAGCACGTCCACGCGGAAGACGACCTGCTCGAGCGAGCCTCGCGGGATGCCCCGCACCAGCACCACATCGCAGCCGTCGAGCGCCAGTTCGCGCGAGCGCACGCCGAGGCCGCCCTCCACGCGGCCCACCAACCGCGTCACCGGCGCGAAGGCGCACTCGTGCCCGCGCGCGGTCAACGCCCGTTCCAGCCGGCGAGCGTGCCAGCCGCCGGTTGACCCCAGCACCGCGACCCGCAACGGGCGTTTGCTCACCGGCGCCCCAGGGGCGCGAGAATATGGGGCGGGTTGCGCACGCTGCTGATCGACAACTACGACTCGTATACATTCAACCTCTTCCATCTCCTGGGCGAGGTCAACGACAGCGAGCCCGTTGTCGTGCGAAACGACGAGCTCTCGTGGGAGGAGCTCGCCGCCATGGGTGCCGACAACGTGGTGATCTCGCCCGGCCCCGGCCGGCCGGAGCACGATCGCGACGTCGGCGTCTCGCTGGATGCGCTCTCTCGCGCCGAGGTGCCGGTGCTCGGCGTCTGCCTGGGCCACCAGGCTCTCGCCCACGTGGCGGGCGGCACGGTCGAGCACGCGCCCGAGATCATGCACGGGCGCCTGAGCCCGATCCACCACGACGCGAGCTCGCTCTTCGCCGGGATCCCGCAGGGTTTCCTGGCGGTTCGCTACCACTCGCTGGTGGTGGGCAGGGTGCCCGCCGAGCTGCGGGTCACCGCTTGGACGCCCGACGGGGTGATCATGGGGCTGGAGCACCGCGCGCGCCCGCTTTTCGGCGTGCAGTTCCATCCCGAGTCGGTGAGCACCCGGCACGGCCGCCGCCTGCTGGAGAACTTCCGCGACATCACCCGCGCCCGGCGCGCGCAGGTCGCGCGCCGTCCGGTCCGGAGGTACCCCGCGACCCGGCCCCCCGCACGCCCCGCGGCCGGTGCACGAGTCCACCACCGACGCCTCGAGACCTGGTGCGAGCCCGAGGCGGTGTTCGCGGCCCTCTACACCGACCGCGACCACGCGATCTGGCTCGACAGCGCGACCGCCGGCCCGGTCATGGCGCGCTTCTCGTTCATCGGCGGGCCCGACGGTCCGCTCGGCGAGGTCGTGCGCTACGACGTCGACATGCGGCGGCTCGCCGTCGAGCGTGCCTCCGGGCGGGAGTTGAGCACCGCGAGCGTGCTCGACTACTGCCGGGCCCGGCTCGCGCGCCTGCGCGCCGACGCGCCGGAGCTCCCGTTCGACTTCACCTGCGGCTTCGCCGGCTACCTCGGTTACGAGCTGAAGGCCGAGTGCGGCGGCCGCCCGGCGCACGCCTCGCCGCTGCCCGACGCGGCGCTGGTGCTCTGCGACCGGCTGATCGCCTTCGACCACGCCGAGCGGCACGTCTACCTGCTCGCGCTCGCCAACGCCTCCGGCACGGAAGCCGCCGACACCTGGCTGGCCGCGACCGCGGAGCGGTTGCGCGAGATCGCGCGCGAGACGCCGCCGCTGCCGCCGCCCCCGGCGCCGCCGGGCACGCGGCGCTTCGAGCTGCATGACCCCCCGGACGCGTACCTGGCCAACATTGCCGCCTGCAAGCGCGAGATCTTCGAGGGCGAGACCTACGAGGTCTGCCTGACCACCGAGCTTCGCAGCGAGGGAACCCTCGATCCCCTGCCGGCCTATCGTGCGCTGAGGGAGCGCAACCCGGCGCCCTTCGCTGCGCTTCTCCGGCTCGGTGAGCAGTCGGTGCTGAGCTCGTCACCCGAGCGATTCTTCCGGGTAGATCGGAACCGCGTGGTCGAGTCGCGGCCGATGAAGGGGACCGCGGCTCGGGTGGCCGAGCCGTTCGAGGACGCCTGCCGGGCTGCCGAGCTGCGCCGCGACAAGAAGACGCGCGCAGAGAACCTGATGATCGCCGACTTGGTCCGCAACGATCTCGGCCGGGTCTCAACGCTGGGGACGGTCGAGGTCCCGGGGCTGATGATCGTGGAGCCGTACGCCACGGTCCACCAGATGGTGACGGTGGTGCGCGGCCGCCTGCGCGACGGCTCCGACGCGATCGACTGCGTGCGGGCGGCATTCCCCGCCGGCTCGATGACGGGTGCGCCGAAGCTCCGCACGCTGGAGATCATCGACCGCGTCGAGGGCCGCCCCCGGGGCGCCTACTCCGGCGCCCTGGGGTTCTTCTCCGTCAACGGCACCGCCGACCTCAGCGTCGTGATTCGCACGCTCGTGGCCTCCCCGGGCAGCCTCACGATCGGCGCAGGCGGGGCGATCGTCGCGGGGTCCGTCCCCGAGGCGGAGCTGGAGGAGATGCTGCTGAAGGCGCGCCCCCTGCTCGAAACCGTCGGCGGCACGCTCGCCACGGGCCGTGAGCTGGCGGCGGCTCGCCGGTAAC
The DNA here is from genome assembly GCA_963733885.1 of uncultured Thermoleophilaceae bacterium. Taxonomy (GTDB): domain Bacteria; phylum Actinomycetota; class Thermoleophilia; order Solirubrobacterales; family Thermoleophilaceae; genus JACVRW01. The sequence goes on along the minus strand of CAVTES010000015.1, from coordinate 410,028 downwards.
GCTTACCCGACACCGTCGTAGATCAGGATCTCGCCGCGCCGCAGCTCGAGGCCGTCTCCGGACCAGCGCGCGTATAGACCCCCGATCTGCTCATCGGTCAGGAGCAGGCCGAGCGCGCGCAGGTGGCGCAGGTACAGGCGCAGGAAGGGCGGACGGTATGAGCAGGCGAAGGCGAAGGTGGGCAGCAGCGCCACCTGCGACATGGCCACGATCGTGCCCCGCCGCATGGCCGCGCCCGGCTGGGTGCCAAGCTCGCCGAGAGCGACGATCGTGCCCGCCAGCATGCGCAGACCGGCGGCGTCGCCCACGCGGCCCGCGACGGCGATCAGCCCGCGCCGCAGCCCGGCGCCGGCCTGGTCGCCCGCGTCGCCGTGGACGAGGATCTCGCCGCCACGCATCCCGGCGCGCTCGCCGGGCTGCGCCCCGCCGAGCTGGTGGCCGGCGGACCCCTGCACGACCAGCCGTCCGCCGCGCATGCCCGTGCCCGCGAAGTCCCCCGCATCACCCGCCACGACCAACTCGCCCCCCTGCATGTCCGCGCCGGTATGCATCCCGGCACTGCCCGCGACGATCAGCCGGCCGTCGGTCATGCCCGCCCCGAGGAACTTGACGCCCCGAAGATCGCCCTCCACCCGAAGCTCCTCGCCCCCGTTGCCCGAGACCGTGAAGAAGTCGGCGAGCTGCGCCCGCCGGTTTCCGTGCCAGACCGTGAGCGCCTCGATCTCCCGGCGGCGCCGACCCGCGAGGCGGTCCGGGGTGAGGCCCTCGGTCTCGAGCGGCACCGTCGGCGGCTCGCGCAGCGTGAGCGTCAGCGGCATCTACTCGTCGCGCAACGCGGGCACGAGGCCACGCAGGTCGATGTGGTGCGGCCCAAGGTTGCCGCCGTAGTTGCCGGCCGTGACCTGTCTGGCCCCCGCCCGAGCGGCGGCCTCGAGGCCTCGCGCCATGGCGTCGCGCACGGCCTCCAGGGTCAGGCCGTCGATGACGATCTCGAACACCGAGCCCACGTCCGGCGGAACGTCGGTGTGCGGGACCTGCGCGCGCAGCGTGGGGCACAGCGACTCGTTGGTCGAGGCGACCAGGCCGCTGTAGCGGGAGCCGACCTTGCTGCCGCTGCGAGCGATGCCGCCGGGGAACGGCAGGATCATGTCGCGCACGCTGCGCATCGCCGCCGCTGCCGCCTCCGCCGCGTGCAGTGCGCCGGCTGCGTCGCGGCCGAGGATGATGATGTTGCCGCCGGCAACCCCCTCGGCGACCGTGAAGCGCTCCTCGACCAGGAACTCCCCTTCCATCACCGGCACGCGCCAGTAGCGGCGCCCGTCGAGCACCTTGCTGGCCTGGTAGCCGTCGCCGAAGAAGCGCAGCTGCCCGCCGACGTTGACCGTGTCCTCACCGTCCAGCCCGTTGAAGCAGGCCGTCGTCGGACAGGTGAGCACGCTCTGGCCGATGCGCTCCACCAGCCGCTTGGCCAGCCCTTCTCGATCGGTGGCGAACAGCAGAGCGCTGACCCCGGGCCGGCCGTCGGGCGTTTCGGCGGGATCGAGCTCGCGCTCGATGCCGGCCTCGCACTTGCAGCCGATCACCGACGTGGCGAAGCCGGTCATCGAGCGGGCGGCCTCATGTGCCCAGGCGGGGCTGTCCGCGGTGGTGACAATCCGGGCCCCCCACATGGGGAAGGCCTCGGCGAAGGTGTCCACGACCTCGGTGTCGGACAGTCTCATGGCCCGCTCCCGGCGCGCGGTGCGTGGATCCTGCGGGCGGGCTCGAGCAGCCAGGGCTCGCGCACCGGGTAGTTCGCGAGCCGCACGCTGTAGTGCTCCTCGAACAGGGGCCGCAGGCTGCGCTCGATCGCCTCGTCGTGATCCGCCGCGACCCGCAGGAGGTTTCCGGCCGGCGCCTCGCGCAGCTCACCGTCCTCGACTATCACTCGCCCGCCCTTGATGACGTACCGCGGCGTGGCGAACATCCGCTCGCGGTCGTCGTGCTCGCTGTAGACCGTCACGTCGGCATCGGCGCCCACCCCGAGGTGGCCCTTGTCGGCCAGCCCGAGCAGCCTGGCGGGACCGGCACGGGTGATGATCGCGATCTCCCCGAGCGTGTACTCGCGCTCGAGGTCGTCCCGGAGCACGGTCCGCCCTATCGCCTTCTGGTTGACGCGCCCGATCTGCTCGTTTCGGAACTCGCGATCCATCAGCAGGCGGATGAGCCGCGGGTAGCTCAGGAACGAGCCCCCGTTGGGATGGTCGGTTGAGAGCACCACCCGCCAGGGGTCGCGGCTGAGCAGGAAGAGCTCCAGGCCGATGCCCCACTGCAGCGCGTGGACGTAGTTGCGCTCGCGGTAGGCGAAGGGCACGATGCCGCAGCCGGTCTCCGCCTCGAGGTCGGCGTTCACCCACTTGCCGCCGGTGACCTCCCGCAGCAGGGCCGAGACGGGCGCGTCGGCGGTCATCGTCGTGGCGGGCCCGAACATCACCTGGCCGATGTCCGCGCTGTGCTCGGGATGCGCGTCGAGGTGCTCGGCCAGCTCCGGCGCTCGCGAGCGGGGCCGCTTGCCCGGCGTGCCGCCGTACGCGTGGAACTGCAGGTGGGCGAGGTGCGCCCGGCGGCCCTGCAGAGTGCCGAGCGTGTCCAGTGTGGTGCGCCAGTTGCCCGCCACGCCGAGGTTGTTGCAGTGGACGTGGACAGGGTGAGGGAGGCCCAGCTCGTCGACCGAGCCGGCGATCGCCTCCAGCACCCGGCGCGGCGTGACGCCCAGCCCCTCCACCTCGTCGTCGAGCGACGTCACGTTGCGGTTGCCGTGCTTCCACATCTCGACGCCGCCCGGGTTGACCAGCTTGACGCCGTAGCCGCCAGTGGCCTCGAGCCACCAGGCGACGGCGTCGGTCAGGGATCCCGCGCCGTCGCGGATGAGGTCGAACAGCGACAGGTTGTTGCCCATCAGCACAAGGAAGGCCTTGTCGACGATGGGCGTGTCGCGCAGCTCGGCGAGCGTGTGGCGCGCCGCGAGCGGCGGGGTGGCGGCGTCGACGACGGTCGTGTAGCCAAGCAGCGCGTAGCGGTAGCCCGTCGCAAAGGTCGAGGGCACCGTGCCGCCCGTTCCCGCGCGGGTGATCGCCGTGCGGTCGAGCACGTCGGCGCGGTGCTCCTCCGGGGTGAGCTTGCGGGCCGCGTTGACCGCCGGGCCGGCGATGTGGGAGTGGATGTCCACCCCGCCCGGCATCACGACCATGCCGCGGGTGTCGATGCGTGGGGCGTGCGAGGGCAACTCCTCGACCACCGTGCCGCCGTCGAGGCAGACGTCACGCACCTCACCGTCGATTCCGTTGGCGGGGTCGTAGACACGCCCTTGCGCGATGCGCAGCATGCGGTGCTAGGTCTCCTCCCCTGCGATGCGCGCCTGGATCGCGGCGAGCACCTCTCCGTCCCCCGCGCGCTCGGATGGCAGGGGCGCGTGAAGAGTCAGGGGCACCCCGTCCATGCGGTGGACGGTGCCCTCGCGCCGCACGCCGGCGGCGGCTGTGGCGAACGACACGCGGGCGGCCGCGGCGGTCTCGGTGGCACGCGGGTCGACCACGATCGTGGGGATCCCGCGCAGGTTGTCGGCGGCCTGGCGCGGGAGGTGGCGGAGCGCGTCGAAGCCCACGACGAGCGCGGCATCCGTCTCGCCTCGCTCCAGCAGGCCCGAGGCGCTGAACTCCCCGGGCCGCGCCCGCGGATGCCCGCGCGCGAAGCTCACGGCCGCCGGATAGCCGGTCTGCCAGGCGAGCACGTCCTCGGCGCCCCGCGCGTTGCCCTCGAGCCGCAACGGCAGCGCCACGACGTGCGCGACGCGGGCCAAGTCGCGCACGAGCGCGAGCAGTGCCAGCGCGCTCGCGTACCCGGCGGACCCGTGGAGCAGCGCCCCGTATTCACACGCGCGCAGGCGGTCCGCGAGGCGCTCGAGGGCGTCCAGCGGCAGCCGCGCAGCGAGGTTGCGATCGAGCGGGACGTCGCGCACCCGGGCGCGCATGGCCCAGCGCGCCTCGAAGTCGAGCTCGGGCGGCAGCTCGATGAACTCGTCCGCCTCCTCCGCCGTCGCCGTGCGCCCTGCGTCGACGACCACCAGCGTCCGCCCATCCGCGCGTCCCGCGCGACCGAGCCGCAGGCGGGGAAGCAGCCGCGGATGGGAGGCGACCGGGTCGGCGCGCCACACCACGACCAGCTTCGCCCGGTCGCGGAGCTCGCCGAATGTGGCCGTGCTTGACCCGATGGCCTGAGCGGCCGCGCCGGCGGCCCCGTCGTCCCAGGGCCCGACGGGATCGATCACGGCGCCCACGGCCTCGGCCAGCGCCACCGCCGCGCGCTGGCTCTCACAGTCGGTCTGGCCGAGGCCGCACACGAGCGGAAGCCGGGCCTCGCCGAGGATCGCGGCCGACGCCTCGACCGCATCGGCGAAGTCCACCTCGCGACCGCCGACGCGGGCGACGGCGGGCGCGTCGGCCGCCCGCTCGGCGAACCACTCGTCGCCGATCGGGCAGGTGCGGCTTGCGCGCTCGAGCGCTCCGGCGGCAACCGCGACCTCGATGTCGTCGCATCCACATCCGCAGCCCGCACAGGTCGCCGCGTGCTCAGTGGTCACGACCGAAAGTACGGTCGTAATTGAGGTCGTGACCACTCAGGCATCCGCGCGCCGCAGCATACCCACGAGAGCCCGGCGGCCCGTCCTGCGCCGCACGCGTACGCCGCGCTACACTCGCGCCGCTTCAGGCGGACGTTGGAAACCGCGGACAACCAAGAGGAGAGGAAGGGCACATGGCGAGGACCCTGTCGGTTGGTGAGTCCCTGGTGGGCGATGGCAACGAGGTCGCCCACATCGATCTGTTGATCGGACCCAAGGACGGGCCGGTCGGCGAAGCGTTCGCGGCCGCACTCCTGAACCAGAAGGAGGGCCATACGAATCTGCTCGCAGTGGTGGCGCCCAATCTGCCCGCCAAGCCCGACACGATCATGGCCAACAAGGTGACGATCAAGGGCGAGAAGCAGGTGGGGCAGATGTTCGGGCCCGCCCAGGCGGCGGTGGCACGAGCTGTCGTCGACTCGGTGCGTGACGGGGTGATCGCGGAGGGGGAGGCGGACGACCTCTGCATCATCGTGGGCGTCTTCATCCATTGGCTGGCTGAGGACGACAAGAAGATCTTCGACTGGAACTACCAGGCGACGAAGGAGTCGATCGCGCGCGCGATGGGCGGCGAGCCTGCCGCGAGCGCCGTGATCGAGCAGTCGGCCGAGGCGCGCCACCCATTCGCCTCCGGCGTGGAGGCCTAGCCGGGCGATGGGCCGCAGGCCCAGGCCGTGAAGAAGGTCCTCCTACAACTCGACACCGATCAACATCCGAGCCCGTTCGACGCCATCGTGGCGAACGACGCCGGCGTCGACGTCCTGCTCAGCCATGGAAGCATCACACCCGAGGTGGTGCGCGGCCTGGTCCAGGGAGCGTTCTTCACGCGTGGGCCCGGCGATCTCTCCTCGATGGCAGTGTGGGTCGGCGGCTCGGACGTGGCGATGGGCGAGAAGGTTCTCGACGAGGTGCAGGCCTCCTACTTCGGTCCTTTTCGCCTGTCGGCGATGCTCGACTCCGACGGCTGCAACACCACGGCGGCCACGGCGATCGCGCAGATCGCGAAGGATCGCGACCTGAGCGGCCGCCGCGCCGTGATCATCGGCCTCGGGCCCGTCGGTCTCCGTTCCGCGGTGCTCCTCATCCAGGAGGGCTGCGAGGTGCTTGCGGTGACGATCCCGGCCGACGTCCTGGGCACCGACTCATACCGCAAGCCGCGAGGGCTGGCGGTCGCGGAGCGGCTGGGGCTAGACACGCGCGAGCCGGCCAACCGAGCGGAGATGGAGGCGGCACTCGAGGGCGCGAACATCGTCCTCGCCGCCGGGCCGGCCGGCGTGCAGCTGCTGCGCCAGGAGGTGTGGAGCGCCAATCCGACGATCGAGGTACTCGCCGACTACAACGCCGCGGAGCCGGTGGGGATCGAGGGCGTCGAGGCCGGGGACGACCTCGTCGAGCGGGGGCGGAAACTCGTCCTCGGCGCGCTGGGCATCGGCGGCCGGAAGATGAAGACGCACAAGGCGTGCGTGCGCCAGCTGTTCGAGCGCAACGATCTCGTGCTCAACGTCGATGGCGTCTACGCCGTGGCCAAAGAGATCGTCTGACTCGACGCCCGGCCCCCGGGTGGCGGGCGTGGATCCCGGGACGGTGTCGATCGATGTGTGTGCGCTCGACGGCGGCGAGGTGCTGCTAGACGAGAGCTTCCGTTCGATGGATCTGGCGCTCGACCCCGCACCGCTGGTCGATGCGCTCATGGCTCACCGCCCCCTCGACCTCGTGCTCGGCCCCGCCGGTTACGGGCTGCCGCTCGTTCCGGGCGAGCGGGTGGGCGAGCACGAGCTCGCGCTCATGTTGCTGCTGCGGAGCGACGAAGCGGGCGCGCGTGCGGGCATCGGCGGCATGCGCGCGATGATCCGCGCGCTCATCGGGGCCGGACTGCCGCTCGTCTTCGGCCCGGGAGCGATCCACCTGCCCACGGTCCCGGTGCACCGCAAGTGGAACCGCATCGACCTCGGCACCCCCGACAAGGTCTGCAGCGCGGCGCTGTGCATCGCGGACCAAGCGCACCGGCTCGACCTGGCTTACGAGGAGACCTCGTTCATCATGCTCGAGCTCGGCGGCGCCTTCAGCGCCGCGCTTGCGGTCGACCGCGGGCAGATCGTCGACGGGCTCGGCGGCTCGTGCGCGCCGATTGGGGGTCGCTCGTGCGGTGCGCTCGACGCGGAGGTGGCCTACCTGCTGGGCGCGGCGCTATCCAAGGAGACCGTCTTCAGCGGCGGGGCGCTTGACCCGCGCGGGGAGCTGGATCTCTCGGCGCCCGGAGCGCTCGAGGCGCTACGCGACGATCCCGGCCACAGCGAGGGATGGCTGGCGCTCGAGGAGGGCGCGGTGAAGGCCGCGCTCGCCCTAGCGGCCTCGGTCCCCACGCCGCGCGAGATCCTCGTAGCGGGCCGCTTGGCGGGCGCTCCCGGCCTGCTCGACGCGTTGACCGAACGGCTCGCCGGCGTGGCCACCGTCGCGGCCGCCATCGGGCTGGGTCCGCGCGCCAAAACGGCGGCGCAGGGCGCAGCCGTGCTGGCGGACGGCCTGGCCGGAGGGCGCTACGCGCCGCTCGTCGAGCGGCTGCGCCTGCGCGAAGCGAGCGGCACCGCGCTGGACCACCTGCACATGCGCGGTGCCGAGAGCATCCGGCTCGCTTAGCCTTGGCGATGCTTGGGCTGATGCGCCATTAGGGCGCGCGCGTCACGCGCACTGAGCTCATCGCGCGGTCCAACCCCGCCGGCAGCGGCGCGTGCCGGCCGGCAGGCAGGGTGGTGCACCCGGAGAGGCCCGTACTCGTAGATTCGGGCGGCGCCGCTCCGGCTTCCCTGCTCGGAGTCCGTGACCTCCAGGCGCAGGTAGCGCGCGCTGCGGGGCGTGATCGTGCGGGTCGTGACGCTGGCCGTGTTGCCCGACACCGTCGTCACCGTGGTCCACGAACAGCCGTTGCTGCTCGTGCGGACTCGGAAGGCTCGCGTGTTCAGCGCGGTGGACTCCCCCGGCGCCGGCGTGCCTGACAGTGAACGTCGCCACCGTCCGCGAGGCGCCGAGATCGACGGTGAGTACGCGGCTGCCCACCTTCGTGCACCACTTGTCGGAGGGACCGCCGGAGACGGAGCCGTTGACGGCCTTCGCCGGCCCCTCGCTCGCGACGCAGGGGCTCGAGCCGGTCGCCGGGCGGCCGAGCGCGAGGTTGGCGGGTGCCGCCGGCGCGTCCGGGGCTGTGACGCGCTGCAGCGATACGACCGGCGCGACCGAGGGCACACCTGCGGCGTCGACCGCGAAGAGCATGTAGTGCCCGGCCGGCGCCTCGTTTGGGTTTCCGGCAACCTGCGTCGCCGTAGTGCACGCTGAGCCGTCCGACTGGAACGGGCAAGCCCGGCGACCGAAGATCCTCCGAATGTCGTCCCTGACGTTTGTCGCGACCGCGCCCCGGCCACACAGCCGACCAGGAACTACAGCTAGAGGCTTGATGTGAGTTCGCCGGGGCGAATCATCTTCGGTCTACTGGCGTCTCTCTCGAATCTTCTGCGGCCACCGCACTGGCCCGGCTACGGGAACGACGTCACCGTCCCGACTTGTGGGCCTCCTGGACCCCCTACATAGGACAGTGCAGACCCTTCCCAGGGCAGTGGGCGAACGATCTTCGGACCCAGCGACCGCGCGGCGCCGCGCGGCATGCGACCTCCCCCGGCTCGACCGGGATGCGTGGCCACCTCGCAACTCTCGACGGCGGCCGTCTGTTGCCCCGAACCCACATCAGACCGCTAGCCAGCACTTCGTCACGTCCGCGCTGAGCGGTGCTCCCTGTGGCGTACCGAGACGCGCTAACGTCGCCCGACGTGACCGAGGTGCGGACACCGGCCGCCGGCTCCGGGGCGGGGACGCGCGGCGCACCCGAGCCCGTTCGCCTGAGTGCGGAGGAGACCGAGCGCGTGCGGACGCGCGTTCGCCTGATGGTGCAGATCGCCTCCCAGATCGGGAAGTACCGGTCGGGCCTGGGCCTGGCAGCCAGGCGGCTCACGCCGTCCGAGGCCGCCATCATCGCTGACTTGGAGCGGCATGGCCTCGATGTGCCGCAGTTTCGTGAGGTGCTGTGCGGGGCTCACGTCCTCGTCGACGAGCCGGAGCTGTACGAGCGCTGGCGCTTCCCTAAGAGCCGCGAGCGGCTGTCCAGCCATCACAAGACGATTGACAAGGACCGGTTTCCCGACATCGGGTTGAAAGGCCCGCTCGTGCGGGAGAAGCTCCACGGGCGTACGCAGGCGGGCACCTGGGTCCAGTTGGAGAAGACGCCTGCCGCGATGGGCCACGGCTTTCGCCTCCCGACTCTCGCGGACGTCCAGCATCTCTGGGACTACATCGTCTACCGACTGACCAAGAGCAACGTCGGACCCTGGGGCCTGTCGAAGACGACGGAACACCGGCCGATGTACCTCTCCCCGAGCCTCGGGGCCACGGTGCCACTGCCCGCGGCGGCGGAGGCAGAGCTGACGGGCTCACTCGAGCGGATCGAGAAGGGCGACGACGTGACGTCCGCGTCACCGGACCTGGCCGCGCGGTTCCCGCCGCCCGACCGCGCGAATACGCTGGACGAGTTGGTCTTCGTCCCGGGTAGCCGCGGCGGCCGGGGCCTTTTCGGCGCTTCCGGCGTCTACGTCATCGAGTCACCCTCGACCGCTGCGATGGAGGTGCTGACGGCTAAGCAGACGCCGCCGCGGTGGACGCTGCCGGCGCCGGGGCGAACCCGCGCGCGCACTGAGCGGGTCGGTGACCGCGAGCTCAGGTACGCGGTGCGTCGCGTTCGAGTCGAGGAGCAGGAGGAGCGAACGTGAACCGGTCGGCGCGCGCGGATGACGTCGAGATCCCGAAGGGCCTCGTCGAAGCCGTCGTAGGGCTTGTGGGCACCGGCCCCGTGCCGCTGGGCGGGTACACCCTGGCGGAGATCGATGCGGTCAGCGGCGTCATCCACTTCCTCGAGCGCGAGCCGCCAGCGGAGCTGGTCGCCGAGGCCGTCCGGTCCCTCGCCGCCCGCAGCCTGATCACGACCTCAGCCGGCTCAGACCAGGTTCAGGTGCGCGGGGACCTTGGCATCGCGCTGGCCTTTCAGCATCGCGCGCGGACCGTGCTCGACGCGCGCGTAACCGGAACGGAGCCCGACAGCCCGTGGCGCTTCGTGCTCATGCCCCAGCCGGAGGGCGTCACGCTCGAGGTGCTGATCGATGCGCTCGGGATCCACTTCTACTCGCTGCGTAAGACGCCGGACACGATGGACCGGTTGTGGGAGCGGCTGCCCTCGGGCGATCGCGCGCCTGGCGACGCCGACGCCGACGCCGTGCTCGGCGCCAGCCCGCACACGGCGCTTATCAGCGTGAGTCACCGGGAGGACGAAGGCACTCGGGCGACACACGACGTCGTGCTCGCCGGGGAAGGGGAGCGGTGCCACGTCTTTCTGCGCGACCCTGAGGAGCCGGCACGACTCGTGGCGCAGGGTCTGGATGACGACGAGTGGCGCGACCTGGTCACGCGGCTCGCCGTCCCGACGTGAGGCCACCGGACACGGCTTAGGGGGGCGCGCTCCCGGTACTTTTGTGGCGTGACCGCCTCAGACTCCGGCGATCGTCCTCCTCGGGTTGAGCCCGACCCGCCGCTTACTCCGCGCGAGGCCCGCCAGCGAGAGCGCGAGGCTCGGCGGGTCGAGCGGCCTCAGGGCATGGTTCCCGGCCGAGACCGGCGCCGCTCGAAGGTGGAGCGCGGGGCAATGCGTGTGGTTGCGACTGGCGGGATCATCGGAATCGCCGCGCTGCTGGGCGCGGTGCTCGTGAGCCAGGATGTGGCCGGCTGGATCGTCGGGCTGGTGATCGGGCTCACCTCGGTGATCCTCGCCGCGCTGCTCTGGTCGTCGCGGCAGCTCTAACGGCTGGGGGTCAACGTCTCATCGTTGGCCCGTTCCTGGACGCTGCGCTCGAGCTCTTCCATTGATGTTGATGCTGCGCCTCGGGGATGCCGAACGATCCGCACGACCTGGCGAAGACCCCCACACCGGCAGCGCGTTGCGACAGACCGTGTGGACGCGGCCGGTCCTTCGCTGTGAGCGCCGCAGTTGTGGCAGACCATGTGTGCGATAGCTGGCATTGTGGGCCGACTCCAGACGTCGACTTCCAGGATGCAGCAACCGCACTCGGGCTGCAGCAGAGAACCCGCGCAATTTGCGTCTTTCGCGGCCCGCGCCGAAAGTACCTCGGGCCGCGGCTCGGCCGTCATGGCGCGTACGAGCTCCTACGGCTCGTCATGATCCGGGCCGTGCGCGTGCGAGGCCCCTCGACGACCCGATGAGGGCGATGACCCAAGACCGGTACGGCTCGGCCGACGTCCTCGCGCTGGACGACATCACCGTGCCGGTGATCGGCGACGACGAGGCGCTGATACGGGTCCACGCCGCCGGCGTCGGTCCCGACGTGTGGCATCTCATGACCGGCCTGCCGTACTTCGTGCGCTTGATGGGGGTTGGGCTGCGCAAGCCCAAGACGCGCGTTCCGGGCAGAGACGTGGCGGGGAGCGTCGAGGCGATCGGCAAGCACGTTACGCGGTTTCAGGCGGGCGATGAGGTGTTCGGCAGCTGTCGCGGCGCTTTCGCCGAGTACGCCTGCGCTCGGGCAGAGAATCTTGCGCACAAGCCGGCGAATCTCAGCTCCGAACAAGCGGCGGGTGTTCCCGTCTCCGGATGCACCGCCCTCCACGGTCTGCGTGACGTGGGACGGATCCAGGCCGGGCAGACGGTGTTGATCATCGGTGCGTCGGGAGGCGTGGGCACCTTTGCGGTGCAGCTTGCGAAGGTGTTCGGAGCGCACGTCACCGGCGTCTGCAGCACGGAGAAGGCTGACCTGGTCCGGTCCGTCGGCGCCGACCGGGTGATCGACTACACCCGCGAGGACTTCGCGGACGCGGCGCAGCGCTACGACCTGATACTCGACACGGCGGGCCGGCGTTCGTTGTCGCACCTGCGGCGGGCCCTCACCCCGCAGGGCACGCTCGTGATCGTCGGAGGCGAGGGGGGCGGGCCGTGGACCGGTGGCTTCGAGCGCCAACTCCGTGCAGCGCTGCTTTCACCGTTCGTGGGTCAGCGGCTGCGCTCTGTGATGTCAACTGAGCGCCAGGAGGACCTTGTGTTCCTGAAAGACGTCATCGAAGCCGGCAAGGTGACGCCCGTGATCGGCAAGACGTACCCGCTGGAGAAGGCTCCGAAGGCCCTCGCTGACGGCGACGAGGGACACGGACGCGGGAAAACCGTCATCACTGTCTGACACGGCGGATGCGCCCGCGCCGAAGCCGACCGTGGTTGTGTGGCCCCGAATACTGATCGCGCCGCAGCAGCATCACCGCAAGCATGGCCGGCAACATCACCACGTGCTGAACGAGGAGCAGCGTTCCCACGTCCTCGATCAGGCCAACCGCCAGCAAAGCGATGAGGCCCACGGTTGGGATGAGCATGGCGGCAGCCATCTCCCTCGAGGCCGGCCAACCATGTCCGCGGTAGCGCATCCACCCCACCATCGGCGCGGTCATCGCGACGCCCATGCCGAGCAGCAGCACCGCTGGTGCGTCGCTCCGGAGCTCGGACGAGCTCACGCCGACGGCGGCCAGCGCGACTATGGCGGGGATTCCAAGCACCGCCATGCCGAGGAACATGGCGATCACCATCTCCACGTAATGACGCGCGAACTGAAGGTTTGGGAAGGTCGCGTTCGATGTCTTCATCACTGCTCTTCCTTGCCGAGTTGAGATACCCCTAGGGGGTATGTCGATCCCGCGGCAGCGTAACACCCCCTGGGGGTATTTCAAGCGTCAGCGTTGGCTACGTGACGAGACTCACACCAAGCGAGGCGGCGGAGGAGCGAGTCAGTGGTCGCACGCGCCGGTATGGTCCGGCCCCGCGAATGCGCCAAGGACGAGCGACACAGGCTGCGATGAAGTGGTGGGGCTGGGGCGAGGAGAGCGTCTCCTTCACTCACGAGGGCAAGCCCGAGCTGGCGCCCTTCATCGAGCGCGCCCTCGGCCTCGACGTGCGTGTGCCGGGAACCAGCGCCATGGCCTTCGAGGACCTGGAGGTCCCGGCTGCCGCCCTCCCCTCCGGGCTCAGGGCACGTCTCGAGGACGCCGTCGGAGCGGAGCAGGTTTCCATCGACGACCACGACCGGGTCGTCCACGGGAGAGGAAAGAGCCTCACCGACCTGGTCCGCCAGCGCCGCGGGGACCTGGGTCGCCTGCCCGACGTCGTGGTGAGCCCGGCCGCCGAGCGCGAGGTCGCCGCCGTCGTCCGGGCCGCACTGGAGGAGGATGCCGTGGTCATCCCGTTCGGCGGCGGATCGAGCATCTCCGGCAGCCTCGAGGCCGAATCGGGCGAAACACGGCCCGTGATCTCGGTCGACATGGGTCGGATGAACCGGGTCATACACGTCGACGCCACCTCGCAGCTGGCGCGCGTGGAGGCTGGCGTCTCCGGCCCCGACCTCGAGCGTCAGCTGGGCGCCCAGGGCTGGACCTGCGGCCACTTCCCCGACAGCTTCACGCACTCGACGCTGGGGGGCTGGATCGCCACGCGCTCCTCGGGGATGCAGTCGGACCGCTATGGCGACGTTGCCGAGCTCACGCGCGGGCTGCGGGTGGTCACGCCGTCGGGGGTCCTTGTCGTGCGTCCGGTGCCGAGCACATCCACCGGCCCGAGCGTGCGCGAGATGGTGCTGGGGAGCGAGGGCCGGCTTGGGGTCATCACGGAGGCGACGATCCACGTGAGCCCCGTGCCGCCCGTTCGCAAGGTCCTCGGCTACCTGTTCCCCACCTGGGCGGCCGGCCTGGCCGCGATGCGCGACATCGCTGCCGGTGAGGCCGCGCCGTCGGTCACGCGCGTGTCCGACGCGCATGAGACCGCGTTTTCGTTCGCCACGCGGACCGACCCCAGGCCGCTCGACCGGGTCAAGACGAGGGCTCTTCAGGTCTTCCTCAACCGCAAGGGCTGGGACCTGGAGGCTATGTGCCTGTCGTTCATCGGCTACGAGGGCAGCGCCGATCACGTGGCGGCTCAGCGCAAGCTCACCGAGCGGATCGTCAAGCGACACGGCGGGCTGTGCATCGGCACCAGCCCGGGCGAGCTGTACGACCAGAAGAAGTTCGACACCCCCTACATCCGCGATTTCCTGCTCGACCGGGGCGCTCCGGCCGACGTCTCGGAGACCTCGGCGCCGTGGAGCCAGCTGCCGGCGGTCTACGACAACGTGATGGCGGCCGCACGTGGCGCCTTCCACCAGCTGGGCGTGCCCGGCTATCTGATGTGCCACCTGTCGCACTCCTACCACGCGGGTGCCTGCCTCTATTTCACGTTCGCGCTCAACCCCCCGGACGCCCACGACCCATTGGAGGACTACGGCGTGGTGAAGCGGGCGATCCAGCAGGCGTTTGTGGACTCGGGCGCCACGCTCTCCCACCACCATGCGGTCGGCACCGAGCACGCCCAGTGGCTGGAGGAGGACATCTCGACGCCCGGTGTGGCGATGCTTCGAGCCCTGTTCGACGGCACCGATCCCGGCCGGAACCTGAACCCGGGCAAGATCGTCGGGGCCGATTCCGAACAGGCGCACCGGGAAACCGTCGAGGGTGACGAGAGTAGTAACTCAGGTGGCCGAGCCGGCAGACCTCGACATTCCCTGGACGCGCGCGAGAGCAGCCAGACGCGTCCGTGAGTTCCTCGTCTGCGGGGCGCCCGGCCCGCTGATGGATCTCTACGCGCGCCGCTGCGTGTTCGGGCCGCAGGCCGAACGCGCCCGCCGGCGGCAGCCGGTCTGAGCGTGGGGCGCGTCTTCGTCACCGGCGCCAGCGGCTTCATCGGCGGCGCGCTAGCGACCCGGCTCCTCGAGCGAGGGGACGAAGTGGTGGGGCTCGCGCGCTCCGACGCGGCGGCGGCGAAGGTGGCCGCCCTGGGCGCAGAGGTTGCCCGCGGGAACCTGCTCGAAGAGGAGTCGATCGCCGCGGGCATGGCCGGGTGCGAGTCCGCCTACCACGTGGCGGGCGTGAACTCCCACTGCCCCTCTGACCCGCAGATGCAGCTGAGGGTCAACGTGGGCGGCGCCGAAGCCACCGTACGGGCGGCCGCCAGGGCCGGCATCGGACGACTGGTCTATACCTCGTCGGCCGCCTCGCTCGGAGAGCCCGCCGGCACGGTCGCCACCGAGGATTGCGCCCACCGCGGCTCGTACCTGTCGGTCTACGACCGTTCGAAGCATGAGGGCGAGCGAGCGGTATTCGCGGCGGCCGCCGAGACGGGCGTTGAGGTGGTCGCTGTGAACCCGTCCTCGGTTCAGGGCCCTCCGCGCACCGGCGGCAACGGAGCGATCATCATCGCCTACCTGAACGGCAAGCTGCCCGCGTTCGTGGACACCCAGGTCAGCGTGGTGGACATCCAGGACTGCGTCGAAGGCCACCTGCTGGCGGCCGAGCGGGGGAAGAGCGGGCGGCGCTACGTGCTCAACGGCGCCACGCTTTCCTCGATCCAGGCGCTGGAGCTCGTCTCCGAGCTGTCCGGCGTGCGCGACCGCGTACGGATGATTCCGCCGTCCCTCGCGCGCGCGGCGGTGGCCATCGCCGACGCCGCGTACCGCTTGCGTGGCAAGACACCTTCGCTCTGCCGAGCCCGCGTGCGGACGATCCTGCACGGCCACCGCTACGACGGCTCGCGAGCGACGCGCGAGCTCGGGTTGGAGTACACGCCCCTGGCCGACACTTTCGCGCGGACGATCGAGTGGGCCGTGGCAGAGGGTCTCGTCACGCGGCCGCTTCCGGGAGCACGGCCGCCGCGGCGTGGCACCAGGGCCTGAATCGCCTCATCGGCCGAGTGTGGGCCCTCAAAGGCGCCATATGCGTGACTCTGAGGGCCCACACTCCCGGTGTGGGCCCGCCGGACCTGTCACTCGCCCCAGCCCGCGAACGGATCGTGACGCCCGCGCTCGAGGTTCCAGTACTCGCGTAGATCGCTGCAGCGGCCGTCGGCGTCATGCCGCAGCAGGAGACAGCCGGGCAGGGTCACCTCCTCGCCGCCCTCGATCATCGTCGTCCACCATTCGACGGCGACCCGGCTGCCGTCGACGAACGGCCGTCCCATCCGTACCCGCGTCTCACGCTGGTTGCCGGCCGCCTGGCGCCAGTACGCCCGGAGCTCATCGTGCCCCCGGGAGGGGTCGCGGAAGGGACTCGACCGGTAGCTCGCGTCCTCCGAGAAGAGCGACACGATGAGCTCCTCGTCCGCCGTCTCCCAGGCGCGGGCATAGCTTTCGATCCAGACGTCCAGGTCCATGAGTCCTCTGCATAGTTCGGGAATCGGTCGCTGAACTAGTACCCGCGTCCGAAAGTACCGCCCGGAATCGGCGAGCGACTGGGCGTGGCTGGCGGTGGACGCGGGATGAGTCGATGCCGAAGCATCGGCAATTCCCGCGGCTGCCGCCAGGCGCGTCCAGGCGCCGCCGAAACGGGCGGTACTTGAGGACGCGGGTACTAGCCGCCGGCAAGCGACTGCGAGGCGCCTACTCCGGGGTGTGGCAGACCGCCTCGGCGTTGTTGCCGTCAGGGTCCAGCACGTAGGCGCCGTAGTAGGTCGGGTGGTAGATCTCTCGGATGCCTGGGGCCCCGTTGTCGGTGCCCCCGGCTTCCAGCGCCGCGGCGTGGAACGCGTCGACCATGTCGCGGCTCTCGGCCTCGAACGCCACGTGGATCCCGGTCTGTGGCGCGCCCTTGGTCGCGATCCAGAAGAACGGCTTCTGTCCGTTGCCGAAGCCGCCGACACCCGGCACCGGCTCCATCAGGAGCTTCAGCCCGAGCGGCGCGAGCGCCTTCTCGTAGAAGGCCCTGCTCCGCTCGTAGTCGCTGACGTCGAATCCCACGTGGTCGAGCATTGCCTCAGTCCTCCCGGAACCAGTCCTCCCAGAACAGCTCGCGCCCAGTGAAGGCATGTCGGGGAAGTCCGAGAACACGCCGTCGATGCCGAGCTCGTAGAACTGAAGGTACTCGTTGATCGGGTTGCCCATGTACTGGTTCGCCAGCTGGGACTGCTCGCTGCGGAACGTCCACGTGTGAATGAGGAGCCCGGTGGTCATGGGCGCGGTCGATCAGGTCGGTGGGCGGCAGCGTGTTGTTGGCCGCGTTCGTGCTGACCATGTACTTCTTCCATGGCCCGATGCCGTCCGCGTAGGTGCTGATCTCCTCCAGGCCATCGTTCGTGGCGAAGAAGCCGAACGTGCGGCTCGTCAGCTCCGGGTCACTGCCCGGATCCAGTCAGGGCGAGTCTTCATGGGGGAACCTCCTCCGCTTGTTCGTGGGGCTGTCCGAAACCTTCCTGACGGCGCTGGGCGCGGCCGGGCGGGCCCGTGGATCCGCGCACCAGGAGCTCCGCCGGCAGCAGCACCCTCCTTCGCGTCCGGCGGCCTGCCATCTGTGCCTCGAGCAGCTCGAAGGCCGTGGCGCCCATCTTCTCCGGGTCGAGGGCGACCGTGGTCAGCGGCGGTTCGAGCGCGGGCGCGAAGTCCATGTCGTCGAAGCCCACTACGGACAGATCACCTGGGATGCGCATGCGACGCTCGCGCGCGGCCATGTAGAGACCGGCGGCGAGCAGGTCGTCGTCGCAGAACACGGCGGTCGGTCGCTCGTCCAGTAGCGGGCCGGCCGCGTCGCGAGCGGAGTCGATGGCGATCTCCGTCGTCGTACGGGGCTGCGTGTCCGGGTCCAGCCCGGCTTCCCCCAGGACCCGCCGCCGGGCGGTCTCGCGCAGGTGGAAGGTCGGCGCGTCGAACGAGGCCGCCAGATGGCCGATCCGGCGATGTCCCAGCTCCACGAGGTGGCTGAAGGCGGCCGCCGCGCCGCCCTCGGCGTCAAAGCGCACCCAGCGGCGCCCCGGCGCTTCGCGCTCCATGACGACGACGTGCTGGTCGGGGCCGAGCCCCTCGGGCACCATGACCTCGAACAGCAGGTAGCCGTCGGCGGGTCCGGCACGCAACGCCTCGAAGGACTGCTGGGCCCACTGGCGGTCTCGGCCCGTGTCGACGAGGACCACCGTATAACCCGCGGCCTGCGCCGCGCGCTGTGCCCCGCGCAGGACCCGGCTGAAGAACGGATTCGTGACGTCGGGGACGAGTAGCGCAATCGCTCGCGAGCTGCCCAGCCGCAACGCCTGCGCGGCGACGTTGGGGCGGTACCCAAGCTCACGTGCGGACTTGCGGACCCGCTCCTGCGTGGCCTCGGAGACCCGGCCGCGGCCCTTGCCGGAGAAGACGAGCGACACCGTCGACTGCGACACGCCGGCGTGCCGGGCCACGTCGACGCTGGTCACACGCTGTTGGGTCGAGCGGCCGATGAGGTCGAATGCAACCACGCCGGCAGGCTCGGGCCCAACCCGCTCATCGCTGCTCACCTTGACAGCATTTGGGGTCATACGTAGTATGCTAATACGTATGATGGAACTTGGAACCCACCTCACTGCTCTGGTAGCCGCGACCGCGGTGGCCGCCGGGGGCGTCGCCGGAGTCACCTCGGGCGACGGCGCCGGTTCCACACCGCGTACCGCGCTGGTGATCGACGCGGGAGCCGCAGGCGACGGTCCCGACCTCGTCGACCCGCGCCTCCGGGCCGCCGACGCCGAGGTTCGCCTGCCCCGCACGGCCGCCGAGGCGCGCACCAACGTGCGCTACCTGGCCGAGCTCGGCATGCGCGTCGTGGTCGCGGGCCCGCAGGCGACCGTCGCCGCGGACAGCGCCGGGGTGGCGGCCGTGAAGGCCCGCGATCTCGAGGGCGCGATCGCAGCAACGGGGCGCTAGCTCCTCGGCGGCCGTTCGCCCGCACTCAGTCGTCGCCGTCCCCCTTGCGCTTTCGGACTAGGTCCGGCACCCGCACGCCGATGAAGTCGCTGTAGTCGTTCAGACTCCGGTTGCGGCCGCGCGAGCCGAAGTTGGTGTCGTTCACGATCGCCAGCCGGTCGCGACCCTCGGGCAGCACCGCCTCGATCGTCACGTACGGCATCTTGAACGTGCGGTCCGCCGGCGTCGCGATCCCGAAGTCGCCGGGCCGCGCGGGCGGCGAGATCAGCTCCGGGTCCCGGATGTCCAGCAGGTCGAGGACCTCCCGCTTCACCAGGAACCCGTCGGGACCGACCCTGTCGAGGTCGATCACGAACGCCTTCTTGTGCCTGGCGTCGGTGTTCTCGAAGTTGTCGCGCTCGAGCACCACGTAGCGTCCGTCGCCCAGCGACGTGAAGTCCGACACCAGGTAGCTCGGGTCGGCCACCCGGTATTGGAACCGCCGGCCCGTATAGCGCTCGGTGCGCAGGTCGAACTCGTGGATCCAGCGGCGCGTATTATCGGCATCTGTGGTCAGCGGGCCCTCCAGCGCCGGATACAGCTTGCGCCCGTCGCCCGAGAGCGCCATCCCCTCGAACCCGTTCGATCGCGCCAGGTTCACGCGTTCCGGCGTGATCCCGGGGTAGTCGGGCGAGCGTACGCCGCGGGTCGGGATCGGCGCCTCGAGCACCCTGCCGGTCCGGTCTGTGCGCAGGAGGAAGGGCCCGAACTCCTCGCCGAACCACAGCGTCCCGTCGCGGGCGATCCGCATCGACTCGGGGTCGAAGTCCCCGCCCGTGAGCAGGCGCTCCTCGGACCCCTCCCGGACGATCGCGAACGGGATCAGCTCGTCGGGGTCGCGCAGGTCGATCCAGTCGAGGATCTCCACGTCGCCCGACCCGCCCTGAGCGGTCTCCCATTCGGCGCGCACGCGGTAGACGCGCAGGATGAAGCTGCGCGAGTTCGCCTTGTTGCCGAAGCCGTTGTCGGGCATCGCCCAGTAGACGTCCCTGCCGGGCGCGTCGAGCAGCGCCGAAAATCCGCCGACGGGCTGGCGGGCGCCGGGCGCCGGCACCGGCTCCGTATCCGGGGCGCCGTTCCACGGCGCCGGCGCCGTGGCCTCGGCGGGCAAGATGGCACGCTTCTCGAGCGTGTCCTCCTGCGCCGGGAGAGCGGCGATCGTGGGAATCGCGGCTAACCCGAGCACGGCGGTGGCAGCGGCAGCGGCGAGCGTGGAGCGGTGCATCGTTCGGCCTTCCTTTCGGGGGTCGAGGAGTGCCGCGCACGAAAGCTACGGCGGGGCGGGGTCATGTGACCGACGAGTTACCGCCTCGTAACGATCCTGCGGGTTGGTGCGACCTACCCGCAGCCGGGCGGCCCGATGCGGCCCGAGCGCGTCTTGCCCGGCGCGTTGCGGGGCGCCCGCAGCGCTTGCACGCTCACCCGTGCGCAGCTGAGGCCTGCGGGTGCGGCCCAGACACGGTCGCGCCCGCCCAGCACGCTAGGGAGCGTTCCAACCGTGACCGGCGCGCGGTCGCCGACGGTCACGCTCACCTGTCCCACCCTGCGCCCGGCGCGGCCGAACGCGAACGAGCCCATACCTGGCGACGCGAGGGTCTGGAGCAGGACCGTGTTCAGCGGCATCCTGCGCGGGCCGCAGCGCTCACGGTTCACGGAGTTGGACTCGTCGAAGAGCGACCCCAACCGCAGCCCGACGCAGCGCAGCCCCGGCGCCGGCGAGCGCACGTACAGCTCCCAGCGGGCGATTTTCGTGGCCCCGCCGGCGACCGTCACCGCGGGCCCAGCGCTTCCGGCAGGCGCCTGCGCGGCGAACACCGCGGTGGCCAGTACCGCGAGGATCCAGAGCGCTCGACGCATCTCCCTCGGCGGGATTGTCCCCGGTGGGAGCCTCCAGCGCAAACGTGCGTCAGCCGCCGGCGCCCGGGCGGGTCAGCCCCGTCTCGTAGGCGAAGATCACCGCCTGCACCCGGTCGCGCGCGTCGAGCTTGGCGAGGATCCGCTTCACGTGGGTCTTGACGGTCGACTCCTCGATGATGAGCTCGCCGGCGATCTCGGCGTTCGACCGGCCCCGCGCCACCAGCGCGAGCACCTCGGTCTCGCGCGGCGTGAGCTCCTCCAGACGGCGGTCGCGAGCCGCGTCTGGCGGGGGCTGCCCCGCCATCCGCTCGACCACCCGGCTGGTGACCGAGGGCGACAGCAGCGAATCGCCGGAGGCGATCGTGTGGATGGCCGCGATCAGCTCCTCCGGCCGGGTGCGCTTCAGCAAAAAGCCCGAAGCGCCGGCGCTGAGCGCGCCGAAGATGTAGTCGTCCTGCTCGAAGGTGGTGAGGATCACGACCTTCACCTCGGGGAAGGCGGCCGTGAGCTCGCGGGTGGCGGAGATCCCGTCGAGGTCGGGCATGCGCACGTCCATCAGCACCACGTCAGGCCGAAGCAGCCGGGCCCGGTAGGTTGCCTCGCGCCCGTTGTTTGCCTCGCCCACGAGCTCGATCGCGTCGTCGCTCGCGAGCACGCCGCGCAGGCCGGCGCGCATGAGCTCGTCGTCGTCGACGATCAGGACCCGGATGGGTGGCTCCGTCAAGGGCTGTCCTCCGGGATGGGCAGTCGAGCGCGCATCTCGAAGCGCCCATCGCGGGCGCGTGCCTCCATGCTCCCGCCCAGCAGCGCTGCCCGCTCCCGCATGCCGACCAGGCCGTGGCCGCCCCCCTCGGTGCGACCCGGCCGGCCCGGAGCGAGCAAGTTCTCCACGAACACGGCGAGCTCGCACTCGCCGAAGTCGATCTGGACCCGGGCGTTGCCGTTCCCGTGCCGCGCGGCGTTGGTCAGCGCCTCCTGGATGATCCGGTAGGCGCCTCTGTCGACAGCGGCCGGGAGCGGGCGCCGCTCACCGTGGACGGAGCTCGTCACGTCGAGGCCCGCCGCGCGGTGCCGCTCCACGAGCCCCTCCAGGGAGGCAAGCCCGGCCGGCGGCTCCACCTCGCCTGTGAGCGGAGCGTCCTCGCGCAGGACGCGCACCATCTCGTCGATGTCGCCCACGGTCTCCCGCGCGACCTCCTCGATGGTCGCGAACGCCTCGCGCGCCTTGTCGGGATCGCGCTCGGTCTGGAGCCGGCCCATGCCGGCATGGACGAGGATCACGTTGATCGCGTGCCCCGCCGAGTCGTGGAGGTCGCGGGCGATGCGACCGCGCTCCTCGGCCGCGGCCAGGCGGCGCTCGCGCTCAGCCTCGCGCTCGGCGCGCAGCGCGCGCTCCTCGAGCTCGGCGATGCGCTCGCGCCGGAGCCGGGTCCGATCGCCGGCCAGCCACGCGCCGCCCCAGACGGTGATCCCGAACAGGATCTCCGCGCCGAGGATGCCGCCGGCCACAACATGCACGCCGAGCATCGCGGCCACTACCCCCAGGGTCAGGCGCGTGCGCTCGCGCGATCCGTCGCCGGAGAACGCCAGCAGGTAGACGGCGATGGTCGGCCCGATCGGCGGCCCGGCAGGGTCGGCGACGGCGTAGAGCAGGCTGCTCGCCAGCGCCGTGGCGACGAAGACGGCGAGGGGCGCCATCCGCCACGCCACGAGCGGCAGCGACGCAAACGCCGCGATCACCACGTCGAGCGCGCCGAGCCCGTCCGCCCCGTGCTCGCTCTCGCCCACTGCGAGCAGCCCGATCGACGCGGCGAGCGCCCCCAGGGCGAGACCGCCATCGAGCAGCAGCTCGTTGCGAGCCGGTGCCCGGGCCGATTCAGTTGCCGATTGCGACGCCATCCCAGCGAGCGTAGCGCCCGATTCGAGCGGCTCGAATCGCCCCAGCGGGGGGCGCCGCGTCCACCCCAGGGAGGACATGGGGATCATCCCGGCGGGCGTTTGCGGCCCGCGCGACCGGACGTACCGTCGCGGGGCATGATGTCTTCGCTAACACGCTGGGTCTTGTCCCACAAGCGCACCGTCGTCCTCGCATGGGTCGTCCTCGCGATCGCCGGCATCGCCGCCGCGGGCCCGGCCTCGGATGCGCTCGAGCCCGAGTTCTCGGTCCCCGACAAGGAGGGCTGGGAGACGAACGTGTCGATCGACGAGCGCTATCGCGGCACCGGCGGGGAGGCGCCCCCGCTCGTACCCGTGGTGACGATCCCGGAGGGCAAGTCGGTCGACTCGCCGGCCGTGAAGCGCGATCTGGCCGCGATGGACGCGCGGCTCGAGCGCGCGCTGCCCCAGGCGCGGATCGCCTCGTACATCTCTACAGGTGACAAGACCTTCGTCTCCGACGATGGCCGCACCGCGTTCGCGATCGTCCACCCCACGCCTGACCCGGATTCCTTCTTCGGCGAGAACCCGAGGGCCGAGCGAATCGCGCGCGGCGCCCTCGACGGCGCCACCGTGGCGGGCGAGCCCGTGAAGCTCACCGGCTTCGACGCGCTCACGGAGGACAGCGGCAGCGAGGACGAGGGTCCGGGGGTGCTGCTCGAGGCGGTGCTGGGCGGCGTGGGCGCCCTGGTGGTGCTCGCCTTCGTGTTCGCCTCCCTGCTGGCCCTCGTGCCGCTCGTGATGGCGTTCGTCTCGATCATGACGACCTTCCTGCTGCTGCTCGGCCTCACCGAGCTCACGGCCGTATCCCCCATCGTCCAGTTCCTGATCGCCCTCATCGGGCTCGGCGTGGCGATCGACTACTCGCTGCTCGTCGTATCGCGCTGGCGCGAGGAGCGCTCGCACGGCCGCAGCGGAGACGAGGCCGTGCAGCGGGCCATGGAGACGGCCGGCCGCGCCGTGGTGTTCAGCGGCGTGACCGTCGCCATCGGCCTGCTGGCGCTGATCGCGCTGCCACTGCCGTTCCTGCGCTCCATGGGCTACGGCGGCATGCTGATCCCGCTCGTCTCGACCGTCGTGGCGATCACGCTGCTCCCCGTCGTGCTGGCGAAGCTCGGCCCGCGGCTCGACTGGCCGCATCGGCGGACCGACGACAAGGCGAGCCGCGCCTGGACGCGCTGGGCGCAGGCCGTCTCGCGGCGCCGCTGGCTCGCGGCGGGCGCGGGGATGGCGGTGATCGTCGCGCTCGCTTTCTCGGCCACCGACCTCCAGCTCGGCTCCTCGGACGCCGACACCATCGCCCGCTCGGGTAACGCCAAGGAGGGCCTCGTGGCCCTCGAGAAGGCCGGGATCGGCGAGGGGGCGCTGCTGCCGCACGAGATCCTGATCGAGGGTGGCACCGACCCCGAGGCCCTGGCGGCCGACCTGCGCGGCGTCGACGGGCTCCACGGCGCCGTGGCGCCCGAGGACGAGTCCTGGCGGCGTGACGGCACGGCGCTCGTCGAGGCCATCCCGGTCCCGGACAGCGGCAGCGACGAGGGCGGCGAGACGCTGGAGGCGGTCCGCGACACGGCGCACGCGGCCGGGCCCGACGTGCGCGTCGGCGGCCTGCCGGCCCGCAACGCCGACTTCATCGACGCGGTCTACGGCAGCTTCCCGCTGATGATCGCGCTGATCACGATCACCACCTTCATCCTGCTGGCCCGGGCGTTCCGCTCGCTGCTGCTGCCGGCGAAGGCGATCGTGCTGAACGTGCTCAGCATCGCCGCCGCGTGGGGCGTGCTCGTGCTCGTCTGGCAACTGGGCTACGGCTCCGAGGCGATCTGGGACATCCAGGCCACGGGCTCGATCCCGTCCTGGATGCCGCTGATGGTCTTCGCCTTCCTGTTCGGTCTGTCGATGGACTACGAGGTGTTCATCCTCAGCCGGATGCGGGAGGAGTACGACCGGACCGGCTCCACACACACCGCCGTGGTTCAGGGCATCGGCCGGACCGGGCGACTGGTCACGAGCGCGGCGCTGATCCTGTTCCTCTCGTTCGTCTCGATGGGCTCCGGCCCCGAAACCGACGTGAAGATGATGGCCACCGGCCTGGCGGCCGGGATCCTGCTCGATGCCACGGTGATCCGCGCCCTGATCGTCCCGGCGGTGATCTCGCTGATGGGCCGGTGGAACTGGTGGCTGCCGAGGTGGCCCGCGCGGATCCTCCGGGTGGAGCCCTCGCTGCCCCGGCGGCCGGCGTTCGGCGAGGGCGACGGCTAGTACACGCGCGCTAAGCGGCGGCCTTCAGGATCGTCCCGAGCAGGCCCGGGAAGCGCGCCTCGAGGTCGTCGCGGCGCAGACTGTTCAGCCGCGCCGTCCCCTGCTGGCGCTGCTGGATCAGGCCCGCCTCGCGCAGCACGCGGAAGTGGTGGGTGCAGGTCGACTTCGTGACCCCGACGTCGAAGCTCCCGCAGGCTCGCTCCTGGCCCCCGGCCAGCCCGGCCACGATCTCGAGTCGAACAGGGTCGCTGAGCGCGTGCAGTACGGCGGCCAGGTCCAGCTCGTCGCGGGCGGGGTGCGGGATGTCGTGAGCGGGAGCGGCAGATGCGGTGGTCATAGTACGAGACCCATCGAACTTTTGCTATGGTACGACGTCCATCGTAGTAGACCTGCCGACCAGGAGGGGAACCCTTGGCCGATCAGAGGGACACGGACGCAAGAGCCGAGCGCAGTGACGCGGCGCTGTTTGCCCAGTACATCCACGAGCTGTCGGAACGGCACGGCGGATCGGACGGCGCCGACGGGCTCGAGCCCGCCGGCGAGGGGCCCGACGACTGAGGGCCCCCGAGGGCCGGCCTCAGGCGGCGCGCAGCGCGGGCGCCGGCACGGCCGGTACAGGCGTCTCCGCCACGGGCAGCGCGACCTGGGGGGACGTCTCGCGTGCCGCCGCGGCGCGCAGCGCCGCCTCGCGGGCGCGGGCCAGCGCGTCGTGTAGTTGACCGG
Organism: uncultured Thermoleophilaceae bacterium; assembly: GCA_963733885.1. Classification (GTDB taxonomy): domain Bacteria; phylum Actinomycetota; class Thermoleophilia; order Solirubrobacterales; family Thermoleophilaceae; genus JACVRW01. Next base: position 384,726 of record CAVTES010000015.1, on the reverse strand, counting down.
CGGGCAGGCGGCCGGCGATGAAGGAGGCCAGCGCTCTCTGCTCTCCTTGGGTCAGCCGACCCAGCGATGCCAGTCCGTGGCTCATCACCTCGCGAGTTCTCGTTCCCCTCCCGAGCTCCTGCAAACCCTCACGCGTGAACAGATCCTTTCCGGCGACCCCGACGCCGTGCCCTCGTGCGCGACACCGTCCGCTACGACCTGCCGCTCGGCGCGCTCGGACGGCTGGCACACGGCGCCTTCGTCCGGCGCGATCTCGAGCGCATCTTCGACTTCCGCCGCGGAGAGGTCGCCCGCCGGCTGGGCGGCGGTACAACTTCGGGAGCTTGAGCTCCGCGTACTCCCCTGCTTCCGGCTTCTTCGACGAGCTGTTCGACGCCCCTGACCGGCCGCGCGGCCCGGCGGCGTCACTGACCGCGACACTCGCGCGGCTCGGCAGCGAGCGCCTTCGCAGCGCGGGCGAGCGGCGCGACGCCACCTTCGTCCAGCAGGGCATCACGTTCGACGCCTCCGGACCCGACGGCGGCCCCAGCCGGGCCCGCCCGTTCCCGCTCGACCTGATCCCGCGGCTCCTGCCGGCCGCCGAGTGGCGCACGATCAAGCGCGGCCTCGCCCAGCGGGTTCGCGCGCTCAACCTGTTCGTCGGCGACGTCTACCACGAGCGGGAGATCATCCGGGAGGGCATCGTGCCCTGGCAGCTGGTCGTGACCCGGCCCGCCTTCGCCCGCGCCGCCCACCGGATCCGGCCGCCCGGCGGGGTCTGGTGCCACGTGTCCGGGTGCGACCTCGTGCGCGACGCCGACGGCCGATGGAAGGTGCTCGAGGACAACGTCCGCACGCCATCGGGCATCTCGTACGTGCTGGAGGACCGGATCGCCATGAGCCGCCTCCTGCCGGAGCTGTTCGCGGGCTACGACGTGCGCCCCGTCAGCCACTACCCCGCGCTGCTGCTGGAGGCGCTTCGCACGGCCGCGCCCGGGGGCGGGGAGGCGCCGGTGGTGGTCGTATGGACGCCCGGCCTGGCCAACAGCGCGTACTTCGAGCACGCCTTCCTGGCCCGCCAGATGGGAGTCGAGCTCGTGGAGGCCTCCGACCTCGTCGTGCGGGACGGGCTCTGCTACATGCGCACCACCCGCGGCCTCGCGCGCGTGGACTCGATCTACCGGCGTATCGACGACGACTTCATGGACCCGCTCGAGTTCCGGGCCGACTCGCTGCTCGGAGTCCCCGGCCTGATGGGCGCCTACCGGGCCGGCACGGTGGCGATCGCCAACGCCGTCGGGACGGGCGTGGCCGACGACAAGGCGGTCTACCACTACGTGCCGGAGATGATCCGCTACTACCTGGGCGAGGAGCCGATCCTCGACAACCTCCCCACCTGGCTGCTCGCCGACCCGGACCAGCGCGCGTACGTGATGGAGCACATGCACGAGCTGGTGGTGAAGCCGACCGGCGAGTCCGGCGGGAAGGGCGTGTTCATCGGCCCGCACGCGAGCGAGGAGCAGCTCGAGGGGCAGCGCCTCCTGGTCGAGGAGGCACCCGAGCGCTGGATCGCCAGCAGACCGTGGCGCTCTCGACCGTGCCCACGGTGCTCGCGGACGGCTCGCTCGTGCCGCGTCACGTGGACCTGCGCCCGTTCGCGGTCTACGGGGAGGAGATCAAGATCGTGCCCGGCGGCCTGACCCGCGTCGCCCTCCGCGAGGGCTCGATGATCGTCAACAGCTCGCAGGGCGGCGGCTCCAAGGACACCTGGGTGCTCGCCGAGGACGGCGGCACCGAGGCGGGCGACGCCGAGTCGCAGCTCGCCCCTCCGGCGCTGCCGGGCATGCGCCAGCCCAAGTGGCGCGGCCAGGAGCAGCAGCAACAGCAGGCGGCCGGCTGATGCTCGCCCGCATCGCCCACGACCTCTACTGGCTCGGCCGCCACCTGGTCCGGGCCGAGCACACGGCGCGGATGCTCGACGGCCTGTTCCACGCCGACCTGCAGGGGCGCGCCGACGACCCGACCTCGGTTCACGCTCTCGTGGCAGGCGCTGCTCGTGATCATGGGCGCGTCGGACGGCGGCGGTCAGGCCCACCGCGACGAGGTGATCCGGCTCCTCACCACCGCGCCGGAAAACCCGGTGTCGATCCTGGCCTGCGTCGGGTCCGCGCGCGAGGGCGCGCGAACGCTGCGCGACACGATCTCAGCCGAGATGTGGGAGTCGGTCAACACCTACCACCTGCAGCTCGAGCGGCGTGACCTCGACGCGGGCCTTCGTGCCGGGCCCTACTCGATCTACACGTTCGTGAAGGAGCGGAGCGCGCTCTTCTGGGGGCTCACGGCACGAACCATGCAGAAGGATGAGGCGCGCGCTTTCCTGGTGGCCGGCGGGCGGATCGAGGCGGGCGACATGGTGCTGCGCATGCTGCGCGTGGCCCTGCCGCCGGAGGAGGACGGCGGCGAGGCGCCGCGCCGCGACGGCAACGCGCTCGCGCTACTGCGGGCCGTGGGCGGGTTCCAGGCGTTCATGCGCGCCGCGGCCGCCCCGCCGAACGCCGCGCCGGTGTCGCGCTTCATGCTGTACGAGCGCGAGTTCCCGGACTCGGTCGCGGCGTCCGTGCAGTCGCTCGACGGCGCGCTGGAGCGGGTGGAGCTCGACCCGCGGGACTCGCCGCCGGTGCTGCGCGTTCGGCGAATGCTTGCGGACCTCGACTTCCGGGCACGAGTGGCGTCCGCGCCCGATGCGGTCACGCCCTGGCTGCGCCCGGTCCAGCAGGAGCTGGAGCGGCTCGACGCGGAGATCGATGACCGCTACTTCCACCCCAGCACCGTTGTCGCTCAGACCGTGAGCGGATGAGATATTCGCTGCGCTACCACGCCGAGTACCGCTACAGCGAGCCGGTCTTCGACCAGCACAACATCCTGCGCGTGAAGCCGGCCACCACCCCGCTCCAGCGCGTGCGGACCTTCAGGCTGACACTGGAGCCCAGCGCCCGCACGCGCTCGCACACCGACTACTTCGGCACCGAGGCGATCGAGTGGGGCGTGCCCGGCGAGCACGACAGGCTGGCGATCACCGCGGAGGCGGACGTGACGACGGAGGCTCCCGGGGAGCCGCCGGCGGGCGGCTGGGAGGCGATCCGCGCGCCGCGCTACACCGAGACCGGCGGCGAGTTCCTGCTGTCCACGGGCGACGAGCCGGAGAACGGCGCTCTCGGAGAGCTGATCGGGGGCGTGCACGGCGAGGACCCGCGCGCGACGCTGCTAGGCGCCTGCGAGCTGATCCCGGACCGCTTCGAGTACACGCCTGGCGTCACCTTTGTCGGCTCGACGGTGGACGACCTGCTGGAGGGCAGCGGCGGTGTCTGTCAGGACTTCGTGCACCTCGCCCTGATCCTGCTCCGACGCCACGGCATCGCTGCCCGCTACGTGTCCGGCTACCTGTTCGCCGCGCCCGAGGACGGCGGCGCCGACTCGGTCGAGGTGGACACTCACGCCTGGCTCGAGGCGCTCCTCCCCGGCACCGACGACGGCGGCCCGGAATGGGTCGGCGCCGATCCCACCAACCGGGGCCTCGCCGGCCAGGAGCACGTAAAGATCGGCCACGGCCGCTTCTACGGCGACGTGCCTCCGATCAAGGGCGTCTACAAGGGCGCCGCTCGGGCCGAGCACGAGGTGAACGTCACGATGACCCGCCGCTGAGCAGGCTCGGGCGGTCGCGGCCGGGCTTGGGCCGGTCACCCCGTGCGTACTCTTGATAAGCGAATGCGCACCTTCTGGAGACTGCTCGGCTTCCTCCGCCCGTACCGCGGGGGGGTTCTGGTCTCCTTCGCCCTCGCCGCGGCGTCGATGGGAGCGGGCGTGCTCATCCCGTACCTGGTCGGCCACACGATCGACGAGATCGACGGGGGCTCCGTGGACCTGTGGCTCCTGGCGGGAGCGGTGGCCGCGGCGGGCGTGCTGCGGCTGGCGTTCAGCGTCTCACGGCGACTCGTGGCCGGGCAGGTCTCGCTCGGGGTGGAGTACGACCTGCGCAACCGCATGTACGAGCACCTGCACTCGCTCGAGCTTGGCTTCTTCGACTCGCAGCAGACCGGCCAGCTCATGTCGCGCGCGACGGTCGACCTGCAGTCGGTGCGCTTCTTCCTCGGCTACGGCCTGATCTTCATCCTGCAGTCCGCGCTCACGATCCTGATCGCTGCCGGCGTGATGCTCGCCGTGGCCCCCGGGCTGGCTCTTGTCGCGCTCGCCCCGATGCCCTTCGTGATCTGGATCTCCTTCCGCTACGGGCGCCGCAACCGGCCGGCGTCCCAGGAGGTGCAGCAGCGGATCGCCGAGCTGACGGCCGAGGCGGAGGAGAACATCGGCGGTGTGCGGGTGGTGAAGGCGTTCGCCCAGGAGGAGCGCCAGCTGCGGCGCTTCCGCCACACCGTCAAGCGGGTCTTCGACCAGTCGATGGTCTCCACCCGGCTGCGGGCCTTCTACTCGCCCTTCATCGGCTTCCTCCCCCAGCTCGGCCTCGCGGCCGTGCTGTTCATCGGAGGCCGGCAGGCGATCCGTGGCGAGATCTCGATCGGCGAGTTCGTGGCGTTCTACGGCTACGTGCTGTTGCTCACCTCGCCGATGCGCATGCTCGGGATCGCCCTGGGGATGGCGCAGCGGGCGGTGGCGAGTGGGCAGCGCGTATTTGAGCTCCTCGACCGCGAGCCGCGGCTCACGGCTCCGCCGGGCGCGCCGCCGCTGCCGCCGGGCGACGGGCGCGTGGAGCTGCGCGACGTCTGCTTCGAGTACGAGGGCACCGCGCCCGTGCTGCGGGACATCGACCTCTCGGTGGAGGCCGGGCAGACCGTGGCCCTCGTGGGGCCGACGGGCTCCGGCAAGACCACGCTCGTGATGCTGATCCCGCGGCTCTACGACGTGACCCGCGGGGCCGTGCTGGTTGACGGGACCGACGTGCGGTCGGTCGATCCGGCCTCGCTGCGGCGCGAGGTGGCGGTTGTCTCCGACGACGCGTTCCTGTTCTCCGCCAGCCTGCGCGACAACATCGCCTACGCGCGCCCGGAGGCGGGCGACTTCGAGGTGGTCGCGGCCGCCGAGCGGGCGGGCCTCGGCGGGCTGGTCGACGACCTGCCGGACGGCCTGGACACGCTGGTCGGCGAGCGGGGGCTGACGCTGAGCGGCGGTCAGCGCCAGCGGGTCGCGATCGCGCGGGCGCTGCTCGCCGAACCGCGCATCCTGATCCTCGACGACGCGACCTCGAGCGTCGACGCCACCACCGAGAGCCAGATCAAGGCGGCGCTCGCCGAGGTGATGGAGGGACGGACCACCTTCGTGATCGCCCACCGGCTCTCGACGATCGCGCTGGCCGACGAGGTCGTGGTGATCGAGGACGGCCGCGTGGCGGCCCGCGGAACGCATGAAGAGCTCTTGGACGACTCCGAGCTCTACCGCGAGATCGCCGAGAAGGGGCTGCCTGAGCAGGTGTTCCTCACGCGCGCGGAGGTGGCGAACCTGTGAGGTCGAGCCGCCTGCGCCACCTCTTCTCGCTGCTCGGCCCCTACCGCGGCCGGGTCGTCCTCATGCTGGCCGCCCTAACGGTGGCCACCGGCGCGGCGCTGGCGCCGCCGTACCTCGCCGGGCGGGCGATCGACGACGGCATCCGCGCCGGCGACACCGGCGTCCTGACGGTGATCCTGGTGCTTTTCGTCGTGGCCGCCGTGTTGAACTGGGGAGCCACCTACGTGCAGACCTACCTCATCAACTGGGTCGGCCAGCGCGCGCTCCAGGACCTGCGCATCGAGCTCTTCGAGCACCTCCAGCGGCTGTCCGTGGGTTTCTACGGGCGCAACAAGACGGGCGTGCTGATCTCCCGGATCACCAACGACGTGCAGGCGCTCGACCAGCTCGTGACGGAGGGCATCTCGACGCTGTTCTCGGCGTCGCTCACGCTGATCGGGACGGCCGTGATCCTCCTGTTGCTCGACGTCCAGCTGGCGCTGATCACGTTCCTCACGTTCCCCCTGCTGCTCGTGGGGAGCGTGGCGTTCCGGCTTGCATCGGCCGGCGCCTACCGGCTCACGCGCGAGAAGATCGCCGCGGTCACCGCCTACCTGCAGGAGACGCTGTCCGGCGTGCGCGTGGTGCGGGCCTTCGGGCAGGAGCCGCGTCACAAGAGCCGTTTCGCCGAGCTGAATGACGAGCACCGGCGCGTGAACATGCGCACGGTCCACCTGAACGCCGCCTACTTCCCCTCGGTCGAGCTGCTCTCGGCGGTGGCCACTGCCGGGATCCTGCTCTACGGCGGCAACCAGGTGCTGGACGGCGACAGCGCGGTCACGATCGGCGTGCTCGCCTCGTTCGTCTTCTACCTGCAGAGCTTCTTCGACCCGATCCAGTCGCTCTCCCAGCTCTACACGACGTACCAGGCCGGCATGGCGGCGCTGGACAAGATCTTCGAGCTGCTGGACGAGGAGCCGGACCTGACCGACAAGCCGGACGCGCTGGAACTGCCGCGCATCCGCGGCGAGATCGAGTTCGACGAAGTGACCTTCGCCTACTCGGGCGACAACCCCGCGCTCTGTGAAATCGACCTGCACATACCGCCGGGCCAGACAGTCGCACTGGTGGGAGCGACCGGAGCCGGCAAGTCGACGCTCGCCAAGCTGGTGGCCCGCTTCTACGACCCCGCCCACGGGCGCGTCCTGGTCGACGGACACGACCTGCGCGACGTGACCGAGCACTCGCTGCGCTCGCAGCTGGGCATCGTTCCCCAGGAGGGCTTCCTGTTCTCGGGCACGATCCGCGACAACATCGCCTTCGGGCGGCCAGATGCGACCGACGCCGAGGTGCGCGAGGCGGCCGCAGCGGTGGGCGCACACGAGTTCATCGAGCGGCTGCCGGACGGCTACGACACGGAGGTGGGCGAGCGCGGCGCGCAGCTGTCCGCCGGCCAGCGGCAGCTGGTGGCGTTCGCCCGGGCCGCCGCAGCGGACCCGCGGATCCTGATCCTGGACGAGGCGACGTCCAACGTCGACGTGCGCACCGAGTCGCAGATCGAGCGGGGACTCCGCCGCCTGCTGGCGGGCCGGACGGCACTGGTGATCGCGCACAGGCTGTCCACGATCCGAGGCGCCGGACGGATCGTGGTGCTGGACCGCTCCCGGATCGTCGAGCAAGGGACGCACGAGGAGCTGATCGAGGCGGACGGGGCCTACGCGGCGCTGTATCGCGACTGGGCGCGGCAGTCGGTGGCCTGAGGCTCTCAGTCAGGCCGCCTGCACCACGTTGAGCCGCCCGATTTTGCGATTCCGCCCCGAGAAGTTGGGCGTCTGGGCATGGCAGTTCGGGCACAGGAGTGCGAGGTTCTCCAGCCGGTTGTCGAGCCCGTCGCCGTTGATGTGATGCAGGGCCATCGACAGGGGCTTGCCTTGCCAGGAGTCGATACCGCATCGCTCACACCGGCTCTCCTTGAGCCCCTCAGCAAGGAGTCGCTGCTTGAGGTGCGTGCGGTTCGTGCGACGCCCCGAAACGAGGTAGGTCTCGATGGGCGCGCCCTGGGGACGAGTGAGAAGGTCTCCTCGCTTCACAGCGTCCATGAACGTCTTGCGGGCGAACCCGAACCGGAGCTCGCATTCGGAGATCGAGTGGCCGAGGTCGTAGTAGCGCTGCACCTCCGCCCAGTCGTAGCGGCGGTTGAACTTGGCGTCGATCTCGTGCCCAAGCCGGCGTTTGTGGTAGCAGACAGTCGACTTCGACACGCCCAGCGTGCGCGCCACTTCCATGGACGACAGGCCGCGGGCGAGGAGCTCTGCCACGAGGTCGCGAGTGCGGACTGCGCGAGGTTCGGCGGGATCGGACACGAACATATGTTCCCACGAGGCTCGGACGGAAACCGCCTGTCAAGGGCGATCCGAGCATCTATGCTGTTGGTCGATTGGGGGGTCGTCTAATCGGCAAGACGCCAGCCTCTGGAGCTGGTTATCGGGGTTCAAGTCCCTGCCCCCCAGTAGGCGTCTACGGCCGGTAGGGGTTCGAGTCCCGAAGGCGAGCACGAGCAGAGCTCCGCCTACGGCGGCTCCCCGATGGACCGGGTCGATCCGCGGCTATGAGCCAACCTCTTAGAGCGAGGCCAGGTCGGTCCCGAGGTCCGCGAGCGCCCCCGGGTCTATCTGGGTGTGCGACGAGATGAAGCGGCGCGCGTGCTCGAGGTCGTCGGACCGGCCGACCGACAGAGCCGCGGTCACCCGCCCGTCCTTGACGTAGAAGGCGCAGAACTCGCCCTCCTCGATCGAGCCCCGCAGCGCCACGTCGCCCGAACCGGGCCCCACGTACTCCATCGAGGTCCAGTCGGCGAGATCCGAGAAGAAGTAGGGGATCACATCGTGCTCGACGCCGCGGCCGAGCATGTTCAGCCCGGCGGTCTTCCCCTGGTTGAACGCCACGTCCCAGTGCTCGATCCGCATCGGGCGCCCGTGCACAGGGCTGTCGTACTCGCAGATGTCGCCCGCCGCGAACACGCCAGGGACTGAGCTCTCGAGCTCGGCCGAGCACTTCACGCCGCCCGCCTCCCCCAGCTCGAGCCCCGCTGAGCGGGCCAGCGTCACATCCGGCGTCACGCCCACCCCCACCACCACGAAGTCGCAGTCGAGCTCCAGGCCGGACTTCGTCACGACCCGACGTACCTGCCCGTCCGACCCCTCGAAGCGCTCGACCTCGTCGCCGCCGTGGATCTCCACGCCGTGTTGCGCCAGGACGCCGTGAAAGAAGCCGCCGACCTCCTTGCCGTAGAACCGCTCGAGGGTCACGTCCTCCTGCATCACCATCGAGCAGCTCACGCCGTGCGCGGCGGTCAGCGACGCCGATACCTCGGTGGCGATGTAGCTGCCCCCGATCACCACGGCCCGCTCGCCGCTCTCGGCCGCGGCCTTGATCGCGTCGGAGTTCGCGAACGCCCGCATGTAGTGGATGCCGTCCAGGTCGCAGCCCTCGAGCCGCAGCCGGCGCACGTTGGCGCCGGTCGCCAACAGGAGCTTCCCGAACTCGATCTCGTCCTTGGTCGAGAGCGTGGCCACCCGCTCCTCGAGGTTCACCTTCATCACGCTGGTGAGCTTCATCAGCTCGATGTCCTGCTCGCCCCACCAGTCATCGGGCCGGAAGAGGGCGTCCTCCCTCGACTCCTTGTTCTGCAGATACCCCTTGGTCAACGGCGGCCGGTTGTAGGGCGGGTCGGGCTCGCGGCCCACCAGCAGCACCGATCCCGCGCCGCCCTCCTCGCGAAGCCAGCGGGCGCAGTTCGCCGAGGCCAGGCCGCCTCCGATCAGCAGGTGGTCGACCCGGCGGCGCGCCATGGCTTACGCGGCGGCGCCCGACCGGTCGCCGAAGCGCTCGGTCACGCTGGTTTCGAGGCCGACGTCCAGCACGAGCAGCACTTCGTCCCCGGCCTGGACGACGGAGTCGCCGGTCGGGACGAAGCCGCCCCCGTCGCGCAGGATCGAGATCACCAGCGAGCCGTCCGGCAGGCCGAGATTCTTGACTGCCTGCCCGGCGGCCTCCGACCCGTCGGCCACCTCCAGCTCGATGATCTCGAGCCGCTCCTCGGGCAGGTCCAGGAGATGCACGAGCCCGTACTTGGGCACCTCGTGCTCGATCAGGCGCAGGATCAGGTCGGTGGCCGAGATCACGGGCTTCACGCCGAGCAGCTCGAAGTGCTGGAGGTTGCGGGGGTTGTTGCAGCGCGCGACCACGCGGACCACGCCGTACTTCTCCCGCGCGACCTGGGAGATCAGGATGTTGTCCTCGTCATCGCCCGTCACCGCCACCACCAGGTCGGCGCGCTCGATCCCCGCCCGCTCGAGCACCCACAGCTCCGAGCCGTCGCCGTACTGGGCGCTGTGCTCGAGCTCCTGCTCCACCACCGTAAAGCGACTCTGGTCGGACTCGATGACGGTCACCTCGTGGCTCTTGTTGATGAGCTCGCGCGCGAGGTTCCAGCCAACCTTGCCGGCTCCGACGATCAGCACGTACATCGGGCCTGGCCTACCCCGCTACCCCTTCGAAGCGGATCTGCCCGCGCACGGCCGCCTCGAGCAGCTCGATCGCCGTCTGAGTGGGGCACACGGTCTGGAGGCCCTGTTCGGCATACCAGCGCGCACGCGCAGGATCGAGGACGCGCACCACGACCCGCTCGACCTCGAAGCGGCGCTTGGCGATCTGCGCGATGACCAGGTTGGTGTTGTCGCCGTCGGTCGAGGCGACGAATGCGTCTGCATGCTCGATCCCAGCCGCGAGCAGCGCGTCGATCTCGAGCGCGGTGCCCTCGGTGAAGCGACCGCCTCGCTCCTCCCAGCCCGCCGTATGGCCCCGCTCGAGCAGGGCGATGGCCTCCGCGTCCTCGTCGAGGACGGAGACCTCGTGCCCCTCCGCAAGCATGGAGTGGGCGATCGCACTGCCCACGCGCCCGCAGCCCACGATTAGAACGAACATTCAGCTTCACTCTACCTGGGGCACGTCAAGGCCTCACGCCCTCGCGCGTGCCTTCCTCGCCGGCCGGGGGCGCGGTGAGGATCACCTTGCAGGGGGCCTTCTCGACCACATAGCGCGTGGTCTCCCCCACGAAACGGTCGCGAGCCCGCCCGCGCCCGCCCAGGATCGGCCCGCCGCGCACCCTGGAGGGCTCCTCCGCGGCGAGCACGATCGCCTCCACCCCGCGCCTGCGCGCCTCGGCGACGATCGCCTGTCCGGCGGTACGCCCGCGCACCATCGCGGTGGCCACCTCGACCCCCTCGTACTCCTCGCCAACCTCTTTGGCCCGCGCGAGCACGCTCTTCGCGAGCTTGACCCGTTCGTCCGGCACGCGTGCGTCGATCGGGAGCGACATCGGGATCTCGAACACGTAGAGCGCCTCGACCACGGCGCCCCCCTCCGCCTCGTCGGCCCTCTCGGCCGCCAGCCTGCCGGCCGTGCCGACGATCTCGTCGTCGAGCGCGACCCCGAACACCGGCACGAGGATGCTGCCGTACTCGGCCTCGACCCGCTCCTGCAGGGCCTCGGCCGGCACGGTGAAGCGCTTCGTGAGCGATCGCCCCTGCGTCTTGCGGTGCGCGACGTAGAGCGTCACCCCGAGCACCATCCAAACCGTCCCGATGACCCGGCCCCCCTCGTGCAGCAGCACCACGCTCGCCCACATGGCCAGCGCAAGCAGGGCGCCCGCGGCCGCGGGCAGGGGGACGGAGCCCGAGCCGACGCGGATCGACAAAGGCATCCGGAACGCACTCGGGCGATCGGCCTCGCGGAAGCGCAGCACGACCACCGACAGGTGCGCCAAGGCGAACGTGACCATCGCGCCGTAGGCGAAGACGCCGGCCAGGAAGACCACGTCGTCCGTGAGCGCCAGGCCCAAGCCGATCACGCCGGCGATGACGATGACCACGAAGGGCGTCCCGCGGCTCCGGTGCAGCCGGCCGGCGAGGCTCGGGATCTGCCGGTTCGTGGCGAGCGAGTAGCCGAGCCGGGCAAGGCCCAGCATCTGCCCGTTCATCGTCACCAGCAGAAGCGTCGCTGCCCCGATAGCCACGGTGTAGCGGGCCGCGTCGCCCAGCCAGTCCGGGTCGAGGACCGATGCCATCCCGAGCATAGGAGCCTCGATGTAGGGCCCCGCCAGCGCGGTCTGTCCGTCAACCACGGGCAGGGCCATCAGCGCCGCGACCGACACGGCGACCACCAGGAAGATGGTCACCCCGGCGCCCGCGACGGCGAACCGGCGCAGCCCACCCCGGCCCACCCGCACCTCTCCGGCCAGCCCCGAGGCCGCCTCGATACCGATCGCCCCGACCGCGGCCACCCCCATGGCGAAGAATGCGTCCGCCCAGGTCGGACTCGAGCCCAGCTCCACCGAATCGGTCAGCGCCCCCACGTCGAAGGTCTGGGCGAGGCAGAGCACGGTGAGCGCCACGAGCACGGCGATGTTGAGCAGGGACAGGCGCAGGACCGTGCCGAGCCGCTCGGCCGTGAGCCCGCGGATGTTCTGGCCGATCACGAACGCGAAGCACGCGGCGACGATCGCCACTCGTGCGGTCGGGTCGTCGGCTCCGCCCCAGATGCCGGCGAGGTAGTGCGTGATGGCGATTGCCCCGATCGCCATCACGATCATGTAGTCGAGCAGGATGGCCCAGCCCGCGACGAAGCTCCAGAACTCGTTGAAGGCGTACCTCGCGATGCTCGAAGCCCCTCCCCGCTCGACATGCAGCGAGCTCCCCTCGATGTAGGTGAGGAGAGTGGCGACGAGGAAGAGGCCGGCGATGAGGAAAACCACCGGCGTGAGCCCGAGGGCATCCTCGGCGACCACGCCGAGGGTCACGTAGAGCCCGGCCACGACCGCGCTCAGCGTGATCGCGAAAAGGGCCGGCTCGCCGAGGCCGCGAACCACCCGCGCGCCGGCGAGGTCGGAGCGGCGGCGGAGCTCGTCCCGCGCCCGGCCTGCGAGTGCGGGCCCGTTCCTGCCGCGCCCGTCGCTCACCGCGGCTCGCCGCGGACGCCCCGCATCAGCCACAGCCGGCCCGCTCCGGCCAGCGTGAAGCAGGCGCCCACCAAGACCCCGAGCGCGAGAACGCCCCCGCCACGCGCCAGTGCCAGGACGATCATGACCAGACCCAGCAGGATCAACACGAAGCTGAACGCCCGGACCGATCCGATGTACGCGCGCTGCATGCGCAGATCGTAGTCCCGCCCCGCGCCATGATCCCACCGGCCGCGACCCTGCCAACCGACAGGGCCGCGCTCATTCATTGCTTCAAACGAGGAAAGGGATGATCAGCAGGGCCACGATGTTCGCCACCTTGATCATCGGGTTGATCGCCGGCCCGGCGGTGTCCTTGTAGGGGTCGCCGACGGTGTCGCCGGTGACCGACGCGGCATGGGCCTCCGATCCCTTGCCGCCGTACTCGCCGTCCTCGATCAGCTTCTTGGCGTTGTCCCAGGCGCCGCCGCCGGCGGTCATCGAGATCGCCGCGAAGAAGCCCACCACGATCACTCCGATCAGGAGGCCTCCGAGCGCCTGTGCGGACAGCAGGCCCACTATCACCGGGACCACGATCGGGATCAGCGCCGGCAGGATCATCTCCCGCTGGGCCGAGGCCGTGACGATGGCCACCGCCTTCGCGTAGTCGGGCTTCTCGGTGCGGTCCATGATGCCCGGCTTCTCCTTGAACTGCCGGCGCACCTCCTCGACCACGCCGGCCGCGGCTCGGCCGACGGACTCGATCGCGAGCGCGGCGAAGAGGTAGACCATCATGCCGCCGATCAACAGCCCGATCAGCACCTCCGGCTGCGAGATGCTGAAAGTTGTGATGCTCTCGCCCTCCGCCCTGGCCTCCTCGCGCAGCTCCTCCACGAAGGCAGCGAACAGCACCAGTGCGGCCAGCACGGCCGAGCCGATCGCGTAGCCCTTGGTGACCGCCTTGGTGGTGTTGCCGACCGCGTCGAGCGGGTCGGTCACGTTGCGCACCTCCTCCGGCAGGTCGGCCATCTCCGCGATGCCGCCGGCGTTGTCCGTGATGGGCCCGAAGGCGTCGAGCGCCACGATCAGCCCCGTCAGCGACAGCTGCGCCATCACTGCGACCCCGATGCCATAGATGCCGGCCAGCTCGTTGGCGACCAGGATGCCGAGCGCGAGCAGGATCGCCGGCGCCGCCGTGGACTGGAAGCCCTGGGCCAGCCCCTGGATGATGTTCGTGGCGTGGCCCGTCTGGGATGCCCGCGCGGTGGTACGCACCGGCCGGAAGCGGGTCGACGTGTAGTAGTCGGTGATCACGAACAGTCCCGCGGTCACCGCGATGCCGACCAGCGTGCAGAGGTATAGCTCGATGCCGGACGGCGCCTCGTCCGAGCCGCCCCGCAGCAGCGCCGAGACCTCGTCCTTGAAGGTGAGGTCGCCCATCATGCCGAGCGTTATCGGCAGGAACGCGAGCGCCGCCAGCCCGCCGGACACGATCAGGCCCTGGTAGAGGGCGCGCTCGACATTGCCGCTCTCGCTCCTGACCGCGTAGGTGCCGATGATCGAGGCGATCAGCGACACGCCGCCGATCACGAGCGGGTAGGTCGCCACCGTCCCGATCTCCTGGAACGTCAGCACGCCGAGCAGCATCACTGCGACGGCGGTGACCGCGTACGTCTCGAACAGGTCGGCGGCCATGCCGGCGCAGTCGCCGACGTTGTCGCCCACGTTGTCGGCGATCACCGCAGGGTTGCGGGGATCGTCCTCGGGGATGCCGGCCTCGATCTTCCCGACCAGGTCGGCGCCCACATCGGCCGCCTTGGTGAAGATGCCGCCGCCGAGGCGGGCAAAGACCGAGATCAGCGAGCCGCCGAAGCCGAGCCCCACCAGGGCGTCGATGGCGTCGCGCTCCTCGGTGCCGAACAGAATCAGGATCCCGTAGTAGCCGGCCACGCCGAGCAGGGCGAGCCCAGCCACGAGCAGGCCGGTCACCGCCCCGCCCTTGAAGGCCACCTCGAGTGCCCTCGACACGCCCGAGCGGGCCGACTCGGCCACGCGGGCGTTGGCCCGGACCGAGACGTTCATCCCGATGAAGCCCGCCGCTCCCGAGAAGGTGCCGCCGATCAGGAAGCCGATGGCGACCAGGATGCCGTTGGCGTCCGTGGCCTCGAGCGTGATCGCGAGCACGATCGCGAGCACCGCCGCGACGCCGGCGATGATGGTGTACTGGCGCCGCAGGTAGGCGGTAGCGCCCTCCTGCACGGCGGTGGATATGGCCTGCATCTCGGCGTTTCCGGGCGACAGCGACAGGAGCCAGCGCGAGGTCACGACGCCGTATGCGACGGCGGCGCCGGCGCAGACGAGCGCAATGATCACGCCCCAGTCAGTCAGGAAATCCAAGGGGTATGTCCTCCGTAAGGTTCAGTCAGCGGGCGGAGAGCCGCTAGTGGTGCACGATCGCGCTGTCGAGCGCGGAAGCGCAAAGATCGTCGTCGGGCTGCGGTCCGACCTTCGGCACCGCCCGGAACAAGAGCGCGCGGAGTCTATCGAGGTTCTGGCGGACGACGTCGATCACCGCTCCGGCCGAGACCGGCTCGCCCCCCTCCACACCCACGTCGTAGTCCGTGACAAGCGATACGTTCGCGTAGCAGAGCGCCAGTTCCCGGGCCAGCCAGGCCTCCGGATACTGGGTCATGCCGACGAGGTCGAAGCCGCTCTCCGTGAACCAGCGCGACTCCGCCCTGGTGGAGAAGCGGGGCCCCTGGATGATCACGATGGTTCCCCGGTCGACCAGCGTGATGTCCTCCTCCCTGGCCGCCTCGGCCAGCGTCCGGCTCAGGTCGGGGCAGTACGGGTCCGCAGCGGTCACGTGGGTCGTCTGCGGGCCGTCATAGAAGGTGCTCTCGCGGGCCTGGGTGCGGTCCACGAACTGGTCGCAGATCACGAACGTGCCCGGCTCGATGTCCTTCCGGAGCGAGCCGCAGGCGGACGGCCCGATGATCCTGCGCACACCGACCTCCCGCATGGCCCACACGTTGGCGCGGTAGTTGATGCGGTGCGGCGGGAGCGAGTGCTCGTCGCCGTGGCGCGGCATGAAGGCCACGTCCACACCGCCCAGCCGTCCGATCCGCATCGGCGCGGAGGGAGGGCCGTAGGGCGTGGCAAGCGGCATCTCCTCGACGTCGTCGAGGAAACGGTAGAAGCCCGATCCGCCGAAGACCCCGATCACGACGCGCCCGGCGGGGTCCAGATCTTCGCGCGGGCCTTGGCGCGCTCCTCGTCGTCCGGAGCGCCCGGCTCGGCCGGTTGGCCGGGAGCTTGCGTCTCCTTCACGTAGATCATCTGGAGCTGGGAGAGTGCATCCCTGATCGGACCGACCTCCTCCTGAGGGCAGAGCGGCAGGAGCTCGCGCGCGGCGTCGATCGCCTCCTTCGCCTTGGCCGGGTTCTTGTGCTCCTCCTCCGTCAGCCGGATCCCCGCCAGGTTCACCAGCGAGGCGGCGGCGCTCAGCAGCACGTCTTGCGCCTCGGGGAGTCCCGGATGCTCGCTCACGTTCCCACCTTCTCCGCAGCGTACGTCCGCTGAGTCTCCGCGACCTCGGCCGCGAACACCTCCTCCATGGACGCTCCCCGCTCGATCGCCCGCCGCTGGCGCTGGGCGCCGTTCTCCTCGGGCAGCGCGGGCTCGATGCCGAGCAGCTCGCGCGCCGGGGCAGTCCAGGCCATCAGGCGGTCGGCCACCGCCGCGGCAGGGAACTCCTCGCGCCGCTCCAGGTCGATCAGCTTGCCGTCGAGCCCGTGGCGGATCGCGCGCCAGAAGTTCTCCTCCACGAAACGCGGCGCCGGGTCGTGGAAGGGCACGCCCTCGTCGACGTCGAGCGCCGCCTGGGCGATGCAGGCCGCCAGCAGCGCCTCGAGCGCCGTGGACTCGGCTGCGCTCGACTGCGCGTCGCAGATCCGCAGCTCCACCGTGCCGAAGGAATGGTGCGGGCGGATGCTCCACCAGATCTGGGTCTGCTCGACGATCGACCCGCTGCACACGAGGAAGTCCACATAGTCGGCGTACGCCTCCCAGCCGCCGAATGGGTCCGGGATGCCGCAGCGCGGGAAGCTCTTCGTGAAGATCTGCGTGCGGACGGAGTGGAGGCCGGAGTTGCGGCCGTCGAGGAACGGCGAGTTCGCGGACAGCGCCAGCACCTCCGGCAGCACCGGCCGAAGGCGGTCGCAGACCCTCACCGCGCGGTCCGCCCCGTGGATCCCCATGTGGACGTGGAGAGAGAAAGTGTTGTTGCGCCACGCCACGTACTGGAGGCCGTCGGCCACGCGGTGGTAGTGCTCGGTGTCGATGATCTGCTGCTCCTGCCAGGGGCTCCACGGGTGCGTGCCGGTCGCGGCGAGCAGCACGCCGCTGTCGGCCGCCAGCCTGAAGAGGCGGGTGCGCGCCTCGCGCTGGCGCTCGGTCGCGTCGGCGAAGCCCTCGCCCTTCCCGGACCGGATCTCGATCTCCGAGCAGATCAGCTCCCCGGCCACCGACTCGGCCAACACCGGATCGGAAGCGGAGGCCTGCTTCAGCTCGTCGAAGCGCTGGTCGAGCGACAGCGTGTCGGGTTCGAGGATCGCGAACTCCTCCTCGATTCCCACAGTGAAGTCCGTCGAGGCCTCGAACGCCTCATGGACGCGGGCCATTTCCAGCATCAGGTGAGGTAGAAGTAGAGCGCGTAGAGCAGGTCGACAGCTGGACTCGAGGTGTGAACGGTCACCTCGGGCGGCACCTGGAGCAGGGCCTCTGAGTAGTTGAAGATGATCTTCACGCCGGCCTCGACGAGGTCGTCGGCGACCCCTTGGGCGGCCTCGGTCGGCACCGCGAGCACGCCCACCACCACGTCCTCTTCGCGGATCACCCGCCCGAGGTCCTCGTAGGGGCGCACCACGAGGTTTTCGTTCACGTTGGTGCCGACCTTGGCGGGGTCCTTGTCGAACAGCGCCACGACGCGGAAGCCGTGGTCGGCGAAGATGTCCGATCCCGCGATGGCCTGGCCAAGGTTGCCGGCGCCGAACAGGGCGATGTTGTGCTTGCCCGTCGTGCGGAGGATCTTGCGGATCTGGGAGACGAGGGAGTCGACGTTGTAGCCGACGCCGCGCTTGCCGAACTTGCCGAAACCGGACAGGTCTCGGCGAATCTGGGTCGAGTTGACGTGCGTGTAGTCGGCGAGCTCCTGGGAGGAGATGGTCTCCCGGCCCATCTTCTTGGCCTGGGTCAGGACCTGCAGGTAGCGCGAGAGGCGCGCAGCAACGCCGAGCGACAGGCGCTCCGATCCTCCGTCCTGCATCCCGGCCGCGCCCGTCATGGGCTCGCGGAAGCTCACGATTCCACTCTATCGAGCCGCTCTTGGAGGGCGTCAGGGTCGACGACGTAGTCGAACAGCTCCTCGCCGTCCATGGCGAGGACGGGGATGCGCTCCCCGTAACGGCGCTCGAGCACCGGGTCGAGCGTCACGTCCACCTCCCGCAGCGCGACGTCGCGTCCGGCCAGTGCCTCCCCCAGGATGGCGCGGGCGTCATCGCAGAGGTGGCAGCCGGGCTTCCCATAGAGGGTTAGTACCGGCACCCTGCCACTCTAATCGCGTGGAGCACGTGGAGCTCGTGGTCTTCGGCCTCCTGCTCGGGGTGGCCGCGCTCGCCGTCCTCGCGCGGATCGTCGGCGTGCCCTATCCGATCACGCTCGTCGTCGGCGGCTCGCTGATCGGATTCATCCCCGGCGTCCCGTCGGTGGAGCTCGACCCCGACCTCGTGCTCCTGATCTTCCTGCCGCCGCTGCTCTACGGCGCCGCCTTCTTCACCTCGCTCCGCGACCTGCGCCGCAACGCTCGCCCGATCGCGCTGCTCGCGATCCCGCTGGTCGGGGTGACGATGGTGTCCGTGGCCGTGGTGGCCCACGAGGTGATCGGCCTCGGCTGGGGGGAGTCGTTCGTGCTCGGCGCGATCGTCTCCCCCACCGACGCGGTCGCGCCCGCCGAGATCATGCGCCGCATCGGCGCTCCGCGCCGCCTGGTGACGGTCGTGGAGGGCGAGAACCTGACCAACGACTGGACGGCGCTGGTGCTCTACAGGCTCGCGGTCGCCGCTGTCGTCACCGGCTCGTTCTCGCTCGTCGAGGCGACCGGCGAGTTCGTCCTTACGGGCGTCGGCGGCCTGGTCATCGGGCTGGCCGCCGGCCGGGTCATCAGGGAGGTGCGGAGCCGGATCGACGACCCGCCCACGGAGATCACAATCTCGATCCTGAGCGGCTACGCGGCTTACCTGCCGGCCGAGGAGCTCGGCGCCTCGGGCGTGATCGCGGCGGTGACCGTCGGCGTCTACATGGGGTGGTACACGCCGCAGCTGACCACGCCCATCATGCGGATCCAGGGGATCTCGGTGTGGGAAATCCTCATCTTCCTGCTCAACGCCGTGCTGTTCCTGCTCGTGGGCCTGCAGCTGCCAACGGTTATAGACGACATCACGGGCTACTCGGCGAGCGAGCTGATCTTCTGGGGGCTGCTGATCAGCCTGATCGTGATCGTCGTGCGACTGATGTGGGGGTTCACCGTGGTCTACCTGATCCGGGCGATAGACCGGCGGCCGGTGCAGCGCGAGCGCCGCGCCTCCTGGGAGGAGCGCCTCGTGATCAGCTGGGCCGGGATGCGGGGATCGGTGTCGCTGGCCGCCGCCCTGGCGCTGCCGCTCCAGACGGACGCCGGCGAGGCGTTCCCCGCCCGCGAGCTGATCATCCTGCTGGCCTACGTGGTGATCCTGGTCACGCTGGTGGGTCAGGGCCTCACCCTGGGGCCGCTCATCGAGCGGCTGGGGGTCACGGACGACGGGTCCGAGGAGCGCGAGGAGGTCGCGGCCCGCATCCGCCTGGCGGAGGCCGCGCTCGCCCGAGTCGAGGAACTGAGGGACGAGGACTGGGCGCGCGACGACACCCTCGACCGCGTCCACGGCATGTACGACTACCGCCGGCGCCGCTTCGCCGCGCGGGGCGACGGCGACGGCGACGGCTACGAGGAGCGGACGAGCGCCTACCAGCGGGTGATGCACGAGCTGTTCGACGCCCAGCGCGAGGAGCTGATCGGGATGCGCAACCGCGGCGACATCAGCGACGAGGTGCGCCGCAGGGTGGAGCGGGAGCTCGACCTTGAGGAGTCGCGGCTGTTCAGCTGACCGGCTGGGGCTAGGGGCGCGCGGCGGCGTCGAGCGACAGGTAGTCCGGGTACGGCAGCGGCTCCATGAAGCGCGCGGCGCCGGCGATCATCGCGGCGTTGTCGGTGCACAGCTCGACCGGCGGCACCCAGACCGACACGCCGAGCTCGCTCACGGCCGCGCGCAGCTCCGAGTTGGCAGCCACGCCGCCGCCGATGGCGAGCCGCTCGAGTCCGTGTTGATCCAGCGCCTTCATCGTGCGGGCCACGAGGGCGTCGACGATCGCCCGCTGGTAGGAGGCGGCGAGGTCGGCGAGCGGCGGATCGGGCAGCTCCCTGAGCTTGTACAGCAGCGACGTCTTCAGCCCGCTGAAGCTGAAGTCGAGCTCCCCGGGCGCGCTGCGCGGGAAGTCGAACGCCCCTGGATCGCCCTCGCGCGCCAGCCTGTCGACCTCCGGCCCGCCGGGATAGCCGAGCCCGAGCAGCCGCGCGCCCTTGTCGAACGCCTCTCCCGCTGCGTCGTCGAGCGTCTGCCCGAGCACCTCGTATTCGGCCGGGTCGTCCACGCGCGCGAGGAATGTGTGGCCGCCGCTCGCGACGAGGGACAGGTAGGGAGGCTCGATCGGGGCCTCACCCAGCATGCTCGCGGTGACGTGGCCGTGCAGGTGGTCGACCGGCACGAGCGGCAGTCGTCGCGACGCTGCGATCGCCTTCGCCGACGACACACCCACGAGCAGGGCGCCGATCAGGCCGGGACCCGTGGTCACGGCGACGGTCTCGATGTCGCCGAGCCGCTTGTGTGCCCGCTCGAGGGCATCGGCGGTGACTGCATCGACCAGCTCGAGGTGGTGGCGCGACGCGATCTCCGGGACCACGCCGCCGTAGCGCGCGTGCAGCAGGCCCTGCGACGCGATCACGTTCGAGCGGATCGCGCCGCTTTGGTCCACGACCGCGGCGCAGGTGTCGTCGCAGCTGGTTTCGAGGGCGAGGATCACAGTAGTTAGCGTGGCTTCGTCGACCCAGCGTTGCGCGGGCGTGCCCGAACGGCAGCGGTCAAGGGGGTGGCCTCGACGGAGTGTGGGCCCTCAAAGGCGCCATATGCGGGACTTTTGGGGGCCCACACTCCGGGGTTCGGGCGCGGATCACGCCGTTGCGCGGTCAGGCACCGTGCGCCACATGATCAGCGCGTCCTCGCGGTTGTCGTGGTAGTAGGCGCGGCGGCGGCCGGCGGCCCGGAAGTCGAAGCGCTCGTACAGCCGGATGGCGGCGTCGTTCGAGGTACGCACCTCCAGGGTGTACTGCTCGTTCGGCTTGTCGGCCATGTCGAACAGGCGCTCCAGGAGGGTGGTCGCGATCCCCTGCCGGAGCAGGCGGTCGTCCACGGCCACGTTCATCAGGTGCCAGACCGTGTCGTAGCGCGAGCAGACCAGGTAGCCCACGATCCGGTCCTCGATCAGCGCAGCCAGGCAGATGCCCGATGGCTTCGACAGCTCGAGCACGAACATCGCAAGCGACCAGGGCGTGGGGAAGGCGCGCCGCTCGATTGCGATGACCTGCGGCAGGTCCGCGTAAGTCAGGCGCCGGATGTCGAGGTCCAGGGTCACTGTGGCTTCGCGTCGGGGGCTCTGAGGTAGTCGGGGAGAACGGCCTGCGGGGCGACGCCCCGCACCCCGGCCGCCAAGCGGCAGACGTGCAGCGCGCGAACCACGTGGGAGCGCGATTCGTCGGGTGTGACGCGTATCCCGGCCGCCTCGAGCACCCCTCGAAATCGTACCGAGCCGTCACCGGCCGCCAGCGGTGTGGCGCCGTCCGCTCTCAGCCGCTCGACGACGGACTCGGGCGCCTCGGCGACCGGGCCCCACAGCGGCTCGTGGCCCTGGCCATACAGCGCTCCGAACAGCTCGCCCCGCTTGGCGTCGATCAGGGGAAGCCTGAGCTCCGCCTCGATCCCGGCCGCGAGCGCCGCCAGCGACGACACGGGCCTCAGCTGCAGGCCGCTCGCGCTCGCCAGGGCCCGCGCGGTGGCGATGCCGATGCGCAGGCCGGTGAACGTACCGGGCCCCACCCCCACCGCGACCGCCTCCAGGTCCTCGTAACCGACGCCGGCCCGCTCCATGACGGCGGCCACGGCCGGCATCAGGTCGCGCGCGTGCGCCGGCCGGGCGGCGAGGGCGGCAGGCTCGGGCTCGATCTCGAAGGCCTCGCCGTCGTCCCGCAGCACGCAGGCTGCGCTGGCCGCGGTGGAGGTGTCGATCCCGAGCAGGGTCACTCGACCGTGATCCGGCGCCGGTCGCCGCCCAGATGCTCGAGCAGCACCCGGGCGGCCACGCGTTCGAACGCGGGTTCGCCGGCCGCCGGCCACTCGACGAAGGCGATCCGGTCCGCCGTCAGGTAGTCCTCGAGCAGCGCCGGGTCCTCCGCCGCGAGCGAGCCGAGGCGGTACAGGTCGAGGTGGGCGACCTCCGGGTCCCCGCCCAGCACGTGCCCGATCGTGAAGGTCGGGCTGGTGACCGGGCCGTCGATCCCGAGCGCCCGGCAGGCGCCGCGAACGAAGGTGGTCTTGCCGCTGCCGAGCTCACCGCTCACGAGGACCACGTCACCGGCGGCGAGCCGACCGGCGAGGACGGCGCCGGCGCGCTCGGTCTGTTGCGGCGAGGACGTCTCGACGGTCATGCGGGTTCGGCTTCTAGTAGTGGACCTAGCCGAACAGGTCCATCTGCGGCGGCGCGGGCTCCGGCTCGGCGACCGCCACGGCGGCAGCCACCGGCGCGACCGCGCCGATCGGCACCGGCGGTGGCTCATCGAGCAGCGCCGGGAGCTTCGAGAAGTCCTCGCGCAGCTCCTCCAGGGTTCGCGTGCTCCTCAGCGCCGCGGCCGGGTGGTAGATCGGGAAGACCCGCACCGTACGCCCACCGACCTCGTGCACCTGCGGGCGCCCGTGCACGCCGGTGATGCCGCGCTGGGAGCGGGTGAGCAGCTTGGTGGCGAAGTTGCCGAGCGTGCAGACCACCTTGGGCTCGATCAGCTCGAGCTTGCGGTGCAGGTAGGGCTTGCACGTCTCGATCTCGTCCGGCTGCGGGTCGCGGTTCTCGGGCGGGCGGCAGAGCAGGACGTTTGTGATGAAGACGTCGGACCGCTGGAGCCCGACCTCCTCCAGGAGCTGGTCGAGCAGCTTGCCCGCCCGGCCCACGAAAGGCAGCCCCTGAAGGTCCTCGTGCATGCCCGGCGCCTCGCCGACGAACATCAGGTCGGCGTCCGCGTTGCCCGACCCGAACACCACCTTCGTCCTGCCCTGGTGAAGCGGGCACCGCACACACCCCGAGGCTTCATGGAAGAGCTGAACCAGATCCGCGCGGCGCTCCTCTGCGCTGCGTGACTGCATTGGCCCAAGCCTAGGGACCGGGGGCGACGGCAACACGCCTGGGTATCCTTGGGCTGCCGGCCGCTACCGGCCGTCGGAGTGGACCGGCAGGGTATGCACCCGACCAGCGACAGCCTCACCCACGCCCACTCGGGCGATTTTGGCGACGCCCGCCTGGGCGTCGTCGGCGCGGGCCGAGTGGGCACTGCGCTGGCCGCCGCGCTGCGCGAGGCCGGCGTGAGCGTGGAGGGCCCGGCCGGCCGCGGCGAGGTCCCGCAGCGGTGCGACGCCATCGTGCTCTGCGTGCCCGACGCGGAGATCCCGGCGGCGGCCGCGACGGTGGCGGGAGCCGCGCCTCTCGTGGGGCACACCAGCGGCGCGACCCCGTTGACGGCGCTGGAACCCGCCGGCGGGACCCCCTTTGGGCTGCATCCGCTGCAGACCTTCCCCGAGCGGGTGCCCTCCCGAGCGCCAGGATCGACCGGATCCGGCGCCCTTGCCGCCTTTGCCGGGGCGGGCTGCGCCGTCGCCGGCTCCACGCCCGAAGCGCTCGACTTCGCCGGCCGTCTCGCGCGGGTGCTCGGCATGACGCCTTTCGAGATCGACGACGAGGGCCGCGCCGCCTATCACGCCGCGGCGTCGGTCGCCTCGAACTTCACCGTGACGCTGCTGGCCGCGGCCGAGCGGATCGCCGCCGGTGCCGGCCTCGCCCCGCACGAGGCGCGCGCACTCCTGGCGCCGCTGGTGCGCCGCACCGTCGAGAGCGTCGCCGAGCTCGACCCCGAGCGCGCGCTCACAGGCCCGGTCGCCCGCGGGGACCACGCCACCGTCGAGACGCAGCGCAGGGCGCTCGAGGACGCCTCCCCCGAGCTGCTCGACTTGTTCGACGAGCTCGTGCGGCATACCCGCGCGCTGGCCGGGGAAGAAGTGAGGGCGTGAGGACGGTGCGGACCGTGAGGGAATTGCGCGCGGCGCTCGCGCCGGAGCGGCGTGCCGGACGCAGGATCGGCCTGGTCCCGACGATGGGGGCCTTCCACGACGGCCACCTGTCGCTGATTCGCCGCGCCCGCGAGCAGTGCGACGTCGTCGTGGTCTCGCTCTTCGTCAACCCCGCCCAGTTCGGCCCCGGCGAGGACCTCCACTCCTACCCGCGCGACGAGGCGCGCGACGCCGAGCTGGCAAAGCGTGAGGGCGTGGACCTGCTGTTCCCCCCGCCGGCCGAGGAGATCTACCCCGACGGCTTCGCCACGACCGTCACCGTCGGCGGCCTCACCGATGTGCTCGACGGCGCGCCCGGCCGGCGCGGCCCCGCCCACTTCGCGGGCGTCGCGACCGTGGTGGCCAAGCTCTTCAACATGGTCGGGCCGGACGTGGCCTATTTCGGCCAGAAGGACGCCCAACAGACGCTGGTCGTCCGCAAGCTCGTGCGCGACCTCGATCTCCCCGTGAAGATCGAGGTCTGCCCCACCGTGCGGGATCGCGACGGGCTGGCGCTC
The DNA here is from genome assembly GCA_963733885.1 of uncultured Thermoleophilaceae bacterium. Classification (GTDB taxonomy): domain Bacteria; phylum Actinomycetota; class Thermoleophilia; order Solirubrobacterales; family Thermoleophilaceae; genus JACVRW01. Next base: position 360,220 of record CAVTES010000015.1, on the reverse strand, counting down.
TCCTCGCGCAACGTCTACCTCTCGCCGGACGAGCGCCGGCGCGCCCTCGGCCTGAGCCGCGCGCTTCGTGCGGCCGAGGCGGCGGTCGAGTCCGGCCGGATCGACGCCGGGGCCGTGCTGGACGCAGCCCGTGGCGAGCTCGACGCCCACGGCATCGAGCCGGAGTACCTGGAGCTTCGCTCGGCCACAGACCTCTCCCCCGTCGAGCGCGTGAACGGCTCGACACTGCTCGCCGTGGCGGCCCGGGTGGGCCGCGCGCGGCTGATCGACAACACCGTCCTCGGAGGAACGAGATGAGCCAACGTCCCATGCAACGACCGGCGATCACGCTCACCAAGCTGTCCGAGAAGAAGGCACTCGGCGAGCCGATCGCGATGGTCACCGCCTACGACTACCCGAGCGCCCAGGTGGCCGAGGAGGCCGGCGTGGACGTGGTCCTCGTCGGCGACTCGGGCGCGATGACCGTACTCGGCTACCCCTCCACGCTCCCGGTTACGCTCGACGAGCTGCTCATGCTCGCCGCCGCCGTGCGGCGCGGCCTCTCGACGCCGCTGCTGGTCGGCGACATGCCGTTCGGTTCCTACGAGGCCTCCAACGAGCTCGCGGTCCAGAACGCCCAGCGTTTCGTGAAGGAAGCCGGTGTTGACGCTGTCAAGCTCGAGCGCGGCGGCAGCACGATCGAGCGCACCCGGGCGATCGTGGGGGCCGGCATCCCGGTGATGGGGCATGTCGGGCTCACGCCGCAGAACGCGACCGCCCTGGGCGGCTACCGCTCGCAGGGCCGCACGGCGGAGCGAGCTTTCGAGGTCATGCACGACGCGGTCGGCCTGCAGGAGGCCGGCGCCTTCTCCATCGTGTTAGAGGCCATCCCCTCCCCGCTCACCGAGGTGATCATGCCGCGCATGCGCATCCCCGTGATCGGGATCGGCGCGGGCCCCGACACCGACGGCCAGGTGCTCGTATATCACGACCTGCTCGGGATCTATACCGGCCACCTCGCGCGGTTCGTCAAGCAATATGCGAACGTCCGCGAGCAGATGATCAAGGGCGTCAAGGCGTTCGCGGACGACGTGCGAGCGCGCCGCTACCCCGAGCCCGATCACGAGTACACCATGGCGCCGGACGAGCTCGAGCGGCTGCACGCGATGGTCGGCGAGGGCACGGGCGAGCCGTTCACGGGCGGCTTCTCCCTCTGACGCGGGTGAAGGTCCACACGGGCCAGCTGCGCTTCTCCACCGAGGGGGACGGCGACGTGATCGACCTGACCGATGGCGTGGGGAGCGTGCTCGAGTCTTCCGGCGTGGTCAACGGCGTGGTGTCGGTGTTCGTGCCCGGGTCGACCGCCGCGGTGACGGCGATGGAGCACGAGCCGGGCGGTGTGACTGACCTGCGCGCGACGCTCGAGCGCTTGATTCCGGCGCAGGGGGATTACGAGCACAACCGCCTGAACAACGACACCAACTCGCACGCCCATATCCGGGCGGCGATCGTGGGGCCCTCCGAGACCGTCCCGGTACGCGACGGCCGGCTCGACCTCGGCACGTGGCAACAGCTCGTGCTGGTCGATTTCGACGATCGCCCGCGGCAGCGCACGGTGATCGTGCAGGTGATCGGCTGACGTTCGGGGATTCAGCGGTCTCCGGCGAGGAAGCAACTTCGGGGCATGGAATTGGTTGTTCTGGACGCCAACTCCATGCCCCGAAGGGGAGGTCTCGATGTTCCGACGTTTGCTGCCTTCGCCCGCCATGGTCGTGGCGGTCGTGGCGCTGATCATGTCGCTCGGCGGCTCCGCCTATGCCCTCGTCGTCACCGGCAAGCAGATCCGCAACAACACCGTGACGGCCAAGGACGTCCGCCAGCGCTCCCTAACCGGGAACGACATCCGCAAGGACAAGCTCGGCGGTGGGTCGATCAAGGAGTCGTCGCTCGGGCCGGTCGGCACTGCGCTCGTCGCTCATGGCGGGGCTCGCTACGCGGTGGTGAACGGAGGCGGCCAGCTGGCCCGCGGCCGCGACATCAGCTCGGTCGCGCGCACCGGCGACGGTCGCTACCAGGTGATCTTCAACGCCGACATCCGCGGGTGCGCATACTTCGCGACCGTCGGCGACGCGAGCGCGGCCGCTCCACCGCAAAACAGCCAGATCAGCGTCAGCTCGCTGGCGTCGCACGTGAACGGCGTCGCGGTCCGGACTGAGAACGGGAACAACGGCAGCGAGGCAGACCGCCCGTTCCACCTGATCGTCATGTGCTGATCCGCTCCGGATACTCGATCCGGCGCAGAATGCGAGCGGGCACTCCCGCCGCCAGGGAGAACGGCGGGATGTCCGCCGTGACGACGCTGTTGGCGCCGATCACCGAGCGCTCGCCCACGGTCACACCCGTGGTGATCACAACGTTCGCGCCGCACCAGACGTTGTCCTCGACCCGCGTCGGCCCCTTGCTCGAGAACCCCTGCCAAGGGACGGGCCGGTCGGGGTCGTCGAAACGGTGGTTGCCGTCCGTGACAAAGCAGCCGTTGGCGAACATGCAGTGATCGCCGATCTCGACGAGGTCGACCGCGGCCACCATCACGCCGATGTTGAGGAAGGTGCCGGAGCCGATGCGGATGCGGGCGTCGTCCGGCGCCGTCAGCCAGACGTGCGGCTCGAGGAGAGTGTGCTCACCCACCTCGAGCCGGCCCTCGGCGAAGGCCGCAAGCACGTTGCCGTGGACGGGCCAGCGGACGAAGGCGCGCCTTCGGGCGAACTCCCGATGGATTCGGGCGCGGTTCCAAGGCAGGGAGTTCGTCTCGTACCAGCGCCACTTCTGCCACCAGAGACGGGCGTTCGACACGCTGGGGAGGATTTCAGAGTGCTACGCGCCGCCGCCCCTTCCGCCGCGAGAATCGCTTTGGTAGCGACGTTGGGTCATACAGGTTGTCCCCACAGCGGTCTCCCAACGGAGCGCAGAGGGAGTGGTGCATTTCCGTGGCGAGATGTGCCGCTCGAGCGGAACGTCCACCAACGCGTTCGCCGTTCCGTCGGGCTTCGTTCCGAGCCAGTTCGAGTGGATCACAGTCGACCTATGCAACGCGCACACAGGCCGGATCGTCATCGATACAAGCGGAGAGGTGACCGTCACCGACGACCCGACTGCCGCGTCCGCGGGGCAGCATGCGTGCTTTACGTCGCTGGCCGGGGTGACGTACACGCTCCCGTACTAGCCTGGACCTCAGGGTTCAGTCTGACGACTGTCCGAGCCCGCGTCGGATCGGACTCCGACGCGGGCTCCGATTGAGCAGGATTGCCCGCAGCCGAGGCGCCGATCACGCCCCTGGCGGCGTAACGCGGGGCTGACCCGCTACGCCGCCGCCGGCACCTTCGCGCGCGCGCCGCTCCGCTTCCGCCGCGCCGCCGGCTTCACGATCTTCGCCAGGAAGCGGCCCGTGTACGAGCTGTCCGCCTTCGCCGCCACCTGCTCGGGCGTTCCGTGTGCCACCACCGCGCCGCCCTCCTCCCCGCCCTCCGGGCCGAGGTCGATGATGCGGTCGGCGGTCTTGATCACGTCCAGGTTGTGCTCGATCACCACCACGGTGTTGCCCTGCTCGACCAGCCGGTCGAGCATCTCCAGAAGGCGCTCCACGTCCGCGAAGTGCAGCCCGGTGGTGGGCTCGTCGAGGATGTACAGGGTTCGCCCGGTCGCGATCTTCGAGAGCTCGCTCGCCAGCTTGACGCGCTGCGCCTCGCCGCCCGACAGCGTGGTGGCGGGCTGGCCCAGGCGGATGTAGTCGAGCCCGACGTCGTGCAGCGCCCGCAGCCGCCGGGCGATCTTCGGGATGTGCTGGAAGAAGTCCACCGCCTCCTCGACCGTCATGTCGAGCACGTCGGCGATCGTCCTGCCCTTGAACCGCACGTCGAGGGTCTCGCGGTTGTATCGCTTGCCGTGGCACTGCTCGCACGGCACGTACACGTCCGGCAGGAAGTGCATCTCGATCTTGATCTGGCCGTCGCCGCGGCACACCTCGCAGCGCCCGCCCTTCACGTTGAACGAGAACCGGCCCGGCTTGTATCCCCGCGCCCGCGCCTCCTGGGTGCGCGAGTAGAGGTCGCGGATGTGGTCGAACAACCCGATGTAGGTGGCCGGGTTCGAGCGCGGCGTCCGCCCGATCGGCGACTGGTCGATGTTGATGATCTTGTCGATCTCCTCGAGGCCCCGCACGCGCCGGTGCGCCCCTGGCCGCTGCTTTGCCCGGTGGAGCCGGTTGGCCACCGCCTTGAAGAGGATCTCGTTGACGAGCGTGGACTTGCCCGACCCCGACACTCCGGTGACCGTGCAGAACACGCCCAGCGGGATCTTCACGTCGATGTCGCGCAGGTTGTGCTGCGACGCGCCCTCGACCTCGATGTACCCCGACGGGCGGCGCCGCTTCTTCGGAACCGGGATTGTGAGCTGGCCCGAGAGGTACTGCCCCGTGAGCGAGTCGGCCGCGCCGATGACGGCCTCGGGCGGCCCGTCCGCAACCAGCCAGCCGCCGTGCTCGCCGGCGCCCGGACCGAGGTCGACGAGATGGTCCGCTGCGCGCATCGTGCCCTCGTCGTGTTCCACCACGATCACCGTGTTGCCGAGGTCGCGCAGCCGCTCCAGCGTGGCGATCAGGCGCGCGTTGTCGCGCTGGTGCAATCCGATCGACGGCTCGTCGAGGATGTAGAGCACGCCGACGAGCGACGAGCCGATCTGGGTGGCCAGCCGTATCCGCTGCGCCTCGCCCCCCGACAGCGTGGCCGCCGCGCGCTCGAGCGACAGGTACCCGACGCCGACGTTGTCGAGGAACCGCAGCCGCTCGTCGATCTCGCGGAGGATCAGCCGCGCGATCTGGCGCTCGGTCTCGGACAGCTCGAGCTGCTGGACCCATTCGATCGCCCGCTTGGCCGACATGCGCGTGAACTCGTGGATCCCCAGCCCGCCGACGGTGACCGCCAGCGACTCCGGGCGAAGCCGCGCCGCCTTGCACTCCGGGCAGGGGCGCAGCGTCATGTACTCCTCGATCTTCTCGCGCGACCAGTCCGAGTCGGTCTCCCGGTAGCGGCGTTCGAGGTTCGGGACGATTCCCTCGAAGGTGGTCATGTACGAGCGCTTGCGCCCGTAGCGGTTGCGGTAGGTGACGTAGACCTTGTCGCCGTTGGTGCCGTACAGGAAGCAGCGCCGGACCTCTTCGTCGAGGTCCTCCCAGGGGGTGTCCATGTCCACCTCCCACTTGTCCGCGATCGCCTGCGTCATCTGCTCGTAGTACTGCGAGGCGCTCGTGGACCAGGGCAAGATGGCTCCGTCGTTCAGCGTCAGCGACGGGTCCGGCACGATCAGCTCGGGGTCGATCTCCATCTGCGAGCCGAGGCCCGTGCAGCGCGGACAGGCGCCATGTGGGGAGTTGAACGAGAACATGCGCGGCTCGAGCTCGGGCATCGAGGTGCCGCAGTGGAGGCACATGAAACGGTCCGAGTACGTGGTCACGTCGCCCGACTCGACCTCCTCGACGTCGACGAGGCCCTCCGCGCGCGCGACGGCGGTCTCGACGCTGTCCGCCAGCCGCTTGCGCAGGTCGGGGCGCATCACGAGCCGGTCGATCACGACCGAGATGTCGTGCTTGTACTTCTTGTCGAGGACGATGTCCTCCTCGAGCCTGCGCAGCTCGCCGTCGAGCTTCACGCGCGTGAAGCCCTCGGAGCGCAGCTCCTCGAAGAGCTTGCCGTACTCGCCCTTGCGCCCGCGGACCACGGGCGCCATCACCATGAACTTTGTGCCCTCGGGGAGCGTCATCACCTGGTCGATGATCTGCTCCGCCGACTGGGCCTCGATCGGGCGGCCGCAGTTGTAGCAGTGGGGATGGCCGACCCTGGCCCACAGCAGCCGCAGGTAGTCGTAGATCTCCGTGACCGTGCCGACCGTGGAGCGCGGGTTTCGGCTGGTGGTCTTCTGGTCGATCGAGATCGCGGGCGAGAGGCCCTCGATCGAGTCGACGTCGGGCTTGTCCATCTGACCCAGGAACTGGCGCGCGTAGGCGGACAACGACTCGACGTAGCGCCGCTGCCCCTCGGCGTAGATCGTGTCGAAGGCGAGACTGGACTTGCCCGAGCCGGACAGGCCCGTGATCACGATCAGCGAGTTGCGCGGCAGCCTCAGGTGGAGGTCCTTGAGGTTGTGCTCGCGGGCCCCCGAGACGACGATTTCACCACTCTGGCTCACGCGGATAACGAGTGTAGAGCCGGGTCAGGATCGAACCTGTGTTCCCATGCTGCCTGAGCTAGCCTTCGCGCCGTGCGGCGCCTGGTGATCGCGGTTGTTGCGGCTTTTTTCGCGCTGGTGGGGTGCGGCGACGACGGGCATAACGGGGTGGAGCAGCGCATCGCCCGCGGCGAACCGGATCCCGAGCACGTCCGGGAGGTCGCCCGGAACCCCTATCTCGTGACGTGCGCGGACCTGGCGGCGCAGCCCAAGTCACCCGAGGCGTCGCGGCTCGTGATCCAGGCCGAGTTCGCCCTTGCGCAGGTGCCCGAGTTGCGGGACGTCGTCGCGAAGCAGACGCTCAACCGGACCGGCCGCAGCGTCTACTACGGCCTCACGGAGGAGTGCAACGGGCAGCCGCCCTCGTTCGAGCCCGCCAAGCCCGCCGTCGCGGGCGTGGCGTCGGGCAAGTACAGGGCCGCCCGGAACCGGCCGGGGTGAATCTGGCGCTAGTACACGCGACCGGAGGTTCGGGCGGGAATCGGCGAGTGGCTGGGCGTGGCTGGGAAGTCCGGTGGACGGAGTCGATGCCAGAGCATCGGCGAGTCCGCCGGACGCAGCCAGGCGCGTCCAGACGCCGCCGAAACCGGCCGAACTTACGGGAGCGTGTACTAGCTTCCATCTCGACCATGCGGTTCGGTTACACGATCCTCTACGTACGGGACGTCGCGGCGAGCGTGGACCTGTACGAGCGCGCCTTCGGCCAGCGGCGCCGGTTCGTCCACGAGAGCGGCGAGTACGCAGAGCTGGACACCGGGTCGACCACGCTCTCGCTCGCCTCCCACGAGCTCGCGGAGTCCAACCTGCCGGGCGCCTTCCGGCGGCCGACTGGGGAGGCGACCGCCTTCGAGGTTTGCTTCGTCACGGACGACGTGGCCGGGGCATACGCCCGGGCCGTGCGGGAGGGCGCGCAGCCGGTGACCCCGCCGCACACCCAGCCGTGGGGTCAGGACGTGGCGTATGTGCGGGATGCCGACGGCAACCTGGTGGAGCTGGCCTCGCCGGCTGGGTGATCGGTCGGGGTCGGCCTCAGGCTCAGCCGCCGGCCCTGGCGTAGACCTCGTCCAGCAGGCCGTCGGGGTCCTCGAGCTCGAAGTTCTCGCGCAGATAGCGCGCAGTCTCGTCTCGCGGCGTGCCGTCGAGCGCCATCTTGAGGGCCAGGACGCGCGCGCCCTCGGGGGCGCCGGGGGCGGGGGGTTGCGCGGCGGGCTTCGCCTCGGCGGCCGCCGGCTCCCCTGCGGCGGCCGGCTCCTCGACAACGGCCGGCTCCTCGCCGGTGCCGGCAACCTCCGGCTCGCGCGCGGCTACTGCTTCGGTCTCGGCGATCGTCGGATCGACGTCCGGTCCGGCTCCGGCCGCGGCGGCCTCCGCCGGCTCCGGTGTCCGCGCCTTCACCGCGCCCGCCCGCAACGAGGCCACGTCCTCCTTCAGCTCGGCCACCGCCGCCCGCACGCCGTCCGCCAGCTCGTCGAGCCGGCGCTCCAGCTCGTCGGCGCGCTCGGCGAGACGCGCGGCCGCCTCGCGAGTCGCCGACGCGTCGGCCTCGGCCTCGGCGCGGATCGCTGCTGCGTCCTCGCGGGCCGCCGCCTCCAGGGAGATGGCGCTCTGCTCCGCAGCCTCGACGATCGCCCGCACCTGCTCCGCGGCGGCCGCCGCCGCGGACGATCCCGCCGCTCCTGATCTCCCCTCTCGCTCGGCCATTCCGCGGCGAAGCGTAACGGCCGCGCCCCCGCCGCCCCGCATCACTTCACGCGGAACGCGCCCCTCATGAACGGGTGTATCCGGCAGAAATACGTGTAGGTACCGCTCTTCAGGTTGCGGGGGGTCTGCCACTCGAGCCGCCCGGTGGCCGGCGGCACGGCCGATCCCATGGTGCCGGACTCGAACTGCACCCGCCCGTCGGCAATGGGGTAGGCGATGCCCGTCGCCCGGTTGCAGGGCGGCTTGCACGAGGTGATCGAGTGGTGGATCGCCCTGGGGTCGTCCACGTTGCGGAACGTGATCGACTGGCCCCGGGTCACGACCGGCGGGCGCCCGGCGGCGCCCGGCAAGCTCAGGTCGCCGAGGGTGAACTTGAAGTTCAGGATGTCGAGCGGCCCGCCGACGGTCATGCCGTCCGGCATGCGGACGGGGTTCGGCAGGCTGCCGGAACCTCCACCGTGGTTGTTGTTCTCCGGAAGGTGCCCGTGCGTCGGCCGCCCCGGGAAGTTGACCCGGCGCTTGAACGGGTCCCGTCCCGGCCCATCCTCGGCCATGTACGTGATCATGATCCCCATGGACTCCCACCAGGCCGCCCGGCTGGAGTCGTAGGTGGCGGTGGTGGAGAGCACGTCGCCGCGGCGGAATTTCACCCGCCAGCTTGGCCGCGTGGCGGTCATCGCCACGTCCCAGGACACCGCTCCCGCCGGCTCGAAGTAGCGGGCGTTCGACCGGAATAGGTGCGCGCGGGCGCCCCGGCCGCGCGGCGCGTCGCGCCTGCAGGTGCTGCGTGCCCCCTTCGGGCGGCGGTCACAGGCGGCGCTGCGGATCCGCTCACCGCGGCGCCGCAGGTAGAGATCCGTGTACAGGCCACCCGGGTGCAAGTGGCCGCCCGTGGCGACCAGCACGCCGTTTCGGTCCGCGACCCATTCGTTACGGCGGCCGCGGCCGGCGTAGGCACTCCTGGCGTCGGTCGGGTACGTGTACTTGCCGCCTGACCCGGCCCCCTTCCTCACGTCGAAGACCGGGTAGTCGCTGCCGTTCTCGACGTCGAGCCAGAGCGGCTTGACCGGCCGAATCCCGCGCGCCGCCGGGGACGAGTCCGGGATGAAGTCGATCTCGTACACCATGTAGACCTCGGTCGGCACCGGCGTGAGGTTGTGGATCATGTGGTTGAGGAGCCACACGTCGGATGCGCGGTAGCGGTACCCGTAGCCCTTCGGGAACGTCACGATCGACTTCTCCTCGCCGGCCCCGAGGAAGCGCTCGGGTAGCCCGGGCCACGTGACGTCGCTGCGGCTGAGGTTGAGCCAGACGCCGTGGTGCAGGTGGATCACGTCCACCCCCGGCACCCGTCCGTTCGTATAGACGAGGTCCGGCCGAATGCGCGTGATCCAGCCGTCCACCGGGGGCTTCTCCCCGAAGATCCGGTTACCGATCTCGTTCTGCCCGGGAACGACCGGGAACGGTCCGATGCGATAGAGCATCCGCTTCGCGCCGTTCGCGGCGGGCGACACCGATACCAGTTCGCCCCCGGCCGCGCCGGCGGCCGGCGCGGACAGCACCATCACGGCTAGGCACAGGGCAAGCGCGCCTCCCGCGCGCTCCAAGACGTGCACGTGGCCATCGTAGCTAGTTGCGCGCTGTCTGCAAATTCAGGCGCTGGCCTCGGCCTCGTCGAGCTCGCGCCGCAACGACTTGATCTCGTCCCGGAGCTTGGCGGCGTATTCGAAGCGCAGATCGTCCGCCGCCGCGAGCATCTCCTCCTCGAGCTCAACGATCGTGCGCCGGATCTCCTCGGCCGACATGCCCTCCATGTCGCGCCTGCGCCGGCCGCGGCCGCTCGGCACCTTCGACTCCATCATCAGGAAGTCGGTGATGTCGGAGATGCCCTTCTGGATCGTCGCCGGCGTGATGCCGTGCTCCTCGTTGTAGGCAACCTGGATGGCGCGGCGGCGGTCGGTCTCCTCGATCGCGCTGCGCATCGCGGCGGTCTGCTTGTCGGCGTACATGATCACCCGCCCGCGGATGTTCCGCGCGGCCCGCCCGATCGTTTGGATCAGCGAGGTCTCCCCGCGCAGGAAGCCCTCCTTGTCGGCGTCGAGGATCGCCACCAGCGACACCTCCGGCAGGTCGAGCCCCTCGCGCAGCAGGTTCACGCCCACGAGCACGTCGAACTCGCCGAGGCGCAGCTCCCGGATGATCTGGATTCGGTCGAGGGTGTCGATCTCCGAGTGCAGGTAGCGGACCTTGAAGCCGTACTCGAGCAAGTAGTCGGTCAGGTCCTCCGCCATCTTCTTGGTGAGCGTGGTGACGAGCGTGCGCTCCTCCGCCTCGACCCGCTGGCGGATCTCCTCCATGAGGTCGTCGATCTGGTTGCGGGTCTCGCGCACGTCCACCTCGGGGTCCACGACACCGGTCGGCCGCACGATCTGCTCGACGATCGAGCTCGAGTGGTTGCGCTCGAAGTCGCCCGGTGTGGCGGACACGAACACGACCTTGCCGGTGTGCTGGAGGAACTCGTCGAAGGTCTGCGGCCGGTTGTCGAGCGCGCTGGGGAGCCGGAAGCCGTAGTCCACGAGGGTCTGCTTGCGCGAGCGGTCGCCCTCGTACATTCCGCCGATCTGTGGGACGGTCTGGTGCGACTCGTCGATGAAGACGACGAAGTCGTCCGGGAAGAAGTCCAACAGGCAGTAGGGGCGCTCCCCCGGCGCGCGGCCGTCGAGGAAGCGCGAGTAGTTCTCGATGCCGTTGCAGTAGCCGAGCTCGCGCAGCATCTCCATGTCGAATTGCGTGCGCTGGCGCAGCCGGTGCGACTCGAGCAGCTTGCCCTGCTCCTCCAGCTCCTTCGTGCGAGTCTCGAGCTCGTCGCGGATCTGCCCGATCGTGACCTCGAGCGTCTCGCGGTCGGTGGCGTAGTGGGTGGCCGGCCAGATGCCCGCGTGCTCGAGCTCCTGGATGATCTCGCCGGTGAGCGGGTCGAAGTGCTGGACCTGCTCGATCTCGTCGCCGAAGAAGACCGCGCGGTAGGCGGTCTCGGCGTAGGCGGGGAAGACCTCGAGCGTCTCCCCCCGCACCCGGAAGGTGCCGCGGCCTAGCGACGCGTCGTTACGGGTGTACTGGTTCTCGACGAGCTTGCGGAGGATCTCGTCCCGGTCGATCATCGCGCCCCGCTTCAGCAGGGTGACCTGGGCGTTGTACTTCTGCGGCGAGCCGAGGCCGAAGATGCAGGACACCGAGGCCACGACGATCACGTCACGCCGTGCGAAGAGCGCGCTGGTGGCGGAGTGCCGGAGGCGGTCGATCTCCTCGTTGACCGAGGAGTCCTTCTCGATGTACAGGTCCTGGGCCGGGACGTAGGCCTCGGGCTGGTAGTAGTCGTAGTACGAGACGAAATACTCGACGGCGCTCTGCGGGAAGAACTCGCGGAACTCGTTGCAGAGCTGGGCCGCGAGCGTCTTGTTGTGGGCGATGACCAGCGCCGGCCGCTGGACCTGCTCGATCGTGAAGGCCATCGTGGCGGTCTTGCCCGAGCCGGTGACGCCCAGGAGCGTCTGGAAGCGGCCGTCCTCTTGCTCGATGCCTGCGGCCAGCCCGTCCATGGCCGCGGGCTGGTCCGCGACTGGCTTGTAGGCAGCGTTGACCTTGAACTCGGGCACGAACTTATTGACGTTAGCGATGGCGCCGGACGGCGAGGATTTGCTTGAGCTCCGCGGCGAGCGCCGACGGCTCGTCCCGGTCGGTCGCCCGCACCACGTGGATGCCCTGTGCGGCCAGGAAGCGGTCGCGCTTGCGGTCCTCGTAGAAGGCCTTGGTAGTCCGGTGGACCGCGCCGCCATCGAACTCGAGGGCGAGGTTGGCCGCCGGCCAGAAGAAGTCGACCTCGTGCGCGCCGATCCAAGTGTTGACCCTTGGCTTGGGCAGGCCGTGCGCCTCGCATATCTCGAGCACGAGGCGCTCTCCGCGGCTGCGGGTGAAGGGCTGCACGTCTCGGTAGGCAGCGAGGACACGTCTGAGCTTGTGGCGGCCCTTTCGGCCGGGCAGTCGTGCGAGGCCTCTCTCGACTTTCTTCAGATCGAAGAGCCCCCGTATTTCGGCCTCGTGGACGGCGTCCGCCAGGCGCTCCTCGGTGAGGACGTCGGCGAGGTCGACGAGGGTGCGGGCCAGGCTAGTGACGGGAATGTTGTCGATGAGGGCCCGGTCCTCGTCGTGGATGAGGCGCGAGCGGTGCAGGATGAAGCCCTTGTGAGGCTTGCGGCCGCGCGGCGCCGTGACCTCGATTGGCTGCGTGCCGCGCAGGATTCGCCACAGCCAGCCGGCCGCACGGTGACTGAGGAGGGCCTCCTCGCCGCAAGCGAAAACGGCAGCAATCAGGTGGGAGTAGTGCGTCAGGGCGGTGTGGCCTACCGCGTAGACGCCGTCGTGCTGCGGCACCAGCCAGCCGGCCTCGATCCGCCGCTCGATTGCCCGCTTCGTCAGTCCCGCCGCCCTTACCTGCTTCCTTTTCACGATCCCGTGATGCCGGCCGGCTAGGGCCTGAACCAGGCGGTTCGCCGAGTGTGGGCCCTTCTGGCCACCGTATGGGGGCTTTTGAGGGCCCACACTCGGATGGTGAGGCGGCGTTCGCGCCCTATGCGCGACGTGTGTGACGATTGGGTGACATGGCCGTTGTGATTGCCAGCGCGCTGGACAAGGACGTGGCGGGGGCGCCTCTGTTCCGGGGCGTCTCGTTCAAGCTCGAGCGTGGCGATCGCATGACGCTGGCGGGCCGCAACGGGGCCGGCAAGACCACGCTGCTTCGGATGCTGGCCGGGCAGAGCGGCACCGATGGCGGGGAGCTCGTCTTCGAGAAGGGAGCGCGAACCGCGCTGCACGACCAGCGGCCGCCGCGCGAGACCGAGCTGAGCCTGCGTGACTACGTGCTGGCCGGCTGCTCCGACCTCGTTGCCCTCGAGGGGCGCCTGCGGGACCTCGAGGCCGAGATGGCGGCGCGGCCCGAAGAGGGTGCCGTGCTGAAGCAGTACGCGACCGCCCAAACCCGCCTCGAGCACGCCGGTGGCTGGAACTGGCGCGCCCAGGCCCTCATGCCCCTGCACGGGCTCGGCTTCAAGGACGACCAGCTCGATCGCCCCCTCGCGAGCTTCTCGGGCGGCGAGCTGACCCGCGCGTCGCTTGCCCGCACCCTCGCCGGCGATCCCGACCTGCTCCTCCTCGACGAGCCCACCAACCACCTCGACATCGCCTCGCTCGAATGGCTCGAGGGCTACCTCACGGGCCTCGACGCCGCCGTGATCCTCGTGGCCCACGACCGCTGGTTCCTCGAGGCCGTGGGCACGTCCGTGCTGGAGCTCGAAGCCGGCCGCGCCCGCTTCTTTCCGGGCCCGTGGCACGCCTGGCGCCGCGAGCTGGCCGCGCGCGAGATCGCGCTCGGCAAGGCCATCGAGAAGCAGCAGCGGGAGATCGCGCGGATGGAGCGCTTCGTCGAGCGCTTCCGCTACAAGGCGACCAAGGCGCGCCAGGCCCAGTCGCGCGTCAAGCGACTCGAGAAGGTGGAGCGGATCGAGCGCGACCCGTCCGACACGCGCTCGCTCGGCTTCAGCTTCGGTACGGCGGAGCGCACCGGCCGGGTAGTGCTCGAGGCCGAGGACATCCAGCTCGAGGTTCCAGGCCGCACCCTGCTGGACGACGGCGAGTTCTGGCTCGAGCGCGGCGAGCACGTCTCCCTTGTTGGCCCCAACGGCGCCGGCAAGACCACTCTCATCGAGGCCCTCGCCGGGCGGCGTTCACTGCAAGGCGGCCGCCTGCGCACCGGCCACAACGTGAACTTCGGATACCTCTCCCAGCACGCCGGCGAGCTCGGTACGCGCGGCAACGTGCTCGAGGCCGCCCAGCGCGCCACTCGCCTTACGCCGAACAAGGCGCGCGCTCTGCTCGGCCGCTTCCTGTTCTCGGGCGAGGAGGCCGAGAAGCCGATGGACGGCCTCTCCGGCGGTGAGCGGCGCCGGCTCTCGCTCGCCGTGCTGGTGGCCTCCGGCGCGAACGTCCTTATCCTCGACGAGCCCACCAACCACCTCGATCTCGACGCGCGCGAGGCACTCGAAGACGCGCTGCAGGCCTTCGACGGAGCCGTGCTGCTCGTTTCGCACGACCGAGCGCTGCTCGACGCGGTAGGCAGCCGCACGGTCGCCTTCGAGGACGGCCGCCTGCGCAGCTACGAGGGCGGGTGGGCCGAGTACGCGCGCGTGCGCGAGGAACGCCGAGAGGCGGCCGCAGCGGCCGGGGTGGCCGCCAAGCAGGAACGCCGGGCCGCGGCCAGGCACGAGCGGACCAAGCAGTCCTCGGGAAACGGGGCCGCCCGGAAGCCGACAGCCGGGCCGTCCAAGAACCAGCAACGCCGGATCGCCGAGCTGGAGCGCGAGGTCGAGCGGGCGGAGACCGCGCTCAAGGCGCTCGAGGACGAGCTGGCCGATCCCGCCATGTGGAGCAGTCCGTCGCGCACCGATCGCAACACGGCGCGGCACGCAAAGGCGAGGAGGGCGGTCGAGGAGGCCTACGCCCGTTGGGAGCAGGCCTCCTCACCCGACACGACTTCGTGATTCAGCCGCCGATCACGACGAAGCCAAGCCAGAGCAGCAGCGGGGCCACTGCCACCACGATCGCGCCGTAGATCAGGAGCTTCTTGTAGAAGGCATCCTGATCGACCCCCTTGGCGTTGGCCAGGACCAGCGCGCCGTTCGTCGAGTAGGGACTCACGTCGACCACTGTCGAGGCCACAGCGAGCGCGGCCACGGTACCCACGGCGCCCACCTCGCCCTGAAGCAGGAACGGCACCGAGAGCGGGATGAACGCGCCGAGCACGCCCACCGACGAGGCGAACGCCGAGACGATCGCTCCGACGTAGCAGAGCAGCAGCGCGGCCAGGAGCGCCACGCCGATGCTCGCGACGTTCTCTCCGACCCAGTCGATCGTCCCCATCTCCTCGAGCACGCCGACGTAGGTGAGAACTCCGCAGATCAGCAGCACGACCGGCCACTTGATCTCGTCGACGGCCTTCTTCTGGAGCTTCGGGGCCGTCAGCGTGAGCACGACCGCAACGCTGATCGCCACAAGGCCGACATCGACGTCGAAGATCAACGTGACGGCGACCATCACGACGATCCCCACGAGGGTCAGCAGCTGGTGCGGGGTGAGCCGCCCGATCGGCGCTCCCGCGCGCGGCGGTAGCCCGACCGCGTCCGCTTCAGCCGAACCGCCGGCCACGGGCGGCATCTCGCGCGCTCCCTGGCGTTCGAACCGCCTTGGGCCGCCGGTGGGCTGGGGCTCGCCCACGTCCTGCTGCTCGCGGAGCAGGCGCAGCCCTCCGAATGCGACGAACACGACGGCTGCCACCAGCGTGTTGAACGCCAGGCTGGCAAGGAAGACCGTCAGCTCACTCGAGGGCAGGTTGGCCTCGGCCACCGCGTCGTTGACGATCGTCCCGTAGACGCTGATCGGGGAGAAGCCGCCCGCCTGGGCGCCATGAACCACCATCACGCCCATCAGGAGCGGGTTGATGCCGAACTGGACGGCGAAGCCGAGCGCGATCGGCGCGACGATCGCGACCGCGGCCGGGCTGACCGCCCCGATCGCGGTGAGCACGCCGGCGATGGCGAACATGATCCAGGGGATCGCGCCGACCCTCCCGCCGACCGCCTTCATGGCCATGTTCACCAGCCAGTCGACGGTCCCGTTCAGCTGGGCGATGGCGAACAGGTAGGTGATGCCGACCAGCACCACGAAGATGTCGCCCGGAAACACCCCGAAGATGTCGTCCGCGGTCATGTCCGCGGCCAGCGTGCCGACGAGGAACGCTCCCGCGAAGGCGAGCAGCCCCATGTTGACCGACACCCCGATCGCGACCGCGAAAATCGCGGCGAGGGCAACGATTGAAACAACTTCGGCTGACATGCCTCAGACCTCCAGCTCCTTCTTCTGGATCTTTCCCATGGCGTTGCGCGGCAGACGGTCGACGAATCGCACCTCGCGCGGCCGCTTGTGCGGCGCCAACTGGCCGGCCACGTGGTCGATCAGTTCGCGGGCGCCGGGCGCGTCGCCGTTGCGGGCCACGACGAAAGCGACGATCCGCTCACCCAGGTCGGGGTCGGCGGCGGCCACGACGGCAGCCTCGTCGACCGCCGGATGGCCCAGCAGCGCGACCTCCACCTCACCCGCCCCGACTTTGTAGCCGCCGGTCTTGATCAGGTCGGTCGAGCGCCTGCCGACGATGCGGAGGTAGCCGTCCGGCGTGCGAGTTCCGATGTCCCCGGTGAAGAACCAGCCGTCGCTCATGGCCTGGGCGGTCGCGTGCGGCTTGTTCAGGTAGCCCGTGAACAGGTTCGGCCCCTGGATGGCGATCTCGCCGATCGTCTCGTCGTCCGAGACCTCGATGTCGCTGCCGTCGTCGGCGACCAGCCGCACTTCCACGCCCGCGAGCGGCTCCCCCACGTAGCCGGGTCGCCGAGCGCCGCTTGCGCGCACGGCGGTGTTCATCAGCGTCTCGGTCAGGCCGTAGCGCTCCACGATCTGCTGTCCGGTCAGCTCGCGCATGCGCTCGAAGTCGGGCGCAGCGAGCGGCGCCGAGCCGGACACCAGCAGCCGCGGGCGGGCGAGCGCGGCGGCGATCCGCGGGTTGCCGGCGGCCTCCTCGGCGAGCCGGTGGTACATCGTCGGAACTCCGAAGACCATGGTCGCCCCGTCCTCGAGGGCGGCTGCGAGGGCATCGGGATCGAAGCGGCCGAGATGCCTGAGCGCGCCACCGCGGCGAAGCGCCCCCAGCAGCCCCACCACCAGCCCATGCACGTGGAACAGCGGCAGCCCGTGGGTGAGCTGGTCGTCGGCCGTCCACTCCCAGGCCTCGGCAAGGGCGTCGAGGTTGCTCGTCACCGAGCGGCGCGGCAGTATCGCGCCCTTCGGGAGCCCCGTGGTGCCGGACGTGTAGACGATGAACGCCGGGTGCTCGGCGTCGAGCTCGTCGCGTGGCAGATCCGCCTCCGCGTTTAGGTCGACCTGGGCGAGCCGGGGTGGCGCCTGCACTCGGGCGAGCGCGTCTCGCGGGGCCCCGAAGAGCAGGTCCGGGCGGCTGTCCTCGAGGACGTGGCGCAGTTCTGCGTCGCCGAGCTTGGGGTTCACGGGAACCACGACGGCGCCGGCCGCCAGGGCGCCCACGATCGCTACGCACGTCTCCAAGGTCGAGTCCGCCCATACGCCCACGCGCTCCGTGCCGGAGGCCTTACGTGCGACGGCACCGGCGGCGCCGCGCAGCTGTCCGTAGCTCAGCGCCGTCTTGCCGACCTGCAGCGCAGGCTCGCGATCGCACTCGTGGAGGGGAGGCAGCAGCACCTCGCCCTTGGCCATCCCTTTCTCCCTCAGTGGTAAAGTGGCTAGACCACTTAGACACATATCCAGTGGTCCTCTATGCCAAACTTCCCGCTGTGGCCACGGAATCCGAGGGCGTCGCACGTGCGCTTCGCCCGGTTCGGCGCAGCCGGCTCTACGAGGAGGTCGTCGAGCGCCTGCGTGAGCTGATCGACGTGCAGGGCCTCGAGCCAGGCGACCGGCTCATGTCCGAGCGCGACCTCGCCGAACGGCTCGGTGTGAGCCGCACGTCGGTGCGCCAGGCCCTCACGGCGCTAGAGGTCATGGGACTGGTCCGCATACGCCACGGCGGCGGGGTCTTTCTGGCCCGCGCCCCAGGCGCCGTCCTGCCCTCGCTCGCAAGCGAGCTGCTCGACCGCTACGAGCAGCTGCCCGCCGTGATCGAGGTGCGCGAGGCAATCGAGACGCAGACCTCGAGGCTGGCTGCTCGTCGGCGCGATGACGCGGACCTCAAAGCCATGCGGGCTGCGCTCGAACGGATGGATGCGGCCATCGAGTCTGGCGACGAGCCGGCTGATGCGGACGCTGCGTTTCACACCGCGATCGTGCGCGCGGCGGGCAACCCGCTGCTATCGAGGCTGTGGGCCGATCTGGCTGAGCCGATCGACCAGACGCGGCGTGCCTCGCTCGCCCGCCCCGGACGCCCGCCGCAGAGCCTGGCCGGCCACCGGGCCATCCTCGAGGCGATCGAGAGAAAGGACGAGGACGGCGCCGCCGCCAGCATGCGCGAGCATCTCGCGGTGGTCGGAGACCTGGGCTTCCTGACCGGCCTTCGGGCGACTTAGAGACCGAGGTCGTCCGCGTAGTGGTCGCGGTACTCGCCGCGCCGCTCCTGCACGTTCTCCACGTAGGCGCGCGTCTCCGGGAACGGCACGTCGCGCGCGGCATCGAAGCTGTCGGGGCCGCCGGCCCCCTCGACCCATCCGTCCACGTTGGTCTGGCCGGCGTTGTATGCGGCGATCGCCGGCGCTTCGTTTCCGTCGTAGTGGTCGATGAGGTAGCGCAGGAACCAGGCCCCGTACGCGATGTTGATCTGGGGCGTGGCGAGGTCCGCCTGCTCGAAGCGCACCCCGCCGGAACGCCTGGCGATGAAGTCGGCCGTCTCCGGCGTGATCTGCATGAGGCCGCGGGCCCCGGCGTGCGAGGTCTGGTCGCGGAACCGCGACTCCTCGTAGATCACCGCCGCGATCAGCGCCGCGTCGAGGCCCTTGTCGGCCGCCTGCTGTCGGATGATGTCGTCGTGGCGCAGCGGGAGGGTTATCTCCCGCACCGCGTCGCCCAGCGGGCCGACCCCGGTGACGACCGCGGCCACTCCTCCGCCCAGCACGGTCGCAGCGAGCAACGCGGTCACGCGCCGGCGCTTGATCCGTACGCGAGAGGGGCTTCGTGCGACGGGTGCGGCGTGGGAGCTCACTGCGATTCGAGTCTTTCAAGTACCTGGGACAGCGACTCCCTCAACTCTGTCAGCGATCCGTCGTTGCGCACCGTGAAGTCCGCTTTCTCCGCCTTTTCCGCCTGCGTGAGCTGGCGCCCCGCGCGCTCGTCAACCGACGCGTGGCCACGGGCGCCTGCCCGCCGCTCGCGAACCGCCTCGTCGGCGACGACGGCGATCGTGCTGTCGAACACCTCTTCCATGCCCGCCTCGAACAAGAGCGGAACCTCGACCACCGCCACGCGGTCGTCCCCGGCCTCCGCCCGCCAGGCGGCGACCCGCTCCCCTACCCGGGGCCACAGCACGCGCTCCATCCACGCGCGGGCCTCTTCGTCGCCGAAAACGCGGGCCGCGATGGCCGATCGGTCCAGCGCGCCGTTCCGTACCACGCCGGGCCCGAGCCGGCCGACCACCTGCTCGCGCATGTCGTCCGTCGCGAGCAGTTCGTGGACCACGGCGTCGGTGGAGAGGGTGGCCGCGCCCAGCTCATCGAGGAGGCGAAGCGCCTCGGACTTACCGGCGCCCAGACCGCCGGTCAGCCCCACGAATGGGGCCATTGGCTACTCCTCGGCGTGCTCGGAAGGAGCGTCCGGCTCGGGCTCACGGGCGGCCGGAGCGGAGGGCTCATCGGCGGGCGGAGCGGACTCCTCAGCGGAGGCTGCCGTCGCGGCGTCCTCGTCGGCGGGCTCCTCAGGAGCGGACGCCGCGGAATCCCCGGGAGAGGGGGCGGCCTGGTCGGCGGCGGCAGCGGGCTCGTCCGTGGCAGCGGCCTCGTCCGAAGCGGGCGCGCCGCCGGCGGGAAAAGCGGGCGCGGGTTCGGCTGGGGAAGGGGCCGCGGGTTCGCCGGGTGAAGCAGGCTCGGCGCCGGCAGGAGAAGCGGGCGCGGCGTCGGAGGGCGCGGTCTCGGCAGGCTCGGCCTCGGCGGGCGCGGCGTCGGAGGGCGCGGCCTCGGCGGGCGCAGCCTCGGCGGCCTCGCCCGCGGCGGGCGCCTCTGCAGCCGGTGCCTGTTCCAGCGGCGGCGCCTCGGCGGCCGGTGCCGGCTCCAGCGGAGGCGCTTCCTCAAGCGGCGGCGCCTCTGGGGCGTCCTGTCCAAAAGCCACGGCGGCGCGCAGATCTTCCGCGCCGCTCACCTGCGGGCCGGCGAAGACGTCCTCGGACAGGCCGAGGTCGGGCACGTCGCCGAGCTCCTCGGTCGCCCCCTGGGCGGCCGCGCCGGCGGCGGCGGCCGACTTGATGTGCGGCAGCTGCTCGGCCACGCGCTTCACGCTCAGCGACAGGCGCCGGCGCTCCGAGTCGATCTCGAGCACCTTCACGCGCACGTCTTGGCCGGGCTCGAGGATCTCGCGCGGGTTCTCCACGTGGTGGTGCGCCAGCTCGGAGATGTGCACCAGCCCCTCGACCCCGTCCATGATCTCGACGAAGGCACCGAAGGTGACGACCTTGGTGACCTTGCCCTCGAGCTCGTCGCCGACCCGGTAGGTGTCGATGACCCGCTGCCACGGGTCCTCCTGGGTCTGCTTGAGGCCGAGCGAGATGCGCTGGCGGTCGCGGTCGATGTCGAGCACCTTGACCGGGACGACGTCGCCGATCGCGAGGATCTCCGACGGATGGTTCACGTGCGACCACGACAGCTCGGAGATGTGGATCAGGCCGTCGATGCCGTCGAGGTCCACGAATGCGCCGAAGTCCACGATGTTCGAGATCGCACCCTCCACGATCATGCCCGGCTGGAGCCGGTCGAGGATCTGCTGGCGGACCTCCTTGCGCTCCTCCTCCAGCACGGCGCGGCGCGACAGCACCACGTTGTTGCGCGAGCGGTTGAGCTCGATGACCTTGCACTCGATCTTGGTGCCGAGGAACTCGTCGAGGTTCTGCACGCGCCGGATGTCCACGAGCGAGGCGGGCAGGAAGCCGCGCACGCCGAGGTCGATGATCAGGCCCCCCTTCACGACCTCGATCACGGTGCCCTCGACGGGCTCGCCGGACTCGGCGGCGGCCTCGATCTTGCGCCAGGCCTTCTCGAAGCGGGCGCGCTTCTTGGACAGCAGCAGCCGCCCGTCCTGATCCTCCTTGGTGAGGACGAGAGCGTCGACCTCCTCGCCCATCTCGACCTCGTCGTGCGGGTCGACGGACTTCCGGATCGACAGCTCGTTCATCGGGATGACGCCTTCGCTCTTGTAGCCGATGTCGACCAGGACCTCGTCCTGATCGATCTGGACCACCCGACCGGACACGACGTCTCCTTCCTCGAAGGGGACGATCGTGGCGTCGTAATTCGGAACTATCTCCCCGTCGATCTCGAGCAGAAGCCCGCCCGAGCCCTCGACGGTCTTGGGTTGCGTAAGCGTCTCTGTATCCGGCACTGAGGGTTCTAGCCTAGCTACTCTCCGCGAATGCCGAGACGAAGGACACTCCGCGGCGCCGCCCGGACCCCCCTGTCCGCGGACGCCGACGTCCTCGTCTGCGGAGCGAGCTTCGCCGGCCTCGCAGTGGCCCGGGAGCTGGCCGAGACCGGCGCGCGCGTGGTCGTGCTCGACCGCTACGAGATCGGCGACCGCCAGACCTCCGCCTGCGGCATCCCGACGGAGTGGCTTCGTGCCATGGATCTGATGGGCTCGCACCGGCAGGAGTTCGGCCGCCTGGTCCTGCACACCCCGCAGGGCACCGCCCGGCTCGAGCTGCCGTGGACATTCTCTACGTTCGACTACCCCGAGCTGTGCGCGCTCCTGTGGGAGCAGACGGACGCGGACTTCGAGACCGCCAAGGTCCACGGCCGCAGCGGCGACACCGTCCACACGGACCGGGGGGACCTGACCGCGCCGCTCGTGGTCGACGCCCTCGGGTGGCGGCGCGTGCTGGGAGGCGGCTATCAGCCGCCGGACGCCCCGCTGTCGCGCGGCCTTGAGGTACATCCGAACGGCACGGGCGACGAAATGGAGATCTGGATCGACCGGCGCTACGTGCCCGCCGGCTACGGCTGGAGCTTCCCGGCCGCCGACGAGCTCCGCATCGGCGTGGGCTCGTTCGACCCTCGCTTCCACGTGAAGGACACCACCGTGCTGCTGGCCGACGACCTCGACCGAGATCCGGTGCGCTACCAGGGCAACTGGATCCCGCACAAGCTGCGCCCCGCTACCGAGGACGGCGTCTTTTTCGTGGGAGACTCAGCCGGCCACTGCCTGCCGCTCACGGCCGAGGGCATCCGCACCGCCTTCTACTTCGGGCTCGCCTGCGGCCACGAGCTGCGCGCCGTGGTGGAGGGCCACTCCACAACCGCCGAGGCGCTGGCCCGGTACGGCGACTTCTCCGCCTCACACGAGTGGAAGTTCCGCGCGATGCTGCTCGCCCAGCGCCTGGTGCCGCGGGTGCCGCCGCGCGTGCTCACCCCCGCCCTGCGCGCGATGCAATGGAAGCGCTTCGTCGAGTGGTCCTTCGGGCACTACCTGGCGATCGCGCCCCCGCCGACCGGGTCTCAGCGCGGCTCGTCGCGCCAGAGCCCTCGCCACGCGTGGGCGAGCCAGAGCACCGCGAGCGCGAGCACCACGATGGTCAGCTCGAGCGCCTCATCGGGCTCCACGGCCCCCAGCGCGGAGAAGAAGATGAACAGCAGGACGATCGCGCCGCACGCGGCCCAGAACACGTGACCTAGCGACTCCAGGACGGGGTGCGTGCCGGGCTCGAAATGGGGCAGATTGAACATGTGCCGATCGGCACGTGATGGTAGCTCAGCCGGTGCATGCCCGCGCCAGCGGAACCGTGACGAACTCCTCGGTGTCCGGATGCAGCGGCCGCGGGTTCTCCTTGCACCACGCGGCGCGGCCACTCGCAAGCTCGACCCGCCCCCGGAAGCGGTAGCCGAGCAGTAGGTCGCGCCCCCGGTAGGTGCCGCGCTCGCCGCGCTCGACCAGGCAGGTGAACGTCGCGTAGCGCGGGTCCTCCCCCGTGCGCGTGATCCGCTCGCACGCGGTGCTGCGGATCGGGCCGTCGAGCGAGCCGGCCTGCGCGCGACGGCGGGCATCGGCGTGGACGTGCTCCGCCAGGGCGGGCGCGATCGGCTCTGACGGGCTGAGCCGTGCCCGGCGCGGGCGCTGTTGCTCGGCGAGGTCACGCCGGATCCGCTCGCGGTTCGCGGCGATGGCGGCTCGCTCGTTCGCCTCGTTCTGCGAGGCGTTGTCGAGCGCCGGCGGGACCAGGGCCGCGGCCAGCGCGAGCAGCGCGACGGCCAGCACCGCGACGAGCGCCTTGCCACGGCGCGAGAGAGCGCGCCAGCCCCGCGCGGGCAGCGTCAGGAAATTCGGCAGCGGCGACCGGCGCTCCCCGCCCCCGGGGGCGGTCCACTCACCCCGCTTCAAGCGCGGCTCGGTCACATGGAAAAGGTACGGGTTGATTACTCGCGCGCGAAGGCCGGCGCTGACCGATAACCCGGCCTTAAGACGCGGCCGCCACGCCCATCCGCTCGCGCACGGCGGCCGCGATCTCGGCGCCTGCGGGCAGCCAGGCGTCCTCGAGGGTGGGGCTGTACGGAGCCGGGGTGTCGTCCGTGGCGACGATCCAGGCGTCGTCGAGGTCGTGCAGTCCTTCCGCGGCCAGGATGCCGAGCAGATTGCCGGCCCAGCCGCCCACGCGCGTGCCCTCCTCCACGAGCGTCACTCGGTTCGTCCTGGCGACCGACTCGAGGACCGTCTCGTGGTCGAGCGGGCGCAGCGAGCGAATGTCCACCACCTCGGCGTCTATGCCGTCGCCCGCCAGCTCCTCGGCGGCGTCGAGCGCATCGCGCACGCCCCTGAGCGCCGACACGATCGTGATGTCGGTGCCCTCGCGCACGACGGCCGCCTTGCCGAGCGGGACCGTCTCCTCGGTCGGCTCCGGCCCCTTCGTCGAGTACAGGCGCTTGTGCTCGAGGAAGATGACCGGGTTGTCGTCGCGGATCGCCGACTTGAGCAGGCCCTTTGCGTCGGCCGGGTTGGAGGGCGCGACGATCTTGATGCCCGGGATGCCCTGGAACCAGGTGCCGTGGATCTGCGAGTGCATGGCGCCGAAGCGACCGCCGGCGCCCACCGCGGAGCGCACCACGAGGGGCACGCTCGCCTGCTCGTTCGAGACGTACCAGAACTTCGCGGACTGGTTCACCAGGCTGTCCATCGGCAGCCCCATGAAGTCGCCGAACATGATCTCGATGACCGGGCGCAGCCCTGTGACGGCCGCGCCGAACGCCGCCCCGGCCATCGCGAGCTCCGAGATCGGCGTGTCGAAAACGCGGTCCTGGCTGTGCTTCTCGTGCAGGCCCGGCGTGGTCATGAACACGCCGCCAGGGGCGGCCACGTCCTCGCCGAAGAAGACGACCGCGGGGTCGCGCTCGATCTCCTCGTCGAGCGCGTCCCGGATCGCCTGTCGGAACTCGAGCTCGCTCATCCCTTGAACTCCGTGCCGGAGTCCTGCGCGGGATCCGGATAGGGCGCCGCGAGCGCGTTCTCAACCGCCCGGTCCATCCGGGCGTCGATCTCGGCGTCCTTCGCCGCCAGGTCATCGCCGCTCAGCCGCAGCTCCAGGAGCCGCGCGCGGGCCAAGTCGAGGGGGTCGCGCGCCAGCCAGCGCTCCACCTCGTCGGGCGGGCGGTACTTCGCCGGATCGGACTTCGAGTGGCCGTAGTGGCGGTAGGTCTGGCACTCGAGCAGGGTCGGCCCCTTCCCTGCGCGCGCGCGGCCGACCGCCTCGAGCGCGGCCTCGCGCACCGCCCACAGGTCGTTGCCGTCCACGACCTGCGACTGCATGCCGAACGACGCTGCGCGGATGCCGATCTCGCCGCCGGCCGTGACGCTCGCCATGGGCGTGAACTCGCCGTAGAAGTTGTTCTCGCAGACGTACACCACCGGCAGGTCGAACACCTGCGCCCAGTTGAGGCATTCGTGGAAGTAGCCCTGGTTGGAGGCGCCGTCGCCGAAGAAGGCGACCGCCACCTTGCCCTGGCGCTGCGCCGACATCGCCGCGCCGGTCGCCGCGGCGATGCTGCCGCCCACGATTCCGAAGCAACCCACAAGACCGTGCGGCAGGTCGATCACGTTCATCGACCCCGCGCGGCCGCCGCAGACCCCGGTCGCGCGGCCGAGCATCTCAGCCGCGAGCGCCTCGGGGTCGGTGCCCTTCGCCAGGGCGTGCCCGTGGCCGCGGTAGGTCCCGGCCACGTAGTCGTCGGGCTCGAGCGCCGAGCAAACCCCCACCGGAACGGCTTCCTGGCCGGCGGACAGGTGCGTCGTACCGTGCACCTCGCCCTTCAGGAACAGGCGGTGGATCTCCTGCTCGAAGCGGCGGATGAGGCGCATCCGGCCGTAGCGATCGAGGTATTCGGCGGGCGACTCGCCGGGCCGCTCCTTACGCTCGCGAGCACGCTCGGTCTGTGTCCCGGCCATCGACGGCCACTGTACAGCAATCGTTTGCATAGACTGGCCGGGCAGTGGACGTCAGCGCGCCCACGTCAGCGAAGGCGCTGGCCCGCAAGAAGGTCAAGGGCCTCTGGATCGCGATCCCGACTCCGTTCACCGCCGACACCCGGTACGTGGACGAGGACGCGCTCGCCGCCTCGGTCGAGCACTACATCGAGGGCCTGCGGGTGGACGGCATCTTCTGCGGCGGCGTGATGGGCGAGTTCTGGGCCCTCTCGCTCGAGGAGCGCAAGCTGGTGCACGAGCTCGTCGTGCGCCAGGCCGCGGGACGCGTGCCGGTGATGGCGCAGGTGGGCGACCACGTCTTCTCGGACATGGTCGAGCTCTGCGAGCACGCGATCGCCTGCGGCGTCGACTTCGGCATCGCGATGAACCCGTACTACCCGCCGAGCCCGCCGCCGGAGTCGGTGCGCGCGTGGTACGAGGCGCTCGCCGGGGCCTCGCCGCTCCCGATGTTCCTCTTCAACACGATGTACGCCGGCTACACCCTCTCCCCCGAGCTGATCGCCGAGCTCGCGGACCTCGACAACATCTGCGGCATCAAGAACCCGCAGGGGACGGAGCACCTGCTGCGTGTCCAGGCGCTGGCCGGCGACCGGATCGTCGTGACCGACGCCTCCGAGCGCCACTGGCTCGAGCTGCACGCCGAGCACGGCTTCCAGGCGCTGATGTCCACGCCCGCGCTGGCGCTCTACCAGCGCCAGGGCCACCTGCCGATCGTGGAGTACACGCGGCTGGCGGACTCGGGCGACCTCGACGGGGCGCGGGCGCTCAGCAGCCGGCTCGGCCCCGCGCGCGACGCGTTCGACCGCTGGATGCGCGGGCCCTGGCTCGAGCGCAACGTGATCCCGATCGCACAGCTGAAGACGTGGCTCGGGCTGATCGGCCTGCCGAAGGGACCCGTGCGGCCGCCGCTCGTGCCGCTGACGCGTGACGAGGACCTCGCGCTGCGGCGCGACCTCGAGTCGGCCGAGCTGATCTAGTGACCTAACCGCGCGTCGGCGCCGACGCCATGTCGACCTTGCCGTCGTCGCGCAGGCCGTCGCTGACCGGCACGTTCTCCGGCTCGAGCTCGAGCGATGAGCCGCGCGCCTCAAGCTCGAGCAGCGCCATGAAGTCGATGTCGTCGTAGCCGAAGCCCATCAGCGACTGCACGACCTGCTGGGCGGCCGCCGCCACCGGCATCGGCACGCCGTACTCCTCGGCGGCCTCGAACCCGAGGTGGAAGTCCTTGTAGAGCAGCGCCGGGGTGAACGTCGGCGTGAAGTCAAGGTTCACGATCGCCGGCGACTTGTAGCGGGTGAACATCGAGCCCATGACGCTCTTGTTGAGGAACTCGAGGAACGCCGCGCGCGAGACGCCGCCCTTCTCGGCGAGCACGGTGATCTCGGCGAGCGACTGGGCCACCACGCCGAGCATCAGGTTGTGGCAGATCTTGACGAGCCGGGCCACGTCACCCTCGCCGACGTAGGTGGCGCCCGCGCCGAAGAGGTCGAGGTACGGCCGGGCCTCCTCCCAGGCGTCGCTCGGGCCGGACACGACCAGGGTCAGCTTGCCGGCGTCGACGACGGAGGGGTTGCCGCTCACCGGCGCGGCCAGGAGCGCGACCCCCCGCGCATCGGTCTCGGCTCTCACCTGTGCCGACGCATGCGGCGAGACCGTGGACGAGTCCACGATCACCGGCGGGGCGGCATCGGCCCTCGACAGCAGCCCGTCGTCGCCGACGACCACGGCCTTGAAGTCCTCGGGTCCGGCCACCATCGTGAACACGATGTCGCGGTCGGCCAGCTCCGCGGGAGAGTCGACGATCGTGGCGCCGAGCTCGGCCAGCGGCTCGGCCTTCGCCCTGGTGCGGTTGTACACGGCTACGTCACAGCCGGCCTCGAGCAGCCGTGTCGCAAGCGCGTACCCCATACGGCCGGTCCCCACCCAGCCCAGTGTGTTGCCCTTGAAGTCGAAGTCCGGCATCGGTCTCCCTGCAAACGTTTGCAGATACGGTACGGGAGACGCCGCCGCGATGTCAAGGGGCGCAGCTCGAGGCCCGAGAGTGCCGTAGGTTGACGCCTGAGCGCGTGGCGTGCAATCGTTTGCAGATCCGATCGGCGAGGTGACGAGAAATGGCACTGCACACCTACGGCACGATGGCGGTCGACTGGGAGGAGCGGGTGCGCTTCGACCGCCTCCGCGAGGAGCGCCTGGCGCGGATCTCGTCCCTGCTCGCCGAGTCGGAGCTGGGCGCGCTGCTCTGCTTCGACATGACGAACATCCGCTACATCACCGCCACCCACATCGGCACGTGGGCGCAGGACAAGCTGAACCGCTTCTGCCTGCTCCCCCAGGGTGACGAGCCGATCATGTGGGACTTCGGCTCAGCGGCGCGCCACCACCAGCTCTACAACCCGTGGCTGGCCGACGGGCGCTCGCGCGCCGGCATCTCCACGTTGCGCGGCGCGATGTCGCCGGAGTCCGGGCGGGCCGAGAACGTGGCCGAGAAGATCCGCGTCGAGCTGGAGCAGCGAGGCCTCATCGGCGAGCCGGTCGGGGTCGACGCCCTGGAGCCGGCGGTGCTGTTCGCGCTTCAGCGCGCGGGCGTGCAGGTCGTCGACGGCCAGCAGTTGATGCAGCAGGCGCGGATGATCAAGACGCAGGACGAGGTCACGCTGCTGAACACGGCGTGCATGATGGTCGACGCCGCCTACGAGGAGCTCTACCGCGCGATGCGGCCGGGCATGCGCGAGAACGAGTGCGTGGGCCTGGTGAACAAGGTGCTCTACGACATGGGCTCCGAGTTCGTGGAGGGCGTGAACGCGATCTCGGGCGAGCGCTGCAGCCCTCACCCGCACGTCTACACGGACAGGGCCCTCCGCCCCGGCGACCCCGCGTACTTCGACATCCTCCACAGCTTCATGGGCTACCGCACGTGCTACTACCGGACGTTCGCGGTGGCGAGCGCGTCGACGGCGCTGGTGGACGCGTACAAGCGCTGCCGCTACTACCTCGACGCTGCGATCGACCTGATCCGGCCGGGTGTCACCACCGGCGAGGTAGTGGAGGTCTGGCCGAAGGCCGAGGAGTTCGGCTTCGCCGACGAGGAGGCCGCGTTCGCGCTCCAGTTCGGCCACGGCGTGGGCCTCGCCATCTGGGAGAAGCCGATCTTCAGCCGCCTGGTGTCCCTCGACCACCCCGAGGAGATCCAGGAGGGCATGGTCTTCGCGCTGGAGACCTTCTGGCCCTCGAGCGACGGCTGGTCGGCCGCGCGCATCGAGGAGCAGCTCGTGGTGACCGCCGACGGCTGCGAGGTGATCACGCGCTTCCCGTCCGAGGACCTCGTGATCGCCGGCAAGCCGTACTACACGGTCGGCGGCACGCTGCCGCTCGAGCGCGACCATCAGTCGAACCGCAACACCCGCCTCGACGCCGAGACCCGCGAGGCCGTGCCCGGCAACGGCAGGATGCCCACGGGCGACCCCGTTCGCCTCTGACCCCGTGCGCGCCGCGATCGTCGAGGCCCTGGGCCGCCCGCCGGCCCCGGCGGAGGTGCCCGAGCCCCGGCGGCGGCCCGGCCAGGCGCTGGTGCGCATCCGCGCCGCCGCGTTGAACCCGGTCGAGCTGCACATCTGGAACGGCCACTTCTTCGACGGCCCGCCGAGCCCGCCCTATGTGATCGGGCTCGAGGGCGTGGGGGTGGTCGAGGAGGGCGAGCTCCTGCGGCCCGGCACGCGTGTGCGCGTGGAGTTCGTGCACCCGGGGTACGGCCGCGACGGCGCCGTGGCCGAGTACGCGGTCGCGCCCGAGGAGCCCGACGCGACGGACCGCGCGTCGCAGGCGTCGGTGACGCCGATCGGGGACGAGCTCGACGACGCCGCGGCCGCGGCGCTCGGCGTGCCCGTGTTCACGGCGCTCATGTGCCTCGAGCGCGCCCAGCGAGCGGGAGCCTCGCTCGACGGCGCGCACGTGCTCGTGACGGGCGCGACCGGGGCGGTTGGCCTGGTGGCGGTCCAGCTGGCCAAGCTGATGGGCGCCGCTCGCGTGGTGGCGGCCGGCCGCAATCCGGAGCGCCTGGAGCGGACGCTGTCGCTCGGCGCCGACGCGACGGTGGCGCTCGGCGACGGCGATCTGCGCGGCCGCTTCTCGTCGGCGGCGGACGGTCGCCTCGATGTCGTCCTCGACCCGCTCTGGGGAGAGCCCGCGCGGGCGGCGATCGAAGCCCTGACCCGCGACGGCGTGTACGTCAGCTTCGGGCAGGCCTCCTCGCCGCTGGCCGAGCTGTCGGGCATCCCGCTGCGCAACCGCCGAATCGCGCTCGTCGGCCACTCGGGCGCCTGGGCCACACCCCGGGAACGCCAGGAGGCACTGGCGCGCGCACACGCTCTCGGGCCGCTGACGCTCGACATCGAGGAGCTCGCGCTCGAGGAGATCGGCGACGCCTGGGAGCGGCTGTCGCGGTCCGCCGGTCGCCGGCTCGTGGTCAAGCCGTGACTACCTCGACCGGGACCGCCCCCTACCCGCGCTTCAGCGACGCCGAGATGGCGCGGCGGCGCCACGCGCTGGCGGCGGAGCTGGACGCCGGGGGCGCCGCACACGCGGTGGTCTACGGCGCGAACAAGGCGGGCCCGGCGGTGGGCTGGCTCACGCGCTGGCCCGCGACCCGCGAGGCGCTGTGCGTGTTCACCCCGGGCGAGCGCGACCTGCTGCTCGTGAACTTCTACAACCACGTCCCGAACGCGGAGCGGATCGCCACCGAGGCCGTGGCGCGCTGGGCAGGCCCGAAGCCGATGCTGACGGCGCTCGAGGAGCTCGAGCGCCGCGGCGCGCGGGGCGGCCGCGTGGCGGTGATCGGGCCGCTCGGCTACAGGCCGTACGCGGCGCTCGCGGAGTTTGCGGAGCCGGTCCCCCTCGACGACGCCTACACGCGCCTGCGGCTGAAGAAGTCCCCCGAGGAGCTCGACTGGCTTCGCGTGGGGTGCGGCTTCACCGACGACGCGATGCGCGCCGTGCACGAGCAGGCCCGCCCGGGCACCGACGAGCGGGAGCTTGGGAACCTGGCGGAGCGGGCGTACGTGGGGCGCGGCGGCACGACCCACATCCACTACTTCGGGACAACCGCCGTCCCCGCCCAGTGGCCGGCGGCCCGCGCGCTCGCGCGCGGCGACGTGCTCAGCTGCGAGATCAGCGCTTCGTACTGGGACTACACCGGCCAGCTCCTGCGCACCTTCACGATCGCCGACGACCCGGCACCGCTGTCCCGGGACCTGCACGAGGTGGCCAACGCGGCCTTCGACGAAGTGTTCGCGCAGGTGCGCCCGGGCGCAACCGCGGCGGACCTCGTGGAGGCCTCCGCCGTGATCGGGGAGGCTGGCTTCACAACGCGCGACGATCTCGTGCACGGCTTTGTGGGCGGCTACCTACCGCCCGTGCTCGGCGACAAGACGCGGGCGCTCGAGGGCCTTCCCGACTTCGCCCTCGAGGAGGGCATGACGATCGTGATACAGCCGAACGTGGTCACGCCCGACGAGAGGGCAGGCGTGCAGACCGGCGAGCTGGTCGCGGTCACGGCCGACGGCGCCGAACGCCTACACGACTACGAGCGCGGCCTCTTGAGGATCGGCTGAGCCGGTGGCGATCGACTGGGACGTGCCCATCGAGATGGACGACAGCATCGTGTTGCGCGCCGACGTCTTCCGCCCCGATGGCGACGGGCGTCACGCGGTGATCCTCTCCTACGGCCCGTACGCGAAGGGGCTCGCCTTCCAGGAGGGCTATCCGAACCAGTGGGAGCGGATGGTGTCGCAGCACCCCGACGTGGAGGCGGGCTCGTCGAACCGCTACCAGAACTGGGAGGTGGTCGATCCCGAGAAGTGGGTCCCTGACGGGTACGCCTGCGTGCGCGTGGACTCCCGCGGGGCGGGGCGCTCGCCGGGCCGGCTGGACCCGTTCTCGCCGCGCGAGACGAGCGACCTGGCCGCATGCATCGAGTGGGCGGCGGAGCAGCCCTGGTCGAGCGGCAAAGTGGGCCTGAACGGGATCTCCTACTACGCGATGAACCAGTGGCACGTGGCGGGGCTCGCGCCGCGGGGGCTCACGGCCATGTGCGCGTGGGAGGGCGCCTCGGACTGGTACCGCGACGCCGCGCGCCACGGCGGCATCCTCTGCACCTTCTTCGGCAACTGGTACGAGATGCAGGTCACCACAGTGCAGAACGGCCTGGGGTCGCGCGGTCCGGTGAACCCGAACACCGGCGCGGCGGCGTGCGGCCCGGAGACGCTCTCCGGCGACGAGCTGGCGGCGCGCCGGGCCCACTTCGCCGCCGACGTGGCCGCCCACCCGCTCGACGACGACTACCACAGCGCCCGCACGGGCGACTGGGAGAGGATCGATGTGCCGCTCCTGTCCGCCGGTAACTGGGGCGGGCACGGGCTCCACCTGCGCGGGAACGTGGAGGGCTACGTGCGCTCGGCGTCGCGGCAGAAGTGGCTCGAGCTCCACGGGCTGGAGCACTGGACGCACTTCTACACCGACTACGGGGTACGGCTGCAGAAGCGCTTCTTCGGACGCTTCCTGAAGGGCGAGGACACGGGCTGGGAGGAGCAGCCGCCGGTCCTCCTGCAGGTCAGACACGTGGACGGGACGTTCACCGAGCGCGGCGAGTCCGAATGGCCGATCGCGCGGACGGAGTGGCGGCGATGGAAGCTCGGCACCGGCTCGTATGGCGCGTTCGGCGAGGGGCTCACATTCACCGGTGAGCCGTTCGAGCGCGAAACCGAGATCACCGGCCCCTCTGCGGCAAAGTTGTTCGTCTCGTCCAGCACCGTGGACGCCGACCTGTTCGTCGTGCTGCGCGCGTTCGACCCCGACGGAGAGGAGGTCGTCTTCCAGGGCGCCATCGATCCGCACACGCCCGTGGCCCAAGGCTGGCTGCGTGCGTCGCACCGGAAGCTCGATCCGGAGCTGAGCGAGCCTTACCGCCCATACCACACGCACGACGAGCCGCGGCCGCTCACGCCCGGCGAGGTCTACGAGCTCGACGTCGAGATCTGGCCAACGTCGATCGTTCTCCCCGCCGGCTACCGGCTCGCGCTCACCGTGCAGGGCCGCGACTACGAGTACCCAAAGGCCGGCGGTGACCGGCTCACCACGTTCCGGAACGAGCTCCGCGGGTCGGGTCCGTTCCTTCACGACGACCTGGACGACCGGCCGCCCGAGGTCTTCGGAGGGACCGTGACCGTTCATGCCGGCTCATACCTGCTGCTCCCCTTCGTGCCGGATCCCTGAGCGTTGCGGTGGGATGTGCACAACCATGCCGTGCCCCGCGAGGCCGTCGAGCTGTTGCGTGGCGCCGACGGCTACCCGATCAAGGTCGAGGGCGATTTCATGGAGGCCGACCGCGTGCGCGCGGAGCTGACGCCCGTGTTCCTCGACCCGGAGGCGAAGCTGGAGCAGCTTGCGCGGGCCGGGCTGGAGGCGGCAGTGGTGTCGGGGTCGCCCGCGCTGTTCGCCTACGAGGCGGACGCCAACCGCGGCGCCGCACTGTGCCAGGCGGTGAACGGCGGGCTGGCGGACCTCTGCGCGTTCGAGCCCTCGCGGCTGCGGTGGATCGCCCACGTGCCGCTGCAGGCGCCCGACGCGGCCGCCTCGCTCTTGGCCGAAGCCGCCGGCGCGGGCGCGGTGGGGGCCCAGATCGGCACATCGGTGGCGGGCACGCCGCTGGCGGACGCCGGGCTCGAGCCGTTCTGGAGGGCCGCCGAGCAGTACGACATGACGCTGATGCTGCACCCCGCGTACAACAACCCCCACCCCGGCCTGGAGGGCTACCACCTCCAGAACGCGATCGGCAACCAGCTCGAAACGACGATCGCCGCCGAGCGGCTGATCGTGACCGGCTTGCTGGACCGCCACCCCGGCCTGCGCCTGCTGCTCGTCCACGCGGGCGGCTATATGCCCTGGCAGGCGGGTCGCCTGCGTCACGCCGCGACGGTCCGCGCGGAGCTGGCCGGCTCGCCGCCGGACCCGTACGCCTACTTCGGCCGGGTCTTCGCCGACACGATCACGCACGACGCGGCCGCCCTTCGCTTCCTGGTGGAACGCGTGGGCGCGGACAACGTGGTGATGGGGACCGACCTGCCGTTCGACATGGCCACCCCCGAGCCGGTGGCCGCGCTGGAGGAAGCCCTGGACGCCGAGACCGCGCGGAGGGTCATGGAAGTATCGCCGCGGCGGCTGTTCCGGCTGTGAGGTAAGTGTCACGCCCAAATCCGTGCCAGCCCGGGTGCCGGCCTTGCGACGCTGATCGCCGCGAAACGCGCTGCTTGGGGGGGATCTTGCAGGCGCGACGCGGGCGCAGGACCCGAACGGAGGGGCGCCGAACCAATTGGTCTTCGACTGTTGGGAGTCGCCCGTGAGGGTGCGAACATCCGGCGTCCTCTGCTCCGCCATCACGCTGCTCACCGTCCTGAGCCCGACCGTGGCCCAGAGCCAGGTACCCCATACGGTCGAGCCCGGCGAGAGCCTGTGGTCCATAGCCGCGGTGGACGGGCTCACCGTCGAGGAGCTCGCGGCCGCCAACGGCCTCTCGCCTGACGCCACACTCGTGGCCGGCGACACGATCCTGATCCCCCCGGCGGCGACCGCCGGGGTGTCCGGCACCTCCGCCGTCACCGGGACCGGCCAGTGCACCTGGCACTGTGCCTCCCCCGCCCATCCGCACCCCACGGACGAGTCCGTCACACCCGAGCAGGTGGGATCGATCGCCGGCGAATACGGGATGTCCGCCCCGCTGGTCCAGTCGATCGCCTCGAACGAGAGCTCGTTCAGCAACGCCGCGGTCTCGGAGGCAGGGGCACGGGGCGTCATGCAGATCATCCCCGACACGTGGAGCTACATCGACGAGTACCTCGCCGAGCAGCCCCTCGACCCCGCCTCGGCGATCGACAATGTGCGGGCGGGCGTGATCTACCTGCACTACCTCTACCACCTCAAAGGCGACGACGGGCAGGCCATGATCTCCTCCTACTTCCAGGGACCGAACAGGGATGGGCTCCTGCCGGAGACGCGGACCTACGTGCGCGAGATCCGCGAGGACGAGGCCGAGTTCGCAGGCGGCGGCTGAACTAGGGGCGCGCCGCGCGCGAGCCGGCGTCCGCCTCTTCGAGCACGGGGCGAACCACTCCGGCCAAGCGCTCCACTGCGGTCTCGAGCTCCGTCTCGGTCAGGTGGCTGAAGGACAGCCGCATCGTGTTGTGGCCCTTGTCGCCCACGTGGAACGGCGGACCCGGGACGTATGCCACGCCGCCTGCGAGTGCCGACTGACGCATCGCGATCGTGTCGAGCTCCTCCGGCAGCGTGACCCATGTCAGGAAGCCGCCGGTCGGCTCGGTCCACTCGACGCCCTCCGGCATGTGGCGGGCCAACGCCGCCGACAGCGCCGCCCAATGCGACGCGTACAGCGCCCGGGCCGCCGGGAGGTGGCGCTCGAAGCCCCCGGCCCGTCCGTACTCCTCGACCAGGCGCTGGCCCAGCCCGCCGGCGCACTGATCGGTGTTCTGCTTGACGGCCGCGAGCTCGGCGACGACGTCGGCCGGGCCGCTGGCCCAGCCGAGGCGCACACCGGGGAAGAAGCTCTTGGAGAACGTGCCCGCCTGCAGCACCACGTCCGGAGCGAGCGACCACAGCGTCGGCAGCGACGCGCCGTCGAATGAGAGCTCGCGGTAGGCGACGTCCTCGAAGATCAGCACGCCGTGCCGGCGGCAGACGTCCACCAGCCGGCGACGCCGGTCGAGCGAGAGCGTCCGGCCGGTCGGGTTCTGGTACTCCGGGATCGTGTAGACGAACTTCGGGCGCAGGCCGGCGTCCAGGCGCTCTTCGAGCGCGTCCACTCGCAGCCCGTCGTCGTCCGTCGCGATGGCGACGGTCTCGGCCTCGGCGGCGCTGAAGGCCATCATCGCGCCGAGGTAGCTCGGTGCCTCGACGGCGACCGTGTCGCCGGGATCGATCAGCGCCTGGCACATCATCGCGATGCATTCCATCCCGCCGCTGGTCACGATCAGCTCGGCCTGCTCGGGGCGCCGGCCTTGCAGCTGCTCCTGGCGGTCGATCAGGTACTCCCGCACACTCGGGAGCCCGGCGCACGGCGTGTACTGGAGCGCGACGGCGGCGTCGTCGCGCACGAGCCGTACGGCGATCTCGTTGAGCTCCTCCGTCGGGAACGTAGCCGGATTCGGGAAGCCGCCGGTCATGGAGAGCACGCCGGGCGGGCTGCCGGCGAGGATCGCTGTCAGCTCGCCGCCGCCGCGTAGCAGCGTCCGGCGCGCGAATGCATGCGTGAAGTCAGCCATCGACCCGAAACGCCAGCGCGCTGGCGTCGCCGCGGTCGAGCGCCGCGACGTGCTCCTCGTGGTTCGTCAGGCCGTGCAACGCCTCGCCCCTAGCCTGCGCGGCGAGGATCGCGCGCTCGCTCCGCCCGATCATCTCGGCCGTCTCGAGGGCCGCCGCGATCCGCTCCGCCGCGGCGATCAGCACACCGTCGTCGTCACCGAAAACAATGTCGCCCGGCGACACCTCCACCCCGCCACAGGTGATCGTCGCCCCGGGGGCGGCGCGCGACCTGGTGGTGCCCGATCGTGGCGTGGTGCCGCGCGCGAACACCGGCAGCCCGATACCGCGCAGGCCCCGCAGGTCGCGACAGAAGCCGTCGGTGACGATCCCGGCCAGCCCGCGCCGGCGAGCTTCGGTGGCGAACAGCTCGCCAAACACGGCGCACGACCCGCCGTTCGTCGCGATCACCAGGACGTTGCCCGGCTCGGCGTCGGCCAGGGCGGCCATCACCGGCAGGTGGTCATCCTCTGCGACGACCGTGTACGCCGGCCCTGCCATCCGTACGTCGGGAATCATCGAGCGGACAGCGGGATCGACCACCGGCAGCGTCTTCTCGGAGTCCGAAAGCGCCGAGACATCGATTCCGAGCAACCGCTCGATCAGGTCCACCGCACAGAGCGTGCCACATGCGCGGCGATTGCAAACGCGCCAAGTCCGCCGCCGCCCGTTTTGCCCGGCCCGCGCGCGGAGAAGACCCGCGTATGAAGAGACTTCTCGCTGTTGTGGGAGCGGCGGTTGCGGCGGCCTTCGTCGTTGCGGCGGTGGCGGTCGCGGACAACGGGCCGGACCGGATCGCGTTGCCGGACGGCTTCAGGCCGGAGGGGATCGCGGCCGGCAAGGGCAGGAGCGTCTATGTCGGGTCGATCCCGACCGGCCGCGTGCTCGAAATCGACACCAAGACCGGAGCGTCGCGGGAGGCAGTGCCCGCACGCGCGGATCACGCGGCGATCGGGCTCAAGTACGACCAGCGCGAGGACCGCCTGTTCGTGAGCGGTGGCCCGACCGGCAAGGCGTTCGTGTACGACGAAGACAACGGCAACGAGCTCGCGGCGTTCCAGCTGACCGCGGCGGGACAGCCCACTTTCATCAACGACGTCGTACTCACACGCGACACCGCGTACTTCACCGACTCCAGGCAGCCGGTGATCTACGCCGTCGACCAGGACCTGTCTGGCGTCACGCCGATTGCGCTCACGGGCTTCCCGATGACGCCGGGGAACAACCTCAACGGGATCGAGGCGACGAACAACGGCCGTGTCCTGCTTGCCATCCAGACCTCGACGGGCACGCTGTGGCGAATCGACCCCAGAAGCGGCTCGCATGCCGCCGTCGACCTCCGCGGGGCCACGCTCACCAACGGCGACGGCCTCTTGTTCCTCGGAGAGCGAACGCTGCTTGTGGTGCAGAATCAGCTCAACAAGATCGCGGTGGTCAGGCTCGACAAGGACTACGACTCAGGCCGCATCGTCGACGAGATCACCCACCCCGACTTCGACGTCCCGACGACGGTCGCGTTCCAGCGCGGGAGCCTGTACCTCCCGAACGCCCGGTTCGGGACGACGCCGACGCCGGATACCGCCGACTACTGGGTCACTCGCGTCGGCAAGCGCTGACCACGATCGGGGATGTTCCGGTTCGACCGGAACAGGTTGTGCGGGTCGTACCTGCGCTTCACCTCGACCAGCCGGTCGAAGTTGTCGCCGTAGGCCATTCGCACGCCGGCCTCGCCCTCGTCGGCGGTCTGGAAGTTGATGTAGTTGCCGCCGGTCCCGAAGGGCCGGGTCCGCTCCCAGGCGCTGCGGACCCATTCGGGGAACTCGGCACCGCGAGGTTCGCCCGGCTCCCACATGCCGATCAGGCCGCACACGTAGCGGGCGTCGCGGTTACCGACCACGCCGTCGTCGTCCGCACGCTCGTTCAGCGCCCCGCCGAGGTGAAGGATCCCCACCTGCAGGCGCGGGATCGGGCATTCCTCGGCCAGCTCCTGCATGGTCGACAGCAGCCCGTCGCTCAGCTCGGCGAGGTAGCCGGTCTTCCAGTAGTAGTGGTCACCCTTCGGCTCCGCGGCGTCGAGATATGACTGGACCTCCGTGTACGGCTGCTCGCGCAGAACGTCCACCACGGGATCGCCAAGTTCCCGGATCGGCGCCAACGCCCTGTCCACCCCGGCG
Source organism: uncultured Thermoleophilaceae bacterium (assembly GCA_963733885.1). Taxonomy (GTDB): domain Bacteria; phylum Actinomycetota; class Thermoleophilia; order Solirubrobacterales; family Thermoleophilaceae; genus JACVRW01. The sequence goes on along the minus strand of CAVTES010000015.1, from coordinate 322,436 downwards.
AGATCCCCGCTGTAGCAGACGGCCAGGGCGCAGACGCGCTCGCCGTGCCACGCCTCGGGTACGAACGGCGCCGCTGGCGCCCTGAGCAGGTTGCACCACACCGCCAGCTCACGCGGAGCCTCGGCGGTGAACCGCCGGTAGGCGGACATGATCTCGGGCGCCCGCTCGAAGGGCCAGGCGATCAGGCCGCCGTAGACAGTGGGCCCCACCTCGTGCAGCCTGAACTTGAACGAGGTGACCGCGCCGAGGTTGGCGCCGGCGCCCCGAATGGCCCAGAAGAGGTCCTCGTTCTCGTCGCGGGCGGCACGGCGGGCCACTCCGTCGGCGGTGACGACCTCGACCTCGAGGAGGTTGTCAACCGTCCACCCGAAGCGGCGCGTCAGGTAGCCGAGCCCTCCGCCGAGCGTCAACCCGCCGACCCCGACCTCGGAGATGAATCCGAGCGGGGTCGCGAGGCCGTATAGCTGGGTCTCGCGATCGACGTCGCCGAGCAGGCACCCCGGCTGCACCGTCGCGGTGCGCGCCTCGGGGTCGACCGTGATCCCGCGGAGGCGCGACATGTCGATGGTCATTCCGCCGTCGACGACCGCCGTCCCCGCGACGTTGTGGCCGCCGCCTCGCACCGAGAGCGGCACGGCGTGGTCGCGCGCGAAGCGCACGGCGGCCGCCACGTCGGCGGTGCCGGTCGGCTGCACGACGAGCGCGGGCGACTTCTCGATCAGGCCGTTCCAGAGCAGGGTCGCCTCGCCGAAGCCAGGCTCGCCTGGGCGCAGCACCGGGCCGCGCACGGCGTGACGCAGCGCCTGCACGGTCGCCTCCGCGGGCGTGGTCGCGGCTTGCTCCGCCGGCGTGGTGGTCATGCCGCCTCACTCTCGTCGAGCGCGCTGCGCAGCGCGTCGCAGAACGCCTCGGGTTGCTCGACATGCGGGTCGGCTGCGCAGTCGTCGACCACCTCCAGCGGCCAGCCGTGGCTTGCGCTCACCGCCTGCGCGACATAAAGCGGCGTAGCGGGGTCGTGGCGGCCCCAGATCAGCGTCGTGGGGACGGCAATCTGCGCGAGCTCCGCAGCCGGTATGGCAGGCATCCCGAACTCACCCATCAACGCCGCCAGCGCCGACTGGACGCTCGGCGTGCGCACGCGGTCGAGGTTGTAGGCCTCGAACGGCTCCCAGAGCCCGCCCATCCGCGCGCGCAAGGCGTCGAGATCGAGCGCGCAGTGGCGCCAGAGCTTGTCGTGGGTGCGGTCGCCGGGATCCGCGAGGAACTCGTTCAACGCCTGTCCAAACGCAGGCACCGGGTCGAACGGGACCAGCCCCAGCGCATCCACGAGGACCAGCCGGGCGATCCGGGCCTCCCGGTCGGCCGCGAAGCGGGCCGCGATGGCGCCGCCGACCGCGTACCCCACGAGGACGGGCGGCGACGGGCAGGTCTCCTCGATCAGCTCGCCGAGCCAGGCGAGCACCCGGTCGGCGTCGAGCGGGTCGGCGCCTTTCTCGGAGGCGCCATGACCGGGAAGGTCCGGCACGATCACGCGCCGAGTGGTCACGAGCTCGGGGATCACTCGCGCCCAGTGGGTCGCGTTTCCCGCCGGCCCGTGAAGGAGCACGAGCGGAGGGCCTTCGCCACCTTCCAGCAGCACGGTGGAGAGCCCCGCCAGGGTCAACCGTCGCTCCTCGACAGGCAGTCCCGCCAGCAGTCGCTCGCGGGGGTCTACAGCGACTTGTCGTACGGCCATGTGGTCTGAGTCCTTCCGGTTCGCCGATGGACCGGCGACGCTAGGGGGCGCCACCTCCGCCGGCATCGCCAGGACTCACCAACTTCACGACCGCCTCGCCGTGGTCATTTCTGACCACTGTCTCCGTCTAGAGGAGGTTGCGTGAAACGGCGAACGAGCTGGCGGCGGTCCGAGACGAGACGCCGAGCTTGGCGAAGATGTTCTGCATATGCCGGGCAACGGTGTGCTCGCTGATCACCAGCGCCACGGCGATCCCGCGGTTGCTCGCCCCGGTGGCGGCCAGGCGCAACACCTGCAGCTCGCGCGGCGTCAGCCCGTAGGTTTCGCCGGACGCGCCGGCGCGCGTTTGGGCCTCGACGCGGGCGAGGTCCGAAGCCGCTCCCAGCCGCTCGAACACGTCGCGCGCGGCCTCGAGCTCCAGTCCCGCTGTGTCGCCGTCTCCCATCCCGCGGCAGGCCAATGCCACCTGCAAACGCACTCGCGCGGCCTCGTACGGGGCCTGGAGCTCCTGCCACAACAGCAACGCGCGCCGCAGCACGAGCAGAGCACCGAGGGCGTCACCGGCCGCAAGGTCGACCCTCCCTTGGGCCTGTAGGACCATCGCGCGGAGCATGCCGCCCTCGTGCCCTGCGGAGATCTCCTCGAGCTCGCGGCTCGCGGCCCGCGCCTCCTCCGAGTCGCCCACCGCGAGCATGATCTCGACAGAGGCGGCCAGGAGGCCCGCTCGCTTCAGGGGCTCACTGGTCTCACTCAGCGCGCGCCGGATCGCGGACGCTGCGGCGTCCCGCCTCCCCTGGGCCAGTCGCAGCAACGCGAGACCGGGCTGCGGCTCCCAGCCAAAGCGGCTCGCGTCACGGTAAGCCGCCTCGGCCGCCTCGAACTCGCCCCGCAGGCGCCGGATCTCGCCCTGGCGGTAGCGGGCATAACCGGCGGCCGATTGATTCGCCACTCCCCGCGCAAGTCGCTCACCTGCCTGGCGCGCCTCCTCCAGCGCGTCCGGCCAGGCGCCGTTCAGCTGCATGATCTCGGCGCGGTGCACCTGGCACAGACCCGTGTGGGCCACCATGTCCGGCTGCTGCCCACACCACTCCGTCAAGGCCGCGGTCCACTCCCGGGCCCGGCGTACCTCGAAGACGCTCTGGCAGAACGCGATCGTGTTGCAGTACACGAGGCCGGTGACGATCGGGGACAGCTCGTCCGCCGTGACCGCCACCATGGTCTCGTCCAGGAGGCGCAGCCCTTCCTCGACCCGGCCCTGCCTGATCAGCGCGTGTCCCTGCTCCTGGACCACGAGCGCAACCAGGTCGAGGTCGCCGAAGCGCTCCCCGATCTCGGCAGCCGTGCCGGCGGTGTCGTATGCCGCCCTGGTCTCGCCGCCGGCCACCTGGCTCAACAGCACCGGGATAAGCAGATAGCCCCGCTCTACACAGTCACGCTCCTCGCGGTCCAGCACCCGCTCCGCTCGAGCGAACCACCCGGTCGCCCGGCTGATCTCTCCACGCAAGAGAAAGCTGATGCCGACCCAGAACGCGCAGCGCACCGCGCGAGGCCCTCGACCGCCCTGCAGATGGAGCTGGTGGGCCCGCTCCAGAGAGTCCACGTACTCGTCATCGCGCCCGAGCATGTAGGCCGACGTCGCGAGCAGCTCGAGGTCCGCCGCGCCCAACGGTTCTGCCCGGTCGGCCTCTGATAGCTCCGCGCGAGCGCGGCTCCACGCTCGCCTCGCGAAGGCCTCGCGGCCCCGCTCCAGTTCACCGGCCGTTGCCCTCTCAGCCACGTCCGACATGATTGCGGACGCCACGACCAAGCCCCGCCGGAGCGGGGCTTGGTCAACTCGAGCCGGTCCGGATCAGGACCAGTCCCCTGCCGCGACTTGGCCCGGATCGGGGGGCTCGATCGCGCCCTCCTTGGGCGTGCCGATTCGGAGCGGGTTGCCGAACGGGTCGCGCAGACCGCAGTCCGTGCCGTAGAAGCGCTCGGTCGGCTCCTCGGTGAACTCGACGCCCTGGGCACGGAGCTCCTCGCAGGTCTTGTGGACGTTGTCGACCGAGATGATCGCGGCCATGCCGGCCGCGCCCTTGGCCACCAGCTCGCGGATCTGTTCGGCCGTCGCCTCGTCGTACGCCGGGGGAGCGGGCTTCTCGAGCAGCAATTGGACGTCGGGCTGGCCAGGGAAGTTGACGGTGAGCCAACGCATGAAGCCGAGGTCGGCGTCGGTGTTCACCTCGAAGCCGAGCTTGCCGACGTAGAAGTCGAGCGCCTCGTCCTGGTCGAGCACATAAACCTGTGTGTGAGTGATCTTGTTTGCCATGTGAGCGAGGCTAGTCCTCGCGCTTCGGGTTCGCTTCTCCGAAACTGCTCGGTCTCGTCCAGGCCTTCATGAAGCAGGCTGGGACCGCTCTGAGGTCGGTCGCTCGCGCCCGATACGTAGTTGGCGACTCGCCGACGATCTCGGTGAACGTCCGGCTGAACGTGCCCAGGCTCCGGAAGCCCACGTCGAAGCAGATCTCGGTCACGCTGCCGTCTGACTCGCGAAGCAGGAACATCGCCCGCTCCACCCGGCGGCGCTGCAAGTAGCGGTGCGGCGTCTCGCCGAACGTGGCGCGAAACACGCGGATGAAATGCGCCTCGGAGACGTAGGCGATCCGCGCCAAGGTCGGGACGTCGAGCGGCTTCGCGTAGTCGCGGTCCATCGCGTCGCGCGCGCGCAGCATGCGGCGGTTGGACTCTTCGGCGGTTCGGCTCATGCTGGACTCCCCGTGCGTCCAGCATTGTGGCGAGCAGACGCCTATGCGCGTGGCTGCTGGGTGGCGAGCGCAACCGACGGGGCGGTTCCCTCCTCGGCCTCGTGCGGTTCGTCGCCGCGCCGGAGCAGTCTCGCGACCATCACGGCGGCCGCGATCACGAGAACGCCGCTGACCGTGGCCGCCATCTGCAGCCCGTGGGTGAAGGCCTCGCGGGCGGGCTCGAGCACATCTGCCGCAAGCGTTTGAGGCAGCCGGTCGGCGACGGCGACTGCGCCGCCGAGGGTGTCGCCCGCGCTCGCGGCCGCCTCGGCCGGCACCTCCGTGGGGAACGCGTCGGCGGTGTGGTCACGGTAGACGGCCGTCCCGATGGTGCCGAGAATCGCGAGGCCGAGGGCGCCGCCCAACTCCGAGCTGGTCTCCGAGATCCCCGACGCGGCGCCGGCCCGCTCGGGGGGAGCGCTTCCGACCGCGAGGTCGGCGGCGAGCGTGAACAGCGGCGCGAGCCCGAGCGACAGGATCACGATTCCGGCCACCACGAGCCCCGGCCCGTCGGCCGCTTGAGCCCGGGTGAGCAGCGCGACGCCCACGATCGCGACCACGATCCCGCCGAGCATGACGACCGGTGGGCGGACCCGCGCGGCAAGCGGTGGCGTGAGCTGCGAGCCGACGACGAATGCCGCGGCGCCGGGCACGCTCCACAGCCCCGCCTCGAGAGGCGAGTAGCCGAGCACCAGCTGGAAGTACTGGGCGACGAACACCTCGATCCCGAACACGACCGCAAAGGCGAGCGTGTTCGCGCCCAGCGCCAGGCTGAAGGCCGGCCGGCGGAACAGCGCCAGGTCGATCATCGGAGCGGCCAGCCGGCGCTGGCGGTCGACGAAGGCGGCGCCGACCGCGAGGCCGGCGAGAACCGGCGCCACGCTCGCGAAGCCCAAGCCGTCCTTGGCGACGGCCTTGATGCCGTAGATCACGGCCAGGACAGCGAACAGCGAGAGCGCGGCGCTCGGCAGGTCGAGCCGGCCCGGCTCAGGATCCTTGTACTCGTGGAGGAGCCGCGGGCCGATCGCGAGGAGCAGCGCCATCACCGGCACCGCCGGCAGGAAGACCGTCCCCCAGTGGAAGCTCTCGAGCAGCACGCCGCCGACCAGCGGGCCGATCGCGGCGCCGGTCGAGAAGCTCGTGACCCAGATCGCGATAGCGACGGTGCGCTGCCGGTCGTCCTCGAACATGTTGCGGATCAGCGACAGGGTCGAGGGCGCCAGGGTCGCGCCGGCGATGCCGAGCAGGGCGCGCGAGGCGATCAGCATCTCCGGGCTCGACGAGAACGCCGCGACCACCGAGGCGACGCCGAACGCGCCGGCGCCGATCAGGAGCAGCTTGCGGCGGCCGATCCGGTCGCCCAGCGTGCCCATGGCGATCAGGAAGCCGGCCACCAGGAAGCCGTAGATGTCGACGATCCAAAGCAGCTCGGTGCTGCTCGGGTGCAGGTCCGCGCTCAGCGAGGGAACCGCGAGCGTGAGGACCGTGAGGTCCATCGCGTAGACCAGGCTCGGGAGCGCGATCACAGCGAGGCCGATCCACTCGCGCCGGGAGGCTTGTGCGTTTGTCCGCGTCATGCCCTCCCGGTTACAGGGAGAGCGGCAGGCGTTACACAGGGCGGCTCAGCGGTCGGGGAGGTTGCGGAAGGCGTCGATCAGGCCGTCGCGCATCTCGGCCGGGAGCGAGGCCTCGGTGAGGCCTCCGAGCGAGCCGGCGACCGTGCGCATCTGCGCGAGGTACTCGGTGCAGCCCGGGCAGGTCTCGAGATGGCGTTCGAGCCTGCGCACCTCGGCCGCGGGCAGGGCGCCCTCGAGGTAGTCGGTGATCAGCTCGACCTCCTCGGTGCAGGCGAGGTTGTCGGGGTGGCTATCGGCGGGCTCGTCGGCCATCACTTGGAATCCGTTTCCTTCTTCGCAGTGTCGCCCATCAGCTCCGCCGTTACGGCGTCGTAGTCGATCTCCTCGACCGCGCCGTAGTAGCTCTCGATCGCGTTTCGCACCCGGCTGCGCGCGCGATGGAGCAGGACCCGCTGGTTCCCGGCCGAGATCTCGAGCGCGTCGCAGACCTCCTCCGAGCTCCAGCCCTCGACGTCCCGCAGCGCGATCACGGTCCGCTGCGCCACGGGCAGCTTGGCGATAGCGGCGGCGATCACCTCGCGGGTCTCCCCGGCCAGCAGTCCCTCCTCCGGCGTCGGCCAGCGCGCCGGCATGAGCGCCCAATGACCGGGGAAGAGCTCGTGGTCGGCCGGGAGGAAGCGATCCGGGTCAACCGACGGCTCACCGGTGTCCTCTGCCCGGGCGAGCGCCGAGAACGGCAGGCTCCGCCGCTCACGGGCGCCGCTTCGCATGGCCACGTTGGTGAGGATGCGGAAGATCCAGGTCTTGAGCGACGCGCGCCCCTCGAAGCCGTCGATTCCGCGCATCACGGCGATCCAGGTCTCCTGCACCGCCTCCTCGGCGGCCGCCCGGGTCGGCACGTAGGCCATCGCGACGCGGATCATCGCCGGGCTGTGACGGTCCACGAGCGTCGCGAACGCCTCCGCGTCGCCGCGGCTGAGCGCCGCGACCAGAGGCTCGTCATCGTGGTGGGCGACCGGTTTCACGTCAGCCGCATGGTACTGTTAACGCTGTGGTTAACGATCCGTTCAGAGCGCTTTCGCACCCGATCCGCCGCGGCATCGTCGAACGTCTCGCCGATGGTCCGGCGACGGTGGGCGAGGCCACTGGCGGCTTCGGGGTCTCGAAGCCCGCGATCTCCAAGCACCTGAAGGTTCTGGAGGAGACGGGCGTCGTGACGCGCGTGATCGAGGGCCGGACGCACAGGATCTCGCTGGAGCCCGACGTGCTCAGCGAGGCGGCCGACTGGATGGATCGCCAGCGCGCCCTGTGGGGGCGCCTGTTCGACGTCGTCGACGAGTACTTGAAGGAGGAAGGGTCCCCATGAACACCCCGCCAGTCGTGTCGCCGCAGGAGTGGGACGCCGCTCGCGAGCAAATGCTCGTGAAGGAGAAGGAGCTGACCCGGGCCCGCGATGCCCTGGCCGCGGAGCGGCGCCGGATGCCGAGGATGGCCGTGGAGAAGGACTACCGCTTCGAGGGCCCCAACGGCCCGGCGACGCTGGTCGACCTGTTCGAGGGGCGCCGTCAGCTCGTCGTCTACCGGTTCTTCTACGACCCCGGCATGGAGAGCTATCCCGAGCGTGGCTGCGGAGGCTGCTCGTTCCTCGCCGACCAGGTATCCCACCTCGCTCATCTGAACGCCCGCGACACCACTCTCGCGTTCGTCTCGCGCGCGCCGCAGCCTGAGATCGCGCGCTGGACGGCTCGCATGGGCTGGGAACAGATCCCCTGGTACAGCCTCACGGACGACTTCGACGCCGACTTCGGCGTGGACGAGTGGCACGGCACCAACGCCTTCATCCGCGAGGGCGACCAGGTCTTCCGCACCTACTTCATCGACAGCCGCGGTGACGAGGCGATGGGGAGCACGTGGGCCTACCTCGACATGACGGCCCTCGGGCGCCAGGAGGAGTGGGAGGACTCGCCGGAGGGCTACCCGCAGGGCCCGCCGTACCAGTGGTGGAACTACCACGACGCGTACGACAACGGCAAGTGATCGCTCACCTGGGGGGCGTGCCGCTCGAGGAGATCCTCCCGTCGGTGACCGGCGCCGGGACCGGCCTGCTGGTCGCGCGCGCGTGGATAATGCTGCGCGTGCGACGCCGACGGGAGCCCCGCACATGACCGCCGGCCAGACGCTGCGCATGGAGCGCACGTTCCAGGCGCCCGCTCAGGCCGTCTTCGACGCGTGGACGAGCGAGGAGGTAATTCGCCGCTGGTGGCACGCCGAGCACGACTGGGAGACGAGCGAGGCCGAGGTCGACCTTCGCGTGGGCGGCGCGGTTCGGGTGGTGATGCGCAACCCCCACGAGGACGTCGAGTACGGCGGTGGCGGCCGCTACACCGAGATCGAGCCCCCGACCCGCCTGGCGTTCACCTGGATCTGGGACGGCAACGACACGCGGCAGCTGATCGAGCTCGACTTTGAGGAGGTCGACGGCGCCACCACCGTCCGCTTCACCCACAGCAACCTGTGGGACGAGGAGTCCGTGCGCTCGCACGAGGACGGATGGGGCAAGGCCTTCGACAACCTGGAGCGCACCCTGGCGACGTAACGCCTCGGTCTAGCTGGGCGTTACCTCCCGGTGGATGAGAAATGGGCCGGGTCGGCTGGGCCGAGCGCGTTGAAGATTCGAGGCCGGTACGGAATGCGCTCCATCAGCTCCCCGAACCGGGCGTAGTCCGATACGTCGACCGCTCCGCCCGGCTTCTGCGTTTTCGAGTGGTTGGAGGCGCGGCCCGCGCAGCGGCCCGGACAGATCGGCCTCCCGCAGATCTCGAAGCACAGCTGCTCGCTGCGCTCGGGCGAGCGCCAGCCAGAGATGAGCTGACCGCGCCAGCCATGCTCGCGAGCCCAAACCAGATACCTGCGCAGCCAGGTCGCGACCGGACGGCCGTCGAACGTCGAAACGCCCGGCCGCGGATGGAGATCCTCGATCGCCCGCCGGCGCTGGCGCCGGCGCCTGCGGATGCCCCGCGACACCTGCCGCATCGACGACCAGCGCGGATCTTCGGATGGCGCATCCGGCGGACGAACTTGCTCGTCACCCTGCCGTCGCGCTCGCCGAGATATCCGAGATACCACTTCACCGTCATGATGCGGCGGTTCGTCAGGAACCCCCTTTCGCCGTCCACGATCAGCGGGGCGACATCCTCCAGCCAGCGGTTCGTGAAGCGGTTGAGGGACGCCTGGAGGCGCTCGACATCGATGCTCACGGCACGAACATAAGCCCCCGCGCCGTGCGCCGCTCCGGCTGAGACGGCCGGCAGCACCTCCGCCCCGCGGACGAACGAGCTGACGGCTCAGGTGCGCCGGCGGTCGCCGGCTACCCGCCTGCGACGAGGGCAAGGTCAAGCTGAATCCCGACGACACTCTCTCCGTGGCCTGGTGGCTACGCGACGAGAACGGCGACTGGAAGCGTTGGATGAACAACACCTTCACGAGGGTGAGGTGAACGCCGCCGGCGCGCCGGGTACCTGTGACAACCTATGGCCAGTCTCGAGGAAGGAGCGACCATGCCCGGACCGCAGCGCATCAGCTACGTGCCGCTGGATGAGATGACGCCGGAGATGCAGGCCGAGATGGAGCGCTGCGCGCGCGAGGGGACGCCGCGGCCGGAGAGCTCGGCGATCCGCGCGCACGTGCCGGCGGCGTTCTGGTTCTTCGCGAACTCCTGGGACGAGCTCTTCCGCAAGGGAATCCTGGATCACTCCGTCAAGGAGCTCTGCCGCGTCTACGTGTCGCATAGCGTCAAATGCGAGTACTGCGGCAACCAGCGCTCCGAGCGCGGGCGCGAGGAGGGGCTCGTGGAGGGCAAGTACGACGAGCTGCTGAACTTCGAGTCGTCCGGGACGTACACCGACCGTGAGAAGGCCGCGCTCGCCTACGCGGAGGCGATTGTCTGGACGGGCCAGGCCGACGACGATCTCTGGGAACGCCTCTACTCGCACTTCAGCGAGGCCGAGCTGGTCGAGCTGGGTTGCTTCGTCGGGCTGACGCTCGGCCAGCAGTCCTGGCTGCGGCTCCTCAACATCGACCACCACCAGGTCATGCCGGGCACAAGCGCCTCGATGGCGCCGGGGTTCGAGACCGCGGAGGCGCTCGAGCAGAGCAAGGCCTCGGACCGCTACTGAGCGCGCGCGCCCGTCACCGCGGGCGCTCCGCCGGGCCCAGCGGGTCGAGCGGTGCCACTCGACCGTAGTCGGAGAGCGTGGTCCTGGTCTCCAGGGTCGTGCCCTCGATAGAGAGCTCGACGTTGTAACGCCGGATCCGTCCCGAGCCGTCGACGCATACCCACTTGGCGCCGGAGTCCCACCACGAGTACTGTCCGTCGCCCCCAAAGGGACACGGAGGGCAGATGCAGATCTTCGGCGACGACATCCGCTTCGGGGTCCACTCCGGGCCTCAGAACACGAGCTTCAACGACTACCGAGACCTGTGGCTCCGCTGTGAGGAGCTCCGGTACGACTGGGTCTCGGACTTCGACCACTTCCTGCCAATCCACAGCGATCCGTCGGGTTCGCAGTTCGAGGGCCTGACCCTTCTTGCCGCGATGGCCGCCCACACGAGCCGCGTCCGCTGCGGGATGCTCGTGCTCGGCGTGACCTACCGGCATCCCGCGGTCGTGGCCAACATGGCCGCCACGATCGACCACATCTCCGGCGGCCGGCTCGAGCTCGGGATGGGCGCAGCCTGGTTCGAGCTCGAGCACGACGAGTACGGCATCCCCTTCCCGCGCATCGGCGTGCGGATGGACATGCTGGACGAGGCCTGCCGGATCATGCGCAGCCTCTGGACGCAGGAGACGACCACGTTCGAGGGCAAGCACTTCCGGCTCAAGGACGCGCGAATGGAGCCGAAGCCGCTTCAGGAGCACCTGCCGCTTGTGATCGGCGGCTCGGGTGAGCGGCGGACGCTGCGGATCGTCGCCGAGCACGGCGACATCTGGAACACGTTCTACGGGGACGTCGACCAGTACCGCCACAAGCTGGAGGTGCTCGCCGGGCACTGCGCCGACGTGGGCCGCGACCCCGCCGACGTGCGCAAGTCGCTTGCCTTCCGCGCCATCCTCGACGAGGACGAGCAGGCGGCGCGGGACCGGGCCCGCGAGCTCCACGGCGACCCGCCGCCCGAGCGGCTGCGGAGGATGATGATCGTGGGAACTCCGGAGCAGTGCGTGGAACGGCTACGGGCGTACGCCGACCTGGGGGTGGGCGACTTCCTGCTGGGCGCGCTCGCCCCGATCGACCGGCGCACGGTCGAGCTCGTGGCGGAATCGGTGGCGCCCGCCTTGAAGTCCGCGGTCACGGCCTGAGCGGTCAGGCGGGGCCACCGCGCCCGCGAAGGCCGGATGCGCCTGGTCGAGGTACCAGCCGAAGACGCGGTCCACCAGCGCCTGACGGGCCAACGCGCGCATAGCGAGCGTGAGCACGCGAGGCGGCAGGCGAGGCACGAGCCACTGCAGCCGCAGCGCCAGCCCGAACGCCCGGCTGTGCGACGCGCTGAAGCTCGCATAGCGCCGCAGCGCCTCGTCCCTGGCTCGCTCCCCCGAGAACACCGCGCGCAGCTCACGGCCACAGGCAATGCCGAAGTAGAACGCCGTCCGGATGCCCTCGCCGGAGAGGGGGAAGCAATGCCCGGCCGAGTCGCCCACGAAGAACACGCCGTCCTGAGCGGCCCGCCGTAGGCGATGCGGGAACCAGTTGCCTTGGTAGCCCACCGGCTCCCGCCCGAGCCGCTCCGCCAGCGCCATCGTCGGGCGCCGCACGTGATCATGCGGCTCGTAGGAACCTACGCCCACACGCTGCTCGCCGCCCGCCGGCACGCTCCAGCAGTAGCCGCAGGGGACGAGCGAGCGGTCGATCCAGACTTCGAGGTCGCGCCCGCAGCCGTCCGGGTGCACCTCGAGCCCACGCGAGAGGGGCGCCTCGGGTGGCTGGTACGAGTCGCGGGCGAGCACCCGCCGCCAGCCGAGCGCGTCCACCACCAGCGGCGCGCTGAGCAGCCCGCGATCCGTGACCACTCCGCTCTCGCCGCGACCGGCGACCGTGGCGACCTCGAAGCGCGCGCCCGTCTGGTCGAAGAGCTGCTGGCAGAGCTGGCGGTAGTCGAAGGCCGCCCAGCTCCAAGGAAGCCGGTAGCGCACCGAGCCATGCGGGGTGTGGAAGCTCATGCACGGGATCTCCTGCCGTATCGAGCGGGCCACGCCCATCGCCTCGAGCCACGGGCGGGGCGCTGCACAGGCGGAGGTGGCGCGCTCTCCCACCTCGAAGCGATCCACGAGCAACACGTCCGCACCGCTGCCCGCAAGCTCGCGGGCGACCGCCAGGCCGGCGAAGCTGGCGCCGCATACGAGCACGTCGGCCGACTCCCCGTCGAGCGACGTGCGCTCGGCGCCGCGGAGCGTCGCGCGGCGCGTCACGCACCGCTCCTGAGCGCGCCCGCGACAGCCTCGGCCATCTCCCACGGCGGCAGGCTGGTGCGCCGGCGGAGCACGTCGAAGTCGTGCCGCTCCGTGCGATCGAGCACGCCCAGGTAAACGCTGCGCGCGACGTGCATCCCGCGGCGCACGCGGGGCGCGACCACCTCGGCGGCCGGGGCGCTCGCTCGGAACAGCGAGCGCGCCCGCTCCACCTCGAGGGCGACGAGGCGCCTGAAGCCCGCGGTGGGCTCCCGCCGCTCGATCTGGTCCACCGACACCCCGAAATACCGAAGGTCCTCGGCGGGCAGGTAGACGCGATCCAGATCCCAGTCCTCGCGCACGTCGCGCACCAGGTTGGTGAGCTGGAACGCGAGCGCCAGCGAGGCGAACTCGTCCCTCCGCTCGTCCGGCACGCCGAACAGCGCCGCCAGGATACGGCCGACGGATCCGGCGCTGCCCTGCATGTAGCGCTCGAGCTCGTCCCAGGTCTGCACGCGTACCGGCTCGGCATCTTTCCGCATCGAGCCGAAGTAGTGGCGCAGCTCACCGAGCGGAAGCCGGTGGCGGGCGCCCGCGTCGGCCAGCGCCGCCACAACGGGAGGCGCGTGGGCGCCGGCGCCGCGGAGCGCGTCCCCGAGCATCACCTCCCAGCGGTCGAGGGCGGTCCGGCGGGCGGCGGGGTCCGGGGCGCGCTGCGGTCCGTCGACGATTTCATCGATCACGCGCACGAAGGCGTAGAGCGCGTGCACAGCCGGCCTGACCTCCGCCGGCAGCCGGCGTGTGGCCCAGTAGTAGGTGGGATCGTGGCGGCGGTGGATGCGCCGGCAGTGGCGGTACGACTCCCTGAGGGTCGGGTCGTGGGCGGCCGGCATACGGTCTGAAGAGACTACGCCCGGACGATCGTCTGAACCGGCTCGGAACCGTCCATGCTGCGGGCGTCGTCCAGAGCTGGAACCCGGCCGGATAGTGCGCAAGGGTAGTGCCATGCCGCGCGGCGAGAGCAACCAGCGCTGAGCGTTCGCCGCGCCGAGCTTGCGGGGAGCGTGTACTAAGGGACGACCAGCGCCCCTCGCGGGGGCTTCGCCCAGCGCTTCTGCGCCATCAGCTCCACGAAGGCGCCGCCCAGTGGACCCCACTGCTCCCGCGCGTAGACGGTGAGCTCGCGCCCGAGGGGCGGGTCCACCCGCAGCAGCGCGCCGTTCAGGCCGTCCGGAATCACATTCTCCGGCACTAGCGACGGGCCGACGCCCGCGGCCGCCAGGCGGGCGGCGGTCTCGACCTGAGACGTCAGCACCGCGTGGCGGGGCGTGAAGCCTGCCGAGGCGCAGGCGCTCACGATCAGGTCATGCAGGCCGTTGCCGGGCTCGAACATCACCCAATCGCGATCCTTCAGCTCTACCAGGCGGATCCTGCGGCGTGAGGCGCGCGGATCCTCGGGCGACAGCACCACGAGGAACTCCTCCCAGCCGAGCCTGCGGACCGGGCCGGTCCAGTCGATCGGCGGCGGCCCGATGCCAACGTCGCCGACCCCTCCGCGCACCGAGTCCTCCGCGAGCGAGCGGTGGGTGAACTCGTGCAGGCGCACGAAGGTGCCCGGATGGCGCTGGCGCCAGGCCTGCACGAGGTCGGGCAGGATCCCCGCCGCGATCGACCGGACCGTGCAGATCTCGAGCTCGCCCGTCTCGAGGTCGAGCGCCGAGCGGGCGGCCTGCGCGGCCCGGTCAGCCGCGCGCACAGCGATCTGAGCATGGGGCAGGAAGGCCTTGCCGGCCGCTGTCAGCCGCACCGAGCGCGGAAGCCGCTCCAACAGCTCCCCGCCAACCTCCTTCTCGAGCGCGCGGATCTGCTGTGAGAGCGACGGCTGCGAGACGTGCATGCGGAGGGCAGCGCGGCTGAACGAGCCCTCCTCCACGACGGCGAGCAAGTAGGACATCCGGCGATAGCTCGTCATACCTATAGATGATGCCTATAGCCGCTCCTCCTAGAAGGACTTGCTCGCGCAACCAAGGCACGTGAGGCTTCGCTCATGCGCTTCGCGCACCTGAAGGCTGCTGAGCGCCCGCTCGCGGTCGTCGATGGAGATCGAGTTGCGCCGCTCGCGATGGACGGCGCTGCGACGATCGACGAGCTGATCGCCGCCGGCCCGGAGGCATGGGTGGCCGCGCGCGACGCCGCCGGCGCGGCGCTCGAGGGCGGCGAGCCGTTGCAGCCGGGGATTCTCGACGCGCCGCTACGGGCGCCGTCCAAAGTCGCCTGCGTCGGCTTGAACTACCACGACCACTGCCGCGAGACCGGCATGGCCGCCCCCGAGCGCCCGCTGATCTTCGCCAAGTTCCCCTCCTCCCTCGTGGGGCCCGACGCCGCTGTCGAGTGGCCACAGGGCCTAACCGAGCAGGTCGACTGGGAGGTCGAGCTCGCCGTTGTGATGGGGCGCCGCATCAGGCACGCGAGCGACCGCGAGGCGCTCGACGCGGTATTCGGCTACACCGCCGCGAACGACGTGAGCGCGCGCGATCTCCAGTTCGCCGACCAGCAGTGGGTGCGCGCGAAGAGCATCGACAGCTTCTGCCCGCTCGGGCCGGTGATCGTCACGCCGGACGAGTTCGGCGACCCGCAGGACAAGAGCCTCTTGGCCCGGGTGAATGGCGAGACCATGCAGAACTCCACGACCGCCGAGATGATCTTCGGCGTTGCCGAGATCGTGAGCTTTCTCTCGCGGGCCTGCACGCTCGAGCCGGGCGACCTGATCCTGACCGGAACCCCCTGGGGCGTGGGCGCCTTCCGCGACCCGCCCGTGTTCCTCGAGCCCGGCGACAGGGTCGAGGTGGAGGTCGAGGGCGTCGGGGTGCTTGCAAACGACATAGGGAGGAGCACGACATGAGCATCAGCGACCGCGCCGAGCGTCCGGCGCCGCGGGACTACGAGCTCGACACCTCGTTCATCCAGCGACCGCACCACACCGACCCTCGCCGCCTCTACAGCCAGACCTCTGCCGATTGGCAGCAGCGCGTGGACCACGACCGGCTCCGCCGCGACCGCCTCGCGCGGGCCCGCGCCGCGATGGAGGAGCACGATCTCGGCGGGCTGATCATGTTCGTCGGCGAGAACATCCGCTATGTCACCGGCACCTTCCAGGGGAACTGGAAACACAACATCTTCATCCGCTACGCGGTCCTCCCGCGCGACGGCGCCCCGGTCCTGTTCGAGACGGTCGGCTCGGACTTCGAGTGCGCCAAGCTCGACGCCCCGTGGCTCGACGGCAACATCCGCCCGGCCTTCACCTGGCGATGGGCCGAGGGAGCGGAGCCGATGATGGTCGGGCGCATGGCGGACTCGGTCGTGGACGTGCTGCGCGAGGCCGGCGTCGAGAACGAGCGCATCGGGATCGATGCCGCCGACATGAGCGCCATGCAGGCGTTCCAGGAGCGCGGGCTGACGCTGGTGAACGCCTGGCCCGCGATGTCGCACGCCCGCCGCGTCAAGACCCCGGACGAGATCGAGCTGCTCAAGATCAGCTCCTCGCTGGGTGACGCCGCGATGTGGAAGATCCAGAACGAGTGGCTCAAGCCGGGCATCCGCGAGGCGGACATCACCGCGAAGGTGAACGAGTTCTTCTATGCCGAGGGGGCCGACTTCGTCTACGACATCATCTGCGCGTCCGGCGGCAACACCAGCCCGTACCGTCGCTGGCACAGCGACAAGCTGATCCGCCAGGGGGATCTCGTGATCGTGGACATCAACGCGGTCGGGCCGGGCGGCTACTTCATCGATTTCGTGCGCTGCTTCCTGGTCGATGCAGAGCCGACGGACGAGATCAAGCGGCTCTACCAAGAGTGCCACGACTCGCTCTACGCGGCGCTCGGCGAGCTGAAGCCGGGCAACACCACGGCGAACGTGGCGTCGAAGTTCCCCGAGTACGACGACGACCGCTACGGCAGCGTCAGCCTCCAGCAGTTCGCGCACTCGATCGGGCTGTCGCTGTACGAGGGGATGTGGGTCTCGCGCGCGTACTCGCTCGACTATCCGGCTGAGATCGAAGAGAACATGTACTTCGCGATCGAGACCTTCGCCGGGCACCCGGGGCTCCAGCAGACGGTCCGGCTCGAGGAGAACGTGCTCGTCGGCTCCGAGGGGCCGGTCATCTTCACGTTGCATCCGATGGACCAGAGGATGCTCGCGTGAGCGTGAGCATCCCGAGCTACCCGGACCTGGACGGCAAGGTCGCGGTCGTAACCGGCGGCTCCAAGGGCATCGGGGCCGCCACGTCGATCCTCCTCGGGCACAACCGCGCGCGGGTGGCGGTCTGCGGCCGCGATCGGGAGACGATCGAGCGCGTGACCTCCGACACCCGCGACGCCGGGGCGCCCGAGGCGGTCGGCCTCACGGCCGACCTGACCACCGAGGACGGCGTAGCGGGCCTGCGCGCCGACGTGGAGGACAAGCTCGGCCCGACAGAGGTCCTGTTGGCGTTCGCCGGAGGCTTCGGCGCGCGCACGCCGCTGCTGCGGACGCAGCTCGAGGAGTGGAACGCCGTCGTCGAGTCCAATCTGACCAGCACCTTCCTCACGCTGAGGGAATTTGCGCCCGGGATGGTCGAGCGCGGTTCCGGTTCGATCGTGACCATGGCGTCGAACGCGGCGCGCTTCCTCGACATCCAGCTCACCGCCTCCTACGCGGCCGCGAAGGCGGGGATCGCGATGCTGAGCCGCCACGCCGCGCTCGAGCTGGGGCCGCACGGCGTGCGCGTGAACGTGCTGGCCCCCGCGACGATCCTGAGCGAGCGCGTGAAGCGCAACATGGACGAGGAGCGCTTGGCGGAGATCGCCGCGATGTCCCCCCTCGGCAGCGTCGGCGTGCCCGAGGACCCCGCGCTCGCCGCGCTCTTCCTCGCGTCGGACTCCGCCCGCTGGATGACCGGCGTGACTCTGGACATTGCCGGCGGCCGGATCATGATGTGAGTGCGCTCCCAAGGGCGAAGTTCGCGGCGGTCAGTTGCCGTCGAGGACGTCGCGCAGTTTGCGCGCGAAGCGTTCGGGTTGTCCGGCGTATCCGAACTCGCCGCCGAGGAACCCGCCGTGGTGGCTCGGGAACACGGTCGCCTGCTGACCGAGCAGCTCGGCGGTGACCACCGCCGTGCGTCCGGTGAACGTGCTCAGCGACTCCTCGCCCACGGCGATTACGACGCGCGTGGGCGCCGCCGCCAGCGCGTCGACGTCGGGGCGATAGCTACTGACCGCCCAGGACCGCTCGGATAGCAGCGGGTCGTCGCGAGAGCCGTCGTCCTCGGTCGGCATCCCGAACTGGGCGGGATCCGCCGCCGGCTGGCCGAAGTAGTCATCGGTGAACTCGCCTCGCCACGACGTCATCGCAACGAAGGCCGCCATGCCGGCGCCCCGGCCCTTGGCCTCGTAGGTGTCGCGAATGCCGGCGCGGGCGCGCTCGGCCGCCGCGGCGTCCGGGAGCACCGGGATGAGCGGCGGCTCGTGTGCCACCAGGGTGCTCACGTCGTCGGGGTAGGCCGCCACGAGCGCGAGCGCGGTCACCGCGCCCCCACTGCTCGCGAACATCTCGACCGGGCCGGCGCCGAGCGCCTCGATAACGGCGTGCACGTCGTCCGCTTGGACCGTGGGCGTATGGTCGACCCGGCCGTCTTTGCGGGTGCTGCGGCCGAGGCCGCGCGGGTCATACCTGACCACTGTGCGGTCGGAGAAATGCGACGCCAACGTGGCGAAGCCGCTGGCGTCCATGGGCTGACCGATCATGAACAGTGGACGGCCGTCGGCGGTAGGCAGCGGGCCATCGACGTCGTAGGCGATGTCGACCTCGGCGGTTTCAAGCACGTGCATCGTCGTCATGGCAGTGTTGACCTCTGCCGTACCGAAAACTCATCGGCCCTGCCTTGCCACGGTGATTCTCCTTGCGTCATCTCGGGAGATAAAACGAGACGATACGTTCCGTCTCATCACACTGATCGACCAGGTCTTCGCCGCGTTCGAGCGGCAGCCAGAGTGAGAACGAGTTTGCGACGTGAGCGAACCGGACACAAGCGCGGCGCGCGAAGATGACCTAGTGGCCTTCCGCAGCGCCGCACACGCGCTCGTTGACGGTGTCGCCGACCACCTCGCCGCGCTGCCTTCACGGCCGGTCTGGGAGCCGCTCCCGGACGCCCTGCGCCGACGCCTGCTCGACCTGCCCCTGCCGGAGCGCCCGGCAGCATTGGACGACCTGGTCGCGACCGCGGTGCGCGATGTCCTGCCGCACGCCATGGGCAACGGCCACCCGGCCTTCTTCGGCTGGGTCAACCCGCCGCCTTCCCCCGCGGGTGTGATGGCTTCGCTGGCAGCTGCCGCGATGAACCCGAGCGTCGTCTCTGGCGATCACGCCGACGTCCACCTCGAGCGTGCCGTGGTGCGCTGGCTGGCCGAGCTGGTGGGCTTTCCGCACGCTCCTGGCGCCGGCCTACTCACCAGCGGCGGGTCCGCCGCGACGATCGTCTGCTTCGCGGGCGCTCGCAGCCGGGCGCTGGCGGCGGCCGGCCATGACGTCCGTCGCGACGGCCTCGCCGGCGCCCCACGGCTCATCGCCTACGTGCCGACTGAGGCACATAGCTGCGTGCGGCGCGCCCTGGAGCTCCTTGGCCTCGGCAGTAGTGCGATGCGCGAGGTGCCACTCGAGGGAGGCCGGCTCGACGCGACCGAGCTGCGCGCGTCGATCGCCGCCGATCGCACGAGCGGCGCCCTGCCGGCGCTGCTTGTGGGCTCGGCCGGCACAGTCAACGCCGGCGCGATCGACCCGCTAGACGCTCTCGCCGACGTCGCCACCGCGGAGGAGATCTGGTTCCACGTCGACGGCGCCTACGGCGCCTTCGGCGTGCTCGACCCATTGATCGCGGCCCGCTACCGCGGCATGGAGCAGGCCGACTCGCTGGTTCTCGACCCACACAAGTGGCTCGGCGTTCCCGTCGATGCAGGCTGCGCGCTCGTGCGACGCGGCGACGACCTGCGCGACGCGTTCAGCCTCATCCCGCCCTATCTGCGCCAGGACGCCGGCGCCCCGGTCGGCACTTTCGCCGAATACGGGCTCGAGCAGACGAGACCCTTCCGCGCCCTCAAGACGTGGGCGACCATCGCCGCGCGCGGACGCGCCGGCATCGCCGCCCAGGTGGCGCGCGCGAACACGCTCGCCCGCGAGCTGGCGACGCTGATCGAGCGAGAACCCGAGCTGGAGCTGGTCGCCGCGCCCGAGACCTCCATCGTCGCCTTCCGCGCGCGCCCAGCGGGCTGCCCGCCCGCCAGGCTGGACGAGCTCAACCGCGCACTGCCGGAGGCGGTTCAGGCGCGAGGCCGGGCCTTCGTCACGGGCACCGTGTTCGGCGGCCGCGAGACCCTGCGCGCCTGCATCCTGCACCCCGACACAAGCTCGCAGCACCTCGCGACACTCGTCGCGGAAGTCGTCGCGACGGCCCGCCGACTGTCGCCCTCGGCGCCTCAACAAGGTGGTAGCAACCCCTCCCGGTGAACCGTGCCTGCCATCACCGCTCAGACCCGGGTCTTCGGGAGGATGTGGCGACGGTTTCAGTCGAGGATTGTCAGGTCGAGCTCGCTGAGGCGCTCGGGGTCGGCGAGGACGTCCATTTCGACGATCCTTCGGTTTCGGATCGTGAAGCCCGCGATCGCGAACGGCCGCCCGTCCCGGAGGGTGACCGTGCCGACCGCGCCGTTCACGAGCGCCGGCCGCACGTCGATATCGAGGCGCGAGAAGGCGAACGCCTGGCGGGCCACGTTGGCCGCTCCGCGGACAACCCTCGAGGCGCCGATGGAAACGGCGCCGCGGTCGGCCCGGAGGACCACGTCCGGGTCCAGCACCTCGAGCAGCGCCTCGAAGTCGCCGTCGCGCGCGGCCGCGATGAAGGCGTCGACGACCTCGCGCTGGGTGTCGAGGTCGGCGTCGGGAGTCGCGGCCTCGCCCTGGACCCGGCGGCGCGCGCGGCTGGCGAGCTGGCGCGCCGCCTCGGGTGAGCGGTCGACGATCGGCGCGATCTCGTCGAACGGCACCGCGAACATGTCGTGCAGGACGAACGCGAGCCGCTCGGCCGGGTTCAGCGTCTCGAGGACCACCAGCAGCGCCAGGCCGACGGAGTCGGCCAAGAGCGCCTCGTGCTCGGGGTCGGTGCCGTCGGCGCGGTCGAGGATCGGCTCCGGCATGCGCACATCGAGAGGTTCCTCGCGCCGCGATCGGCGCGAGCGCAGGGTGTTCAGCGAGACGCGCGCGACGACGGTCGTCAGCCAGCCGCCGAGGTTCTCCACCTCGTCCGAGTCGATCCGGCTGAGGCGCAGCCACGTCTCCTGGACGGCGTCGTCGGCCTCGCTCAGCGAGCCGAGCATCCGGTAGGCCACGGCCCGCAGCCGGGTTCGGTGCTCCTCGAACTGCTGCGCCAGAAACTCGTTCTCATCCATCGGTCACATCCGGTCGTCGGGGTGTGTCATGGCAGTAGACCCGCGCGACGCGGGCGATGTGACCAAAGGAGAAAACACGATGCGAGTCTTCGTTGCAGGAGCGAGCGGTGCGATCGGCACCAGGCTGGTGCCCCAGCTTGTCGAGGGAGGCCATGAGGTGATCGGCACCTCGACGTCCGCGGAGAAAGCGGAACACTTACGGGCGCTCGGCGCTGAGCCGGTCGCCCTCGATCTGCTCGATGGTGCGGCCGTGCGCCGGGCGGTGCTCGAGGCCGCGCCGGACGCCATCGTCCACCAGGCGACGGCCTTGGCGGAGCTGAACTTCTCGCGCAATTTCGATCGCACGTTCGCGGAGACGAACAGGTTGCGGACGGAGGGCACCGACGCGCTGATCGCGGTCGCGCGCGAGGCGGGGGTCGACAAGTTCGTCGCCCAGAGCTTCGCCAGCTACCGGACCGCACGCGAGGGCGCGTGGGTCAAGGCCGAGGACGACCCGCTCGATCCCGCCCCGCCCGCGAAGTCGCGCGAGTCGAACGCCGCGATGCGCCACGTCGAGGAGGTGGTCACGAAAGCCGGCGGGATCGCGCTTCGCTACGGCATCTTCTACGGCGCCGCCAACGACGGGCTCATCGACCCGGTGCGCAAGCGGCAGTTCCCGATCATCGGAGACGGCGGGGGCTTCGCCTCGTGGATCCATCTCGACGACGCCGCCGCGGCGACCGTGCTCGCGCTCGAACAAGACGCGCCGGGCATCTTCAACGTCGTCGACGAAGAGCCCGCGCCGGTGCGCGAGTGGCTGCCGGTGCTCGCAGACGCGCTCGGCGCCGGGCCGCCCCGCCGCTTTCCCCGCTGGCTCGCGCGGCTGGTCGCCGGCGAGGTTGCGGTCGTGATGGGGACCGAGGCGCGCGGCGCCTCGAACGCCAAGGCCAAGCGCGAGCTCGGCTGGGAGCCGCGATACCCAAGCTGGCGAGAGGGCTTCGCGGCCGCCTACGCGTCGATCGCCCCGGCGGAGCGACGCAAGGCAGATCCCTCCGCGCGGGCGAGTCAATCGCCGTCTTGACATTCCAAGTGGCAACCAAGCGGACTCAACGATTGGCCAGCTCATCCCCCAATCGACGAGATCCGCGGTGGAAGGGGTTGGACGTCGCGCTGACCCCGCCGCTGCTGATTCCCCTCGCCGGGGAATTGATCGCAGCGCCGTTCCTGCTGCTCCGGCCGTTGCTGAGAACAACTCGACGGTGCTGGCACGCCCACCGACGCAGCTCCCGCTACCCCTCCGGACGATGGATGCGAGCGCCGCGCGGGCCGCCGGCGCCACCCGCCACCGCGACGGAAGGTTCTCGGGCGCAATCCGTCTGTCTTCGGTGACAGCGCTCACCGACCAAGGAGTTAGCGGGAAATGATTCGGCCACTCAAGGGACTCCTAGCGGGAGTACTCGTCGCGCTGTGCGCGGCGGTATGGGCCTCATGCGGAGGTGAGGATGACCGCGCGAAGCGAGCGGTCCCGTCGCAGCGACCGAGTGAGCCCGTCAAGCTCCGTGACCATCTGGCGGCCGATGAAGCTGTGAGGCGGGAGGTCGAACAGGACGGTCAGCACGCGACCGTCGCGCTCCGTCGTGAAGGTCTCGGGCGTCACCGGGGGTCCGCGCAGGGCGGCGCGCCCAGCGGCTTGAGCCTGAGAACCGGGATCCTGCGGTTGGTTGCCCAGCGGGGGTAGTGGCTGAAACCGGGGTAGATCTCCTCCCCCCGCCGATAGCCGCGCTCTCGCTCTGGGCCGCTGAGCTCGTGCGCCGTGACCTTGCGGCTGATGCCGTCGAACACGATCGTCGCGCGCGGGTTTGCGAGCAGGTTGTGATACCAGGAGGGATTGCGGGGGCGGCCGAAGTTCGACGCGATCACGATCATGTCGTCACCGTCGGGAAGGCCGAGCACCGGAAGCGTGCGGGGCTTCCCGCTCCTGGCGCCCGTGGTCGTCAGCATCGTGATCGTGACGCCGCCAAGCCACGACGACGCGGTGGTCCGGCCTCGTGTGAGTCGGAAGACGAGGCGATCGAGCGGCTGCTGGATCACCCTGTAGAGCTTCGCCATCGGGCGTGTCGCGGCCGTCCTTCGAACGAACCGGTGAAAAGGGCGCGAGCGCCGGTAACTCTCCATCGCCTCGATCCTAGCAAACGGCACTATTCGTTCCATTAAGATACGCCCCATGGCGACCGCGAAGAGGGCGAAGAGTGCAGCCTCGGCGCGTAAGCGCCGAGCCTCGGTGGAAGGAATGCGCCGGCCCGGAGGGCGAACCGCCCGGGTCCGCGCAGCGGCGATCGCTGCAACGCTGGCCGAGCTGGCGGATGTGGGTTACTCGGCGCTGAGCCTGGAGAGCGTCGCCAAGCGCGCCGGGGTGGGCAAGACCACGCTCTACCGGCGCTGGGGCACGCGGGAGGAGCTTGTGCTGGAGGCGATGCTCGAGCGGGCCGGCGAACACATCTCCGTGCCCGATACCGGTTCGCTACGCGAGGACCTGCTGGAGCTTGCCCGCACCGCCGCGGCCAATGCCGCCACTCCCGAGGTCGCGGCGATGGCGCGCGCGGTGGCCGCTGAGGCGCCCCACGACCCTCGCCTCGCGGCTGCCAACCGCCGCTTCTGGGCCGAGCGCCTGGCGCTCGACGGCGCGATCATCGAGCGCGCCATCGAGCGCGGCGAGATCGAATCCGGAACCGATCCCGTTCGGGTAGTCGAATCCGTGCTCGGCCCCATCCACCTGCGGCTGCTGCTCACCGGCGAGGTGGTCGATCGTTGCTTCCTCGAGGGAATCGTCGACACTGTCCTCAAAGGCATTGCGCCACGGCGCAGTCGCCCGTAGCCCGCGGTTGCCCACCCCCGAGCTGTTATCGCATCGTTGTTGTGGAGCGAACGTGCCGTCGCGCGCGGTTCGTCGGGGTAGCCATGCGCCGAGAGTGCAGCCGCTTCGGTCTCCCGATCCCAGATGTACGCCGCGTGGCCTCCGTGGAGCTAGGCTCCGGCTGGGGGAGGCGTCGAGGCCGCTGCGAGCGGCCACACGGAGGCAACCGCTCGGAAGGAATCCGTTTGTCGACCGCGTCGGCTCCGCCGCCAGGTCGTGCTAGTCCGCAGGTCACCCGAGCCCACGTGCCGCTCGGCGGCGGTCCTTTAGCGTGTCCGGTCATGGCGGGGTTCGCGCTGATCCACGGTGGAGGAGGAAGCGCGTGGGACTGGCATCTGGTCGTTCCCGAGCTGCGCAAGTACGGGCACGAGCCCGTAGCAGTTGATCTTCCGTGCGAGCGCGAGTCGGCCTGCTGGTGGACGTACGCTGGCGCCGTGGTCGACGCGGTCGCCGCGCGCCGGGACGTCATCGTCGTCGGCCATTCGCTCGGCGGTTTCACGGCGCCGCTCGCCTGCGCGCGCATCCCGGCCGAGCTGCTGATCCTGCTTTGCGGGATGATTCCGTCCCCAGGCGAGCTGTTCGACGACTGGTGGAAGAACGCCGGCTACCAACAGAGCGGGTTCGACGATGTCTTCTACCACGACGTTCCGCCGCAGCTCGCGGCAGAAGCGCAGCGACGAGAACGAAACGAGGATTCCAAGGCGCTGCGGGAGCCGTGGCCTCTCGACTCATGGCCAGCTACGCCGACGCGGTACCTCCTGTGCCGCGACGACCGCATGTTCACGGCCGCCTGGGCGCGGCGGCACGCTCGTGCACGCCTTGGCATCGAGGCCGACGAGATGGACGGCGGCCACTACGTCACCCTTAGCCGTCCGCGCGAGTTGGCCGAACGCCTGCACGCATACGCCGCGAGCCTCGCGTAATCGAGCTCCTCTCCCCTGCGACCCCCACGTCGGTGCGATCGCGTGCCTCCATCTCGGTGGCGCCAGCACGCCGCCTACTGCATTCGCCTGGATGCGAGCCTCTCCGTGCTCAACCGCGAAACGCCCGCCTCGGACGAGCCCCGGGTGTCCGTCCCGCCAGCCGCCTCACGCCTGCATTCTTCGGGATTGCGGTCGTGTGTGCGGGAGCCGGCCTCCTCTCTCGGAGGTCCTCCAAAGGAGCGGGCCCCGTGGGTGAACGAGCCACGCGCGGCGGTCGGACGTAGCTGCCGGGGGGGGGTCGTCAGGCCGGCTGCGCGGCGAAAACCGGCCCGAGCGTCCGGCCCGCGAGCGCGACTGTTTCCAGGTCGTGCACGTCCGGGATGGTCAGCGTCAATCCCTCGATGCCGGCGTGGATGAAGGCGGCCGCCTGCTCGGCGACCCCGTCCGGGTCGCCGGCCATCACCGTTGCGCTGAGGCGCTCCTCGGGTATGCCGGCGCGTCTGAGGAAATCGACCTTGGCCATCGCCGCCTCGTGCGTCGGCGCGATCGCCAGGACGCCGAGTCGGGTCTTGGTGATTTCGGCCGGGTCGCGCCCGACGTCCTCGCAATGGGCCGCCAGCACCTCCATCAGGTGCTTGGCCCGCGCCGCGTCACCGAAGACGTTGCAACCGTCGGCGTACTGGGCGACCAGGCGCAGCGTCTTCCGCTCGCCGCTGCCGCCGATGACGATCGGAATGTCGCCACGCAGCGGCTTGGGGTTGTTCAGGGCGCCGTCGACGCGGAAGTGGCGGCCCTCGAAGGTGGCGCGCTCCTGCGTGAACATGGCGCGCGCGATCTGAAGGGCGTCCTCGAGCATCTCAAAGCGCCGACCCAGTGGCGGGAAGTCGAAGCCGTAGGCGCGGTGCTCGTCCTCAAACCACGCTGCGCCGAGGCCGTGCCACGCCCGGCCGCCCGAGACGATGTCCAGCGTGGCGGTGATCTTGGCGTGCAGGGCCGGGTTTCGGTACGTCACGCCGCCGACGAGCAGGCCCAAACTCAGCTTCGACGTCCGGGCCGCCAACGCAGCCAGCATCGTGTTGCCCTCGAACATCCAGTTGGTCTGCGGTCCGACCCCGGGGATCTGGTGCAGGTGGTCCATCACCGAGATCGCACTGAAACCGGACTCCTCGGCAGTGGCCGCGATCTCGACGAGGCGCTCGAAGACGGCCTCCGGAGCGGTGTCGGGATAGTTGAAGTTCGGCAAGTGCAAGTCGAGCGTGATCGGCGCGCGCATGCGCTTCACGCTACTCCTCGACCCGCGGTATCGGTCACACCCCGACCGCGATGACCGCCCGCCAGGTCCGGGTGCGACGGCCGGCGCCCGGTCCAGCGATCCCTGACCGCCCACAATCCGCTGACCGCGAACGGCCGCCAGGATCGCTCTCCCCAGAACCCACTTCCCTGAGGAAGGCAAGAGCCGCCGATCCTCTCGCGAGTGCTCCTTTCGCCTGCCACCGGCAGTGCCGCTCCTGCCTCAAGGCGACAGCGATGGTGCTCGACCTCCATCCGATCGGCAGCTCACGCGCGCCCTCATTGTGCCTATGCACGGGACGCAACGCGTCCGGCCAAGTGGCGCTTCCGTGGGTCGTCGCCAAGCGAGCACCTCGTCGGCACCGCCTTAGGACGCCCGCATTCATGAGAGAGCGCGGCGCGGAATGCCGTAAGCGGATCCCCATCCGGACGGATCGTCTGCGGTGAAGAACAGGATCCGGCAGGGACGTCACGATCGCCTCGGAACACAGCGCCACGAGATCCTTGGGTGGGCCCGAAGCCCGTGCCGATCCGAGGTCGGGCACTCAGCGCCTGGTCTCGTACCTGGTCAGGACCACGCCGTCGGGAAACGTCCGGGTCTCCACCAGGGTCAGGTTCACCCAGTTGTCCAGGGCCGTAAAGAACGGTGTGCCGCCGCCCACCAGGACCGGATGGGTGACGATCGCGTACTCGTCGATCAGCCCGGCCCGCATGGCCGCTGCGGCGAGTGTGGCACCGCCGATGTCCATGGGGCCGCCATCCTCGGCCTTGAGCCTGGTGATCTCGGTGACCGCGTCGCCGGTGACCAGGCGGGTGTTCCAGTCGACCGTGCTGGTCGTCGAGGAGAACACCACCTTCGGCATGTCCTGCCAGCGGCGGGCGAACTCGATCTCCGCCGGTGTGGCGCCGGGCTGCTGGTCGGCGGTCGGCCAGTAGGAGCTCATCGTCTCCCACAGCTTGCGCCCATACAGCGCCAGGCCCGTCGCCCCCACCCGGTCGGACCACCACTGGAACAGCTCGTCGCTCGGCACGCTCCAGCCGAGGTCGTCGCCGGGCGCGGCGATGTAGCCGTCCAGGCTCAGGTTCATGCCAAAGGTCAGTTTCCGCATGGCGTCAGCCTCCCGTGAGTCGGTATTCGGCGTACAGACCAGCACGGCGCGGAAAAATCATCGGTCAGGCCCACCGAGGGCCAGTTGACCACCACGCCAAGCAGATGCTCCGTACGGAAAGGAACCGGTGCAGGCACACCGTCGCGTGGAGCCCGTCCCGAGAGCACTGGCCGAGGGCGGTGTGCCGTAACACTGGTTCGGTGATGTGTGCCGGTGAGGGGACGACAACCGGGACCGCGCCACGCCCATGTGCAGGCGTAGGCGAGGGCCTCCCGGCCGGACTCAGGCGCTCCTGTCCGGGACCGATTGCCCAGCGCCACGCAGTCCACCGGACCACCACGTGGTGCATAGGCATGACCTAATGCAGAGCAGGGGCGCCGACGGGACGGAGGCCTAAGTCAACTCGCTTGCGCAATCGCCTGCCAGCGGCACTCACGGCCGGGGAGCGCGCGCTACCACATATGCCTCATAGGAGCACCCATCCCGCGTTGCCAGGCCGGGGTGCGATCGGGCCTGGTTACAAATGAGAAGGGCCCGCACTAGAGGCGGGCCCTTCTCTGAACTTAGGTGATTGACGAGACTGAAAGGCGGGCCGGCCCGTAGGCCGGCCCACTCTCCTGTCGTCTGTGTTGCTTACGAGCCCTGCTTGGACTTGAGCGGCATCCCAGCGCACTTCTGCGCCGCGGCCTTGCCGCCGCCCATCGAGGAGACGTACTCGCCGTGGTTCAGGTCGGTGGTGGTGGCAGCGGCCATCTGCGGCTCGCCGGTCACCGTGAACACCAGGTCCCAGGTGATGCCGTCCGCAGAGCCCTGCGTCGGCGTGCCGTTCAGCGGCGCGTTCTCCACCATCCACGTAGCGGTGTAGAGCGGCTGCGGACGGGTTGACGTGAAGCTGACCACATCGGCCTTTCCGTCAGCGTTGTTGTCGGTGAACGTGCCGGTGACGATCTCGTCAATCGACTTGTCGCCGTCAACGTCATGGCCGGACGTGGTGCCGGTGCCGGTGAACTGGCCGTCCGGCTTGACCATGACCGTGAAGTTGGTCGTCCATAGGCCACCGGACCCGGAGGGCGTCGTGACCTGGAACGTCGCTGCCACGGGCTCCGTGACGGGGGCCGCGCAGCGCTGCACGTCAGCCGAAGCGACGGAGGGGATGGCGAGCATGGCGAGCGCCATGCCGGTGATGATGAGCTTTCGCATTGTTGTCCTTGTGTCGGAGGGGGCGGTTCCTGCTGCCTTGTTGGCGATATGCTAACAGACTCTTGACAGATCGCCAACGACATTTAGACTCTCCCTATGAGCACGACGCCGAGTTACAGCCGCCTCGACCCCGGCCAGCGCCGCGAACAGATCCTCGACGCAGCCAACGCGCTGTTCGCCGAGCGCGGCTACGACGAGGTCTCTGTCGAGGGCATCGCCAACGCGGCCGGCGTCGCGCGCGGGCTCGTGCACCACTACTTCGGCGGCCGCAAGGAGGTCTACATCGCGCTGCTCGCGCGGCTCGGCGCACTGCGCGAGCAACAAGTAGCGCCGCCCGTCGGCCGCAGCGCCCGCGCCCGCATAGCCGATAGCGTGTCGCGCTGGCTCGACTGGACCGAGGCCAACCGCACGATCTGGCTCGCCACGATCGCGCGTGGCGAGGACATCGCCGACCCCGACATCAGGCAAGTCGTCGCCGAGCTGGTGCGCCGCGCCGTCGCGCTGCTCGCCGCCCAGCACGCCGACATCGCCCAGGACACGCCGCGGCTGCGCTACGCGCTCGAGTGCTGGACCGGGCTCAACCGCGCCGCCACACGCCGCTGGCTACACGGCGAGGCCACCCGCGAGGCCACGCACGAACTGCTCGCCTCGACGCTGGAGCACGTCCTGCGCACGTTCGGCGCCCCACCCAAGCCAAACCGGCACACCGCTCAACCCTGAGATCAGAACCGCCGAGTCCCATGCCAGGCGCGGCGACGCTGCCGGCCGCCTACGCGCCAAGCCACTATGCTTCCGGCCTGCCAGCGGCAGTGCCGCTCCTGCCTCGATGCGGCACTCCTGCCCGCCGCGATCTGGCCACGCTCGCGCTAGCACTATTCGTTCGGAGCGAGCGAAACGCCCGCTCTTCTTTGGGATACGGAAACTGAGCGTTGCCCCTCGGTCCGTTCCCTGGCGATCGCTTGCGATCGAGACTAGTGTGGACCGACTGGCCTGAGCGCGCTGATGCTGCGCGCACTATTCAAAGGAGTCCCGCCACCATGAGGGATGCCATCGCGGCCAAGGGGTCAAGGCGACTGATGCTCGTTGCGGTTGGGCTGCTCGCGGCGGCCGCCGTGCTCCCCCTGCTCGTGCCGGCGAGTGCGGTGTCCTACCCGCCGGGTTTGATGGCCACGGAGATCAGCTCCGCGAAGGTCTGTGGGGCGGGCGAGTGCAGGGAGGTCTCCGATCCGGAGGCGGCGACGGCGCTCGCGGTCGGCCCCCGCCCCCGGGGTACGGACGCCCCTGAGCGCGGGCTGCCCTGGTACAAGAGCACGCTCACGATCCGCGCCGAGGACGGCGGCGAGGTGTTCACCAACCGCGTCTCCGTCACCGTGGTGCCCTCCGCCGGGCTGATGCGCTGGGAGGACGGCGTTACCTGGGTGACCCTGCCCAGCGAGAGCGAAGCGGCCTACACGAAGCTCACAGCCGGGCTTACGCCCCGCCCGGCGAGGACGCTTCCGGGCGTGGGCGTGGACGGCTTGCCGGTCGCCCGCGTCGATGAGGTCGTCTGCCCCGCCTGCGCGGCCACCCCGGCGCCGGCGAGCGACGGCTCGAACGTTTGGATCGTCGCGCTGGGCGGCGGCGTGCTAGCGGCGCTCATGGCGGGGTTGCTGCTCAGCATCCGCCACCGCCGCGCGTCGACGCCGCCAGCGGCGCCCGAGGCACCGGCGTAGGGACCGGTCGGGTCCGCCCCAGACGTTCGGCAGGGGCCAGGAAACTCGGGCTAACGGGTGTCCGGGCGGCTGCGTCGGGTGGTTGCGTAGTCGATTCCATGTAGGGATTCCGTCGCACGACCGGCGACAGCCGCACCCTCGACGGCGACGTCACTGGCGGAGATGACGACCTCCTGTACGGCGGTGACGGCAACGATTTCATCCAGGCCGACAGCGAGGCCTTCGATAGCGGGAACGCCAGCGGCGGCGGCAAGGACCGCTCGGCATGCTCGAGCGCGAGAACGGCCGCTACGCCAACACTCCGGCGGCCGAGCTGTTTCTCGACCGGGCCAAGCCTTCGTATGTCGCTGGGATCATGGAGATGGCGAACGCCCGTCTATACGGCTTCTGGGGATCGCTGACGGAGGCGCTGCGGACCGGTGCCCTTCAAAACGAGGCCAAGGACGGTGGGGACTTCTTCGGGGCGCTCTATGCCGACCCGGCGCGGCTCGAGCAGTTCGCAAAGGCGATGAGCGGCATCAGCGGCGGAGCAGCGCAGGCGCTCGCGGCCAAGTTTCCCTGGCGCGACCACGGCAGCGTGATCGACGTCGGCTGCGCCGAAGGCGCTGTGCCGGCTCAGATCGCATTGGCGCACGAGCACATCACGGGCGGCGGTTTCGACCTGCCGGCGCTCGAGCCGATCTTCGATGCCCATGTCGCTCGGCTCGGGCTCGGCGAGCGCCTGAGGTTCACGGCCGGCGACTTCTTCGCCGATCCGCTGCCGACGGCCGACGTGCTCATATTCGGCCACATCCTGCACGACTGGGACCTCGACGAGAAGCGCTTGTTGCTCAAAAAGGCCTACGACGCGCTTCCCGACGGCGGCGCGCTGATCGTCTATGACGCGATCATCGACGACGAGCGGCGCCGCAACGCATTCGGCCTGCTGATGAGTCTCAACATGCTGATCGAGACGCCCGGGGGCTTCGACTACACCGGCGCGGACTGCCGCACCTGGCTGGAAGAGACGGGCTTTCGCGAAGGCTACGTCGAGCCCCTCGTCGGACCCGATTCGATGGTCGTCGGGATCAAGTAACCCGACGGCTTCCGGCGCCGACCGAACACAGAAGTAGCGAACCGGACGCGACCGCTGCGCCACCAAGCGGCCGTCTCGTCGTCGCCGGCGTCGCGCATGCGTGCCTAGCCTCCGCGCATCTCCCGGGCTGCGTGTTCCACCGCCTCAATGATGCCGAGGTAGCCCGTGCAGCGGCAGAGGTTGCCCGCGAGCGCCTCGCGCAGCTCCTCCTCGCCGGCGTCCGGGTGCTCGCGCAGGAACGCCTCTATCGACATCAGGAAACCCGGTGTGCAGAACCCGCATTGAAGCGCGTGCGCCTCGTGGAACGCGCGTGGGAGCGGATGCAGGCCGCCGTCCCCGGAGAGCCCCTCGACCGTCCTGAGGGCGCGGCCGTTCGCCTGGACGGCGAGCATCAGGCAGGACCGGACGGCCTCGCCGTCGAGCTGCACGGTGCAGGCACCGCAGACGCCCTGCTCGCAGCCGACCTTCGTGCCGGTCAGACCGACGGTGTGGCGGATGAAGTCGGACAGGAGCGTGCGCGGCTCGACGTCGCTCTCATACGCGTCGCCGTTGATCTCGACGGTGATCCTCACGCCCGCGCCACTCCGGCCATTGCCTCCTGGATCGCGCGGCGCGCCAGCTCCGTGCAGAGCGCCCGCCGGTGCTCGTCCTCCACTTCCTGCGCCGACAGCGCGGCGGCCTCCCGCGGTTCGGCGCCGCCGGCCAGCGCCCGCTCGGCCGCCTCGGCGCGCACCGGCGTGGGACCTGCCCCGAGCAGCACGATGCCGGCCGGTCCGCCTGGAGCCACGACGGCGGCCGCGCCCGCCGTCGCGAAGTCGCCGTGCGTGCGCGCGTGCTCCGCGAAGCCGCTCCCAGCGCCGTCGGGCTGCTCCGGCACCTCGATCTCCACCAGCAGCTCGTCCGCTTCGCGGACCGTGTACAGCGGGCCGAGGAAGAAGTCCGAGGCGCCCACCGCGCGGGTGCCGCCCGGGGAGAGCAGGTGGAAGCGGGCGCCGAGGGCGGTCAGGGCAACGGGCAGCTCGGCGGCTGGATCCGCATGCGCGACCGAGCCGCCCACGGTCCCCCGGCTCCGGATCTGGTAGTGCCCGACGAGCCGGATGGCCTTGTGCAGCAGGGGCCAGCGCCGCCGGACGAGGTCGGATCGCTCGAGCGTGACCTGGCGGGTCATGGCCCCGATCCGCAGCGGCCCGCTTCCGTCGAGTATGTAGTCGAGCGATGCGATCCCGTTGATGTCCACCACGACCTCGGGACGTGCTAGCCGCAGGTTGAGCAGCGGGACGAGGCTCTGTCCGCCGGCGAGCACGGTGCTGTCGGGGCCGAGCAGCGGCAGCGCGTCGTCGACGGTGGCGGGAGCGCGATATTCGAACGGAGCCGGCTTCACGAGCGCAGCGCCCGCCAGAGCTTGTCCTCGCTGAACGGCGGGTCGACCCGCACGCCGCCGAGCGCGTCGGCGACTGCGTTCGCCACGGCGCCCGGCGTCCCGATCGATCCGCCCTCGCCGATCCCTTTCGCCCCCAGCGGGTTGAGCGGCGACGGCGTTTCGACGAACTCCGCGACGACCGGCGGCATCTCCGCGGCGGTGAGCAGGCTGTAGCCGGCGAACGAGGCGAAGGTCGGGTTGCCCTCCTCGTCGTAGGCCGCCTCCTCCACCAGGCACTGGCCGAGGCCCTGCGCGGTCCCGCCGATCACCTGTCCTTCCGCCAGGAGCGGGTTGACGATCGTGCCGGCGTCGTCGACCGCGACAAGGCGCAGTACCCGCAGCCGCCCGGTGGCGCGCTCGATCTCGACGACGGCCCCGTAGGCCCCCGACGAGAAGACGAGATCGGACTCGAAGCGGGCGGCGGCCCGGGTCCCGGGCGACGCGCCCGCCATCTCGCGAAGCGACACCGTCCGCCCGTCCGGAGCCGAAACCTGGCCGCCCTCACCCCATTCGAGCTCGTCCGGACCGGCCTCGAGCAGGCCCGCCGCCACGGCCAGGCACTTCCACTTCAGCGTGTCGACGGCCTGCAGGACCGCGGACCCGCCCATCGCCACCGAGCGGCTGGCGAAGGTGCCCACGCCGCGCGGCACCTCCTTGGAGTCGCCGAAGCGAAGCTCCACGTCCTCCAACCCCACCCGGAACCGTTCGGCCGCCACCTGCGCGAAGGTCGTGTCGTGCCCCTGGCCGTGCGGCGACGAGCCGCTTCGCACGAGGAGCCTCCCGTTCGGCAGCAGCTCGGCCTCGGCCGTCTCGAACAGGCCGCCCGCTCGCTCGACGTACATGCCGAAGCCGGTGCCCACCACGCGCGCCGCGTCGGAGCGCCGCTCGGGCTTCACCAGCTCCTCCGCCAGGTCGAGGCAGCGCGCGTAGTCACCGGAGTCGTAGGTCCAGCCGAGCGCCGTCTCGTAGGGGAGCTCGCGGATGAGGTTCCGGCGCCGGAGCTCGAGCGGGTCGATGCCGAGCTCGCGGGCGGCGAGGTCGATCGTGCATTCCACGAAGTAGGCGGCCTCAGGGCGCCCGGCGCCGCGATATGGGCCGGTGGGCACCTTGTTCGTCCGCCGGCCCAGGACCTCGACATCGGCGACCTGGACGTCGTAGACCCCGCACATCAGCATCGCGGCGGTGTGCGTGGGGAGCGCCGTGGTCGGCATCAGATAGCCGCCGACATCCGCCCAGATGCGGGCGCGCACCGCGAGCAGCCGTGCGTCGGTGTCGAAGGCCAGCTCCACGTCCGCCTCCATGCCCCGCCCCTGGTAGGAGGCGACGAAGTTCTCCTCCCGGTCCTCCGTCCACTTGACCGTGCGGCCGCTGGTCATCGCCGCGAGCGCCACCAGCATCGTCTCGGGGGCGGGCGCCCCCTTGCTCCCGAAGGCACCGCCCACGTCCGGGACGATCACGTGGATCGTCTCCTCGGGCCGGTCGAGCACCGCCGCCAGGCCCGCGAGCTGTCGGTGGCTGTCCTGGGCCGACACCCAGACCGTCAGCATGTCCTCCGCCTCGTCGTACGAAGCGATCGTGCCGCGCGGCTCCATGGGCACGGGGGCGAGCCGGGGCAGCGCATGGCTCGCGCGCACGACGCGGGCAGCTGCCTTGAAGACGCCCTCCACGTCGCCGGTCACCTTGTGCCAATGGCTCAACGTGACATCCGAGCTCCGGGGGTCCAGCACGGGCTCGAGCTGCTCGTAGTCGACCTCGACCAGCTCGGCGGCGTCCTCGGCGAGCGCGCGGGACTCCGCCAGCACGGCCGCCACGGGCTGGCCGGCGTACCGCACCTCATCCCTGGCGAGCACCGGGTGGCCCTCGTCGGCGACCCGCCCGCCCTGGATACCCTGCACCGGCAGGTCGCCCGCCCGCCCCTCCAGGTCGGCCGCAGTGATCACCGCGAACGCGCCCGCGAGCCCGTCGGGCACGCCCACGCCGGCGATGCGGGCGTGCGCGAACGGGCTGCGCACGAAAGCGACGTGCGCGGCGCCGGGCGGGTCGATGTCGTCGAGATAGCGCGTCCTGCCGCGCAGGATGCGGTCATCCTCGCGGCGGCGGACGGGGCGGCCGACGAGGGTCAACGGCCCAGGGCGATCACGAGCTTGCGGCCCGGCGATGCGTCCTGCCGCTGCCAGGCGGCGCCCACGTCGTCGAGCGGAACCACCTCGCGGTCCACGGTGAGGTGGCCCGCCACCGAGTACTCCACGAGCCGGCGGTAGGCCCTGGCCTTCGCCTCGAGGCCGGTCCAGCCAGACGAGATCGCGTGTATCGCGCCCTGTCGGTTGCGGACGACCTCGAGTGGCAGCCTGACGTCGGCGCCAGCGCACTGCCCGACGTTGACGAGGCGCCCGTTCGTGGCGATCGCCCGGAGAGCCGCCATGGCGGGCTCGCCCCAGAGCGGATCGATCACGATGTCGAGCTGGCCGCCGGCCGCCTGCTCGAAGGGCTCGGCGAGGTCGCCCTCCCCGAGCTCCACTACCGCGTCGGCGCCCAGCTCCCGAGCGCGCCCCAGGCGCTCGGCGCTGCGTCCGGCGCCCACGACCGGGCCTGCACCGAACAGCTTCGCCAGCTGCAGCGCCACCTGCCCGACGGCGCCCGTGGCGCCGAGCACGAGCACGCGCTCCCCGCGCTGCGGCTCGGCGCGCTCGAGCGCGAGCAGCGCGGTGATGCCGACCACGCCGAGGGCGGCGGCGAGGTCATCGTCGATCTCGTCCGGGAGGTCCACGAGGGAGTCCTCCGGGACGGCGGCGCGCTCGGCGAGCGTTCCGTGCCGGCCGAAGCCCGGCAGTGCGGCCACCTCGAACCGAACCCGCCTGCCGGGCGGGATCCGGGCCGATTCCACCACCCTTCCCACGCCCTCGAGCCCTGGCACGTACGGCGGCTGCGCGTGCCTCGGGTGGCGGCCGGCGGCCACGCGGATCTCGACGGGGTTGAGCGGCACAGCCTCCACGGCCACGAGCGCGGTCTCCTCCTCCCGAACCGGCTCATCCACCTCGGCCGGTGCCGGCGGGGAGCCGACGGCGTCGACGACGGCGGCGCGCATCAGCTCACGGCCTCGGCGTGCGTCTCGAGCGCCTGGACCACCGCGGCCAGCGCCGCGATGCCCTCGTCCGCCCCGGTCTCCGGCTCCGCCTCGCCTCGGATGCAGCGGCCGAACTCGGCGAGCTCCTCCGCCAGCATGTCGCGCTCCTCGAACTCGACGGGCTCGCCGTCGAGCGTCAGCGTCGTCACGCCGTCGAGCGCCCGGGCGTCCGGCCATACCGAGAAGTCGGTGCGGTAGTCGAGCACCGCCTCCGTCCCGAGCAGTCGCAGCGAGAGTGTCTTCGGCGACACATAGCTGCCGGTCAGCGCCCCGAGCGCGCCGGATTCGAACTCCAGCGTCACGACCCCGACGTCGTCGATCTCGGCGGGGGTCTCCACGCGCGCGAAGCGGCCCGACGCCCGCCTGACCGGCCCGAGCCAGTAGGCCAGGGTGTCCACGCAGTGGATCCCGAGCTGCATGATCGGGCCGCCCGGGTTGCGCTCGCGCTCACCGCGCCATGCCCCGGGCTTGAACGAGCCCGTGAGCGACATGTTCGCCTCGGCGAGGACGACCCGGCCGAGCGCGCCGTCGTCGAGCAGCCGCTTGACGCGCCGGGCGGCGCCGAGCCGGCGGAACGCCTGGCCGACAAGAAGCGTCACCCCGGCCTGTGCGCACGCCGAGCGCATCCGCTGTGCCGCTTCGACGCTGTCCGCGATCGGCTTCTCCACGAACACATGGCGCCCGCGCTCGGCGCACGCGAGCGTCTGCTCCTCGTGCACGTCGTTGGGCGTCGCGAGCACCACGCCCTCGACGAGAGGGTGCCCGATCGCCTCCCCCAGGCTCGCTGCGGGCTCGCAGCCGAAGCGCTCGGCGAACTCCCCGCGCTTCCCCTCGTCCCTGCTGAAGCACGTGACGAGCTCGAGCCCGGCACGCTCGGCGGCGCCCGCCAGGCGCGGCCCCCACATGCCCGTGCCCACGATCGCGATCCCGGTCATCCGAGCTGCTCGCGAAGCCAGTCGGCCGCCACCGGCCGCGTCTTGTACGGGACGTTCGCGCAGCCGTGGTTGCCGTCCTCATGCAGCAGGAACGCCCCGTTCGGCGCCTCCCTGGCGGCGCGCTCGGTCTGCTCCCATGGGATCAAGCGGTCGAGCTTGCCGGTGATCGCCAGGTACGGCTGCTCGATCCGCTCGGCCACCCCGTCCAGGTCGAGCTTGGCCGCCTTGGCGCGCCCGTCGCCGTCGTCCTTCGCGAACGACTTCGCCACGAACGTCTCGCGCGTCTGCGGAGGGACGGTGTCCCAGATGTCGCTGAAGCGGTACGGGCCGCTCAGCCCCACGCCGGCCTTCACCCTGGGCTCGAACGCCAGCACGCGCGGGGCGTAGTACCCGCCCAGGCTCACGCCGAGCAGGCCGACCCGGTCGAGGTCGACGTCGTTGCGGTCGCCGAGGTCGTCGAGCACCGCGGTAACCGCCACGTCGTAGTCGGCCCGGATCGGCAGGTCGTAGCCCGACTCTCCCTGCCCGGGGCCGTCCATCGACAGCGTGGCCATCCCACGGTCGAGGAAGACGTTCTCGAGCCTGAAGAACTCCTCCTTGGTGGAGTCGAGCCCGGGCACGAGCAGCACGAGTGGCGGGCGCGTCTCGCCGGCGGGCCGGCGCAGGTTCCCCACCACCCTGCCGCCGTCGAGCGGCACCTCGAGGCGCTCTGCGGCAGGGTCGAGGTACTCGTGCGTCCTCGCCATCGCCGCGACCGCCCTGTCGGCGGCGGCGCGGCTGCGCGCGGGATCGACCATCCAAACGAACTTCGCGAAGTGGTAGGCCACGGTCGCGCGCGCCCATGCCTCGCCGGCCGTGAGGCGGCGGCCCTTGGCGGCGGCCTTCTCGGCGAGTCCCGCGTGCATGTCGGCGTTCCGGCACCAGGCGGCGTGCCAGTCCTCCCAGCGCTCGACCCCCGCGGTGGTCGCGACGAAGTCGCTGTAGTCCACCCCCGCCTGCACGAAGCGCGGTGCCCAGTGGTCAACGGCTGCCTGCACGCGCGCGTCCGGCACCGGCCATCACCTCCTCCGGGTCGTGTCCCAGGTCACTCAGCATCACCATGGCAGCGCTGCGGCCGGGCACGCCGGTGACCGAGCCGCCCACGCTGGTGGTGCCGCCCGTCTGGTAGAGGCCCGGGATCGGCATGCGGTGATCCGCCCAGCCCGGCACCGGCCGGTTCTTCCCGCTGTACGCATAGCTGCGGTCCCCTCCGTGGAACGCCCCGCGGATCATGTGCTGATTCGAGGCCTCGATGTCCGCCGGGCTCTTCACGTGGGACGTGATGATGCGCTCGCCGGAGAGCGCCGGGACGAAGCGGCGGACATGCTCGAGCTGGCGCCGGAAGACCGTCTCCTTGTGCTCGTCCCAGCTCGCGACGCCCTCCGGCAGGTCCCAGGCCTGCGGGCTCAGCAGCTTGATGGTGTGCTGCCCCTCCGGCGCGCGGTCCGGATCCACGAGCGTGGGCGTGGCCACCAGCAGCCACGGCACGCCGTCGTCGTACGGCCGCCGGTCGCGCACCGCCCGCCCCAGAGCGAGCACCTCCTCCGGCCAGCCCACCGTGCCCGCGGAGACCGCGGCGCGGGGGCCGTCGGGCGTCTGGAATTCGGGCGCCGCATCGGTGGCCAGGTAGCACGCCATCCCCGACATTCCGACGTCGTAGGTGTCCACGCCGTAGAGGAACTCCTCGCCCCACGCTTCGCGCGGCGCCATGTGCACGAGGTGCTTGACGTGGATCGTGGAGAGCACGGCTCGCCTGGCCGTGTAGCGCTCGCCGTCGTCGGTCTCGACGCCGGTGCAGCGCCCGTCCTCGAGCACGAGCCGCGAGACCTGCCGGTTGCAGAGCACTGTTGAGCCGTGGTCCTCGAGGAAGCGGGTGAGCGCGTCCGTGAGCGCGCCCGAGCCGCCGCGCGGTACCGACCAGCTGCGCCCCTGGCGGCCGAAGATGATCGAGTAGGCGTTCACCCCCGAGCCCGCGGCGTCCACCGGGACGAGCGTCTGGAACGCCTGCCAGATCATGAACGCCTGGACGTGGCGGTCCTCGAACTCGCGCCTGATCACATCCCAGGCAGTGATCGCGTTCCGCCGCAGCCAGATCCGCCCGCGCGGGTGCTCGAGCAGCATCTCCTCGAGCGACGGCCCGAAGCCGGGTGGCGTCACTCGTGCGCGGCCGAAGATCCCCTTCACCTCGTCGTACTCGGCGACAAGGCGCCGGTAGGCCTCGGCGTCCCTCTTCGAGAAGCGCGCGATCTCGTCGCAGGTGCGGTCGATGTCGAGCCACATGGTCAGCTGCTCGCCGTCCGGGAAAGCGACGTGCCCGACCGGGTCCGGCTCGAGGTAGTCGAGCCCGTAGTCCGCGTGGAGCCCGAGCTCGTCGTTCGTGAGCAGCGGATTCACGCGGATGATCGTGTGCCCGGTCGAGCACGAGTCGATCCTGTAGTCGGGCCCGAGCAGGTGCTCGGTGGCGGCGCCGCCGCCGGGTATCGCGCGCGCGTCGAGTACGAGGCACTCGTGGCCCGCCTTCGCCAGGTAGGCAGCAGTGATGAGGCTGTTGTGGCCCGCGCCGGCGACGACGATGTCGGCCGTTTGCGTCATGACGAGAGGATCCTTTCTGCGTTGCCCGCGAGAACCGCCGCCTCCACCTCCGGCGCCAGGCCCAGCGCCCGCACGGTGTCCACGTGCCGCGCGTCGCCCATGTCGAACGGGTAGTCGGAACCGAGCAGCACGTGGTCGGGCCCGGCGTAGTCGATCAGCGCGCGCAGGAGCGCGTCGTCGTGTGTGAGCGTGTCGAAGTAGAAGCGCCGGATCGAGTCCTCGGGCGACTCCCGGAGCCGCGACCTCGCCTGCGGCTGGAACCCGTGGGCGTGCCGCATGCGACCGCGCACCGCCAGCAGCGCGCCGCCGCCGTGGGCCAGCAGCACACGGAGCTCGGGGTGGCGCTCCATCACGCCGGCTACGACCATGTGCGCCGCCGTGGTTGCCGTCTCGAGCGGGTTCGCCACGGTGTTCCAGAGGTAGTGGTCCTGGAACGCCGGCGAGTCGAACCCGCGCGTGGTGGGGTGCACGAACACCACCGCCCCGGTCGCCTCGGCTGCCTCCCAGACCGGCTCGAACCGGTCGTCGCCGAGGAACACCCCGCGCACGCTGGCCGCCACCTCCACGCCCCTCAGCACCCCGCGCTCCATCAATCCATGAAGCTCTCCGGCGGCCAGCTCCGGGTCCTGGAGCGGCAGCGCGCCGAGCGCGGCCACACGCGACGGATGCTCGTCCACAAGCCGCACAAGAGCGTCGTTTTGGATGTGGGCCCGGGCCAGGCCCTCGTCCGGCTCGGCGTCGTAGTAGAGCAGGGGCACCCAGGGGCACAGCAGCACACGATCGACGCCGGCCTCGTCCTGGGCCGCGAGGATCCCGTCGATGTCGACGAACTCGGCCACGGCGGCGCGGATGTCCCTGCCACCCATCTCCACGACCTGCGCGCCCGAGTCGTCCCGGTAGACGCGCGGGCGCCAGGGCTCGTCGCCGGTTATCTCGGGGACGATCACGTGAGCGTGCACGTCGAAGGTCATGCGCTCACGCCTCCAACGCGATCAGCGTCAGGACGCCGGCCACCACGAGCAGCCCGCCGAGCCACACGCGGGCGCTCGCCTCCTCGAGGTGCCGGCCCACCATGATCGGGGCGAGAACGAGCGTGATCGGCACGCCCACGAGGTTCGTGGCCAGCACGACAGCCACGTCGGTCTCGCTGAGCGCGAGCAGCCGGAACCAGGTGGCGAACGCGACCAGCACGGCGGCGAACACCTTGAGCGCCAGCGTGTTGCGCGCGATGGACCTGACCGCGCCCAGCGAGCCGCGCGCCGCCAGCGCGCCGCCCAGCGCGGCCGTGGCCGCCAGCAGCCCGAGCGTCACGCCGAGCAGGGGCGAGTCGAGCCCCTCCAGCGCCTCCACGGTCAGGACCGCGCTGAGCGCCCACATGAACGCCGTGCCGAAGGCGAAGATCGAGTCGGGCTCGATTGCGATATGACCGCTCCCGCGGCTCGCGAGCAGCCAGGCGCCGATCATGATCGGCACGATGGCCGCGAGCGCGGCCACGCTCGGCAGCTCGCCCAGCGTCACGGCCGCGAGCGCCACCCCGAACAGGGGCGTGAGCGTGATCAACGGCGCCGTGCGCGACGCGCCGATGCGCATCTGGCTCACGTTGAGGAGCAGCCAGCCGAGGACGAAGTGGATGATCCCCGCGAGCGCGAAAAGCGCGACCGCCTCGCCGCTCGCGTCCCCCAGCTGGCTCAGGTCCTCGGAGGCAAGGCTCGCCACGACCAGGATCGCCGTGGCCACCGACAGCTGGAGGAAGGTGGAGACGTACGGGTCCTCGATGCCCCGGATCGCACGCCGGTTGAGGCTCTGGAAGAGCCCGAACCCTATTCCCGAGGCAGTCGCCCACAGGACGCCGCTCACGCTTTCGCGACGCCGCCGCCGAAGTAGAGTGCGGCTATCTCCGGATTGTTCAGGACCGCGTCGGCCTTGCCGGTGAGCAGCACGCGGCCGCTCTCCATGACCACGCCCTGCTTCGCGAGCCGGAGCCCGAAGCGCACGTTCTGCTCGACGAGCAGGACCGTCTTGCCCGCGTCGACCATCACCGTGATCGACTCCCACACGTTCTTGAGCGCCTTGGGATCGAGCCCCAGCGACGGCTCGTCCAGCAGGACGAGCTTCGGCTCGAGCATCAGGGAGCGGCCGAACTCGACCATCCTGCGCTGGCCACCCGACAGGTTGCCGGCGCGATCGTCCGCCCGCTCCCGGATGACGGGGAAGAGCTCCGCCACGGCGTCGTAGCGCTTCTGGAGCAGCTTCTTGTCGCGCCGCTGGATGTACGCGCCCATCATCACGTTCTCCTTGACCGTCAGCGCTGGGAACAGCGCGTTCGACTGCGGCACCTGGGAGATGCCCATCGCGAGGATGCGCGAGGGGTGCAGGCCGGTGATCGAGTGGCCCTCGAGCTGTACGTCTCCCTGCCGCGGCTGGAGCAGGCCGCTGACCGCGCGCAGCACCGTGGACTTGCCGGCGCCGTTCGGCCCGACGATGCAGCACACCGAGCCCTCCGGCACCTCGAGGCCCACCCCCTGGAGCACGTCGCCCCCGCCGTAGCCGGCGTACACGTCGGTCAGCTTGAGCATGTCACGTCCCCACCGGCTGCTCGAGACGGAAGTCCTCGCCGAGGTAGGCGTCGAGGACCTTGGGATCGCGCTGGACCTCGTCGGGCGAGCCGCTCGCGATCGTCTGCCCGCGCGCGAGCACCAGGACCGGATTGCATAGGCCGAGCACGAACGGCATGTTGTGCTCCACGATCAGGAACGTCTTGCCGCGCGAGTTCAGCTCACGGATCATCTCGCCGATCCGCTCGATCAGCGTCGGGTTGATCCCGCCCGCCGGCTCGTCGAGCATGATCAGCTTCGGGTCCAGCATCAGGATCTGGGCGAGCTCGAGAAGCTTCTGCTGGCCGTAGGACAGCGCGGACGCCCGCACGTCGCGGTACTTGCGCATGCCCACGAAGTCGAGCAGCTCCTCGGCGCGCCGGGCCTCGCGGCCCGAGACGGCGTCGGCGCCCAGCAGCCCGAGGTGGAACTCGCGCAGCGGCGCCACGACGTTCTCGAGCACGGTCATCTCGCGGAACAGGCGCGTGATCTGGAACGTGCGCCCGAGGCCGAGGTGCGCGCGCTGCCACGGCGGCTTGCCGTCCAGCCGCCGCCCGTCGAACCAGACCCCCCCGGCCTGCTGCGCCATCGTTCCGCCGATCAGATTGAAGACCGTCGTCTTCCCCGACCCGTTCGGGCCGATCAGCGCCGTGATCGACCCCTCGGGCACCGTGAAGGAGGCGCCGTCGACGGCTCGCACTCCGCCGAAGCTCTTCTCGAGCCCCTTCACCTCGAGCAGCGGCTTGGCGGTGGCCGGAGGCGCCGAGGGGGCCGGGGCCTCCCGCTCGCGCAGGTCGATGCCGGTGAGCCGCTCGCCGGCCAGGCCGGCCTTGCCGCGCGCGCGCCACCGCTCGATCCAGTGTTGCGCCGTGGGAATGATGCCCCGGGGCAGGAACAGCACCACGAGCACGAGCAGGCCGCCGAAGATGAGTAGCCGCGCGTTGCCACCGCTGAACTCGTTGTTGCTGGTCTCGTTGAGCCACTCGATGATGAAGGCTCCGAGCACAGGGCCCCAGAGCGTGGCGCGCCCGCCGAGCAGCAGCGACAGGATGATCTGGACGCTGAGCAGGATGTTGAACATCCCGAGCGGGTCGATGAAGCTGATGTAGTAGCCGTACACGCCGCCCGCCATTCCCACGAACACGGCGCTCGCCGCGAATGCGAGGATCTTGTAGGTCGGCGTGCTCACGCCCACGGTCGCGGCCTTGTCCTCGTCCTCGCGGATCGCGATCAGGCCCATCCCGAACTTGTTGCGCCTGATCCACCACGAGGCCAGCAGCGAGACGCCCAGCAGGCCCATGAGCGTGTAGTAGAAGGGCCAGTACTGGTACTCGACGCTCCAGGTCGGGATCGGCAGCGTGATGCCGCCCGTGCCGTTCGTGAGTGAGTCCCAGTTGGTCGCCAGCAGCTGCACGAGGAAGAGGAACGCGATCGTCAGGATCACGAAGGCGTGGCCGCGGGCGCGCATCGCGACCACCCCGAGCAGCGCCGCCAGCACCCCCGCGACGAGGCCGGCGACCGGGACCCACACCCACGGCGATCCGCCGATGTCGGTGACGCAGATGCCGACCGTGTAGGCGCCGATCCCGATGAAGGCCCCCTGGCCGAGCGAGATGTAGCCGGCGTAGCCGGTGATGATGTTCAGCCCGACCGCCCCGATGGCGAAGACCATCGAGAGGATGATCATGTTCTGGTAGTAGAGGTCGTCCGACAGGACCGGGAAAACGCCGAGGAGAACGATCGCCACCACCACCACCGCGGTCCAGGGCGAGCGCAGCGCCTTCGAAGGCGCCCGCGACGGCGGCGCGCCGCCGCCCTTGAGCGTCCCCTCGGCGACGGCTGTGGCGCCGGCGTCCGTCATGCCGTTGCCACGTCCTGGCGCAGGCGCGTGCCCAGGAGGCCCTGCGGCCTCAGCAGGAGCACGATGAACACGAACACGTAGGGCACACCGGTGGCCCACTCGGGACCGATGTACGTGACGGTCATGAGCTCGGCCACGCCCAGGCAGAGCGCGCCGATCACGGCGCCCGGCAGGCTGCCCATTCCTCCCAGGACGATGATGCCGAGCAACCGGGCGATCCATTGGTAGTGGGAGCCCGGCAGGAACGGGTACAGCACGCTCGCGATCGCCCCGCCGGCGCCGGCGCTCGCCACTCCGATCGCGAAAGTCAGAGCGGCCACGCTCGCCACGTTCACTCCCACGAGCTCGGCCCCCTGTGGGTTCACCGCGCTGGCACGGATCGCCCGTCCCAGCCAGCTGCGCGTTAGGACGAGGTAGAGCGAGGCCAGCACCACGATCGCCACAAGTCCGCCGTACACCTGGGCCTTCGGC
Organism: uncultured Thermoleophilaceae bacterium; assembly: GCA_963733885.1. Taxonomy (GTDB): domain Bacteria; phylum Actinomycetota; class Thermoleophilia; order Solirubrobacterales; family Thermoleophilaceae; genus JACVRW01. The sequence goes on along the minus strand of CAVTES010000015.1, from coordinate 278,181 downwards.
AGGAACAGCTCGCCGATCTCGAAGCTCTCGGTGAAGTACTCGGGGCGGACCGAGTGCGACGTGTTGCCCCAGATCACGCCCATGATCCCCTCGAGGAAGAGCGCCAGCCCGAACGTGAGCAGCACCGACGCCGCCGGCGGCGCCCTGCGGATGGGCCGGATCGTCGCGTTGTAGAGCAGCCAGCCGAACGCGAACATGAGCGGCGTCAGCACCACGATCGCGACCAGCGGGTCCATCCCGGTCTCGCGCCACAGCGACCAGGTGATGAACGCGGCGAGGATCAGGAACGCCCCGTGCGCGATGTTGATGACGTTCATCACGCCGAAGATCAGCGTGAGGCCCGATGCCAGCAGCGCATAGACGCCGCCGATCAGGAGGCCGAGTATGAGGGCCTGGAGGAACTCGGTCACTGGTTGCTTCTACCTGGGGCGGCTCCCTTGCTATCCGCCGCCCTCAGGATTCCACCCCGGCAGGATCTCCTGCGTGGTGGCAGCGTCCTCGGGCAGGATGATCTCGGGGACGCCGCTCTGCCACTGGCCGACGAGGAACTCGCCCTCGGGGCGGCCGGCGTCGTCCCAGCTCAGCGGGCCGAGGATCGTGTCGACCTCGTTCTCGCGCAGCCAGTCGGCCAGCTCGAGCTGGCGCTCGCGCTCGATCGTGCCGACCGCGTCCACCGCCGCCTGAAGCACCTGCGCGGCGGCATAGGCGTCGGCCGCGTCCTCCGGCACCTCCTCGCCGCCGAACATCTCCTGGTACTTCGCGACGAACTCCGGGTTGCCCGGCGTGTCCGCCTCCTTGGAGTGGCTCACGCCGTAGAAGATGCCCTCCGTCGTCTGCTCGCCGATCGACTCGGCGTATTGGTCTCCGAGCGACGGGGCCGTCGTCTGGTACAGCATCTTCGGAGTGAAGTTGGCCTTGCGAAGCGCGCGCACCATGCCGACCCCGTCCTCGAACGTCGCGCCGTGTACGACCAAGTCCGGGTTCCTCGACTTCAGCGCGTTCGCGATGCCGTCGAGGTTCGGGTTGTCGATCGTGTACGTCTCGCGGTAGACCGTCTCGATCCCGGCCGGCTCGAGGATCGCCTCGATCCCCTCGGAGGTCGGCTGGGCGAACGGGTCGTCGAGCGTCGGATAGGCGGCGGTCTTCGGGCGCTCGTTCTCGGGCAGCTCCGTGATGTAGTTCGCCCAGACCTCGCCCTGCTTGTCGGCGGTCGCCTGCTGTGCAAAGAACAGGTACCTGAAGTCTCGGTCGAACAGCTCTGGCGCGCCGCCGGCCGGCTCGACGTAGAGCATCCGGTTGCGCTCCGCCACCGCCGAGGCCGGGAGGTTGAGGAGCGAGGAGAACGTGCCGAGCAGCAGGTCGACCTGGTCCTGGCTGATCAGCGCGTTGTAGTCGGCGACGATCGTGTTCTGGTTGCTCTGGTCGTCCTTGATGACCATCTCCACCGGACGCCCGTCGATGAGGCCGCCGCTCTCGTTGACCATCGCCTCCCAGACCTCGTAGCCCTGGCGGGCAGCCTTGCCGGGCTCCGAGAACTCTCCTGTCAGGGGCAGCGACGCGCCGACCTTGACCGGGTCTCCGCTGGCCTCTCCGCCGCCGCCTCCGCCACCGCCCCCGCCGTCATCGTCGTCGTCGCCGCAGCCGGCCGCTGCGAGCACGGCCATGGCCAGCAATGCGAGAACGAGCCATCGAAGCTTCTGCATGTGACCTCCTCCGCCTTCCGGGCACGCGCAAGCGGGCGTCCATGGCCGCGTTGCAAACGTTTGCTGCAATCGTGTGCAGCCTATCGCCGCCGCGCGAAGGTTGTCAAGACGGGAGCGCCCTCCTGGAGCACGAGCTGTGCGAATCGCAGATGGGCCCGGCAATAGGACAGAGCTAGACGCGGAGGCTTTCAGCAAGAGAGGCCCGCCGGAGGAACTAGATGTCCTGCCCCGGCGGACAATCAGAGAGCCCCGCCGAAGCGGGGCTCTCCGTGTCCGGCCCACCCCTGGGACGCGACGTGTACTGCTAACCGCCCGCGTACTCCTCCGCGGCCATTTCGACCTCGGCGCGGTCCCAGTCGTTGATCTCCTCGATCAACGAGTCGTTCAGCGCCTCCTGGACGTCGATCGTGTCCCCCTCCTCGATGACGCCCGCCCGCACGAGCACGTCCTGCCCGGTGTCCCAAACATCGGGGCGCAGGTCACCGATCCGCTCCGGATCGTCCGGCTCCATGAGCGAGATCGCCAGATCGAGCGCCGCCTCGCCGCTCGCCTCGTTGCGCCACTCGGCCGGCACCTTCTCGCGCGCGATCTGCTCGACCACCTCGCGGTTGACCTGGCCCACGTACTGCCCCTTCGTCCACGCCCGCAGGAAGCCCACGATCGCGTCCCGCTTCTCCTCGAGCGTGCCGGGCAGCACCGCCATCGGGTTGCCGTCGATCCTGCCGACGTCCTCGGGCGTGATGTTGCGCAGCGCCACCCCGTTCGCGGACAGCGCCGTGAAGTCCGACGCGTTGCCGACGTAGGCCTGGATCTCGTCGTCCTCGAACGTCTGCGCCACCAGCGCGCCGCTGGTTCCGACGACCGCGGTCTCCACGCTGTCCGGGTCGATTCCCGCCGAGTCCAGCATCGCGGCGAGGAAGCGGGTGCTCTCCTCCGACTCGAGCCCGACCTTCTGCCCCTCGACGCCCGAGATGTCCTGGATGTCGCTGTCCTCGGGGACGACGATCCCGGCCGTGTTCGTGTGCTGCGGGCTGAAGATCGCCTCATGCTCCCCGCCCTGCGAGCGGGCGAGGATGATCTCGTCCACGTCCGCGAACGAGACATCCGCGTCGCCGTTGTCCAGGAAGGCGGTGGCCGAGATCTCCTCGGCCGCGGGCGCCAGGTCGGGACTCACCCCCTCCTCCTCGAAGAAGCCGAGCTCCTCCGCGACGAGGGTGGGATAGAACAGCACGGAGGGCGGCGTGGGCAGGTTGTAGACGACCTCCTGGGTCCCGCCCCCGTCGCCTCCCCCTCCGCCTCCGTCGTCGTCGTCGTCACCGCAGCCCACGCCTAGAGCCATGACCGCGGCCGCCATCACCGCCAGTACAGCCTTGAAGCTGAACACTCCCGTTTCCCTCCTCTTTCGCCTGAGCCCAACCACTTGCCGCCGCCTCACTGTCTTCCCGCCAGCGTCGGACGCGGCTCCGAAGGGACGCGTCCGGCACGCCCCCGCTTCCTCTCGGCCCTCGCCGCACGGCGCCGCGACCGCGCGGCCAGCCGGCCGTCGTGGAGCCAGAACACCGTGGTCCGCTCGAGCCACTCCATCACGCCGTACAGGAGCAGCCCGAGGAACATCAGCATCAGGATCACCGCGAATGCGTCCGCGATCGCGAGCTGGCTCGAGAACTGCTGCACGAGCACGCCGAGCCCGCGCTCGGCCGAGATGAACTCGCCGACGACCGCGCCGACGAGCGACAGGCCCGCCGCGGTCTTCAGCCCGGCGAACATGACCGGCAGCGAGCCCGGGACCATCAGGTGCATGAAGGTCTGCCATCTGCTGGCGCCCAGCGAGCGGAACATCTCGCGCGCGTCCTCGTCCACCGTGAGGATCCCGGTGAGCGCGTTCACGTACACGGGGAAGAAAGCGATGATCGCCGCGATCCAGATCTTCGAGCTGTAGCCGAAGCCGGCCCAGGCGATGATCAGCGGCGCGATCGCGATACGCGGGGTCACCTGCAGCGCCACCGCGTACGGGCCGAGCATCTGGCGCATGATCGGCGACAGGCCCGAGGGGATCGCGAGGGCCAGGCCCAGTGCCGCGCCGAGGAAGAAGCCGGCCACCGACTCCCACAGCGTCGCCGCGATGTCGTCCCAGACGAAATCGCTCCTGATGAGCTCCCAGAACGAGACCACGATGTCCTTCGGGTGCGGCAGGATGCTCTCGGACACGTAGTCCACCGCGAGCGCGAGCTCCCAGAGGCCGATCAGGATCGCCAGGAACACGAGCGGCGGCCAGAGCCGGCGCGCGAGGCGTGCCGGTGAGAGCGCGCGCAGGACCTTACGCGTCATGCACGGCCGCCTTCACGTCCTCGGCCTCGGCCGTGACCGGAAGCTGCAGCCCGCGGTACGCCCTCAGCACCAGCTCCTGGAACTCGCGCTCCGCGGCCGTCTCCTGTGCCCGCGGGCGCTCGAACGGGATGTCGATCACGTCGGCGATGCGACCCGGCCTCGGCGTCATCACGATCACCCGGTCGGCGAGAAGGATTGCCTCCTGGATGTTGTGGGTCACGAGCAGCGCGGTGGCCGACATCCGCTCGTGAACGCGCAGGAGCTCCAGGTTCAGGCGCTCGCGTGTGAGCTGGTCCACGGCCGCGAACGGCTCGTCGAGCAGGAGCACGTCGACGCCGACCATGAGCAGCCGGGCGAGCGCCACCCGCTGCTGCATGCCGCCGGAGAGGTGGCGCGGGTAGGTGTGCTCGAATCCGCCGAGCCCGACCAGGTCGAGCAGCTCGTACGCCTGCCGCTCGGCCGCCTCGTCGAGCTTCTTGCCCAGCTTCGGCGGGAGCAGCGCGTTCTGCAGCGCCGTGCGCCACGGCAGCAGGGTGGGGCGCTGGAACATCAGCGCCACGTCCTGCCTCGGTTCCGTGACCGCGAGGCCGTTGACCGCGATCTCGCCGCCGGTCAGCGGGATGAGGCCCGCGATAAGGCGCAGAAGGGTGGACTTGCCGCAGCCGCTCGGGCCCACGATCGAGACGAACTCGCCCGGGACCGCCTTGAAGCTGACGTGGTCGACCGCGAGCACGCCGCCCTCGAACTGCTTGACGGCGTCCGTGACCGCGATCGTCCCGCGCGGGCCGCCGGGCGGATCCGCCCGGTGCTTCTCCTCACCCAGAACTGCTCCCTCCTTCACGGGACGTCCCCGCGCCGGCTCCCTGCAATCGTTTGCGGTGCAATCGTTTGCGATCCTACTGCCGCGCCGTCGAGATCGTCAAGGAAGCCGCTGTTAAGAGTCATTTAGCCCGTGCGAGGTGGAGCGGTCGACCCGCGGACGACCAGGCTGGGCTCCAGGCGAATCTCGCGCGCCCGCGACTCACCGTCCTGCAGGCGCTCCAGCATCAGCTCCCCCGCGGCCTTGCCTATCTCGTAGTGCGGAATGTGGATCGTGGTGAGCGGCGGCTGGAACCGTGCCGCGAACGGCATGTCGTTGAACCCCACCACGGAGATCTCCTCCGGGCAGCGCACGCCACGCTCGGCGAACACGTCGTAGCACCCAAGCGCGAGCAGGTCGTTCGCGGCGGCGACGGCGGTGAAATCGCGTCCCTCCGCCATGAGCTGGCCGCACAGGCGGGCGCCCTCGGATTCCGTGAAGGCCTCCGCGACCAGCACGAGCTCCGGATCGGGTTCGAGCCCGGCAGCGCGCATCGTCTCATGGAAGCCGTCGTGGCGATCGAGCCCTGTGGAGTAGTCGAGCGGCCCGGCCAGATGCGCGATCCGGGTGTGCCCCTTTGACAGCAGGTGCTCCACGGAGAGCCGCACGCCCATCCGGTCATCGGCGGTGGCCGAGCTCACCGGCAGCTCCGCCTGGCGCCTGTTCACGAGGACGAGCTCTATGCCCGCCTCGAGCAGCGCGTCGTGGAGGCGGTGGTCGCGGCGCGCTGTGGCGGCGATGATGCCGTCGACCTGCCGCGCCCTCATCGCCTGGGAGTCGAGCAGCTCCCGCTCGGGATCGTTGTCGGTGTTGGCGATGAGGGGCGTGTAGCCGCCCGTCTCGAGCCGGTCCTCGATGCCGCGCAGGATCGGCGGGAAGAGCGGGTTCGTGAGGTCGGGGATCAGGACGCCGATCGTGAACGAGCGGTTCGTCTTGAGCCCCCGCGCGATCGGGTTGGGCTGGTAGCCGAGCTCCTCGGCCGCCTTCAGCACGCGCCTAGCCGTCTCCTCGTTCACGAGCGCCCGGGTCTCCTCGTTGAGCGCCCGGGAGACCGTGGCCGGATGGACGCCGGCCACCCGCGCGACGTCCCGGAGCGTCACGGCGGCTCCGGCCCGTACGTTCGAAGTCGCCATCGACGAGCATTATGCACTCGTTTGCAGCAGCAACTGACGACATCGCACGACGAATCCGCGCTGGCGCCGCTGCGCCGCCCCGGCTTCCGCGCCGCGTGGACCGCGCTGGCCGGCTCGCAGCTCGTGATCTGGATGAACACGGTCGGGGCGGTCACCGTGATCGCCGCGCTGTCGGACTCCCCCACCCTCATCGCCCTCGTCCAGACCGCCAACAGCCTCCCGGCCGTTCTGCTGGCGCTCGTTATGGGCTCGGTGGCGGACATCGTCGACCGCAGGCGATTCGCGATCGCCTCGCAGAGCTGGATGCTCGTGTCGGTGGCCGGGCTCGCGGCGCTGACGCTGACCGACGTGATCACCTCGGGACTCGCGCTGGGGCTCACGTTCGCGCTCGGCGCCGGCATGGCGACCACCTTCGTGATCTACCAGGCCCTCACGCAGGACTTCGTGCCGCGTTCCGAGCTGCTCGCGGCGGTGGCGCTCAACGGCGTCGCGATCAACCTCGCGCGCGCGATCGGCCCGGCGCTGGCCGGCCTGATCATCGCGGCCCTGAGTGCGGGCGCGCTGTTCGCCTTCGAGGCCGGTCTCCTCGTTCTGATCGTCGCGCTCGTGCTGGCGCGGGTGCGCCCGCCCGGCCCGGCGCGTGCCTCCGGAGAGCGGTTCGCGCCGGCCGTGCGGGCCGGCATCCGGTTCGTCCGCTTCTCCCCGCCGGTGCGCACCGTGCTGCTCCGCGGCGCCGCCTTCTCGGTGTCCGCGAGCGCGCTCTGGGCGCTCCTGCCGGTGGCGGCGCTCGGGCGGCTGGGGCTGTCGGACAGCAGCTTCGGGCTGCTGATGGGCTGCGTCGGCACCGGCGCGATCCTCGGCGCGACCATGCTGCCGCGGCTACGCAGACGATTCGCCTTCGACCGCATGATCGCGCTCGCGAGCCTGGGCCTGGCGGGCGGCCTCGTCGCTCTCGCGTACGTCCCGTGGGCCGAGCTCGTGGCGTTCACCCTGGTGCTGACCGGCGCGTGCTGGCTGACCGTCCTGTCCTCGCTCAACGCCTCGGCGCAGCGCGTGGCTCCGGGATGGGTTCGCGCCCGCACGCTCGCGGCCTTCCAGCTGGTCATGCAGGGCGGGCTCGCGATCGGAAGCCTCACATGGGGGCTTGTGACCGGCGCCGCGGACGTGCAGACCGCGCTCACGCTCGCGGCGGCCGGCCTGGTGGCAGGCGTGGTGCTCGCGCGCCGCTGGCCGCTCGGCAAGACCGAGACCGGCGACCTCACGCCGGCCGGCGCGTGGTCCGACCCCGACGTGCACATCGTGCCGCGCCCCGACGACGGGCCCGTGCTGATCACGGTCGAGTACGAGGTCGACCCGGCCGATGCGGAGCGCTTCGTGCCGGCGATGGAGGAGCAGGGCCGCATCCGTCGCCGCGACGGCGCGTACCGCTGGGGCCTGTGGGCGGACCTCGAGCGGCCGGGGGTGTACCTCGAGACTTTCGTCGTCGATTCGTGGTCGGAGCACCTGCGCCAGCACGACCGCCTCACCGTGGCCGACCTCGAGCTGACGGCGCTGACGAAGTCCTTCCACCGCGGCGAGGGGCCGCCGGTGGTGAGGCACATGCTCTGGGCTCCGGCGGCGCTCGAGAGTGCGAAGGAGGACGGGGGCGAGGTGTAGGAGCCGAGTGTGGCGAGGCAGCCGGGACCTACTCGCGCACGATCAGCACGGTGCCGGCCGCGAGCAGCGCGATTCCCAGCACCTTCTCCCAGGTCACGGCGCGCTCCTCCAAGCCGAGCACACCGAGCCGGTCCAGCACGACCGAGAGCGCGAGCTGGCCCGCGATCACGGCGGCGGTGACGCCGCCGGCGCCCAGCTCCCGCACCGCGACCAGGGTGGTCACCACGATGGCGACGCCGCCGACTCCGCCCACGACCCAGTAGTACCAGGCTGGCGTCTCGGCGCCCTGGTCGCCGGTGAAGCCCCCGGCGAACGCAAAGGTGATGACGAGAAGGAGCATCGTGCCGACCACGAAGTTCACCGAGGCCGCCCCGAAGGTTCCGAGCGACTGCGACAGCACGTTGTTGGCGGGGGCCTGGGCGGCCACGAACCCGCCCGCCGCCACCGTCACGAGGACGGCGAGCTCCTTGCTCACTTCGCCTCGAGCCAGTTCTGGCCGGCGCCCACGTCCACCTCGAGAGGCGGATCCATCTCGAAGGCCCCGGCCATCTGCCGGCGGACGATCTCGGACGCCTGCTCCACCTCCGCCTCGGGACCCTCGAACAGCAGCTCGTCGTGTATCTGGAGCACCAGCCGTGTCCCGAGGCCCGCGCCTCGCAGCTCGTCGCGGCAGCGCACCATCGCCACCTTGATGATGTCCGCGGCCGTGCCCTGAATGACCATGTTCACCGCCAGGCGCTCCCCCAGGCTGCGGGTCTGGAACTGGCGCGAGCGCAGCTCGGGCACGCGCCGTATCCGCCCGAACAGAGTGCTCACGTACCCCTCCGTGGTGGCGGTCGAGATCGTCCTGTCGATGAACTGCTTGACCTTCGGGAACCGCTCCAGGTACGCGTCGATGAACTGCTGCGCCTCCTCCTGCTCGATCTGGAGCCGGTCGGCGAGGCCGAAGGCCGACAGCCCGTAGACGATCCCGTAGTTGACCATCTTGGCCTTCGAGCGCGTGCCCGGATCGGTCTTGCCGCCCAGGATCGCCTCGGCGGTGGCCGTGTGCACGTCCTCCCCGCGGCGGAAGATCTCCTTAAGCACGGGCTCGTCCGCGATGTGCGCGAGCAGCCGCAGCTCGACCTGGGAGTAGTCGGCGGAGATCAGCCGGTTGCCGGGCTCGGCGACGAAGCACGCCCGGATCTCCCGGCCCTGCTCGGTGCGAATCGGGATGTTCTGGAGATTCGGGTCGGTGCTGGAAAGCCGTCCGGTCGCTGTGGCGGTCTGGTTGAAGGTCGTGTGCAGGCGGCCGTCCGCGTCCACCAGCTCAGGGAAGGCGTCGAGGTAGGTCGACTTCAGCTTGGTGACCTCGCGCCACTCCTCGATCGCCGGAACGATCTCGTGCTCGTGGCGGATCGCCTGCAGCACCCGGGCGTCCGTGGAGAAGCCCGTCTTGCCGCGGCGCTTTCGCGACAGCCCCAGCTTGTCGAACAGGATCGGCGCCAGCTGCTGCGGCGAGCCGATCGTGAACTCCTCCCCGGCAAGCTCCCAGACGCGCCGCTCGAGCTCCACGGCCCGCTCGTCGAAGCGCCTGCTGATCTCGGCGAGCCGGCTCACGTCGAGCTTGATCCCGGCGCGCTCCATCTCCACGAGCACGTCCACCAGCGGGAGCTCGATGTCGTGGAAGAGATTGGTGAGGCCGTCCTCGTCGAGGCGGGCGCGCTGGCGCTCTGCGAGCACGCGCGTCAGGACGGCGCGCTCAGCGACGCCGTCCCCGCGCTGGGCGGAAGCACCCGGCTCGGCCGGGTGCGCACCGTCGGTCTTCACTTGAGCGCCGAGACCAGCTTCCGCGGCGAGCTCGTCGAGCGGATAGCCACGCCGGGCCGGGTCGATCAGGTAGGCGGCAACCATGGTGTCGTGCGAGAGCGGCGGCGCGGCGCATGGGTCGTCGGCCATCGCAATCGTCTTCCAGTCGTGCGCCACCACCGGCCGGTCTCCGCGAGCCATGACGAAGGCGGCGAGCGTCTCGGCCTCGGAGAGGAGCACCTCGTCGCCCGCCCAGGCGGCGACCGTGAGCGGCCCCTTCACGGCCGGGCCGTCGAAGTCGAAGGAGCCTTGGCCGAAACCGGACGCGGCGGGCTCGGCCGACCCCGAGGGCGATGCGGGCACGGCGGCCGCCGGCGGCGCCTCGGCGATCTCAACCGAGTCGTCCGGGGCAACCCCCGGAGCCTCGTCGGGGTCCTCTTCGGCGGCTGCGGCGGCGGCCGCCGCCTCGTCGGGCGCCTCGCCCGGACGCAGCGCCGCGAACGCCACCAGCTCGCCGTCCAGCGCGGCCAGCTCGGTGAGGGCCACCTCACGCGCCTCGACTTCCACCAGCTCCTCTACGCGCTCCGCCGGCGCGGCGTCGTCCTCGCCGAGCGCCTCCTCGAGCCGGTCGAGCGGGGCGCGCAGCTCGAACTCGCGGAACGTGGAGCGGAGCGCGGAGCGGTCCGGCTCGCGTGCCGCGATCCCGTCGAGGTCCACGTCGACCTCGATGTCGCGCTTGGCAGTGGCCAGCCGCTTCGAGATCCGCGCGGCTTCGGTGTTCTCGGTCAGGTTCTGCTTGCGCTTCGCGCCCGAGATGCTGTCGATGTTGGACAGCACGCCCTCGAGGTCGCCCCACTCCTGGAGCAGCTGGGACGCCGTCTTGTCGCCGATCCCGGGGACGCCCGGGATGTTGTCCGAGGTGTCGCCCTTGAGGCCCACGAAGTCCGGGATCAGCTCGGGCGGGATACCGTAGCGGTCCAGGATGGCGTCGCGGTCGTAGATCTTGGTGTCGGTGATGCCGCGGCCGGTGGCCATCACCCTCACGCCGTCCTCGACGAGCTGGAACAGGTCGCGGTCGCCCGTCACGATCGTCACCTCGATGCCCTGCTCGCGGGCCTCACGGGCAAGCGTGGCGATCACGTCGTCCGCCTCGTAGCCGGAAACCTTGATGTTCCGGTATCCGAACGACTCGACCAGCGGGTGCAGGTGCGGCCACTGCTCGCCGAGGAGGTCAGGCCGCTCCCGGCGGCCCGCCTTGTACTCGTCGTAGACCTCGTCGCGGCCCGACATGCCGGCGTCCCAGACGACCAGGGTCGGCTTGACGCCGTAGTCGGAGATGATCTTCACGAGCATCGACGCGAAGCCGAATATCGCGCTGGTCGGGAAGCCTTTGGAGGTGGAGATCGACTCCGGAAGGGCGAAGAAGGCGCGGTAGACGAGGCTGTTCCCGTCGATCAGGAACAGCTCCCTAGGCGGCTCGGGCGGCACGGCCCAACCCTAGCGAGAGACCGGCGCCCGTTCGGCGCTACCCCTGTCCCCCAATCGCGAGACCGTAGGCTGTGCGCGCATGACTACCTCGGCACAGTTCTCCCTGACCCTGCGGGTCGAGCTTCCGAGCCGGCCCAGCGGCGTGCTGGGCAAGGTCACCGCCGCGATCACGCGCGCCGGTGGCTCCATCCTGGCCGTCGACACCGTCGAAGCGAAAGGCGACGGCACCCTTCGCGAGATCTCCGTGGAGTGCTCGAGCGTCGAGCACCGCGGCCAGGTCATCACCGCGGTCCAGTCCGTACGCGCCGCGCGGGTGGTGGAGATCACCGACCGGACCTTCGAGATCCACCGGGGCGGGAAGATCCACACCGGGCTGAAAATCCCGGTCAAGTCGCGCGACGACCTGTCAATGGCCTATACGCCGGGGGTGGCGCGTGTCTGCTCTGCCATCGCCGAGAATCGCCAGAAGGCGTTCAAGTACACGATCAAGGCCAACACCGTTGCGGTCGTCTCCGACGGCACGGCGGTGCTCGGGCTGGGCGACATCGGCCCCGAGGCGGCCATGCCCGTGATGGAGGGCAAGGCCCTGCTGTTCAAGGAGTTCGCGGACGTGGACGCCTTCCCGATCTGTCTCGGCACGAAGGACGTGGACGAGATCGTGGAGACGGTGATCCGCATCTCGCCGACCTTCGGCGGCATCAACCTCGAGGACATCTCCTCGCCGCGCTGCTTCGAGATCGAGCAGCGCCTGCAGGAGACGCTCGACATCCCCGTCTTCCACGACGATCAGCACGGCACCGCCATCGTCACCCTCGCCGCGCTCATCAACAGCTGCCGTCTGACCGGTCGCCGCATGGAAGACCTCGAGGTCCTGATGGTGGGCGCGGGCGCCGCCGGCGTGGCCGTCGTCAAGATCCTGATAGACGCCGGCGTCAACTCGATCGTGGCGTGCGACCGCTACGGCGCGATCCACACCGGCCGCGAGGACTACGCGGCCGGCTCGATGAACTCGCCCAAGAGCTGGCTCGCCGAGAACACGAATCCGGACCGGCGCGACGGCTCCCCGCGCGAGGTGATCGAGGGCACCGACTTGTTCGTCGGCCTCTCCGGGCCGGGGATCATCGACGCCGCCGACCTCCAGCGGATGAACCCCGATCCGTTCGTGTTCGCCATGGCGAACCCGAACCCCGAGGTGCGGCCGGAGGAGGCCGCCGCGCACGTGGGCGTGATGGCCACGGGGCGCTCCGACTACCCGAACCAGATCAACAACGTGCTGGCCTTCCCGGGTGTCTTCCGGGGCGCGCTCGACGCGCGCGCGACCGCGATCACCGAGGAGATGAAGCTGGCCGCGGCCAGGGGCATCGCCAGCGTCGTCGAGGACGACGAGCTCGACGAGGACTACATCATCCCCAGCGTCTTCAACCGCGACGTCAGCCAAGCGGTCGCGAGCGCCGTGCGCGACGTGGCGGAGCGCTCGGGCGCAGTGGCTGCGGGCCGAGAGCAGCCGACCGTGGAGCGCGCCGCCATCGGGTAGCGCGCATGCGGGTCACCGTCACCGGAGCCACCGGAACCATAGGACGCGCGCTCGTGCGTGAGCTGTGCGCCCGCGGCGACGAGGTCACCGCCCTCTCGCGCAATCCTGCGGGCGCCGGCCTCGACGTCGAGACGCTCGGATGGCCCGACCCGAAGCGAGAGCGGCCGCCCGCCGGCGCCTTCCATGGCCGCGACGCCGTGGTCCACCTGCTCGGCGCGACCGTTGCCCAGCGCTGGTCGGACAAGGCGAAGCGCGAGATCCGCGACACCCGCGTGCAGCCCACCCGCAACCTCGTGGCGGCGCTCGCGGCCCTGCCGGAGGCCGAGCGGCCGCGCACGCTCGTGTCCCAGTCGGCCAGCGGATGGTACGGGCCGCGCGGCTCGGAGCGGCTCGACGAGGACGAGCCCGGTGGGAGTGACTTCCTCGCGGGCGTGGTGCGCGACTGGGAGGCGGAGGCACGGAAGGCGCCGGCCATTCGCGTCGTGCTCACGCGCACGGGCGTGGTGCTGTCGCAGGGCAGCGGGGCGCTCGACAGGATGCTGCCGTTCTTCAAGCTCGGGATCGGGGGCCCCGTGGCCGGCGGCAGGCAGTACGTACCCTGGGTGCACCTGAACGACGTGGTCGGCGCGATGGTCTTCTGCCTGGACACCGAGACCGCGAGCGGGCCGGTGAACGTCGCGGCGCCGGAGCCGGTCACCAACAAGGAGCTGTCGAAGACACTCGGCCGTGTGCTGCGCCGCCCTGCAATAGCACCGGTCCCGGCGCTCGCGGTGAAGGCGCTCTACGGCGAGATGGCCACGATCGTGACCACCGGACAGCGGGCTGTGCCGGCGCGCCTGATGGAGCTCGGCTACGAGTTCCGCCGGCCGGACCTGGAAGAGGCGCTGCGCGGCGCGACGCGCTGACTAGTTCTGCTGCTCTCGCACGGCCTGCTGCTCGGCGCGCAGCTCGGCGACCGTCTTGCCGCCGGACCCGAACACGCCCTGCAGCTTCCAGCGCGAGTCCGGCTTGGCCGGCCAGATCAGCCAGATGAGCGCGCCGACCACCGACAACAGCAGCCCGAAGGCCAGCCCGATCTTCTCGCCGTAGCCCTTGCGCGCCGACAGGTAGGACGCCACGATCGCCGCCGCCAGCCACAGGTAGGTCAACCACAGCGCGCCGGCTCCGATGACAGCGAGGAGGTCCATCGTCATGCCCCCAGGTACGCCTTCTGGACTTCGGGATTCGTACGCAGCGCGCTCGACTTGTCCTCGAGCGCCACATGGCCGGTCTCGAGCACGTAGCCCCTCTTCGACACCTCGAGCGCGTAGTTGGCGTTCTGCTCCACCAGCAGGATCGTGGTGCCCTGGCGGTTGATCTCCGCGATGGTCTCGTAGATCCGCTCGACCAAGATCGGCGCGATTCCCATGGACGGCTCGTCGAGCAGCAGGAGACGCGGATTGGCCATCAGCGCGCGCCCGATCGCGAGCATCTGCTGCTCGCCGCCGGACATCGTGCCGCCCTTCTGGCGCTCCCGTTCCTTCAGCCGCGGGAAGAGCGAGTAGACGCGCTCGCGATCATTCTCGATCCCGTCACGATCCTTGCGCAGGTAGGCGCCGAGGTCGAGGTTCTCGCGCACGGTCATGCGCGGGAACACGTGCCGGCCCTCCGGTGACAGCGAGATGCCGCGCTCCACGATCTCCTGCGGGGGAACCTCGCCGATCTCGGTGTCCTCGAACTTGATGGAGCCCTGGCGCGGCGGGGTCAGCCCGGAGATCGAGCGAAGCGTGGTGGACTTGCCGGCCCCGTTCGAGCCGATCAGTGTGACCACCTCGCCCTCGTCCACGGTCAGCGAGACGCCCTTGAGCGCCTCGATGTTGCCGTAGTAGGTGTGGACGTCCGAGACCTCGAGGAGCGGCATCAGGCAGGCCCTCCCGGCCCCGGCTCGGATTCGCGGCGCGCCGCCCCGGCCTCGGCCTCCTTCTCGCCCTGCTTGCCGAGGTACGCCTCGACGACGCGCTCGTTCTTGCGCACCTCCTCGGGTGTCCCCTCGGCGATCTTCTGGCCGTGGTCGAGCACCGTGATGTACTCGGACACCTCCATCACGACCTGCATGTCGTGCTCGATGAGGAGGATCGTGAGGCCGCGCTCGTCGCGTACCTTGTGCATGAAGTCGGTCAGCGCGGCGGACTCCTGCGGGTTCATGCCGGCGGTGGGCTCGTCGAGCAGCAGCAGCTTGGGGTCGGAGGCCAGCGCGCGGGCGATCTCGAGCCGGCGCTGGTCGCCGTAGGAGAGGTTGACCGACATCTGGTCGAACTGGCTGTCCGCGATGCCGACGTAGGCGAGCGTCTCGCGCGCCTTCTCCTCCACGGTCTTCTCCTCGCGCTGTACGCGCGGCACGCGGAAGATCGAGCCGAACAGGCCGGCGCGCATCCGGGAGTTCTGGCCGACCATCACGTTCTCGAGCGCGGTCATCGTCCCGAACAGCCGGATGTTCTGGAACGTCCGCGCCATCCCGTCCTTCATGATCAGGTCGGGGCGGCGACCGGTTACGTTCCTGCCGGCGAAGCTGACACGGCCGTAGGTGGGCCGGTACAGCCCGGTGAGCATGTTGAAGAAGGTGGTCTTCCCGGCGCCGTTCGGCCCGATGATCGAGACGATCCCCCTCTCCGGGACCTCGAACGTCACGTCCTCGACCGCCACGAGACCCCCGAAGACCTTCGTGATGTTCTGCGCGCTGAGGATGGCGCCGTTGGCCTCGTTCATGCGCGCACCTCCTGAATCGTCTCGCCACCGCCCAGAGTGGTGTCGCCCGCGCCCACGCCCTCGGTGAGCTCCAGCTTGCGTCTCTTCTCGGGGATGAGACCCTCGGGCCGCAGCACCATCATGATCACGAGCAGGAAGCCGAAGATCCCGAACGACAACTCGGTCAGGTCGAAGTCGAGCCCGACCTTCGACGGATAGTCGTTGAAGACGTCCGGGATCAGGTTGAAGTTGATGAACGAGAGGACGATCGCCCCGAGGACCACCCCCTCGATCGAGCCCAGGCCGCCCAGGATCACCATGGCCAAGATGAAGATCGAGAACGAGAACTGGAACTGGTCGGCGTTGACCGTGTTCAGGTACGAGCCGAGGAACACCCCCGCGATCCCGCCGAACGCCGCTCCCGTGCCGTAGGCGAGCAGCTTGGTCTTCACGAGCGGCACCCCCATCGACGCCGCCGCCACCTCGTCCTCGCGCAGCGCGATCCATGCCCGTCCGAGGCGAGAGTCCCGCAGGCGGTAGTTCACGAACAGGACGACGCCGACGAGGGCGAGCGCCACCCAGTACCAGGGTCTGAGCTCCAGCCCGGTGAACGGTTCCAGGAACGGAAGATCGATCTTGTCGACCGGTGTGATGCCCTGGCGGCCGTTGGTGACCTTCTCGCCCGCGATCACGATCTCGTCGCCGTTGATCACAAGGCGGCCGACGATCTCGCCGAAGGCGAGCGTGACGATCGCGATGTAGTCCCCTCTGAGCCGGAGGGTCGGCAGGCCTATGAGCATGCCCGCGATCGTGGTGATCACCACCGCAATGACGATCACCAGGAGGAAGTTGAAATGGATGCCGGGAAGGGTCGAGGCCGGCTCCCCGACGAACAGGGAGACGCCCTCGCCGCCGTTGGCGCTCACGAAGAAGCCCGACATGAACCATCCGGAGGTGAGCGCCCCGAGCGCGTAGAACGCCACGTAGCCCAGGTCCAGAAGCCCGGCGAACCCGACGATGATGTTGAGCCCCAGGGCCATGACCGTGAGGGCGAGGGCCTGCGTGGCGTCCTCGAGGAACCCGCCGCCCGAGTCCTGGAAGAAGGGCAGGACGATCGCCCACACGGCAAGCCCGACGAGCGTCCCGAGAAGGGCGGTCCTGTTCTCGTGGAAGACCGTTCGCACGGCGACCAGCACCCAGAGGACGAACGCCATGAACAGGTCCATCTCGATCTCGCCCGCCATCCACAGCGTGACCACGAGTCCGACGGCGAGCGCGACCAGCGTGCGCGTGTCGGTCTTCAGCCCGGACTGGCGCAGCGATGCCGCCGTCTTGGTCATCCGGCCTCCCTCGTCTGCTCACCGAGCAGTCCCTGCGGGCGGAAGACCATGATCAGCACGAGGTACGCGAAGACGATCGCGGGCGTCCACTCGCCGCCGATCCGGTTGTCTGAGATCTGCTGGATGATGCCGATGATCAAGCCGCCGAGCACGGCGCCCCAGAGGTTCCCGATGCCGCCCATCACCGCGGCGGTGAAGGCGATCAGGCCGGCCTGGAAGCCCTGGAAGTACCAGATGGTCGTCTGGTAGAGCGCGTAGATGAGCCCGGCGGCGCCGGCCATGATGCCGCCCAGCAGGAAGGTCAGCGAGATCGTGGTGTCGACGTTGATCCCCATCAGCCGCGCGGCCTCCGGGTCCTGCGCGGTCGCGCGCATCGCGCGGCCCAAACGGCTCTGGGAGATGAAGGTGGTGAGCAGCAGCACCAGCGGGATGGTGGCCGCCACAGCGAGCACGTCGCCCTGCGAGATCGACACGCCGCCGATGTTGAAAAGCTCCTTCTGAGCGTTGATGAGGTCGGGGATGCCCTCCGGCGATCCGCCGATCCACAGGATGCCCACGTTCTGCAGGATGAAGGAGAAGCCGACCGCGGTGATCAGCGGCGCGAGCTTGGGCGCCGATCTCAATGGTCGATAGCCGACCTTCTCGATCATCACGTTGAGGGCGCCCGAGGCGATCATCGCCAGGATGAGCGTGAGGAGGAGCCCGAGGATCAGACCGCCGGTTCCCGTGGCGGCGGTCAGGCCGAGCGTCCCGATGAAACCGGCCGTGACGAGCGAGCCGATCATGAACACCTCACCGTGGGCGAAGTTGATCAGCTCGATGATTCCGTAGACGAGCGTGTAGCCGAGCGCCACCAGCGCCCAGATCGCCCCGTTGGAGAGGCCGTCGACGACGTTGTTGCCGAGCCGCGACAGGCTGCCGTCGTCGGACAGGTCCTGGATGCCGTACACCACCGGCATCACGAGCAGAAGCGCGATGAGCCCGTACTCTCCGATGTAGCCGCGCACCCGGTCCCAGGTGTTGGTCCGGACCGGCATCCGCGCAGCTTCGGTGCTCGCCTCCAAGTTCCCCCTCACAGTCCCTTGTCGTGCGAACTTCTATCACGGACGGGGGGCGGGCCGAAAGGCCCGCCCCCCGAAACGTGGTACTACCGAGCCTGCCGGATCAGCTGCCGCCGGCCTGGATCGTCTCGTCGAACTGCAGCTCGCCGCCCTTGACCGTGTAGACGCCGTAGTCCGTCAGCGTCGTGTCGCCGTTCTCGTCGATGTCGTAGGTGCCGAGCACCGACTCACGACCCTTCGTGTTGAACAGCGCGTCGATCATGGCCTGCTTGTCGGTGCAGTCCGCGGCCAGCTGCTCGCACGTGTCGAGCACGAGCCGCATCGCCTCGTAGCCGTAGATGGCGTACGGGTCCGGGTTCGCCTCACCGTACTCGGCCTCGAAGTCCTCGAAGAACTTCCGGCCCTCCGGCGGGTACTCGTCCGGCGACAGCGTGGCCACCGTGAGCTTGACGCGGTTCGCCACGTCCGCAGGGATGCCGCCCTCGGCCGGATCGGAGAAGCCGGACTCGGCCACGCCGTCAGGCCCGTAGAGCTTGGCGTCCGGCACAGCGGCCGCCACGTCCTTGTACAGCTGGACCGCGCCGTTGGCGGTGATGCCGGAGAACACGAAGCACTCCGCGCCGTCAGAGGCCATCGTCGCCGCCTGGGAGCGGAAGTTCGGCGCCTTCGGGTCGATGCCCTCGTTCGCCAGCACCTCGAGACCCTGCTCCTGTGCAGAGGACTCGATGTTCCGCGACAGGCCTGCGCCGTACACCTCCTTGTCGTTGAGGATGTAGACGTTCCCGCAGCCGTCCTCCTTCATCAGCGACGCGAGAGCGGCGCCCTGGACGGTGTCCTTCGGGACGATGCGCATATAGTGGCGCGAGCCCGTCGGGTAGTACTTGTCGGGCTCGCCCTCGTCGGCGCCCGGCTCGTCCGAGGTCAGACCGACGGCCGTGTTCGCCGGGCTGATCTGCGCGATCGGAACCTCGTTCAGGAGCGGGATCGAGATCGCGCTCGCGCCCGAGTTGAACTCGCCGATATAGGCCACCGCCGCGTCGTCCTGCGCGACCCGGCGTGCGTTCGCCGAGGTCGCCTCAGGCGTCCACGTGCCGGCCTGGGCAGTCGAGTCGTCGAGCGACGTGTACTTGACGGTCAGGTCACCGGCCTTGCCCTTGTTCTGCTGCAGGGCAAGCCTGATCCCCTCGACCATCGCTGTGGTTTGCGGCCGCGAGGCGCCCTGAAGCGGGAGCGAGGAGTAGACGTTGACCGTCTCCCCGCCTCCGCCTTCGCCCCCGCCGCCGTCGTCGTCGTCGTCGTCACCGCAGGCGGTCATGCCTACGGCAAACGCGGCGAGAAGACAGCTGAGCACTACCAGCCAACGTACTCGCAAGATGTCCCTCCTATAGGGAAGATGGCTCCTACCAGCCGGGCATCCTATGCACCGTTTGCGCTGGATTGGCGTCCTGAACCTCGCTCTTAACGCGGAGAAAATCTGGCCCCGAAACGGCCTGGCGGTGCCCCCTCGGCCTCCAGGTCGGGTCGCCGCGACTGGACCCATGCGACGGCCGTCAGCACCACCGCGCCACCGGCGATCTGAACGGCCGCCAGCGCCTCGCCCAGGACGATCCACGCGAACACCGCTGCGAGGGCGGGCTCGAGCGTTGCCACCACCGCGGCACGGGGCGCCGGGATGTGACGCAGCGAAGCGACGATGCAGATGAACGGGACCAGCGTCCCGGCAACAATCAGGGCGGCCGCGAACAGCAAGTTGCGAGCCGAGCTGAGCCCCTCCCACGGGAACGACCACCACGGGATCGCGAGCGCCCAGAAGACCGTCGCGAAGCCGAAGACCCAGAACAGCGTCGTCACGGGCTCGAGCTGGTGGCCGGCGCGCTCGGAGCCGACCATGTAGATCGCGAACGTGATCATCGAGGCGAAGGCGGCGACGAGGCCGACGGCGTCGAGGTTTCCGGCGTCGTAGGCCTCGACGACGAGAAAGCAGCCGACAAGCGACAGGGCGACCGCCCCCCAGAGGCTCGGAGCGATCCGCCGACCGTGGACGGTGCGCAACCACACGAGCAGCAGCAGCGGCGCGAGGTACTGGATCGTCAGCGCGGGGCCGATCTCGAGCCGGTCGATCGCGAGGAAGAACGTGGCGTGCACTCCGGCCAGGCCCACCACGCCGAGCAGTGCCAGCCCAGGCAGCATGCGCCGGTGCACGCGGAGCAGGTCCCGCCTGGTCGTCGCCAAGACGACGAAGAGGATCAGCCAGGCGCCGGCCGAGCGCAGCTGCGAAAGGCGCGCGGGGTCCACGCCGTCGTCGAGCAGGTAGCGGGCCCAAATGCCGTTAAGCGAGAACAGGGCCGCCCCCGCCGCGGCCAGCAGGTAGCCGCGGGACGGGTGGCGCTCCGCCGTGCGCGAGGGCGCGGGCTGGCCCGCGCCGGAGCGATGCGCCGTGCGCGAGGGCGCGGGCTGGCCCGCGCCGGAGCGATGCTTACCCCTCACTCGAGCATCCGCTCGAACGCGAAGCGGCCCTCGCGCAGTCTGTGGAGCGCCAAACGCGTCGTCTCGACCTCCCCGGTGGCCCGCACCCGGTAGGGGCCCAGGGGAGAGTCACGGCGCTCGCGGATGCGCATCGCCTCGTCGATTACCCGCGCCCGGTCGGCGCCGGCCACGCGGATGGCGTCGAGCACCAGTCGCATCGCCTCGTAGCCGTACGCCGCCTCGGGCCGCGCCACAGCGGCGCCTTCGGTTTCACGCAGGCGGGCGAGCAGGCGCCTGCCCTCAGCGGGCAGCTCGCTCTCGGGCGGGACCGGCCCGAGCGCCTCGACGGTCGAGGGCGCGGCCGGAATCGGCACCGCCGGGTCGCGCGCCAGTATGCCGTAGGTCGTGTACACGGGCACGCCGGGGAGGGCACGGTCGACCTGGGCGAGGATGCGGCCCGTGCCGGGCCCCGCGATGCCGGCGTAGACAAGCGCCTCCGGCCGGTCCTCGGCGATGTCGCGCACCACGTCGGGAATCTCGTCCACGCGTCCCCGGTACTCCTGTATCTCGACCGGCTCGGGCCCGTCCCGGCCGGCCAGCGCCTGCAGGATCCCGCCCAGCTCGCGCGAGTGGATCTCACCGTCGTAGAGCACGGCCACGCTGCCGGCGCCGGTGTCCCTGACCCGGCCCAGCAGCGTCTCGGCCACCAGCTCGTCGGCTGGAACCAGCCGCACGAAGTTGCGCTCGTCCTCCGGGTAGTAGCGCTCGGGCCCGGCGCGGGGGCGGCCGAGGGGGGCGCGGGTGAGGCTCGTGAGGCCGTCGGTCGGGGACACCTGGAGCACGCCGGCGTCGTTGGTGATCGGCACCGACACCGCCGACGCGCCGTAATCGAGCTCGCCGATGTAGGCGATCGCGCGCGGGTCGGCGGCCGCCTCCTGGGCGTTCATGCTGACCACGTCGGGATCCCAGAGCCGCTCGCCGGGCTCCGCCGAGTCGAGCTCGACCAGCTTCACGTCCAGGTCGCCGGCCCGGCCTCCCGCATCCTCGAGCGCCAGCCGCTGCCCGGCCGCCGTGGCGCGCGCGGCGGGAGCCGAGACGCCGTGCCTGGGCAGGCTCGAGTAGATCGTGACCGTGTCGCCCTCGATGCGGGTCGGGCGCTCCTCGCCGCCGAAACAGCCGCCCAGGGCGAACGCCAGGAGGACCAGCGCGGCTGTGGTTGTTCGAGTCAAGCCGCTGATTGTGACGGCCGCGGATATCTTCTCCGCTGTGCGCATCGGAGTGCTCACGGGAGGCGGGGACTGCCCAGGCCTCAACGCGGTCATCCGGGCCGTGGTGCGCAAGGGCATCGACGGGCACGGGCACGCCATCGTCGGCTTCCGCGACGGCTGGCGCGGCCCGCTCGAGAACGCCTACGAGGAGCTGACGATCGAGTCGACCCGCGGGATCCTCCCCCGCGGCGGGACGATCCTCCGGTCGTCGCGGACCAACCCCTTCAAGCACGACGGCGGCCCAGAGCGAATCGCGGAGAACATGCGCAGCCTCAACCTCGATGGGCTGATCGCCATCGGCGGCGAGGACACGCTGGGCGCCGCGGCCCGCCTGCACAGCGACTACGGCCTTCCGGTGGTCGGCGTGCCGAAGACGATCGATAACGACCTCGGCGGCACCGACATGACGTTCGGGTTCGACACGGCCGTGCAGATCGCCACCGAGGCCATCGACAGGCTCCACACGACTGCGGAGAGCCACAACCGGGTGATGATCGTGGAGGTGATGGGCCGCCACGCGGGCTGGATCGCGCTCTACTCGGGGCTCGCCGGCGGCGCCGACGTGATCCTCATCCCGGAGCGGCCCTTCGACATCGAGGAGGTCGTCCGCCTGATCCGGCGCCGGCACTCCCGCGGCCGCTTTTTCTCGATCGTGGTGGTGGCCGAGGGGGCGACGCCCCGCGAGGGCACGCTCGAGGTGATCAGCGGCGCCCGGGACGAGTTCGGGCACGAGCGGCTGGGCGGCATCGGCCAGCTGCTCGAGCGCGAGCTCGGCGAGCGCACGGGGTTCGACACCCGCGCGACCGTGCTGGGGCACATCCAGCGCGGCGGCACGCCAACCGCCTTCGACCGCGTGCTCGCCACCCGCCTCGGGCTGGCCGCGATCGACGCCGCGCACGACCGCCGCTGGGGCGTGATGCCGGCCCTGATCAGCACGCGCATCGAGCTGGTGGCCCTGGACGAGGCGGTCACGAAGCTGCGCCTCGTCCCGCCCGAGGAGTACGCGGCCGCGGCTGCCTTGTTCGGCTAGCGGGCGCGAGACGTGGAAAACCTCACGCCTGCCGCCGTCGCTGGCGAGCGCGGGAGGTTTTGGTCGGTAGACGGTCAAAACCTCCCGGGCGCGGCTGCCGAACGGCGCGTTCGGGAGGTTATGCACGTCCGGGCCACCCGAACGGGGGACCTGCGTGCGCGAACGGTTTGCGCAGCACCTCGGGGGCCACCCCCTCTCACCCCGCCCCAGAACCGCCGGCGGAGACGGGCCCGCCCGGAGCGCACCGGAGCGAGATGAGGCTATCGCTAGCGGGCGCCCCGCTCCTCGAAGGAGGCGGCCTCCCGGCCGAGCATCTGATCGAGAAAGGGCTTCACGAGCATGTAGGCGGCGGCGCTGACGACCAGGAACATGGTGAGCAGGAAGGCGTCGAAGGCCTTGATGCCGAACGCCCACGCGGCGATCCACCAGACCAGCCCGATCGTGAGCGCAACCAGCACGATCACCGGGAGGATCTCCAGTCGGCGACGGCGCGGCGCACCTTCGTGGAGGCGTTGAACGCGCTCTTCATGGCGTTCTCGGCGCTCGAGTTCTCGGGCGGCATCAGGCCGATCTGGCGGGCGAAGCTCATGCCGTCGTAATAGGCCGTGTTGCCCACGATCTTGCCGTCCTCGATCTCGAGCAGGTCGAGACCGCGGATGTCCACGCGCCGGCCGGTGGGGTCTATGCCCTGGAAGGGGACGCCGGTGAAGTTGCCGGTGATCCGCCACTCCACCGCCGCCTGGGTCTCCGCGGCTGTCACCCGGGTCACGGTCGTCTCGATGTCCGGCACGGCAGCAAAAAGCTCCTTGAAGAAGGCGACCATCTCCTCCGTTCCGCGGAGCGGGCCGAGCGGGACGATGTCGTCCACTCCGTCCTCGCGCCAGTGGGCGGCCATCGCCTCGGCATCTCGGTTCGAGAGCGCCTCGAAGTAGCTGCGCGCGTGCGCCTCGGTTGCCTTGCGCCGCGGGGTCCGGCGCCGGGGCTTGGCCTCGGCCTCCGTCTCGGTGGCGTCCGTGCCGTTGGTGGTCTCTGCCTCGGCCATTGTGGCGCCACCCTACCAGCGATCCTGGGCCCCGAGGACGGACTCGCGGCCCGCGCGGAGGTGGGCGCGAAGGGTCGCCCCGGGGCCCGCTTCGCAGCTCGTCAGCGCAGCGCTTCGGCCAGCTCCTCGATCAGGGCGCCCACTGCCCGAGGGCCGCCCTCGGCCGAGGCCCGCACCACGCGGCTGCCCACGACCACCCCGTCCGCCATGTCGGCCACGGCGCGGGCCTGCGACGCCGTCGAGATCCCGAAGCCCACCGCCACCGGCAGCTCGGTTGCGCCACGCACGCCGGCCACCGTCTTCGCCAGCCGGGGAGCGAGCTCTTCCCGCTCGCCCGTCGTTCCGGTGACCGACACGGTGTAGACGAAGCCGCGGGCGTCCGCGCCGATCGAGGCCACGCGCTCGGGTGTGCTCGTCGGCGCAACCAGCGGCACCAGGGCGAGACCCTCGGCGTCGCACGCGGCGCGCACCTCGGCCGCCTCGTCGTGAGGCAGGTCCGGCACGATCAGGCCGGATGCCCCGGCGGCCGCGGCGCGCAGCGCGAACGCCTCGGCGCCGGCGGACATCACCACGTTCACGTACACCAGCAGCACGACCGGCACTCGCTTGGCCAGCCGCTCGCACACGCGGAGCACGCCGTGCGGGGTCGCGCCGCTCTCCAGCGCCTCGGTGGCCGCGGCGTGGATCACGGGACCGTCGGCGAGCGGGTCCGAGAACGGGATGCCGAGCTCGATCAGGTCGGCTCCGGCCTCCACGGCTGCGAGCCCCGCGTCGACGGACGCGTCGAACCCGGGATGGCCTCCCATCAGGTACGGCATCAACGCGGCGCGCTTGGCGTGGGAGGCGAATGCGACCGCGATGCGGTCGATGCCCGTCGCGGCGACGCTCACGCCCCGGGCTCTCCTTCGCGCCGCCCCGTTCCGCCGGCGCCCTCCGAGAGCGCCAAGACCTCGGCCAGGTCCTTGTCGCCGCGGCCGGAGAGCGTGACGAGGTGCACGCCTTCGGACGGGTTCGCCATCAGCCACGCCAGCGCGTGCGCCGGCTCCAGCGCGGGCAGGATCCCCTCGAGCTCGCTGACCTGACGGAACGCCGCGAGCGCCTCGGCGTCGCTCACCGCCACGTAGCGGGCCCGGCCGCTGTCGCGCAGGAACGCGTGCTCCGGCCCCACGCCCGGGTAGTCGAGCCCGGCCGACACCGAGTGCGCCTCGAGGATCTGTCCCTCCTCGTCCTGGAGCACGGCCGACATCGCCCCGTGCAGGACGCCGCGCGCCCCGGTGGTGAGCGGCGCCGAATGGCGAAGCGTGTGCAGGCCCTCCCCCGCCGCCTCGACCCCGATCAACTCGACCCCGGCGTCGTCGACGAACCCGGCGAACGTGCCGATCGCGTTCGAGCCGCCGCCCACGCACGCGAGCACGCGGTCCGGCAGCCGCCCGGCCGCCTCGAGCAGCTGCGAGCGGGCCTCGTCGCCGATCGTGCGCTGGAGGTCCCGCACAAGCGCCGGGTAGGGGGCCGGACCGACCGCGGAGCCGATGATGTAGTGAGTCGACTCGACGTTCGTGACCCAGTCCCGGATCGCGGCCGACACGGCCTCCTTCAGCGTGCGGGCCCCCGCCTCCACGCCCACCACGCCCGCCCCGAGCAGCCCCATCCGCTCCACGTTCGGCCGCTGCCGTCGCATGTCCTCGGTGCCCATGTACACGATGCACTCGAGCCCGAGCAGCGCGCACGCCGTGGCCGCCGCCACCCCGTGCTGGCCGGCGCCGGTCTCGGCGATCACGCGCGGCTTGCCCATGCGCGCGGCCAGCAGCGCCTGGCCGACCGCGTTGTTGACCTTGTGGGAGCCGGTGTGGGTGAGGTCCTCGCGCTTCAGCCACACCTCCCCGCCAACCGCCTGCGACAGCCGCCCGGCTCGATACAAAGGCGTCGGCCGCCCGACGTAGTCCCGCAGCAGCCGGGCGAGCTCGCCGGTGAAGGCGGGGTCGGAGCGGGCGGCGATCCACTCCCGCTCGAGCTCGTCGAGCGCCGCGATCAGCGTCTCGGGCACGTAGCGGCCGCCATACGGGCCAAAGCGCCGCTCGATCCCGGGCGCGCTCACGCGGCGGCCCCGAGCCGCTCGTCGGTCGCCGCGACCGCCCCGATGAAGGCCTTCAGCTTGGCCGGGTCCTTGCGCCCCGGCGCGGCCTCGGTCCCGCTCGCGACGTCCACCGCGAAGGGGCGCCCCACCTCGATCGCCGTGCCCACGTTGTCTGCCGTGAGCCCCCCGGACAGCACCACCGGCGGCCGGCGCGGGTGGAGGCGGGCCAGCTCCCAGTCGAAGCTCTCCCCGGTTCCGCCGGGGCTCCGCGGCGAGTACGCGTCCAGCAGGTGGTAGTCGGTGCTGAACCGCTGCAGGTCATGGACCTGGGCGGGATCGCGCACGCGCGCGGCCTTCATTACCTTGGCGCCGGTCCGGCGGGCGGCCTCCTGGCAGTACGCGGGCCCCTCGTCGCCGTGCAGCTGGAGCATCGAGAGGCGGCACACGTCGGCCGTCGCAGCCACCTCGTCGAGTGGAGCGTTCACGAACACGCCCACCAACTCGAGGCGGCGATGGAGCTCGGCGCCGATCGCCTCGGCGTCCTCCCGCGCACAGGCGCGCGGGCTGTCGGGCCAGAAGATCATGCCCAGCGCCCAGGCGCCCAGGTCGGCGACCCGGCGGGCGTCCGCCGGGTCTGTCACGCCGCAGATCTTGACGCGGGTGGTCACCGGCGAGTAAGGCTAGACCGGCCAGGCATCAATCGGGGGTCCGGGGGCGTGAGCCCCCGGTCATGCTCGCCTTACGGCAGCGGGATGAGCGGCTCCTCCTCGCCCTGCGGCTGCGTCCCGCCGCCGAGCGCCGCGGGCCGCTCGCCAAGCTCCACGCTCACGGTGCGCTTGGCGTCGCCGCGGTAGATCTCGAGCTCGACCGTGTCGCCGGGCTGCTTGCCGGCCACCGCCGACACCACGTCGTCGGCGCTCCTGACCGGCTCGCCGTCGATCGACACGATCAGGTCGCCCGCCTGGCTGACCTCGCCTGACAGCTCGTCGATCTCGGAGCCGCGCAGGCCGGCGCGGTCCGCCGGGGTGCCGTCTTCGACGCTGTCCACGAGCGCGCCCGAGTCGACCGGGAGGTCGGCCTCGTTCGCGACATCCTCGTTCACCGTGGCCATCGACACGCCGAGGTAGGCGCGCTCGATCTCCTCGCCCGCGCGCAGGTCCGGCAGCAGGTCCTTGGCCGTGTTGACCGGCACCGCGAAGCCGATGCCCACGGAGCCCTGGCCGCCCCCGGTGGCGATCTGAGAGTTGATGCCGATCACGCGGCCCTGGGCGTCGAGCAGCGGACCGCCCGAGTTGCCCGGGTTGATCGACGCGTCGGTCTGGATCACGTTGCTGATCGAGAAGCCGCTCGGGGCGTCGATCTGGCGCTGGAGCGCGGACACGATTCCTGTGGTGACGGTGCGCTGAAGGCCGAAGGGGTTGCCGATCGCGACGACGGGGTCACCCACCTCGAGGTCGGACGAGTCGCCCAGCGGCAGCACCGTCAGGTCCTTCACCTCGCCCGGGTCGATCTTCAGCACCGCGAGATCGGTGTCGGGGTCCACGCCCTTGACCTCGGCGTCGATCGACTCGCCCCCCTCCTCGAAGCTGACCGTGACCTGGTCGGCGCCCTCGACCACGTGGGCGTTCGTGAGGATGGTGCCGTCCTCGTCGACGACGAAGCCGGAGCCGGTGGCCGTGCCCCCCTCCTGACCGAACACGGAGGAGTCGCTCACGCCCTCGGCCTGAATGAAGGCCACGCCGGGGCCCTCGACGCGGTAGATGTCCTGAACCGTTCGACCCCCGCCCGCGCTGGGATCGGACGCCGGCTGTGAGATCGGAGCCTGTTCGCGGACCACGGTCCTGGAGTCGCCGGTCTCGATCACGTCTGTCGCGATCAGCACGGCGCCACACACCAGCACGATGAGGCCACCGAGGACTCCGGCGACGAGGGTGGACGGGAAGGTTCGCTGCTTCTCAGGAGACATCACGGGGGTCATGCCTAAGTTTGTAGAGGCGAAACCTTAGTGCTGTGTAAACGTGGCTCTGGAGGCGATGGCTCTTCTCTATGCCGGGCGCGGGCCGCCCGGCGGGATGGCCAGGAGAGCCCGCAGCCGGCCGGCGAGGCCCGACCGGGAGCCCAGCTCGCGGCGCAGGGCGCGGCGCTCGGGCGAGCCCGGCGCCTGCGGTGCGCGCGGGTCGTAGCGGTGCGCCCGAAGGCCGGCGGCGTAGCGGGCGGACTCCGGACCCGCCGCGCGTCCCAGGCGTCGCTCGAGGCCCAGCAGCGTGGTGGCCGCGGGCACCTCCCAGTCGAGCCGAGCGAGCGCGCGGCGCAGCTCGGCGAGCTGCGCCTCGGCCAGCTGCTCCGGGGTGAGCCCGCGCCGGGCCCGCACGCGCAGGACCACGGTCACGGCCAGCGCCGCCATCGCCGCCAGCGCGATCAGCGCGAGCACTTGCAGGATCCAGCCGGCGCCGCCCTCATCCGCGAGCTGGCCGCCGAGGTCGGTGCCGCGCTCCGACGCGGCCACGCCGCCGCGTGGGTTGGCCACCTCGCCGGCGTCCCCGCGCGCCGCGCTGGTGGCCAGAATCCCAGACGACTGCGACTCCGCGGGAGCGCGGATCGGCGTGGGATCAAACGGCACCCAGCCTATGCCCGTGAAGTAGACCTCGACCCACGAGTGCGCGTCCAGGTCGCGGACGCGGTACTCGCGGGTGTCGCGGTTGTAGGAGCCGGGCGAGAAGCCGGCCGCGACCCGCGCCGGGACGCCGATCATCCGCAGCATCAGCGCCATCGCTCCGGAGAACTGCTGGCAGTAGCCGCGCCGCTCCTCGAACAGGAAGCCCTCGAGCGGGAGCGGGCGGGTCGGCACCCGCTCCGAGTAGTCGTACTCCTCCTGCAGCCGGGTCTCGATCGCCTTGACCGCGTCGTAGGGCGTCCTCGCGTCCGCCGTCCACTCGAGCGCCAGGTCGTACACGCGGGCGTACTTCGAGTCCCGAAGGACCTGGTCGGCGTAGCCGCCGTCGCCCAGGACCTCGTTCTTGAGCGGAACGGTCACCGACTCGCGCAGCTCGATCGCCTCGGTTCGCCCTGCGTCGCCCTGCAGCCCGACGCCCTCGGTGGCGGACTCGCCGGGGCCCGGCAGGAAGATGCGCGTATACCGGCTGTAGTAGCCGGCGTAGCCGTCCTTGGTGGAGCGACGCATCAGCCCGCGGCTCGGGTCCGGCGCGTAGGCGTGGACCGTGTACGAGTCGCCCTCCTCGAGCGGATCGCCCAGCAGGCGCGTGGTGCCGTCCGCGGTGTACGAGACCCGCGGCCCGTCAACCTCATAGGTGGTCCCCGCCCCCACGATCAGCTCGCTGGTCAGCGAGCGTACGGTCACCTCGATCTCCTCATCCCAGCGCTCGTTGTACTCGCGGAGGTTCCAAGTCGGTCCCTGGTTGAACCCGAAGTAGGGGGGAAGCTCGGCGAGCTGGTCGGGGGTCTCGGTGTCCGGCGTGCGCACCCAGCGGAATCCGTCGAACCCGTCGAGCGTCTCCGCCTTCCAGTAGTGCGGCCGGTCGGACCGGATGTTGAGAAGCGTGGTCCCGTCGCGCGGCCAGTCGAGCGGCCCGTACTCGTGATCCCAGTTGAACGTGATCGGCGAGCCGCCCCCGAACCAGTTCCACGCGCGGTAGTCCCACCACGGGTCCTCCGCGTCCAGCGCCGCCGCCGGCGGGAGCGAGAGCACGCCGAGCGCGACGACCACGGCGGCGCCGGCCGCCGCCTCGCGCGCGCCGAGCCGCGGAAGCCACAGCCAGGCGGCCACCAGCACGAGCAGCACGAGGCCGCGCATGAGCGGCTCGCCCGGATCGTGCTCGGTGACCGAGGTCCCGTAAAGGATGAGCAGGACCACGAGGCCCGCGGCGCGGAAGAGCGAGGAGCCCCGGCGAGTCGGGAAGAATGCGAGCGTCGCGGCGATCGCGAGCAGGAAGGGAGCGCCGAGCAGGATCGTCTGGCGGATCCACCAGTCCTCGCCTTGGTAGGGCCAGTTGACGCCCTCCACGCCGCCGAGCCCGCGGTCGAGCCCGTCGGTGAGCTCGGCCCAGTTCTCGGGGCCGAGCAGCCGCAGGGGCAGGCCGGCCGCGCCAAGCCCGAGGCAGAGGGTCGCGAACCCGGTGAGCAACGCCAGCCCGACGATCACGGCCCGGGCGCCTCGGGGGCGGCCGCCGAGTGCCCGGGTGAGGACCCGGTCAGTGGACGCCGTGCCGAGCAGCACGAGCACGGCGCCCCCGCCCACGGCGACGAGCACCACGAGCAGGGTGCGGCCGAACGACCAGGCCTCGACGAGCGCCGCCCAGTGTGCGGCGCCGAACAATGCGAGCGCCCCGAACGTGGCGAGCCGGATGAGCGCGACGCGTGTCCCGGGGGCCAGGGCGGCGTCCGAGGCGCGGGACCCCGCAGCCGAGGACGGCGCGCCGGCGGTGGCCGCGGCGGGCCGAAGCGTGCCGCTCATGCCGCCACGCTCCGCCGCACCCGCTCGACCAGGCAGCCGGTGCAGCCGGCCACCTCGAACAGGGGCTTTACCCCGGGCAGCGCCGAGGGGGACACGAGCAGGCGCGCGCCCGCCGGGAGCCGCTCCAGCGCGCGCGGCGCGCGACGCAGGTCGGCGCCGGTGACCCATACGACAGCCCCGCCGCGCGGGCCGAGCGAGGCGGAGCTCGGGGGCGGGCCCGGCTCCACCAGCGCCAGCCTCACGTGGATCGCCGGCCAGGCGCCCATGTCGTGCGCGATCTCGATCGGGCGCCGCTCGCCCGCGAGCAGAACGGCGCAGCCGCCCGCGCGCGCCAGGTGCACGCACAGGGACGCCGCGGCCCGCACCGCCATGTCGAGTTCCTCCTCGCCCGACGGGGCGGACGGGTCCATCACGATCAGCGGCGCCGCGTCGAGCTCGGCGACGAGCCGCCGCTCGAGGATGTCGCCAGTCCGCGCGACGGTGGGCCAGTGGATGCGCGACGCGGGGGCGCCCTCGCGGTAGGGGCGAAGGCCGTCGATCTCGAGCTCGGCGAGCGAGGCGTCGAGGCGGCGGCCCATCACGCCGGGGTCGATGCCCCGGCCGCCCTGCTCCCCCGCGCCGGCGCCGCCGCCGCCCGGCGCGGTGACCGGCTCGATCCGCGGAAGGACGAGGACCTCCTCCCCGCCGCGGTCGACCAGCTCGCGCGAGAAGAGCCTGAGCGGGTCTCGGATCACGAGTCGCCCCGGCTCGAGCACGCGGCGTCCGCGGCGCCCGAAGCGCACGTTGATCCGCACGCGCCGCGACCAGCGCCCGGCGATCGAGATGGGCCACCCGAGCAGCGGCTCCACAAGCTCGCCGCCGGGCGGCGGCAGCACGCCCGAGGTGACCTCGATCCTGATCGGGTAGGGCTCGTCCTCCAGCACCTTGTGCGGCCCCGCCTGGCGCACGATCCGGGCGCCCTTGGCCGCGAGCAGCACCCACGCGGTGGACCCGACCGCGATCGCGAACAGGGCCACGCCGGGCACGTAGAGCGACACCGAGTCGAACGTCGCACCCGCAAAACAGAGGGCCAGCCCGAGCGCGGCGGTGGCGAGCGGGCGGACGAGCATGATTAAAGCGCGGGAACTCGCTCCAGCGCGTCGCGCACGACCGCGGCGCGCTCCTGTGGTCCCGACCCGGGGCCGAGCAGCAGACGGTGGGTGAGCACAGAGCCGGCGAGCGCCTGCACGTCGTCGGGGAGGGCGTGGTCGCGGCCGTCGAGGGCGGCCACGGCCTTCGCGGCGCGGAAGAGCATCAGGCCTGCGCGGGGGGACGCGCCGAGATCAACTCGCGGGTCGGCGCGCGTGGCGTCGAGGATCGCCACCACGTAGCGGCGGAGCGCCTCGCTGCCGTGCACCGCGGCCGCCGCGGACTGAGCGGAGAGCACCTCGGCCACCTCGGCCACCGGCTCGAGGTCGAGCACCCGGTCGCGCTCGGCGTGGTCGAGGAGCATGTCGCTCTCCTGCTGTGTCGTGGGATAGCCGAGCGACACCCGCACCATGAAGCGGTCGAGCTGAGCCTCGGGCAGCGGGTAGGTGCCCTCGTACTCGACGGGGTTCTGCGTCGCGACCACGAGGAACGGGCGGGCGAGCTCGTGGGTGTGCTTGTCCACGGTCACGTGGCGTTCCTGCATGCACTCGAGCAGCCCCGACTGCGTCTTGGGGGAGGCACGGTTGACCTCGTCGACCAGAACCACGTTCGCGAACACGGGACCGGGGCGGAACTCGAAGCGGTTCTCGCGCTGGTTGTAGACGTTGGTGCCGACGACGTCGGCCGGCAGCAGGTCGGCCGTGCACTGCACGCGCGCGTACTCCGCGTCGACGGAGCGGGCGAGCGCCCGCGCGAGTGCCGTCTTGCCCACGCCGGGGTAGTCCTCGATCAGCACGTGGCCCTCGGCGAACATCGCCACGAGCACGTCCCGAAGCACCTGATCGGGAGCCTTGACGGCCCGCGCGATGTTCTCGCGAAGGCGCGTGCCGAGCTCCTCGACCTGCGACGGATCGAGCTCAGGGACGGTCGCCATGCAGCACCATGGTAGGGACTACGCTCCTAAGCCTGGGTCGGTTCCTCGGACCGGGTCAGCTCCCGCACCGCCGCCTCGGTATCCGGCGCGCGCATCAGCACCTCGCCGACGAGCACCGCGTCCACCCCGACCTGCTCCAGCTCCTCGATCTGCTCGCGATACTCGATGCCCGACTCCGAGACCACGACCTTGCCGGCGGGCACGTCGGCGAGCAGGTCGAAGGTGCGCTGGATGTCGACGCTGAAGTCCTCGAGGTTGCGGTTGTTTATGCCGAGCACGTCGGCGTCGATCTCGAGCGCCACGTCCAGGTCTTCCTCGCGATGGACCTCGACGATCGGGTCGAGGTCGAGCGCGTACGCCTCGCGGTAGAGCGCGGCCAGCTCCTCGGGCTCGACCGACCCGACTACGAGCAGCACGGCGTCGGCGCCCCCCGCCTTGGACTCGTAGAGCTGGTACGGGTCGATCGTGAAGTCCTTGCGGAGGATCGGCAGCTCCGTGGCGGCCCTGGCTTCGCGGAGGTCGGCCAGCGAGCCGCCGAAGTGGGCCTCCTCCGTGAGCACCGACACGGCCGCGGCGCCGCCGCGGTCGTAAGCGCGGACCACGTCGGCGCACTGCACCCCCTCGCGAATCGTGCCCGCCGAGGGCGAGCGGCGCTTGTGCTCGGCGATCAGCGAAGTGCCGGGCCGCGCCAGCGCCTCGTAGAAGGGGCGCCCCTCGGGCTGGGCGCCCGCCTCGCGCTCGAGCTCGGAGATCGAGCGCTCGCGCTTGCGCGCGTGGAGCGCCTCGCGGGTCGCGCTGACGAGCTCCTCGAGCCGGATGCTCACGACCGAGCCTCCGCCGAGGCGCGCCAGAGGCGAGGGAGTGAGCATCTGAAGCTCATCGGGTGAAGTCCAGGTACTTGTCGAGCGTCGCCGTGGCCGCACCCGAGTCGATCGACTCCTCGGCACGCCCGACGCCCTCGCTCAGCGATTCGGCACGGCCGCCCACGTAGATCGCCGCGGCCGCGTTCAGCACCGCCAGCGCGCGCTCGGTGCCGCGCTCGCCGGCGAGCACGCCGCGCAACACACGCGCGTTCTGCTCGGGCGTGCCCGCGCCCACCGCACCGTCCGCGGCCGCCTCCAGCCCGACCTCCTGCGGCGTCACCTCGTAGGTGGAGAGCCGGCCTTCCCTCAGCTCCACCACCCGGGTCGCGCCC
The DNA here is from genome assembly GCA_963733885.1 of uncultured Thermoleophilaceae bacterium. Classification (GTDB taxonomy): domain Bacteria; phylum Actinomycetota; class Thermoleophilia; order Solirubrobacterales; family Thermoleophilaceae; genus JACVRW01. The sequence continues at coordinate 244,959 of CAVTES010000015.1, read as the reverse complement.
GAGACCGAGAACTCGTCCAGGCCATCGGCGCTCGACACTACCAGGGCCCTGTCGGTCCCGAGCTCCCCCAGGGCCCCCGCCATCGTCTCGATCTTCGTGGGGTCGGCCACGCCGATCACCTGGCGGCGCGCGCCGGCAGGGTTGGTCAGTGGACCGAGGAAGTTGAAAATCGTGCGCACGCCGAGCGCCTTGCGCACCGGCACCACGTACCTCATCGCCGAGTGGTGCTTCGGGGCGAACATGAAGCCGAACCCGACAGCGTCGATGCAGCGGGCCACCTCGCCGGGCTCGAGGTCGATCCGCGCGCCGAGCGCCTCGAGCACGTCGGCCGAGCCGCACTGGCTGGTGGCCGAGCGGTTGCCGTGCTTCGCCACCCGGCAGCCCGCACCCGTCGCCACGAAGGCCGCCGTCGTGGACACGTTGAAGGTGGGCCGGCCGCCGCCGGTGCCCGCGGTGTCCACCAGCTCGCCGCCGGCCTCCACCGGGAGGGCCAGCGCGCGCATGGTCGCCGCGAGCCCGGCGATCTCGTGGACTGTCTCGCCCTTCGTGCGCAGGGCCATCAGGAAGCCCGCCGTCTCGGCCTCGGACGCGCCGCCCTCCATCACCTCCCGCAGGACGAGCGCGGCTTCGTCGGCCGACAGATCCTCCCCCGAGGCGACCCGGTCGATCGCCCTCGTGAGCACGGGGTTGCTCACGCCAGGAAATTCCGCAGCATGTGCTTCCCCTCCGGCGTCAGCACCGACTCTGGGTGGAACTGCACGCCCTCTACCGGCAGCTCGCGGTGGCGCAGGCCCATGATCACGTCGCCCGCCCGCGCCGACACCTCGAGGTCGTCCGGCAGTGCCTCCGGCTCCACGACGAGCGAGTGATAGCGCCCCACCACGAGCGGGGATTCGAGGCCAGCGTAGATCGTCCTGCCGTCGTGCTCCATCACGGCGGTCTTGCCGTGCACGGGTTCACCCCGCACAACTTTCCCGCCGAACTCCTGCGCGAGCGACTGGTGTCCCAGGCACACGCCCAGCACCGGCGTGCCGCGCTCGCCGAAGCCGCGCACGGCCCGCATCGAGAGCCCGGCCTCGTTCGGGGTGCGCGGGCCGGGCGAGACGATCAACCGGTCGGGCCGCCGGTCGAGCAGGTCGGTGACGTCGTTGCGCAGCACCTCGACCTCGGCCCCCAGCTCGCCCAGGTACTGGACGAGGTTGTAGGTGAAGGAGTCGTAGTTGTCGACGACAAGGACCTTCACGCCCACTCCCTCTGTGCGCAGGCGAGGCGGATCGCGTCGAAGACCGCACCGGCCTTGGCCGTGGACTCATCCGTTTCATACGCGGCGTGGGAGTCGGCGACGATGCCCGCGCCGGCCTGAACGTAGGCCTTGCCGTCGCGGACGAGTGCCGAGCGGATGTAGATGCAGGTGTCGAGATCGCCCGTGTACGACAGATAGCCGACCGCTCCGCCGTACGGCCCCCGCTTGACGGGCTCCAGCTCGTCGATGATCTGCATCGCCCGGATCTTCGGCGCGCCCGAGAGCGTGCCGGCCGGCAACGTGGCGCGCAGCGCATCCATCGGCGTCACCCCCTCACGCAGCTTCCCGGACACTGACGAGACGATGTGGATGACGTGCGAGTAGATCTCGATGCCCATGAGCTCGTCGACCGCGACGCTGCCGTACTCGCACACCCGGCCGAGATCGTTGCGCCCGAGGTCGACCAGCATCACGTGCTCCGCGCGTTCCTTGTCGTCGGCGAGCAGCTCCCCGGCGACGAGGTCGTCGGACCCGGCGCGCGGCCGGGTGCCGGCGATGGGCCGCATTTCCACGTGGCGGGCCCCCACAGTTATGAGCGACTCCGGCGAGGCGCCCGCGATCTGAAAGTCCTCGAAGTCGAGGAAGTACATGTACGGGCTCGGGTTGATGGCGCGCAGGCCGCGGTAGATCGAGAAGGCCTCGACCGGGCAGTTCGCGGTCCAGCGCTGGGAGGGCACCACCTGGTAGGCGTCGCCGGCGTGGATGTACTCGACCGCGCGCTCCACCGCGGCGCCGTAGCCGTCGCGGCCGAGGTTGGAGTAGAACTCGGGCGGCTCCTGGATGCCGGAGCCGAGCTGCGGCACCGGGCCGGCCAGCCGCTCCTTCACGTCGGCGATCGCCGCCGCGGCCTTGTCGTAGGCGCGCTCCAGATCGTCCTCCACGAACACGTTGGCCAGCACGGTCACCTCGTGGCGCAGGTGGTCGAAGGCCACCATCAGGTCGGTGATCATCAGCGCCAGGTCGGGGATGCCGGCCTCGTCCGGGTTGGGAAGCCCGACCGTGGGCTCGGCACTCCGCACGAGGTCGTAGCCGAACAGGCCGACCGCCCCTCCCGCGAACGGCGGAAGTCCCTCGAGCGCTGCGATCCGGTAGCGCGCCATCTCCTCGGCGACGGCCGTGTACGGGTCCGGGTGGTCGCCGAGCGCCATCCGGATCGTCGCCCGCGGGCGGAAGCCCAGGAAGGACCAGCGCCCAACCCGCTGGCCCTGCTCGGCCGACTCGAGCAGGAACGACGGCCCGTCGCCGCGCAGCTTGAGGTAGGCCGAGACCGGGGTCTCGCAGTCGGCGATGAAGGTGTGCCGCAGCGGCACGAGGTTGTGCTCGCGCGCCAGCTCGCGGACCCGGTCGCGGCCCGGCGTGAGCTCTAGGTCAACGGCGACGGTCATTGAGCACGTCGTAGGCGTCAGCGAGGCTGAGGCCGCGCTCCGCGAGCAGCACAGTCAGGTGGTAGAGCACGTCGGCGGCCTCCTCGGCGACCCGCTGATCGGACTCCTCCCGCGCCGCGAGCGCCACCTCCTCTGCCTCCTCCCGGACCTTGTCGCCGAGGCGCTCCGGCTCGGCAAGCAGCGCGGCTGTGTAGCTGTCGGCGGGATCGGCGGAGCGGCGCTCCTCGATCGTGCGCTCGAGCGCCGGGAGGGCCTCGGCGGGCTGCGCGTCCATCTCGCCGCGGTGGAAGCACGTGCGCTCGCCGGTGTGGCAGGCCGGCCCGGCAGGCTCCACCAGCGCGACGAACGCATCGTTGTCGCAGTCGTAGCGGATCGCCCGCACGCGCTGCACGTTGCCGGAGGTCTCGCCCTTGTGCCAGAGCTCGTCGCGCGAGCGCGACCAGAACCACATCTCCCCTGTCTCGCGCGTGCGCGCGAGCGAGTCGTCGTTCACGTAGGCGAGGGTGAGGACCTCGCCGGTCCGGGCGTCCTGGACTATGCAGGGAAACAACTCCACTTTCGATTACCTCCGCGGGGCGTCCCGCCCCGCGTCCTGAGACGACAGGCGACCTCCAGTCGCCGTAACCGCACGCTTCGCGTGCCCTCATGGCCTGGGGCTGCCGAGTGGCAGCTTCAGGAACTCGTAGAGCGAACCGATCGGGCTGAACCCGAGCCGCCGGTACCAGCCCTGCGGCCAGTCCGCGGCGTCCGTCAGCAGGAAGACGGGGTCGCATCCCTCGGCCGCCGCGGTCTCCGCGGCGGCGAGCACCGCGGCGCTGGCATGGCCCTGGTTGCGCCGCGCCTCGAGGGTGCCCACCTCGTCCACCTGGGCGAGGCCGTTGGACGTGTACAGCCGGCAGGCGCAGGCCGGATCCGCGGGTGGCGCGGCAAAGTCGCGCGCGCGGCTGGCGCGGGCGTAGCGCTCGTCCATCGCGGCCAGTTGCTCCACGGCCGTCTCCTGCCAGCCGAACGGCTGCTCGCGCCTGAACGCCGCCAGCGTGGCGGCGCCGGTCGCGCGGTCCACCTCGGCGCCGGCGCGGGCGCGGGCGGGCCGCTCCGCCGGCCGGTCGCGGACCATCACTAGCAGCTGGTAGACGTTCCAGCCGTCGGCCGCGAGGGCCGGGGCGAGCCGCGCGCCCTGGCTCGGATCGTCCACGAGCAGCTTGCGATGCCCCGCATGGCCCAGGACCTCCTCCGCCTCCTCTGCCAGCGTCTCCGCGCCGGGGGAGGGGTCCTCCACGTACACCGCGTTCAGGGCCCACACGAGGGGCAGGCTCGGAGTGAGGAGCGCCTTGCCGTGACCGGTCGGCGCCACCTCGTCCACGGCCAGCTCGTCGGCCCTCCGCAGGTGGGCCAGGATGCGCTCCATCGCCCCGCCGCTCACTCGATCCCCAACCGGTCGAGCAGCCCCTCGTCGCGCCGCCACCCCCGGCGCACCCGTACGCGCAGGTCGAGGTGGACCCGGCGCCCGAGTGTCGACTCGATCTCGCGGCGCGCCGCCGTGCCGATCGCCTTCACCATCCGCCCGCCTGAGCCTACGAGAATCCCCTTCTGGGACTCGGTCTCGGCCCATACACGGGCGTGGATGACGAGCAGCCCGTCCTCGCGCTCCTCGAGCTCGTCCACCTCCACCTCGACCGCGTGCGGAAGCTCCTCGCGCGTGCGGAGCAGGACCTGCTCGCGCACCAGCTCGGCGAGGCGCACCTCCTCAGACAGGTCGCTCTTGTCCTCGGGCGGGTACAGGAAGGGCCCCTCGGGGAGCAGCTCGGCGAGCCCCTCCACGAGCGGCCCCACGCCGGCGCCCGTGCGCGCGCTGACGGGGAAGATGTCTCCAGGCACGTCGAGACCGGCCGCTTCGGCCAGGGCCTTGACGGTGCCCGGCTTGTCGAGCCGGTCGACCTTGTTGAGGGCGGTCACGGCCGGCACCCCTGCGCGCCTGATCGCCTCGGCTATGAAGCGGTCGCCGGGACCGATGCGCTGCTCGCCGTTCAGCACGAACAGGACGGCGTCGGCGTCGGCAAGGCCGCGCTCCACGCTGCGCTGCATGCGCTCGGTGAGCGCGTCACGCGGACGCTGCACTCCGGGCAGATCCACGAGCACGAGCTGCCAGTCCGGCCCGGTGGCTATGCCGCGGATCTCGCGCCGGGTGGTCTGCGGCTTGTCCGACACGATGGCGACCTTGCCGCCGACGATGCGGTTGACCAGCGTCGACTTGCCCGTGTTCGGGCGGCCCGCAAGCGCGACGAAGCCCGAGCGCGTCACAGCTTCTCACTGATCTCGTCCTGGAGGGCGAGCATCTCCCCGCCGTCTGTCTCGTGGTCGTAACCGCAAAGGTGAAGCACACCGTGAACGACCGCCTCGGCGAGGTCCTGGGTGTGCTCAGGGCAGATCACCACGTCTCCGAGCTCACGCGGGCCGTTGGCGGGGCCGCGCTCGTCGACCGGGAAGGAGAGCACGTCGGTGGGACGGTCGCGGCCCCGGTGTTCGCGGTTGAGCGTCCGGATGCGATCCTCGCCGACTAGCTGGATGGCCAGGTGGCCGTTGTCGACGCCGGCCGCCTGGAGCGCCGCGAGCGCGGGCGCGCGGAGGTGCTCGGGCGCGTCGATGAGATCGAGCTGGATCAGCTTCCGTGCTGCTGGCGCCGCGGTGCCCGCAGCGCGGGCGCCTGCTTCTCCGCGTACTCGTTGTACGCGGCCACGATCCGCTGGACCAGCTTGTGACGGACCACGTCCTCGCCGCCGAAGCGCACGAATTCGATCCCCTCGACGTCGGCGAGGATGTCGCCGATCACCACCAGGCCGGAGGACTGGTCGCGCGGCAGGTCGACCTGCGTGATGTCGCCGGTCACCACCATCTTCGAGTTGAAGCCGAGCCGGGTGAGGAACATCTTGATCTGCTCTTGGCTGGTGTTCTGGGCCTCGTCGAGGATGATGAAGGCGTCATTAAGAGTTCGGCCCCGCATAAAAGCGAGCGGTGCGATCTCGATCAAGCCGCGCTCGAGGTGCTGATTTACGCGCTCGGGCTCGAGCATGTCGTATAGAGCGTCGAAGAGGGGGCGCAGGTAGGGGTCGACCTTCGCCTGGATGTCGCCGGGCAGGAAACCGAGCCGCTCGCCCGCCTCCACCGCGGGCCGCGTCAGGACGATTCGGTTGACCTCGCGGCGCGACAGCGCGGCCACGGCCATCGCCACTGCCAGGAACGACTTGCCGGTGCCGGCGGGGCCGATCCCCACTGTGATCGTCTGGGAGCGGATGGCGTCCACGTAGCGCTTCTGGTTGACGGTCTTGGGCGCGACCTTCAGCCCCCGGTGGCGCCACACCACGTCCTCGAGGATGCGGCTGGGACTCTCGTGGCGGTCGAGCGCGCCGGCGATCGCCTCGATCGTGCCCGGCGCGATCTCGTGGCCCTGCCGGACGAGATCGGCGAGCTCGCGGACGACGGTGCGGGCCACGCCGACCTCGTCGTCGTCCCCGTCGAGCGTGAGCACGTTGCCACGCAGGAACACCTCGCAGTCGAGGTGCTCCTCGAGCGTCTTCATGACCAGGTCTCCCGGCCCCGCGAGCTCGGCGGCGACGTCGTTGGGGAGCTCGAGCTGGACTCGCACTACGAGGTGAGCTTCTCCCTGACGGCGGCGCTCACGCGCTTGCCGTCCGCGCGACCCTGCACCTTCGGCATTACCAGCCCCATCACCTTGCCCATCTCGCCGGGCGAGCTGGCGCCCGACTCGGCCACGGCGTCACCGACGATGGCGTCGAGCTCCTCGTCCGAGAGCTGCGCGGGCAGGTACGAGGTGATGATCTCGGCCTCGCGCTCCTCGGCCTCGGCGGCGCCGGTGCGGCCGCCGTCGCGGTAGGCCTCGGCGGCCTCGAGGCGGCGCTTGCGCTCCCGCTGGAGCACCTGAATCTCGTCGCCGCCGTTGTCCTTCGCCGCCTTCTGGAGCTCGGACACGATCAGGCGGAGCGCGTGCACGCGCTCGCGCTCGCCCGCCTTCATGGCGTCCTTGACGTCGCTCTGGACCTGCTCGAGGACCGACATCCGCTCCAAAGTGTAGGTGGGGAGGCCGCAGAAGCCGCTGTGGCTTCTCGACCGCGAATCGGACTAGACTTAGCTAAGTCATGAAGATCGTCAACGTGCACGAGGCGAAGACGCAACTCTCGCGCCTTCTCCAGGAGGTGGAGGAGGGTGAGGAGATCGTGATCGCGCGGAACGGCACGCCGGTGGCGAAGCTGGTGCCGCACGTGGAAGAGCGCAAGCCGCGCGAGCCCGGTTGGGCGAAGGGGCGAATGTGGATGGCTCCGGACTTCGACGAGTACGACGAGCAGATCGCCCGTGACTTTGGCCTGCTTGATTGAGGCTGCTTCTCGACACCCACACACTCATCTGGTGGGCGCACGACCGGCCGATCGCGCCGGACGCCGGCGCGGCAATCCGTAACCCTGAGAACAGGGTCCTCGTCAGTGCCGCCAGCATTTGGGAGGCAGAAATCAAGGTCCAAGTCGGAAAACTGGAGCTCGAGGTGGATCTCGCGCCGGGGGCAACCGCGCACGGATTCGAGCCGCTGGCGGTCACGTTCGACCACGCGGTGGCCGCCGGCCGCTTGCCCCTTCACCACCGCGACCCCTTCGACCGCATGCTCGTCGCGCAGGCGCAGCTCGAGGGCCTGACCATAGTCAGCCGCGATCCGGTCTTCGACAACTACGCGGTCGCCGTGCTCAGGGCGTGATCGCCACCACGCGGGCCGGCGCTGCGCTCGCCCCCACGATCCGGAGCGGAAAGCAGGCCACACGGAAGCCGGTCGGCGGCAGCCGGTCCAGGTTCACGAGGCGCTCGATCTGGCAGTAGGGCAGGTCCGCCTGGTGGGCGGCCCAGAAGATCCCGCCCTCGTCGCGCTCGATCGCCTCTTGGGCCTGCATCCACAGGGGGCGATCCCAGCCCCACGCGTCGATGCCCATCACCCGCACGCCGCGCTCCCACAGCCAGTGCGTGGCCGGCGCGGTGACGCCCGGCCCCAGGGCCATGTAGCCAGGGTCCTTGTATCGGGCGTCGCGGCCGGTCCGGACCAGCACGATGTCGAGCTCCTTCAGCTCGTGACCGACCCGTGCGAGCTCGGCCTCCACGTCCTCCACGTCGACGGCGTCGCCGTCTGCCTTAGCGGTCATGTCCAGCACCACGCCGTCGCCGAGGAACCAGTCGAGCGGCAGCTCGTCGATGGTCTGGGCCCGCTCGCCGCGGATGGCCGAGTTGTAATGCCACGGCGCGTCCACGTGGGTGGAGTTGTGCGTGCCGAGGCGGGTCAGGGTCTCCGTGGCCCAGCCCTCGCCGTCGCGCAGGAGCCGCGCCGGCAGCCCGAAGAGCGCTTCCGCCTGCGCGGCGCCGGCGGCGTGGTTCGCAAACTCGATGTCCGTCCGGAGCGGGTCGGGCGTGTCCGGAGGGCTCGGCTCGATCGGGGCGGAGAGGTCGATCAGCGGCACCGAGGCGCGACCTTACCGGTAGAGCAGCAGCGCGCTCCACCCCGCTGCCGACAGCCGGCGGCGCTCGCGCAGCGGCGCGAATGCCGCCGTCACCTCGCCGGCCTCCTCGTCCAGCACGCCGGACAGGATCAGCGCCCGGGGCGGCTCCCCCGGAAGCTCCGCCAGGCGCAGGAGCAGAGGGCGCATCAGATTCGCGGCGACCGTGTCGGCCGACGGGGGGTTCTGGGTGCGCAGGTCCACCCGCTCGACCCGGTCGAGCTCCACTCCGTTCGCCGCCGCGTTCGTGCGTGTGGCCTCGAGCGCGGCCGCCTCGTTGTCCACGGCGGCCACCGGCGCGAAGCCGAGCCGGGCCGCGGCGATCGCCAGCACGCCGGACCCGCAGCCCAGGTCCGCGAAGGAGCCGTCCGGCTCGAGGTCGAGCAGCAGCTCCAGGCTGAGCCGGGTGGTGGCATGCGCGCCCGTACCGAACGCCTGGCCCGGATCGATGACGAGGTCGAGCGTTCCCGGCCGGGGCTCGGCCCACGGCGGGCGCACGAAGACGCGGTCACCGACCAGGACCGGCTCGTGAAACCGCTTCCAGCGCTCGGCCCAGTCGTCGGCCACCGGCTCGCCCCACACGACCACCTGCACGCCGCCCACGTCGGCTTCGCCGGCTGGGAACGAAGGCAGCTCGCCGGGCGCCCCGTAGACCGCGTACTCCACGAAGTCGTCGCCGCCCGCCACGCGCGATGGGTGGTCGACCTGCTCGACGCCACCGGGGGCCAGCTCGAGCAGCGCGGCGAGCACCTGCTCGGCCCCCTCGGCGGGCGCTCGGAAGGCGAGACGGATCAGCGCAGCGCCCGCTTCACCTTCGCCAGGATCGACTCGTCCTCGGCCTCGCGCAGGTTCTCCTCGGTGAGCGACCCGCGCAGCTCGTCGAGCAGCTCGCGCTGGCGGGAAGTGAGGTTGCGTGGGATGACCACGTTCAGCACCACCTGCTGGTCCCCCCGGCCGCGCCGCCCGATCGACGGCATGCCCTTCCCGCGCAGCGTGACCACAGTTCCCGGCTGGGTGCCGGCGCGCACCTCGACCTTCTCGTCGCCGTCCAGGGTCGGGACGGCGATCGTGGTGCCAAGTGCTGCGGCGGGCGCGGGCACGTCGACCACGGTGACGAGATCGTTGCCGTCGCGCAGGAACCGCTCGTCCGGGGTGACGCGCACCACCACGTAGAGGTCGCCCGGCGGTCCGCCGCGCTCGCCGGCGTGGCCCCGGCCGGACAGCCGCATGCGCTGGTCGTCGGCGATCCCGGCCGGCACGTCCACGTCGAGCGTCTTGCGGACGGCGCGGCGGCCGCGACCGCCGCACGCCGTACAGGGCTCGGACGGCACCCGCCCCTCACCGCCGCACACGTCGCACACGTGCTCGCGAACGAGCTGGCCGAAGGCCGTGCGGGTGACCGCCCGCACGCGGCCGGCGCCCTGGCAGTTGCGGCAGGTCTGCACCTCCGACCCGGGCTCGGCGCGGCTGCCGCCGCAGCGCTCGCAGGCGTCCACCAGGTCGTAGGCCACGTGCACGGAGGTGCCGCGCGCCGCCTCCTCGAGGGTGACCTCCACCTCCACGGCGACGTCGCCGCCCTGCACGCGACCGGCGCCGCCTCGGCCGCCGAAGGCGCCGAACGGGTCGCCGCCGAAGAAGGCGTCGAAGATGTCCGCGAACGAGCCGAAGCCGTGGGCGGTGGAGGCGAAGCCGCGCGAGTCGAGGCCCTCGAACCCGTAGCGGTCGTAGGTGGCACGCCGCTCGGAGTCGGAGAGGATCTCGTAGGCCTCGGCCGCCTCCTTGAACTTCTCCTCCGCCTCGGGGTCGTGCCGGTTGACGTCAGGGTGCAGCTCGCGGGCGAGGCGCCTGAACGCCTTCTTGATCTCGGCGTCGCTCGCGTCGGGGGCGACGCCAATCACGTCGTACGGATCGCGCCTCACTCGTCGTACACCTCGGCCACGAAGCGCGACAGCTCACGGGCCGCCTCGCGCACGGCGCCGATCGCGCCGGGGTAGTCCATGCGCACGGGGCCGATCACCGACACCGCGCCGAGGTTGCGCCGCGCGAGCCCGTAGTTCGCGGCCACGATCGAGAGGGACTGGAGCTCAGGGGTGGGGTTCTCGTGGCCGATGCGCAGGTAGACGCTCGGTTCGGTGAGCGACGCGCGCAGCACGCCGAGCAGCGCGCGGCGGTGCTCCAGCACCTCCATCAGCCCGGCGATCTGCGAGAGCTCCTGGAAGCGGTGCTCGGACAGGAGCCGGGAGGCGCCCTCCATGAAGAGGTTGCTGCCGGCGGTCTGCTCGAGGTCGGTGAAGGCCGGCGAGAGTGTGCCGAGGAAGTCGCGCTCCGCCGCGCTCAGGCCCGGGTCCGTGAGCTTGGCGAGCAGCATGCGAGAGCCCACGTCCATTCCGCCCAGCGCCTCGTTCAGGTAGCTGGCGGCCCACGCCACGAGGCCGGGGTCGACCGGCTCCTCGTAGGAAATCACCCGCTTGGTCACGCCGCCGGTGGAGGTGATCACCACCACCATCGCCACCTGCGGCTGAAGCAGCAGGACCTCGACGCGGTGCACGGTCGCGGTCTCGATCGGCGGGGCGGTCACGAGGGCGAGCAGGTTGGTGACCTGGGAGAGCTGCTCGGTGGTGGCCTGCATGGCCTCGTCGACCTCGCGGCGCATGGCGCTCAGCTCCACGCGCTTGCGCGGCACCGGCAGGCGGCCCCGGCCCTCGATCATGAGCTCGTCCACGTAGAAGCGATAGCCGGTGTCGGTCGGCACGCGCCCCGCTGATGTGTGGGGATGCTCGAGCAGGCCGGCGTCCTCGAGCCGTGCGAGCTCGGCGCGTACCGTCGACGGGCCCCAGGGCACGTCGTCCAGCTCAGCGATCCACTTCGAGGCGACCGGCTGGTCGCGGTCCACGTGCGCCTCTACCACCTTGCGAAGGATGAAGCTCTGCCGCGAAGAGATCTCCACGGCTCTGAATTTAGACGCCGCGGAGCTCCGCCTCGGCGTTCTTGATGATCTTCTTGCCGCCCTGCTCCGCCTGCAGGTCGAGGATGACCGTGTCGTCGCTGCTCTCGCGCTCCTTGCCGGAGACGGTTATCTCCTGTTCCGGGAAGCCCATCCCGCGGAACTGGACCGACAGGCGCCGGAGCGAGCGCGGGTCGCCGCCGGCCGCCTGGGTGCAGGCGCGCGCCACCTGCGCCATCGAGTAGAGGCCGTGCAGGATGTTCGACGGCAGGCCGACCTCCCTGGCGAATTCCTGGTCGATGTGGATGGGGTTGTAGTCCCCGGAGGCGCCCGCGTAGCGGTGCGGGAGGTACTTGTCGGGCGTGACCTCGAGCTCCACCTTCAGCGCCACGTGTCAGGTCCCCCTCACGATGTTCGTCCAGGTGCCGCGCACGACCTCCTGGCCGTCCTGGTTTCGCGACACCGACTCGAAGACGTAGAAGCCCATCCCGCCGCGCTCGTAGATGTCCTTGACCGAGGCCTCGGTCGTGATCGTGTCGCCGGCGCAGACCGGCTCCCCCCACGCGAACTCCTGCCCGCCGTGGACCATCATCGCGAAGTTGATCGCGACCTCGGGGTCGAGCACGGCCGGGCCGACCGCCCCCGCCGAGTAGACGACTGCGAACATCGGCGGGGCCGGAATGTCGCGAAAGCCCGCGGCCCGGGCCTGCTCGCGGTCGAAGTGGACGGGGTCCTCCTCGCCCACCGCGAGCGCGTACTCGCGGATCTTCTCCTTCCCCACCTCGTACTCGTGGGGCGCGTAGGACTTCCCCTTGGCGGCGTCGTCGACCGGCACGGCGCGAGAGGTTACCGGGAGGGGTCAGGCACCTCACCCCACGGGGGAGGGGTCAGACCCCTTGAGTGGGGGCGGCTCAGGGGGTCTGACCCGTTGTGGGGTGGGGGGGTTGACTCAGGCCGCGTCGCGCAGCGCCTGCGCTTCGGCGAGGGTCGCCAGCTTGCGCAGTGCCGCTTCCTCGATCTGACGTGTGCGCTCGCGCGTGAGGCCGAACAGCTTCGCCACATGGTCGAGCGTGCGCGGCTGCTCGCCGCCGAGCCCGAAGCGCAGCTCGACGATCCGGCGGTCGCGGTAGGAGAGGTGCTCCAGCACATCCTGCAGGCGCTGGTGCATAAGCGACTCGACCGCGGCGTCGTACGGGCTCTGGCTCGACTCGTCCGGGATCAGGTCGCCGAACTGCGCGGCGTCGGCGTCGTCCCCGACCGGCTTGTCGAGCGAGACCAGCTGCTGGGCCGCCCGCATGATTACGTCCGCCTCGACCGGGTCGACCCCGGCGAGCGCCGCGATCTCCTCGATCGTCGGGTCGCGGTCGCCCTGAGCCTCCAGCTTGCGCTGGGCTCCGTCGAGCTTCTTCAGGACGTTGTCGATATGGATCGGAATCCGGATCGTGCGGCCCTTGTCGGCGATCGCGCGCGAGATCGCCTGGCGGATCCACCAGGTCGCGTAGGTCGAGAACTTCCAGCCCTTGCGCCAGTCGAACTTCTCCACGGCCCGCACCAGGCCGATCGTGCCCTCCTGGATCAGGTCGAGGAAGGGCAGGCCCTGGTTGCGGTAGCGCTTGGCGATCGAGACGACGAGGCGCAGGTTCGCGCGGGTCATGTGGTCCTTCGCCTCCAGGTCGCCGCGCTCGATGCGCTTGGACAGCTCGACCTCCTCCTCGCGGGTCAGCAGCGGCGTCGCAGCGATGCCGTCGAGGAACTGCTGGAGCGAGTCCAGGGTCGGGTCCGGGGCCGGCTGGGCAGGCAGCGTTTCGGTGCTCACGGCCGCCAAGCTACGACCGCGTCCTAAGGAGTACCTAAATCCTGGCTCTCCCCTAGGAATTGGCGCACAAGGCGTGCTGTCTCGTCCGGCCGCTCGAGCGCCGGGAGATGGCCGGACCCCTCCACGACGATGTGCCGAGCGTCCGGGATCTCACGCGCAAGACGCTCGGAGATGCGGTGGAGGTCCTGCTTGTCGAGCTCCCCGACAACCACCAGCGTGGGAGCAGTGATCGCCGCGAGATCGATCGACTCTGCCCCGACCTCCTCGGCCTCCGACTCGGCCTGTAGGTGGTACGCGCGCTCCTGCATCTCGATCACACGGTCGCGGTGGGAGGCGTCCTCCAGCCAGAAGTCGGCGGTCAACTCGGCCGCAGCCCGGAACTCTCCCTCCTCGATCAGCGCCTCCTCGCGCTCGTCGTAGGCCTCGACCTCCTCCGACCAGTCGTGGTCGGGAAGGGGCGCGTCGAGCAGGACGAGCGCGGTCACCAGCTCCGGCCGGCTGCTCGCCACTTCGAGGCACACCTTCCCGCCATACGAGGCGCCGACCAGGGCGGCGGGCTCGGTCAGGGTCGCCGCGAGCTCGTCCGCCAACGAGAACTCGCCGGTCACGGGCATCGGCGTCTCCCCGAACCCGCTCATCTCGTACCGCACCGCGCCGGGCACGTCGAAGCCGTCCCACATGCGCGCGTCGCAGATGCCCGAGTGCACCAGGACGATCACTCGCCAAGCTCGAGGACGGCGAGGAAGGCCTCCTGGGGCACCTCGATGCGGCCCACCTGCTTCATGCGCTTCTTCCCCTCCTTCTGCCTCTCGAGCAGCTTCCGCTTGCGCGTGACGTCCCCGCCGTAGCACTTGGCGATCACGTCCTTGCGCATCGGCTTGACCGACTCCCGGGCGATGATCTTGGAGCCGATCGCGGCTTGGATCGCCACCTCGAACTGCTGGCGCGGGATCTGCTTGCGCAGGCGCTCGGTCAGGGCCCGCCCGGCCGCGTACGCCTTGTCGCGGTGGACGATCATCGAGAGCGCGTCCACCGTGTCGCCCGCCAGCAGGATGTCGAGCTTCACGAGGTCCCCCTCGCGCATTCCCAGAACCTCGTAGTCGAGCGACGCGTAGCCCCTCGTGCGGGACTTGAGCTGGTCGAAGAAGTCGAGCACGATCTCCGCCAGCGGCAGGTCGTACTGGAGCTGCACCCGCTCCGTGCTCAAGAAGGTCATCTCCGTGTGCGTGCCGCGCCGCTCCTGGCAGAGCTCCATCACCGCGCCGACGTGCTCCTTGGGGCACAGGATCGTCGCCCGGATGTATGGCTCCTCGACGGCGGCGATCACGGCGCGGTCGGGCATGTCGGCCGGCGAGTGGACGACCACCTGGCTGCCGTCGGTCAGCTTCACCTCGTACTCGACGTTCGGCGCGGTGGCGAGCAGCTCCAGGTCGTACTCGCGCTCGAGCCGCTCGCGCACGATGTCCATGTGGAGCAGGCCGAGGAAGCCGCAGCGGAAGCCGAAGCCGAGCGCCTCGCTCGTCTCGGGCTCCCAGGTGAGGGCGGCGTCGTTCAGCGACAGCTTCTCGAGCGCGTCGCGCAGGTCCGGGAACTGGTTGGTCTCGACCGGGAACAGGCCGCAGAACACCATCGGCTTGATCTCGCGGTAGCCCGGCAGAGGCTCGGTCGCTGGGCCCGCCTTGGTGGTGAGCGTGTCTCCCACCCGCAACTGCGAGACGTCCTTGATGCCCGTGATCAGGTAGCCGACCTCGCCGGCGCGCAGCGCCTCAACGGGAACCATCTGCGGCCCGAAGTACCCGATCTCGTCCACCTCGGCCTCGGTGCCGGTCTGCATCGCGCGAATCGCCGCTCCCTTGCGCAGCTCGCCGTCGACCACGCGCACATACGCCACCACCCCGCGGTACTGGTCGAACTCGGAGTCGAAGATGAGCGCCCGCGCCGGGGCGGAGGCATCGCCCTCCGGCGGCGGCACCCGCGACACGAGCGCCTCGAGCAGCTCCTCCACCCCGTCGCCCGACTTGGCCGAGATCCGGATCAGCTCGTCCTCGCCGAGCAGCTCGTGGATCTCGCCTGCCACCCGCTCGGGCTCGGCGCCCGGCAGGTCGATCTTGTTGAGCGCGGGGATCAGCTCGAGCCCCGCGTCGACGGCCAGGTAGGTGTTGGCGACCGTCTGGGCCTCAACCCCCTGGGAGGCGTCCACCAGCAGCAGGGCGCCGTCGCAGGCTGCGAGCGAGCGCGACACCTCGTACGTGAAGTCCACGTGCCCCGGGGTGTCGATCAGGTGAAGGCGGTACAGCTTGCCGTCCCTGGCGGTGTACTCCACGCGCACGGCCTGGGCCTTGATCGTGATGCCGCGCTCGCGCTCGAGGTCCATCGAGTCGAGCAGCTGCGGGCGGTGGTCGCGCGGGTCGACGGCGCCGGTGATCTCGAGGATGCGATCGGCCAGCGTCGACTTGCCGTGGTCGATGTGCGCGATGATCGAGAAGTTGCGGATGTTGCTCGCCGGAGCGGCCATTGCCATTTCGAGTATGGCGATACCTGCGCACCCGGCCCAGCCGGTGCTTCGGCCGTCGCGAATCCGGCGGGATTCGGCCGAGCCGGGCGCTCCGGGCGAGCAAAATAGTGCAGACTCCATGCAAGGACTTGTGGCAGGTGCAGACGTGACCGTGGTCAAGGCCGTATTCGCGGCCTTCGCAGAGCGCGACGTGGAACGCGTGCTCGAACTGATCGATCCCGAAGTCGAGTTCACCGCTGTGACGGCCGACTTCGCCGGGCGCACGGAGCCCTACCGCGGCCACGAGGGCATCCGCGATTACTTCCGCGACGTGGGGCTGGTGTGGGACGACCTGCGGCTCACCCCGCGCGACTTCCGCGAGGTGGGCGAGAGCATCGTCGTGACCGGGCGCGTGAGCGCCCGCTCCGCCGCCCGCATAGTGGATGGCTCGACCGGCTGGGTCTGGCGCGTCCGCGACGGCCGCGTGGTTTACGGGCGGGTCTACCCGTCGGCGGCCGATGCCGAGGAGGCCGCCGGGGCTATGGACGGCGCCGGGCCCTGACGCTATCGGCGCCAGGATGGCGCCGCCGTGGTCCGGAGCGCGGGCCGGATGCGGTGCGCCCGGTACTCCGGCCCGATCACGCTGCCGGCGGTAAGCGAATACAGGAGCACCGAGCGGTGCTGGAGCCGCAGGGCCTTGTTGAGGCACTCGACCTGCTCCTCGACGTCCATCGTCTCGTCGGGCGGCATGGAGCGCTTCTTACCCCTCCGAACGGCCACGCCTAACTAGAAGCTCCCGTACCTGGCGAGCCTCCGGCACACGCAGCGCCCACACGGCCGCGCCATAGGCAGCGAAGCCGGCCGCGATCGCGACGAGCACGGCCAGGGCCTGGGCGGCGAGGGCGCTACCCAGCGCCTCGTCGATCCCGTACCACGTGCCGTAGGCCACGCCTGCCAGCAGTGCCCCCGCCACCAGCATCCGCAGCGCCGCGCCGAGCGTCCGCATCCCCTCCACCCCGCGGAGCTCGCCGCGCAGGATCCAGGCCTGCGCCAGGCACATCACGACCGTTCCGGCGACCGTGCCGATCACGATGCCCGCGATCTCGAACGGCCCGTACAGCGCGGCGGCCAACGCGGCGTTCACGACCAGGTTGAGGCCCGCCAGCGCCGTGGTGGCCCAGGGGCGCTGGAGGCTGAAGAACGTGCGCGACAGGAGCAGGCTGACGCCCTGGAACGGGAGCGCGATCGACCACCAGAGCATCGCCGTGGAGGTGAGGTCGGTGGCCTCGGGGCCGAACTCGCCGCGCTCGTACACGAGCCGGGTGATCGGCTCGGCCAGCACCGCCATGATCACCGCGCTCGGGATCAGCCACAGGCAGATCTGCCGCACGCCGTTCCCCATGGTGCGGCGCAGGTCGTCGCGCGCCCCGCGCGCGGCGAAGCGGGACAGCGTCGGGAACAGGATCGTCGCGATCGAAATCGAGAACAGACCCTGGGGCAGCTGGTAGATCCGGAACGCCTTGTCGATCGCCGCCGGCGCCTCCTCGGAGACGAGCGTGCCGAACAGCGAGTTGATCAGCAGGCTGAGGTTGATCAGGCCGAGCGCGATCGTGACCGGCAGCATCAGCGTGAGCACCCGGCGCACTCGCGCGTCGCGCCAGTCCAGCCTGAGCGTGATGCCGCCGCCGCGGCCGCGCAGCCAGGGCAGCGGCAGCACGAACTGCACCACCGTGCCGGCCAGGATCCCGATCGCGTAGCCGTAGATCTCGTCCTCCTCCGGCAGCAGCGGGACCAACCCGAGCAGCGCGGCGATGATCACCAGGTTCCACGCAACGGGTGCGAGCGCGGGCACGGCGAAGTGCTCGAACGAGTTGAGCATGCCGACCACCAGGCCGCTCAGCGCGAGCAGCGGCACGATCGGGAACATCAGCTGCGCGAGGTTGACCGTGAGGTCCTTCAGCGCCGGGTCGTCGTCGAAGCCCGGCGCGAACAGGCTCATCAGCGGCTCGGCGAACAGCACGAACAGCGCGGTGACGGCCCCCAGCAGCAGGAGGATCAGGAAGAACAGGCTGGAGGCGACGCGGAATGCCTCCTTTCTCTCGCCCTTCTCGAGCAGCTCGGTGAAGACCGGCACGAAGGCGCCCTGCAGGGCGGAGTCCGCGAACAGGGCCCGGACGAGATTCGGCACCTGGAAGGCGATCGTGAAGGCCGACATGACCCCCGTCACTCCGAACAGGCTGGCCGCCACGACCTCGCGCGCCAGTCCGAGCAGGCGCGACAGGCCGGTGGCGAAGGAGAAGAACGCGGTGTTGCGGGCGAGCCGCCCGGCATGGCCGGGACGCCCGGGAGCGTCGGTCGTCACCCGCTAGAGTTGTCCGCCGCCGTGGCCAACATTCATTCACAAGAAAAGCGGATCCACCGGGCGGAGCGCGAGCGGATCGAGAACCGCCGCCGCACGTCGCAGGTAAAGACCTGGTTCCGCAGGCTCGAGGACGCGGTCGGCGGCAACGACTCCGCGACCGCGGACACCGAGTACCGCTCGCTTGTCTCGCGCATCGACCGCGCCGTCAAGACGGGCGCGCTCCACCGCAACAACGGCGCCCGCAAGAAGTCGCGCGCCGCGCGCATCCGCTCGCGCCTCTCCTAGCGCCGTAGCGCCGCGCCGGCCGGCTGTAGGGTCCGGCCATGGAGACGAGACTGCTGATCCGCGGCGAGCAGGTGCACGGCGATGGCTCGCCGCTGGCCGTCGAGAACCCGGCCACCGAGGAGATCGTCGCCGAGGTTCTCGGCCCCTCTCCCGACCAGCTGGACGCGGCAATCGCGGGCGCCCGAGAGGCCGCGCGCGGATGGGCCTCCACACCGGCGGTGGAGCGCGCTGAGCTGCTTCACGAGGTCGCCACCCGCATGCGGGCCATGACCGACGAGCTGGCGCGCGCCATGACGCTGGAGGGCGGCAAGCCGCTCGTCGAGAACTCCGACGAGGTCGGTTGGACCGCCGCCGCCTTTGACTACTACGCCGAGATGGGCCGCAACTTCGCGGGCCGGGTGATCCCGTCGATCGAGGCCACCCAGCTCGCCCTGGTGGTCAAGGAGCCGCTCGGGGTCTGGGCCTGCATCGTCCCGTGGAACTACCCTCTGCTGCTCCTCTCCTGGAAGCTCGCTCCTGCCCTCGCTGCCGGCAACGCCGTGATCGCGAAGCCGTCGGAGCTGACGCCGGTGTCGACCCTCATGCTCGCCTCCTGCTTCGCCGGTCTGCCGCCGGGGGTCGTGAACATCGTGGCGGGCGCCGGCGACGTGGGCGCCGCCCTCGTGGACGACGAGCGGATCGACGGCGTGGCGTTCACCGGCTCGGTCGCGACCGGGAAGAAGGTTGCGGCTGCCTGCGCCCAGCGCGTGGCGCGCATGAACCTCGAGATGGGCGGCAAGGACCCGTTCATCGTCTGCGCCGACGTGGCGCCGGACGTGGAGGTCGCGGCGAAGGGCGGCGCCTGGGCCGCCTACCTGAACGCCGGCCAGGTGTGCACGTCGGCGGAGCGCTTCTACGTCGCGCGCGAGGTGTACGACGACTTCCTCGAGGCGTTCGTCTCGCATGCGCGGGAGCTGCGGGTGGGCGACCCGCTCGACTCCTCCACGGACGTGGGGCCGATGGTCTCGGCGGGCCAGCGCGAGAAGGTCGCCGCTCAGGTGGAGGCGGCTGTGGCGGCGGGCGCCGAGCTGGTGGTGGGCGGCGACCGCGCCGGGCACGAGCGCGGCCACTTCTTCGCCCCCGCGGTGGTCACGGGCGCCTCCGCATCCACCGAGCTGCTGCGCGAGGAGACGTTCGGGCCGGTGGCGCCGATCGTGCCGGTGGCCTCGCTCGACGAGGCGATCGAGCTGGCCAACTCCACCCCGTTCGGGCTCGGCGCGAACGTGTACACGCGCGACCTCGAGACGGCTGTGCGATGCCTGCGCGAGATCCGGGCCGGCACGGTCTGGATCAACGACCCGCTCACCGACAACGACGCCGGGCCATTCGGCGGCTTCAAGCAATCAGGGTTCGGCCGCGAGCTCGGCCAGGAGGGGCTGGAGGCATTCCAGGAGACGAAGCACGTGCATATCGAGACGAAGATCGCGCCGAAGGAGTGGTGGTACCCCTACGCGCCGGGCGATGCGGCGCCGCCCTCCGGCGCCGGCGCCTGAGCGTCCCGCGCGGCGGCCGCCGACGGGGCTCTACCCCGCCGCCCGGGCCAGGGCGAGCGAGAAAGCCGTGTCCTCGTCCAGGCGGACGTCGGAGCCGCCGCCGCGCATCTCGATCTCGAGGTCCGCGAATATGCAGATGGCCCGCTCGAGCGCGGCGCGGTCGGCCTTCTTTGCGCGAGCCACGGTCTTCTTCGCCAGCCAGGGTGGGACCCTGAGCGAATCGCCCACCTTCGCGTCGGGCATGCCGGAGTCGAGCAGGGCTGCGGCGCGGTGGACCTCCCGCAGCCTCCTCACCACGGGCCAGATGAGGCGGCCGGGGCGCTCGCCGTAGGACTCCAGCTGCTCGGCCAGCGCGAGCGTGGCGCGGAGGTCGCCGGCCACCAGGGCGTCGGCGAGATCGTAGGCCTGCGGCGAGTTGTCGGAAGCCGCAAGGGCATCGACGTCGCCCTGGCTCACGTTGGTGCGCGGGTGGAGCGCCAGGGCGATCTTCTCGAGCTCACGGGAGAGGCGCTGCTGGCTCTGGCCCACCAGCGCGACCAGCTCCTTCGCCGCTTCCTTGTCGAGCTGGAGGCCGAGTTCGCGGCCGCGCTCGGCCGTCCACTTCGGCAGCTCCCAGGGCTTGGGCGCGGTGTACTCGCGGTGCTCGCCGCCGGCCTTCTCGACGGCCTTGCAGAGCTGCTTCAGCGGTTTGCCGCGCACGATCACAACGAGGGCGGTGTCGGGCGGCATGTCGGCGAGCACAGCCTCGAGCGGCGCGAGCTGAGCCGCCTTCCACGCGCCGGCGCCGTCCACGAGCACGTAGCGCGTGCCGGGGTCGAAGGTAAGCGCGGAAAGCGCGGCCACCACCTCGGCCGGCTCGCTCGTCGCCGCGTCGAAGACCTCGAGGCCGCCGGGGCCGCGCTCCTCCTCGGCCCGCCGCCGGACACGGGCGCGCCAGGCGTCGATCTTCGCGTCGTCGTCGCCGCTGACGAGGTAGGCGGGCTTCAGGTCGGCCACAGCGAGCAGTCTAGGACTCGAGCCGGAGGGCGCTCAGCGCTCGGTGTCCACGCGCATCTGCCCGGCGTCGATGGTCAGCGTGACCGCGCCGTGCCGGTCGGTCCGGTAGGTCTCGACCCCGGCTTTCTCGAGGGCGTTCAAGGTCGAAGGCGCCGGGTGGCCATACGTGTTGGGGCCGACCTCGATGGCCGCGAGCTCGGGGTCCAGCTCGTCGAGCACCTCGGGCAGGCCGGGATCGGAACTGCCGTGGTGGGGCACCTTCATGGCGTCGACGTCCGGCAGGTCGAGCGGGAGCAGCGTCTCGCTCTCGGCGTCGGCCGAGAGCAGGAGGTCGAAGGCGCCGGCGCTGACGAGCGCCACGGCCGCGCGAGGGTTGGGGTCCTCGGGAGCGGGCCCGGGCGAGCGCGGTGGTGGCGAGAGCACGCGGATCGTCAGTCCGCCGCCGGCGAGCGTCAGCGTGAGCGGGGCGGTGGCCGCGATCCGGCGGGTGCCGCGGCTGGACGCCTCGCGCAGCACGGCGCGGAAGGAGGGATCCGCCGTCCCGTCCCCGCCCTCCAGGAGCATGCCGACCGGGAAGCGCCGCACCACCTCGGCGAGGCCGCCGTGGTGGTCGCGCGACGCGTGCGTGGCCACCAGCACTGCGAGCCGCTCCACACCCGCCTTGCGAAGGAGGCGCGCGACCCCTGCCTCTGGCGGCCCGCCGTCGATGAGCACGGCGGTGCCGTCAGGGTGCTGGACGAGCGTGGAGTCGCCCTGGCCTACGTCGAGAAAACGTACGGTCAGCCGCCCGGGCGGGTCGGGACCGTCGAGCGCGGGAGCCGCGGTGACGAACAGCGCCAGTGCCGCGGCGGTGGCGAGCGCCAGCCGGCGTGCCCGCGGCAGGCGGCGCCAGTGTGCGGCCCGCTCGGGAAGGCGCCCGGTCAAGGGGCGGGCGAGTCGCGTGGCGATCAGTATGGCGGCCGCGACGACCGCGTACGCAGTCAGGAGGGCGGCGGGCGAGCGGACCGGCAGGGAGATCTGGCCTCCCGGGAGATCGGCGCAGCGCTCGGCGAGCGAGCCGATGTGGCCGACGGGCACGGCGGCCACCCCGCCGAGCGCCTCGGCGGCGGCCTGGCCGATGCCGCCCGCCTGCCCCAGCCCGATCTTGAGCATGCCGACCCACATCGCCGGGGCGACGGCCGGGAGCGCGAGGAGGTTGGCGAGCAGGCCCGCGAGCGGCACGGACCCGAAGTGGTGCGCGAGAAGAGGCGCCGTGGCGAGCGTGGCGGCGACGGTGATGGCGACGCCGTCGGCGAGGAGGCGAACGGCCGCGAGCGCGAGCGGGCCCATGGGGGCGAGGCCCCTCCGTGCCGGACCGGGCCCGTTCGGCCCAAGTACAGCCCCGGTCGAAGCAAGGTCGGCTTCGCCCGGGATTGGGCCGGCAGGACTCAGAGCGGGCTCGGCGCGACGCGTCGTCACGAGTTCCTCGCCCATCCGGCGCAGGCCTCGCGACATCGGCACTCCGACCGCCAGGATCCCCGCAACGGCCGCGAACGAGAGCTGCCAGCCGGGCTCAGACCAGGAGCGCGGGTTCCACGCCAGCGTGGCGGCCGCCGCGAGGAGCAGGGCATAGGAGCGCGAGGCGGGTCGGGAGGCAGCGATGGCGGCGATCCCGGCCATGCCCATCACGCCGGCGCGCTGCAGCGAGGGGCCGGCTCCTGCGAGCGGCACGTAGAGAGCGATCAACGCCACCAGCGCCGCCAGCCGGGCGCGCAGGCCCAGGCCGGCGAGGGCCAGCGCCGGCAGGGCGAGGGCGGCGAGCAGCATCACGTTCTGGCCCGACACCGCCAGCAGATGGGCGAGCCCGCTGTCTCGAAAGTCGTCGCGAACGGCGGCGTCGATCGCCTCGTCCTGGCCGAGAACCATCCCCCGAAGCAGTGCCCCCTCGGGCTCCGGCATGCCCGCGACCACGGCCCGCTCGGCTCGCCCGCGCATGGCGTCGAGCGCCCCGGCGACCCCGGCGCGCCGGCGCCCCGTGCGCCGGGCGCCGTCGAGGAGGAGCTCGCCGGCGACGCCGCGGCCACGCAGGTAGGCGGCGAAGTCGAAAGAGGACGCACCCATGGCCTCGGAGTCCGCTCCGGCTTCGCCGTCCGGCGTCAGCGCCTTCAGCCTCCCCTCGAGTTGGAGCTCCTCGCCGATCCCGACCGCGCGCGGCAGCGGTGCCCACCTGGCCGCCCGGACGAGCAGCCGGGCACCGCGAAGCGTCCCGCTCGTCACCGAGACCTCGGCCGAGTTGCCGAAGGCGCCTGGGCCGGGCGGCGTGAGCAGGTGAGCACGGAGCTCGACGCGCGCGCCGTCCCGGACACCTTCGGCCGCCGCGTCAATCGAGGCGAGCCGGAGCTCGCCGCCTGCCGCGCCGCACAGCAGCAGCGCGGCGGCGAGCGCACCGAGGGTCGCGGCCCGCAGCGCGGCCGGCACCACCAGCGCGACGATCGCGGCCCCGACCGTGACCTCTGTTCCGGCCTCGGCGAGCGCAAGCCCGAGCGCGACAGCGGCCATTCCGACGTGCCACGGCCGCCGCTCCGCCCAGCTCGCCATTTGCCACGGCCCTGCATCCGGTCGTCGCACGCGCGGCGACGCTAGGTCCCGGGGACGCTCGCGTGGGCCCGCTATGTGACGAGTCCGTCACATTCATGTCACGGGCTGAGTGGAAAAGCACTCAGGGGGTATGAGAGAGAAATCACAATGTCGTGGTGAGTTGCCGATACTTTGGTTGGGGACATGCAGCACGCCTACATCGACATTTCTCGGGGTGTTGACGGAGAGCCCGTCGTGCTGGCCTGTTTCGGCCTGCGCGAGGACGAGGTCGCGGCTGCCGCCCGCGCCGTGGCGGCCATCGCTGCCGAGCGCTACCGCACCCCGCGGATCTCGGCGGACGACGTCCTCGAGCTGCGTGAGCTGACCGCCCTGGCCGACGAGCTCGAGCATGGATCGCCCGCCATCGAGGCGGGACATGGCAGCGAGCCGAGGGAGGGCATCGAGCCCGGACAGAGCATCGAGCCCGGACAGAGCATCGAGCCGGGACAAAGCATCCGCACCCTGGTGTTTCAGCCGGCCAGGCTCTCGGCGCTTCGCGATGCCGTCGCCGCTTTCGTCGACTCCCGTGACGACGCCGACTGGGTCGGCCACGAGGATCGTGGCCCGCACGCCCTGCTTCGCGGCTTGATCCTCCCGCTGGAGCAGCTCTGCGCCGACGCGATGCGCGCGGCGCTCTCGCCCGAATCTCACGTGCGCTGACGCCTCTGAGGCAGCCTCTTACGGGTGTAGGGCCTCGCGCAGGGTCTCGAAGCGCTTCTCCCCTATCCCGTCCACTTCCTGCAGCTCGTCCAGCGAGCCGAACCCGCCGTTCTCGGTCCGGTATTCCACGATGCGCTCCGCCAGCGTCGGGCCGATCCCGTCGATCTCGTCGAGTTGCTCCACGGTCGCACTACCGAGGCTGGGCTTGACCCCGGGCTGCGCAGCCGTGGTGGCGGCGTCCACCGCTCCCGGCACCGTTCCGGCGAGCGGCACCACCACCTGCTGGCCGTCCTCCACCGTCGCTGCGAGGTTCACGCCCGCGAGCTCCGCCCTCCGGGTCGGGCCGCCCGCCCGCGCGACGGCCACCGCCACCCGTGAGGCGGCCGGCACCCGTACAAGGCCCGGCCTTCGCACGGCACCCGCCACGTGAACGTAGACACCGGCACGGGCTCCGGTCCCCTCCGGGCCGGCGGCGCCGGCAACCGAGTCATCCGAACCCGGCGAGCGGTCCAGCCGCACCGGTTGGCCTGGGGCGTCCCCGCCTGAACCGGTGATTCGCACGAGCGCCACCAGGCCGAGCACTGCGGCGAGGCCCCAGACCACGACCGTTCCCCGCGATTCTCCGACCATCGGGCGAAGCTAGAGAGCGGCGGTGCACCCGTGGGTGACGTGTGCAACGGGAGAGCGACATAGCATCTCGTGGATGGATCGCTTCACCGCCATCCTCGGCGGCGAAGAGGGGGATCGCCCGACGGTCGTTCTGCCATTCGACCCCAAGGAGCGCTTTGGCAAGGCCCGGGCGCCCGTGCGGGGCACGGTCAACGGCACCGAGTTCCGGACCACCGTCGCGGTCTACGCGGGCGTGGCTCTGATCGGCTTCAACGCGATGCTCCGCGAAAGGGCGGGCATAGCCATCGGCGACGAGGTGACGGTCGAACTGGAGCTGGACGACGCGCCCCGCACCGTCGACGTGCCTCCACCACTGCGCCGAGCGCTCGACGACCACGCGGAGGCAAAGGCCGCCTTCGAGCGGCTCTCGTACACCCACCGAAGAGAGTTCGCCGAGTGGATCGCGGAGCCGAAGCGCGAGGAGACCCGCGCGCGACGCATCGGCAAGGCGATCCAGATGCTCGCAGCGGGCGAGCGCCACCCGTAGCTCCGGAGCTCAGCGCACGTCGAACCCGCTCAGCCCCTCTGGGGCCTCCTCCCTCGTCTGGACGCGATCGACGTCCGCCCCGCGCGGCCCGCTCGAGCAGAACTCGACCATCGCCGTCACCGCGTCCGGCGGCCCCTCGAACACCGCCTCCACCGCCCCGTCCGCGCGGTTCGTCACCCAGCCCGCAACGCCCTGGCGTGCGGCTTCGCGGCGGGTCGTATCCCTGAAGAACACACCCTGGACGTAACCATGGACGACTACACGGCGGCGGACGACCTCGCTCATACTCTCTGGACCTCGCCGGAAACCACGACGAAAGGTGATACCCGACGATGGCAGCGACGACGCGCGCCGAGCCCGCCTGGGGCGTCGACTCGGAGTACGGACGCCTCCTCGACGTCCTCCTCTGCCCGCCCGACAACTTCCGCTGGCTCCCGGCCAGCTCGATCGCCCGCGCGACGCTCGAAAGCGGCCTTAGCTTCAGTCCCGAGGACGCAAAGAAGCAGCACGCCGAGATGGTCTCGGTCTACGAGGAGGCCGGCGTCATGGTCCACTTCCTCGACCCGGATCCCAACCTCCCTTACCAGGTGTTCGCGCGCGACTCGAGCATCAACGTCTCCGACGGCCCGATCGTCACCCAGCCCGCCCAGTGGTGGCGTCGCGGCGAGTACGCACCCGTCATCCGCTTCTACCAGGGCCGCGACATACCCATCAAGCACATGGTCACGGCCGGGTCGTTCGAGGGCGGCGACTTCATGATCGTCGAGCCGGGCGTGGTCGCGATCGGCACCGGTGAGGAACGCACTCAGGAGAGGGCGGCCCGCCAGGTGACGAGCTGGCTCGAGGCCGAGGGCTGGGAGGTGCGGGTCGAGCGCATCCCGTCGCACTTCCTTCACATAGACGTTCTTGCAGCGATGCTGGGAGAGAAGCTGGCGGCGGTCTGCGTCGAGCAGGTGGGCAGTGGGTTCGTGCACTGGCTCGAGGGAAAGGGCGTCGAGATCGTGCCGGTCACCCTCGAGGCCGCCCTGAAGCTCGGCGTGAACGGGGTTGCCCTCGGCGGCGACCGCGTGCTCTCGACGGCCGAGTCGAAGGACCTGAACGAGCGCCTCCGGGCGCTGGGGCTGACCGTCTACGACCCCGAGCTGTCGATGTTCACCCTCGGCGGGGGCGGGGCGCACTGCCTGATGCAGGCGATCAGGCGCCAGCGTGTGGGGCCGTGAGTCGCGTCGGTCGGCGAGGTGCCGCCGAGCAGCCGCGCCAGCAGCTTTACGTCCGGCCCGCGGACGCTGCCCACCGGGCCCGCGACGTCACGTCACGGATAATGCCGTTCTGTCAGGCGACCGCGCGCGGCTGCACGGCCGGCACATGAGGTAGGTCGGGCAGCTGGAAGCGGCGCCGGTACTCGCCCGGCGTCAGTCCGGTGAGGCGTTTGAAGAGACGGCGGAACGAGGCCGCGTCCTCGTAGCCCACCGCCCAGCTGATCTCCTCGATCGGGGCGCTGCCGGTCTCGAGGGCCCGCTTGGCCCGTTCCACCCTGATCCGTTGGACGTAGGAGATCGTCGTCTCGCCGGTCCCCGCCCTGAAGCGGCGCTTGAAGGTGCGCGGGCTGAGCCCGGAACGCCGGACCATCTCGGCCACCGGGGCCGCGACCGCGTAGTTGTCGGCGATCCAGCGCTGGGCGGCGAGCACGACCGCGTCGCCGTGATCGGTCCCCGGATCGAAGACCTGGAAGGCGGCCTGGCCGCCTCGGTGCCACTGGAGCAGGTAGAAGCGCGCCATGGCCTGGGCGGTGGCAGGCCCGACGTGTCGGGCGATCAGGTAGAGCGCAAGGTCGTGCCAGGCGGTCGCGGCGCCCGACGTCACGAGCCGGCCCCCCGCGCCCGAGACCACGAGCGCCTCGTCGAGGCGCAGCACGACGTCTGGGTGGCGCTCGCGGAAGTAGGCCTCGGCCACCCAGTGGATCGTCGCTTCGTGCCCGTCGAGGAGACCGGTTTCAGCTGTCAGCATCCCGCCGGTGCAGGCGGAGCACACCGTCGCGCCGCGCTCGTACATCGCTCGGATCCAGGCGACCATCGCCGGATGACTCCCCGGCACCCAGTCGACTTCCTCGTCGATCGCCATCGACGGCACGATCACGATGTCGGTCCGGTCGACCTCGCCGACCCCCCGCTGGGCGTTGATCGTGAGGCCACTCGGGCCCTCGATCGTCCCGGCGCGCTCGCCGACGATCTCGACCTCGAACGAGTCGCCTCGCGCCTGGTCGCGGTCCTGGGGGGCGGCCATCGAGCCGGCGGCCTTGAACGTCTCGAACAGGCCGCTGACCGGCGAGACCGCCGCCTCGCGGATCGCCACGATGCTCACGCGTGTAGAGGGTCCGGTGTCGATGACAGCTTCTCCTTGGCACCAATGGACCGGTCCTGATCACTATCCCACTGTTCGGACGGGGTCGTCAGCCGCATCCTGTGAGCCATGACGACGATCGCCCTGAACGAAGACAAGCTGCAGGCCTTCCTCGACCGTGCCGTCACCGACCTGGCCGCCTGCTACGGCGGAGTCATGGTGAGCCTCGGCGACAAGCTCGGGCTCTACCGAGCCCTCGCCGGTGCGGGCCCGCTTACGTCAGCCGACCTGGCGGAGCGCGCGGGCTGCGCCGAGCGCTACGTCCGCGAGTGGCTCGGCAGCCAGGTCGCGGCTGACTATGTCGACTACGACCCCGCCGCCGAGACCTACGAGCTGCCGGCCGAGCACGCGGCTGTGCTCGCGGACCCCGACAGCTCGATGCTGCTCACTCCCGCCTACAACGTCCCGGCGTCGATGTGGATCGACGAGGAGCAGGCTGTCCGGGCGTTTCGCACCGGCGAGGGCGTGCCCTGGGGAGCCCATGACGAGCGCCTCTTCTGCGGCGTCGCGGCCTTCTACCAGAACGCCTACGCCGCCTCGCTCGTGCCACAGTGGCTGCCTGCCCTCGACGGGGTGGTGGAGCAGCTCGAGCGGGGGGCGAGGGTCGCCGACATCGGCTGCGGCCACGGCCACTCCACGGTGCTGATGGCAGAGGCGTATCCGAACTCGACCTTCTTCGGCTTCGACTCGCACGAGGCCTCGATCGCGGCTGCGATCGAAAACGCGGAGGCGGCCGGTGTGTCGGACCGGGTGAGCTTCACGGTCGGGACCGCCGCCGATCACCCGTTTGAGGGCTTCGACCTGATCTGCTTCTTCGACGCCCTGCACGACATGGGCGACCCCGTCGGCGCGGCGCGGCACGCGCGCTCGTCGCTTGCCGAGGGGGGCACCGTCATGCTGGTGGAGCCATACGCCGCGGATCGCGTCGAGGGCAACAAGGGGCCGATCGGCCGTCTCTATTACTCGGCGTCGACCGCGCTCTGCTGCGCGCACGCGATCTCGGACGGCGGCCAGCACGTGCTCGGGGCCCAGGCCGGCGAGGCGCGGCTCGCCGACGTCTTCGGCGAGGCCGGCTTCACCCACTGGCGGGTCGCCGACCAGACCCCGTTCAACCTGGTCCTCGAAGCACGAGCCTGATCGCCGTGGTCGGCGCCCGCGGCACCGTTGTCTACGCCGGCGGGCTCGCGCCGATCGTGGGCCTGGCCGGGCTGATCGCCATGCTGCGGATGTTCAGGGGCTGGCAGCCGACGGGGCCGATCGGCCCTGCTTGCATCCGCGAAGCGTTACCGAGCGGGCGCGCCTAGCCGCCGCCCGGCTCGAGCACCACCCGAAGCGTCCGCAGCGCCCGGTCGCTCGCCCCACGTAGCGAGCCGCCGTGCTCGAGCGCCTGCTGGATGTACTCGAGCGTCTCCGCGCTCAGCCGCTCGCCCGGCAGCACGTTCGGGATCCCGGGCGGGTACGCGGCCAGCGACTCAGCCGCCACGCGCCCCACCGCCTCGCCTACCGGCACAACCTCCTGCGGGCCGAGGAACGCCTCGCGCGGCGTCATCACGAGCTCGCCCCACGGCGGCGGCGGCGCGAACGCCTCCTTCCCCGGGTCGCGCTCCTCGGCGCTGAGGGCGTCCACGGCCCGGTGCAGCGCCGACACCAGCCGTTCGCCGGACGCCTCCACGCTCTCCCCCATCCCGAACACCGCGACCACGACGTTCTCGCCGGCCAGCTCCACGTGCACGTCATCTCGCTCGCGTATCAGCCGCGCCAGCTCGTAGCCGCTCGTGCGCGTGCCGCGCACGTCGATCGACAGTCGCAGCGGGTCGTAGGCGAAGACTCCCGGTTGGCCGGCGAGCCGGGAGTCGAGCACGTCGAGCCCCGGCACCTCCCGGACCGCCTCGCGGGTCGCCGCCAGTCCGCGCAGGGTCTCCCCCAGCAGCGCCTCGCCCTCGACTGCCGCGGCGCGGCGCGCCGAGTCGAGCGACGCCGACAGCACCGCGTTCGGGCTGGTGGACTCGAGCACGGTCACGCAGCGGTCCACCACGCCCTCGTCGATCAGGCTGCCGTGCCCGAGGTGCACCATCGCCGACTGCGTGAGGCTTCCCACGATCTTGTGGATGCTCGAGACCACCAGGTCGGCTCCGAGCGCCAAAGCGTGCGTCGGGAGGTCGTCATGGAACGCGAGGTGGGCGCCCCAGGCCTCGTCGACGATCAGCGGCACGCCGCGCGCGTGCGCCGCCTCCGCAAGGGCCGCTACGTCGGCCACCGCTCCGAAGTAGGTGGGCGACACCACCGTCGCCCCCACCGCCCCCGGATGCGCGGCGAGCGCCGCGTCGAGCGCGTCGGGTGTCAGGCAATGGGCGATGTGGAGCTCCGCGTCGAGCTCGGGCGCCGCGAACGCCGGCCGCAGCCCCGACAACACCAGAGCGTCGACCGTGCTCGAGTGGGCGTTTCGCTGGACCACGACCTCCTTCCCCATGTGGGCGAGCGTCATGAGTGCCACGTGGTTGCCCTGGGACGCCCCGTTCACGAGGAACCAGGTGCGGCGCGCCCCCCACGCCTCGGCGGCGAGCCGCTGCGCCTCCTCGAACGGCGTGGGCTCGAGCCCGACATCGATGCCCCACATCAGGGCGGGGATGTCGAGCGCGAGCGCGCGCTCGCCGATGGCATCAACGAGCCGAGGGTCCGCTCCCGCACCGCCCTTGTGGCCCGGCACGTGCAGGCGCGCCGGATCCCGCCGTGCGAAGGCCCGCAGCGCGTCGAGGTAGGGGGTGTCGTTCTGGTCGGCGATGAGGGCGGCGAGTCTAGGTGAGCGCCGACTCCACGGCCGACCCAGGCCCCTCGGCCCGCTCCACTCCGTCGATCTCCCAGGTGCCGAGCCCGATGACCGGCTTGCCGGCCTTCAGCGCCAGGGCGATCTCGGACAGCGTGCCGTATGCCCCGCCCACCGCGATCAGCGCGTCGGCGGCCCGCACCACCAGCGCGTTGCGCGCCTCGCCGAGGCCAGTGGGAACGGCGACCGACACGTGCTGGTTCGCTGCGCCCCGGTCGGGGCCGGGCAGGATCCCCACCGTCGTGCCGCCCTCGCCACGCGCTCCACGGCAGACCGCCTCCATCACGCCGCCCAGCCCGCCGCACACGACCACGGCGCCGCGCCGTGCCAGCAGGCGGCCCACCTCCTCGGCCATCGCCTCCTGCTCGGGCGAGGCGTCCCCCGGCCCGACGACCGCCACGTAGCCGGCGTCGCTCAGGGCTCGTCCGGCCGGCGCGGTGAGATCGGCCCGGAGAGCGGGCGGGTGGGATCGTCATCGGAGGCCACCGGGCGTCCCGGCCCGGGCTCCGGCTTGTCGGGCGTCGGAGGCGGGGACACGCTTGTCACGTCGCGATCCCGCCCGCGCCCCTCCGCCCCCGGCCGCTGCCGCGGCTCGAAGGCAAGGGAGATGCTCGCGTAGCCGAGCACCGCCCCGGCCACCATCAGCGCCGCTCCGGACAGCGCCAGCCAGATGCCGATGTCCTGGTCCTGCCCGCCGGGTCCGACGACGGCGGGCGGGTCGTTGATGATCTGGGTGAGCACCACGAGGATCGTGAACACGGCCACACACAGCGATATGGCCGGCGAGGGGGCCGGCTTGAACAGCCCCATTCCACCCGCCAGCGACACGATCGTGGCCACCGCGAGCAGCACCAGCAGCAGGTCGATGAACTCGAAGACCGTGAAGCCCGTGATCCCCTCGTACCAGTCGAGGAACAGGCTGACGATCAGGAGCACGGCGCCGACGGCCGCGATCAGCGGACCGAGGGCGAGCTGCCTCTGTCTCGGCACGGAGTTCACCTCACCACGAAGTTGACGAGCTTGCCGGGTACGACTATCGCCTTGACGATCTGCCTCCCGTTCAGGCGAACGGCGAGCTTACCGGAGCCCCGTGCGATCTCCTCCAGTTGCTCGCGGGACGCCTTGGCCGGCGCGGCGATGCGATCCACGAGCTTGCCGTTCAGCTGCACCACCAGCTGGAACTCGTCGCTGACGAGGAGGGACGGATCCGCCTCCGGCCAGGGCTGCTCCCAGACCCGCGCACCGACTATCTGCTCGTACACCTCGGCCCCGAGATGGGGGGCGAAGGGGAAGATCAGCGAGCTGGCGGTGGCGATCGCGAAGCGCACGTGCGAGGCCGGCGCCGACCCGCGCTCGCGGTACACCTCGTTGACCAGCTCCATCACCGCCGCGATCGCGGTGTTGAAGCCGAAGCTCACCTGCATGTCGCGCGTCACGCGGTCGATCGCCCAGTGCGCCTTGCGCAGAAGCAGCGAGGGCGGGCCCTCGGGCTCGGCCGGCCCCCCGGGAGCCTCCCGCGCGGCGGTCCACAGCCGCGACAGGAAGCGGTGCACCCCGCCGACCCCGGAGTCCGACCAGTCGGCGTCCTTCTCCGGCGGCCCGATGAAGAGGATGTAGCAGCGCGCCGTGTCCGCGCCGTAGCGCTCCACGATCTCCTGCGGCGAGACCACATTGCCCTTCGACTTGGACATCTTGTCGCCGTCGCGCAGGATCATCCCCTGGGTGAAGAGCCGGGCGAACGGCTCCTGCACGTCGAGGTAGCCCATGTCCGCCAGTGCCTTGACGAAGAAGCGCGCGTAGAGCAGGTGCAGGATCGCGTGCTCGACGCCGCCGATGTACTGGTCGACCGGCATCCAGCGCTTCAGCACCTCGCGGTCGAACGGCGCCTCGTCGTTGTCCGGGTCGCAGTAGCGCAGGAAGTACCAGGACGAGTCGACGAACGTGTCCATCGTGTCGGTCTCGCGCCGCGCCGCGCCGCCGCACTGCGGACAGGTCGTTCGGACCCAGTCCTCGGCCGCCGCCAGCGGCGAGCGTCCCTTTGGCGCGTAGTCGCGCACGTCCGGGAGCTCCACGGGCAGCTGGTCGTCGGGCACCGGGAGCATCCCGCAGGAGTCGCAGTAGAGGATCGGGATCGGGCAGCCCCAGTAGCGCTGGCGCGAGAGCAGCCAGTCGCGCAGCCGGTAGCTGATGGAGCGCCGCCCCTTGCCGTCCTGTTCGAGCCAGTCGACGATCTGCTCGTAAGCCTCGCGATTGTGGAGGCCGTCGAAGCGGCCCGAGTTGACCATGGGGCCGTCCTCGGTGCAGGGCAGGTCGCCGCAGTCGATCACCCGGCGGATCTCGAGGCCGTAGGACTGGGCGAAGTCGTGGTCGCGCTCGTCGTGCGCGGGCACGGCCATGATCGCGCCGGTGCCGTACTCCATCAGCACGTAGTCGGCAACGAACATCGGAATCTCCTCGCCGGTGACCGGGTTGGTGACCGTCCGCCCGAGCGCCACGCCGGTCTTCTTCTTGTGCTCCGAGCCGCGCTCCTCGACCGACTCGTTGAGCGCGTGGTTCACGTACGCGTGGACCTCAGGCGAGTCGTTCAGGCGGAACACGTCGGGGTGCTCGGGAGCCATCACAAAGAAGGTCGCGCCGAAGAGGGTGTCCGGCCTGGTCGTGAATACCGGGTAATCGATCCCCAGCTCATCGCAGCGGAAGATCACCTCGGCGCCCTCGGAGCGGCCGATCCAGTTCTCCTGCATTGTCACGACGTGGCGCGGCCACGCGATCCTCGTCATGTCGTCGAGCAGCCGGTCGGCGTACTCCGTGATGCGGAAGAACCACTGCTCGAGCTGCCTAGCCTCGACCGGCGTCCCGCAGCGCTCGCAGCGCCCGTCGATCACCTGCTCGTTGGCGAGTACCGTGGCGTCGTGGGGACACCACTTGACCGCCGCCTCCTTGCGGTAGGCGAGCCCGCGCTCGAAGAGGCGCAGGAAGATCCACTGGGTCCATCGGTAGTAGCGCGGCTCGTGGGTGCCGAACTCGCGCGTCCAGTCGATCGAGATGCCCCAGGAGCGGAAGTCCTTCCGGAACTCCTCGATCGACGCCTCGGTCGACTCGCGCGGATGCTGGCCCGTCTTGATGGCGTGGTTCTCGGCCGGGAGCCCGAAGGCGTCGTAGCCCATCGGGTGCAGCACGCGGTGGCCGGTGCGGCGCCAGTAGTGGGCGATCGCGTCGCCCAGCGCGTAGTTCTTCAGGTGGCCGATGTGCGGCTCGCCGCTCGTGTACGGCAGCATCTCGAGCACGTAGCCCTTGGGCCGGTCGTCCGGCTCGTTCGAGACCTCCCACGTGCGCTCGTCGTTCCACACCTGCTGCCACTTGGCCTCGATGCTGCTGGGGTCGTACCGCTCCATGCTGGACGGCAAGGGTACAGTCGCCGGGGCCGGTCTCAGCGCCGCCGGCGGCGCCGCTTCTTGCGGCTGACCGGATGCGGCTGCGGGGGGCGCTCGGGCTGCGCCGCCGCCTCGGGCTCCGCCTCCTGCCCGCGCCGCGCGCGATCGCGTCTGCCCATCACCACGCGCAGGGCGATCAGCCCGCCGATCGCGCCGACTTTTGCGAGCGCGTAGGCCGGGCTCCCGGGCGTCAGAACGTGTAGCGAAGCGGCGTGGACCAACTTCCGCTCAGGTTAGCGGGGCTCAGTCGGTGGCGAGGATCACGTCGGAGGCCTTGATCACGGCGGTCACCGCGCTCCCTTCCGAGAGGCCGAGCTCCTCGACCGCCTCCACCGTGATCGACGCCACGAGGCGCTGCCCGGCCACGTCGAGCTCCACGTTGGCGATCGCCTCTCCGCGCCGGATGCCCGTCACGGTGCCGGAGAGGGAGTTGCGTGCGCTCAGCTTCATGGATCCTCCGTTCTCAGTTCCCGACAAGTCGGGTCGCGGTCGCCTTCCAAGTGGCCGTGACCGTCGCTCCGGCCCGCAGCCCCAACCGCTCGGCCGAGTCGAGCGTGATCTCGGCTGCGATGGGCTGCGGCCCGGCCAGGCTCACCCGTACCCGGTTCCCGACACTAGTGATCGACAGCACCTCGGCGGCGAGCCGGTTCTTCGCCGACCCGTGCGGCTGCTCGCCTGCCGGCTCGATCGCGATCTCCCACGGGTAGACACTCACCGCGACCGGTCCTTCGCCCGGGTCGGTGGTCGAGATCGTCCCGCCGCCGTCCAACGCCACGCTCGTCAGCCCCGCGGATCCCGGCCGGGCAGTGCCCGTGAGCACCACCGCCCCGGTGAAGTCGGCGACGAAGGCCGAGCGCGGCGCGGCCGCCAGCTCGCTGGGCGTGCCCTCCTGCACAATGCGGCCCGCATCCACGATCGCCACCCGGTCGCCGAGCTGTGCGGCCTCGGCGAAGTCGTGCGTCACGAGCAGTGCGGGCACCTCCACGTCGCGCAGCACAGCCGCCAGCTCGCGCGAGGCGCTCGCTCGTGTGCGCGCGTCCAGCGCCGACAGAGGTTCGTCGAGCAAGAGCACCTCCGGCTTGCGCGCCAGCGCGCGCGCCACCGCGACGCGCTGGCGCTCACCGCCGGACAGGGTGCGCGGCCGTGCCTCGGCCAGCTCTTCCAGGCCGAACCGCACGAGCAGCTCGAGCGCCCGCTCCCGCCGCTGCGCGCGCGGCATGCCCCGCAGCGGGTAGGCGACGTTCTGCCAGGCGTTCAGGTGCGGAAAGAGCGCGTACTCCTGGAAGACGTAGCCGCATCGCCGCCGCTCGGGCGGCACGTCGACGCCTCGCTCGGTGTCGAGCCAGGTCTCGCCGTTCGCCTCGACCAGTCCTCGCTCGGGGCGCACCAGACCGGCCGCGATCCGCAGCACGCTCGTCTTGCCCGCTCCCGACGGCCCGGCGAGCGCGAGGCACTCGCCGGCGCGCACCTCGAGCGCCACGTCCAGCTCGAGCGCGCCCAGTCGCGTTGTCGCCTCAGCGCGGAGCACCGCCGAGCGCCTCGCTGCCGTGGACCAGCTTCACGGACAGGAGGATCGCGGCGGACACCGCCACCAGCACCGCCGACAGGGCCAGCGCCGCGTCGAACTCGGTCGAGAAGCGGTCGTAGATGGCGAGCGGCACGGTCTGCGTGATTCCCTGGAACGAGCCCGCGAACATGAGCGTGGCGCCGAATTCTCCCAGGGCGCGGCCCAACGCCAGCGCAGTGCCCGCCACCAGCCCGGGCATGGCCACCGGGATCATCACCCGTAGGAACCCTCGCGACTCCGGTGCGCCGAGCGTGCGCGACGCGTCGAGCAGCACGCGGTCCACGGATGCGAACGCGGCCATCGCCTGGCGCACGTAGAACGGCGAGGCGACGAAGGTCAGCGCCACTACCACACCGGCCGTCGCGAAGGTGAGCTCGACGCCGGCTGCCTCGACGGTGCCGCCCAGAATGCCCGATGGGCCCACCGCCGCGAGCAGGGCGATGCCCGCAACGGCGGGCGGCAGGACGAGCGGCAGCTCGATCAGGGTGACCACCAATGCCCGCCCCCGGAAGGACCGCGTAGCGAGCAAGTAGGCCGCCGGCGTCCCCACCAGCAGGATGATCGTGATCGAGATCGCGGTCGTGCGAAGGCTCAGCCACAGGGCGTCGAGCGCCCCCTCCTCGCCCAGGCTGCGGACCAGGTCGGCCGGGCTCGAGTCGAGGAAGATCGCGAGGATCGGGAGCGTGAGGAAGGTGAGCGTGACGGTGAGGCAGAGCGTGAGCAGGATCGCGAAGCGGCCCGGCCTCCGCTTCACGGCGAGGGCCCGAAGCCGGCCTCTTCGAGCGCGGTCGCGCACGGGCCCAGGGTGAGCCCGTCGATGAACTTCTGCCCCAGCTCGGGCTCGCGCGCCTCGGTCGGCACGCCGGCGCCGTAGGTGACCTCGGGCTCCAGCTCGTCGGGCAGGTCGATCGCCTCGAGGTCGCCGCCGGTGGCGTTCACGTCGGTCACGTAGACGAAGCCGGCGTCGCCCGCGCCCTGCGTGAGCTTGCCGACGATGCCCTTCACGTCGGGCTCGTTCGAGACCACGTTGGCCAGGATGGCCTTCTCCTGCTCGGGCGGCAGCTTGGCGAGCGACTCGCGCGTGTAGGAGCCGATCGGCACCGACTCCGAGCCCACCACGACCTTCGTGCCGGGGTGGGCGACGTCCTCGACGGCCTCGATCTCCGAGTCGGCGGGCACGGCGAGCACGAACTCGTTGGTCGCGAACTCCACCGGTTCCGAAAGCAGGTCCTCCTCGTACAGCTCCTCGGGCAGGGTCGTGTTGGCCGCGGCGTAGACGTCGACCCTGGCGCCCTGGCGGATCTGCGCGGCCAGCTCGTCCGAGCCCGCGAAGGACAGCCTCACGTCGGCGTTCTCCGCCTGCTCGAACTCCGGTGCGCACGCCTCGAGCGCCTCGGTCATGGAGGACGCGGCGGAGACGACGAGGCGCGTGCGGTCGGCCGAACCGTCGCCCCCCTCCGCCTCGTCGTCGCCGCAGCCGGACGCCAGCAGCACGACGGCCGCGGCGAGCAGCAGCGCACGTCTCATCCTCTCTCCACCATCACCGACGTGGCCTTCACCGCCGCCGTGGCGGGCACGCCGGGCGCGAGGCCGAGCTCCTCAACCGCGTCGCGGGTCACCGCTGCCGTGACGAGGTGCGGGCCGGCCTCGATCTCCACGAGGGCCATCACGCCGTCGATCTCGACCGAGCGCACGACGCCCGGGAACCGGTTGCGCGCCGACAGCGAGTCGCCCGCCTTGTGGCGGCTCGGGTGACCGGCGAGCCGCTCGATTTCACGGCTCGGGACGCGTCGCCGATTCGCAGTGTCGCGCGTGGTGCGGAGCTTGCCGGCGCGCTCCCAGCGACGCAGGGTGTCGGCGCTCACGCCGATCGCGCGGGCGGCGTCGCCGAGGAGGAGACCTTCGTCGCGGGCCATAGTTGCCTAAGCATTGCATAGGCATCCTGCCAGCCGCCGGCGACCTGCTTGAGTTTGCAGCGCGATGGACGACACGGAGAAGCGCGTCGCTCCGCTCGAGCTTTTCTTCGACCTGGTCTTCGTCTTCGCGCTGACCCAGGTCACGCTGCTCATGTCGGACCACCCCACCTGGGAGGGGCTCGGGCAGGGCATGCTGGTGCTGGCGCTGCTGTGGTGGGCGTGGGGCGCGTACGCCTGGCTGACGAACTACATCGCGGCCGACGAAGGGGTCGAGCGGCTGCTCATGTTCGCCGTGATGGGCGCCTTCCTGGTGACGGCGCTCGCGGTGCCCCAGGCCTTCGGCGACGACGCGCTGCTGTTCGCGGTGGCCTACGCGGTCGCGCGCTGGCTCCACATCTTCATCTGGGCCGAGGCGAACGACGACGTGGACACGGGCGAGGCGATCGTGCGGCTGGCCCGAACCGCGCTGCCCGCTCCGCTGCTTCTCATCGTGGGCGCCCTGCTGGGCGGCACCGCGCAAGCGGTGATCTGGATCGTGGCGCTGGCGATCGACTTCGCCGGCCCCTTCGTGTTCGGCGTGCGCGGCTTCCAGGTCTCGGCGGGGCACTTCGCGGAGCGCTTCGGACTGATCGTCATCATCGCCCTCGGCGAATCGATCGTGGCGATCGGCGCCGGCCTCACAGGTGAGATCGACGCAGGGGTCGTCGCAGCCGCAGCGCTCGGGCTGATCGTGGCCTGCGCGCTGTGGTGGGCCTACTTCGACTGGGTCGCCCTCGAGGCCGAGAGCCGCTTCCGCAGGACGCGGGGTGACCAGAGGGCGGTTATCGCCCGCGACTCCTACAGCTACCTGCACCTCCCGATGATCGCCGGAATCGTGCTGATCGCGCTCGGGGTGAAGAAGACGATCGGCGACGTGGGCGAACCGCTGAAGACGGCGCCGGCCGTGGCGTTGTTCGGAGGCATCGCGCTCTACTACGCGGGCCACGTCGGGTTCCGGTTCCGCAACACCCACACGGTCTACAGGGGCCGACTGGTCGCGCTTGTGGTGGCGGTCGGGCTCATCCCGGTCGCCACGGAGGTCGATGCCCTGATCGCGATGGGGCTCGCGGCGGCGCTGACCTCGGCGGTGATCGGCTACGAGGTCCTTCGCTACGCGGACGCACGCCGCCGCATCCGCACCGAGCACGCCTAGCGGGTCGGCCCGGCGCTTCTTCACCGTTTTGTCACCTGAGCAGGCTTTTTCCTGCCTACGGTGCGCTCGTGGCCCACTCGCTGCCCGCGAAGCTGGTCGGCCGGACACCCGACTACGGCGAGCTGTACGAGATGCTCCGCCAAGCGGGGCGCAACGTCGCGGTGTCCACCGCCCTGCTTCGCGAGCTGATGCGGGCCTGGCCCGACGGCGTCGAGAAGCGTTTGGAGCTCGTGGAGCTCGAGCATGCCAACGACGCGGTCACGCATGACATCGCGCACCACCTCCACCACCGCCTGGCCGTGCCGTTCGAGCGAAGCGACGTGCTCGCGCTCGCCTCGGGGCTCGACGACGTGGTCGACTACGCCGAGGAGGCGGCCGACTTCCTCGGCCTCTACCGGGTGGAGGCGCCCATGGACCAGGCGATCGCGCTTACCGACACGCTGGCCGCCGCCGGCCAGGAAGTCGCGGAATCGCTGGCCTCGATCGAGAACCTGCCCGATGCGTCACCGCACCTGCGCGAGATCAAGCGGCTCGAGAACGAGGGCGACCGCCTGTTACGCGAAGGCCTGACCGCGCTGTTCGACGGCGGCGTCGACCCGATGGTGGTGATCCGCTGGAAGGACATCTTCGAGCGGGTCGAGGACGGGATCGACGCCTGCGACCGCGTGGCGCATCTCCTGCGCGGGATCTCGGTCAAGCAAGGCTGAGCGCCGCGAACTAAGCTCCAGCCGGGCGCCGCGCGTGGACGGCGCGGGGATGAGGGAGGAGTCGTTGATGCGCAAGGTCCTGCTGGCCGGTTCTGTTGCCCTGCTTGCTCTCGTCGCGGCCGGTCCGGCCTGGGCGGACGACGACGACCGCGGACACGACGGCGCGATCGAGTCGCTCTCCGCGAAGGCTTCGTACGTGACCGGCGGGAACGTGCTGGTCGCGATCGACGTTCCCCGCTCTGTGTCGCTCAGCCGGGTCGAGGTAGAGATGAACGGCGACGACGTGACGGACGCGTTCTCGGCGTCCGCGGACGACCCGCGCCGGCTGGTCGGCCTCGTGGAGGGGTTGCGGCTCGGCGGTAACGAGCTCACGGCGTCCGAGGACCGCTCGGGCGGCAGGGACCGCGAGTTCGGCGACCTGCGGCTGCGCAACCACCCGGTCAGCGGGCCGCTCTTCTCCGGGCCGTACCAGACACCGTTCATCTGCCGGACCACGGCCTCGGGCCTCGACGCGCCGACCGATCCCGTCACCTGCTCGGCGCCGACCCGCGTGAGCTGGTTCTACCGCGCTACCAACAACACCTTCAAGGCGCTGGCCAACCCGACCGATCGTCCGGCGGACCTCGTGCAGACCACCACCCGGTCGGGCGAGACCGTGGACTACGTGGTGCGGGTCGAGTCGGGCGTGATCAACCGTTCCGTCTATCACTGGGCGGTGTTGGCCGCCGGCGGGGAGACCGGGAACGGCTGGAACGACCGGCTCGTGTACGAGTTCGGCGGGGGCTGCGGCACCGGCTACCACCAGGGTGCCCTGTCGCCGAACTCCGTCCTGGACAACGCGGTGCTGTCGCAGGGCTACGCCAAGGCGAGCTCGACCCTGAACGTTATGCAGACGGCCTGCAACGACGTGCTCTCGGCCGAGACCCTGATGATGGTCAAGGAGCACGTCGCCGAGAGCCTCCTGGCCCCGCCGGTGTGGACAATGGGCTGGGGCGGGTCCGGGGGCGCGATCCAGCAGCTCATGATCGCCGAGAACTACCCCGGCCTCTTGGACGGGCTCGTGCCGTCGGCGACCTTCCAGGACACGCAGCTCGCCGACCCGCCCGACTGCCGGCTGCTCAACCGCTACTTCGCCGGGCCGGGCGCGACGCTCACGCCGGCGCAGCGCCTGGCGATCAGCGGCTACCTCACGGCGGGTTCCTGCACCCTGTGGGATGTGGCGTTCGCCAACGTGATCGTGGCCGAGGCGGGCTGCGACCCCGCCCTCCCGGTGGCGCTCCGGTACAACGCGGTCACGAACCCGACCGGCGCCCGCTGCACCCTGTGGGACGGCCTGGTCAACATCTGGGGCCGCGACCCGGCGACCGGATTCGCCCGCCGCACGCTCGACAACGTCGGCGTCCAGTACGGGCTCCGGGCGCTGCAGGAGGGAGCGATCACGGCCGACCAGTTCCTCGACCTGAACGAGGGGATCGGCGGCTACGACAACGACGGCAGGCCGCAGCCCGAGCGCTCGGTGGCTGATCCGAAGGCGCTCGAGACGGCCTACCGCACCGGCCGCATCGTGCTCGGCAACGGTGGGCTCGGCGATGTGCCGATCCTCGACATCCGCACCTACACGGACAACCTGGGCGACTTCCACACCTACATCCACTCCTACATCGTCCGAGAGCGGCTGCGGGAGACCACCGGCTCCGCGGCGAACCAGGTGATGTGGCGGGCCGCCCCGGCGACCAGCGGGGCGATGACCACCGCAGCCCGAGTGACGATGGCCGCGTGGCTCGACAACATCGTCGCGGACGACTCGCGCCATTCAAGCCGGAAGAAGCTCGTGCGCGCCAAGCCGCCCGAGGCGGTCGACGCCTGCTGGAACCTGGAGGGGCAGCGGATCAACGAACCGGCGGAGATGGACGCCACCGGGCCGTGCACACAGCTCTACCCCCCGGCCGCCACGCCGCGCCTGCGGGCTGGATCTCCACTCGAGTCGGGGGTCATAACGTGCCGTCTCCGGCAAGTGAGGGTGTCCGAGTACGGCGTGCCCCTCACGCCCGAACAGGCGGAGCGCCTGCGGACAGTGTTCCCCGACGGCGTCTGCGACTACGGGCAGCGGGGCGTCGGCCAGCGGCGGATGAAGGAGACCTGGCTGTCCTACGGCGACTGAGCGGACGCGGAGCGGGGCGGGACGCCGGCAACTCCGGCGCGACGTGCCACGATCTAGAGGTGACCAGCAGACCCGCCACGGCGCAGCACCTGCGCGACCTCGCGCTGCTGCGCGGCGTCCGCGACCGGATCGACCGGGAGTATGCGCAGCCGCTGGACGTCGAGGCGCTCGCCCGCGGCGCGCACATGTCGGCCGGGCACCTCAGCCGCCAGTTCCGGCTCGCCTACGGCGAGTCGCCGTACAGCTACCTGATGACCCGGCGCATCGAGCGCGCGATGGCGC
This sequence comes from uncultured Thermoleophilaceae bacterium, assembly GCA_963733885.1. Classification (GTDB taxonomy): domain Bacteria; phylum Actinomycetota; class Thermoleophilia; order Solirubrobacterales; family Thermoleophilaceae; genus JACVRW01. Next base: position 203,381 of record CAVTES010000015.1, on the reverse strand, counting down.
TGCTGCGCCGTGGCGACCTCAGCGTCACCGAGGTCTGCTTCGAGGTCGGCTGCTCGTCGCTCGGCACCTTCAGCACTCGCTTCACCGAGCTGGTCGGCGTGCCACCCAGCACCTACCGGAGCCAGGCGGCGCGCGCGACCGCGGGGATGCCGCCGTGCGTAGCGAAACAGGTGACCAAACCGGTCAGGAATCGAGAAGCGCCGGTCCCGAGCGGCAGCTAGCGTGACCGCCATGGACGTCACCATTCACGCGAGCTTTCTCCCGCATGATGATCCGGACGCATCCGTGGCCTTCTATCGCGACGCCCTCGGCTTCGAGGTCCGAAGCGACGTCGGACAGGGCAGGATGCGCTGGATCACGGTCGGCCCGGCCGACCAGCCCGACACGTCGATCCTCTTGGCGCCGCCCGCTACCGACCCCGGCATCACCGACGACGAGCGGCGCACCATCGCCGAGATGATGGCCAAGGGCACCTACGGATGGATCCTGCTGGCCACCAAGGATCTCGACGGTATCTTCGAGCGGCTGCAGGCCGGCGAGGCCGAGGTCGTCCAGGAGCCGATCGACCAACCGTACGGGCTCCGCGACTGCGCCTTCCGCGATCCCGCGGGCAACCACATCCGCATCCAAGAAGTGAGCTGAGCCTCATGGCCACGACGACGGACACGCGGTCGCCCGCGCTGCAGGCGGCCGACAGCCACGATCTCATCCGCGTGCACGGCGCGCGCGTGAACAACCTCAAGGACGTCAGCATCGAGATCCCGAAGCGCCGGCTGACGGTGTTCACCGGCGTCTCCGGCTCGGGCAAGAGCTCGCTGGTGTTCGGCACGATCGCCGCGGAGTCGCAGCGGCTCATCAACGAGACCTACAGCGCCTTCGTGCAGGGCTTCATGCCGACGCTGGCGCGGCCCGAGGTCGACGTGCTCGACGGGCTGACGACCGCGATCAGCGTCGACCAGGAGCGGATGGGGTCCAACCCCCGCTCGACCGTCGGCACCGCCACCGACGCCGACGCGATGCTACGCATCCTCTTCAGCCGGCTCGGGCAGCCTCACATCGGCTCGCCGGCCGCGTACTCCTTCAACGTCGCCTCCGTCCACGGGAGCGGCGGGATCACTGTCGAGCGCGGCGAGAAGACCAGGACCGAGAAGGCGACCTTCAGTCGCACCGGCGGCATGTGCCCGCGTTGCGAGGGCCGCGGCTCGGTCAGCGACTTCGATCTGTCCGCGCTCTACGACGACAGCAAGTCGCTCAACGAGGGGGCGCTCACGATCCCCGGCTACAGCATGGATGGCTGGTACGGCCGGATCTTCCGCGGCTGCGGCTACTTCGACCCGGACAAACCGATCAAGAAGTTCAACAAGCGGGAGCTCCACGATCTGCTCTACAAGGAGCCGACGAAGATCAAGGTCGAGGGGATCAACCTGACCTACGCGGGGCTGATCCCGCAGATCCAGAGGTCGATGCTGTCGAAGGACGTCGACGCAATGCAGCCGCACATCCGGGCCTTCGTGGAGCGGGCGGTCGTGTTCACCACCTGCCCCGACTGCGGTGGGACCCGGCTCAGCGAGGCGGCTCGGTCGTCGAAGATCGACGGCGTGAGCATCGCCGACGTCTCCGCGATGCAAATCACCGACCTCGCGGAGTGGGTGCGCGGCCTCGACGAGCCGTCGGTGGCACCGTTGCTCGAGGCCTTGCAGGAGACCCTCGACTCGTTCGTGGAGATCGGGCTGGGCTACCTCTCGCTCAACCGGCCGTCGGGCACGCTGTCGGGCGGCGAGGCGCAGCGCACGAAGATGATCCGCCACCTCGGGTCCTCGCTCACCGACGTCACCTACGTCTTCGACGAGCCCACCATTGGCCTGCACCCCCATGACGTCGAGCGGATGAACGACCTGCTGCTCCAGCTGCGCGACAAGGGCAACACGGTGCTCGTCGTGGAGCACGAGCCGGAGGCGATCGCGATCGCCGACCACGTCATCGATCTCGGCCCTGGCGCGGGCACCGAGGGCGGCGAGGTGGTTTTCGAGGGCACCGTCGAAGAGCTGCGGGCCGCCGACACCATCACCGGCCGCCATCTCGACGACCGGGCCGCCCGCAAGGAGACGGTGCGCACGCCGTCGGGGGTGCTCGAGGTGCGCGGCGCCAGCACCCACAACCTGCAGGACGTCGACGTCGACATGCCGCTCGGCGTGCTGGTCGTCGTCACCGGCGTGGCGGGCTCGGGCAAGAGCTCGCTGATCGACGGCTCGGTGTCTGGGCGAGACGGGGTCGTGTCGATCGACCAGGGCGCGATCCGCGGCTCGCGACGGAGCAACCCGGCGACGTACACCAAGCTGCTCGACCCCATCCGCAAGGCGTTCGCAAAGGCCAACGGGGTGAAGCCGGCGCTGTTCAGCGCCAACTCCGAGGGCGCCTGCCCCAACTGCAACGGCGCCGGCGTTATCTACACCGACCTGGCGATGATGGCCGGCGTCGCCACCGTCTGCGAGGAGTGCGAGGGGAAGCGCTTCCAGGCCGAGGTGCTGGAGTACAAGTTCGGCGGCAGGGACATCAGCGAGGTGCTGGCGATGTCGGTGACCGAGGCCGAGGAGTTCTTCGGCGATACCCCACAAGGGGGCATACCCCATGTCGGGGCACAGGCAGGCGGTGAGGCGCGCACGCCGGCCGCGCACAAGATCCTCGAGCGGCTCGCTGACGTCGGGCTCGGCTACCTCAGCCTCGGCCAGCCGCTCACCACGCTGTCCGGCGGCGAGCGGCAGCGACTCAAGCTGGCCACCCACCTGGCCGAGAAGGGCGGCGTCTACGTGCTCGACGAGCCGACCACCGGCCTGCACCTTGCCGACGTCGAGCAGTTGCTCGGCCTACTCGACCGGCTCGTCGACTCAGGCAAGTCGGTCATCGTCATCGAGCACAACCAGGCGGTCATGGCGCACGCCGACTGGATCATCGACCTCGGCCCGGGGCCCGGCCACGACGGTGGCCGGATCGTCTTCGAGGGCACACCCGCCGACCTAGTCGCAGACCGCTCCACCCTCACCGGCGAGCACCTCGCGGCCTACGTCGGCACCTGACCGAGGCCCTCGCGGGCGTTACCGTGCGGGCGTGATCGCTGCCGTCGACACGCGTGCGTTCGAGGTGTGCGCCGAGCTCGCGCCGGACGGGGTCGACGTGCGGCGCCTGCCAGACGGACTCGATGCCGCAGGCTTTCTGCTGCCCGACTGGGGAGACCGTGAGACATTGCACGCGTTGCCGCGGCTCGAACGGCTCCGCGTCGTGCAGTTGATGTCGGCCGGTACGGACTGGATCGAGGCATGGGTTCCGGCCTGGGCGACCCTCTGCAACGCGCGCGGTGCGCGCGACGCCGCGGTGGCGGAGTGGGTGGTCGGCGCGCTGCTGGGTGACGCATACGGCCAGTTCACCGCCGCCCGGACGCGACGCTGGTCGGACGCGCTGCCGAGCGAGCTGCAGGGCGCGACGGTGCTGATCGTCGGCTTCGGGTCGATCGGGCGCGCGGTGAAACGCCGTCTGGAGCCGTTCGGCGTCACGGTGATCGGCGTCGCCCGCCACGCCCGCGACGGCGTCCACGCCGCCGACCAGCTGCCCGCCCTCGTCGAGCGGGCTGACGTCGTCGTGGTGCTCGCCCCGCTGACGGCCGACACGACCGGCCTCGTGGACGCGGCGCTGCTGGCCCGGATGCGTGATGGCGCGTTGTTGGTCAACGCCGGCCGCGGCGGCGTGGTGGACACCGGCGCGCTGGTCGCCGAGCTGGACTCGGGCCGGCTTCGCGCGGTCCTCGACGTGGTCGACCCGGAGCCCCTGCCCGACGACCACCCGCTGTGGGAGCTTGCGCTGGCCATCACGCCCCACAACGCCGGGGACACCGAGGCCGCCGACGAGCGGACGGTGCGCCTCGGCGCCGAGCAGCTCGTGCGCTTCGCTCGCGGCGAGCCGCTACACAACGTGGTTCGGGAGGCGGCATGAGCCCAGCCGCCGTGGCCCTCACGCGAAGTCAGGTGCTCGCGTTTCGCGTGGCACGCCACGGCCTGGCCGAGCGCTTCGGTCCGGATGGCGCGGAGGCCGCGGCGGTGGTGGGGCTGCAGGACACGCCGCCGGGCACCGCGGCGCTCGCGCTGGCCGCGCGGGCCGATGTGGCTCCCGAGGCGCTCGACGAGTTGGTCCTGGTGCCGAGCGTCCGCGGCGCCCCGCTGGCTGTCGCCGAACGGGATCTCGCCGTCTTCACCGCGGGGCTCGAGCCGCCCGACGAGGAGGCGGCCAAGGCGGTCGTTGGCAACGCCTGGAAGTCACTTGACGGCATCACGGCGATGGAGGCGCTGGACCGCGTCAGCGAGGCCGTCTACGAGAGCCTGCGCGAAGGCCCGCGTCCGCGCGACGACTTCCACCAGGCGCTGCGCGAGCGGTTGCCCCACGAGCTGTTGTGGTGGTGCCGGGGCTGCGGAAGCCACCATGTGCATCCTTCGCTTTGGCGGGCCACCGGGATCCGCGGCGTGCTCGCGATCGTCGGGCGCGAGGGGCGAAGCCCCGTCTTCGGCCTTCCCCCGGAGGCGCCTGCGGTCGAGGACCCCGGCGCCGAGCTGGCCCGCCGGTTCCTCGGCGCCTACGGCCCGGCACGGCCCAAGCTGCTGGCCGAATGGGCCGGTCTGGCGACGTCCCACGCCACAGCGCTGTGGGAGCGCGCCGGCCCACTCGCCCCAGTCGACCTCGAGGGCAGAAACGCATGGGCCCTCGCCGAGGACCAGGCCGCGCTGGCCGACCCCGCGCGGGCCGGCGGCGTGCGGCTCCTGCCAAACCTGGATCCACTTAAAGCCGGCCGTGACCGCGAGGTGCTCGTGCGGGACCCGGCCGTGCGCAAGCGAATCTGGACGTCGCTCGGCGGCCCGGGGACCGTGCTGGTGTCCGGCGAAGTCGCCGGGCTGTGGCGTCCAGCGAAGAAGGGCAGGAAGCTGGTGGTCACCGTCGAGCCGCTGGGCGACCTCGGGGTGGCGGCGAGGGACGAGCTCGCCGTCGAGGCCGAGCGTATCGCCCCCTTCCGCGGCGCGGACAACGGCGAGCTACGAGTGGCGACCGTCTGAGGCAGATCAGGTCGCACCGGTCCCTGTCCCCACTTGGGTTGTTGCGGTTGCAGCGCTCGCACGACCGCCGACCACGAGTGACCGCCCGGCCCAGAATGCCGTTCCCCATGACGGCGACCCCGTCGGCCGGCACCCGTGGGGATGAGGCGAGACGGCGGTAGGCCGCTCCGATGCTCGATCAGGCGACGGCCAGCCTCGGCTGGGCAGGCTCGGCCGGCACGAGCCGTGCGTAGGGCCGGCCTCGGCGGCTGATCCGAATCTCCTCGCCTGCGGCGGCGCGCTCGAGGTAGTAGCCGAAGTGGTTGCGGAACTGGTGGCAGCCAACGTCGACTGCTGAGGGAGTGGAGCTGAGGGGACTCGAACCCCTGGCCCCCAGAGTGCCACTCTGGTGCTCTTCCAACTGAGCTACAGCCCCAGTGAGCCTGAAGTCTACTTCCCGGTTGATACATGCCCGCTGACCGTTGCGGGGCGGAGACAGCCGAAGAGCGATGCTCCGCCGTCCAGCGACGAGCGAGATCGGGAGAAGGTAGCAGCGATCGAGCTGGCCGCAGTAAACCGCCACGAGGTCGACTTCGTCAGCGCTGTAGGAGCCGTAGACATAGCCGCTCGGCGTGTGACGGCAGGTCTGGAGGTTGACCTGGATGACCGAACCGTCCTCCTCCAGCGCGCCCCACTTGCACTGAACGCGAAGAAGTCGCCCGCCCACCTCGAACGCGAGGTCGTAGCGCCCGTGCTCGCTCATTGATCTCAGCACCGGAATGCCGAGCTCGATCGCCGCGGTGGCGATCTTCATCTCGGCTATCGCGCCCTTTCGGTTCGAGTCCATGCCGAACACATGTTCGCATGAACCCCGGACGGACTCAGCCCACGCTGCGCGCCGGCGCCTCGCCCCAGAGCTGTTCCAGGCGGTAGTACTCGCGCGCGTCGGGCGTGAAGATGTGCGCCACCACGTCCAGGTAGTCGAGCAGGATCCAGCGGGCCTCGCGGTCGCCCTCCGTTCGGCGGGGCAGCAGCCGCTCGTCCGCGTGCTTCAGCTCTTCGTAGATCGCGTCGTGGATCGCCTTCGTCTGGCGCTCCGTGTTGCCGGTGCAGATCACGAAGAAGTCCGTGTACGACACGATCCCGCGCAGGTCGATCACGCGGATGTCGATCGCCTTCCGGTCCGCGGCGATCGCAGCGATCCGCTCGGCCAGCTTGGCGGAGTCGGTCTGGACGGAGGTCATGCCGGCACCGCCTTCGAGGCCTGCGCCGGGTCGCCCTTCTCGGCGCCGTACAGCCCGTTCGCCCCGATGTAGTTCGCCACCTTGTCCGGCACGAGATAGCGGATCGGCTTCCCCTCGGCCGCCCGGCGGCGGATCGCGCTGGACGAGATCTGGATGATCGGCATGTCGAGGTAGCGGATCCGCTCCGCGCCCGGGAGCCTCCCGATGGTGATCCCGATCGCGTTGCGCGACCAGTTGCTGCGCTCCACCACCGCCACCGTCGCCAGCGACAGGACCGTCTCGGGTTCGTTCCACGAGGGAAGCGCCGCCGCCTGGTCGCCGCCCAGGATCAGGAAGAGCTCGTCGTCCGTCGCCTTCTCGCGCAGCTCGCGCAGCGTGTCCGCCGTGTACGACGGGCCCGGCCTGTCGAGCTCCGTGCGCGAGATCGCGAACCGCGCGTCGTCACCCGCGGCGAGCTCCACCATCTCGAGCCGCGTCTCCGCCCCGGGGTCGCCCTCGAGCTCCCGGTGCGGGGGCTGCCCGGCGGGCATGAACACGACCTTCTCCAGCTCCAGCTGCACCAGCGCCTCCTGGGCGCAGATCAGGTGGCCGAGGTGCGGCGGGTTGAAGACGCCTCCGAGGATGCCGACGCGCAAACCGAGCTACTCGCGGACCTGCCCGGATCCCTCGATCACGAACTTGTAGGTGGTCAGCTCGCGCAGGGCGATCGGGCCGCGGGCGTGGAGCTTCTGGGTCGAGTTGCCGATCTCGGCGCCCATGCCGAACACGGCTCCGTCGGTGAAGCGGGTGGAGGCGTTCACGTACACGCAGGCCGCGTCCACGCCCTCGGTGAATGCCCGTGCCGATTCGGTCGAGCCGGTCACGATCGCCTCCGAGTGCCCCGAGCCGTAGCGGCCGATGTGGTCGATTGCCTCGTCGGCCGAATCGACCACCTTCACGGCCAGGATCAGCGCGTGGAACTCGGTGCCCCAGTCCTCCTCGGAGGCATCGGCTAACGAGTCGGCCAGCTCACCCGACACCGCCCGCGTGCGCCCGTCCACGCGCAGCTCCACGCCGCGCTCGCGCAGCTCGCGAAGCACGACCGGCAGGAACTCGCCGGCCACGTCGGCATGCACGAGCAGCGTCTCCGCCGCGTTGCACACCGACGGCCGCTGCACCTTCGCGTTAACCGCGATCGCCACGGCGTCGTCCAGGTCCGCGCTCGCGTCCACGAACACGTGGCAGTTGCCGGCCGCGGCGTACATGACGGGCACCGTCGCGTGCTCCTTCAGCGCCGCCTTCAGCCCCTCTCCCCCGCGCGGGATGATCAGGTCGACCACCCCGTCCTGCGTCGAGATCTGGCGCAGCTCGCCGCGGTCGCCCCCGGTCACGATCGAAATCGAGCCCTCCGGCAGGCCGGCGCCGGTCGCGGCCGCGGAGGCCACCTGCGCGAGCACCGCGTTTGAGTGGGCCGCTGTCGAGGAGCCGCGCAGCACGATCGCGTTGCCCGATTTCAGGCAGAGCGCCGAGCAGTCGATCGTCACGTTCGGCCGCGCCTCGTAGACCACTGCCACCACCCCGAGCGGCGTGCGCACTCGGCGCACGTCCAGTCCGTTGGCGAGCCGGAAGCCCTCAATCGTCTCGCCCACGGGGTCTGGCAGCGCGGCGATCGAGCGTACGTCGCCGGCGATGCCTGCCAGCCGATCCTCGGTCAGCTTGAGACGGTCGAGCAGGCCCGAGTGGAGATCGGCCTCGCGGCCCGCCTCCATGTCGCGCTCGTTGGCCTCGAGGATCTCGTCCGTGCGCAGCTCGAGCGCGTCTGCCATCGCGTGGAGTGCCGCGTTCTTGGTCTCGGTGTCGAGCCGCGCGAGCGTGCGCGAGGCGCGCTTGGCGCCCGCGCAGATCTCGGCGACCGACTGGGCGGTGGTGGCCATCGGGGCAAGGGTACCGGGCGCAGCCAAGGCGGCTACGCCGGGGCCCGCTGCGCCCCGACGATGGCCCACCGCCGTCCTCTGAAGCGCCACCCGCAGGTGCCGAGCCGGACGACGATCAGGCCGAGCAGCCCGACCCAGACCCCGACGATGCCGAGCCCGAGCGCGAGCGAGCCCAGCGCCACCGGCACGTAGACGCCGAACGACGCTGCCAGCATGCCCCACATCAGGAAGCGGGTGTCGCCCGCGCCGATGAGGATGCCGTCGAGCGCGAACACCGCGCCGTTGGCCGGCTGCATGAGGGCAAACAGCGGCCAGATCTTCTTGGCCTCCTCGATCACGGCGGGGTCGGAGGTGAAGGCGCGCGGCAGGACGTCGATCAGCGCGAGCATCAGGAGCCCGAACAGCGCGCCGACCGCCACTGCCCACTCGATCATGCGCCGGGCCGCGCGGTAGGCGTCGTCCGCCTCGCCCGCGCCGAGCGAGCGCCCGACGATCACCTGCCCCGCGATCGCGATCGCGTCGAGCACCAGCGCGAGGAAGACGAACAGCTGGAAGGCGATCTGGTGTGCGCCGAGGGCATCCTCCCCGACGCGCGCCAGCACCGCGCTCGCCACCAGGAAGGACCCGTACAGCGCCGCGGTGCGCACGAAGATCTGGCCGCCGATCCGGGTGAGCGGGCGCATCGCCGCGACCGACGGGCGGCGCGACCTGGCGGGGTGCCGGAGCAGGACGGCGACGAACGCCATACCCATCCCTGCCTGGGCGACGACTGTGGCCCAGGCAGAGCCGGCGAGGCCCCAGCCGAACTCGTAGATGAAGAGGACGTTCAGGACGACGTTGGCGGCGTTCGCCACGACCACGATCACGAGCGGAGTGCGCAGGTCGGACACCCCGCGCAGAAAGCCCTGCCCCGCCAGGGCGATCAGCGCGAAGGGCAGGCCCAGCGACCCGATGCGGAGGTACATGACGGCCAGGTCGCCGGTCCTCCCCTCGCCCCCCATCAGGCCCACGAGCGGCTCGGCCAGCCCTGCCAGCAGGGCCGTGAGCGCCAAGCCGAGCCCGCTCGCCAGCCACAGCGCCTGCGCGGCGAGGCGCCCCGCGTGGTCGTGCTCGGCGGCGCCGGAAAGGCGCGCCACCTGCGCGGTCGTGCCATAGGTCAGGAAGTTGAAGAGCGTGAACGCCCCGACGATCAGGGTGCCGGCGATGGCCAGCGCGGCCAGTTCCTCGGTGCCGAGGTGCCCGACCATGGCCGTGTCGGCCAGCAGGTAGAGCGGCTCCGCCGCGAGCGTACCGAGGGCGGGCAGCGCGAGCTTCAGGATCTCCCTGTCGTACGGCGAGCGGAGGATCATTCAAGGACGAAGTAGTCCCGGTGAACGGCCTCCTCGGTGGCCCGGGGGAGCAGCTCGCGCACCTCGTCGGTCTTCATGCCCTTCACCCGCCGGAGCTCCTCCGCCGAGTAGCCGGCGATGCCCTTGCCCACCGGGCGGCCCTCGCACCGGACCTCCACCGCGTCGCCCGCCTCGAACGTCCCCTCCACCTCGACCACCCCCACCGGCAGCAGGCTCGTGCCGCGCTCGCGCAGCGCGCGCTCGGCGCCTTCGTCCACCGAGAGCCGGCCCCGCGCCGGCTTGGCGTAGCGCAGCCACAGCTTGAAGCTCGACACGCGCCCGCGCTGGGGCTCGAAGAGCGTGCCGGCGCGCACTCCCCTGCGAGCGCCCGCTCCGCCTCCCCTGGTTCGACTCCGCTGGCGATCGCGACCGTGATGCCCGCGGCCGTGGCCATCTCGGCGGCAACCACCTTCGAGCGCATCCCGCCCGAGCCGAGCGGCGAGCTCGACACGCCGATGTCGTACTCGTCGAGCTCCTCGACGTCGCGCACCTCCTCCACCAACCGCGCCGACGGCTCGGAGCGGGGGTCGGCCGTGTAGAGCCCGCCGGTGTCGGTGAGCAGCACGAGCCGGTCGGCGCCGATCAGGATCGCCACCTGCGCGGCCAGGAAGTCGTTGTCGCCGAACGAGATCTCGTCCGTGGTGGTGGTGTCGTTCTCGTTGATCACGGGCACCACGCGCCAGTCGAGCAGCTTGCGGAGCGTGTGGCGCGCGTTCAGGTAGTGCGTGCGCGCCGACATGTCGAAGAAGGTGAGCAGCACCTGCGCCGACGGCACCCCACGCGCCTGGAGGAGCTCGTCGTAGTGGCGGTAGAGCTTGCCCTGGCCCACCGCCGACGCGGCCTGCAGCTCCTCCATCGCCCTCGGCCGCACCGACAGGTCCATCAGCCGCATGCCGCGCGCGATCGCGCCCGAGGTGACGACGATCACCTCGTCCCCGGCGTCGTATCGGGCGGCGACCGCGTCGCAGAGCCCCTCGAGCAGCTCCGTGCGAACCTCGCCGGCATCGTCCGCGACGACGCTGGACCCGACCTTCACGACGACGGTGGCCACTAGCCCTCCGTCCCCTCGGCCAGCTTCCATCTCCCGTCCTCCAACTGGAGCCGGAAGAGACGCGGAGCGCGCACGCCGCCGGTGTCGATCACCGCGCGCACGGTGGCCTCGTCGCCGTCCACCTTCGCCCGTCCCACCGAGATCAGCTTCAGCCGCAGGCCGGTGGTGGCTTCGAGTTGCTGGCGGCAGGCCTCGTCCGCCCTGTCGCCGGTCGCGAGGGTCGACCTCTTGAGGTACTCCTGCGTGAGCAGCTCGCCGCAGAGGGTCTCGCCGTCGCGCTCGTTGGTCGCCTCCACGAAGTCGCGCACGGTCTGCCTCACCTCGTCCGGGTCGTCGTCCCCGCCTCCGCCGCAGCCGGCGAGCGCGAGCAGCAGGAACGGCAGGACGCGGGCCACGCCCGGGGATTCTGCCTCAACCGAACGGAGCGCCGGGGTCGAGCTCGAACACGATCCCCGCGATCTCCACGTCGTCGCCCGGCTCGAAGCCGGCCGCCTCGAGCGCCTTGATCGCCCCCAGTGCCCGCAGCCGCTCCTCCACGTACCGGAGCGCCTCCTCGTTCTCCACGTCGTGGCGCGTGATCAGGCGGTCCACCAGTCCGCCCTCGATCCTGAACGCCCCCGGACCGAGCTTCTCCACCCGCAGCGCTTCGCCTTCGCCGGGCCGGTACACGCGGTGGGTGGCTGGCAGAACGCCGGGCTCGGGCTCCGGCTCCGCCGCGGGCACGTGCTCGAAGATGGCGTCGCGAAGCCGGTTCAGGCCGTCGCCGGTGGCCGCGGAGGTCGCGAACACCGGCACGCCGAGCCGCCCTTCCCACTCAGTCACCGCCGCCTCGGCCTGCTCGGGCGGGACGAGGTCGCTCTTCGACAGGCAGAGGATGCGCGGCAGGCCGGCCAGGCCGTGGCCGTGCTCGCGCAGCTCGGCCTCCACCGTCGCGTGATTCTCAACCGGGTCGGAGCCGTCCAGCGGGGCGAGGTCGAGCACGTGCACCAGGAGGCGGCAGCGCTCCACGTGGGCCAGGAACTCGTGTCCGAGACCGGCGCCGGCGCTGGCGCCCTCGATCAGGCCGGGAATGTCGGCGAGCACGAGCTGGCGGTCGTCGCGCTCCATGGTGCCGAGCACCGGCTCGATCGTGGTGAAGGGGTAGTCCGCCACCTTGGGGCGCGCGCGGGTGAGCCGGGCGAGTAGCGAGGACTTGCCGGCGTTGGGCAGGCCCACCAGGCCGGCGTCGGCGAGCAGCCTGAGCGCGAGCACGAGCCGGCGCGCCTGGCCGGGCAGCCCGTTCTCCCCGAAGCGCGGCGTCTGGCGAGTGGCGGTGGCGAAGTGCTTGTTGCCGCGTCCGCCGCTCCCGCCGCGCGCGACGACCGCCTGCTGGCCTCCGCGGGTGAGGTCCCAGCGGTCGCCGTGCTCGGGGTCGTGGACGGTGGTGCCGGGCGGCACGCGCACCTCGAGCGGCTCCGGCGTGGCGCCGTGCTTGTTCGCACCCTGGCCGTGGCCGCCGCGCTTTGCCTTGAAGTGGGCGCCGCGGCGGAATGAGGCGAGGTCGCGCAGCGACGGGTCGCAGACCAGGACCACGTCGCCGCCACGGCCGCCGTCGCCGCCGTCAGGCCCGCCCTTGGGCACGTGCGCCTCGCGGCGGAAGGACACGACCCCGTTGCCCCCGTCCCCGCCGCGCACATGGATCGTGGCGCGGTCGTGGAACACCGCTAGACGAACCCGCCGCCGGGAGGAGGAGCGGGGGCGGCGGGGCCGCCCGGTGGGGTGGCGGCCGGGGCCTCCTCATCCGGCGCCGGCGCCTGCGCCGCAGTCGTGTCCTGGCGGCCGGACAGGGTCATGCGAGTGACCAGCTCGCGGTCGTCGGGGAACAGGCCCGCCTCCGGCAGGCGGCGCAGCAGCTCGCGCCAGCCCTCGCCCTGCGCGTAGGCCCGCTCCAGCATCGGGCGGGCATCCTGCTCGCGCCCGCTCGCCGCCAGCGCGACGCCGTGCCAGAACGCCAGCTCCGCACTGTCCGGCTGCTCCGCGTGGGCGGCCGCGTACTCCGCCAGCGACGCCTCCACGTGGCCCGCCGCGGCCAGCTCGTCGCCCATTTCGACGCGCTCGTAGGCCCGGCTCAGGCCGAGCAGGCGGCGCAGCTCGCCGACCGGGTCCGGGTGGTCGTCCACGCGCAGGTCGAAGAGGCGGTCCGCGGTAGGCCTCCCGCCCGCTCGCGGCGCCACGACGACGAGCGCCGCGGACTGGCGCCCGCGCAGATCGCCACCCTCTCGCTCAGCGGCCTCGAGCGCCTCGAGCAGGCGATCGGCAAGATCGCCGCGGGATGCGCGAAACGCCGCCACCATCGCGTCCGGAACTGTGCCCCGCTCCATGATGTTGGCCTGGGCCGACACGCCGTCGGCCACGCGGTGGCCGGCCTCTCGGATGCAGCGAGCGCCGGTGTGCGCAGCCACCCGCCCGTGCCGGTCGATGAAGGCCACCTGGCGCACCCGCTCGTGCTTGTCTTCCGCCAGGAGGCGGTGGAGCGCCTCGGGGGCCGAGGCCCCACCGCCCATCAACTCGAGCCCGCGGGGCCCGTAGGCGGGCTCGACGACCGACTGGGTGGCGATCGCCCCCACCCCCGCTTCGGCCCAGCTGACCAGCGAGCCGACACCGAAATAGTGCGACTGAACCGCGACCCCGAGCTCACCCGAACGGTCGTCGCGCGCGACGATTGAATAGGTCACCGCGCCGATCGTAGCCGCAGGAGGATGCCCCCCGTCCGCCACCGCCTCAGGCTCAGCAGAGGGTCACACCCACCGACGGCGCGAACCCGGACGCGATTCCGAGTCGCACTCGGGTGAGGGACGAGTCGGATGCGGACGCGTATCTGTGACCGTCGATCCACGTCGTGACCGGCGCGAGGCTGGGGGTGAAAGCCTGCGTGGCGCTGACGAAGCCTCCGGTCTCGGGCTGGTGCAGCGCCTCCCCGCGCAGGAAGGCGGAGAACTGGAACCTGTCATCCGGCTCGGCCGCCACGCTGAGCTCGACCCCGCACGAGACCGGCGCCACACGGAAGCGCACCCCACGGCGGATCCAGCGCCCCCTGTGGCGAAAACCCCCTTCGATCTCCACCACGCCGCCAGGCAACAGCCTCGTTCGGGTCCCGCTCGGGATCCAGGAGCGACCGCCTGCCACAAGGTTGGGGCCCGCGCTGCCGTGTCCGACCGGGCGCAGCGGGATCAGGTCCCGCCACGCTCCGTTCTCGAATCGCTTGATCGCGACCGGACCGAAGTCGTAGCGCAGGTTGTTGCTGCCGAACTGCTTGACCGCGAACCAGAGATTTCCCTCCCGGACGACCGCGAAGCGGCCGTGCCCTCTGCCCACGAGCGCCCGCAGAGGCCTGTCGGCAGCGATGAGCGCGGACCTCGCCTCCGCCGGCCCTATCCGCGCGGCCCAGTTCAGGAACACCAACGCCAGGCCGGTGGCCGACACCGCGTTCGAGTACCCGTCGATGCCGCGCGAGCCGCCGGCGGTGTCCTGGCGGACGCCTGGCGTGATCCACTCTCCGCGGGGCCCCACGCCGTAGGAGCGAAGCCGCGCGAGCAGGCGCGCGCCGAGCGCGGCGGCGCGCCCGGGCCAGACCGAACGCCGCCGCTCGGCGGACGTCGCATCGAGCCCGTAGGCGGTGGCCGCGAGGGTCCAGCTGCTGGCGAGCGAACGGCCCCAGTAGGCGACATCGCCGTCCGGGGCCGCCATCAGCCAGCTCGCCCGCCCGAGCCTCGGCAACTGCGCCCGGGCGCGCCTCGAGGCAGCGGGGCCGAGCAGCCGGACCGCGCGAGCGTACATGGCGTAGGAGAGCGCGTGATAGGCGAGCGGGAAGGCGGGCGCGTCGCTCAGCACGGGCAGGCTCTTCGCGGGGATCCGGCGGTTGATCAGGCGTAGTGCCAGCGCGCGCGCCCTGCCCCGCGCGCCTCCTACCACGGCGCCGGGTTTGTGGGATACGAGCCCGGTGCGCTGCAGCTCGAGCACGGCGAGCGCATCCACCAGGAACTTGTTCTCGTAGCGGTCGCTCCACTGAAGGTGCGTCGTCTGCTGGTGGCGAAGCCACCGGGCCCAGCGGGGCATCGCCGCGCGCACCGCTCGCCGGTGACTCAACCGCTCACGTGCGACGTTGTAGGCGGCGGCTACGGCCCAGACCTTGAACGCGCGGGTGGCGAACCAGGGGTCGAAGCTCCGGGTCGCGGCGTTGATCGCGCGCACCGCGCTTCGGATCAGCCGGCGGTCGTGATGATTGGCGCCGGTGAGAAGCAGCCCGTAGCCGAGCACCGCGCACGCGTGCCGGCGCGGGCGCCCGCCCGGCTGCAGCGCGTCGACGAACCTGCCATTCGGGCGCTGCAGGGCCGGCCAGGGCGCGGCCAGCTGCCGCGACAGCTCGAGCTCAGGGCCGGCGGCAGCCGCCGCCGGCGGCGGGGGGATGGGCCAGAGGAGCGCCGAGAGCAGCAGCCCCAGCGCAATGGACGCGCGAGCCAACAGAGGGCCACACTAGCTCGGCAACCCCAGAAGCGCCAGGAGGCCCTCGAGGACCTCGACGCGGCGCTCCGCCGCGGGGATTCAGGCCCCGAGCAGCGCAGGGTGGCCGCGCTGCGCGGCCCGCCGCGGCGGAGATTGCGAACCGTAGGATCATGTGGCGATGACCGCCTCCGGGGTGCTGATCGGCGGGCGCTACGAGATCGTCGCGCCGATCTCGGAGGGGGCCATGGGGGCGGTGTACCGGGCGCGGGACCGCGCCAGCGACGACAACGACGTGGCGGTCAAGCATCTCGTCGACATCGGCCAGCTGCCCAGCTTCGAGATCGAGGCGCGCCTGCTGGCGGGATTGCGCCATCCGCGCATCGTCCGGGTGCTCGACTACCTGAGCGAGGGCCGCGACAGCTATCTCGTCATGGAGCTGATCCGCGGGCCCGACCTCGGCCGCGTGCTCGAGGAGCGCGGAGCGCCCGGGCTGCCGCTCGAAGAGGTGCTGGACATCTCACGGCAGGCCGCCGACGCGCTCGACTACGTGCACGGCCAGCAGATCGTGCACCGAGACGTGAAGCCGCGCAACCTGATCGCCTGCGACCGGGGCGTGGTGCTCGTGGACTTCGGCGTGGCGCGCGAGCTGGGCGACGACCCCGGCACGCGAGGGGTCGGGACGCCCCGCTTCATGGCGCCCGAGGTGCTTGTCGGCGAGAGCGTGTCCCCACGCAGCGACGTGTACGGCCTGGCGGCGACGATCTGGACTCTGCTGGCGGGCAGGCCGCCCTGGTATGGCCACGTCGACCCCCTCCCGAACGTCGCGCCCGAGTTCGAGCGGGCGCTGAGGCGCGCGCTCGACGTGCGCCCGGAGCGCCGCTTCGCGTCCGCGGCGGCCCTGGCCGGCGCGCTCGGCTCGCCGGTCGAGGCTCTAGTCGGCGAGTCGCTCGCGGCGAGCGTGCCCGAGGCCGGCCCGGAGCGCCGGCGCCTGCTCGAGGCCGTCGTGCGCACCGCCGCGGGCGTGTTCGAGGCCGCTGCGGTGTCGGTGGCGCTGCGCCGGGACGGCACCGGCGAGCTGGTCTACCAAGCGGCGTGGGGCACCTCCGCAGACCAGATCGTGGGGGTCCGGCTGTCGCCGGGCGAGGGCATCGCGGGCGCCGCGCTGGTGACCGGCGAGCCGGTCGTCGTGCCCGATTGCCGTGCCGACCCGCGGTTCGCGGAGCGGGTCGCGGCGGGAACCCGCTACGTCCCGAACACGCTCCTCGCCGTACCGCTGCGGAGGCAGGGCGACGTGGTGGG
Organism: uncultured Thermoleophilaceae bacterium; assembly: GCA_963733885.1. Taxonomy (GTDB): domain Bacteria; phylum Actinomycetota; class Thermoleophilia; order Solirubrobacterales; family Thermoleophilaceae; genus JACVRW01. The sequence goes on along the minus strand of CAVTES010000015.1, from coordinate 186,932 downwards.
CGTGCTTTCGATCCTCGACCGGCGCGATGGCGGTCCCTACGACCAGGCGGACGTCACGCGAGCGGAGCTGTTCGCGGAGCTGGCGCTCGCCATGCTGTGAGCCGCTCCTGAGCGCCGCCGCTACTCGCCGGCCGGCTCGACCGAGATGACCCGGCCGCGGCGGCCGGAGGCGAACTGCACCGTCCCGGGGCGCGTTGCAAAGATCGTGTCGTCGCGGCCCAGCCCCACGCCCTCGCCGGGCTTGAAGCGCGTGCCGCGCTGGCGCACGATGATCTCGCCGCCGGTCACGGTCTGGCCCGCGAACACCTTCACGCCGAGGCGCTTGGCGTTCGAGTCGCGGCCGTTGCGGCTCGAGCCCAGTCCCTTCTTATGAGCCATCCTCGTCCTCCTGCTTCTTGGCGGAGCGCTTGGCGGCGCCGACCTTGATGTCGGCGATCTCCAGGCGCGTGAGGTCCTGGCGGTGGCCGTAGCGGCGCTTGTAGCCCTTCTTCGGCTTGAACTTCAGCCCGTGGATCTTCTTGCCGCGCTCATGGCCGGTGACGGTCGCCCGCACCGTGATCCTGCCGAGCTCGCCGGGATCGAGCAGCGACTTGTCGCCGTCCGCGTACAGCAGCGGCTGGAGCTCGACTTTGTCGCCCTCGTCCGCACGCATGCGGTCGACGACGATCGAGTCGCCCTTCTCCACGCGGTACTGCTTGCCGCCCACTTTGACGATGGCGTAGCTCATACAGAGGAATGGCGCCCTCGACGAGTAGGCGCCGGAGGCCAGTCTAGCGAGCGAGCATCAACATCAGGGCGATCGGATGCCGGCGGCGCGTGGCCTTACTGCTGGCTTCACGCCGCCGGCGATATTCGCCGATCGTGAGGCCCGGCTGCACACTCGGCGGCTCCACGTAGAAGGGATCGCCGGCGAGGGAGGCCGTGGCGTACGTGGAGCGGTCGAGGGCGGTCCAGTTGACGGGGTCCGGGCTCATGCGACGATCTTCCGCCGCACGGCCCCCCGTTTCATCAGGGAGAACCCTAGTCCCGCACCCTGATTTCTCGGCCCCGTACCCCTAGTACCCCGGCAAGACCCTTACGCGCAGGCAGAGCCTGCGCTATCAGCAGTCCCACCGCCACCAATGCGGCACCCGCCAGCGCCCGCGGCGTGATCGCCTCGGAGTACAGCGCGGCCCCGAAGACGAGCGCGCCGAAGGGCAGCAGCATCGCCAGGAACGACGTGGCCTGCGCGCTGATGTGCCGCAGCAGCACGGTCAGGCCCACGAAGGGCACCGCGGACCCGATCAGCGCCAGGTAGGCGATCGAGCCCACCGACTCGGCCGTCCAGGCGGCGTCGCCCCAGCTCTCACCGAGCCCGGAGGCGGCCAGCAGCAGTATGCCGCCGCCCAGCATGCCCCAGCCGTTCAGGGAGAACGCGTCGAGCTCCCCGGCCCGCAGCTTCAGCGAGATGTTCCCTACCGACGCCCCCAGGGGCGCGATGGCGAGAGCCGCGGCGCCCGCGAGGGCCATGTCCGGGTCGCCGCTGTCGGCGCTCTCGGCGAACGCCAGCGCCAGTCCCCCAATAGCGATCAGGATGCCCGCCACGAGCCGCCCCCGCAGCGGCTGGTCCGGCAGGAAGGCGGCGCCCAAGAACGCCGTGTAGAGCGGCAGCACGCCGAAGAGAACGGCGGCGAGCCCTGAGGGAATGTGCTGCTCGCCCCAATAGACCAGCCCGTAAGCCAGCGCGAACGGCATGAGGGCGAGGATTCCCGCGAGCCGGCCATCGGTCCGCAGCGGGCGCCCGCTGGCCGCCGCGAATGCGAGCAGCCCGAGCCCGGCGGCGGCGAAGCGGATGCCGGCTCCGAGCAGCGGCGGGCAGTCCTCGAGCCCGATCTTGATCGCCACCCAGGTGCTGGACCAGATGACCAGCAACAAGAGGTAGAGCGTCAGCACCCGGGAACGGCTCACGCGCTCCGACGTTAGCGGTAGCCTGGCCCGGTGCCCGAGCTGATCGAGTCGCCGGTGCGCGTGGAGGCCGCCGGCGAGCCGCCCAAGCTGATAGAGGAGTTCGCGGGCCGGGCGAGCAACTCGGAGGAGCGAGTGAGCGTGGCGCGGATGCGCTCGCCCGCCGGCTGGATCGAGCCGGGCCAGCGCCCCGAGTTCGACGAGTACACGGTGGTCCTGTCGGGCACGCTCCGCGTGGAGGGCGAGAACGGCTCGCTCGACGTGCCGGCCGGCCAGGGCGTGCTGGCGCGCGCCGGAGAGTGGGTGCGCTATTCCACGCCCGAGGGGGCCGAGTACATCGCGGTCTGCCTTCCGGCGTTCTCGCCGGACACGGTCCACCGCGACGCGTGAGACGGGCCGCGCTCGCCGCCGCCCGCCTCGCTGCCGTCTAGCTCGAGGCCTCCGCCTTCTTCCTGCGCCCGCGCCCCCCGCGCCGTCCGCGGCGCCGCCGGCGCCCGTCCCCCGTCGACTCTGACGACGCCGGCGTGGCCACGCCCTCGGGCGGGTCCACCAGCGAGGCCTGGGCCGCGCTGCGGCCGACCTTCTCAATGCGCACCAGGGTCCGCTCGCCCACGAGCGTCGCGGCGCCGAACACCGAGATCACGTAGCCGTCGAGCTTCGCCACGGCGTCGTCCTCGTTGTACATGTGCGGCTCCTCGATCTTGACGAGCACCTCCTCGCCCTCGCGGAACGGGAGCGCACGCTCCTCGACCTCGTCGCGGCTGCCCTCGAGCACTACCTCGAAATGGTCGATCGGCAACGCCTCGGTGCCCTCGAAGTGGAAGTGGCGGCCCGTCTCCTCCTCGATCTCCACGATCGGGCCGGGCACGCCGTGGCCGCCCACGAGGATGCCGGCGACCTTCGGGTGCACGCGGATCAGGAACGCCGGCGCCTCGCGCTCGGCGGCAACGTCGTGCAGCCAGCGGTCCACCTCGATCGCCACCGTCTCCTCGGACAGGACCACGCCCTCGCCCTCGCACGTCGGGCACGGCTTGGTGAGGATCTCGCGCACGCCGTCGGTCACGTTCTGGCGGGTCATCTCCACGAGACCGAGCGGCGAGATCTCGACCACGTAGGTCTTGGTGCGGTCCTCGTCGAGCGCCTTGCGCAGCACCTTCAGCACGGCGTCGCGGTTGCGCGCCCGCGCCATGTCGATGAAGTCGATGACGATGATCCCCCCGATGTCGCGCAGGCGCAGCTGGCGTACGACCTCGTCGGCCGCCTCGAGGTTGGTGCGGGTGATCGTGTCCTCCAGCTTGGCGCCCTTGCCGCGGCCGGTGAACGAGCCCGAGTTGATGTCGATCACCGTCATCGCCTCGGCGTAGTCGATCATCAGGTAGCCGCCGCTCGGCAGGTCCACCCGGCGCTTCAGCACCGACAGGATCGCCTCCTCGACGCCGTAGCGCTCGAAGAGCGGCTCCTCGTCCTGGTAGTACTCGAGCCGCTCGAGCAGCTCCGGCGCGGTGCGGTTGAAGAACGACTCGAGCCTGTGGTGCTGCTTCTGGTCGTCCACGATCGCCTTCTCGAACTCGCCCGAGAAGATGTCGCGCGCGACCCGGACTGACAGGTCGGCCTCCTGGAACACCATCGCCGGCGCGGGGGTCTCCTTGGCGCGCTGCTGCAGCACGTCGTGCAGCTTGTGCAGGTACTTGATCTCGCGCTCGAAGTCCTCGCGCTTGGCGCCCTGGGCGGCCGTGCGAACGATCACGCCGCCCTCGCCCAGCTCCGCCTTTCCGGCGGCGCGCCGGACGCGGTCGCGCTCCTTGTCCTCGAGCCGGCGCGACACGCCGACCCCGCCGCCCTGCGGCACGTACACCAGGTAGCGCCCGGCGATCGAGAGCTGCATTGACAGGCGCGGGCCCTTGGTCTTCAGCGGGTCCTTGATCGCCTGGACCAGGATCTCCTGGCCCGGCTTCAGCAGCTCGGTGATCCGCTTGCCCTTGCCTCCGCGCCCGCCGCGGCCGCGGCGGGCCACCTCGACGCCGGGAAACACCACGTCGTCGGCGTGCAGGAAGCCGTTCTTCTCGAGGCCGATGTCGACGAACGCCGCCTCGAGCCCGGGCAGGACGTTGTCGACCTTGCCCTTGTAGACGTTTCCGACGATGGACCGCGACCCGCGACGCTCGATGTAGAGCTCGCCGACGCGCCAGTCGTCGCTTGCCTGCTTGCCGCGGCCCCGGCTACCTCCGGAGGGGGTTCCCTCCGACTCCAGGATCGCGACTCTCGTTTCGCCACGGTCCACCGTGACGAGCAACTGCTTTCTCAAAAGGAAGTCCTCTCATAAGTTTCAGAGGCCCTTGGCGGCAGCCGTTTCGCGCGCCTGCGCGTGGATCGACTGCAGTAGGCCTATGGCCATCAGTGTGGTGATCACCGACGAGCCTCCATATGACATTAGTGGCAACGGGATGCCGGTGATGGGCATGATCCCGATGGTCATCCCCACGTTGACGAAGACCTGGAACATCAGCATCGCGGTGATGCCGCCGGCGACAAGCGCCCCGTAGAAGTTCTTGGACATCGTCAGGATCCTCAACGCCCTCCAGATCATGAGCGCGAACAGCGACAGGACGAGGGCGGCCCCGACGAACCCGAACTCCTCCCCCACGACAGAGAAGATGAAGTCGGTGTGGTGTTCCGGGAGGAAGTCGAGTTCCGTCTGGGTCGCCTCTTCACGCCCTGTCTTGCCGCCCGCTCCGATCGCGGTCAGCGACTGGTTGATCTGATAACCCTCTTCGGCAGGATCGTCCGAGGGGTTGAGGAACGCCGTGAGGCGGTCCATCTGGTACGGCTTGAGCACTTCGACGCCGACCGCCGGCGCGGCGATCAGCACGGCCGCGATCGCGGCCGTGCCCAGCACCCCTAGTGCGGCGAAGTGCGTCCATTTCGTGCCCGCCACGAACAGCACGGCGAGCACGATGGCCAGGTAGACGAGTCCCGAGCCCAGGTCCGGCTGGGCAATCACGAGCATGGCGGGGACCAGCGCCAGCAGCACGATTCGGCTGGTCGTCTCGCGCTCCTCCAGCCGCCGCGTGCGGTCGACCATGAACGCGGACAGGGCCAGGACCAGCAGGAGCTTGCCCAGCTCCGAGGCCTGGAAGTTGAAGAAGCCGAACTCGATCGCCCGTCGCGAGCCACGCGCCGAGAAGCCCAGCGCGTAGACGAGCAGGATCGTGAGGATCATCAGCCCGTACACGCCGAACTTCCAGTCGCGCAGGCGCGAGTAGTCGAAGCGCGCCAGCAGGAACATGAGCACGAGGCCGACGCCCGCGTAGGCGAGCTGGCGGTACAGGTAGTAGTTCGGCTGCCCGGGGATGTCCCCGATGGTGCCGACGCGCACCGTGTAGACGCTCGCCGCCACGATGCCGAGCGTGGCGAGCAGGAGCGGCGGATCGATCCGCAAGAGCCGCGGCCCCTCCTCGCGGAAGTCCTGGACTGGGGTGGCGCCCACCGGGCCCTCGACCATCAGTCCGGCGCTCCCCCGCCCGCCACGAGCTGCTTCTCGCCCACGTTGAAGAGCTCCGCCAAGATCAGCCGTGCCATCGGGGCGGCCGTGTCGGCGCCGAACCCGCCGGCCTCGTCGGTCACGGCGACGACGTACTTCGGGTCCGGCCACGGCGCCAGCGCGACGTACCACGACTGGTCGGCGCGGCCGAGCCCCTTCTCCGCCGTGCCGGTCTTGCCCGCGATCGGGATCGGGAACCCCTCGAACACCCCGGTTGAAGTGCCGCCCGGGGCGCTCGCCGCGCCGCGCAGGCCGTCCAGGATCGCCTGCCGGTACTCGGCGGGGATCTTGAGCCGCCGCGCCGTTGGCGCCTTCACGTTCTGCTCCGCCTGGCCCGCCGAGTTCTCGATCCGCTGGCCCAGCCGCGGCCGCAGCACCTTGCCGCCGTTGGCGATGGCCGCGTACGCCACCGCCATCTGCAGCGGGTTGGCGGCCAGGTCGCCCTGGCCGACGGAGAGGTTGACGTTGTCGCCCGTCGACCAGGGCCGGTCCTGCCAGCCGCACTCGCCCAGCGAGATCTCGACCGGGCTCGGGTTGGTGCGGTCCACGCAGCGCGAGAAGCGCCGGTACTGCCGGTCGCGCCAGGCTCTCGAAGGCACGAACCCAGGCGCCTCCTCCGGCAGGTCGATGCCGGTCCTCCGCCCGATGCCCAGGCGCCGCCCCCACGTCTGCAGCGCGTTGCCGTCGCCGCGGCTGTCCATGTCGCGTCCCAGCTGGTAGAAGAACACGTCGCTCGACACGGTCAGCGCCTGGCGCAGCGCGAGGGCGCCGTGGGCCACCCCGCCGGCGTTGTTGAAGACCACGTTGCCGACGGTGAGCGAGCCGGGGTCGTTCAGCACCGTGTCGGGCGTGATCAAGCCGCTCTGGAGCGCCGCTGTGGCGGTGATCAGCTTGAAGGTGGAGCCGGTGGGATAGCCGCCGGCCACGGCTCGGTTGGTGAGCGGCGCGCCGTTGTCCTCCGCGGTGAGAGCCTTGTAGTCGGACTCACGCACCACCTCGGCGAACAGGTTGGGGTCGAACGACGGGTTCGAGCCGAGCCCCAGCACCTCGCCGTTGTGGATGTCCATCACAGCGAAGGCCCCCAGGCCCGTGCCGCCCGCCAGCGCGGCCTGGCCCGTCCGCTGAACGTCGAGGTCGAGCGCGAGGCGCAGCTGCTTGCCCTGCACCGTCTCGCGCGTCCTGAGACGGCCCTTGAGGTTCCCGAGCGCGTCGACCTTGACCCGGGTGGCACCGTTGCGCCCGCGCAGGACGCTGTCGTACTCCTGCTCGATGCCGGCCTTGCCGATCCGGTCCCCCATCTCGACGCCCTCGAACTGGGGATCCTCGAGGTCCTCCTTGCTCGCCTCGCCCAGATGGCCGAACAGGTGGGCGCCAATCTGGCGGTGGGGGTACACGCGCAGGAAGACCGGCTCGATCTCGACGCCGGGGAATTCCTCGCGGCGCTCCCCGATGTACATGAAGGTCTCGCGCCGCACGTCCTGCTTCACGGTCGCGGTGGAGAACGGGAGCTCCTCGAGCTGCTCCTCGACGCGCCGCTCCACCACGCGAGGGCGCATCCGCAGCAGCTTGGCGAGCCGCCGGTACAGAGCGCGGCGATCGGCCTCGTCCTCCGGGAGGCGGTCGGGCGTGAGCTTGACCGCGTAGCCGACCCGGTTGCGCACCAGCACGCGGCCCTCGCGGTCGACGATCTCGCCGCGCGGCGCCTGCACCTTGATCTCGCGCAGCCGGTTGTTCTGCGCCTCGGCGACGTACTTGTCGCCCGAGAGCACCTGGAGGTACCAGAGCCGGAAGAAGATGACCGCGAAGGCGGCCAGCGCGATGCCCCCGATGATCGCCACGCGGAACGCGAGCTGCGGGGTGAGCGTGGGGCGGCGCTCGTTGTCGAGGTACATCGATAGATTTCGAGCCCCCGGAGGCCGAGCGGCCCGGCCTCGCGCGGCGGCTGGCGGCGGCGGCGCACCTCGACCGGGTCGCGCGCGAGCGACGGCCGCAGCAGCTTGCGGATCCCCGCGAACACGGGGAAGGCAAGGAGCGCGTTCAGCAGGATGGTGAGGACCATGTCGCGCAGCACGAGCGGGCTGACGCGCGCTCCGATGTCGAGCATCAGCGACACCGCGGCGAAGGCCGTGACCCACGCCGCCGTAGCGGCCGCGCCGACCGGGATCGGCAGCAGTCCGTGGCTCGGGTCGCGCACCTCGCGGTAGCGGCCGACGCCGTATCCGACGGCCGTAAGGACGAGCGACGAGGCGCCCATCGTGGCCCCGGTGAGGAGGTCGAGCAGGAAGCCGGCCGCGAAGCCCGCCGCCGAGCCGGAGATGCTCCCGCCGTAGTAGGCCACCGCCGCAACGGCAAGCACGACCAGGTCGGCGTGGCCGCCCGCTATGCCGATCTGGCTGAACGCGGACACCTGCAGGATGACCGCGAGCAGCAACAGCAGGCCGACCCGGACGAAGGCGCCCGGAGAGAGGATCACCCGCCCGCCCCCGGCAGGACGGCGGCCTCCTGGGCGACTCCGCGGCGCGTCAGCACCTCCACGACATCGAGCCGGCGGAGGTCGGCGAACGGCTTGACGTGCACGCGCTGGTAGGTCTCGAGCTCGTCGAAGTCGACCTTGCTCACGCGGCCGATCGGGATGCCCCGCGGGAACAGCGACTCGAGCCGCGACGAGGTGAACCCCGACGTGATCACGAGCGTGTTCTCGGTCACCCGGCGGCCGCTCTCGACGTTCTCGAGCAGCAGGTCGTCGGGGTTGCCGACCTCGGGCCGGACGACGCCCGACACCCCCTCGGGGAACACCTGTGCCGACACGCCGCTCTCGCCGTCGGTGATGAGGCGCACCTCGGCGGTGCCGCCGGTGGCGGTGGTGATCTTCCCGACCAGGCCGCCGCCGGCCACCACCGGCTGGTCCACGCGAACGCCGTCGCCCGTGCCCTTGTCGATCTTGACGCTCGAGTGCCAGACGGTGGGCGACTTCGCGATCACGCGGGCGGTCACCGGCCGCGTGGCCTGCGGGAAGTAGTCCTGCTCGTGAAGCTCGGCGATCTCCTTCAGCTGGCCGGAGTCGCGCACGGCGGTCTGGGCCTCCGCGAGGTCGCCGCGGAGCTGCTCGACCTCGTTCTTCAGCGCCTCGTTCTGGTCCTTGGCGTCGATCGTGTCGCCGGCCCAGCCGAAGAAGTCGCGCACCGGCTTCAGCGCGCGGGTGGCGCCGCTCTCGATCGGCGCGAAGGCCTCCTGGGCGCCGCGCTGGAGCGTGTGGAAGACGCCGCCGCCGGACTCGCCGAAGTAGGCGGTGAGGATCGCTATCGACAGCGCCACGAAGACGGCGAGCACCGCCCGCCTCCTGCGGATCGCCTTCCTGTCGTACATTCGCTAGGCCTCGACCGCGGCCCGGCGCCCGTCAGCGCCGCCGGCTCGTTCGGGAATTCTTGTTGGCGCGGTGTATGGCCTCAAACTCCTCGAGGCTGCGACCGGAGCCCACCGCCACGCAGGTGAGCGGGGACTCGGCCAGGTGGGCGGGCATCTGCGTCTCGTCGCGCAGGCGCTCGTCGAGCCCCTGCAGGAGCGCGCCCCCGCCCGCGAGCATGATGCCGCGGTCCATGATGTCCGAGGCCAGCTCCGGCGGGGTGCGGTCGAGCGTCTCCTTGACCGCGTCGATGATCGCCTGGAGTGGCTCCTCGAGCGCCATGCGTACCTCTTCGCTCGTGAGCACGATCGTCTTGGGCAGGCCGGAGACGAGGTCGCGCCCGCGGATCTCCGCCTGCACCTCCTCGTCGAGGGGGAACGCCGAGCCGATCTCGAGCTTCACCTCCTCGGCCGTCTGCTGCCCGATCATCAGCTTGTACTCGCGCTTGACGTAGTTGATGATCGCGTCGTCGAGCTCGTCGCCGCCGATGCGGATCGACTGCGACACCACGATTCCGCCGAGCGAGATCACCGCCACCTCGCTCGTGCCTCCGCCGACGTCCACCACCATGTTGCCCGTGGGCTCGCCGACCGGCAGCCCGGCGCCGATGGCGGCGGCCATGGGCTCCTCGATCAGATAGGCCTGGCGCGCGCCGGCGCTCAGGCAGGCCTCTTCCACCGCGCGCTTCTCCACTCCGGTCACGCCGCTCGGCACGCACACCACCACGCGCGGGTGCGCCCAGCGGTTCTGGTGCACCTTCTGGATGAAGTGGCGGAGCATCTGCTCGGTCACGTCGAAGTCGGCGATCACGCCGTCCTTGAGCGGGCGGATCGCCTGGATCGTGCCGGGCGTCCGGCCCAGCATGCGCTTCGCCTCGATGCCGACCGCGTGCACCTCGGCGGTGCGCGAGTCGATCGCGACGACCGACGGCTCGGAGAGCACGATGCCGCGCCCGCGGACGTATACGAGCGTGTTGGCGGTCCCCAGGTCGACGGCCATGTCACGGCCGCCCATGCCTGTGAGGTATGAGAAGAAGCCCATTCGCGCGTTGGATGGTGAGGATAGGCGCCGGAGCGGCAGCACGGCAGGTCCGGCCACCGGCACGGCCGGACGTGCACGGCACCCGGCCGGAGGCTGGCAGTCTAGCGGCCTGCGAGCAGGTCGGGGACCAGCCGCAACAGAGCCGCCACGGGGAGGCCCACCACGTTCCAGTAGTCGCCCTCGATCTCCTCGACGAGGGCCGCTCCCCTGCCCTGGATCGCGTACCCGCCGGCGCGCTCGCTCCACTCGCGGGTGGCCAGATACCAGGCCAGATCGCGCGGCTCGAGCCGGCGGAAGCGGACCCGGGTGACCGCCACGTCGCTGCGCTCGGCGCCGCCAGGCTCGCGCAGCGCGATGCCGCTCATCACGTCGTGCGTGCGCCCGGACAGCCGTCTAAGAAAGGTCTCCGCCTCCGCCTCATCGCGCGGCTTGCCGAAGACGCGGCCGTCGAGCACCACGGCGGTGTCGGCGCCCAGCACTCGTTCCTCCCGGGCATCGACCGCGCGGGCTTTGCGCATGGCGTTCTCACGAACCAGACGGCGCGGCTCGCCCGTCGAGAGCTCCTCCACCTCGGGCGCCTCCACGCGGAAGTCGACCCCGAGCTGCTCCAGGATCGCCCTCCGCTGCGGCGAGCGCGAGGAGAGGATCACTCCGGCGCGTGCCGAGCCCGCGCCCTCGTTCACGGCGAGAATCAAAGCTCGGGGAAGAACAGCCCGATCTCGCGCGCGGAGGACTCAGCCGAGTCGGAGCCGTGGACGAGGTTGGTCTGGACCTCGAGGCCGAACTCGCCGCGGATGGAGCCGGCGTCGGCCTCGAGCGGGTTCGTGGCGCCGATCACCTGGCGGGCGGCTGTGACCGCCTCGTAGCCCTCGAGCACGAGCGCCACCAGGGGGCCCCCCGTGATGAAGTCGACCAGGTCGCCGAAGAACGGCTTTTCCGCGTGCTCGGCGTAGTGGCGCTCGGCGAGGTCGCGCTCGACCGTCATGTGCGTCATGGCGACGATCCTGAGGCCTTTCCGCTCGAAGCGGGCGAGGATCTCGCCGGTCAGGCCGCGCTGGAAGGCGTCGGGCTTCACCAGGATCAGGGTGCGGTCCATCGGTCTCCTCTCGGAATAAGTCTCGTCCAGCTCGCGCTGCGCGCGGCGGCGAGATGTTCGCAGCCCTGGCGCTCAGGCTCAGCCCGCGGACGGCGGGCGCTCGCGCGAGGCCCGGGCCTGGCGCTCGGCCGCGCGTTCGGCTGCGCGCTCGGGTGCGCCGCCGTCGGGCGGCCGGGCCGCCCGAGGTCCCGCGGCGCGGGGTGCGGCCTGACGTGCCGGCGCCCCCGCCGCGGCTGCTCGGCGGGTCCGCTGTCGGCGGGCCTCGGCGGGGACCTGACCGACCTCGGCCTCGCAGTACGGACAGATCTTCCAGCGCGGGTCGAGCGGCTTGCCACACACCCCGCACGGTTCCTTGAGCCGGCGTAGGCAGCTCGGGCAGCGCAGGAAGGCCTTCTCGACCTCGAACCCGCAGTACTGGCAGTGGATGTGCTCGAGGCTCGAGATGCGCACCTCCGCCGCGGCTATCTCGAGCTCGCGCTCGCGTACGTCCTCGAGGTATTCGGGCGGACGAACGATCACGTACACGATCGTTCCCACGAACGGGAACAGCGAGGCGGCGGTCGCGCATCCGACCAGCAGGGGATCGGCGATCCGGCGCCGGGCGTCGGCGTACGTCCAGTACACCAGCGCCAGCCAGATCACCACCAGGAAGAGGATGAGCAGGTTGACCGCGAGGTTCAGCCCGTCGTTCTCGATTCCGAAGACGGCGAGGACTCCCATAGGAGGGGCCGAGTGTACTGGCAGCACCAGCCGTAACACTCCACTGGCCCGGTCGCGGCCAGGTCAGGCGCCGAGCTGAGTCCATGTCCGGCTCGTGTTCCACGTGCGCCGACCATTCCGACGAGCGTCCGAAGATGAACACCTGCACCAGATCCGGCGTAGAACCCGTTGGATGACGTCGAGGCACCTGTTCGCGACCGCGCGACTGGCGGGCTCGCGGCTGCTCGCTACGCAGAGCGACGAGCGGCTGGTCGACCTGACCCGCGCGGGGAGCGAGCCGGCGTTCGAGGCGATCGTGGCGCGCTACAGGGGCGCGCTGCTCCGTTACTGCTCCGCGGTGCTCGGACGCGAGCGGGCCGAGGACGTCGTGCAGCAGACCTTCGTAAACGCCTACGGTGCGATGCAACGAGACCACCGGCCCCTGCTCCTCAAGCCGTGGCTCTACCGGATCGCGCACAACACGGCGCACAACGCCCTGCGCGACCACGCCCTACGTCACGAGGAGCTTGACGAGGCGGGCGCGACTGCCGAGCGGCCGGAGCTGGAGCTGGAGCGGCGCGAGCAGCTTCGCTCGGTTCTGGCCTCGGTGCAGGATCTCCCCGCGCGGCAGCGCGACGCGCTGGTCCTGCGGGAGCTCGAGGGACGCTCCTACCAGGAGATCGCGGCCGCGCTTGGTGTGGGCGGCGGGGCGGTGCGCCAGCTACTGAACCGGGCGCGCACGACCCTGCGCACCGCCGCAACGGCGGTCACCCCGGTCGGACTGCTGGTGCGGCTTCCGGCCGCCGGCTCCGGCGCGGGCGAATCCGTGGCTGCCAGGGTCGCGGAGCTGACCGGAGCGGCCGGCGCCGGAGCGGCGGCCTCGAAGCTCGCGGCCACGGCACTCGTCACGGGAGCGATGGTGGGCGGCGCGGCAGTGTCTCCCCTCGGCGATTCGGATGGAACGACGGCGCGAGGCGGGACCGCGGCGAAGGCGCAGGGACAGGGAGGAGACACCGCCGCGCCCGCTCCGGTCGGGCCGGTGGCGGCGGCAGGTGTGTCGCCGGCGTACCGGGGAGCCGCGGGAGGCTCCTCGGAGCGCCGGGGCGACAGCAGCGGCCCGGGCCCCGGCGGAGGCGAGCGGGGCGGAAAGCGCCGCCGCGGCGGCCGAGACGACAGCTCCGGACCGGGGAGCGGCGGCGGTGAAGGTAACGGTACGAGCGGATCCAATTCGGGCTCCGGTTCGGGCTCGTCGGGCTCGGGCTCCTCGGGCTCGGGCTCGTCTGGGTCCGGATCCGGTTCGTCGGGATCCGGTTCGGGCTCGTCGGGGTCCGGTTCGGGCTCGTCGGGGTCCGGCTCCTCGGGTTCCGGATCCGGTTCGTCGGGCTCCGGCTCCGGCTCATCGGGCTCAGGGTCAGGCTCCGGCTCCTCGGGTCCCGGGTCCGGCTCCACGGAATCCGGCTCATCCGGCTCATCCGGTTCGTCAGCCTCGGGCACCTCGGCGTCCCCGTCCGGCTCGTCAGGGTCCGGCTCGTCCGAGCCGGCTCGGGCCCCGGTGTTGTCCGTCTCCGGCTCATCAGGCTCCGACTCCGGCTCATCAGGCTCCGGCTCCTCCGGAACCGCCCCTCCCCCCTCCACGTCCGGCTCGGGATCTTCCGGCTCGGGCTGAACGGCCCGCTCCGCCCTTCGCTACAAAAAAAGACGCCCCAGCGCGTAGCCGATCCCGAAGAACACGAGGATCACCGTGGCCACCACGATGGCCACGAGGGCGATCATCGAGCCGAAGCGTGGTCCGTCGCCGTCCATGAAGCCGAATCGTGGCAGGCCCGCGCGGGTAAGGGCACTGCCATGGAGGCCAGAACCGCGGTGATGGGGGACTGGGGCCGCGTGGTCCGCGACCCGATCGACCTGCTCCGCGCAACCTTCTTCGTGGGCGCCGCCGTGTTCCTCGCGATGGGCGAGATCAACGGTGTCGGCAACCTGCTGGTGGGCGGTGTCGCCCTGCTCGTGGCGCGCGCGGTCGACCTGCCGCGCCTCTACGACCTCGGCTTCACGGTGGCGATGATCTTCACCGGCTGGGGGGAGGCGCTCGGCCTCTACGACGCATGGAAGCCGTACGACAACGTCGTCCACTTCATCGTGCCGATGCTGTGCTCCCAGGTGGCGTACATCGCCCTTGCGCGGATCGAGGTGCTGCCCGATATGCGCGAGGACTTCGTGCCACGACACTACGCGGGGATCTTCACCGTGACCTTCGCGCTTGGCGTCGCGATCGGCGGCGTGTGGGAGATCCTCGAGTGGAGCTCCGACGAGCTGTTCGGTTCCAACCTCTCCATGGGCAACGACGACACGGTGGGCGACCTGATGGCCGACACGCTCGGATCCATCACCGGCGGCCTGCTGCTGGTCGCCTGGACGAAGTACGGCTGGGGCTCCGTCCGGCGCATCCCGGGCGAGAGCCGCACCGAGGACGTGGCCGCGTGAGGGGTCAGACCCCTACAGGCTCGAAGCACGCACGTCCGTCTCCCCGCGAACCAGGTCGGCGATCAGGTAGATCGAGCCCGTCGCCAACACGGCTCCGCCCGGCCCCGCCAGCGACCTGGCGGCCCGCACCGCGGCAACCGGATCGGAGACCGCCTTCCACGGCGGGCCTCCGAGCTTCTCCGCGAAGCTCGCCAGGGTGGCCGGCGACAGGGAGCGCGGGTTCCGCGAACGCGTGAAGATCGCGTGGTCGACCTGCGGCAGAAGCTCGGCGAGCATGGCCGCCGCGTCCTTGTCCTCGAGCACGCCGAGCACAGCCACCCGCGGCCGGCGATCGCCGAGGACGTCACCGAGGGACTCTGCGAGAGCCTGCGCGCCGGCCGGGTTGTGCGCCCCGTCGTAGACCGTGAGCGGGTGGTGAGAGACGATCTCCATCCGGCCCGGAATGGTCGTCTGGGCGGCGGCCGCCTCGAGGGCCTCGGGATCGAGCGGCTGGCCGAGGAACGCCTCGGCCGCGGCGGCCGCGATGGCGAAATTGCCGCGCTGGAAGCGACCCGGGGCGCGGAGGGCCAGGCCGACGTCGAGCCCCGCCGGCACAAGCTCGCTGCTCCGCTCCGAGACGATCCGCTCCGCGACGGCGCGCGACTCTGGGTCGAGCACTCCCGTGACGAGGGTCCCGTGGTCTCGCACCACCTCGAGTTTCTCCTCGGCGATGTCCGTCAGCGTCGGCCCCAGCCAGCGCGTGTGCTCGAGGCCCACAGACGTCAGCACCTGCACCTTGGAAGGGATCACGTTGGTGGCGTCGAAGCGCCCGCCCAGCCCCGCCTCGATCACCGCGGCCTCCACGCCGCGCCGGGCGAGCTCATGGTAGGCCGCGGCCGTGAGCGCCTCGAACTGGGTGACCTGGTCGTCCTGCCCGGCGGTCCGGTTCACGAGCTCCGCCGCCTGGGCCGCCCGCGTGACGGCGGCCGCGAAGTCCGCCTCCGGCACCGGCTCCTCCCCGACGTCGATCCGCTCCCGGAACGAGCCCAGGTGTGGCGACGTGTAGCTGCCGGTGCGCACGCCGTGCCGCTCGAGGATCGCCGTGCAGAAGCGCACCGTGGACGACTTTCCGTTGGTCCCCACGACGTGGATCGACGCGAACCGCCGCTGCGGCAGCCCGAGCACGGTCATCAGCCGGTGCATGCGGTCGAGCCCGAACCGCATCCCGAACAGCTCGAGCGAGAGCAGGTACTCCTCCGCCTGGCGGAAGGTCATCAGTCGCCGAGGCGCCGCAGCGCCTCGCGGTACTCCTCGAGCTTCCGGCGCTCCTCCTCCACCACCTCCGCAGGGGCGCGCTCGACGAACTTCTCGTTGGCGAGCTTTCGCTCCGCGCGCTCGATCTCGGCGACCAGCTGCTCGCGCCGCGCGGCGATCCGCTTCTCGGCCTCGGCCGGGTCGAACGCGTCCGAGGGCAACACCTGCACGCCGCCGCCCGGGATCGGCACGGTGGCGAGCACGTCGCCGTTGCCCGACGCGTCGCCCACCAGCTCGAAGCGCGCCAGCCGCGCGAGGTGGCCGGTTACGCCGTCGTAGCCCTCGGCGACCAGCCGGCCGCGGACGGGCGCTGACCCCTTCGCGCCCACCTCGTCGCGGTAGCGGCGCAGGGCGGTCACAGCCTCGATCAGCCGCCCGACCTCGGCCTCGGCGGACTCGTCGAGCCGCGACTCGTCGGCCTCCGGCCACTCCGCAGTGGCCAGTAGCCCACGCTCGCCCGGCATCAAAGACCAGATCTCCTCGGTCACGAACGGCATCACCGGGTGCAGCAGCTTCAGTGTCCGCTCGAGCGCCCACAGCAGCACGCCCGACACCTCGCGGTTGTCGTCCTCGTACAGGCGCGGCTTGGCTAGCTCGAGGTACCAGTCGCACAACTCGGACCAGAAGGCGCCGTACAGGTCGAGCGCCGCGTGCGAGAAGCGGAAGCCGTCGTAGAGCTCGGCGGCGCGCGCGGTCAGCCGCTCGAGCCGCGACACGATCCAGCGGTCCTCGAGCGCGCTCGCGGCGCCCGGGTCGGGCTCGGCCTCAGAGACGCGCAGCAGGATCAGCCGCGAGGCGTTCCAGAGCTTGTTGGCGAGGTCGCGCCCCTGCTGGACCTTCCCCTCGTTGAAGCGAACATCCTGCGCCGAGGACATCGCGAGCAGCCCGAAGCGCAGGGCGTCGGCGCCGTGGCGTTCGATCAGGTCGAGCGGGTCGATCCCGGTACCGAGCGACTTCGACATGCGCCGCCCGTCTGGCGCCTGGATGACCGAGTGGATGTTCACGTCGGTGAACGGGATCCGGTCGGTCAGCTCGATTCCGAACATGACCATGCGGGCGACCCAGAGGAAGATGATGTCGCGCGCGGTCGAAAGCACGTCGGTCGGGTAGAAGGCGCGCAGCTCGGGGGTTTCCTTCGGCCAGCCCAGCGTGGCGAACGGCCAGAGCCCGGACGAGAACCAGGTGTCGAGCACGTCGGAGTCGCGCTCCCAGCCGCCCCCCTCGGGAGCCTCGACGCCCACATACGTCTCGCCGCCGCGATACCAGACCGGCAGCTGGTGGCCCCACCAAAGCTGACGCGAGATGCACCAGGGCCGGATGTTCTCGAGCCAGTTCACGTAGACGTCGGTCCAGGGCTTTTCCGGGTGGAAGCGGATCTGCCTGTCGCGCACCACCTCGATCGCCGGCCGCGCGAGCTGGTCCATGTCGCAGAACCACTGAAGCGAGATGAGCGGCTCCACGCGACGGCCCGAGCGGTGCGAGTGCGGCACCTCGTGCTCGTACGGCCGGGAGCCGGAGATCAACCCCTGCTCCCGCAGCGCCGCGACCACCGCGTCGCGCGCCTCATCCACCCCCATGCCGCGGAAGCGCTCCGGCGCGGCCTCGGTCAGCCGGCCGTCCTCGCCGATCACCACCACCTCGTCGAGCTCGTGGCGCCGGCCGATCTCGAAGTCTGCCGGGTCGTGGCCGGGCGTGATCTTGAGGGCCCCGGTGCCGAACTCGGGGTCCACATGCTCGTCGGCAACGATCGGCACTCGGCGGCCGACCAGGGGAAGGATCGCCGCCTCCCCCACGAGGCGCGAGTAGCGCTCGTCGTCGGGGTTCACGGCGATGCCGGTGTCGGCCAGCATCGTCTCCGGCCGCACGGTGGCCACGGTGACCGAGCCGGAACCCGACTCGAGCGGGTAGTCGATCGAGTAGAGGGTGTCCTCGACCGTTCGCTGCTCGACCTCGAGGTCGGAGATGGCCGTGCGCAGGCCGGGGTCCCAGTTGACCATGTAGTTGTCGCGGTAGACGAGCCCCTTCTCGTACAGGCGCACGAAGACGAGCGTCACCGCGCGGATGTAGTCGTCGTCCATCGTGAAGCGCTCGTCGTCGTAGTCGAGCGAGGCGCCCAGGCGGCGGAACTGCTCGTTGATCGTGCCGCCGTGAATGCGGCGCCACTCCCAGACGCGCTCTATGAACGCGTCGCGCCCGAGCTCCTCCTTGGTGGTGCCCTCCTCCTCCAGTGCCTTCTCGACCTGGCGCTGGGTGGCGATCCCGGCGTGGTCGGTGCCGAAGATCCACTTCGCGCGCTTGCCCCGCATCCGCGCCACGCGAATGCAGAGGTCCTGGATCGACCCGTTGAGGGCGTGGCCCATGTGCAGTGAGCCCGTCACGTTCGGGGGCGGGACAGCGATCGAGTAGTTCTCCTCGGCCGTGCCCTCGGGCTCGGGATGGAAGATGCCGGCGTCGAGCCAGTGCGCGAGCACGCGCGACTCGACCTCGGCGGGCTCATAGCGCGTGCGCTCCTCGAGCACCTTCAGGCGGTTGTCGCTCATCTAGGCGCCAAGTCTGGCAGCCCGGCGGCCGTCGCTGCGGCAGGGCGGATCAGTCTCCCCTCCTTCGCATAGTTGTTCTCGTGGGGCGAGTCGCCCAAGGCGAACTCGCCGGTCTTGCGTCCGGTGCGCGCGTCGAGCCGATGCGCCTTGGTCGCCGTTGAATCCGGGATGCGCCAGGCAACCTTCCGGGTCCTGAGGCTGATCCCGACGACATCGGCGAAGCTCGGGCGCGGCTCAGCACGAACCTGCCGTCGTGCGTCCCGAACACAGTCATCGGTGTCGTTGTTGCCGACGATCACGACCTGGCGTGTGTCGCGGCGCTTGGGGGGCCCTCCTGGGCCGCCGCCACACCCGTCCTCGCTGCGAGCAGCACAGCGAGGACGGCCACGCCGCGGGCATGCCACATCGATCGCCTCGCGGCCAAGACATCCGGTACCAACCCGGCTCGGCTCGCGTATACGCCCGCGATCACATGGTGTCCACCTCCTCGTCGGACCTGCGGCTCGGCCTCCGGTAGCCCAGGGCCGCCTGGACGCTCGACGGCCGCCACAGCTGGCCTCCGCGCAGGGTTGGGACACCCTCCTCGTTGAGCTGGTCGGCGATGCCCTGGAGCGTCCGGCCCTCCGATCGCATCTCGAGGATCCGCTGCTTGAGGGCCGGGATGTCCTCCACGGCCGGCAGCCCGGCCGACGTCCGCCTCGCCCTTGCCGCGGCCAGCCCCTTGCGCGTTCTCTCGAGCACCCGCCGGCGCTCCCAGGAGCCGACCCGCACGAGGCTGTTTGCTGCGATGCGCCCCGCGTCGGACGCTGTGTCGAGCCCGACGTCCAGCACAACCAGCCGCCCGCCGCTGCGGGCGAGCCATTCGAGAACCCGGCTCAGTTCCGCCGCGGAGTTGCTCAACCTGCTGAGCTCTGCGACCACGATGCAGGAGGCCTCGCCCTTCGCGACCCGGTCGACCGCGTACGTCAGGCCGGGACGCTTGAGGCTTCCGCCTCCCGCTGCTTCCACGTCGCGCACGAGCTCGGCAAGGTGCCAGCCTCGCTGCCGGCACAACGCGTCGATCGATTGCGCCTGCTCACGCATCCCCCCGGCCTCGGGGTCCCCGTTCTGCTCGACGCTCACGTAGCCGAGCACCTGTGTCTGGTCGGGGATGGGCGCGTGCCTTGCTCCGTTCGCCGGGAGTGGTGCGGCCTTTGGCCGCGGCACTTCCGGTGTTGCCCTGCGATCCTGCGTTTCCGTGGTTGCCATGCTGCCCTGCGTTTGGTCCTTCACCTCCGCCTCGGCCTCCTCGCGGCCGAGCCGGTCGATCTCCTCCTGGTCCACCCAGAAGGGCAGCGGCTTCTCGGGGTCGCTGATGAGGTAACGGGCTTCCTGCGTGCCGCGAACCCCACGCCGGCCGAGCACCAACGCGTGCACGTGGCCGCGGAAGCGCCCGATGGACGCGGCTCGCGCCATGCCCTCGGCCACCACGCCGCGTGCCAGGTCGACTCCAGGGGTCTGCGAGGGTGTGGGGCGCACCCGGCCCGCGAGCAGTCCGGCGACCGCCCCGAGGACGAGTGCCATCAGCGCCGTGAGCACCAGCCACCCTGTCTGGTCCTCGGCCGGGTCCATGCCCGTCAGGGCGATCGCGGTCGGCCCCGGTGGCTTGGCCTCCGGTGACCGCGTGTTCGCCGGCTTGCCGCCCCGGGCGTCCGGTGCGGCCGTGAGCGCACGCTGGGTGCGGGCGTCCACGAAACCCTTCACCGGCAGCCCTTGGCGCCGCTGCAGCCGGATCACGGCTGCCTCGGTCCTGGGGCCGTAGAGGCCGTCGATCGGGCCTGGCTTCAGGCCCCTGCGCCGCAGCTCGCGCTGCAGCTTCTTGACTCGGTGCGAGCCGGCAGGCTGGGCATAGCCGGCGCCCCTCGTCAGCCGGTCGCCGGCGGCCCTGAGAAGGGCCTTGCGCGTGGCCGGTCCGACAATCCCGTCGGCCGCGAGACCGGCGGTTTGCTGGAAGCGGGAGACCGCCGCCTCTGTGCGGGGTCCGAACAGCCCGTCCGTGCGTCCCGGCTGCCAGCCGAGCGCCCGCAGCTTGCGCTGCAGCGCCCGGACTCGCGGTGCCTCTCCGTCCGCCGCGTAGCCGGCTCCGTACTGGAGCAGGTCGGCGGTGGCGTCGGAGGGGGTCCGGGTCGACTGGGACGTGCCGCCCGCGATGCTCGTGCTCGGCAGGGCGAGGAGGACCAGCATGGCCACGATGGCCACCAGCCCGACACGCCCGGCAGGCACGTCATATGTCCGTTGCATCGTTCTCTCCTAAATCGAGCGTTTCCCGGTCGCATCCCGCGACCGGGGGAGTCCTGGTCGAAGCCCGGAAGGGCTAGCCAGGCCGCTCGAGAACGGCCACGAACGCTTGTGACCGCCAGCGCGCAGGCGTGAGCAACAGGCGCGCGAGGTGCCACAGCGCAAAGGCCGTGAACGCAACGAGAAGAGCGAAGAGAGCGCTGGAGGCGACGCCGGCGGCGCCCGAGCCGGCCGCGCCGCCCGAGGCGGGGAGCGGTCCGGAGCTGGACGAGGAGCCGCCAGCGGCCCGGGCGACGTCAGGCGCCGCCGCCGAAGAGGAGCTCAGCGGCATCGACCCGACGGCCGTGCCGGTGATCGACTGCTGAAGCGCCGCTGCCCAGTCGGAGAGGGCGCCGAGGCCGTCAAGGGCCGAGAGCACGCCGAAGATCACCTGCGGGGGACTGAGCGGCCCGGCAGGGGGCGTCGGGAACTCAACGTCCGCCGCCGGGAGACCGGACGGGTCGAGCGAGGGCGGCGGGGCCGACCGGGCGACCGGAGCTTCCCCGAGCGACGGCGAGGGACCGGAGGGCGGCGAGCCGGCACCTGAGCCGACCGGCGCTCCAGCGGCCTCGCCGCCCGAAGATCCTCCCGCAGACCCGGAACCGGCGTCGCGGGGACGGTCGGGAAGCACGGGCGGCAGGCCGATTGGGGCCACGGGCGCAAGGACGTCGTGAAGGATCGGAGTGACCGGGTCGAGCAGACCGCCGGTGACCGGAGCAAGCGGCTCGACGATCCCGCCAACCACCGGGATCACCGGGTTGACCAGATCAACCACCGGGTCGACCAGATCCTGGACCACAGGAACGATCGGGGCGACGAGGTCCTGGACCACCGGGACCAGCGGATCGACCAGATCCTGGACCACCGGGACGATCGGCGCGACGAGATCCTCGACCACCGGCAGCAGCGGCGCGACGACATCCTCGATGACCGGCACCAGCGGCGCGACGAGATCCTCAACCACCGGGATCACCGGCGCGACGACATCCTCGATGACCGGGACCAGCGGCTCGACCAGATCCTCGACCACCGGAAGCACCGGAGCGACGACATCCTCGATGACCGGCACCACCGGCGCGACGAGATCCTCGACCACCGGCACCAGCGGCGCGACGACATCCTCGATGACCGGGACCAGCGGCGCGACGACATCCTCGACCACCGGCACCAGCGGCGCGACGACATCCTCAACCACCGGCACCAGCGGCGCGACGACATCCTCAACCACCGGCACCAGCGGCGCGACGACATCCTCAACCACCGGCACCAGCGGCGCGACGACATCCTCAACCACCGGCACCAGCGGCGCGACGACATCCTCAACCACCGGCACCAGCGGCGCGACGACATCCTCAACCACCGGCACCAGCGGCGCGACGACATCCTCAACCACCGGCACCAGCGGCGCGACGACATCCTCAACCACCGGCACCAGCGGCGCGACGACATCCTCAACCACCGGCAGCACCGGCGCGACGACATCCTCAACCACCGGCACCAGCGGCGCGACGACATCCTCGATGACCGGGACGACCGGCGCGACGACATCCTCGACGACCGGGAGCACCGGCTCGACCAGATCCTCGACCACTGGGACCAGCGGCGCGACGACATCCTCGACTGACCGGCACCAGCGGCGCGACGACATCCTCGATGACCGGGATAACCGGCGCGACGACATCCTCGACGACCGGCACCAGCGGCGCGACCAGATCCTCAACAACCGGGATCACCGGCGCGACGACATCCTCAACCACCGGGACGACCGGTTCGACCAGATCCTCGACAACCGGGATCACCGGCGCGACCACATCCTCGACCACCGGCAACACCGACTCGACCAGATCCTCGACCACCGGGATCACCGGCGCGACGACATCCTCAACAACCGGGACAACCGGCTCGACGACATCCTCGACGACCGGCAGCACCGGCTCGACGACATCCTCGACCACCGGAAGCACCGGCGCGACGACATCCTCGACAACCGGGACCACCGGCGCGACGACATCCTCAACAACCGGGACGACCGGCTCGACGACATCCTCAACCACCGGCAGCACCGGCTCGACGACATCCTCAACCACCGGCAGCACCGGCGCGACGACATCCTCGACAACCGGGAGCACCGGCTCGACCAGATCCTCGACAACCGGCAGCACCGGCTCAACGACATCCTCGACAACCGGGACCACCGGCTCGACGACATCCTCGACTACCGGGACAACCGGCTCGACGACATCCTCGACTACCGGGACACCGGCTCGACGACGTCCTCAACGACCGGCAGCACCGGCTCGACGACATCCTCAACGACCGGCAGACCGGCTCGACGACATCCTCGACGACCGGCACACCGGCTCGACGACATCCTCAACTACGGGGACACCGGCTCGACGACATCCTCGACGACCGGGAGCACCGGCTCGACGACATCCTCAACCACCGGCAGCACCGGCTCGACGACATCCTCAACCACCGGCACCACCGGCTCGACGACATCCTCGACCACCGGGACGACCGGCTCGACGAGATCCTCGACCACCGGAACGACGGGCTCGACGACATCCTCAACCACCGGCAGCACCGGCTCGACGACATCCTCGACAACCGGGAACACCGGCTCGACCATCGTCAACCGGACCGGAACGACCGGCTCGACGACATCCTCGACCACCGGAGACAACCGGGCTCGACGACATCCTCGACACCGGGACAACGGGATCCTCGATCACCGGATCGACGATCGGCCCGACCACATCGTCCACAACCGGGATCACCGGAGCGACCGGATCCTCGATCACAGGGACAACGGGATCCTCGATCAACCGGATCGACGATCCGGACGACCGGGATAACGGGATCGTCGATCACGGGGACAACCGGAGCCTCGACAACTGGGACGACGGGATCGACCGGATCCTCGATCACCGGGACAACGGGATTCTCGATCACCGGATCGACGATCGGCCCGACCACATCGTCCACAACCGGGAACCGGAGCGACAGGATCCTCGACCACCGGGACAATGGGATCCTCGATCACCGGATCGACGACCGGCCCGACCACATCGTCCACGATCGGGACGACCGGGTCGACGGGATCGTCGATCACGGGGACAACCGGATCCTCCACAACCGGGACGACCGGATCGACCGGATCCTCGACGACCGGGATAACGGGATCGTCGATCACGGGGACAACCGGATCCTCCACAACCGGGACGACCGGATCGACCGGATCCTCGACCACCGGGACAACGGGATCCTCGATCACGGGGACAACCGGATCCTCCACAACCGGGACGACCGGGTCGACCGGATCCTCGACAGCCGGAATAACGGGATCGTCGATCACGGGGACAACCGGATCCTCCACAACCGGGACGACCGGATCGACCGGATCCTCGACCGCCGGGACAACGGGATCCTCGATCACGGGGACAACCGGATCCTCCACAACCGGGACGACCGGATCGACCGGATCCTCGACCACCGGGACAACGGGATCCTCGATCACCGGCGCGACGATCGGCTCGACCACATCGTCCACAACCGGGACGACCGGACCGACCGGGTCGACCGGATCCTCGACAACCGGAGCGACCGGATCGACGATCGGCTCGACCACGTCGTCCACGATCGGGACGACCGGGTCGACGGGATCGTCGGTCACGGGGACAACGGGATCCTCCACAACCGGGGCGACCGGGTCGACCGGATCCTCGACAACCGGGACAACGAGATCCTCGATCACCGGATCGACGACCGGATCGACCACATCGTCCACAACCGGAGCTCGACCGGATCCTCGTACGACCGGGGCGACCGGGTCGACAATCGAGTTCGACTCCATCGTCCACGATCGAGTCGACCGCATCGTCGACGATCGGGAAGGCCGGCTCGACCGGATCCTCGACGACCGGGGCGACCGGTCGACAGATCGAGTCGACTCCATCGTCCACGATCGAGTCGACCGCATCGTCGACGATCGGGAAGGCCGGCTCGACCGGATCCTCGACGACCGGGGCGACCGGATCGACTTGATCGTCGACGACCGGGATCACCGGGTCGGTCGGAAGGCCCGGCAGCTGGGGCAGCTCGATGGCCGGTTCGGGATCCTGCGACTCGGACGGCGCAGTGGGTGCCGTCACCTCGGGCAGCGCTTCGACGACCGGCGCCGCCTCGGGCTCCGAGGCGGCGGGCGACGACTCGGTGACGGGCGGCTCGGGGGCACTCGTCGCGGGCGCTGTCGGAGCGGGGTCCGTCGGAGCGGGCGCTGTCGGAGCGGGCGCTGTCGGAGCGGGCGCAGGAGTCAGGAGCAGGCGCTGTCGGAGCGGGCGCTGTCGGAGCGGGCGCTGTCGGAGCGGGCGCTGTCGGAGCGGGCGCTGTCGGAGCGGGCGCTGTCGGAGCGGGCGCTGTCGGAGCGGGACCGCTGTCGGAGCGGGCGCTGTCGGAGCGGGCGCTGTCGGAGCGGGCGCTGTCGGAGCGACCACAGGGAGGGCCTCGACGACAGGCTCCACCGCGGGCACAGCCTCCGTCACCGGCCCGGTCACGGCTGGCAGCTGGGCTCGAGCCGGCGCGGCGATGAATAGGGCTATGAGGAGGGCCAGGGCTATGGCGACGCGAAGCGTGATCGGCGTAAGAGGTGGCGCCTTAGCGGCGCCCGCCGATCCCGGCTTCCTTGTCACTCGCTACTCCAACGACCGGCCACTGCGCTTCCCTTTCGCACTGATTACGGCACGAGAATGGGAGCTTGTTACCCCAATTCGGGGGAATATGAACACGCTCTCATGTCGCAATTTGCGGCTTTTTGCTTTCAGGCGGGGTGGAGATTCGTGCCAAATGCCACGTCTTCAGCCCAGCCGGATGAACCACCGGCCGAGCCGCTCACGGCCCTCCAGCTCGAAGGCGTCCACCGCGATGAAGCTGAACCAGAGCGCCTGAAGTCCCCACCCCGGCTCGTGCGGAACGGCGAGGATCCAGCGCTGCTCACGGTCAGGTTCGCGCAGAAACAACACGGCGCCCTCTTCGCGCACCTCGGTGATGGTGCCGGCCACGATCTCGGTCTCGTCGCCGCCGGGCATCCCGCGGGTCCACACCCTCACGGAACGCCCCTCGGGCGAGAAGCCGAGGGCGCTCCCCACGCGCTCGAGTAGGCGAAGCCGCACGCGGCGAGACTATCCGGCAGGGCTCGCCGGCCGGACCGACGCGGACCGAGTCGGCATAGCCGAGCGAAAACCGAGCAGTCCAAGGAAGAGGCCGCGGGATAGGGTGCTCCGCACATCCCGCGGCCGATGACGCCGGAATGCGAAGGTTTGCAGCCGGCTATGCCGACTCGGCGCGGTGCTCGCCGGTGTCCTCGTCAGGCGCGGCCTCGGTGACCAGCGTGGGCTTCAGGCCCTTCTCGATGGTCTCCTTGGTCACGACGCACTTCTTCACGTCGCGCCGCGAGGGCAGCTCGAACTGCACGTCGAGCAGGGTCTCCTCGAGGATCGACCGCAGCCCGCGGGCGCCGGTCTCTCGGTCGAGGGCGCGGTCGGCGATCGCTTGCAGCGAGTCGTCCGCGAAGACGAGCTCGATCCCGTCGAACTGGAAGAAGCGCTGGAACTGCTTCACGAGGGCGTTGCGCGGCTCGGTGAGGATCGTGACGAGGTCGTCACGAGTGAGCTGGTGGATCACGGAGGCGACGGGCAGGCGGCCGATGAACTCGGGGATCAGGCCGTAGGCGACGAGGTCCTCTGGAAGCACCCGTTCGAAGAGGTCGCCGGTGTCCTTGTTGTGCTTCGAGGAGACCGTCGCTCCGAAGCCCACGCCCTTGTGGCCTATGCGTCGCTCGACAACCTTGTCGAGGTCCGCGAACGCCCCGCCGCAGATGAACAGGATGTTCGTGGTGTCGATGGTGAGGAACTCCTGGTGCGGGTGCTTGCGCCCGCCCTGCGGCGGCACCGAGGCCACCGTTCCCTCGAGGATCTTGAGCAGCGCCTGCTGGACGCCCTCGCCCGACACGTCCCGCGTGATCGACGGGTTGTCCGCCTTGCGCGCGATCTTGTCGACCTCGTCGATGTAGATGATCCCGGTCTCCGCCTTCTTCACGTCGAAGTCGGCGGCCTGGATCAGCTTCAGCAGGATGTTCTCGACGTCCTCGCCGACGTAGCCGGCCTCGGTCAGCGCAGTGGCGTCGGCGATCGCGAACGGGACGTTCAGGATCTTGGCGAGCGTCTGCGCGAGGAGCGTCTTGCCGCAGCCGGTGGGGCCGAGCAGGAGGATGTTGGACTTCTGCAACTCGAGGTCCTGCTCACCGTCCGACTGCATCATCTGGACGCGCTTGTAGTGGTTGTAGACGGCCACCGACAGCGTCCGCTTGGCCGGTTCCTGCCCCACCACATATTCCTGCAAAACCGAGTAAATCTCCTTCGGCTTCGGCAGGTTCTCGAGGTCGAAGGTGGGCGCGCCGGTGAGCTCCTCGTCGATGATCTCGTTGCAGAGATCGATGCACTCGTCGCAGATGTAGACGCCGGGGCCGGCGATCAGCTTCTTGACCTGCCGCTGGGACTTGCCGCAGAAGCTGCAGAGGAGTTGCTCGTTGGAGTCCGTAGGTCGGGCCACGCTCTTAGTTCTCCCTCAGCTGGACGAGGGTACCGCAGAAATACTCCCTCGACCCCCGCGTCCCTTCTCCGGGCGGGATCCAGTTAGGGCTAGTGCTTGGAAATAACGCGGTCGATGAGGTGGTACTCCTGAGCCTCTTCCGCGCTCATGAAGTAGTCGCGCTCGGTGTCCCGCGCGACCTTCTCGATGTCCTGCCCGGTGTGCTTCGCCAGGATCTCGTCGAGCCGGCGGCGCACGTCGATGATCTCCTTCGCATGGATCTCGATGTCCGTGGCCTGGCCCTGGAAGGCGGAGCTGACCTGGTGGATGAGGATCTTCGCGTTGGGGAGCGCCATGCGCTTGCCCTCAGCGCCTCCGGACAGCAGCAGCGCGCCCATCGACATCGCGATGCCGACGCAGATCGTCTGCACGTCGGGCTTGATGAATTGCATCGTGTCGTAGATCGCGAGGCCGGCGTAGACCGAACCGCCGGGCGAGTTGATGTAGACCGAGATGTCCTTGTCCGGATCCTCCGACTCGAGGTGGAGAAGCTGAGCGACGATCAGGTTGGCGATCTCGTCGGTGACCGGGGTCCCGAGGAAGACGATTCGCTCGTTGAGGAGACGCGAGTAGATGTCGAAGGCGCGCTCCCCGCGGGAGGTCTGCTCGACGACCATCGGAACGAGAGGACTCATGGGCGGGCCAGTCTAGCGAGCGGCGGGTGGCGGCCCGGCGCGAGGAGGCGGGCAACTGTGCATGCGGGCTGCCGTCGCGCAGGGACTGCCGTCGACGGTGCTGATGTCGTCCCCGCTCAGGGTGATGCGCCTGTGACCTCGATCCCGGTTGAGTCTCCGGGTGCGGGGCGGCCCACTGCGTATACGCCACCGTGCAGGCGGTGCAGCGGGCCGGGGCGCACCCGCCGAGCGTCCCCACGCCAAGCGCCGCCGGGGTTAAGTAAGGGGGGACAACCGCGCTATGAGCCCGGGGTCCAGAGCTCGCCGGCGCCCTCCGCGGCGCGCTCCTTCTCGGGCGTCCAGAGCTTCTCGCGCGCCGCCGCCTGCTCCAGGGGGATCGGCTTCGCCGACTCGACCAGCAGATCGACGGCCTTTCGCATCGCGATGTCGTCGCGCAGCGCCTCCTCGGCGCCCTGTCTGCGCGCGCGCTTCAACGCCCGCTTGAGCTGCTTGTCGCTCGCGTCGGGGCCGGCCGCCTCGCGCAGCGCCTGTGCGACCTCCTCGTCCGAGACCTCGATGCCCTCGGCCTTCACGATCTCCGCCAACACGGCCTCGCGCTTGAGCGCCTGCTCCGCGTCGGGCTCGGCCTCGGTGACGAGCTCCTCCTCGGTCTTGCCCGTCATCGTCAGGTACTGGTTCGGGTCGATCCCCTGCGAGGCCATTCGCCGCGCAGTTCGGTGCCACATGTCGTGGGCCTTCGCGTGCACCAGCTCGTGCGGGATCTCGATCGTGCTGGCGGCCACCGCCGCGTCCACCGCGGCCTCGCGGAACTCGCCCTCGATCGCGCGCCCGTCGGCCTGCCCGATCCGCTCCTCGATCTCGGCGCGCAGCTCGCCCAGCGAGTCGAAGCCGCCCGCCTCGATCGCGAAGTCGTCGTCCAGCTCAGGCAGGCGCTTCTCCTTGACCTCCTTTACATCCACGGCGAAGACGGCGTCCCGACCCGCCAGGTGCTCGGCCTGATAGTCGTCGGGGAAGGTCACCTTGACCTCCCTATCGTCGCCGGCCGCCACCCCGTCGAGCTGCTGCTCGAAGCCCGGGATCAGTCGGCCCCCGCCAAGCTCGACGAGGTGACCGCGGGCCTCGCCGCCCTCGAAGGGCTCGCCGTCGATCGTCCCAAGGAAGTCCACAACGACGAAGTCGCCCTGGGCGGCGGGGCGGTCGACGGTGTCGAGCGAGGCGAGCGACTCGCGCATCCGCGTGAGTTCCGCTTGCACCTCCTGCGAGTCCACGGACGGTTCGCGCCGCCCCACCTCGAGCCCCTTGTAATCGCCGAGCTTCGCCGGCGGCACCACGCCCACTTCGATCGTGAAGGCGAGCGGCAACCCCTTCTCGGGGAGGTCCGAGAGGTCGAGCTGGGGGTCGCCGACGGTGGTGATGCCGGCGTCCGCCACCGCCTCCTCGTACCAGCCGGGGAGGCCGCGCCGCAGCGCCTCGTCCATCACGGCCTCGCGCCCCACCTGCCTCAGCACCACCTCGGGCGGCACCTTGCCGCTCCGGAAGCCCGGCACGCGGATCTCGCGGCCGAGGTCCGCCGCGGCGCTTCTCAGCGCGCTCTCGAGCGCCTCGGCGGGCACCTGAACATCCACGCGCACGCGCGAGTCGTCGAGCTCCGTGGTCTTCGTGGTTACGGCTGCGGCCATGAGCGCCTGAGAGTACCTTGCGCGTTCGTGAGGCCGACCGACCGTCTCGCCGCCTGGCTCGTGACCGGCCCGCCCGGCCATTTCTGGAGCGCCGCGGCCGACATAGTGGTCCTGTGGGTGCGCTACGGGTGGGCGCGCGTCACGCGCCCGCCGCCCTAGCTGCGGCGGGCCTGCGCGCCCGCGCCGAGCGCGCCGATGTCGAGGAGGAACGCGAGGGCGACCCAGAACCACTCGATGCCGTCCACGCCTCCGACGGGCCCCCAGAACAGCGCGTAGACCAGCGTCGTCAGCGGCAGGAAGATCAGGCCGAGCAGCGGGAGGATCCACGTGTCGTAGGCCTGGTCGACCTCGTTGGTGAAGATCCACACGATGAGCAGCCCGAGGCGGGGGAAGAAGCCGGTCAGGATCGCAAGGAGGCAGCCCACGGCACGGAGCCTCGCCCGCAAGCGGGTGACTGGGCATCACCCGCGGCGGGTGAAGCCGACCCATTCTCCAGCCGCCCGCTACGCCTGCACCACGATGACAACGAGGGTGGCCAGCGCGAGCGCCATCGCGACCAGGGTCAGGGCGACCACCCCTCCCTCCCCCAGCCCCGCGTACCCGCCCTGGTCAAGCGAGCGCTCGACCTGGCGGCGCCGAACGGCCGCTGCGGCGAACACAGCGGCCGCCAGTCCGGCGTAGCCGGCGCCCAGCACCACGTATGCGGTCCGCCCCCCTTCCACGAGCTCGGGCACCACGCCGCCCACCGCGACGGCCGCGGTCGCCGCGGCGATCCCGGAGCGCCACCACGCGAGCCATGTCCGCTCGGCCGCGAGCCGCGTGCGTCGGGTCACGTCGTCGTCAACCGGCCGGCTCACGCACCTTCCTCCGCGTCATTCGCTGGATATGGTCGCCGTACTGCTCGCTCGCAATCGCGCCAACCACGGCCCCGATGACCACCACGAACGCCATGACGAGCAGCCAAGACTGCAGCGAGAACGCGATACCGATAAGGCCGTACTTGTCCGCCGACCACTCCAGCAGGATCGGAATGTAGATCCCCGAGGCCACGCTGGCGATCGCACCGAGGATGCCGGACACGATGGCCCCCGGCAGCAGCCGCCGCCAGTCTGAGACCCCGAGCAGGATCGCCGGCGTCCAGAGCCAGAGGACGAGGCCGATGACGCCGGAGGCGGTCAGGGCCACCAACAGGCCGCCCACGTCCTCGAGCGTGTCCCTCAGCGGCGAGCTGACCGTGACCCACGCCGCGAAGCCTGCCAGCCACGCGAGCCCCCGCCAGATGTCGCGAGGGCCCTTCGCCGTCGTCCCGTACGCGCGCTGGAACATCCGCTGAGTGGCTCGTGTGAAGGAGAGCGTGGCCAGAATCAGGATCACGACTCCGACCCAGGTCACGGCGCTCTCGACCTCGCCGGCGCTGGCGAAGAGCGAGCGCACACTGCGCGCCGAGCTCCCGTCCAGGCTGAAGCGCTCGATGATGCGATCGGCAAGGTCCTTGTCCCCGGGGCCCACCGCGGACGCCACTACCAGGAAAGGGATCAGCGAGGTGAACGCCTGCGCCGCGATCACGGTCGCATGTTGCGGTCCCTCGATGTCGAAGAAGCGGCGCAGCGAGCGAAGCCCGAAGTCGGCGACCCCCAGCGGGATCGCCGGCAGCCTCAATGGTCGCCGAGCCCGGGACTGAGCAGCCGCAGCTCACGCGCGCGCCTGACGCAGTCCCTGCGGTCGGTCACGTCGAGTTTCCGGTAGACGTGCTTGAGGTGCGTCTTGACGGTGTTCACCGAGACGAACATCTCGGAGGCGATCTCCGCGTTCGACATCATCGTCGGGAGGAACCGAAGCACCGCCAGCTCGCGATCGCTGAGCGGCTCGAGCAGGGCGATGGGCGCGGCGCGCTCGGAGGCTGAGCTCTCGGCCATCGTCGAGAGGAGATGTGCGGCGAGCGCCCGGTGCCCGGTTCCCCGTTCCACGCGGCGCCGCAGAAGCGCACGCAGCGGAGCACCGTAGCGGGCGAGGATCCCCGAGTACCCGCGCGGCTCAGCCAGGTCGAGCGCCCGCTCGAGGGCCCGCATCGCCCCTTCCTCGTCGTGCACCGCGTCGCGGGCGATGGCGTCGATGGCCCAGGCCTCCGTGCGCGCGAACGGAAGCACGGGCTCGCGTGCGTCCGCGAGGAAGGCCGCGACAGCCCGGATGGCCGCTCCCGGATCGCCGCTCGCGAGCTCGAGCCGCGCCAAACCGATCGCGGCGTCGGAGGCGTTCTCGGCGTCGACCTCGGCGAGACGGCTGCGCGCCCGCGCGGGCTCGCCCAGCCCGAGCCAGAGCTCCGCCTCGAGCAGGCCGTTGGATACCCGCAGGAACGGCGGCAGCGGCCCCTCCGCCCCTGCCGCCACGAGCAGGTCCAGCGCCGTCAGGGGGTCGCCCCGCAAGATGCAGAGGCGGGCGCGAAGCTGCCCCACCGTGGGACGCAGCAGCGGCTCCGTGGAGTGCTCGAGCGTCTCGGTCGCCCGCTCGGCGAGCTGCTCCGCCGCGTCCAGCTCGCCCTGCCACAGGTGGACGGTCGACAATGTCGAGTAAGCGATCGCTGCGTGCGCCAGCTGGGTCCAACCCCTTCGCTCAGCCAGTTGAATCGCCGTGTGAGCGCGCGTGCGTGCCTCCCGCAGGCGGCCCTCGCGGGCGTCCGCGGCCGCCGCGTAGCTCTCAGCCAGGAACAGGACGAAGTCGTTGCCGCACTCGAGCGCCAGGCCGGCGGCCTGCTGCAGGTGCTCCCCCGCAGCGCCGAGCTCGCCGTCCCAGTACTCCGCGATGCCGAGGTTCGCGAGGGTGAGGGCGCGCACCTCCACGGCCACCTCCCGGTCCCAGTGCTCGTCGAGCACGAGGCGGGCGGCGCTGAGCGCCTCCTGGACGTCTCCGCGCAGGCGCGCGCGGTACAGCGAGGTCGCGGTCGAGGTCACCGCAAAGCGGCGACGCCGCGGTTCGGGCAGGTCGATCGCGAGCTCGTAGGCCCGCAGGAGCAGCCCGTCGGCGCCCTCGTGGTCGCCCTGCTCGAGCAGGAGACCGGCCGTGGCGAGGGCCAGCTCCGCGTCGCCACGCACGGCCTCTTCCGGGATCCGCTCCACCAGCTCGTACAGCACCGTGCCGCCGCCCCGCAGGACGAATATGAGCCACTGGTCCCCCAGCACCTCGGCCGCCAGGGCCCAGTCGCCCGCCTCCACCGCGTGGCTGAGGGCCTCCAGGGGGGTGCCGTAGCGGGCGTGCCAGGCGGCCGCGATCCGGTGCAGCCGCGGCGCTTCGCCCGGCAGGCGGCGATGCAGCTCGGCACGCAGCACCTCGGCGAACAGGCGGTGGTAGCGGTACCAGCCCCCCTCGTCGCCCACGGGGCTGACGAACGCGTCCCGGCCCGCGAGCGCGCGCAGCGTGTGGCTCCCGCTCGCCGTGCCTGTCAGCGCGTCGGCCAGGTCGCCGGTCATCCTCTCGGCGATCGACGTCCGCAGCAGGAACTGAAGCGTGTCGGCGGGCTGACGCGCGACCACCTCCGAGATCAGGTAGTCGCTCACCGCGCTGTCGCCGCCGGCGAACCCGGCGACGAACGCACGCGGGTCGCGATGGCCGTCCAGGGAGAGCCGGGCGAGCTTCAGGCCGGCCGCCCAGCCCTCCGTGCGGCGCCACAGCAGATCCAGGTCCTCGCCGGGCAGGTCAAGCCCATCCAGCAGCGCGGTCGCCTCCTCGCGCGTGAACGCGAGATCCGCAGCGCGCACCTCGCTCATCCGCTCGGCCACCCTCAGGCGCTGGAGGCGGAACAGCGGATCGCTTCGCGTGGCCGCCACCAGGCGGAAGTTGGGCGGCGCGTTTTCGAGCACCCACTCGAGGTCGCGAACGATGCCGGCCGAGCCGACGAGGTGGAGGTCGTCCAGCACGAGCACGAGCGGCTCGTCCACCCCCGACATGGTGTTGATCACGCTCGTAAGGAACGGCCTCAACTCACCGCGTGGCGGCGGGGCGAGCGTGGCGAGCTCGACGCGCGCGGCGCCCAGCGAAGCCATCACGTCGGCCCAGAAGCGATGCGGGTCGGCGTCGTCGCGGCCGAGCGGGACCCAGGCGACCGGCCCGGGGGGCCTCGCAGCACCGATCCACTGCGCGAGCAGCTCGGTCTTGCCCGATCCGGCCGGCGCCGAGACGAGCGTGAACGGGCGCTCCGTGCCCCGATCGAGGAGCTCCACGAGACGTGGCCGTACAACCGTTCCTCTGGCGGGGGACGGCACGGCGCTCCTCGTGGCCAGTGGGGGCGCTAGCTGTTTCGATCCAGGCGTCGGCGGAGTCCCTTCCAGAGTCCAAGCCGCTTGGGAGTCAATCAGGTCCGTGGGCGTCCCACAACGCGCGCAAGGCGCCCGGCGTAAGCGTCCGGAGGTCCGGCGCTCCGTCAGCTGAGACGAGCACCACCACCGTTTCCGGCAGCGTCTGCTCCAGAAGACGCGCGGTCTCGCGGCCGTCGATCCCGGGCATGTCCTTCTCGACGAGCACGAGCCCCGGACGCAGCTGAACCGCTGCCTCGAGCGCCTCCTCGGCGGACGCGGCCTCCGCGAGCCAGGCGAACCCCGGAGTTGCCGAGACCACCTCGCGCGCGGCGTGGCGGAACGGCTCGCGAGGATCCACGGCGATCACTCCGACGGGCGCCATCGGGAAAGCTTCGCAACCTGGCCTGGTTGGGGCATCGATCCCGCTCCCTAGGTCTGCGATAGTGGGCACATGAACGGCAAGGATGCCCCGACCCAGCTGCTCACCCCCCAGATCGAGGAGCTGCTTCGGCTCGTAGGCGATGCCGACAGCGTCGAGCTGAAGCTCACCGTGCAGGACGAGGACCGCCTGTCGGCCGTCGCTGCGCTTGGCATCGATCCGCTGGACGCCCGCCTGCGCCAGGTGTTCTTCTTCGACACGCCCGACCTGGCCCTCGACAGGGCCGGCGTCGTGGTGCGCGCGCGGCGGACCCAGGGCGCACCGGACGACAACGTCGTGAAGCTGCGTCCCGTGGTGCCCACGGAGCTGCCCGACCACCTGCGCGCCCGCCCCGACTTCGTGGTCGAGGTGGACGCGATGCCGGGCAGCTTCGTGTGCTCGGGATCGTTCAAGGGCCAGGCGAAGGGAGACGTCGCTGAGACGACCGCGGGTAAGCATCCGCTGAGCAAGCTGTACTCGAAGCCGCAGCGCGAATTCTTCGCGGCGCACGCGCCCGAGGGCGTCGGGCTCGATGACCTCTCGGTCCTCGGTCCGATCAACGTCCTCAAGCTGAAGGTGATGCCCGAGGGGCTCGGACGCAAGCTCGCCGTCGAGCTGTGGTTCTACCCGGACGGCTCGCGCATCCTCGAGCTGTCCACGAAGTGCGTCCCCGCTGAGTGGTTCGGGGTCGCGACCGAATCGCGCGTGTTCCTGAGCGGCCTCGGCATCGACCTGGCGGGGGAGCAGGCGACCAAGACCCGCAAGGCGCTCGAGTACTTCGCCGGCCTTCCGGCATAGACCTGCGATTCACCCGCGGAAGGTGAGGCGCACTCACCCGCCACCCGGTGAGTCTTCGCCGCATGGCGAGCGAGATTTGGCGAACCGTGCACGCACGAACGCCGTCCATGCGCCAATATCCGCTCTGGATTCGCTGTCGATAGAGGGAGCCTGACGAGATGCCTATTGCGGCCGACTATCCGTTCTTGGACGTCCTCTGGACGATGATCATCTTCTTCTGCTGGGTGATCTGGATCTGGATCGTGATCACCGTCTTCATCGACGTGTTCCGCCGCGACGACATCGGCGGCTGGGGCAAGGCGGGGTGGGTCGTGTTCGTGATCGTCTTGCCGTTCCTCGGCGTGCTTGTGTATCTGATCGCCCAGCATGACGGGATGCGCGAGCGCAGCGTCAAGCAAGCCCAGGCCCAGCGGCAGGAGCTCGACCAATACGTGCGCGAAACGGCAGGGGGGTCGGCCGCCGAGATCGCCAAGGCCAAGGAGCTGCTCGACGCGGGAGCGATCACGCAGGCAGAGTTCGACGCGCTCAAGAAGAAGGCGCTGGCGTAGGGTGGCCACCACCACAGATCAAAACGGAGGTACGCATGGAAGCTCACGATGAGGAGCTCGGCCCGGTCGACATAGTTGTGATCGCCTATCCGCCCGGCGCGCCGATGACCGGCGAGGCGGCGCCGCTCCTCGTGGACATGGTCGAACGCGGGATCATCCGCGTGCTCGACGCCATGTTCGTGATGAAGAACGAGGATGGGACATTCTCGGGGTTCGACGCCACGGATCTCAGCGACAAGGGCGTCGGCGACTTCACGGTCTTCGAGGGCGCGTCGTCCGGCCTGCTCGGTGACGACGACGCCGCGAAGGCTGCCGAGGAGATCGAGCCGGGCAGCGCCGCCGTGATGATCGTCTACGAGAACCGGTGGGCGGCGCCCTTCATTGCCGCCGTGCGCCGCAACGGCGGCGTGCCGGTCGCATTCGAGCGTATTCCGGCACAGGACCTCATCGACGCCCTCGACGCCGCCGAGTCGGCGGCGTCCTGACGGAAAGGACAGAGCCATGCCAGGACTACTGCGCGGGATGGCCCGCACAGCCGTGGTTGCCGGTACCGCGACCGCCGTCTCGAACCGCGTGAGCCGCCGCCAGGCCAACCGCTGGTCACAGCAGGACGATTACGGTTCCCAGGAGCCCGCCCCTGCCGCACCCGCCGCAGCGGCCGCGCCGGCCGCGGATCCGATCGAGCAGCTCAAGCAGCTCGGAGAACTCCACCAGCAGGGCATCCTCACGGACGAGGAGTTCGCGGCGCAGAAGGCGAAGCTGCTGGGCAGCTGAGCGTCGCCGTCAGAGATCGAGCGGGTGGCCGGTCTCGGGCAGACGGTCGAGCTCACGGCGCAGCTGGCCCACTGCTCGTGCGTCGAGTCGGTTCCGCGACCACCGCTGCCGAAGCACAGCGAGCGCCGAGGTCGACTCCAAGGCGACCACCATCGGGACCACCACGCAAACCGTGACGATGAACGGCAGCATCGCGGGGCCGGGACGAGCGCCGCGGCGCTCAGCAGACCTGCACACGCCAACGCGATCAGCGCCATGAAGGCGCAGGTGGCGACTGCTTGGCGGTAGGTGGGAAGTCGTCGACTAGTCATCCGGCGATGCTCATCCGGTCTACCGGATGCAGCGACGTGCATACACGGCGTCAGGCGACCATGCGCCCAGCCAGCTCGAGTAGGTCCGCGACCGACTCGTCGGCGCCGGCGTCCGCGGGAGGGACGGAGTCAGGCCCGTACTCGAGCGGCCGGGCGACGAACGCCGTGCGCAGCCCGGCCTCGCGAGCGCCCTCCAGATCCCATGCGTGTGCGGCCACCAACATGAGCTCGGCGGGCGCCACGCCGAGCAGGCGCGCCGCGGTCCAGTAAGCCTCGGGCGCGGGCTTGTAGGCGCGTGCCAGCTCGGCCGAGAGCAGGCAGTCGAAACGCAGGTCCCCATGGCGCGCAAGGTCGATAAGCAGAGCCACGTGGCCGTTGGAGAGCGCCGCGGTGACCTGCCGGCGGCGCAGGGCGTCAAGGCCCACACGCACGTCGGGCCACGAGTCCAACCTGTGCCATGCGCCGACGAGCCGATGTCGCTCCTCGACCGAGAGGTCGATGCCCCGCTCGGCGAGGAGGTCGTCGAGCGTCGCGAGGTGAAGGTCGTCGAAGTTGCCCCACGGCCGCGAGCCCTCGTTGACCTCGGCGAGGATCGGCCGGTACCGCCCGCGCCAGTCGTCGGCGAGCTCCTCCGGGTCACCGGCGACCCCGCTGGCCCGAAACGCCTCCGTGATCCCCGAGCGCCAGTCCAGGAGGGTCCCGAAGACGTCGAAGGCGAGCGCCGAGACGGTCATCTATGCGCGGCGCCTGCGCACGAACAGGCCGCGGAGGGCTTCGGCGACGCTGCGCCCGAGCCCCGGGGTCGGCCCGCTCGGCTCCTCGGCCGGCCGGCCCACAGCGGCTGAGACATGCGCGCCCAAGATCACCGCCAGCGCGATCAGATAGGCCGCGAAGACGACCGCCAGGAGCACCCCCATGGTCCCGTAGACGGCGTTCGAGTCCCCGACGACGTCGAAGTAGACCTTGGTGCCCAGCTGGATCGCCACGATCGCCAGGACCGACACGAGCGCCCCCGGCCAGGAGGTGCGCCAAGTGGCCTTCTTCGACTCCGGCAGCACCCTGAACAGGCCCGCCAGTAAGGCGAGCAGCAGTGCAAGTGGGAGCAGCCGAGTGACAGCGAACTGCGCGACGGCGGCGAGCCAGGGACGGTCACCTATCGAGGAGGACAGCTCGCCGGACAGCGTCAGCCCGAGCGCGATGATCAGGACCGGCCCGACCACGAGCGTGAGGCCCGCGTCGAGCGCCTTGCCCTGTGCGAACGGCCGGGTTTCGCGGTCGCCCCAGGCCCCGTTCACTGCATGGCGCGTGGCGCCGATGGCACCGCTCGCCGCGTACAGCAGGGCCACGGCTCCGAGCCATCCGAGCCCGCCCGCGCCGGCCGCGACGTCGTCCAGGAGCCGCTCGACCTGATTGCGGTCCGAGGGGTCCGCGATCGGTAGGCCGTGCATGATCGCGTCCACGATCTCCTCGCGCACGCTGTCGTCTTGGAGCACGGTCGAGAAGCCCCAGACCAGCAGAAGCAGCAGCGCCGGGAACGACATGACGAGGTAGTAGGCGACCTGCGCTGCGTCCCGCGTCCCCGCCGAGTCGACCATCGAGCGCCCGCTGCGTTCGAGCACCCGCGCGATCGCCGTGGCGCGCTCGATCATCGGAGCGGCTACGCCCAGCCGGCCACGTCCGCCCCGCCCTCCTCGGTGATGCGAGCGCCGAAGCGGATCAGGGCCGGATGTGAAGCGATCTTGCCTGCCACCAGCGCCTCGCCTTGGGAGAACACGGCCGCGCGGTCGACCAGGCCCGGCGGCACGAAGGAGAACACGCGGGCCACATGACCGAGGTCCGCGGTCGAGTTCATCCGCATGAGGACGAGGTTGTCGCACTGTGACAGCACGTTCTCGTGCACCTTCTGCGGTCGCTGGGTCACGACGATCAGGTACAGGCCGAACTTGCGCCCCTCGCCGGCGATCCTGATCGCGTCCGCGGTGGCGAGCGCGGTGAGGGGATCGTCAGGCTCGGCCGGACAGACGTTGTGGGCCTCGTCAATCACGACCGCCACCGGCTCGCGGCGCGCGCGCTCGCGCCAGAGACGCTCGAGCACCACGCCGGCGGCGAGCGCCTGCTCCTCGCGCGTCGGTAGCGAGCCGAGGTCCACCACGAGGCAGCGCGGGGCGTTCGCACCCACGACTTCGTCGGGCAGTGACTCGCCGTCCGGCCCGGGCCAGATGCCCCAGCGGTCGATCCGGAGGTTGCGGGCGCGCAGCTTGAGCGCGTCCGCGGTGGAGCGGGCGAGGTCCTCGACGCTTCTGACGCCCTCGTCCTCCACAAGCGCGAGCAGCTCCCCGTACTCCTCCCGGTCGGCCACGGGGTCGAGCCTCAGCACGGCCGCCTGGGCGGCCGGGCTGAGGTCGCGGAAGCGGACGCCGATCCGGTCCTCGCCGCTCGTGCCGCTCCTTATCCCCACGGGGAACGCCGCCGTGCGGTAGCGCTCGGCGATCTCGGGATCGGCCCCGGCCCGCGTGGTCCCCAGCCGCACGTAGTCCGAGTTCGGGTCCAGCACGACCACGCGCAGGCTCGTCTCCATCAGAAGGTGCTCGAGCAGCACTCCCAGTGAGTAGGTCTTGCCCGAGCCCGACTGGCCGCACAGGAACGTATGCCGGCCGAAGCCGGCGGCGTCGAGCGCAAACGGCACGCCGCGCGCGAGCGCCAGCTCGCCGACCGCGAGGCCGGCACGATCCTGACGCGTGGCCTCGAGCCAGCGCCCGACCTCGTCCGGCATGGCGCGGCGCACCGTCGCGTCGTGGAAGGGTCGGCCGTCATCGGTCAGCACGGTGCCCTCACCGCGCGCGACGCGGATGAGGATGTGGCCGGGCCGGTCGAGCGCCCCGGTCTCCTGGTGCTCCATCTCGAGCGACATGAGCTCACCCAGACGCGCCGGCCCGTCCCCGTCGAGCACCACGTAGCCGCCCGCCTCGAGGTCGAGGTCGTGCAGCGACGCCTGGTAGCCGAACCGGCGCCCGTCGACGGAGGTGGCGAGCGGCAGGATCGATGCCTCGAGCGCCTCGCGCAGCCCGCGGTACTCCTCGAGGTCGAACTGCGGATCGCCCATGCTCAGATCCTTGTGGCTCGGAGGGTGAACGCGAATCACCCGGGTCGGGTGAGGGCACGTTGTAGCCTCGACCGATCGCGATGGAGAGCGTCACTGCCACGATGGCGTGGATCGAGGGCGGCGACTTCCTCATGGGAAGCGAGGACGGCTACCCGGAGGAGGCCCCCGCGCGAGCCGCGAGCACCGCCGGGTTTTGGATCGACTTGCACCCGGTGACGAACCGCGACTTCAACCGGTTCGTCGGGGAGACGGGGCACGTGACGCTCGCCGAGCGTCCGGCCGATCCGGAGCTGTACCCCGACGCGCACCCCGATCTGCTCGTGCCCTCGTCCAGCGTGTTCGTGAAGCCGAAGCGCCCGGTCGGCCTGGAAGACGCGTACCAGTGGTGGACCTACGTGCCGGGCGCGGACTGGCGCCATCCCCAGGGGCCCGAGACGTCCGCGAAGAAGCTCTCGAAGCACCCGGTGGTGCACGTGGCCTACGAGGACGCCGTGGCGTACGCCGAGTGGGCGGGCAAGGAGCTTCCCACGGAGGTCGAATGGGAGTTCGCGGCGCGCGGCGGGCTGGAGGGCGCCAGCTACGCGTGGGGTGACGAGGAGACTCCGGGGGGCCGCCACATGGCGAACACCTGGCAGGGCGACTTCCCGATGAACAACAAGCGGCTCGACGGGTGGGAGTGGACGTCGCCGGTCGGCACCTATCCGGCCAACGGGCACGGGCTGTACGACATGACCGGCAACGTCTGGGAATGGACCGTGGACGGTTTCGGGCCGCAGGACGTGCCGATCCCCCGCAAGGTCACGAAGGGCGGGTCGTTTCTGTGCGCGCCGAACTACTGCCACCGCTACCGGCCGGCCGCGCGGATGGCGCAGCCGGTCGACACCTCCACCTGTCACTTGGGCTTCCGCTGCGTCGTTCGCGCGGCGTGACGCTGAGGCGGTGATCGGCGAGGCGCTTGGCTGGGGCGCTCTGGCGGCGTTCTCGCTGCTGATCGGCGCCCTGATCGGACTGGCGAGGCCATGGCCGCGCAAAGCTGTGGGGCTCGTGCTCGGCTTCGGCGCCGGAGCGCTGATCAGCGCGGTGAGCTTCGAGCTGGCGCAGGAGGGCGTGGAGATCGGGGGTGGCCCGGCCGTGGCGATAGGCCTGGCCGTCGGTGCGCTCACGTACTACGTGGCGTCCGGTCTGCTCGCCTCCCGCATGGGAGGCGCGAGCGCAGGCACCGCGCTCGCGCTCGGCGCCTTCCTCGACGGCATCCCCGAGCAGCTCGTGCTCGGCATCGGCCTGGCTTCCGGCGAGGGGCTGAGCGTGGGCCTTCTCGCCGCCATCTTCGTCTCGAACCTGCCCGAGGCCGTCGGCGGGGCGAGCGAGATGCAGGGCTCCGGGGAGAGCCGGGAGCGGGTCGTGCGGCTGTGGCTCGGCGTCACGATCGTGTGCGCGCTCTCCACCCCGATCGGCTTCGCCATCGCCGACACGGCCTCTGGTGAGCTTCAGGGCGGCATCAACGGCTTCGCGGCCGGAGCGCTGATCGTGATGCTGGTCGATTCGATGATCCCGGACGCCACGCGGCAGGCCGGCCGCACCACCGGCCTCGTCACGGCGCTCGGGTTCGCCGTGGCGTCGGCGATGTCGGTGGCGTAGCGCGCCGGCTTCGCCTCAGTCACGCGCCAGCCAGGCGAGCACCTCCTTCTCGTGGTCGAGGTACGGGTCGCCGCTCACGTCGACCACCACGCGCTCGATCTTCCCGCCCGCGAACGCAAACGGGACGGTGTGCTCGCGCGATACGGGTGATCCCGAGTCGCGGCCCACGCACAGCCCATCGCCGCAGAGGGCGAAGAAGCCGGGCTGGGTCATGATCTCGCCCTCGCCGACCGGCTCGTCGTCCACATACAGAGCGAGCGTGCCGAGGGGGCTGCGCGTCTCGGGGTCGTCCCCCGTCTTGCGGAACTCGGCGCTGAGCACGTGCCGGCCCGGCTCGAGCTCGCCGTCCGAGCTCACCACCTGGTGCCGCTCGCCGAGCCAGTTGTAGAGATAGTGCAGGCGGCCGTCCTTCACATAGAGGGAGTGGCCCCCGCCCACCCCGCCGTGCGCGAAGAGCACGCCCTCCGCCTCGGGCGTGTCGAGCGACACGCCTGCCGCGATCGTGTACGAGCGCCCCCGGATGTTCACCGCCACAGACTCGGGCACCTCCGCCGTGTCCGGGTAATACACGTAACGCTCGCGCGGTACCCCCGGCTGCGGCTTCGGTGTGGAGATGATCTCGAGCGCGGTGCGGTCGTCGAGCGGCATCCCGCTGTAGCGCTCGGCCAGCTCGTGCCAGAGCCGCTTCAGCTCCTCCACCTTGTCCGGCTGATCGGCGGCCAGATTGCGCGTCTGCGACCGGTCCTCGTCGAGGTGATAGAGCTCCCACTCGTCGTCGTCGAAGTTGCCCCAGCCGGAGATCGGCGGGTGCATCGTGTTGGCGAGCCAGCCCTGGTGGTACACGGCGCGCTGCCCGAGCATCGAGAAGAACTGCGTCTCCTTGCCCGGGACGGCCGGGTCCGTCAGCGAGGCCGCAAAGCTCTCGCCCTCGATCGGGCTCTGGACGGCGCCGCCGATCTCCTCGGGCGGCTCGAGTCCGATCAGCTCGTAGAGTGTCGGCACGACGTCGACGGCGTGCACGTACTGGTCGCGCACCTCGCCGCGCGCCGCGATCCCCTCAGGCCACGACACGATGCACATGTCCGCCGTGCCGCCCTCGTAGCCGGCGTAGCGCTTCCAGTACGGGAATGGCGTGTCGAACGCCCACGCCCAGCCCGAGCAGTAGTGGTTGTATGAGGCCGGCGTGCCCAGCGCATCGAGGTGCCTCAGGTTGTCCTCGATCGAGTCCGGCACGTTGTTGAAGAACTTGTTCTCGTTGAAGGAGCCGTTCGGCCCGCCCTCGGCGCTCGCCCCGTTGTCCGACACGACCACCACGATCGTGTTGTCGAGCTGGCCCGACTCCTCGAGGTAGTCCACCAGCCGGCCGATCTCGTGGTCGGTGTAGCTGACGAAGCC
Organism: uncultured Thermoleophilaceae bacterium; assembly: GCA_963733885.1. Lineage (GTDB taxonomy): Bacteria > Actinomycetota > Thermoleophilia > Solirubrobacterales > Thermoleophilaceae > JACVRW01. The sequence continues at coordinate 144,342 of CAVTES010000015.1, read as the reverse complement.
GGCGTACACCTCGGCCATGCGCGCGAACAGCCGCCGCTCGTCCTCGGACAGGGAGTCCCAGGGCCGCACGAAGTCGAGCGCGGGCCACGCCTGCCCGTCCGGGCCGGTCACGTCCGGCTCGCCGTGCGGGTTGATCGGCGAGAGCTCGGCGTTCTCCGGCAGCAGGCCGAGCTCCTTCTGGCGGGCGAGGATCGACGCCCGGATCGCCTCGTAGCCCTCGTCGAACCGGCCCCGGTAGCGGTCCGACCACTCCGTGAACACGTGGTGCGGCGCGTGCGCGCAGCCGGGGCAGAAGTACATGTACCACGGCTTGTCCGGCGCGATCGACCTGGCATCGCGCACGAACTCGATCGCCCTGTCCGCCAGGTCGCGCGAAAGGTGGTAGCCCTCCTCGGGCGAGTAGGGCTGGTCGATCGGGTGGTTGTCGTAGACCAGGTCCGGATACCACTGGTGGGTCTCGCCGCCGAGGAACCCGTAGAAGCGCTCGAAGCCGCGCCCCAGCGGCCAGCGCCGCTTCCAGGCCGAGAGGTCCGACTCCTCGGACGGCGTGAGGTGCCACTTCCCGACCGCGTACGTGTTCCAGCCGCGCTCGCCCAGCACCTCCGAGATGAAGCCGTTCTCGAAGGGGATGCGCGCCGAGAAGCCGGGGAAGCCGGCGGCGCCCTCCGTGATGCACGCCATGCCGTTGCTTGTGGCGTTGCGGCCGTTCAGCAGGCTCGAGCGGGTGGGCGAGCAGAGCGCCGTCGTGTGGAAGTTCGAGTAGCGCAGGCCCTGGTCCGCGATGCGGCGCATCGTGGGCGTCTCGATCGGGCCGCCGAACACGTCCATGGTCCCGTAGCCGACGTCGTCCCACACGATCATCAGCACGTTGGGGGCACCCGGGGGCGCCTTCGGCTGCTCGAACGGCGCCCAGTCGGGCTTCGAGTCGCGGACGTCAAGGGCGATCCGCCCGTTCCACTCCTGCGCCATTGCATTCCTCCTATTGGGATCTCGCTGATCTCATCATGCTTCACGCCGCGTCGACGGCCGCCTGGACGGTCGGGTAGATGCGCTCCGCCTCGCGCTCGCCTGCGGTGCGCCTCATCACGTCCCTCACCTGGCCGATGTCGCGCGCGAGAAAGAAACGGACTCCCTCACGCTCCAGCTGTTCGGACAGCTCCCTACTAGCCAAGCGCGGCCAGGCCGTCCCCGATCAGCTTCGCCGCGATGATGAGGCACAGCACCGCCATGATCGCCGCGTTGTGGGCGGCCATCCACGTCTTGAGGTCTTCGAGGAGCCGCTCGGCGCGGTCCCCCATCAGGAAGTAGATCGCCACCGGGATGCCCACACCGAGCGTCCCGACGACCACGAACACGGCCAGCGCAACCGCCTGCTCGCCAGCCGGGATGCCGGTCTGCGCGATGGCCGCTGCGGCGCCGACCGTGAGCAGCAGGTTCTTCGGGTTCACGCCGCTGAGAAGCGCTCCGAAGCCGATCGACCTGGACGCCGTGAACGTGTCGATCGTCTGCATCCACTTCGGCAGCTCAGCCTCCCGTTCGCCGCGCGGCCGCACCTGCCAGGTCCGCGCCGCCACCAGCAGGAGGAGCACGCCGAGCACGATTTTTAGGGCGCCAACCCAGTCGGCGGGCTCGCCCTCGTCGCTGGCGTCCGCCCCGCTCGACACGAGCAGGATCACCGTGCCCACCAGCGCGAGCCCGATCACCCAGCCGAGCACGAACGCCGGGCCGTTCGCCCGGGCCTGCGGCGTGCCGAGCATCAGCACGACCGCGATGATCGGCACGGGGCTGAGCGCCACCCCCACACCGAGCGACAGGACCTGTCCGATCGCCTCGGCCATGGGTGGCGCTCAGATGCGGTCCGGCCTCAGGTCTCGATCGCCCCGGGTCGCGTCAGCGCCCAGATCACCCACACGTCGAGCGCGATCATGAGGATCGCCCAGAACGGGTAGTACGGGATGAAGAAGAAGTTCGCGATGGCGCTCAACATCGCGATCGTGATCGCGGCCACCCCGGCCCAGGTCTTGCGCGCGAACAGCGACCAGCCGACCACGGCGAGGAGGAGCCCGATGAGCAGGTGGATCCATCCCCAAGCGCTCGTGTCGAGATCGAACGTGTAGTTCTGCGTTACGACATAGAAGTTGTCGTCGAATATGGCCACCAGGCCTGCAATGGCCTGGAAGATGCCCACCATGAGCAGAACGGTCGCGGCGAACACGATTCCGCCGGCGGCCCAGCCTGAGATCTCCTCCGGTTGGCGCTGCGATTGGTACTGCGGCTCAGTGGACATTCGTCCTGCTCCCTTTCGTCAGGTTCCGAGGATCTGCTGGTAGAGCCCCGTCGTGTAATTCGGCGCGCCTGGGGCAGGCTCCTGCGCGGCGGGGCAATGTCTCAGTCACTCCGGCTCACCCGAGGGTCGTAGGCCGACCACAAGAAGCGCCGCGATGCCCGCTTTGCGCATCACTCGCCCCGCCGGCGCCGCCCCACGAGGAAGCCGATCGCGGCTCCGATCAGGATCGAGAGCGCGATGACGATGATCAGCGGGGTCGACCAGGTCCCGAGGATCCAGTTCACCTCGACCTCGTCCACGTTCAGGACCGCGAACGCGGCCGCGAGGCCGCCGAGCCCCACGGCTGCGACCGTGCGCGCCCGCTCGCGCCGTCCGCGGGCCGGCGCGCGTCCTCCCGCGCGCACGGGCTTGTTGGCAGAGTCCGGCACGGGCCTATTTTCCGAGTCCCACGGGTGAGCGGGAATCACCCGGTGAGGGTGATGCGCCCTAGCCCTCCTTCAGGCGAGCATCGGCCCCCGCAGACGACCCCGGATCAGGAGAACGACATGGCGAACCTCGTGTCCCGGAGATCTCGAAGTACGGCGGCCACGTGATCCAGAGCTCGCTCTCGGACGAGCAGGAGGCTGCGCTCCAGGAGGCACTCGACAACCGCGGCGCCGCGGCGTAGGCACGCGCGCGCGGATCTCCTGGCTCGGCCACGCCACCGTGCTACTGGAGCACGGTGGCGTCCGCCTGCTCACAGACCCCGTGTTGCGAGGGCGCGTGGCCCACCTGCGGCGCCACGGGCCCGCGCCCGCGGTGCCCGGCCGCGTGGATGCGGTGCTGCTCTCGCACCTCCACTACGACCATCTCGACCTGCCGTCGCTGAAAATGCTGCCGAGCGAGGTCCGCGTGCTCGCGCCGGCCGGCGCCGGCGCGATCCTGCGGTCCGCCGGCGTCCAGCACGTCGATGAGCTCGTGCCCGGCGACGCCGTGGAGGTGGCCGGGCTGCGGATCGAGGCGACACCCGCCGAGCATGACGACCGCCGCCGGCCGGGAGGAGCGCGCGCCACACCCCTCGGCTTCGTCGTCCGCGGGCGGCCGTCCGTGTACTTCGCCGGGGACACCGACATCTTCCCCAAGATGGCCGACCTCGCACCCGTCGACGCCGCGCTGCTGCCGGTGGCCGGATGGGGCCCGACGATGGGCCCGGGGCACATGGACGCCGAGCAGGCCGCGGAGGCCGCGGCGCTGCTGCGTCCCGCCGTCGCCGTCCCAATCCACTGGGGTACGCTCCACCCGCGCGGCCGGCGGCGGGGAGCCTGGTTCGACACGCCGCCACACCGGTTCGCCAGCCGGGTCGCGGAGCTCGCCCCGGAGGTGGACGTCCGGGTCCTCGAGCCCGGGGCGGCGACAGAGCTTTAGCCATTGGCCGGGGCAGGAGCAGGCGCGGCCGCGGCGAACGCGCCGGTCATGAAACGGCGCAGGCACGGCTACGGCCTGGTGCTGGGCCTCGTCATCATCTCGACGGCGTTGCAACTGGTGGTGTCGTCATCGGACGGGCCCCGCTTCGTGGTGATCGCGCTGCAGGCGGCAACGCTCGTCGCGGCCGTCCGTACGGCGGGCGTCCAGCGCGCGGGGGTCCGGCTTGCGGCGGCGGCGGCGACGCTGGCGGTGGTGGCCTCGCTGGTGACATGGCTCGTGCAGGGCGAAATCCCGTTCTGGTTTGCCGCCGTGGTCGGCGCGCTGCTGGTGGGGGTGGCGCCCGCCGTGCTGGCGGCCGGCCTTTTCAACGACCTGCGCGCGCGGGGCCAGGTCGCGTTCTACACGCTGACCGGGGTGCTCGCCATCTACCTGCTGATCGGGATGTTCTTCGCGTTCAGCTATGGGATCGTCGACGCGGTCGACTCGAGCGCCCTGTTCGTGGATCGCCAGGACTCCACGCCCGCCGACAGGGCCTACTTCAGCTTCGCCACGCTCACCACCGTGGGATACGGCGACCTCTCCCCTGCCGCCGAGGGACCACGGGCGCTCGCCGTGGCCGAGATGCTCATCGGGCAGATCTATCTGGTGACGATCGTGGCTCTGATCGTGGCGAACCTGGGTCGGCGCCGACCGGCGTGAGATAGCCCTCGTGCCCAAGCGCGGCGAGCCAGCCGCGCAGGATCCGGTGCACGTGTTCGGCTCCCAGTACCGCCTCGTCCGGCCACGGCAGCTCGGCCGGGTGAAGGACGAACGGGTGTGACTGGGTGCCGCCCATGCCTCCGTGCGACCCCACAAGCTCCTCGAACGCGGCCACCTCGCCGGTCTCCTCCCAGAAGGTGCTGTTGAGCATGACGTCGGGGCAGTGCGGGAAGCCGTCGGTGCGGCGCAGGTGCCCGGCCGCCGTCGGGCCGAAGGGGGCGAGCGGGTCGTCGCCCTCAACCCTTCCGCTGTCGAGGTGGTGCACGCCGTCGCGGCCGAGCGCTAGCGCGCCGTCGCGCTCGGAGCGCACCATCATGAACGCGATGCCGGGGTGGTCGCGCAGCGCCGGCAGCAGCCGCGGGTGCAGCTGCTCGATGCGCTCGAGCGTCACGCGGCCGGGCTCCCGCGGGAAGGAGATCAGCCCAAGATTCCCCGACGCCATCACCGACAGGTCCGGCAGGCCGTCCTCCTCGGCCTCCTGCTTCCCCTCGCCTTCTTCGAGCCGCTTGGCAGCTCGCCGCGCGCCACGGGCCGCCACGGTGTCGTCGCGCCCGAGCTCGGTCAGGCCCGCACCCAGGTAGGCCGCGGCGTCGTCCTCCCGCCCTGCATCGGAGTGCACCTCCTCGGCGCCCTCGCACGCCGAGCGGACGAGCTCCTCGAGCGTCACCCCGTAGCGCTGGAGGAACGTCGCCCCCTGTGACTGGCCGTGGTCAGAGAGCACCACCAGCCGGTAAGGGCGCGGCGCGTCGGTCGCGGCGGCCTCCACGCGGGCGAGCTGGCGGTCGACCTTCCTCAGTACGGCAAGCGCGTCGGGCCGCTCGATGCCCGAGTGGTGCGCCACCTCGTCGTAGGCGAGGAAGGTCGTGTAGACGACGGGGCGGCCGGACAGCATGTCCCCCACCACCGCGGCCACCTGCAGATCGAGCTGGATGACGGTCGCGAAGGAGCGCAGAACGGCGTACTGGCGCGACCGCCGGATGCGAGGCTGCACGTCGCGCGTGCGCTGCTCTGCCTGGGCGTGCCGCTCGCGCGCGATCTCGGCGAGCACCGCCGTGAGGGTCTTCGCCACGGCGTACGGCCGCGCGAAGTAGGCCGAGTAGTCGCGCCCGATCGGGCGGCGGCGGCTCAACACGGTGCTCATCGTGAGCATCGTGTGCACGGCGTCCCCAGACAGGATGTTGGCGCGGCTCGCGCCGTCCTCGTGCAGCAGGCCGCGGCCATCCGAGTGGCGCCGCTCGAGCTCGGCCGCGTCCTGCGGGTGGTTCGTCACGATCGGCTTGCCGCGGTCCTTCTCCCACCACCGGAATGCGGGCATGTCGTGGTTGCTGCCGTGAAGGAGGCCCGCCTGGCAGGCGCCGGTCTGGGAGGACCAGTCGGTCTCCCAGCCCTCGAGGTTGTGCGTGCCCTCGCGCAGCCAACGCGCCATCGCCGGCGCGCTGCCGTCGCGCATCGCGCGCTTCAGCACGTCGAGCGCGAGGCCGTCGATCTCGAGGAAGATCACGCCGGGCACGTCGGTCTCGACGCGGTCGCCGCGACGGCGTGCCTGGCGGCGCACGACGTTTCGATACCACGACTCGTCCTCGTCGATCGCGAGCAGGGCGGACAGGAGCGCGGTCAGCGCGGCCATGCCGACTGTGACCACCAGCCCGGTTCCAAAGTCCTTGACGCTCGCCCCGGGCACGATGTCGATCGCGAACGTCACGAGCACGGCGTTCAGGGCGAGAGCGCCGAGCCCCAGCGTGAGAACGCTGAGCGGCAGGGCGAATCGCGCGAGCAGCGGCCAGACGAGCGCGTTGAGAACGCCGACCATCGCGGCGGTCCCGAACGCCGCGCCGGCGCCGTCGAGCGTGAAGCCCGGCAGCAGCAACGCGAGCAGCACCAGGACGACCGCGTCGACCAATAGGACGACCGCCACACGCACCACCGTCGAGAGCCGCATGCGTGAACTCTCGCCGATATGCGGATGAGCGTTCCTCACCCGTCGCGGGTGATGCGGCGTCACGCCGGCGCTCAGGGACGCTCGCGGCTCGTGAACATGGCGCCCGCCGCGAGTACGAGCCTCTCACCCGCGGCGGGTGACGTGCGATCACCCACTCCGAGGGGATGGTGGCGAAGTGGTGGCCCCCGTCGGCTACGAGATCAGGATCAAGGGACGGCTGAGCGACTCGGTCACCGGGGCGTTCGAGGACTTCACGGCGGCCGTGAAGCCGGCGGAGACGGTGATGCGCGGCGAGGTGCGCGACCAGTCCGAGCTGCACGGCCTGCTCGACCGCATCCAGTCGCTCGGGCTTGAGCTGATCGAGGTGCGGCGGCTCCCGGAAGAGACGGACTAGTACACGCGACCGGAAGGGAGCGTGTGCTAGCGGAGGCTCGCGGGCGCCGGCAGCCGCTCGAGCCGCCGCCGGTAGACGTCCATGACGGCCCTCGGGAAGTCGCCGTGTGTCTGGGTTCGGAGGCGCGCCACGCGCTCGCGGTGGAACGGGCTGTCGCGGTTCTCGTTGTGGCCGATCACGTTTCGCGTGTCGATGCCGTGACGGCCCTGCAGCATGCGCGTCAGCCGCAGCGAGGAGGCCATCTGGCGCGGATTGCCCATCACCTGGGCGTCGCTGCGGCCGACGTGCTCGATCCCGATCGCCGTGTAGTTCAGCCCGACCGTGTGGCGGCACATGATCCGGGTGGAGACGAGCTGGTAGATCGTCCCGTCGCGGTCGATCACGTAGTGGGCGCAGACGCCCGGCAGCTCGCCGAGCTCCACGTCCGGGCGGTTCGGGGCGAACGTGTTGTAGACGGGGTCGAATGTGTCGGTGACCGTGTAGTGCTGCACGATCACCTTCGGGTCCCGCAGTCGATGGTCGTCGATGCCGTAGTGCCGTTGCGCGTAGCCGCGCATGTCCGCCCTGCGCTTGGCGTCGAAGGGAATCGGCTTCGAAACCACGCGCGGAGGCGCCACCGCGTTGGCCAGCGCCAGTGTCGCGCGGGCGTGCCGGCGCGCGCCGGCGGCGGAAAGGGCCCCACCCGGGAGCTCGACCACGAACGCGGTATCGCCCCGGAAGGTCGTGTTCTGCCACGACACCGCGGTGCCGTGGTAGCGCGGGAGCCGCCTGCGGGGCAGCCCGGAGCGGCGCGAGTAGAGGCGCTCGAGCGCCGGGTCGCCGGTGCTCTTCACGACCATGCGCAGCGCCTGGTGGTACCAGAGCGTGATGCGGGGGCGCTCGCGCTCGACGAAGCGCTGGATCGCCTGGGTCTCTGGCTCCGACGCCGGCCCGGGCCCCGACTCGTAGACGCCGTCCTGGTGGCGCCACCGGTACGGGAAGTTGCGGTTCAGGTCGACGCCGGCGGCGTTCTGGCGCGAGCCGGCCGCCGAGCCGTCCGGGTTCAAGTCCTCGATCAGCCACAGCGCGGTGCCGCGCGGCGGCCGCACCCGGCGCAGGCGGTCGACCACCGTCCTGCCGGCCGGCTCGTTGCCGTGGACGGCTCCCACCACGAGCACTTCTACACGCGCGCGAGACGAGCCGACGCGGAACGCCCGGATCGGCCGGCCCTCCGCGGAACGGCCTATCACGGTCTCGCCCGGAACGGACGGTGGCACGGCCGGTGGGCCCACCAGGCCCCCCACCGCCGCGAGCGCTGCCGCGAGAATCGACATCTCTCTCTGAGTATGGTGGCGGCTTCGTGACCGCCGCGCTGGCAGAGAGGGCCGCCGCACAGGGTCGTATCGCGATCGACACCGAATTCGTGTCCGAGCGCCGCTACCAGGCGCTGCTGTGTCTGGCTCAGATCGCCGTGCCCGACCCGGGCTCGCCGGACGGCGTGCGCACCGACGTGGTCGATCCGCTCGCGGATGACACTCCGGATCCGGCTCCGCTCGCGCGCGTGCTGGCCGACCCCGAGGTCGAGGTCGTGGTGCACGCGGGGCGCCAGGACATCGCGATCCTGCGGCGGGTCTGGTCGACCGAGGTCAGCAGCGTGTTCGACACCCAGCTGGCCGCCGGCTTCCTCGGGTTTGGCAACCAGGAGGGCTACGAGTCGCTGGTCAGGAAGGTCTTGGGGGTGCGCCTGAAGGGGTCCGAGGGATTCACGAAGTGGGATCGCCGCCCGCTCACCGCACAGCAGCTCGAGTACGCCGCCGACGACGCGCGGCTGCTGCTTGCTCTCGGTGAGGAGATCGAGCGGCGGCTGCGAAAGCGCGGGCGGTTCGAGTGGGCGCGCGAGGAGTGCCTGGCGCTCGAGGCCTCGACCGACGAGCGCGACCCCGAGCGGATCTACGAGCGGCTCCCGCGGCTTGGCCGGTTGAACGAGCGAGGCCGCGCGGTGGCGCGCGAGCTTGTCGAGTGGCGCGAGCAGGTGGCCCGGTCGATGGACCGCCCAGCGGGATATGTGCTGCCCGATCAGGCGCTCATCGAGCTGGCCCGTCGCGCGCCGCGCGACCGCCAGGGCCTCGAGCAGACCCGCGGCCTACCGGCCCAGACGCTGCATCGGCGCGGCGACCGGCTGCTCGAGGTGATCGAGCGCGGGCGCACACGCGAGGCGCCGCCCGCCCCTCCGCAGCCGCCCGCGCGCGATTCGCGCGACGCGCCGCTCGTGTCGCTGGCACAGGCGCTGGTGCGACAGCGCTCGATGGAGGAGGCCGTGGCGGTCGAGCTGATCGCCACCCAGGCGGAGCTGGCCGCGCTGGTGTCCGCACTCCGCCGTGGCGAGAACGGCGACCACATCCGCGTCTCCCGGGGCTGGCGACGCGAGCTGGTGGGCCAGGAGCTCACGGAGCTGGTGGCCGGGCGGCGGGCGCTGAGCGTGGGACCGGACGGACGGCTGCTGGTCACCGAGCGCTGAGTCCAGGGGGAAGCGCGCCCTCCTCGATGAGCCCACGGATCTCGCCCGCCCGGCGCGGGTTGAGAGACACGTGACGCTGCCCCACGCTCGGCTTCTCGGACAGTAGCCCTGCGTCGAGGAGCTCCTCCCCCACCTCGAAGGCGAGCGCCCTGTCGTTGCCGGCGAACCCGCGCGCCAGGTGGTCGAAGGCTGTGTGGTAGCCGCCCCATTTCCCCATTCCGTCGAGGCGCTGGAGGATGCGCCGCATCGCGCGCCGGCGCGGGTCGGGGTCGTCGTGGGCACGCGTGGCGCGACCGGCCGGCTCGAGCAGCTGCAGCAGCTCAGGCTCGAGGCGCTCCACGGCGTCCTCGTCGAGCGGCGAGGCGCCGAGCCGGGTCACGGCCTCCGCCACCCGCAGCGGGTGGGTGGCCCCTATCGGCGGGCGCAGGTCCTCAACGGCCACCGCGTGACCGGGCAGAAGGTGGGCCTGCGCGCGGAGCCGGTCGATGGCGGCGACGGCGTCGTCGAGGGCCTCGCGCGCGTACTCGGCGGCCCAGCGCGGGTCTCTCGCCGGATACGAGAGCGCCAGGAAGCCGTCTGACGCGCCCAGCAGGAGGGCGAGGTCCGACCCCGCGCGCGGCCTGCCCGGCTCCGCGGCCTCCACGAGCCGCTCGACGGTGGCGGCCGCGAGCGTGGCGCCGCGCTCCGCGACCGCATCCGAGTCGGCCCGCAGCTCGGGCGGCAGCGGCAGGACGGCGACGACTGCGCCGGGCGCGCCACCGGCTTCCGGGCCGCGCTCCAGCGCGTCCGCCGCGGCAACCGCGAGCGCCACCGGGCGCTCGCGGCCACTTCGCACCTCGCCCATCTCCCGGGCGCCCCGCTCCAGCTCGGCGCGGAGCAGCTCGCGCAGGCGCGCGGCCCATTCGCGCGGCGCGTCCGCCCCGCCCGCGTCGGCCAGCGCGCGCTCGAGCTCGCTCTCGCTCGCCATTCGGGCAGACTACGGCCGGCGTGGACCGAAAGCTCCTCCGCATCTACCTGCAGGACCACCTGGCTGGGTCAACCGCCGGGCTGGAGCTTGCCCGCCGAGCACGCGGCCAGAACGAGGGCAACCCCTACGGCGAGCCACTCGCCAAGCTCGCCGACGACATCGAGGCCGACCGCCGCTCGCTCGAGAGCGTCATGGACGATCTCGGGTTCGGCGCCGACCGCGCGAAGAACCTCGCGTTCTGGGCGGCCGAGAAGGCCGGCCGCCTGAAACTGAACGGCCAGCTCACGGGCTATTCCCCGCTGAGCCGCCACATGGAGCTGGAGGGACTGATCACGGGGGTCAACGCGCAAGCTGTCGCATGTGGCGGACGCTCCGAGACGTCGCCGACTCCGTGCCTGAGCTCGACGCCGGCCTGCTCGACCGGCTGATCGAGCGAGCAGAGCAGCAGATCGAGACGCTGCACGAGCTGCGCTCCCGCGCCGGGCGCGAGGCATTCGCCGAGCGCACCCGCGCGTAGATGTCCTGGGAGCCCGAGCTCGACGAGCTCCGTCGCCGCGAGGAGCTGGCGCGGCGCATGGGTGGCGAGGAGCGGGTGGAGCGCCAGCACGAGTCCGGGCGGCTCACTGTGCGCGAGCGGATCGAGCGGCTCTTCGACCCCGGCACGTTCCACGAGACCGGCGCCCTCGCCGGGCGAGCCACGTACGCCGAGGGCGGCGAGCTCACGGACTTCCTGCCCGCCAACACAGTGGTGGGACAGGGCCGTGTGGACGGCCGCCGGGCGGTCGTGCAGGGCGACGACTTCACGGTCCGCGGCGGTGCCGCCGACGCTGCGATCTGGGAGAAGGCGGTCTACGCGGAGCGGCTCGCGCACGACCTGCGGCTGCCGCTGGTGCGGCTCGTGGACGGCACGGGCGGCGGCGGGTCGGTCAAGTCGCTCGAGCAGATGGGCTTCTCCTACGTGCCGCCGCTGCCGGGCTTCGACCTGGTCGTGGAGAACCTGTCGATCGTCCCCGTGGTGGCCGCGGCGCTCGGGCCGGTGGCCGGGCTGGGTGCGGCGCGCGTGGTGTGCTCGCACTTCTCGGTGATCGTCAGGGGCAGCGCGCAACTGTTCGTGGCGGGGCCGCCGGTGGTGGCGATGGCAGGCCTGGGCGAGACGCCGGACAAGGAGGAGCTCGGCGGGGCGCGCCTGCAGGCCCGCGCCGGCGCCGTGGACAACGTGGCCGGCGACGAGGACGACGCGCTCGACCAGATGAAGAGCTTCCTCTCCTACCTGCCCGCGAACGTGTGGGAGACGCCGCCTTGCGCTCCAGCCTCGGACCCCGCCGACCGGCGCGAGGAGGGGCTGCTCTCGATCGTGCCCCGAGAGCCGCGCCGGACCTACAAGATACGCCGTGTCCTCGAGGCGGTGCTCGACCGCGGCTCGCCCTTCGAGCTGGGCGCGGTCTTCGGGCGGCCGACGATCACCTGCCTGGCGCGGCTCGGCGGACGCCCGGTCGGGGTGCTCGCCTCGGACCCGGAGCACTACGGCGGCGGCGTGACCGCCGACGCCGCGGAGAAGACGGCCCGCTTCGTGGACCTTTGCGACCAGTTCCACCTACCGGTCGTGAACTTCGTGGATGTGCCGGGCTTCGTGATCGGCACGGACGCCGAGCGAGCCGGCACGATCCGGCGCGGCTCGCGCGGCCTGTTCTCGGTGGTGCAGGCGAGCGTTCCCTGGGTGTCCATCCTGGTGCGCAAGGTGTACGGCGTCGCGGGCGCCGGGCACGGCGACGGGTCGCGGCTCAATCTGCGCTTCGCGTGGCCGTCGGGCAACTGGGGCTCGCTGCCGATGGCGGGCGGCCTGGAGGCCGCGTACCGCCGTGAGCTGGCGGCGGCCGAGGACCCGGCGGCGCTGCGGGAGTCGATCGCCGCTCGGCTCGAGGCAGTGACCTCGCCGTTCCGGACCGCGGAGCGCTTCAGCGTGGAGGAGATCATCGATCCGCGTGACACGCGGCCGATCCTCTGCGACTGGGCGGAGCGGGCGCATGAGCTCGTGCGTTACGAGGTGGGCGGGGGTCCGAAGCGTCGTGGGCCGCGGCCGTAGCGCGCGCCCCATACTCGGCTGCCACGGCTCACTCCCGCGTGATATAGTTGCACGCGCAATCATCGAGGGAAGGTTGACCCCCCATGCAGCTCGACGGCATCCACCACATCACCGCCATCACCGCCGACGCCCAGCGCAACGTCGACTTCTACGCGCGCGTGCTCGGCCTCCGCCTGGTCAAGAAGTCCGTCAACCAGGACGACCCGACCGTCTACCACCTCTTCTACGGCGACGAGCACGCCCACCCCGGCCTCGACCTGACCTTCTTCGAGTATCCCGGCGCCGCCCCCGGGCGGGCCGGCGAGGGCATGGTCCACCGCGTCGTCTGGCGTGTCGCCGGCGAGGACGCGCTCGACTTCTGGGCCGCGCGGCTGGCGGACGAGGGCATCGAGACCCGGCGCGACGGCGCGAGCCTCCACTTCGCGGACCCGGAGGGCCTCGAGCACGAGCTGCTGGTCGCGGACGTGGACGACGAGCCGCTCACCGCCGAGCACCCCGAGGTGCCGGCCGAGCACGCCCTCCAGGGCTTCCACGCCGTGCGCGCCTACGCCTCGGATCCCGAGCGGAGCCGCGGTCTTCTGGAGGCGCTCGGCTTCGGCGAGGCCGACGGAAGCTGGGAGGCCCGCGGCCCGCGCCGCGGCGGCCTCTACCACTACGACGCCCCGCCGGGCCAGCGCGGCATCCAGGGAGCCGGCACCGTCCACCACGTCGCATGGGCCTCGGAGGACGAGGACCACGAGGCCTGGCGCGGCCGGATCCAGCAGGGCGGCGGCAGGCCCACGCCCGTGATCGACCGCCACTACTTCCGCTCGATCTACTTCCGCGAACCGAGCGGCGTGCTGTTCGAGATCGCGACCCGCTCGCCCGGCTTCACGGTCGACGAGCCGCTCGAACACCTGGGCGAGAAGCTGTCGATCCCGCCCTTCCTCGAGCATCGCCGGACGGACATCGAGGCGACGGTGCGACCGCTGGAGAATCCCCGCGTGGCCGCCCGCCGCTGACCGAGGTGCGGGGCCCCGCCGAGACGGGACCCCGCAATCGCATCCGTCCTCAGCGGGCGGTGGCCGGACCTCGGCTGCCTTCCTCGGGCCCGCCGTCATAGCGGAGACCGGACGCGGCCGGTGGGGCGACGGTGCCGCCCGCGCCCTCCTCGGGGCCGCCGTCGTAGCGAATGCCGGACGGGACCGGAGGCGCCACGGTGCCCACCGCTCCCTCCTCCGGGCCGCCGTCATAGCGGATCCCGTTGACCGGGGGAGCCTGCGAGGGGGATCCGAACGACTGGACCTCAAGCGGCTGCCCGGAGCCGACGGTGGCGGTCTCCTCGTCCGAGAGCGCCAGCGCCAGCGCCACCAGCAGTGCGGCGGCGAGCGTGACGAGAGCGAGCGCCGCGATCTTCCCGCGGCGCTTGTCGCGGGCGAGCTGCTGCGTGACCGGAACTGAAGTGACTGCGCCTGACATGTGAACCTCCTTAGGTGGATGCGATGGGGCCAGCATCCGGGGGGCCGATTACAGCCAGGCAACAACTCGGCAACAGCCCGGCGATGTTACGTTCGAAGAGGACTCAGCTGATGGAATTCCTGATCCTCGGACCGCTGGAGGTGCGCGACCGCGGCCGCCGGCTCCCCCTCGGAGGAAAGAGGCAGCGCGGCCTGCTCGCGATGCTGCTCCTGAACGCGAACGAGGTCGTTTCGAGCGACCGGCTTGCCGACGCGCTGTGGGACGGCCGCGAGCCCCACGACGCCTCGAAGGCCTTGTCGGTGGCGGTGTCGAGGCTCCGAAAGGTGCTCGAGCCAGAGCGTGCCCCCGGCGAGGATGCCCGGATCCTCGTCACACGGGCACCCGGTTACGAACTGCGGCTCGAGCCAGGCCAGCTGGACCTCGACCGCTTCGAGCAACAAGTGGTCGAGGCGAGGGCGGATTTGTCGGCAGGCGATGCGGTGACCGCGAGCCGCGGGCTTCGCGCCGCGCTCTCGCTCTGGCGCGGCCCCGCGCTTGCGGACCTCGCGCACGAAACCTTCTCTCAAACCGAGATCGCGCGGCTCGAAGAGCTGCGGCTGGTCGCCCTGGAGGACCGGATCAGGGCGGACCTCGAGCTCGGCGGCGACGCCGGCCTCGTCGCCGAGCTCGAGACCCTGGTGAGCTCGCATCCGCTCAGAGAGCGCCTGCGCGGGCTCCTGATGCTCGCTCTTTACCGCTCCGGGCGCCAGGCGGAGGCGCTCGAAGCCTACGGCGCGGCGCGGCAGACCCTTGTCGAGGAGCTCGGCATCGAGCCGAGCCGTGAGCTTCGGGAGCTCCAGCACGCGATGCTCACGCAGGATCCCTCGCTCGAACCCTCGGGCGGCGCGGTCGTGGCGCATGAGCTATTGGTGGGTCGGCGACGGGAGCTCGGGCTGCTCACGTCTGCGCTGGGGCGCGCCATAGCAGGGCAGGGTGGGCTCGTCCTGCTCGCCGGCGAACCCGGCATTGGGAAGAGCAGGCTGGCGGACGAGCTCGCGGCCCGCGCGCGGGCCCGGGGCGCGCGCACGCTCTGGGGCCGGTGCTGGGAGGCCGGCGGTGCCCCCGCCTACTGGCCGTGGGTACAGCTTCTGCGGAGCCATGTACTCGAGGAGGAGCCAGAAGCGCTGCGGGAGCACCTCGGCGCCGGTGCCCCCGACCTCGCCCAGCTGGTGCCCGAGCTGCGCGAGCTCCTTCCGGACCTGCCGGCACCAGCGGCCGACCCCGAAGGCGGGCGGGTCCGTCTCTTCGACGCGATGGCGAGCTTCCTGCGGCGCTCGGCAGCGGCACGTCCGCTCATTCTCGTCCTCGACGACCTTCATGCGGCCGACGCCCCGTCGCTGCTCATGCTGCAGTTCGTCGGCCGCGCACTGCGGGGGAGCCGCCTCCTGGTGGTGGGCGCCTACCGCGACGTGGACCCGATCGCGAAGGAGCCGCTGGGAGCCACCGTGGCCGAGCTGAGTCGGGAGCCGAGCACCGAGGCGATCCGTCTCGAGGGGCTAAGCGAGTCCGACGTCGGCGAATACCTCGAGCTCAGTGCCAGTCTCACCGCCCCGGCAGGGCTCGTCGAGGCGATCCACGACGAGACAGAGGGCAACCCGTTGTTCCTTGTCGAGCTGGTGCGTCTGCTCGGCGCCGAGGGGCGGCTCGCGGAAGCGGGCGCCGAGCGGCCGATCCCGCCCACCGTCCGCGCTGTGATCGCCCAGCGCGTCGGCCGGCTCTCTGCGTCCTGCCGCGACCTTCTCGTGCTCGCCGGCGTGCTCGGCCGAGAGTTCGAGCTGCGCGCCCTCGGGCAGCTCAGTGAGCTGGGTGGCGACGAGTTGCTCGACGCCCTCGACGAGGCGATGTCGCAGCGCGTCGTCACCGCGGTGGCGATGTCACCTGGCCGTCTGCGGTTCGGGCACGTTCTGATCCGGGAGACGCTCTACGGCGAACTGACACCCGCACGCAGGATGCAGCTCCACCGACGCGCTGGAGAGGCGCTCGAGGCGGTTTACGCGTCCGACCTCGAGCCGCATCTCGCCGAGCTGGCCCACCACTTCCTGGCGGCCGCGCCTGCGGGCCGCGCCGACCGGGCGCTCGGCTACGCCCGGCGCGCCGGCGACCGCGAGGCTTCGCTGCTCGCCTACGAGGAGGCGGTGCGCCACTACGAACGGGCTTTCGCGCTGGCGGAGGGCGACGACCTCAGGTGCGATCTGCTGCTGGCCTTGGGCGACGCGACCGCGAGGGCGGGCGACACGCCCGCCTCGAAGCGAGCATTCCGCGACGCGGCGGAGCTCGCCGGGGCGCTCGGCTCGCCCGAGCGTCTCGGCCGCGCGGCGGCGGGCTATGGCGGCCGGATCATCTGGGAGACCTCGCGCGACGACGAGGAGCTCGTGCCCCTGCTGGAGCGGGCGCTTGCCTCGCTTGGCGATCGAGACGACGCCTTGCGCGTCAGACTGCTGGCGCGGCTCGCCGGCGGACCCCTCCGCGACGCCCGGTTCCCGCCGGAGCGGAAGACCGCTTTGAGCGAGGAGGCGCTGGCGCTGGCCCGGCGTGTGGGAGATCCGGCGACCCTGGCCCACGGCCTCGGCGCATACATCCTCGGCCACCACAGCCCCGACCGGACGGCCGAGCTTCTGGACGTCGCCACCGAAATGGCCGAGGTGGCAGCCCGCGCGGGCGACAAGGAGCGCCTCCTCGACGCCCACGAGGAGCGGTTCGACGCGCTCTTCGAGCTCGGCGACATCGCCGCGGCCAGGACCGCCCTGGACGACATGGTGCAGGTGGCTGAGGAGCTCCGCCAGCCCTCCCAGGACTGGCTGGTGGCCGCCTACCGGGCCCTGTTCGCACTGGTGGAGGGCCGCTTGGGGGAGGCGGAGGTACTGATTTCCGACGCGCGGGCGCTGGGCGAGCGCGCGCAGAGCTGGAACGCGGCCGTGTCGTATCGGCTTCAGCTCTACGTCCTTCGCTGGGAGCAGGGAAGGCTCGCGGAAATGAGCGAGCTCGTCCAACGCTCGGTGGACGAGTACCCGACCTATCCCCTGTTCCGGGCGGTGCTGGCGCACCTGGCTGCGGAGCTGGGCGACCACGCCGTCTCCCGAGCGGCGTTCGACCACCTGGCGGACGGCGGGTTCGCGCCCCTCCCCTTCGACGAGGAATGGCTCGTGAGCATGACCTTCCTCGCCGAGGCGGCGCGACTGCTCGCCGACGCCCCGCGCGCCGCGCTCGTCTACGAGCGGCTTCTCCCCTATGCCGATCGCATGGCGATTAGCTACCCAGAGATCAGCACGGGGCCGGTATCCCGGTACCTGGGGGTGCTCGCGGCCACACGCGGCCGTCCGGAGCAGGCGCGGCTGCATCTGCAGCACGCTCTGGAGGTGAGCGAGCGGATCGGCGCGGGCCCGGCCCTCGAGCGCACCCGGATGGACCTGGCCGAGATCGACAAGATGGAGCGGGACGGTGCCTGATCCAGCGCCAGGCCTCATCTTCGAAGGCGGCACGATCCGCACGCTCGACGCGGTTGCGCCGCTGGCGCCGCGGCTCGCCGTCTGCGACGGCCGGATCGCGACAGAGCCGCCGCCGGGCGCGCGCCGCGTGGACCTGCGCGGGCGCTGCGTGGTGCCCGGCTTCAACGACGCCCACGTCCACTTCCCGACCTGGTCGCTCGGCCTGCGCCAGGTGCGGCTCGAGGGCGCGGAGTCCCGCACCGAGGCCGTGGCGCGGGTGGCGGAGGCCCTGCCAACCGTGCCCCCCGGCGGCTGGCTGCGGGGGCTCGGCTGGCGCGACGCGGTATGGACCGAGCCGCCGGAGCGCGCACGCGCTCGACGCGGTGGCGCCGAGCGTGCCGGTGGCGCTGATGTCGCGGGACTATCACTCCCTCTGGCTCAACTCGGCCGCGCTCGCCCGCGCGGGCGGCGACCTCGACGCCCCCGGAGGGGTCGTGGAGCGCGACGAACGCGGCGAGCCCACCGGGGTGCTTCGCGAGAACGCCGCTTGGAAGTTCCGCGACAGGCACAGCCTCCCCACGCACGACGAGATGGTCGAGGCGTGCCGCGAGGGCCTGCGCGTCGCAGCCGGGCGCGGGGTGACCGCGATCCACGACAAGGACGGCTGGCTGGGCTCCCTCGAGGTCTTCCAGCGGCTGCGCGAGCGGGGCGAGCTGACGCTGCGGGTGTGGCAGTCGCTGCCCGCCGACCGGCTACCGGAGCTGCGCGCGGTGGGGCTGCGCTCGGGCTTTGGCGACGACCTCCTTCGCCTCGGCTACCTGAAGCTGTTCATGGACGGCACGCTCGGCTCCGCCACGGCCCGGCTGCTCGACGGCTCGGGAGTCGAGCTCACGTCTCGCGGCCGCCTCGAGGAGGTTGTGCGCGAGGCGGCCGCGGCTGGCTGGCCGGTGGCCGTGCACGCGATCGGCGATGCCGCCAACCGCGCCGCTCTCGACGCCTTCGAGGCGAGCGCGGACGCCTGGCGCCCGCTCGGGCTGCGCCACCGGATCGAGCATGCCCAGCTGCTCGATGCCTCCGATCTGCCGCGCTTCGCCGCTGTGGGCGTGGCGGCGTCGGTCCAGTTCAGCCACGCGCCGTCGGACCGCGACCTGGCCGACCGCTTCTGGGAGGGCCACGAGGGCGCCTACGCCTACCGCGCCCTGCTCGACCGCGGCGCGCGCCTGGCGAACGGGTCTGACGCCCCGGTGGAGGAGCTCGACCCGCTGAGCGGGATCGTCGCGGGCGTGCTTCGCACGCTCGACGAGCGGCCGGCCTGGCGCCCCCGCCAGGCGGTCACGGTGGAGCAGGCCCTGCGCGCCACCTGCGTCGAGCCGGCGTGGCTCGCGCGCGACGAGCGCACGCGCGGCACCCTCGTCCCCGGCATGCTCGCCGACCTCGTGATCCTCGACCGCGATCCGGCGACCTGCCGGCCGGAGGAGCTCCCCGAGCTGCGGGTGCTGGCGACCATGGTCGGCGGGAGCTTCAACCATGAGTCAGACCGCTCCGACCTGGGCATTAGCGATGGGTCATGATGCGGGAGTCATGGCTACCGGCCAGGCCGGAGAGTGCGACACGCGCTCGTGCGATCGTGCGCCAGGCCTCCACTGAGCAGGGGCTCGATGACGATGGGGCCTGGAGTCTCATGCTCGCAACGACGGAGGCCGTCTCCAACGCCATCCTGCACGGCAGGGCCTGCTCCGACGGCGACAAGGGGATCCTGTTGCGGGTGCTGCCGTGGGATGACGGCCTCTGGGTGGAGGTGTGCGACTGCGGCCGGTTCGAGGCCGCCCCGCTTCCTCCCGGGCCGGACGAGCCTCACGGGCGCGGCATTCCGCTCATCACCGCGGTTGTGGACCACCTCGAACTGGTGACGGATGGCCCGTTCACGCGCGTGCGCTTCGGCAAGCGGCGCCGTCGCCTGGCTGCGGCGGTGGCGGATGCCCGCCGCGGGCAAGCGCTGGATGATTGATTGGCACACGCGGGAGCGTGTACTAGTTGCGCGCCAGCTCGAACCAGACGCGCGTGGGGCCGTCGCGCTCGACGCCCCAGCGCCTCGCGATCGACTCCACGAGCACGAGGCCCCATCCGCCCGGCTCCTCGAGATCCCGGTCGCGTTCCTTCGGGGCAAAGCCTGGACCGGTGTCGCTCACCTGCGCAAATACGCCGGTGTCGGTCCGGCGCAGCTCGATCTCGATCATGTCGTCGTCGCCGGTCTGCCCGTGCAGGACGGCGTTGTTCACGAGCTCACAGGTGAGAAGCAGCAGGTTGCGCTCCACCTCCTCAGGCAGCCAGCCGGCGGCGCTCTGAAGCCAGGCCCGCGCGCGCTCGGGCGCACGCGGCCCGCCGGCGATGCTGAGGCGCAGGGCCTTGGTCGCGCCGATGACGGGCGCCTGCTGCAAGCCGGGAGCTTCGCGAGTCGTAGTGGGCATGGGGCGGGGCGGAGGTTCCCCAGGGGAGGGGGCCTGGGTCGGATCCTCCAATCCGGCGTCGGCGGGGGCCTCTGCGCGAATGAGGGCAATCCTGCCGGGCTGGACGGATGACCGATGGCATGTTCTCACAAGCTGAGCTTGTCGCAACCCCCTCCCGGGCCCTGTTTCACAGCGGTGAAGTCCCCGAGCGATCGTTTTCCATGAGCTCCCTGAACGGGACTTTCCTCGCACCCTACTGCGGTGACCGATGAGCGAGTATCAGCAGATGAACCTCATGAATGGGACCTTCCTGACTCCTGAAGACGAAGGCTTCGACGCTGCGCGCCAAGCCTGGAACCTCGCCGTCGACCAGCGTCCGGCCGCCATCGTGTTCGCGAACCACGCGGACGACGTGGCCGCCGCGGTCCGTCTCGCGGCCGAGCGCGGCCTGCGGGTGGCGCCGCAGGGCACGGGCCATGGCGCGGCCCCCGTGGGCGACCTCGGCGACACGCTGCTCCTCAAGACGATGCGCATGACCGGGCTCGAGATCGACCCCGGCGCCCGGCGCGCCCGCGCCGAGGCAGGCGTGCTCTGGGGCGACGTTGCCGTGGCCGCGGGAGAGCACGGTCTCGTCGCGCTGCACGGCTCCTCACCCGACGTGGGCGCGCTGGGGTACACGCTCGGCGGCGGCCTCGGCTGGCTGGCGCGACGCCACGGGCTCGCCTGCAACAGGGTGCTCGCGGCCGAGGTGGTGACCGCGGACGGCGAGATGCGACGCGTCGGCCCGGACGACGAGCCCGACCTGTTCTGGGCGCTGCGCGGGGGCGGCGGGGCGTTCGCCGCGGTCACCGCCATCGAATTCGAGCTCCTGCCGCTCAGCGAGGCCTACGCGGGCTGGCTCGTCTGGGAAGCGGACGCGGCCGGGGAGGTCGTGCACGCGTTCCGCGAGTGGGCCCCCGGCGCGACCGAGGAGATCACCACCTCCCTGCGGCTCCTGCACCTGCCGCCGCTTCCGGAGGTGCCGGAGCCGCTTCGCGACCGCCCGGTGGTCGCTCTCGACGGCGCCTACCTGGGCTCGGATGCCGACGGCGCCCAGCTGCTCGCCCCCCTGCGCGAGGTGGCCCCGCTCGTCATGGACACCTTCGAGACGATTCCCGCGCCCGCCCTTGTGCGCCTGCACGGCGACCCCGAGCAGCCCGTCCCGGTCATCGGCGACGGCTTCCGGGTGCCCGAGCTCACCCCCGAGGCGGCGGACGCCTTCGTCGAGGTGGGCGGCCCCGGCTCCGGCAGCCCGCTGCTGATGCTCGAGCTGCGTCAGCTCGGCGGGGCGCTGACCGAGGCGCCCGAGGGTGCCGGCGCGCTCGGCGCACTGGCTGACGAGTACGCGCTGTTCGCGGTCGGCCTGCCGATGGCAGATGGCATGGCCGAGGCGATCGGCGCCCACATCGAGCGGGTGAAGGAGGCGATGGCTCCCTGGCGGGGCGGGATCTACCTCAACTTCTCCGAGATGCCGGCGGACACCGCCGGCGGGTTCGATGGCGCAACCTACGCGCGCCTGCGCGAGATCAAGGCGCGCTACGACGCGGGCGACCTGTTCCGCTCGAACCACCCGGTCGAGCCGGCCTTGCACTATGCGGCCACATGAGGGATCCTGAACAGCGGACTACTGGCCCCGTCCCGGCCGCGGGCACTCGGCTCGGCCGAGCGCTTGCGGATCGATTCATTGTTCAAGCGCCTTTTCAATCGCCGCCGGGCGACGCTTGCGGATTGCACCGCATGCGGCGCCGATTTCGTCCACCCCGTTGAGTGGAGCCCGAACGACGCGAATACCTGGTGGATGCTGCTGCGCTGCGGCGCCTGCGGCGCGACCCGCGAGGCGACCGTCCCGGACGCCGAGGCAGAGCGCTACGACGAGGAGCTGGACCTGGCCGAGCGCCGCATACGGCGCACCGCGGATCGGCTGAGCCGGGAGCGGCTGGCGGAGCAGGCGGACTCGTTCGCCACAGCGCTCAGGCTCGACCTCATCGGGGCCGAGGACTTCGCAAGGCCTCCGGGCGGAACCTGAGCCGCGGACCGAGCTCGGGCACCGGGACCGGCAACAGGCGGGCGCTGGCCACGAGCCGGGCCGCGAACAGGCCGATCTCGTAGCCGAGCACGGCGCCAACGAGCACGTCGAGCGGGAAGTGGGCGCCGAACAGCACCCGCGTCAGGCCGATCAGCACGGTGTAGGCGAGGAGCGGCTTGCGGAGGGCGGGCACAGCCACGGCGGCCGCCGATGCCATGGCCGTGGTCACGATCAGGTGCCCGGACGGGTAGGAGGCGAGGTGGGCCCAGCTGCGGCCCTCGGCCAGCAGCACCTGTCCGCCGAGCACCTCCTCGGGGCGGGGCCGCTCGACGAAGAGCTTCACCAGCTCGATTGCCGCGCCGGCCACGTAGGCCGCCAGCACCACGGCGAGCGTGGCGCCGATCACGTGGCGCGGGCGCCGGAGCACGATCGTCGCCGCGATGACCGTGAGCGCGGTGAGAAGCACGTAGTTGCGGGCGTGCGGGTCGACCGCCTGGTAGAGCCACTCGGGCCCGTCGCCGAGCCCGTTCAGGGCGAGGAAGACCGCGTTGTCGAGCGCCTGGAAGAGCGGCATCGCGAGACCGAGCGCGATCGCGGCGAGCACCACGGCGCCGACGCGTGGCATCCAGGCGCGGAGGACCGCGAGCGCATCGGCGGCGCTTCCGCTCCGGGCGGCCTCCGACCGTCCGGCGAGTGCGCGGCCCACCCGAAGCGTGTCCCTCACCGGCCGGAAATGACTCGGCTCGCCGTCATAGATCGTGGGGATCTCGACCGAGGCCACGCTGTGACCGGCGGCGAGCAGCGAGCGAAGGTGGCGGCTCTCGGCGTCGTAGCCGCCGTGGGGGAGTGGGACGGCGCGGAGCATAGGCCGCGAGTAGAGGCGCATCCCGTTCTGGGTGTCCGGAATCCACCTGCGCGCGGAAGCCAGGAGGGCAAGGCTCGCCACCCGGTTGCCGACCCGCCGGATCGCCGGCATCGCGCGACGGTCCCGGCGATCGCCGATCACGACGTCCGCCTGGCGCGCGGCTTCGACGAACGCCGGGATCCGCTCGGGATCGTGCTGGCCGTCGGAGTCCAGCACAACGATGGCGTCGGGAGGCCGCGACTCGGCGAGGAGCAGCTCCGCGCCGGCGGCCACGGCGCTGCCCTTGCCGCTGTTCTCGGCGAGGCGGAGGATCCGTACCCGGTCGTCGGCGCGTAGGGCGTCGAGCGACGCGGCGACCTCCGGTGGCGCCCCGTCGTCCACGAAGACGAGCTCGTCCACGTGCCTGAGCGCCGCGCGGGCGACGTCCACCGCGCGGTCCGACGCGAACACGGGCATGACCGCCGCCACCGAGGCGGGACGCGCGCCGAGGGCGACCCGCTGCGCCGCGCCCGAGCGACCGCGCTCGGCCGTGGCAAGCGGGACCAGCGCCACCAGGGACGCCGCCCCCAGCCATAGGACGGCCGTGTAGCTCCCGCTCAGCTCGACCGCCACGCCGGCCAGCGGCAGCGCCGCAGCGGCGGCCACGGCGCGCCCCGCGAAGAACAGGCCGCTGTAGCGCCCGGCCTCGCCGTCGGGCACGAAGCGGGCGAAGTAGGGAAAGCCGAGCGCCGTGACGAGTCCGGCGCCGACCGCCGCCGTGGCGAAGCCGGGCGCCGCAGCGGCGAGGCTGCCGGCGGGGGCCGCCGCCAGGAGCCCCACGCCGAGCAGCCCTGCGCCGGTCAACAACAGAGGCCGCACGCGCTCGGGCTTCGCGCGGCCGGCCGCGACCATTCCGATGGCGGTGAGCAGGCCGAAGCCGAGCGGAAGCGCGCCGGCGAAGCCCACGCCGAGCCCGAGGGTCTTCTCGGCGTAGAGCACGAAGAACGACGGCAGGGCGGCGTACGCGAAGACCCAGAGGACCTGCGCGCCGAGGACCTCGCGCGCGCCAGGATGGCGAAGCGCCTCGCCGAGCCGCACGCGTCCGGCCCGCTTCGGCGCCGGCGCCGCCGGCTCCCGCTCGCCGAGCCCCAAGCGGCGGCTCACGATCACAGTGGGCACCACGGTCAGCGCCAGCACCAGCGCCGCCAGGGCGAACGCAGCCGCCGGCGCCGGCTCGATGAGCGCGCCGCCGATCGCGACCGCAACGACCGCGCCCACGAGGCCCGCGATCTCCTGGGCGCTCGTCGCGGCGGGCCTGCCCGCATCGTCCACGTCATCCGCCACGATCGCGCGGTGGCCGGTGGTGAGCGCGTTCAGGCCCGCGTAGACCAGGCCGGCCGAGAGCCCCAGCGCCAGGTACGAGGTCCCGCTCCCGAGCCCGACCGCCACCAGGCCACCGCCGGTGAGCACCGCGCCTCCCGCGATGAAGGGCACGCGGCGGCCGCGGCGGTCTGACCACACGCCAACGGCGATCGGCACGGCGAAGCCCGCCAGCGCGTTCACCGTCATCACGGCGCCGATCAGCGACGGCGCGTCGTGGATGCGCTCGAGCAGCAGCGGCAGGTACGTGGTGGTGAGTGCCCGCCCGGCGCCGGCCCCCACGGCCGCCAGGGAGAACGCGAAGAGGAGGGCGGGACCGCCCAGCCGCGCGCCAGACGACGCGTGCGCGCCGCCGCGCGCGGCTGGACTGACCCGCCGGACGGCGAGGCGCGAGCGGGAGGGACTCCGGACGAGCGATACGACGTTCACGCCGTCGCTCCCGGACTTGGAGACGCCACGCGCAGGCGGGCGGGCTCCACGCTCACGGTCGCCGTCGTGACGCCGAGGGGGACGGCGTCGGCAACCAACGGAAGGGGTTCTGTCAGGCGGGCTCGGCTTGCGCTTTCGCGCCGCACGCCGCGCCGGCCGATGTGCCGGCCGCGCCGGGCCGCGGCGAGCAGCCGCAGGAGCCGCCGGCGGCCGCGGGCCTCGATGAGGATCGCCTCGAGGCGGCCGTCCGACGGATCGGCGCCCGGGTCGACCTCGAAGCCGAAGCCGAAGTAGGGCAGGTTCGACACGAAGATCTGGGCTGCGTCCGGCGAGCGCATGCCGGCGGCGCCCAGGTCCACGCTCGCGGCGTACGGCCGGTAGCGCCGCACCGCCCGCGCCAGCGCGCGCAGGCCCTGGATCAGGTCCGCCGAGTTCTCCGCCTCGTAGCCCGCGCGCGCCTCCGCGTGGAAGCCGGCGCTCACAGCCTCCACGGCGTAGACGAACCGGTCGGGGGTCGCAACGCGCAGCGCGTCGATCGGGCGCGCGGCGGCCTCGGCGGCCACGGCGAGCGCGGCGCCGCGGCTCGTCGGGATCCCGAGCGCGCGCGCCACGTTGTTCGCCCGCCCGGTCGGCACCAGGGCCAGCTCGGGCAGGCGCCGCAGTGGCGCGTTGGCGGCGGCGTGGACGGTGCCGTCGCCGCCCACCAGCACGACGCGCTGGTCCAGGGCCTCCGCCGACCGCAGCACGTCCCACAGCTCGGGCTCGCTCTGCGTGACCACCGCGGAGGCCCCGGCGCCCAGCTCCTCGAGCACGGCGACGAGCTCGCGTCCGGTCTTCTCAGGCTCCTCTAAGCCGCTGGCATTACGGTTTACTGCAACCAGCAGGGCACCCGCCTTGCTACTTTCCCACGGGTTCCGGGGATGGCCCCTGTCGTCAATCTCGACCACCAGCTCGTCGAGGCCACCCAGGCCTTCGAGCATCCGCTGCTCACCGCGGTGTTCGTCGCGCTGTCCGCGTGGTGGGTGAAGGGTCCCCTGCTGGTGGGCCTCGGGCTCTGGTCCGACCTCTGGCGCCGCCGCCTTCCGCTGGCGTTCGCCGCGGCCGCCGTCGCCACCGGCGCCGCGTCCCTCGTCGTGCACTGGCTCAAGCTGGCCTTCGACCGCGACCGGCCGCCCGTGTCGGACCCCGACCTCGGGTCGCTGGTGGCGATCCCGGGCAATCCGTCCTTCCCGTCCGGCCACAGCGCCACCGCCTTCGCCGCGGCGACCGCTGTGGCGGTCCTGTGCCCGCGCATGCGGCCCTGGGCGCTGGCCATCGCGGCTGCCGTGGCCCTGTCGCGCGTCTATCTGCGCGTGCACTTCCCGCTCGACGTGATCGTCGGCGCCGCCGTCGGGGCGGGCCTCGGAGCGCTCTGCGCGCTGGCCGCGCTGCGCCTCATGAAGGCTGCCGCTCCGCCTGCCGCGCAGGCCTGAGCGCATTCGCGCGACGGCTACCACAGCGAGCGCGGCCGCCAGCGCGGCGCCGGCGCCGATCCGGGCGGCGGCCTCACCGGACTCGGCGAACGATTCCGAGAAGCCGTAGCCGACCAGGGTGAAGGTTGTGGCCCAGAGGAGCGCGCCGGCCGCGCTCCAGGCGACGAAGCGCCGCAGCGCGAGTCCCGACGCTCCGGCCACGAAGGGCGAGACGGCGCGGATCAGCCCGGTGAAGCGCCCGAGGAGGACCGCCTTGCCGCCGTGGCGCTGGTAGAAGCGATCCACGCGCGCGAGCCGGTCGTGCCCGAGCTGGAAGCGGGGCCCGTGGCGCTCGAGGAAGGGGCGCCCGAGCCGGCGGCCGAGCAGGAAGCTGACCAAGTCGCCGGCGGCCGCGGCGAGCCAAACGAAGCCGATCAGCGGGACGAGCTCGACGCCGCCCCGCTCGGCCACGACGCCGCCCACGACCACGGCCGTCTCGCCTGGCACCAGCAGGCCGACGAAGGCGCCCGTCTCGAGGAAGGCGAAGCCGGCGACCGCCGGGTACGCCCAGGCACCGAGCGTGCGCGAGGCGTCCTCGAGGGGCCCGTCCAGGTCCGGCAGGGGCACGATGCCGACGGCCACGAGCAATGCCAGCGCCGCCGCGACGGTCCCGATCGCCCAGACGGAGGGCCGATTGAGGGACTGGTTGGGGTGGGCGGCGGCGGCTTGCATTGTTCGTTACCCATCGAACTTTTACGAGTAGCTTACGTTAGGTAAGCACTCATGTCCATTGTGTGGGCAGCGTCACACGCCGCAGCCGCCGCGGATGGGGCGTGCTCCCGTATGGGGGTTCGGTTATCCCGAAGCCCTGCGCAGCCGGCCGAGCCGGCCGCTCCGTGCCTCCCCGCCGCTTCGACGGCTAGAGTGCCGCCGGTTCACGCTCTGGCACTCGAAGGAGACTCCATGAAAGTCATAGGCGCCGGTTTGCCCCGGACCGCAACCACCACACAATTGATCGGGCTCGAGATGCTCGGCTTCCCCTGCTACCACATGCGGGACATGATGTCCGACCTCGCGACGAGCGTCCCGCAGTGGCGCAAGGCGCTGGAGGGCGATGGCGACTGGGACGAGCTCTTCGACGGCAAGGAGTCGATCGTCGACTGGCCCGGCGGGTACCACTGGCGCGAGCTGATGGACGTCTACCCCGACGCCAAGGTGCTGCTGAGCGTCCGCTCCGCCGAGAGCTGGGTCGAGAGCATGCACAACACGATCGCCGCGATCTGGTACGGCGACAACCTCATGCACCACCTCGCCATGGCGCAGTACCACGTCGACCCGCTCTACGCCGGGTGGCTCGACGTCCTCAAGGACATGTGGACCAAGGCCGACATCATGGTCGGCAGCAATGGCGACCGCGAGACGATGGCCGCCGACATGAACCGCTGGAACCAGGACGTCATCGACACGGTCCCCTCCGAGCGGCTGCTCGTGTGGTATCCGACGGACGGCTGGGAGCCGCTCTGCGAGTTCCTCGAGGTGCCGGTGCCCGACGGGCCGGTCCCGAACGTCAACGACACCGAGAACTTCCAGAAGAACCTCATCATGGGTCCCGCCATCAAGGCGATCAACGCCTGGTGGGAGGAGAACCAGGGGCCCGAACGGCAGGCCGGCCACCTGGACGCCTCGGACAAGGCTGCGGAGCGCACGGCCGGATCGGCCGCCGCTTCGGCCTAGCGCCGGCCTTACCTGCGCCGCCCGCCGAGCCACCTGCGGCGGGTCCGGATCCGCTACCCGGCACAGACGCTGCGCGTGCTGGCGCTGATCTACGGACACGCCGCCCTGCTGGCGGGAAGAGGTGTGGCAAACCGTACCTTCGCCGGCCACACGCCGCGCTAGCGTCCGCGCAATGACTGATGACGCGATCGTCGTCGAGGGGCTCGAGAAGTCCTACGGCTCAGTGCGCGCCCTTTGCAGCGTCGACTTCTCGGCGCCCACGGGCAGCGTGCTCGGCCTCCTCGGGCCCAACGGCGCAGGCAAGACCACCGCTGTGAGAATCCTCGCCACCCTGCTCGAGCCAGACGGAGGGACGGCGCGCGTGGCCGGCCTCGACGCCGTCCGGGATGCCGCGAAGCTGCGCGCGAAGATCGGCCTCGCCGGCCAGTACGCGGCCGTGGACGAGAACCTGACCGGCTTCGAGAACCTGGAGATGGTCGGCCGCCTGTACCACATGGGCAAGGCCGAGGCGCGTGCACGCGCCGACGAGCTGCTCGACCACTTTGATCTCGCCGACGCCGCCAAGCGGCCGGCAAAGACCTACTCGGGCGGCATGCGGCGGCGCCTCGACCTCGCCGCGGCGCTCGTCTATCGCCCGCCTGTGCTCTTCCTGGACGAGCCGACCACGGGCCTCGACCCGCGCAGCCGCCTCGGCATGTGGGAGACGATCGAGCGGCGCGCCGCGGCCGGCACCACCGTGCTGCTCACCACCCAGTACCTCGACGAGGCCGACCGGCTTGCCGATCGGATCGTGGTGATCGACCACGGCACCGTGATCGCGGCGGGCACCTCCGACGAGCTCAAGGACCGCGTCGGCGGCGAGCGGCTCGAGGTCCACCTGGAGGACGACGCCGACGCCGAGCCCGCAATGGCCGCGCTGGCCGAGATCGCCGAGGAGCGCCCCTCCGTGGAGGACCACACCGTGCGGGCCGCCGTGCGCCGGCGTCCGGGCATCATCGCCGAGGCGGTGCGGCGCCTCGACGACGTCGACGTCTACATCGAGGACATCGCGCTGCGCCGCCCCACGCTCGACGACGTCTTCATTGCGCTGACCGGTCACGCCGCCGAGGAGGAACCCAGCGAGCAGCCGCGAGAAGAGGTGTACGCATGAGCGCTCTGGCGATGACGGTCTCCGACACGCTGGTGCTCGCGCGCCGCAACCTGAAGCGGATTCCGCGCCAGCCCGACCTGCTGGTCGCCTACACGATCCAGCCGGTCATGTTCGTGCTGCTGTTCGTCTACGTGTTCGGCGGCGCGATCGAGACGCCCGGATTCGACTACGTCGACTTCCTGATGCCGGGCATCATCGCCCAGTCGATCGCCTTCGGCGGCTTCGTGACCGCGCTGGGGCTTTCGGAAGACGTGCAGAAGGGGCTCATCGACCGGTTCCGATCGCTTCCGATGTCGCGCGGGGCAGTGCTCAGCGGGCGGACGTCCTCCGACATCCTGCTCAACTGCCTGTCGCTCGTCGTGCTGTTCACGGTCGGCTTCATCGCCGGCTTCAACTTCCAGGGGGCGAGCGTCGGGGAGATCGCCCTCGGCATCGTGCTGCTGCTGCTGCTCGGCTACGCGTTCTCGTGGGTCTTCGCCCTGATCGGATTGTTCTCGTCCACGCCGGAGACCGCGAACTCGCTCGGCTTCACGCTCATCTTCCCGCTCACGTTCGCGTCGTCGATGTTCGTGCCGGCCGAGTCGATGCCCGACGGCCTGCAGCAGGTCGCGGAGGCCAACCCGTTCACGACGATCACCGACGCGCTGCGCTCGCTGTGGCTCGACACGCCGGCGAACAGCGACATCTGGATGGCGTTCCTCTGGTGCTTCGCGATCATCGCCGTCTTCGCGCCCCTCGCGATCCGGCGCTACCGGCAGGTCTCCGCGCGCTAGCGCCGCTCCGCCGCCAGCCGGAGCCCAGCGCCACCAGCACCGAGGACGCTGCGCGAGACCATCGAAATGTCCGCGCCCGGCGTGATCGTCATGAGCGCGGCGATCCCGACGAAGAGGAGCGGATCCTGCGTCATACGCCTACGCTATTCGCGTGTCCGAGTACGCCGCCTTTCTGCGTGGGGTCAACGTGGGCAAGGCGCACCGCGTCGGGAGCGCCGAGCTGCGGGGCTGCTTCGAGGGGGTGGGCCTCACCGACGTGGCGACCTTCCGCACCAGCGGCAACGTCGCGTTCGACGGCGACGGCACTTCCCCCGACGACCTGTGCGCCCGGATCGAGGAGGCGCTCGAGTCGATGCTCGGCTACGACGTCTCCGTGTTCCTGCGCACGGCCGATGAGATCCGGGCCATCGTCGCGCAAGAGCCGTTCTCCGCGGAGCAGGTCGAGCGGTCGAAGGGCAAGCTCCAGGTGATGATGCTCACTGGGAAGGCGGCACCGGGACCACGGAAATCGGTGCTCCGGCTGGCCACCGACGAGGACGCGCTGGCGTTCGGAGAACGCGAGCTCTACTGGTTGCCGAGCGGGGGCATGAGCGACTCCGACCTCGACCTCAAGGCCATCTGGCAGGTGCTCGGGACGAACACGATCCGGACCAAGGGCACCGTGGAGCAGATGGCCCCGAAGTTCTTCGCGCAGTGACTGCCGCCGCGGACATGGACGCGGCGGGCGGCGCGGGCGGGAATGGCGTTTCCAGCGGCGCCGGGACGGACCGGGACGCGGGCGTGATCGGAAGCGCCGGCACCGTCGGGAGCGTCGCCGTGATCGGCAGCGCCGGGACCGTGGGGAGCGCCGCCGTGATCGGCAGCGCGGGGACCGTGGGGAGTGCCGCCGTGGTCGGGAGCGCCGGCGTGGTCGGCAGCGCGGCCGTGGTCGGGAGCGCGGCGATCGTCGGCGGGATCGGCAACGCCGGGTGCATCGGATGCGTGGGCTGCATCGGCTGCGTGAACTGCGTCGGGTGCGTGGGCTGCATCGGCTGCGTCGGGCTGCGCGGCGCGGTGGGAGCGTTGGGCGAAAGCGCCTGAGCGGGCGCCGGGCGGGGCGGTCGCGCCCGGGCGCGGCTCAGGCCGTCGCGCCGGCCGGCTCGAAGCGCACGCCCGTCATCTCCTCGGAAATCTCCCATAGCCGCCGCGCCACCTGCTTGTCGCGCGCCGCCGCGCTCGGCGCGACCGGCTTCGGATGGCCGCGCTGCTCCAGGAAGCCATCCGGCCCGCAGAACGTACCGCCCTCGAGGCCCGGCTCGGTGGCGGCGTAGAGGGTGGGCAGCGCGCCCATCTCGTCCTCCTGGGCGAACAGCAGGTTGCCCACGCGCATCACCGCGGCGTCGAAGCCGGGCGGGCCCGCGAACTGGAGGTTGGTGGCGGCGTAGCCGGGGTGCGCGGACAGGCTCTTGATCGTCGATCCGGCGGCCCGCAGACGGCGGTCGAGCTCAAGCGCGAACAGCAGGTTGGCCAGCTTCGACTGTCCGTACGCACGCCAGCGGAAGTAGTGCCGGTCGCCGCCCAGGTTGTCGAACGCGATGCGGCCGAACCGATGCGCGCCGCTCGAGAGTGTCACGACCCGCGCGTCCTCGCGGCCCTCCATCTCGCCGATCAGCAGGCCGGTGAGCGCGAAGTGGCCGAGGTGGTTGGTCCCGAACTGGAGCTCGAACCCGTCTGCGGTGCTCCGCCGCGGGGAAGCCATCACCCCGGCGTTGTTGATCAGTAGGTCGAGGCCGTGATGGCCCGCCCGGAAGCGCTCGGCGAACTCGCGAACCGAGTCGAGGCTCGCGAGGTCGAGCTCCTCGAGCTCGAGCTGCGCGCCCGGCACCTGCGCGTCGCACTGTCGCTGTGCGCCCTCACCCTTCTCGAGGTTGCGGCACGCGAGCACCACCGTCGCGCCCTTCCGCGCGAGCTCGCGCGCGGTGACGAGCCCGAGCCCGCTGTTGGCGCCGGTGACCAGGGCCGTGCGGCCGCTCTGATCCGGGATCCGTTCCGCTGTCCATTTCTCGCTCATCAACCCCTCCGCCGCCTGGTGGGGTGACCGTACTACGCGACACGGGGCGCTTGCCCCAGGCGGCACGCTCCGCGAAGTCGATCAGGCGGTGGAGGTAGGAGGCGAGCGGCGGCGGCCCGGGCGCCACCCCGGCCGCGCCGAGCGCCGCCCGGGTGGCGCTCGTGTCGAATCGCGTCCTCGTCGAGAAGTAGGGGAAGAACACCTCGCCGCGCTCGAGCCAGCGTCGCTGCGCCGGGCCGGCCCGCCGCAGGAGCAGCGGGTGGACCGCGCGGTACACGACGGGCCGGAGCGCCCGGGCGCGCGGCCGGTCGAGCAGGTCGGCGGCCTGGTCGATCAGCTCCCCGACGCTGCCTGCCGCGGGACCCGCGGCGAGCTGGAATGTGCGCCCCGCGCCGGCGTCCGCCAGCGCGAGGATCGAGCGCGCCACGTGACTCACCGGCACCACGTCGACCGGCGCCGAGCGGCGCGCCGGCACCGCCGGGAGGGCCCCGCGCGCGTAGGCGCGGAGCGGTGTGTAGATGACGTTGAAGGAGGCCGTCCACCCGCTGCGCTCGTCGCCAACCACGATGCTGGGCCGGAACACCTGCGCCGGTAGCTGCTCGGAGTACCGGCGCACCAGCCGCTCCGCCTCCCACTTGGACCGCTCGTAGGTGTTGTTGAAGGCCTGGCCGCGCACGAGGTCGAGCTCGGCGAATGACCCGCGGTGCGTGCCCGCCACATACGCCGTCGAGACATGAGCGAACCGATGCAGCCCGCCGCCGTGGGCCGACGTGAGCACCGCCAGCTCGAGCATCCGGCGCGTGCCCTCCACGTTCACGGCCCGCGCCTGGTCGAGCGGCAGGGAGAACGAGACCGAGGCCGCCGAGTGGATCACCTCGTCCACGGCCTCGGCCATCTCGTCCCTCCGGCGTGGCTCGAGGCCGAGGCCGTCGCGCATGAGGTCGCCCGCCAGCGGGACCACGCGGCCCGCCACCGATTCGGGATCGGGCACGAGCGACGCGAGCATGTCCCGCACCCTGAGCTCGGCCTCCTCCTGGCTCCCGGATCGCACCAGCGCCCACACCCGACGGTCGCCGTCGCTGAGCAGCCGCGCCAACAGCTCCATGCCGAGGAACCCGGTGGCACCGGTGATCAGGACGTCGCCGCGGGTGCGGGCGCTTGTGGGAGGAGGGAGCGTCATGCGCTGCGAAGGTTGGCGCGGTTGGGGGTGCAAGTCATCGGACCAGTTGTAGGAGATAGCGGGCTGTCGGTTCGACCGTGTGGCGGAAACGTGACCTAGTCGATAAGCCGTTTCTCCATCAGGCGAACGGCCAGCCGCCACAGGGCGAGCGCGAACACCAGCAGGGTGGCGACGCGGATCAGGTCGGTCGCCTCGAACCCGAACGCGGCGTGGCGCACCAGCTCGACCAGGTGATGGAGCGGGTTCAGGTTCGCGGCGGCCTGCAGGCCCTCGGGAAGCTGGTCGATCGGGAAGAAGGTGCCCGCGACCAGGAAGAGCGGCGTCACCACGAGCGTGGTCACGTAGCTGAACTGGTCGATCTTCGAGACGCTGGCGGCGGTGGCCACGCCGAAACCGGCGAAGCCGAACGCGGTGATGAAGCAGAACAGCGGCACCAGCAGCATGCCTGGCGACGGGTCGAGGCCGAAGAACATCGAGACGATCAGAGGGAAGCAGCCATACACGCCGGCGCGGATGCTGATCCACAGGATCTCGGCGGTCACGAGCTCCTCCACGTCGACTGGCGCGGCGAGGATGGCGTCGTAGGTGCGCTGGAAGCGCTCCTTCACAAAGCTGCCGAACATCGCGGGCAGCGCGCTCGCGAAGATGACAGCGGTCGCCACCATGCCGGTGCCGACGAACTCCACGTACTCGAGGCCGTCCACGCGGTCCACGATCGTCGCGCCGAGTCCAAGTCCGAACGCGACCAGGTAGATCACCGGCTCGAGCACGCTCGAGAACGTCGTGGACTTCCAGTAGCTCCGGAAGTTCGCGACCTCGCGGCTCATCACGCCGGTGATCGCAGCGGGTTCCAGCCGCCTCATTCGGCCTCCTCCCCAGTCAGCATTACGAACACGTCCTCGAGCGACGCGGCCCGGCGGATCGCCTCGGGCGGGATGGCGCCGTTCGCGGCGCGCTCCGCTCCAACGATCGCGATCGCCGGTCCGGCCGGACGGACCCTGAGCCCCTGCGCCTCGGCCGTCGCGCGCACCTCGGCCAGCCGGTCCGGCGGCGCATAGACCTCCGCGGTTTCCCGGCCCGCGTGGAGGGCGATCAGCTCCGACGGGCGCCCGCGCGCCACGACCTTGCCGTGGGCCATCACCGCGACCTCGTCCGCCAGGCGCTGGGCCTCTTCGATGTAGTGCGTCGACATCAGGATCGTGGCCCCCTCGGACCGGAGCCCGTCGATCAGCGACCACAGCTCGGTCCGGATCTGGGGATCGAGCCCCACGGTGGGCTCGTCGAGCAGGATCAGCCGCGGGCGGTGCACGAGGCCGCGGGCGAGCAGCAGCCGGCGCCGCATGCCGCCCGAGAGCTTGTCGACCTCGTCGGTTCGCCGCCCGGTCAGGCGCGCGAGCTCGAGGCCCCGGTCAACCGCGGCGCGCACGTCCTTCACCCGGTACAGCCGCGCGAACACCGCGAGGTTGTCCTGCACCGACACGTCCACGTCGAGGTTGTCGAGCTGCGGCACCACCCCCATCAGCGCGCGCGCCTCCTTGGCCTGCTTCGGCAGCTCGTAGTCGAGCACGCGGATCTCGCCCTCGTCGGCGATCGCCTGGCCGGTGAGCAGCCGCATGGTGGTCGACTTGCCGGCGCCGTTCGGCCCCAGAAGGCCGAGGCAGATGCCGCCGGGAATGTCGAGGTCGAGGCCGTCGACGGCGGTGATGGGCCCGAAGCGCTTTACGACTCCGCGTAGCTGGATGACCGGCGCACTCACGCCTCTCGACATTACGCGACGCGATCGAGGGCGGTCTTGGATGGACTTGACCTTCGCCGCGGCCGGCCGCCCCGCGCTCGACGTACTGTCACTTGCGCGGCCGTGGAACGCCCGTCGTCCCCGCCGCGGTCCATGGCTGCGTTCATCACCGCAGCTCCTCCCCTGCGGCGGCTAGCACCTCAACGCGCTCCTCGGTCCACGGGCTCGGTGTGATGACTACGGCGTGGTCGAGGCCGTACTCCGCGAGCGCCGCGCAGCGCTCGGCAAACGCCGTCGCCGTCTCGTCCGGGTGCAGGCGCGTGCTGACCGTCTTCTCGATCGCCTCGAACGGCCGCTCGACCTCCTCACAGTGCCGCGCCAGCACATCGAGCTTGTGCCGGATCGTGCGCGCGCCGTCGGGGATGTCGAACAGGTTGCAGGCGTCGGCATAGCGGGCCACGAGCCGCAGCGTCTTGCGCTCGCCGGCGCCGCCGACCAGGATCGGCGGGTGGGGGTGGGCTAGCGGCCGCGGGTTGCCGACCGGCCGCTCAAGCCGCAGATGGCGGCCCTCGAAGGGCGAGCGATCGTCCTCCCACATGCGCAGCGCGAGTTCGAGCGTCTCCTCGAGTACCTCGAACCGCCCGGCCATGGACGGAAACGGCAGGTCCATCGCGCGGGCCTCGTCCTCGTGGTAGCCGGCCCCGAGGCCGAGCGACGCCCGTCCGCCGGACAGGACGTCGAGCGTCGTGACCGCCTTGATGAGCAGGCTGGGCGCCCGGAAGGTGACCGCGCTGACCATCGTGCCGAGCCGTACCCGCTCCGTCTGCGCGGCGAGGAAGCCGAGCGCGGTGTAGGCCTCGAGCATCTCGGAGTCCGGTACGGCCGTCGGGTCGGCCTGGATCAGGTGGTCCGCGACCCAGACCGTGTTGAGGCCGGCCGCGTCCGCGGCGCGGACCGTGCGTGCGAGCTCGGGGCCGAGGGCCTCGGTTCCGCCGGCCCATGAGTAGTTCGTGATATTGAGGCTGAGCTGCATGACTCGACAAATCTTAGATATCTAATGCTTAGATGTCAACCAATCGTGGTAGGATCGCCGTGATGCACGCGGCGCCCGCGTTCCCGCCCCTCGGCCTGCGCCTGGCCCGCACAGCCCGCACGGTCAGCCAGGCCTTCGAGCGTGCGCTCGCCGAAGCCGGCGGTTCGGCCGCCGCCTGGCAGGTAATGCTGCTCGTCCGCAGCGGCCGCTGGGGCAACCAGGCCCGGATGGCGGAGGCCATGGGCATCACGGGGGCGACGCTGACGCACCACCTGAATGCGCTCGAGGCCCAGGGACTCGTCCGCCGCTGGCGCGAGCCCGACAACCGCCGCGTCCAGCGGACCGCGCTCACCCCGGCCGGCGAGGAGCTGTTCGAGCGGCTGCGCGAAGTGGCGATGCGCCACGACGAGCGGCTGCGCTCACAACTGACCGACGCGGAGGCGGAGACGCTCACCACGCTGCTCGACAGGCTCGAAGCCGGTTTCCGAGGCTCGGCGGACGGCCGCGCCCTCGGTTCCCTGCGAGAAGAGTCGTCCTGAGCAGGGGTGCGATGCGCGTGACAGGGCACGGCATAGGATCCGGCCCCCGTGCGTGCGGTGCAGATCACAGAGCTCAGCGGCCCGCGCTCGGCGCTCGCCGAGGCGGACCTGCCTGAGCCGGAGCCGTCTCATCTCCTCACGCCGGGCAGCGGCGTCGTGGTCGACGTGCATGCCGCCGGCGTCTCCTTCCCCGAGCTGCTACAGACGCGCGGCCAGTACCAGGTCAAGCCGCCGCTCCCGTTCGTGCCCGGCAGCGAGGTGGGCGGGGTGGTGCGCAGCGCGCCGGACGGCGCCGGTGTTTCCGAGGGCGACCGCGTGGCGGCCTTCTGCATGCTGGGCGGCTTCGCCGAGGTGGCCGTGGCGCCCGAGTTCCTTACCTTCCCGTTGTCCGGCGAGCTCGACTTCGCCCAGGGCGCCGGCCTGATCCTCAACTATCACACGGCCTACTTCGCGCTGGTGCTGCGCGGCCGCCTAAGCGAGGGCGAGAGCGTGCTGGTGCACGGCGCCGCCGGCGGCATCGGCACCGCCACGCTGCAGGTGGCCAAGGGGCTCGGCGCGCGCACTATCGCCGTCGTCTCGAGCGACGAGAAGGAGGAGGTGGCGCGCGCGGCGGGCGCCGACGAGGTGGTCCGGTCCGGCGGATCCTGGAAGGACGAGGCCAAGGAGTGGTCGGGCGGCGGAGTGGACGTGGTGATCGACCCGGTCGGGGGCGACCGCTTCACCGACAGCCTGCGCTCGCTGGGCGAGGGCGGGCGCTGCGTGGTGGTGGGTTTTACGGCCGGCTCGATCCCCGAGGTGCGGGTTAACCGCCTCCTGCTGAACAACATCGAGGTGGTGGGCGCCGGCTGGGGCGCCTACGTGACGCGCAAGCCCGACGTGAACCGCGAGATCGGCGCGGCCGTGAACCGGCTCGTGGACGAGGGCGCCGTGAGGCCCATCGTGGGCGCCCGCTTCCCGCTCGACAAGGCCGCGGACGCGCTGGAGCTGCTGGAAGGCCGGGGCGCGACCGGGAAGATCGTGCTGGAACTGCAAAGGGGTCAGACCCCCTAAGTCCCCTCGACTCAAGGGGTCAGACCCCTTGAGTGTGCACGGCTGAGGTCCATCCCCCCCGGGGGAGGGGGTCTGACCCCTCACCCCTTCTCCCCCCTTAGTGGTGCCGGCGTCCGCCCCGGCGTCGCGGGCCGCCCTGGCGGCCGTGCGTTCGGCCGCCTGCCTCGCTCAGCCCGCTCTGGGCGAACTGCGTGTGCAGGCGGAGTTCGGACGCGATCTTCGCCACCGACGCCGCCTGGTCCCCCGTCACGAGCGTGATGCCCACGCCGCGGCGGCCCGCCCGTCCGGTGCGTCCGACGCGGTGCACGTAGCCCTCGCGGTCCTCGGGCGCGTCGAAGTTGATCACGTGGGTCACGTCGTCCACGTCGATGCCGCGCGCGGCGACGTCGGTGGCCACCAGCGTGTCCGTCACGCCGTTGTGGAACCGGTCCAGCGCCCTCTCCCGCTGCGCCTGGCTGCGGTTGCCGTGGATGGCCAGGGCGCTCACGCCGTGCCGCGAGAGGCGCTTCACCAGCCGGTCGGCCCCGCGCTTGGTGCGCACGAAGACGAGCGTGCGGCCGCGCTCCTGGCCGGCCAGCTCGTGTATGAGCGACTCGAGCTTCTCCTCGTGGGGCACCGAGAGGAAGCGGTGCTCCACGCGGCCTCGCGCCGCCGGCTTCTCCTCGTGCCGCCGCGCGTCACGCGTGTACTCCGCCGCGATCCGGCCCGCCTCGCCGTCGAGCGTTGCGGACAGGAAGAGCGTCTGGCGGTCGGAGGGCGTCCGGGCCACGATGCGGTCGACGGCCGGCCGGAAGCCCATGTCGAGCATGCGGTCGGCCTCGTCGAGCACGAGCACCCGGATCCGGTCGAGCCGCACGGCACCGCGCTCGATCAGGTCCTCCAGACGGCCGGGCGTGGCCACCAGGATGTGCGCCCGGCGGGCCAGCTTGATCTGGCGCTCGATCCCGGCGCCACCGTAGACGGCGGCGACGGAGAGGACCCGGGCCCGGGCAACGCCGCTCACCGCCTCGGCCACCTGGCTCGCCAGCTCGCGTGTCGGCACGAGCACCAGCGCCGCGGCGCGCGCGTCGGTGGCCTCGATCCGCTCGACGAGCGGCACGCCGAAGGCGAGCGTCTTGCCCGAGCCGGTGGGCGCCTTGACGAGGACATCGCGCCCCGCCAGAACGTCGGGGACCACGGATTGCTGGACGGCGAACGGTGAGTCGATCCCGCGCGCCGAGAGGGCGCGCGCAACGGACTCGGATACGCCGAGGTCGGCGAAGGACTGCATGGACATCCGTGCTCCTTGCGGGCGGCCGCATCGGGCGGCCGCGGACGATCTGGGAGATTCAGCTGACCCGGATCGCTTGTGCGCTCGGAGACGAGAACCTCGCGGGCGACGGCGCCGCCCACCCCATTGAAGCTAGCAGGCGCCCCATGCCGACCTCCGACAGCGGTAGCTTCTCTGGGTGTGAAGACACCTCAGGAGCGAGCCGACGAGAAGCGCCGCCAGAAGCTTGCCGACATGCAAGACCAGATCGACCGCGGCGAGCTCTCGATCCGGCAGATGACTCCGGACGAGCGCAAGAAGAACCCGCCGAAGCCACGGCAGCCCAAGCGGTCTCGCTGACGCGCGGAGCCGTCGCTACACCCGCGACGCGGCCCGGAGCGGCGCTCCGGTCCTCTCCCGCTGGCGCTGCCGGTCCGGCGCGATCGTGACCACGTTGCGCGCGAGGCCCACCTTCTCGAGGCCCTTGATCACCAGCGCCGACGGATCGAGCGCCCGCTCCCAGCGGCGAAGGCCGTGGGACGCCGAGCGCGGGAACGCGTGGTGGTTGTGGTGCCACGCCTCCCCAAGTGACG
Source organism: uncultured Thermoleophilaceae bacterium (assembly GCA_963733885.1). GTDB lineage: Bacteria > Actinomycetota > Thermoleophilia > Solirubrobacterales > Thermoleophilaceae > JACVRW01. The sequence goes on along the minus strand of CAVTES010000015.1, from coordinate 105,388 downwards.
GCAGCGCCAGCCACGCCACGTTCGTCGACTCGTCCTCGGTCTCGAATCGCCGTGTCCCGAGGAAGTGGCAGACCGAGTTGACGCTCCAGGTGATGTGGTGGACCAGGAAGATCCGTACGAGCCCGCCCCACAGCAGTCCGGTCGCAGCGCCAGCGAGCGTCCCGCCGGTGAGCGCCCAGCCCGCGAGCGCCGGGATGGCGAGGCTGAGCAGCACGAACAACGGGAAGCGGCGGTTGATCAGCCGCATGCCGCGGTCCTCGTAGAGGTCGCGCGCATACTTTCGGGCGCTCGCCTGGCCCTGGGTCGAAAGGAGCCAGCCCGCGTGCGCGTGCCAGAGCCCGCGAAGCACCCCGGTGACGCCGTCGCCGTGGCCGACGTGCGGGCTGTGCGGGTCGCCCTCCTCGTCGGCGTGCGCGTGGTGCTTTCGGTGGTCCGCCACCCAGGCCATCACCGGGCCCTGCACGGCCATCGAGCCGAGCACCGCGAACCCGTACTCGAGCGGCTTCGGCGCCTGGAAGGACCGATGCGTCAGCAGCCGGTGGAACCCGACCGTCACGCCCAGCCCGGTCACCAGGTACATGATCGCGAGGATCGCAAGGTCGGTAGCCGACACGGCGCTGTTCCAGAGCAGGACGATCGCGGCGATCGTGGCGAGGAACGGCACCACGACGGCGAGCAGGTTCGCGCGCTTCTCAAGACGAGTCATATCTTGATTGTTCCCTTGCCCGAGACAAACAAATAGACTTCTTGGGCCGTTCTTTGCAGGCGTCTTTACTCATCTAGATGACAACTTCTATCCAACCAGGCCCCTGGCAGGCCCTTCCGCCGAGTGTGGCGGACGTGATCGAGCCCGAGCTCGACGCCATCACCGAGGAGATCATGGCCACGATCGCGCGCGAGGTCCCGGACTACGCTCGGCCCTTTGAGGGCTCGTTCGGGCGCGGCGTGCGCACCGGCGTGACCGAGGCGCTGCGCCAGTTCCTGGCGCTGATCCGGAGCCCGTCCGGCGCGCGTGGGCCCGGCCGGGAGGTCTACGTGGCGCTCGGCCGCGGTGAGCTGCGGCAGGGCCGGACGCTCGACTCGCTCCAGTCGGCCTACCGCGTGGGAGCCCGCGTGGCCTGGCGGCGCGTGGCGGAGACCGCCCGCCGGGCGGGCCTCGACCCGGAGACGATCAGCCTGCTGGCCGAGTCGATCTTCGCCTACATCGAGGAGATCTCAGCCGACTCGGTGGAGGGCTACGCCGAGGCGCGCTCGCGGGTCGAGAACGAGCGCCGGCGCCGCCGGCGGGAGCTCGTGGCGCTCCTGCTGCGAGACCCGCCCGTCGATGAGACAGACGCTCGCGCGGCGGCCGCGGGCGCCGGCTGGCGGCTTCCCCGAGCGGCGGCGGCGCTGGCCGTGGCCGAAGAGGATCTCGATCGGCTGGCGGCCCGCCTGCCGGTGGATGCCCTGGCCGCCGAAATCGACGGGGTGGGCTGCGCCGTGCTGCCGGACCCGGAGGGCCCCGGCCGGGCGGCGCAGATCGACCGCGTGCTGGAGGACGACCGGTCCCTGCGCGGACACGCCGCGCTCGGCCCAGCTGGTCCGCTCCGCGAACTGTCCGCGTCGTGGTCGTTCGCCCGGGCCACGCTGCGGGCAGTCGAGGCCGGTGCGATCGAGCCCGCGGCGCGCGCGGTGCGGACCGACGACGCGCTCGGAGAGCTGCTTCTGTTCGAGAACCGCGCCCTGGTCGAGCGGATCGCGGCCCGCCGGCTGGCGCCGCTGCGCGACCTAACACCGAAGGCGCGGCTGCGTATGGAGCAGACAGCGCTGGCCTATGTACGGGAGCGCGGGAACGCGGCCGCGATGGCCCGGGCGCTCGATGTGCACCCGCAGACGGCGCGCTACAGGCTCGCCCGGCTGCGCGAGCTGCTGGGAGGCGAGCTTGACGACCCGGACGCGCGCTTCGAGCTCGAGCTGGCGCTCCGGGGCCTGCCGCCCGGCGTGTAGCGGATGAGCTCCTCACGGCCGCTGCCGCCCGAGATGTCCAGGGACATCACGAGCCCGACGCCCCTCGCGTAGAACTTGTACTCGAGCACCCGCGGCTGGAGCGGGGTCCAGTCCTTGGTCGAGATGACGCGCTTGAAGTGGCCGGCCGGCACCTCGGCCTGTTCGTCGACGCTGAGCACACGGGCGCGGTCCTCGGCTTCACCCGGGGAACTCTCCTGGCGGTAGGTCTGTCCGGGCCGCGGCCGCGCGAGCATGACGATGCCCGCGGTGGCGCCGTCCACCCCGGCCTCCCACGACCCCTCCTTCGACACCGGCCTGCCGTTCTCGTATTCGGTGGTGTCCTCCCCGAGGTACCAGACGTTGCCCGCCCGGTCCTGGGCAAACCAGTCGAAGGTGTCCTCTACGAGCTGGCCGCGCTCGGTGACGGTGTCACGCACGACGCGGGCCGTGATCCCGGCTGCGACGCGTTTCGTGCGCCGCGTGACCCGGACCACGACCCGCTGAACCGTGCCGTCCGTCTCGGTCTCTCGGTAGATCCACCGGCTGCCCGGCCGCATCGGCAGGTACGGGTTGTCGATGCGGGTGGTGAAGTCGCCGTTCGCGAGGAAGGCCGTCGCGCAGGCGAGGAGGGCGCCGCAGATCATCAGTTCTCGTCAGCGCCGCCATCCTCGCGCTCGCTGTCGCCCTCGGAGCCGACGACCTGGAAGCCGCGGTCGAGCTGGACGTCGACCTGGCTGCCGTCGTCGCGGGTGACCTCCACCTCGTAGTAGCTCTCCTCGTCGCCGACCTCGGTGTCGGTGACCCGGCCGCCGCCGGTCTCGTCGAGCGCGGCCGCACTCGCCCGGTCGAGCGCTGCGCCGCCGATCGGCCGCTCGCTCCCGTCGTCGTCGCCGCCCGCCGCGCCTGCGATCGCCACCCCGCCCACGGCGAGAGCCGCGATGACGCTGCCTGTGATGAGTGTGATTTTCAACTTGGGGTTCATGGGACCAAAGGTACGCCCTCTGGCTGAGAAATCCCTGAGGGAAGTGACAGGCGCACCGTCGTGGAATCCACGATCTCCGCACGGCCGCCGTGCGCCTCGGCGATCGCCCGGACGATCGCGAGACCAAGGCCCGTTCCGCCGCGGGTGCGGGCGGCGTCGCCGCGGGCGAAGCGCTCGAAAGCCCGGTTCGCGAGATCGGGGTCGAACCCGGGTCCGTGATCGGCGACCTCGAGCTCCACGGCCCCGTCCATCGCCCCCCGTCGCGCGCGCAGCACGATCTCTCCCGCTCCGTGCCGGAGCGCGTTGTCCACGAGGTTGCCCAGCGCCTGCCGTAGGCGGAGCTCGTCTCCGTCGACCCGCAGGCCGTCGCCGCCGTCCACCCGGAGGTCGCGCCGGTGCTCGCGCGCCCGGTCGCCGAACCGGGCGCGCACGCCCTCGAGCAACGGCCTGACCTCCACCGACTCGCGCCGCATCGGGAGCTCCCCCTCCGCCGCGCGCGCCACGAAGAGCAGATCCTCGGCGAGCTGCGCGAGGTGGTCGCACTCCTCGAGCGCGGCCACGAGGGCCTCGCGCACCTGCTCGTCGTGGCCGCCGGCCCGCAGGGCGGCGTCGAGCTCGGCTCGGATCACCGCGACCGGCGTGCGCAGCTCGTGGCTCGCGTCGGCCACGAAGCGCCGCTCGCTCTCGAACGACCGGCGCAGGCGGTCGAGCATCTCGTTGAGCGTCTCGCCGAGCCGGCGCACCTCGTCTTGGGCGGCGGGCAGCGGCAGCCGCTCGCCCTCGTGGGTCAGCGAGATCTCGCCCGCGCGGCGGCGCATCGCCTCGACCGGGCGCAGGCCGGCGCTCGCGAGCAGGTACCCGAGCAGCGACGCGAGGAGGACGGCGATCGGGCCGCCGACCGCGAACGAGGCGACGAGCCCGGACAGCGTCTCGTCGCGGTCGTCGAGCGACTGGCCGACGGCGAAGACGGCGCCGTCCACGATCGTGTCCGGGCCGCCCGCCACGTCGCCACGGGGCCCGGTCGGTACGAAGTCCGCCGGGCCGGCGAGCACTCGCACCTTCCCCTCCAGGCCGGAGAACTCGCCCTCGAAGGAAAAACGTTCGCCCGCCCCGGCGCGCGCGGCCGAGGCGCCGTCGAGTGCCGGCCCGCGCACACCGCCCGCGCTGTCCAGCACCCGGCCCTCCGCGGTGAGCACCTGCGCGAACCCCTCCTCGGCATCCTCGGGCGCCCCGGCAGCGGCCTGCCCGGAGGCGGCGACAGCGGCCGCGCGTGACTCGAGGCCGGTGTCCACGCTCTCGTCGAGATCGTCCTTCAGCCGCAGGTAGACGAACAGCCCAGCCGCCGCCAGCACCAGCACCATCGCCAGTGCGAAGGCGGCGGTGAGCCGCACCCGGATCGGCAGCCGGCTCACGTGCCGCCGTCCTTGCGGAGGCGATAGCCCACCCCGCGCACAGTCTCGAGCGAGGTCAGGCTGAACGGGCGGTCGATCTTCTCGCGCAGGTAGCGGACGTAGACCTCGACGACGTTCGAGCGCTGCTCGTAGCCGAGGTCCCAGGCCGCCTCGAGCAGCTGCGGCTGCGTCAGCACCTGGCCGGGGCGGCGCATGAAGGTCTCCAGCAGCGCGAACTCGCGCGCCGACAGGTCGATCTCCCGATCGCCCCTCCACACCTCCCGCGTCGCGGGATCGAGACGCAGCTCGCCGACCTCGAGGACGGTCGGCCGCTCGAGCGGCCCGCGCCGCGCGAGCGCGCGCAGGCGCGCCATCAGCTCGGCGAGGGAGAACGGCTTCGTCAGGTAGTCGTCCGCACCGCCGTCGAGCCCGCGCACCCTGTCCTCGACCGAGTGGCGGGCCGTGAGCATCAGGACCGGCACCCAGGCGCCGTCGGCGCGCATGCGGCGGACGGTCTCGAACCCGTCCACGCCCGGCATCATCACGTCGAGCACGACCGCGTCGTACTCGGTCGCCCGCACCATGCCCAGCGCCTGCTCGCCCCCGGACGCCACGTCCACGACCAGGCCCTCGAAGCGCAGGCCGCGGCGGATCGCGGCCGCCAGCTTCACGTCGTCCTCGACGACGAGCACTCTCACAACGGTCAATGATGAACCCGAAGCTGAGAGGAGCTGAGAGAACCGGCCCGAAGCTCACCCGCAGCAGCGCCCCGCCTCCCGGCGCGTTGGCGGCCTCCACCGAGCCGCCGTGCGACTCGGCCGCCTGGCGCACGATCGCGAGGCCGAGGCCCGAGCCCGGCAGGCCGCGCGCGCCGTCCGCCCGGTAGAAGCGCTCGAACACGCGCGGGAGGTCGCCGTCGGCGAAGCCCGGCCCGTGGTCGCGGACGCTCAGCGCGCCGTCGGAGAGCGACAGCTCCACCGGGCCGCCGGGAGGGCTCCACTTGACCGCGTTGTCGACCAGGTTCGACACGGCCCGGTGGATGCGCCCAGGGTCTCCCCGCACCACGGTCGGCTCCGTCCTCACGCGGAACTCGACGCGGTCCCCCGTTCGCGCCCGCGCGCGCTCGACGACGGCCTCCACGATCTCGTCCAGGCGCACCTCGCCGGTCAGCTCGCCCGGCGCCGCGCCGCGCGCGAGCTCCACCACGTCGGCCACGAGGGCGGTCAGCTCGTCGAGCTCGGCGACCACGTCCGCCCGCAGCGCCTCGCGCTCGTGGGCCGGCAGGCGGTCGGCCTCCCCCAGCGTCTGGATGTTGGCGCGCAGGCTGGCGATCGGCGTGCGCAGCTCGTGGCTGGCGTCGGCCACGAGCTGGCGCTGTGCCTCGACCGACCGCTCGAGCGCGTCGAGCGTGGCGTTGAAGCTGCGCGCCAGCCGGGCGAGCTCCTCCCCTCCCCCGACCTCCATCCGCTCCGAGGGATCGGGATCGGCGGCGAGCTGCTCGGTCCGCCGTGTGAACCGGTCGATCGGGGCCAGCGCCGTGCGTGCCACGAGCGCACCCAGTCCGGCGCCGAGCGCCACGCCTCCCGCGCCCACGAACAGGAGCACCAGCAGGACGCGGTCGAGCTGGCGGTCGACCTCGTCGAGCGGCCTGGCCACCTGGAGCGCGCCGGCGTGCGGGAGCGCCTCGGTGAGCACGCGCAGGTGGACGCCGTCGACCGTCGTGTCGGTGAGGTAGCTGCCCGAGCCGTCCGCCGCGATCTCGCGCGCCCGCTCGTCCACCGGAAGCTGCCCCTCGCCGCCGGGCCGGCTGAGCGCCCGGCCGTCCGGCAGCACGAGCTGCACGTACCCCTCGGGGCCGCCGAAGGGCTCGGGCCGCGGACGCGGCAGGCCGGGCGGCCCGTCCGGGCCCCCGCCCGGGAAGCCTTCGGGCCCGCGGAAGCGGACGACCGCCTCCGTGCGGTCGCGAAGCGACTCGTCCACCTCGCCGCGCAGCTGGTCGCGCACGCCGACGTAGACGGCGACCGCCACGGCGATCACCGCGAGCGCTACCGCCAGCCCCGCCGCCGCCGCGATGCGGGCGCGCAGCGTCACGGCTCGCGCAGCACGTAGCCGACCCCGCGCACCGTGTGCACGAGCGGCCGCGCCTCGATCGCCTCGAGCTTGCGCCGCAGGTAGCCCACGTACACGCGCAGCGCGTTCGAGGCGGGCCCGAAGTCGTAGCCCCACACGCGCTCGTAGATCAGCGCGTGCGGGAGCACGCGGCGCGGGTTCAGCATCAGCAGCTCGAGCAGCAGGTACTCCGTGCGGGTCAGCTCGGCGAACTGATCGCCCGCCGTCACGCCGTGCCGGGCGCTGTCGAGCCGCAGCTCCTCGAAGGCCGGGGCTTCGGGATCGGCGGCGCCCGAGCTGCGCCGGAGCAGGGCGCGCAGGCGGGCCTTCAGCTCGCCCACGTCGAAGGGCTTGACGAGGTAGTCGTCGGCCCCGGCGTCCAGGCCGTCGATCCGGTCGCCGACCGCGTCGCGCGCGGTGAGCATCAGGATCGGCACGCGGTTGCCGGACGCGCGCAGCCGCCGCGACACCTCGAGCCCGTCGATGTCCGGCAAGCCGATGTCGAGCACCACGGCGTCCGGCGCGGACGCCGCCACCTGGGTGAGCGCGCCCTCGCCGTCGCCCGCCTGGAGCGTCTCGTAGCCGCCGAGCACGAGCGTCCGCCGCAGCGCGTCCCGCAGCGGGCGGTCGTCGTCCACGATCAGGATCCTCATCGCAGCCCATTGTGGCGGGCCGCCGCGCGCTCCTTCGGCGATTCCTACGCGGCTCTTATGGTGCTCCTACGTTCGCCGGAGAGGGTGGCCTCCATGAGCACTCGAAAGGCAGCAACAGCAGCGGCCCTTGCCGGGGCGGTGGCGCTCGCGTCCGCCGCCTACGGCATCGGAACACAGACCGGCGACGGCACCGCCGAGGCGGCGCGCGACGGCGACAGGCGGGCCGAGCCGACGTTCTTCATGCGCTTCGACGGCCTCGCGGAAGAGCTCGGCGTCGACCCGGACGAGCTCGAGGAGGCGATGATGGACTTCCACGATCAGGAGAGGGGCGAGATCCGCGACAGCTTCGCGAGCGCCCTCGCGGAGGCCCTCGGCAAGCCGGTCGACGAGGTGAAGGCGGCGCTCGACGAGGTCGGCCCCGGAGAGGGCATGCGGCGCGGCTGCGCCCCCCACGTGTCCTTGCGGGGGCTCGCCGCCGAGCTCGACGTGACGCGCGGGGAGCTCCGCAAGGCGCTCCGTGACACCCGCGCCGGGGTGGACTCGTCCTTCGAGCAGCGCCACGAGGACCTCGTGACGTTCCTGGCGGACCGCCTCGGCGTGTCGAGGGAGAAGGTGGAGGAGGCGCTGCCCGAGCCGCCCGACCCGGGCGACGGGCCCCGCTTCGCCCCCGGCGGCCCGCCGCCACTTGGGCACAGTGGCCCGCCGCGGCTCCGGTTCGGGATGCCCGGGTAACCTGCCTCGCCTGACCACGACCGAACCACTGCGCCGCGAGCTTCGGAACGCCGTCCCGGAGCGCCCCTTCGAGGTGGCGTTCTGGGACGGCACGCGGCTGCCCTCGACCAACGGGGGCGGCCCGGTGTTCGCCGTCCGCTCGCCCGACGCGCTGGCCCACGCCCTGCGCGCGCCCGGCCAGCTCGGGCTCGGGCGCGCCTACGTCTCGGGCGCGCTCGACGTCGACGACGTGGACGCCGTGCTCGAGCTGCTCGACTCCTGGCAACCGCCACCGATCACCGGCCGCGCCCGCGCGCGCCTGGGCCTGGCCGCGGCGCGCGCCACGGGCCTGCGCCGGCCGCCGCGGGTCCCGGCCGCCGAGCTGCGTCCCCGCGGCAAGCGGCACACCCGCGAGCGCGACGCCCGCGCCGTGCGCCACCACTACGACGTCTCGAACGACTTCTTCAAGCTGTTCCTCGGCGAGGCCATGACCTACAGCTGCGCGATCTTCTCGCGCGGCGCCACCACGCTCGAGGAGGCGCAGGAAGCGAAGCTCGAGCTGGTCTGCACCAAGCTGGGTCTCCGGCAGGACGAGCGCGTGCTCGACGTGGGCTGCGGCTGGGGAAGCTTCGCCATGCACGCCGCGAGCAACCACGGCGTCCGGGTACTCGGCATCACGCTGTCAGAGCCGCAGGCGGCAGAGGCGCGCCGGCGCGTGGCCGAGCGCGGGCTCGACGACCGCGTGGAAATCCGCGTGGCCGATTACCGCGAGCTCGACGCCGAGCCCTTCGACGCGATCGCCAGCATCGGGATGGTCGAGCACGTCGGGTCGAGCAAGATCGACGTCTACGCCGCGCGCCTCGCGCGGCTGCTAAGGCCTGGCGGGCGCCTGCTGAACCACGGCATCGCCCGGCTGCGCCACGGCGACCCCGAGGCGGGCGCCTTCTCCGAGCGCTACGTGTTCCCCGACGCCGCCCCGCTCCACCTGTCGCGGATCCTGTTCGCTATCGAGCGGGCCGAGCTCGCGACCGACCACGTCGAGGGATTCGCGCCCGACTACGCCACCACGCTGAAGCACTGGGCCGAGCGGCTCGACGCGAACCTCGACGAGGCCCTGCGCCTCGCCGGCCCCGAGCGCGTGCGCGTCTGGCGCGTGTATCCTGAGGGCGGCGCGGCGCGGCTTCGAGTCCGGGTTCACGTCCGTCTATCAGGTGCGGGCGACGCGGCCCCAACCAGGTCCACGAGCGGCTGCACCCGCGGCCGGATCGGGCGGCTCAGCACCACGTAGCTCGTAGAGCGGCGGATCGCGTCGGTGGCCAGCAGGCTGTTCACGATCGCCTGGAGGTGCTCGGTGTCGCGGGCGGCGATGCGGCAGATCAGGTCCTGCGGGCCGCTCACCGCGTCCACCTCGAGCACCTCGGGGGTCTCCTCGAGCCTGCGCACTGCCTCAGCCAGCCTGCCCTGGGTGAGCTCGAGCATCACGAACGCCTGAATCGAGTGGCCGAGCTCGGCGGGGTCGATCTCCGGCCCGTAGCCGGTGACAACGCCGCGCTGCTCCAGCTTCCCCAGCCGGGCCTGCACCGTGCCGCGTGCCACGCCGAGGCGGCGGGAGATCTCGAGCAGACCGAGCCGCGGGTTCTCGCGCAGCTCGGCGATGAGACGTGAGTCGAGGTCATCGATCGGACTGGTCAATGTGACCAGAATCTAGCGCCTGAGGAGGTCGGAAGTGGGCATTTTGCATGCTCTGGCTGTTCACAGTTGTAGGTGTCCGATTCTTCTGCTGCACTGACGGTCATGTTTGAGGAAGCGCAGCTCTACTCGCCCGTGACAGCCGACGGCGACGAGGTGACCGTCCACCTCGCGCAGGACCACCCCGGAGCCGGCGATCCCGAGTACCGCCGCCGCCGCAACGAGATCGCCGCGCTGGCGCTCGCCTGGAAGCCCGGCACGCCGGTGCCGGACGTCCGCTATGCGGAGGACGAGCAGAACGTGTGGCGCACCGTCTGCCGCGAGCTCGCGCCAAAGCACGAGCGCCTCGCCATCCGCGAGTTCGTCGAGGCGAAGGGGGCGCTCGACCTGCCGACCGACGGTGTGCCGAGCCTCGACCTGGTCAGCGAGCGGCTGCGCCCGATCACGGGCTTCGGCTACCTGCCCGCGGCCGGCCTCGTCCCGCTGCGCGAGTTCTACGGCTCGCTGTCCGAGCTTCTCTTCCACTCGACCCAGTACGTGCGCCACCCGGGGATGCCGCTCTACACCCCGGAGCCGGACATCATCCACGAGGTCATCGGCCACGGGCACCTGCTCGCCACCCCCACCTTCTCCGAGATCCATCGCCTGACGGGCGAGGCCACCCACCGGCTGCAGGACGAGGAGAACCTCCGCTTCCTCTCCCGCGTGTTTTGGTTCACGGTCGAGTTCGGCGTGGTGGTCGAGGACGGAGAGCTGCGCGCCTACGGCGCCGGCATTCTCTCCTCCTACGGCGAGATCGACGAGTTCCGCGACATGGAGCACCGCCCGCTCGACATCGCCGAGATGGGCACCGCCGACTACGACATCACCAGGTACCAGCCGGTGCTCTACCGCGCCGACTCGATGGACGAGATCCGCGAGGTGGTGGGCGGCTTCTTCGCCACCTGCACCGACGAGTCGATCGAGGAACTGCGGGCCGGCGCGCCCGCGCCCGTCGCTTGAGAGGGCAGTAGGCGCGCCACCAGCACGGCGGCGCTGAGCGCCAGCGCGGCTGAGACGGTCAGGCCGATCCCCATCGCGCTCGTGAAGGCGTCGCCGGCGGCCGACATCAGCCCGCCACCGGCCTCGGGCGGCAGCTGGGCCGCCACCGCGGCCGTGGCGCCGATCGACTCCGTGGCGGCGTCCGGCGCGGCGGGCGGCACCGAGCTCGCCATGTCGTCCGAGTAGAGGGAGTTCACGATCGAGCCGACCACGGCCACGCCGAGCGCGCCGGAGACCATGCGCGCGACGGTGTTCATCGCCGACGCCACGCCCGAGCGCGCCGCGGGTACGGCGCCCACGACTGCGTCGGTGGCAGGCGCCATCACCCAGCCCATCGACAGGGCCAGGGCGAAGAACCAGGCGAGCAGCAGGCCGGCGCCCATGTGTGCGCTCCAGAGGAGCGTGAGCGCGAGCAACACGCCAAGGCCCGTGAGCCCGGCGGTGACCACGCGCGCGGTGCCGATCCGCTGGACGGCGCGGTTCGACGAGCCTGCGCCCATCACGAGCCCCAGCGCGATCGGGGCCATGATCGCGCCCGCCTCCACGGCCGAGTATCCGTGTGCGAACTGGAGGTATTGCGTCAGGGCGAAGATCCCGCCGAGGAGCGCGAAGAACGCCACGCTCACCGCGGCGGTGCCGACGCTGAAGCGCGGGTTGCGGAAGAAGCCCAGGTCGAGCATCGGCTCGGGGGTGCGCCGCTCCCACCAGACGAAGGCGGCGAGGAGCGCCACCGCCAGCCCCATCAGGCCGAGCACGGTGCCGCTCAGCCAGCCGTGGTTCGGCGCCTCGATCACCGCGTAGACGAGCACGCTGAACCCGGCGGTGGACAGCGCCGCGCCCGCCAGGTCGAAGCGCCCCGGACGCGGGTCGCGGCTCTCGGGCACGTAGCGGATGCCGAGCAGCAGCGCGCCCATTGCGAAGGGAACGTTCACGAGGAAGACCGAGGACCAGTCGAACCACTCCAGCAACAGGCCGCCGGCGAGCGGCCCGAGGCCGATGCCGACGGCTGCGAGAGCGGCCCAGATGCCGATCGCCTTCCCGCGCTCCTCGGCCGGGAAGACGTTGGCGATGATCGACAGCGTGGCCGGCATGATCAGCGCGGCGCCGACCCCCATCAGGGCACGGACCGCAATCACCTGGCCGGTCGAGTCGGCGATCAGGGCGCCGAGGCTGGCGAGGCCGAAGATCGAGACGCCCGCCTGGAGGGCGCGCTTGCGGCCGAGCCGGTCGCCCAGCGTGCCGAACACGAGCAGCAGGCCGGCGAACACCAGCAGGTAGGAGTCGACCATCCACTGGAGGCTCGACGCGGAGGCGTCGAACTCGTCTTGGAGGGTCGGCAGAGCCACGTTGAGGATCGTGTTGTCGAGCCCGATGATGACCAGGCTCAGGGCGAGGACGGCGAGGGTCTTCCAACGCATCTCGTATGTGTTTTGCATGACCTGCTCCTCTTTAAAACGAACGCTCATTCTCTTTCCGTGTCGAGGCTAGCGCGCCCTCGCCGACTTGTCAAGAGCGAACGTTCGCTTTACTTTGTTTGGCCATGCCCAAGGTCAGCGAGGAGCACCTCGCCGCACGCCGCCGCCAGATCCTCGATGCCGCGCTTGTCTGCTTCTCGCGCCGCGGCTTCCACCAGACCTCGATGCAGCAGATCTTCGAGGAGTCGGGGCTCAGCCCCGGTGCCGTGTACCGCTACTTCAAGGGCAAGGAGGAGATCGTCCAGGCCATCGCCGCCGAGACGCTCGCCGGGTTCGCGGCTGCGCTCCAGTCGGGGCCGCGCGGCCGCCCCGACGAGGTCTTCGAACGCCTGCTCGACACCATCGACGCGGTCGAGCTGCGCGACCAGCGGCTGCGGCTCGCCCTGCAGGTCTGGGGCGAGGCGATGGTCAACCCGCGCGTCGCCGCCTTCGTGCGCCGAGCAATCGACGGGCTGCGGGAGCGGATCGCGGCGGAGCTGGACTGCCCCGACCCGCAGGGCACCGCCCGCGTACTCGTGGCGCTGGCGCAGGGCTCCGTGGTGCAGCGCGACCTGTACGGGGACGAGTTCGACCCGGAAGAGTTCCGCGCAGCGGCGCTGGCGCTCCTGTCGTAATCGTCCTCAGAGGCGGTCCGCGCGCGTGGCCTCAACGGTCTGCCCTGCCGCGCGCAGGCGATCTGCGAGCGGGAGCCCGATGCCCGTGGCCGGTGTGAGCACGCCCGCGCGGTCCGGCAGCTTGCCGGCGTCGAGCCCGAGCGCCAGCGCGCTCTCGCCGAGCATCACCGATGTCGCGCCGTAGCCCGGGTCGCCGTGCGCCGCCACTCGGCAGACCCACCGCTCGTCCGCCGGGGTGCGCCCGTGGATCTCGATCGTGAAGAACCCGTGGCGCACCAGGTCCTCCTTCGGCCCTGTGCCCGGATCCGGCAGCACCCGGTCGAGCACGAAACGCGAGGGCGGCAGGGCGAGCCCGACGGTGAGCGCCGCGAGGCCGCCTCCCACTCCCAGCGCCTTCAGGCGACCGGCGCCGCCCGACCCGAACTCCATCACCTCGCGGTAGCGGAAGCGGCGCCCGTAGACCCAGTCCCGGAGTGCGTTGGAGCGGCGCACGACGCGGGTGTTGACCGGCGCCATCACGAACGGGCCGAACCACGTCTCCAGCTCATCGGAGTACTCCGCGCCTCGGAGGTCCGCCTCGTTGCCGAGCTCGGGTTCGGCGCGCCGGTCGGGCGACAGCGCGTAGGGATCGCCCAAGACCCTCATGAGCGAGCGGTCCTTCCTCACGTCGTCAACGGTCTCCTTCATCGACGCGAACGTGCCGCCGCTGACCCCGCCCTTGAGCCGGCGGACCACGAGCGTCGTGTCCTCCAGCTCCCCGGCCGCCTCGTGAAGGACGAGCACCCCGATGTCCGAGGGGATCGAGTCAAAGCCGCAGTTGTGGACGATGCGCGCGCCGCTCGCCTTCGCGGGCGCGTCGAACCGCTCGATCGTCTCGCGCATGAAGAGCGTCTCGCCGGTGAGGTCGGCGTAGTGGGTGCCCGCCGCGGCGCACGCCTCGACGAGTTCCATGCCGTAGCTGCGGTACGGCCCGACGGTCGTGGCCACCGCGGTGGTCCGCGCCGCGAGGTCGGCGAGCGCCGCGCCGTCGTGGCAGTCCGCGACGATCAGAGGCCAGTCCGCCGCACGGGCGCCCAGCTCCTCGCGCACGCGTTCGAGCTTCGCCTGCGACCGGCCGGCGAGGCCGATGCGCGCCTCGTCGGGCGCCGCGCGAGCCAGGTATTCCGCCGTGAGCTTGCCGACGAAGCCGGTGGCCCCGAAGAGAACGACATCCAGGTCGCGCATGGGCGGCACGCTAGTACACGCGACCGGAAGCTCGGCCGGGAATCGGCGAGTGGCTGGGCGCGGCTGGCAAGTCCGGTGGACGGAGTCGATGCCAGAGCATCGGCGAGTCCGCCGGACGCAGCCAGGCGCGTCCAGACGCCGCCGAAACCGGCCGAACTTCCGGGAGCGTGTACCAACGGTTGGTGTCACAGCCCGGCCGGGCATCCCGTCAGGAGGGGTGAAAGAAACCGAAACCAGGAGCCAGTCATGAAGGTCTTCGTAGCAGGCGCCACCGGCGCACTAGGCAGAGAACTCGTCCCCCAGCTCGTCACACGCGGCCACGACGTGGTCGGCCTGACGCGCACCCCCTCGAAGCAGGACATGATCCGCGGCCTCGGCGCCCGCCCGGCCGTGGCGGACGCCCTCGATCCCGACGCGGTGGCGCGTGCCGTCGCCGAGGCGGAGCCCGAGGTGATCGTGCACCAGCTCACCGCCCTCTCGGGCTCAATCGACCTGCGCCACATCGAGCGTGACTTCGCCGAGACCAACCGGCTGCGCAACGAGAGCACCGACCATCTGCTCGCAGCCGGGCGGGCCGTGGGCGCGCGCCGCTTCGTGGCGCAGAGCTACGCGGGCTGGCCCTTCGCGCGCGCCGGCGGTCCGGTCAAGGCCGAGACCGATCCGCTCGATCCGACCCCGCCGGCGCCGCTCAGGACGACGCTCGACGCCATCCGTCACCTGGAGGACGCCGTGACCGGGGCCCGCTGGACCGAGGGCATCGTGCTCCGCTACGGCGGCTTCTACGGCCCAGGCACGTCCTTGGGCGTGCGGCCGGAGGGAGAGCACGTCGCGCTGATCCGCAAACGCAAGTTCCCGGTGGTGGGCGACGGCGCGGGCATGTGGTCGTTCATCCACATCGAGGACGCGGCGACTGCCACCGTCGCGGCGATCGAGCACGGCGAGCGCGGCATCTACAACGTGGTGGACGACGAGCCGGCGCCGGTATCGGTGTGGCTCCCGGCCGCGGCCGACATCCTCGGCGCCAGGCCGCCCCGGCGGCTGCCGCGTTGGCTCGGCCGGATCGCGGCCGGAGAGGCGGCGACCGTCATGATGACCGAGGTGCGCGGCGCGTCGAACAAGAAGGCGAAGAGCGAGCTCGGCTGGAGCCTCCGCTACCCGAGCTGGCGCCAGGGCTTCGCCAGGGGCCTCGGGTGATCGGATGGCGGATGAGGCACTCCTCGACGAGCTGCGCCCGGGCGCGTTCGCGATCGCTTACCGGATGCTCGGCACCGTGAGCGAGGCGGAGGACCTGGTGCAGGAGGCCCTGCTCCGCTTCCACCGGGCGCAGTTAGAGGGCGAGCGGATCGAGTCCCCGCGAGCATACGTCTCGACCGTGGTCACGCGGCTCGGGATCGACCAGCTGCGCTCCGCCCGGCGGCGGCGCGAGACGTACGTGGGCGAGTGGCTGCCCGAACCGCTCCTCACGAGCGAGGAGGAGGACCCCGCGCGCCAGGCCGAGATGGCCGACTCGCTCTCGCTTGCGTTCCTCGTGCTGCTGGAAAGCCTCTCGCCGGAGCAGCGCGCGGTCTTCCTGCTGCACGACGTGTTCGACTACCCGTACGACGAGATCGCGCGCATCGTCGGCAAGAGCGAGGCGAACGCGCGGCAGCTCGCCGCCCGGGCGCGCCGGCATGTGGACGAGGGCCGGCCGCGCTTCGAGGCAACGCGCGAGCAGCGCGAGAAGCTGGCCGACCGCTTCTTCGCAGCCGTGGGCGAGGGGGACGTGAAGGCGCTCGAGACGATGCTCGCGGAGGACGTGGTGCTGGCCGGCGACGGCGGCGGCAAGGCGCCGGCGATCGCGCGTGCGCTGCACGGCGCCCGCCGCGTGGCTCGCGTCCTCGGCTCCTGGGGGCGCCAGCGAGAGCGCATCGGCGGCGCCACAATGCGCCGCGTGGAGGTGAACGGCCAGCCGGGGGCGATGGTGCTCGACTCCGAGGACAGGTTGATCAGCGTGCTGGCGCTCGACATCGCGGACGATCGCGTGCAGGGCGTGCGCTCGATCGTCAACCCCGAGAAGCTGCGCCATCTGGGGCCGGTCGCCGATCTCCGCAAGCTGCTGCGGCGAGCATCAAGGGGTCAGACCCCTTGAGTCCCCGCCACTCAAGGTGTCTGACCCCTTGAGTGGGCGCCACTCAAGGCGGGTAGGCCGAAGTTCAGCCTTTGCACTGCTTCCCATCGGGAACCCCGGCGTCTAAGGTGCGCAGGCTAGATCGGGACTGGCCAGGGTGCTCGAACCGGCTTCCGTGCATACAGAGACAGAGGACTCGTCGCCCGTGGTGGTGGTCACGGGTGAGATCGACATGGCCACGGCACCGATGCTCGGGCACGAGCTGACCGCCGTCATCGAGAAGGGCGCCGGCTCGGTTGTGCTTGACCTCGTGGAGGTCACGTTCTTCGACTCGAGCGGCCTGCGCGTGGCCATCGTCGCCCACCGCGACCTCGGTGAGAAGGGCCGCCGGCTGGCGGTGGTGTGCGACCCCGAGGGCCACG
The DNA here is from genome assembly GCA_963733885.1 of uncultured Thermoleophilaceae bacterium. Lineage (GTDB taxonomy): Bacteria > Actinomycetota > Thermoleophilia > Solirubrobacterales > Thermoleophilaceae > JACVRW01. Next base: position 88,984 of record CAVTES010000015.1, on the reverse strand, counting down.
TGCGGCGGACGTTCGTCCTCGCCGGGCTCGCCGACGTGCTCGACCTTCACCCGACCCGAGAGGCTGCCCTCGCCGAGCTGGCCCGCTGATCAGGCGGCGCCCCTGGCGCGCTCGAGGGCGTCGCACAGGGCGTCCAGGTCCGCCTCCGTCGAGCGGTGGCTCGTGATGCACGCCCGCAGGGCAGGCCGTCCGGCCAGGTGGGCGACCGAGATCCAGGCCTCGCCCGAGCCCTCTACCGCTGCGGCGATCCGCGCGAGCTCTGCCGCGTCCGCCCCGTCGCCGGGCACGAAGCAGACCACCGGGAGCGGTGGCCGGTTGACGACTCGCCAGCCCCTTTCCACCAGGCGGGCCCGGAGCCGGTCGCCGAGCCGGCAGTCGCGCTCGATCTGGGCGGCGTAACCGTTGCGCCCGGCGGCGGCCAGCGACATGAACACCTTCAGCCCGATGAACCGCCGCGACCACTGGGCGCCGGTGAGATACGGGTCGGATGAGTCGGCGCTCGGCATGTAGCCGGCGGCCACGCGGAAGGTGCTCGTGAGGTCGCGCGCATGGCGGGTGAGGAAGACGCCCGCGCCCATGGGAGCGGAGAGCCACTTGTGGGCGTCGACCGTCACGGAGTCGGCAAGCTCGATCCCGTCGAGCAGCGGCCGCAACCGCTCGGAGAGGGCGATTGCTCCGGCCCAGGCGGCGTCCACGTGGAGGTCCAGGCCGAGCTCCGCGCAGAGGCCGGCGATGGCGGGCAACGGGTCCACGATCCCGGCCGCCGTGGTGCCCGCCGTGGCGACAACCAGGAAAGGCCGCTCCCCCGCCGAGCGGTCGCCCTCCACCGCCGAGCGGAGCGCCTCGACGTCGAGGGTCAGGTCGCCGGAGACGGGGACGGACCGGGCCGCGGACTGCCCGAGCCCGGTCATGCGGGCCGCCTTGACGAACGAGTCGTGCGCCTCGCCCGAGACGTAGAAGGTGGGCCGGCCCGCCACGGCGCCGAGCCCGTGCTCGGTGGCCTCCGGGAAGTGCCGTTCGAGCGCGACCAGCAGCCCCGTGAGGTTCGCCTCGGCGCCGCCGCTCGTGAAGCTGCCCGCCGCGCCGGGCAGGCCGAGGCAGTCGCCCAGGAACGTGAGCACGTGGCGCTCGATCGCGACGGCGGCCGGCGCGTGGGAGGTCACGGCCAGCTGGGGGTTGAAGGCGGCCACGAGCGTGTCGGCGAGGACGCCGGCGAATGTGGGCGCGGGGTTGAACAGGCCGAAGTAGCGGGGGTGCGAGGTGTGCATGATCCCCTCGCCGAGTAGCTCGCCGGCCGCGTCCACCAGGTCGTCGAGCGGCACCGGGACGCGGAAGTCGAACTGCTCGAGGCGCCGCTCGAACTCGGCGTAGGGGAGCTCCGGCGCCACCTTGCGGTCGCCGAGCCCCTCGAGGTGGCTTTCGAGCAGCTCGGTCAGCTGCGCGTAGGCGCGCCGTCGCTGCGGCGCGCCGGGCAGCAGGATCGCCTCACGCTCGCCGTCCTCGTCCCGGCTCATGCGGGGTCATGCAATCAGCTACGCGGCCTCCGAGTAGGCAGGGTCACCCCTCCCCGCCTCGGCCTCCACCTCGGCGGCGGCGCGTGTCTCCGAGCGGAGCACCGTCGAGGCAATCCCCACGGCCACCACCACGATGCCCGCGGCGACGACAAACGCGAACCGGTACCCGCCCACGAGCGCCTCGGCGGTGGACTCCCCGTCGGCCAGCAGGGTATCCGTGCGGGTCGCCGAGAGCGTCGCCAGCACGGCCAGGCCGACCGCGCCGCCCACCTGCAGGCTCGTGTTCACGAGTCCCGACGCGAGGCCGGAGTCCTCCGCCGTGGCGCCCGACATCGCGAGCGTCATGAGCGCCGGGAAGGCCAGACCCGCGCCGATGCCGAACAGGACCATCGTCGGCAGCAGGTCGACGACGTAGCCGGCGTCGAGCGGCGCACGGGCGAACAGCCCGAGCGCGGCCACCAGCAGGACGAGGCCCGCCAGCAGGACCGCCCGGGCACCGAAGCGCTCGTTGAGCCGCGGTGACAGCCCCAGCGAGAGCACGCCGATCAGCACGCTGACCGGGAGGAAGGCGAGGCCGGTCTCGATGGCGTCGTAGCCGAGGATGCCCTGCAGGTAGAGGACGCCGAGGAAGAACATCCCGAACAGGCCGGCGACCATCAGCATCTGCACCAGGTTTGCCCCCGTCACGTTTCGCGAGCGGAACATCCGAAGCGGCACGAGCGGGTTCTCCGATCTTGCCTGGCGCGCGACGAATGCCGCCAGCAGCGCCACCGCCACCCCGCCGAGCCCGAGCGTGCGCAGCGACCCCCAGCCGTAGTCGCCGGCCTCGAGGATCGTGTAGACGCCCAGCATGAGAGCCACCGTCACGAGGGCCGCGCCGAGCACGTCCGCGCCACGGTCGAGGCCGATGCCCTCGTCCCGGTCGACGAGCCTCAAGGCGAGAACGGCCGTCGCGATGCCGATCGGCAGGTTGACGAAGAAGATCCAGTGCCAGTCGATGGCCTGGGTGAGGACGCCGCCGGCCAGGAGCCCGATGGACGCGCCGGCCGAGGCGACGAAGCTGTACACGCCGATCGCCCGCGCCTGCTCGCGCGGGTTGGTGAACATCGTGACGATGATCCCGAGGATCACACCCGAGGTCAGCGCCCCGCCGATGCCCTGAATGAAGCGCGCCCCGACCAGCACCTCCTGGCTCTGGGCGAGGCCGCATGCGAGCGACGCCGTGGTGAAGACGGCGAGGCCGACGAGGAACACGACCCGCCGTCCGATCAGGTCTCCCACCCGCCCGGCCAGCAGCAGCAGGCCGCCGAACGCGATCAGGTACGCGTTCACGACCCAGGCGAGGTTCGACTGCGAGAACCCGAGGTCGTCCTGAATCGAGGGGAGGGCGACGTTCACGATCGTCGAGTCGAGGATGATCATGAGCATCCCCGTGCAGAGGACGACCAGCGCCATCCAGCGCCGGGTGTCGGCGGTATCGGTCACGAGGGTTCCTTACGATTAGTAAGCAGGACCTACGGACCGTACCAAACGGCGCCGGTCAAGTTCCCGAGCGGGTACTCCTCGCCGCGCATCACCTGCACGCGGAGGAAGTCCTCCTCGAGCTCGGCGAAGGATGCGCCGTCGTCGGGCATCGGCAGCGAGTATGCCGCACTTCCGTCGGCTCTGGATGGGAACATCTGTTCGTGCCGGCCGAGGCCACGATCCTTCACGCGGACCTCGACGCGTTCTACGCCTCGGTCGAGCAGCGTGACGATCCGCGCCTGCGGGGCCGGCCCGTCATCGTCGGGATGGGAGTGGTGCTCGCGGCGAGCTACGAGGCCAAGGCACGGGGCGTCCGTACCGCCATGGGAGGCGGGCGCGCGCGGCAGCTGTGTCCCGACGCTGTCGTGGTGAAGCCGCGGATGTCGGCCTACTCGGAGGCGAGCAAGGCTGTGTTCGAGATCTTCGAGCAGACCACGCCCGCGGTGGAGGGGCTGTCGATCGACGAGGCGTTCCTGGACGTCCGCGGGATGCGCCGCATCGCGGGGACGCCTTTGGAGATGGCGGAGTGGCTGCGGCGCGACGTGCGGGAGAAGGTCGGCCTCGCTCTGACCGTCGGTGTGGCCAGGACCAAGTTCCTCGCCAAGGTGGCGAGCGGGGTCGCCAAGCCCGACGGCCTCCTGATCGTGCCTCCCGATGGTGAGCTCGCCTTCCTGCATCCCCTCCCCATCGAGCGCCTCTGGGGCGTCGGTCGCGTCACCTCCCGCAAGCTCCGGGCGCTCGGCCTCGAGAGGGTCGGCCAAGTCGCGGAGCTCAAGGAGACGGCCCTCATGGAGCTGCTGGGGAAGGGGTCCGGCCGGCACCTCCATGCCCTCGCCCACAACCGCGACCCGCGGCGGGTGCGCCGCCGGCGGCGGCGCTCGATGGGATCGCAGCACGCCCTCGGCCGCCGGGCGCCGAAGTCGCCGGAGGCGCTCGACACCGTGCTCCTCGGGCTGGTCGACCGCATCGGCCAGCGGCTCCGTGCGGCCCGGCGCGTATGCCGGACGGTGGTGCTGAGGCTGCGCTTCGACGACTTTACGCGCGCGACCCGCTCGCACACGCTGACCGAGGCGACGGCGCAGACTCAGACGATCCTCGCGACGGCGCGGGACCTGCTGGCCATGGCGATGCCGCTGATCGAGGAGCAGGGCGTCACGCTGGTCGGAATCGCCCTGACCAACCTGGAGGACGACGGCGCCGTGCAGCTCGCGCTCCCCCTCGAGCGCCGGCCGGTGAGCGAGCTCGACGCCACGATCGACGCGGTCCGCGACCGGTTCGGCAGCGACGCCATCACCCGCGGAGTGCTGCTCGGACGCGACCGCGGGGAACCGGTGCCGCTTCTACCGGACTGAGCCGAGCAGGCGGTCCTTACCGGTGCGCGGCCCGCCGCGCCCGTACAGGATGCCTCAGCCCAGCTCCGCCAGCCGCCGCTCGAGGAAGCGCCGCTCGGCGTCCGAGTGCACGAGCTCCAAAGCGCGGTCATAGGCCGCGCGGGCGTCCTCGACGCGGTCGAGCCGCCGCAGCAGCTCCGCACGCGTGGCGTGCAGGTAGTGATAGCGGTCGAGCTCGAGCCGCTCCAACAAGCCGAGCGCGGCCTCGACGTCGCCCGCTTCCGCGACCGCGACGGCCTGGTTGAGCTCCACGACCGGCGAGCCGGTCTGGCTGGCGAGCTCGCCGTACAGGGCCGCGATCTGCGGCCAGTCCTGCGTCTCGTCCAGGTGCAGGGCGGCGATCGCCGCCTGCAAGACGTAGGGACCGTTGCCGCGGAGCGCCAGTGCGCGGTCGATCGCGGCGCGTCCCGCGGCGATCTGGTCGAGATCCCAGAGCGATCGGTCCTGATCGGCGAGGAGGACCACCGCGCCGTCGGCGAACCGCGCGTCGCGCCGCGCGTCGTTCAGCAGCATCAGGGCGAGCAGGCCGTGCACCTCGGGCTCGTCGGGCATCAGCTCGGCGAGCACGCGCCCGAGCCGGATCGCCTCGACGGCGAGGTCGCCGCGACCGCCGTAGCCCTCGTTGAAGATCAGGTAGACCACCGCGAGCACGGCGGCGAGGCGGTCGGGGAGCAGATGCGCCGGCGGCACCCTGAACGGGATCCCGGCCACCGCGATCTTTCGCGTCGCGCGGACGAGCCGCTTGGCCATGGTCGGCTTGGGCACGAGGAACGCGCGGGCGATCTCCTCCGTCGTCAGCCCGCCGAGCGCCCGCAGTGTGAGCCCCACCTGGGCCTCGAGCGAGAGCGCCGGGTGACAGCAGGTGAAGACGAGCTCGAGACGCTCGTCGGGGATCGCGGTCTCGTCCATCTCGTATTCCACGGGCTCTGGCACCTCGAGCAGGCGGGTCTTCTCGGCGAGCGTGCGCTCGCGGCGGATGCGGTCGATCGCGCGGTTACGCGCCGTGGTCATCAGCCAGGCCCGCGGGTGTTCGGGCGTCCCGTCGCGGGGCCAGCGCTCCGCGGCGATGGCGAAGGCCTCCTGAGCGGCCTCCTCGGCGAGGTCGAAGTCGCCGAGGAAGCCGATCAGGCCGGCGAGGACGCGGCCCCACTCGTCGCGGAAGGCCCGGTCCAGAATCGCTACCACTCCGCCACGGGGCGGACCTCCACCGCACCGCCGAACCGCGCCGCCGGCACGCGGGCGGCGAGCTCGATCGCGGAGTCGAGGTTGTCGGCCTCGAGCACGAAGTAACCGCCGAGCGCCTCCTTGACGGCCACGAAGGGCCCGTCGGTGGTGAGCGTCCGGCCGTCCTCCACGCGGACGGTGGTGGCGGTCTCCGGCGGCTGCATCTGGACACCGGGGGTCACGCCCGGGATCTGATTGATCTCCTGGTAGCCGCTCGCGATCTCGTTGCGCTCGTCCTCGGAGAGGCGACCCCACGCCTCCTGGTCGTACGGGGTGGGCGCCTCGCCTTGGTGGATCAGCAGCAGGTACTTCATGACTACCTCCTCTTTGGTAATGGTCGCGTACGAGACGAACGGCGGACGACGAAATGGACACCCCGGGACGAAATTCGGCGATGGCGGAGCGGCTCGACTCCGGTCCGGTATCCGTAGCTTCGGCTAGCCAGGCGGCACGTTCTGGTTGCGGCGCAGGACGTTGTCCGGGTCGTAGCGACTCTTCACCGCCCGCAGGCGCCCGAACGCTTCCTCCCCGAAGGCGGCGCGCACGCGCTCGATCGGCTCGTCGGCCTGCATGTAGTTGACGTAGCCGCCGCTCACCGACCAGGGCTCGACGGCCGAGGTCGTGTCGCGCGCCCAGGCGATGTACGGCTCGTCGAGGCCAGGGTCCTGCCAGGTCGCCATGGCGCTGACGTTGAAGGCGGCGCGGCGAAAGCCGAGGGCCCCGCCGTCGGCGTCGCCGTGCTTCGGCGCGCCGTGGAGGGACTCGAACAGGATCTGGCCCGGCGGCCGCCCGAGCGCGGCCATGCGGCGCAGCAGCTCGTCGAGCAGCTCGTCCGGTAGCTCGCGCACGAAGCTGCTCTTCCAATAGTTGCGGTCCTCGCCGTAGGGCGGGTTGAACACGTGCTGCTGGGCGATGAACGACTGCGTCGTCACACCGTCGTCGATCAGCCCCGGGGCCGAACGCAGGATGCGGAGCGCCTCCGGATCGCCGGCCGAGCCGGTGTAGCAGGGTGAAAGGACGAGGATCGGCTGCAGCGACTCGTCGACCGCCAGGAGCGCGCCCACACTGAGGTCCCCCGGACCCTCGGCAGCGACGTCGCGAAAGCGGCGGAGGGCCACCGCGACACCGTCACCGGCGTACACCAGGCGGCCGCCGACCACCCGCTCGAGCGGATGCAGGCGGAACTCGAGCCTCGTGGCTACGCCGAAGTTGCCGCCCCCGCCACGAAGTGCCCAGAGCAACTCGCCGTCGTCGTCCGACCCCGCCTGGACCACGCGGCCGTCGGGCGTGACGACCTCGGCGCCGAGCAGGTTGTCGCACGTCAGGCCGTGTTGCGCGGTCAGGTGGCCGATACCGCCCCCGAACGTGAGACCCGCCACACCGGTCGAGCCCACCACACCACCCGGAGTCACTAGGCCGAAGGCCTGCGTCGCCGTGTCGAAGTCGAGCCAGGTGGCGCCACCCTCCGACCGGGCGGTCCGCGCCTCGCCGTCCACGTCGACGCGGCGCATCAGCGAGAGGTCGATCACAAGTCCGCCGTCGACCACGCAGTGCCCGGCCGGGTTGTGGCCGCCGCCTCTCACCGCGACCTCGAGCCCGTGCGTCCGCGCGTAGTCGAAGGCGGTCGCCACGTCGCCGGCGCCGAAGCACCGGACGATCACCGCCGGCCGGCGGTCGACGAGAGCGTTGAAGCAGCGGCGTGCCCCGTCGTAGCTGGCTTCGCCGGGGGCGATCACCGACCCGGCCACCTCTTCGCGCAACTCGCTCAGGCTCTCGACGGCAGACCTCACCTGTTCGCTCACAGAAACGCCTTTCTCTCTTGGGTTTGGGGATTAGCGACCGCGCCCGGCGGGAAGTCCACCAGGGGAGGGATCCCGACCATCAGGAGACGGGGATGAGGAGACTGGTGCTCACCGCTTTGCTCGCCGCGGCAAGCCTTGGCGTGCTCGCCGCACCCGCGCTCGCGGTGCCGCCCACGCACCAGCGGGTCACCCAGCACAACGTGCTGGCCGATCCGGCGGCGTGCGGGGACTACGGCGTGAGCTGGGACATCAACCTGACCGCCGACATCTGGACGTTCTTCGACGGGCAGGGGCGGCGCGTGAAGCGAGTTGTGCACATCAGGGAGGACAACACAGTCAGCAACACGGTCACCGGTTTGACACTCCGCGACGGTCCCGTGAACTTTGTCGAGACCACGACATACGACACGGCGACCGGGGCGCGAGAGCACATCCTCATCGTGGGCACGTCCGTGAACGTGCGGCGCGGAAGTCAGAGGCTCGTCGACCGCGGGCCGATCCTGATCGACGGGCAGACGGGCGAGATCCTCTGGTCCGCCGGCCCGCACCCGCTTCGAGAGCTGATGGACGGGAGCTTCGACATCCGACTGGCGCTGCCGGGCTTCTGCGACATCCTGCGCTAGAGCCCCGCTGGGGCCCGGCGGGATACTGCGGGCGTGACCGGCGCCGATGTGATTGCGCGGCTGCAAGACGCCTATGACCGGACCGGCACCCTCGACTGGTCGCTCGTGGGCGCCAACTTCGAGATCCACGACCACGAGCTGCTGGACTCGGCTGTCCACCGCGGCCGCGACGGCTGGGAGACGTGGACGAGGGACTGGCAGCAGGCGTTCGAGGACTACAGCCTGGAGCGTCTCGAGCAGGTCGTGCTCGACGAACGCCGCGTCCTCACGGTGCACCGCCTGCGGGCCCGCGGGCGCGCAAGCGGGGTGCAGCTCGAGCGCATCGACGCTCAGCTGTGGACATTTGAGGCGGACCGGCTGGTCAGGATGGACTACTACCCCGACTTCCGTGCGCAGGACCACCCGTGGGCTCAGGCCAGCTCGTAGACCGCCGGATCCACCGACGCTCACGCGTGCGCCGGCGCCGCACCGCTGCCCGCCAGGCGCTTCAGCCGGCCCCACCGCGTCAGTCGCCGCGGACGCCCCCGCCGGTACTGGGTCACCGTGAGCCCGGGCGGGATGCTGCTCTCGAGGTAGAAGACGCGATCCGGGGGGGCGAGAAGTGAGGGGCGTGACGACTTCATGGGACCAGCCTTCCACCCGGCAGCCGCCGCGACCATGGGGCCAGCCCGCATCCTGGGGTACGGGCTGCCACACCGTGGCCGCGCCTCCCCGAGGGGGACCGCGCCGGGGTCGCTCGGCGGACTAGCCGACGTAGACGTCCGGGGACTCGGCGAACCGCTGAATGCAGCCGAGCGAGCAGAAGCGGAAGTCGCTGCCGCGGTGTCGGACAGTCCCCACCTCGCGGCCCGGTTCGACGACCATGCGGCAGACGGGATCCACATGGGTGTGGTTCGGGCTGCCCGCCTCGAGCGTCGCGACGAAGACCGGCACGGGCGCAGCGACGTTGCGGAGCCGCTGCTCGCCCCTGCTCTCGAGCCTGACGCCTTCGAGATCCCCGGCTGCATCGCGGACGGCCCCGGTGATGAGCACCTCTCCGCCCGCGGCGAGGGCCGCCACGCGGGCGGCGAGGTTGACTGTCGATCCGAACCAGTCTCCTTCGCTCTCCAGTGCGGGCCCGTGGTGCATGCCAACCCGCACTGTGGGGAAGCCATGGCCGGCGAGCACCTCGCCGGCCGCCCGGAGACCGAGCACGACGGCCCGGGCGGGGTGCGGGTGCCGGACCATCACGGCGTCGCCGATGGTCTTGACGAGCTCGCCTCCTTCAGCGCTCACCATCGCGTCGACGGCGCCGGAGAACGTGCGCGCGAGCTCGGCCGCGTCCTCGTCGCCGTGCGCTTCGGTCAACGCGGTGTAGCCAGCGATGTCGGCGAAGATGAAGGTGCTCGCCTCGAGGTCGTCGCTAGGGCCCACGCAACGAAGGTACTCGCCGGTCGCCGCCCCGTCCTCCCGATGAGTTTCCCACCTGGCTACGGTCCTGTCCCGTGATGAGCTCAGTCGAGCAGCTGATGAATCCAAGCGAGGAGACCGAGTTTGCCGCGCTCTTCGAGCGCCACCGACGGGAGCTTCAGGTCCAGTGCTATCGCATGCTCGGCTCGTTCGAGGATTCCGAGGATCTCGTCCAGGAGACCTTCCTGCGCGCGTGGCGGGGACGCGCGAGCTTCAGTCCCGGCGGGAGCTCCTCATTCCGGGCCTGGCTCTACCGGATCGCGACGAACGCGTGCCTCGACGTGCTTCGCAGGAGGCCGCGCCGGGTGCTGCCGCCGCAAGTTGAGGGGGCGGGTGACCCGGCCGCCCCGCCGTCGCCTCCTGCAGACCTTCCGTGGCTGCAGCCGTACCCCGATCGGCTGCTGGAGCCGGTCTCCCCCGCGGAGGACGAGCCCGGGGCCGTGGTCGTCGCGCGGGAGACGATCGAGCTCGCCTTCATCGCCGCCATCCAGCACCTGCCGCCGAGGCAGCGGGCGGCGCTGATCCTCCGCGACGTGCTGGGGTGGTCGGCGAAGGACGCCGCCTCGCTGCTCGAGGCGAGCGTGATCTCGGTAAACAGCGCGCTCCAGAGGGCCCGGGCGACGCTTCGGGACCGCCTCGGTGAGCGGCGGACGGAGTGGGCGCGGTCCTCGGAGCGAAGCGAGGAGGAGCGCGAGCTGCTGCGACGCTACGTGGACGCCCACGAGCGCGCCGATGCAGACGCGCTGGCCGAGCTATTGCGCGAGGACGCACGTCTCACGATGCCCCCGCACCCGACCTGGTACGCGGGGCGCGAGGCGATCCTCATCGCCTCACGGAAGGGCTTCGACCCCGAGTTCGGTCAGCTGCGAAGTGTCATCGCGGGGGCCAACAGGCAGCCCGCGGCCGCCCATTACCTGCGACCGCCGGGCGAAACGGAACATCGCCCGCTGGCGCTCGACGTGCTGAGGATCGAAGGCGGACGGATCGCGGAGATCACGTCCTTCGTGTCCCCCGAGCTGTTTCCGGCGTTCGGCCTGCCGCAGAAGCTCTGAGCGATGAGTTTCTCGCGGATCCGCGTTCTAGATGACAACGGCCAATCCGCGATCAAGGAGATCCAATGAGAACCCTCGCTGTCAACACGTTCGTGTCGCTCGACGGAGTCATGCAGGCGCCCGGCGGGCCCGAGGAAGACCCGACCGGCGGCTTCACGCTCGGCGGCTGGGGCGTGAACTACTTCGACGACGAGATGATGGAGCAGGTGGCCGAATCCGGCCCCTACGAGCTGCTGCTGGGCCGCGGGACCTACGAGATCTTCGCCGCGCACTGGCCCTACGACGAGGGGCCGATCGCCGACCAGCTCAACAGCACTCGCAAGCATGTCGCGTCGACGACGCTGGACCAGATGGGGTGGAACAACTCCACCCTGATCACCGGCGACGTCGCCGAATACGTCGCGGCGCTCAAGCGCCAGGACGGCCCCGAGATCCAGGTCCACGGCAGCCCGGGCCTCATCCAGACGCTGCTGGCAAACGACCTCATCGACGAGTTCCGCCTGTGGATCTTCCCCGTGGTGATCGGCACCGGCAAGCGGTTCTTCGGTGCCGGCACCGTCCCCGGCGGGCTGAAGCTGGTCGACAGCAAGGTCTCGAAGACCGGCGTCACGATCAACACCTACGAACGAGCAGGCGAAATCAAGCCCGGGTCGATGGACTTCGACGAGCCGACCGACGCGGAGCTGGAGCGGCGCCGGCGTCTCCCTGTGGAACGGTGACGATGCGCTATGACGCGGCCGGGATGACGCACAACTCGGGGCGATCCGCGCGGTTCAGCCCTCGCCGCAGGGAGGCGAAGGCGATTCCGCCGATGATCAGCGGCAGCCAGAAGAGGATCACCCGGTAGGCCAGCACGGCGGCGGCGGTGGTGGCGGCCGGGGTGCCGTAGACGATCAGCGCGCCGATCAGGCCGCCGTCGATGCCGCCCACGCCGCCCGGCAGCGGCAAGAGGCCGCCGAGCTGCCCGATGAGGTAGCCCATCAGGAGCACCGAGAGATCCGGAGAGGCGTCGAAGGCCTGAAAGGCCGCCCACAGAACGGCGTTGTCCCAGGCCCAGTAGCCGATTGCCCCGAGCAGCAGCAGCGGATCGCGGCTGCGGACGAGCTCGATCGCCTCTCCGGTTCCTTTGATCAGCGCCCCGCGCGCGGAGAACACGGCGCGCCGGAGCTTTGCGGCATCGGGAGGCGGAGGGGGGCCGGGGCCGAGCCGCGGCACCGCCACGACCACTCCGATCAGCAGGGCGGCCGCCGCCGCCGGAACAGCGGTCAGCCAGAGCGAGAGCTCGGGGCCGACCAGCCCGATGGCCATCAGCGTCCCGAGCACCGCGACCGCCACGAAGTTCACCGAGCTCTTGATGAGGAAGAAGGCCACGGACCGGCGCGCGATCCGCTCGGCCGACATTCCGCCCTCGTGCAGGATCCAGGCGCCCAGCGCGAGCCCGCCGGCTCCGCTGGCCGGCACAATCGAGCCGACCGCCAGCGACGACCAGGAGATCTCCCAGCTCGTGCGCCAGGGCATGTGGCGACAGAACACCGGGCGGAACATCAGGACGTAGGACACGCCGGACAGGAACTCGAACAGCACGCCCAGCGCCAGCCAGGCCGGATCGGCGCCGGTCAGCAGCTCGCGCACCTGGCCGAGCCCCGGTGCGAGCACCACGATCAGGCCCAGGGCAGTAAGCATTGCGAGCACGGGGATCGCCCGACGCCCGAGCCGCCGCGGCTGGAACTCGCCCGGCATCTCGACCGGGGCGGGCGGCTCGATCAGGCGTGCGCGAAGCTCTTTGCCGTCGGCGCGGATGGGCGTCCCGTCGGTCATCCGCCTCGATTCAAGCAGCAGTCGTTGCCCGCCGGATAGGCTCGCCGCAATTGATGGCCGGCAACGCGGACCTCATCCGGGCGCTGCTCCCTTCCCCCGAGGTCGATCTCGCTCGCCTCATCCGTGACGACGAGGCGTTCACGGCGACCATCGCGGCGGCCCGCGAAATCCTCGATCCCGAGTTGGAGGCAGCGGCGGTCTGGCTCGGAGAAGGGCGCTTCTACCGCGGGCTCGAGGGATTTCGCCGCATGTGGCTCGACTGGCTCGAGCCGTGGGAGACCTATCACGTGCGGATCGAGGGGATCATCGAAGAAGGCGACCGTGTCGCCGTGCTCGTCCGCGACCAAGGGCGCCACCACGACTCGGACGCGGAGGTGGAGCTGCTCGCGGGCTCGCTCTGGACCGTACGCGCCGGAAGGCTCGCACGCGTCGAGTTCTACGCCAACCGCGGAGACCTCTTCGAGGCAAGTGGCTTCAGCCCGCCGGGGCGGCCGACCGAGCGGTAGGGCCTCGGGCGGAGCGCCGCCCATCGCCTCGCTCGGCCAAGCGGGCGAGACGAGCACACGCGCCGCTTCGGCAAATGGGTGTGATTTGGGTGTGTCACACGTAACTCGGTACGATCATGGCGTGAAGACAATCCAGGTCCGCAACGTCCCGGACGAGGTGCACCGCGTGTTGCGCACCCGGGCAGCGGCTGCAGGGATCTCCCTCTCCGACTACGCGCTCGGCGAGCTCGAACGCATCGCCCGGCACCCCCCGGTGGTGGATGTCCTCGCTCGCGCCCGCTCTCGCGCAGGCGGCGCTGGCGCCGACGCGATCGTCGCCGCGGTCCGCGACGGCCGCGATCGCAACTGACTTCCGTGCTCATCGTCGACACCTCGGCGGTGCTTGCGGCCCTAGCCGCGGGCGAGCCTCCGGCCGGGCTCCTCGAACGGCTTGCCGATGATGGTGACCTCCATGCACCACATCTGATCGACACCGAGATACTCCACGCGCTGCGCCGTATGACAATCGCCGGCCAGCTGAGCGAGGAGCGCGCCGCCGACGCTCGCAGCGACTTTGCCGAGCTCGCACTCACCCGCTACCCGCACCATCCGCTGAGTGACCGCGTCTGGCAACTCCGCCACAACCTCACCGCCTACGACGCCACCTTCATCGCACTCGCCGAGCTGCTTGACGCCCCGCTCCTCACCTGCGACGCCCGTCTGGCGAGCGCCCCTGGAAACCGTGCCGACGTCGAGGTTTTCTCAACAGGGTCGGACCGGTAGCGATCCCGCACAAAGCCGGGAAGCGTCAGTTCGGCCGCTTGCGGCGACCGAGCTCACTTCCCCGGCTAGGTCAGCGACGCGAGATCGCCGAGAGGGGCACGGTCGAGGCGTCGCCGCGCCTGAGCCAGTAGACCACGGCCGTGCCCGCTTTCGGATCCACCGAGCGCACCTTGCCGATCTCGCCTGTGGTCTTCTTGCGGACGTGCCCCGGAGGCAGCGGGGTAGCGCTTCTGTGAACCGGTTTCTCCGAGGTCCGCCTCGGCTGTCGCTGTGAGGCCTCGTTTGTGCCCGAGGATCGCTGTTCCCGGCCGCTCTTCGCGTCGCGCCGGGCCCGCCGCGGCTCATCGTCGGCGCTCTTCTGCGCCTTCTCCAACGGCACCATGTTGGCGCCGGTTCCCTTCGTCTCAGTGTCGAGGATCCATGTCTTTCCCATGTCCTCTCCAAGTCTAGAAAGGCATCGGGTCAACGCGGCCGAGGAGGGCGTCCGGGCGGAGGTCGCCCCGCAGCGGCTCGCCGAGCGCCGCCTGCGCCAGCGCGCGGCCGAGGCCGGGCGCCTGCTTGAAGAGGTTGTGGCCGGCGGCAAACAGGATGCCCTCGGCCTCCCAGACCGCCATCCCGTCATCGCTCCAGGGCAGGTCCGTGACCCAGCAGTGGCGGTACTCCGCGGGCTCGGGGTCGAGCCCGGGAAATGCGCGGCGCACGTATGTTCCGGCTCGCTCGGCCAGCGACGCGAGGCTGGCAGGATCGACGAAGCTGCCGTCTTCCTTGACCCCGACGGTCTCGGCGAGCCCGACCGCGTAGCGGCGGTTGCCCGGCAGAGCGGCCGCGTAGGCGCCCACCTCGCCGAACACGCCGCTGCCGTCCTGGAGGCAGGCGAGATGCTCGGACTCGTCCCTGACGTCAAAGGTCACGCGAGCGTGTGCGGCCAGACGCACGGGAAGCGAGAGCCCTACGGCCCGCGCCAGCGCCGAAGTACCGCGGCCCGCGCAGACCACGACGCTCGAGTGCTCGGCACGCACGCCGCCGGCTCGCACCTCCACCGTGCCCCAGCCGGTCGGGCGGACCGAGATCACCTCGTCGCTGATGATGCCGTCCCCGAGCTGGCGGGCGAGCGCGTCGATCGCCGCTCGCACGCGGATCGCTCCGCCCGCCTCGTCCAGCATCGCCGGGCCCTCGTAGCCCGCCAGGATCGGGAGGCGCTCGGCCAGCTCGGCAGGCCCGATCGCCCGGGCGGGCACGCCGCCGACCTCCTCGATTACCGCCAGCCGCCGCACCGACGAGGGCCCGATCGCGATGGCGCCATCGCGGGAGATCAGCTCCACTCCGAGGCGGTCGGCCCACTCGTCCCACACCGCGCGGCTGGAGCGGGCGAACTCGACCAGGCGCGGGTCGTCGTGGGCGTGGCGGAAGACGCGGGTCTGTCCGCCGGACTGGCCATTGCCTGCGAGCCCGCTCTCGTAGACCCGCACAGATTCGCCGACCTCCAGGAGCGCATACGCGGTGGACAGGCCGACGATCCCGGCCCCCACCACGCCCACCTCGGCCGGGCCGTTCACGGTGTCCTCCGTGGTCGAAAGCGACCCGGCAATGCCCTACGGCGCGTTCGGGTTGATGCCTGGATCCGGCGCGGGCTGGTCGTCGTGAACGCCGTGCTCCAGGTGGGGCGGCTCGGGGTCGGGACCGTCGAGCTCGTTGGGCGGGTCGGGGACCTGGCTGTCCGGGAGGGGCCGGTCGACGCCGGCGCGGCGAAGACGGAGAGCGTCCCAGCAGCCGTCGAGCTCGTGGCGCACCGAGTGAAGGCGCTTGTGCTCGGCGGCGGTCAAGCCGCCGGCCTCACTGGCGCGCCAGAGCCGGTGCTCCTCCTCGACGAGCTGCTCGATTCGGTCGATGACGGGCTGTTCGTCCATGGGCGAAGCCTATGCCCGACCTAATCCGGGGATGGTTCGACAAGGTCCGGAGTACGCACGCGTGGCGACCTCGTAGCAAGCCTGTTCTTCGAGCACCACGCCCGGCGTATGGGATTACCTCAGGGGTAATCGACAGGACGACCTCGTCTTGGCAACTTTGGCCGGGAAGTGACAGCGACCAAGGAACCGGAAATGACCGAGGACACAGCCGCAACCATCCACCAGCCGGCCTGGTCGGTCGAGATGTTTGCGGGCTTCTGGGAGAACCCGGACCCCGCGCTCGTTCCACCCGTCCTGACCGACGACGTGGTCGGCCACTGGCCCGGCCTTGACGAGCCCGCTCGCGGCCGAGACGAGTACACGCGCTGCATCGCCGCGATCGTCGCGGCGCTGCCCGACATGTACCTCGAAGTGGCCGAGCACGCCCGGAACGGCGAGTTCGTCTTCGTACGCTGGGTGCTGCACGCAACCGGCGAGCACGGGCCCTTCGAGCTCACTGGGATGGACCGGGTGAAGACCCGCGGGCCGCAGGTCGCGGAGAACGTGATCGTCTTCGACACCGCGGCCTTCGAGGCGCGCTCGGGCAAGCCGGTTCCCTGGGCGCACTAGTACACGCACTGGCCCGGCGATCGGACGGTGTCAGTCCGCGTGGGCCGGCGCCGGTTCGGCTGTGGGACCTGGCGCCCGGAGCCTCCCCAACAAGAGGAGCGCCGACAGCAGACCCACCCCGGCGAACGCGATGGCGGTAGCGAAGGCGGCCTGGTACCCGTTGGTGAGCGCGACGAGCGGGCCGGTCCCCTCGGCCTCGCTCAACGCCACGGTCGAGAGGATTGCAACACCCACGGCCCCGCCGATCTGGAACGAGGTGTTGTTCAGCCCCGACGCCAGCCCGGCCTCCGTCTCGGCGACGCCGGCGAGCGACGCGATGGAGCCGGCGACATAGCCCGCACCGAGCCCCGGACCGAAGATCAGGAGGCCGAAGAAGACGTCACCGAGGTAGGTGCCGCCAACGGACACCTGAGTGAGGAGCAGGCATCCCGTGCCGGTCAGGAGCATGCTGACCGTGACGATCCAGCGGATGCCTCCCCTGGTGGCGATCGCCTGGCCGGTGGCGGAACCGACGGCCGCCATCACGGGCATGACGACGGATCCCAGCCCGAACTCGACGGGCGACCAGTCGAGCACCTGCTGTGCGTACTGGGTGAGGATGAACGGCATGCCGAAGGCCAGCATGCCGAGCGAGAACAGCACGAGGTTGCCGCCGACCAGGGCGCGCGAGCGGAACATCCGCAGCGGCGCGAGCGGGGCCGCGGACCGGGCCTCGATGCCGGCGAACAGCGCCACCAGCACCGCCGAGAGCGCGAGCAGACCGAGCGTCTGGCCGTCCCCCCAGCCCGCCTCCGGGGCCTCAACCACGGCATAGACGAGCGCGACCAGCGCCGCGGTGATCGTCAGCCCGCCGGCTACGTCGAAGCGGCGCCGGTGCCCGACCTCGCGGCTTTCGCGCAGCAGCACCGGGCTCAGGGCAACCACGCCGAGCGCCACGGGGACGTTGATGAAGAAGATCCACTCCCACCCGAGCCCGTCGGTGACGGGGCCGCCGACCACCCAGGCGGCGGTTGCGCCGACGCCGCCGATCGCGGCCCAGACGCCCAGCGCCTTGTTGCGCTCGGGCCCCTCCTCGAACGTCGTCGTCAAGATCGACAGCGCGGTGGGCGTCATGACCGCCGCGGCCACGCCCTGGAGCACGCGCGCCGCGATCAGCGCGACGTCGGACCCGGCGAGCCCGCAGGCGAGCGACGAGAGCGCGAACAGCCCGGTCCCCACCATGAAGACCCGCCGTCGTCCGAGCAGGTCCGCGGCGCGGCCGCCGAGCAGCAGCAATCCGCCGAAGCTGAGCAGGTAGGCGCTCAGCACCCACTGCAGGTTGCCGGTCGAGAAGCCGAGGTCGGCGTCGATCGACGGCAGCGCCACGACCACGATTGCCGAGTCGAGGATGACCATGAAGAATGCCGTGCACAGCAGTGCGAGCGCCTTCCAGCGGCGCGGATCAGGGGCGGTCATGACCCGAGCATCCGGAAGGAGCCGATCTCGTGGACCTCGGTCACGACCGGCGGCTCGTCGCAGCGCTCGCGGATCCCCGCCTGGAACTCCTCGAATGCCCTGAGCTCCGAGAGCGGGCTCCGGCCGTCCTCGGTCTCGACCGAGGCGAGGTGGACGAACGTGAGCCCGTCGTCCAGCTTGAAGGTCGCGTAGCGCAGCCCCCCGGGGCGATTCTCGTCCAGCGCCGCGTAAACGGCGCGCACGAGCGCCTCGTTGGCCTCCTCCTGTCCGGGCTTGACTCTGTAGCGGACCATGACTCGTTTCATCGGGGTGCTCCTTCGCGGATCTCGGGGGGCAGGCCGAAGCGCGCCAGCGCGCCCGGCTCTTGGAACGAGGTGACCTCAACGATTCGGCAGGCGTCGTCGAGGGTGAGGACCTCGACGGCGTGCGCCGGGTAGCCCGCGCCCGCGCGACCCGGGCCGTAGACGCCGAACGCCAGCTGGCCGTTGGCCCGAGCCGGGACGCGACGCCAGCGGCCGGGCGCGGCGCATGGTCCGGCGCGCAGGAAGTCGCAGATGGCGGCGCGGCCGCGGTACCAGCTCGGCCTGGGCGGCATGGCGAAGCTGGCGTTGTCGCTGAGCAGCGCTACGAGCGCCGGCACGTCCCCGTCCTCCCATGCCTGCACGTAGCGCACCACCAGCTCCCGCAGGCGCTCGTCGCCGATCGAGCGGAGCGTCGCCTGCTGGCTGCGAGCCGGCAGCCGCTCCTCCACGACCTGGTGGGCGCGCTGCAGGGCGCTGTAGACCGACGCCGGCGTGGCGTCGAGGGCCGTGGCGATCTCGCTCGGGGCGAAGCCGAGCACGTCGCGCAGCAGCAGCACCGCGCGCTGGCGCTCGGGCAGGTGCTGGAGCGCGGCGATGAAGGCGAGCTCGACGCTCTCGCGGAGCTCGTAGCGCGCCTCGGGGGAGGCGACGCCGTCGCCCACGCGCTCGTCCGGGTAAGCGTCCACCCACACCGACTCGACCAGGGGGTCGCGCGGCGGCTCGTGCGGATCGTCGGGCGGGCCATAGTCCACCGGCAGCACGCGCGGGGGGCGCCGCTCGATCGCCTTCAGGCTGACGTTGGTCGCGATGCGGTACAGCCACCCCTTGAGCGAGCTCCTGCCCTCGAATCCCGGCAGTCCCTTCCACGCACGCAGGAGCGTCTCCTGAACGGCGTCCTCGGCGTCGGCCGCGGAGCCGAGCATCCGGTAGCAGTGCGCCTGAAGCGCCGCCCGGTGAGGCTCCACCACGCGCTCGAAGGCGGCCTCGTCGTGCCGGCGGGCGGCGTCGAGGTCGTTCGCGTGGGGCTGGGTCGCGGATGCGGAGTGCACGAGTTGCACGACCTAAGACCCGCGGTCCCCGCCAAATCCATCGCTCCTCCGATGGATCCTCGCCTCGGCCCGGGTCTTTAGGGACGAGAGCCGATGTTCCCACCGTCGCCGAGCCCCGTCGTCCACCTCGAGCTGCACACCGGCAACCTGGCCCGCGCCTTCGGCTTCTACTCCCGGGTGTGCGGTTGGCGGATGGAGCGGGTCGACGCGGCCGGGCGTTCGTACCAGATGCTCGACTGGCAGGGCCGGTTCGAAGGCGGCATCGTGGAGTCCGGAACCGATCGGGCGCTGTGGCTCCCCTACGTGGAGGTCGACGACATCGGCTCCGCCACCGAGCGGGCCAGGCGGTCGGGGGGGCGCCTGGTCCTCGAGCCGCGCGAGGGCCCGGTCGGTTGGCGAAGCGTCGTGGCGCCGCCCGAGGGGGCGGAGATCGGCTTCTGGCAGTCGAAGGGCACGGTCGCGCGCGGCTGAGCTGCGGCTCGCGGGCCCCGTGGGGTTGGGGCCGGCTAGTGCCCGCACAGCGCCGGTGACCAGCTCGTCGACGATGTCCGCCGCGGGGAGCAGCTCCTTGACGAGCCCCGCGCTCTGCCCGGCGTAGAGGGCGAGCGCCTCGACGTCGCCGGTCGTCCCCGCTGCCGGCGGCTCGGGGCCGTACCGATAGAGGGGCTTGCCGTCCGGACCGTGCGCGATCACCCCGCCCTCGCCGGGCCGGTTCGGCTCGTCTGGACGACCCGCGCCCTCCCATGCTCGCACGGTGCTGTTGCGAAGCGTGCGGTGCGGGGCGTGTGGCCAGCCGCGATCGAAGAGCGTCGAATGCACGGTGCTGGTCTCGCGAGCGTCCCGAATGCGGCCCCGCCAATGCGCGTGGACGCTCGCCTCCCGCGCGAGCAGGAACCGGGTACCGACCCAAGCCGCCTGTGCTCCCAGGGCAAGCACGGCGGCCAGTCCGCGCCCGTCGGCGACGCCGCCCGCGGCGATGACCGGAGCCGGCGTGATCGCGTCGACCACGGCCGGCACAAGCGCCAGCGTGGCCACCTCGCCACGAACCCGTCCGCCGGCCTCCCAGCCCTGGGCGACGATGACGTCGACGCCCGCGTCCACGGCGCGCAGGGCCTCCTCGGCGCAACCGACCGTGTGGACGTGCAGCGCGCCGCTTGCCTGGATCGCATCGGCATACGGCGCGGGATCGCCCCAGAAGGTGGAGACCACGTCGACGGACTCCTCGACGCACGCGTGGAGGCGCACGTGCTGGTCCCACTCAAGGATGAGGTTGACGGCGAAGGGTCGGTCGGTCAGCGCCCTGGTGGCGCGGATCATGTCGCGCACCGCCTTCGGCGGCGCCCAGCTCAAGGCGATGGTGCCGAGGCCACCCGCGTTCGAGACCGCGGCTGCCAACTCCGGGGTCGTCGCGCTTCCGATCGGCGCCTGCACGACGGGGGCCGTCAACCCGAGCGCGCGACAGAACGGCGTCTGGAGGCTCTCCATCACGTCAATCCCTGTGCGCAGGGCTTCGCGTCCGGCATCCGCTTGCCATAGACCATGCGCTGCAGCTCGGCGGCCGTGGGGGTCCTCCTGGCACGGGGCGGCCGGCTCACGCGCCGCGGCCGCGGTGAGGGAGCGTTGGGGTCGGGCGGGAACGGTTCGGAGTGAGGCCAGAACATGCGAAGCGATGCTGCCCGTCGCGCGACCCGATCGCTTCCCGCCGATGCCGGGACCAGCGCCCGGCAGGGGCGGCGCCGCACTCGGGCAAACGCCCAGCGCGGGCCGCTTGCAAGGGTCTGCGTGGGCGTTACGGTTGGCCAATGCTCGTCGGCCGTGACCGCGAGTGCGCGCTCGTCGACCGTCTCCTCGAGCGCGCGCGGGCGGGCGCTGCGGGGGTGCTGCTGGTGATCGGGGAAGCCGGGATGGGGAAGACGGCGCTGCTCGACTACGCGGCCGAAAGCGCCGGGGACATGACGGTGGTGCGGGCCGTCGGCATCGAGTCGGAGGCGCGACTCGAGTTCTCGGGCTTGTTCGACATTTGCCGGCCGCTGCTCGATCGGATCGAGGCACTCCCGGACCGCCAGCGGGCGGCCCTGTCGGGCACGCTCGGGCTCGGGCCTGCCGGGTCACTCGACCGTTTCTCGCTGGGCACTGCCACTCTCACGCTCGTGGCGGCGGCTGCCGAAGACACGCCTCTGCTCGTGCTGCTCGACGATGCTCACTGGCTCGACCCCGCTTCCGCCGAGGCGCTTCTGTTCGCCGCTCGCCGGCTGGTGGCGGAGAGGGTCGCTCTGCTGGTGGCGTCGCGTGAGGACGCCGCCAGCGGTTTCGCCGCGGCGTCCTTCGAGACCGTCGCGCTCGGCGACATCGGCAACGACGCGACCGCGGCGCTGCTCACGGCACACGCCAGCCATCGCGTCGCTCCGAACGTGGCGGCTGACGTGCGTCGCGCCACCGGCGGAAGCCCGCTGGCCCTTGTGGAGCTGGCCGCCCTGCTGACGCCGGCCCAGCTCTCCGGTGCGGAGCCGGTCCCCGACCCGGTGCCGGTCGGGGCCGCGGTGGAGAGCGCATTTGCGAAGCGCGCCGCGGATCTCCCCGACGAGGCGCGCCGTGCGCTTCTCGTCGCGGCCCTCAGCTCGTCCGGGCGGGTCGAGCCGGTGGTGGAGGCACTCCGGCTGCTCGGGCTTGACGAACGCGCGCTGGAGCTGGGCGAGGACGCCGCGCTGATCAGCCTCGAGGGCGGCCGTCTCGGTTTTCGCCACCCGCTCGTCCGGTCGGCAGTTGTGCAGGGCGCGGCGGCATCAGATCGGCGTCAGGTCCACCGGGCCCTCGCCGATGCAATGGCGGGCCACTCGCAGGAGCAGCGAGCCTGGCACCTTGCAGCCGCAGCCCTGGGCCCCGACCAAGAGGCCGCCGACGCGCTGGCCGACGCCGCCCTCCGCACCAGGGCACGGAGCGGCTGGGGATCGGCGGCATCGATGCTTGAGCGGGCGGCCCGCCTGACACCGGACCCAAAGACCCGCCGGCCGCGCCTGCTCGATGCCGCCGAGTCGGCCTGGGTCGCGGGACGGATCGAGCTGACGCTCGCGCTCACCCAGGAGTTGCTGGCGGACGGGGGCACGGGTCCGGGGCAGTCCCAGGCCATGCGGCTGCGCAGCCAGATGGAGCTGCACTGCGGCGACGTCGGCTGGGCGCTCGATCACCTGCTCGAGGCCGCCGGCCTGCTCGAGCGGGATGACCCAAGCGTCGCGATCGCCCTGCTCGCCGACGCGGTCGAGGCGGCAGAGCTCGTGGGCGAGCCCGGACGCGCACTCGACGCCGCGCGCCACGCCGCGCGGCTGGCGGGGGAAGACGTCGACGACGCGTTCGTAGCCGAGTTCGCACTCGGCCAGGCGCTTCGTCTCCAGGGGCGACCCCGGGACGCTCGGGCGCACCTCGAGCGGGCGGTCCGACTACTGGGAACGAGCGACGAGCTCGGGAGAAGCATGCGGGCGTGCTCTCGCGGGGCCTACGCGGCCGGCTGGCTCGGCCTGATGCCGGACGGCCTCGAGCTCGCCCGCCGCGCCACCGAGGCGGCACGTGACCAGCGCGCGTTCGGCCCGCTCGGGCACGCTTTGGCGGTCTCGTCGTGGCTCGCGGCATGCTCGGGCCGATGGCGCGAGGCACGAGCTCAGGCATCGGAGGGACTCGAGCGCGCGCGGGAGAGCCGCTGCGCGTGGGCGTCCACGAGCTGTCTGGAGGAGCTGGCCTGGCTCGCTGCCGCCGAGGGCAGCGAGCAAGCGTGCCGGACGCACGCGGCGCAGGCCACGGAAGTCGCGGCGCGGGCGGGTTTCCGCAGCGAGCGCGCACGGCTCGCGCTGGGGATGCTCGAGCTCGGAGTGGGTCGAGCGCACGACGCGATCAGCGCATACGACGAGGTCGGGCCGACTGCGCTCTTGCAACACAACGCCGAGCGCGGCGCCGGGCTCGTGGAGGCGCACGTTCGAAGCGGGCAGCTCGACCAGGCGACGGCGGCTTACGAACGCATGCCCACGGTGGAGGGCGACGCCCTCGCCGCACGCTGCCGTGGACTCCTCGCGACGGAGGACGCCTTCGAGGCACCGTTTCGCGAGGCGCTCGACCTGCACTCCGAGCACGAGGCCTTCGGGGTGGCCCGCACACGCCTCTGCTTCGGCGAGCGGCTGCGCCGGGCCGGTCGCAGGGTCGACGCCCGCACCGAGCTGCGCGCGGCGCACGAGGTGTTCGACCGGCTGGGCGCCCGCCCGTGGGTGGCGCGGGCGGCCGGCGAGCTTCGAGCCACCGGCGAGCGGTTGGGACGGCGCCAGGCGCGCACGGGCGAGGAGTTGACCGCGCAGGAGCTCCAGGTCGCGCTGCAGGCGGCCGACGGCAAGACCAACAAGGAGGTGGGCGCGGCCCTGTTCCTCAGCCCGAAGACAGTCGACTTCCACCTACGCCGCGTCTACCGCAAGCTCGACGTGCGCACCCGCGCGGAGCTGGTCAAGCACTTCGCGGGCGCCGCGCGGAACCAGAGCTAGGACTGCTTGGCGGCGAGAGGGATCAGCATGTCCGCGAGCCCGAAGCGCTCCCCGTGCGCGGGCAGTGGAGGGGTCCAGCCGGGCTGGCGCGAGCGGTACGACTCCGCGTCGGCGTCGATGATCCCGATAAGCACCTCGGCGACGATCCAGCCACCCACGGGCCCGAGCCGCTCGCCGTCGCCGCTGTGCTCGGCCTCGCTAAGGACGTAGAGCCAGAGCGGCGTCTCGTCGCTCCATCCGGCCGAACCAAGGGTCGTCTCAGCAGGGGTGAGCGGCGTCTCGCCCATCGCGCGCGCGACGCTCTCTCCCGAGGGAAGGCCGTACGCGTGTCCGCGCTGGAGGTCCCGGCCTGCGAGCGACCGATGGGCCTCGACCTCGACCTCGCCCGTGATCGCCTGCGGGAGCGCGATCAGTGATGGCACCAGCTTGCCGTCAATCAGCTTCGCGCGCTGCGCCGGCAGCGGCTTCGTGCTCCACGAGGTGGTGTCCCTGCCGTCCGGGTTCAGCATCCTCGCTTGCGGGATCGGGGACCCGAATCCGGGAGCTCGCTGATGCGTCGCTGGGTGACGGGCCTCCCGTATTACGTTCCGAGCCGGGTCATAACAGTTTTTAATACAGTCCCGGGCGTGAAGCGCCCGCCGCATACCCCGGCTCGAAAAGCGCGTGTGGGCCGTCCGCGCGACCCGGATATCGACGCCGCCGTGCTCGAAGCGACGCTCGTAGTGCTCGACCGGTCCGGCTACAGCCGGCTTACTCTCGAGGAGGTCGCGCGTGACGCGGGCACGACGAAGCCTGCCATTTACCGTCGCTGGCCCAGCCGACAGCGGCTGGTGCTGGCCGCGCTCGCCCAGCGCCTCGGCGAGGCGCGGGCGCCGGACACGGGCTGCACGCTCTGTGATCTCGACGAGTGCCTCAAGGTGTTCGTGGGTGCTTTCCGGCGCATGCCCCCCGGGGCGATCGGTCCGCTGTTCGCCGACTGCGCCGGCGACGGCGAGCTTCGGGCGGCGTTCATGACCACGCTCTTCGACCCGCCGCGCGCGGCCGTCAGGGAGACCCTCGACCGGGCCCACGAGCGCGGTGACCTCCGCGACGACGTCGACCTCGACCTGATCCTCGACCTGATCGGCTCGCTGGTCCACTACCGAGCTCTGTTTGGTCACGCGCCGACGAGCGATATCGAGATCGAGCGCGCGGTCGAAGCGCTCCTTCGGGGCATCGCCGACGACTATCCGCGGCTACTCGAGCACAGCCGCCGCGTGAGCGGCGATCCCAAGCTGCATCACCTCCACGCCTGACGGTGGGCTCTCAACCACCTGGCCACAGGCGCGCGGGCGCGGCCAGCCGGCGCGGGCACGGAACCTCTGCCGGCCCTCTCGAGGACGGCCTGAGGTTCAGCGCGACGAGTGCGGTGGCCGCGATCCCACCCGCGACCACGAGCAGGGCGGTGCTGAGGCCCTCCGCGCTTGCGATCCGCAGCGCCTCCCCGTCGAGCCCGTCCGTCCCCGAGTTGGCCACCAGCACAAGCACGCCGAGGCCGACGGCTGCGCCGATCGAGGAGCTGGTCGAGGCGATGCTCGAGGCGACACCCTGCTCGCGGTCGGCCACCCCCGTACCCGCGGCGATGAACATCGCGGTGAAGACGACACCGTCGCCGATGCTGAGCAGGACGAGGCCGGGGATCAGCGTGGCGTAGGTGCCGTTTGGGGACATGACCAGGCCGAGGGCAAGCGCGCCCAGCGCGCCGACGGCGAGCGCCGCGACCAACGTGGCCCTGAGACCACAGAGCGTCGCCAGCCGACCGGCGAGCGCCGAACCGGTTACGACGAACACCGTCGGAAGAAGGAACGCGACTCCGGTCTCAAGGGCGTCGTAGCCATGCACGTCCTGGAAGTAGAGCGAGAGGAAGTAGAGAACCGAGCCGAAGGTCGCGACGAACATGAACGAGATCGCGACCGCCGTGGCGAGGTTGCGGTTCGCGAGCAACCGAGGGGACACGAGCGGATCACGGCCGCCCCGCTCGATGATCGCGAAGGCCGAAAGCGAGACGACGCCCACCACGACGCTAACGAAGATGCCGGGCGACCCCCAACCGAGCTTCGGGCCCTGCACGAGCGCGAAGACGAGCAGTGTCACGCCGATGGTGGCGCTGAGCGCGCCGCTCAGGTCGAAGCTGCGGTGCCTATCGCGCTCGCGGTCGGCGGGGATCAGCGCGAACGCCAGGAGCAGCGCCAGGCCCGCCAAGGGCACGTTGACGAAGAAGACCGCCTCCCAGCCGAGCGCCTCGGTGAGCAGGCCGCCGAGCAGCACACCGACCACAAGCCCGGCCGCCCCCGCACCGCCCCAGACGGCCACGGCGCGGTTGCGCTCGCGGCCCTCGGCGAACGTGGTGTTGACCAGCGAGAGGGTGGCGGGAAAGACAAGCGCTCCGCCCAGCCCCTGGACTGCGCGGGTGGCGAGAAGGATCTCGGGCGCGGTCGCTAGCCCACCGGCCAGAGAGGCACCGGCATAGAGCGCGAGTCCCGACACGAAAACCCGCCGGCGGCCGAGCAGGTCGGCAGCGCGCCCGCCGAGCAGAAGGAAGCCGGCGGACGCCACCGCGTAGGCGCTGACCACCGACTGCAGCGTCTGTCCCGAGTAGCCCAGGTCGCGCCCGATCTCGGGCAGCGCCACCACCACGATGTACTGGTCGAGCGAGACGATCAGCATCGCGAACGCCAACAGCGCCAGGGTGGCTGCCTGGCCGCCCCCGGCGGACCGTTCGTGAGGAGGTGCTCCATCGATCATGGACATGGCAGAACTCCTTTCGAATGCGAAGGCCCGGGACGATTCAATCCGATCCGTAACATAACGTATTACCGACCGCGCTTCTTCCTTTGCCTATCAATCGCAACGGCAAGACCTTCCGTGTCGAGCAGGAGCTCCGCAGGCCCGATGGCTCGATCGCAGCGGCGCTCACCAACGTAGGCGGCCTGCTCGACCTTGAGGCGCGACGACTCCTACCCGACCCCGGGTCGATCTGGCGCTCGATCGCGCGGGCGCCCGAGCTGCTCGGCCTCTGACGGTCGGGCGCCGCTAGGGCGCCAGCACTGGAGACAGCCCGAACAGCGGAAAGAGCTCGGGGGTGACGAACGCGGTGATCTCCTTGATCACGGCACCCTCGAAGGTGAAAACGTCGATGGCCCCCGCTGCGTAACGCCCCGTGGCCGTGTCCAGGCTGTAAGTGGCGACGGCGAGCTGCCCGTTCGCGCGGGTCGCGACCTTCCGCGACTCGCTGCAAACTCCCACGGCGGTCTCAGCGAACCCGGCGATCGCGTCGCCACCGCGCCACCAGACCGGCCACGGCGGCATCGAGAACACGGCGTCCTCGGCCAGCAGCGCCCGCAACGTGTCGACGTCGGCCCTCGCCCAGGCCTCGACGTAGGCGTCGACGAGCTCACGCATCTGTTCGTCGCCGAGCGACCGCACGGTCGCCTGCTGGCTTCGCTCCGGAAGCCGCTCCTCGACCGCCCTGCGAGCGCGCTGGAGGGCGCTGTTCACGGACGCAACCGTCGTGTCGAGCGATTCCGATACCTCCCGTGCCGAGAACCCGAGTACCTCGCGCATGATCAGCACCGCGCGCTGGGTGGCCGGCAGGTGCTGCAGTGCCGCGATGAAGGCAAGCTCCACGGCCTCACGCTGCTCGTAGCGAGCTTCGGGCGCCGCATAGCCGTCCGCGAGCCCCAAAGCCTCGTCCGGGTACGGCTCGACCCATACCGACTCGATGAGGGGCTCGCCGCCGTCGTGCGACGGGGCCCTCGCCGGGCCGTAGTCCATCGGTAGGACGCGCTTGCCCCGCCGGCCGATCACGTCCAGGCAGACGTTCGTCGCGATCGTGTAGAGCCAGGTGCGCAGCGAGCTTCGGCCGCCGAAGTCCGCCAGCCCACGCCATGCCCTCAGGAGCGTCTCCTGGAGCGCGTCCTCGGCGTCGTGAAGCGAGCCGAGCATCCGGTAGCAGTGCGCGTGAAGCGGCCCACGGTGGTCATCGACAATGCGGCGAAAGGCGTCCTCGCTAACGCCGCGAACGGGTAGTTCACCGGTGAGGGGCATCTTGTACATGAGACCGGGCCGCCGCCGGAAACTAATCGCTCGCGCGCTCGAGCTGCTGGATCTGGCGCGACAACGCGGGCTGGGTGATGAAGAGGCGGGTCGCGGCGCGGCCGATCTTTCCCTCCTCCGCGACGGCTACGAACGACCTGAGATGTCGAAGGTCGACCGTCATGCTGCGAGCATCCCACACCGACGTGGTCCAGGCCGTGGTGTTCGACATGGACGGTGTGCTCGTAGACACCGAGCGCGACTGGGATGCTGCCCGCCGCCAGGTCGCTGAGACCCTGGGCGGACGGTGGCACCCGGAAGCGACGACGGACATGATCGGGATGAGCGCTCCGGAATGGTCGCGCTACATGCACGACGAGCTGGGCGTCGAGGCCCATCCCGAGGAGATCAACCGCCGCGTGGTCGCGCGGGTGTTGGAGCGAGTCGGGAGCGGCCCACCGCTGCTGCCCGGCGCGGCGGCCGCCGTGGAGAGCCTCGCCGCCCGCTGGCCGCTCGCGCTGGCGAGCTCGGCGAACCGGCCGGTGATCGATGCCGTGCTGGAGGCCTCCGGGCTCGCGCGCTTCTTCACCGCCACGGTCTCGTCGGAGGAGGTCGCGCACGGCAAGCCGGCGCCGGACGTCTATCTCGCCGCGGCCCGCGCGCTCGATGTCGAACCGGCGGCCGCCGTCGCCATCGAAGACTCGGCCAACGGGATACGGTCGGGCGCGTCCGCGGGGATGACGGTCGTCGCGATCCCCAACGCGCACTTCCCGCCGGATGCGGACGCGCTCGCCCAGGCCGACTTCGTCATCGACTCCCTGGCCGAGCTGGAAGCATTGAGCCGCTCGTGGCGCTAGGGGTTCTGGGTCGGTCGTGAAAGCGTGGGTGTACACGAGGTATGGGCCGCCAGAGGTGGTCCGGCTCGAGGTGGTCGCCAAGCCGGACCCGCTTCCGAATGAGCTGCTCATCAAGGTCCGGGCCACCACCGTCAACCGAACGGATTGCGGAGTCCGTGGCGCCGAACCGTTCGTTGCCCGCCTCTTTACCGGAATTACCCGGCCCAGGCACACGATCCTGGGAAGCGAGTTCTCCGGGGAGGTCGAAGCGGTTGGCCGGGACGTCACGTCGTTCGCAGAAGGCGACGAGGTGTTCGGCTTGAGCCGCGACGAGTCCGGCACTCACGCCGAGTACATCGCCTTGCCTGAATCGGGATCGCTGGCGCGAAAGCCGGCCGCAGTGACCCACGAGCAGGCCGCAGCCACATCCGACGGCGCCATGCTGGCCTTGACCGGCTTGAGGAAGGCCGAGGTCGAGCGCGGGCAGGAGATCCTCGTCAATGGCGCCTCGGGGGCCATCGGTAGCGCGGCGGTGCAGCTGGCCAAACACCTCGGCACCGACGTCACCGCCGTGTGCGGCACCGAGAACCTGGATCTGCTGAGGTCGCTTGGTGCCGACCGGGTTATCGACTACAAGCGCGAGGACTTCACGAAGGACGGCGCGCGCTACGACATCGTGTTCGACGCTGTCGGTAAGAGCTCTTTCCGGCGATGCCGGCGGCTGCTGAAGCCCCGCGGCGTCTTCCTCTTCACCGACCTCGGCTTCATGTGGCACGCCCCCTTCCTCGCCCTGTTGACCCGTTTCGTCGGCACGCAGAGGGTCCGCATCCCGATCCAGCGGCACAACCAGCAGGACATCCTTTTCCTCAAGGACCTGGTCGAGCAAGGGGCGTTCACCCCGGTCATCGACCGGAGCTACCCGCTCGAGGAAATCGTCGACGCCTACCGCTACGTGGAGACTGGTCAGAAGGTGGGGAACGTCGTTATCACCGTGGGCTGACCGGGAGCCGCCCCGCCCGCGCCCGGGCCATCCGGATCGCACGGCGCAGCGTGTCCACGTCATATACCCCTTGGTGCCGCCGCCCGTTGATGAAGAAGCTGGGCGTTCCGGCGACTCCGCTGGCGTCGGCGCTCGCCACGTCGTCCGACACCCGTTCCTCGTGCTCCCGGCGCCGCAACTCGTCCCAGAAGCGCTCCACGTCGAGGCCCAGGTCGCCGGCGTGGCGCTGCAGGTCGCGGACGGTCAGCTCGTCCTGGGAGGCGAGCAGCTTGTCATGCATCGCCCAGAAGGCACCCTGGGAGCCCGCGGCCTCTGCGGCCTCGGCTGCCATCTGGGAGTTCATGTGGACGTCGTTGAGCGGCAGGTGGCGCCAGACGTAGCGGAGGTCGTCGCCGAACTCGTCGAGCAGCTCGCGAATGACGATCTCCGCCTCCCTGCAGTAGGGGCACTCGTAGTCGCCGTACTCCACCAGCGTGACCGGCGCCGTATCGGGACCTCGGATGTGGTCGCGCTCCGGGTCCACGTCGTCGGACAGGTCGAGCAGATCGTCGGCGGTGCCCGCTATCTGGCGCGCGCGCATCTCGGCCGGCAGGCGGGCGACCACCCGGAACACGGCCCAGCTCACCAGCGAGGCCAGGATCGCCGCGGCGAGGATCCCCAGCTTGGCCTCCTCGAGCTCGCGGCCATTGAGGGCGATGCCGGCGATCAGTATGGAGACCGTGAAGGGGATCCCGGCCACGGCGCCGCCGCCGAGGATCACCGGCCAGGTGAGCGTGCGACTGATGCCCCTGAACCGCGTTCCGAGCCATGCCCCGGCGACCCACCCGAGCGGCTTCCCGACCACAAACCCGAACAGGATCCCCAGGGTGATCGGCGACGTGACCGCGTCCTCGAGCAGCTGGCCGTCGATGTGGATGCCGACGTTCGACAACGCGAACAGCGGGACGATCACGTAGCTCGTCCAGGGATGCAGCCGGTACTGGAGCCGCTCGTTTGGCGAGATGGCCGACGTCACGCCGAGCTGCGCGGAGCGGGCGAGCTCGGGCGTGGGCTGTTCGCGGAAGGAGCGCGTCAGCTCGGTCACGCGCTCCAGGTCTGTTCGTGCGGGCGGGTACGCGCTGACTGCGAGGCCGACAGCCAGCCCAGCGAGCAGCGGATCGACGCCGGATTCGTGGAGCGCCACCCAGACGCCGACGCCGAGCAGCCACGCCGCGGGGCGCCAAGACGTCGGCGCGTATCGCAGCGCGAGCAACAGGACGAACAAGCCGCCGGCCACCGCGAGCGCCACCGCCTCGACCGTCTCCGTGTACACCGTGGCGATCACCAGAAGCGCCACGAGATCGTCGATGACCGTGACGGTCAGCAGGCGCACGCGCAGGCGGGTGGCGCCGCGCGCCACCAGCGCGAGGACTCCGAGCGCGAACGCCGTGTCGGTCGACATCGCCGCTCCCCAGCCTTCCGCCCCGTCCCCGCCGGCGTTGAAGGCCAGGTAGATCAGCACCGGCACGGCCATGCCGCCGACCGCGGCGAACAGGGGAAGCGTGATCCGTCGCCGTTCCCGCAAGCTCCCCAGGTCCAGTTCGCGCCTCGCCTCGAGCCCGACGACCAGGAAGAAGAAGGCCATCAGGCCCTCGCTGACCCAGCGCCGCAGCTCCAGGGAGATGGCCTCGTCCCCCACGCGGATCGAGAGCGTCGTGCTCCAGAACGAGTCGTAGGTGTCAGACCACGGCGAGTTGGCCCACACGAGCGCGGCGACCGCCGCCGCCAAAAGCGCCACGGCGCCGCCGGCCTCCGTACTGAGGAAGTCGCGCACGGGGGCCGCGAGGTTCCTCGCCCAGGCGGTGCGTTCGGTGAAAGGCCGCGTCAGTGCCCTCGGTCCGGAGCCCATCGGCCTGCATCCTGACGGTGTCCGCTTATCGGAACGCGTCGGCGTGGGCGATCGCCCACTGCTCGAACGAGCGTGGCGCCCGTCCGGTGACCTGCTGCACGGTGTCGAGCACCCGCGACTCGTCGAGCTTGCCGTCGACGAAGAACCTGAAGAAGGCGTCGACATACTCGGCGGGCATCGAACTGCTCATCTCCGTCCTGGCATCCGAGTCGGACTGCGCCTCGAGGTGCAGGTCCATTCCCAGCACCTCGGCCAGTACGCGAACGCGATCTGCGGGCAAGAGCGACTCCGGGCCGCTCAGGCGGTAGCTCCGGCCGTCGTGATTTCGTGAGGTGAGCGCCAGGGCCGAGACCGCGGCCACGTCGTACGGGTCGATCGTCGCGACCGGGACGCCGGCGAAGGGCGCCCGGACCACGTCCCCGGCCCGTAGCTGCGGTATCCACTGCAGCGTGTTGGACATGAAGCTGTTCGGCTGGAGGAAGGTCCAGGCCAGCCCCGACTGACGTACGGCGGTCTCGGAGAGGATGTGGTAGCGCGCGACCGCGTTGCTCATATCGCCCGCCGGGACCGCGCTGCTGGACTGCAGGACCACGTGCTCCACACCAGCCCGGCGAGCCTCGGCGAGAAGCTCGGGCAGGCCATGGTATCCGCTCAGCAGGTGGACTCCCCGCGCGCCCGCGAGCGCCGCGGCCAAGGTGTCCGACCGGTTCAGGTCGCCCACAACGGCATCGGCGCCCGCCGGAAGCCGGAATCCTGGCGGATCAGCGCCCGCACCTCCTCGCCGGCGCCGACCAGCGGGCGCGAGCGCCGCGGCCCTGATCATGGTCGCCGAGTTTCCCGACCGCACGATCGAGTTCCTGCGGAACGCGATCGGCCTGTCGCATCCTGCCACCGTCCGGGTCGTCGACCGGCTCGTCGAGCAGGGGCTCGTGCGCAGGCGCACGGCCGGCCCGGGGCCGGCGGTGGCGCTGAGGGCCACCGCCGCCGGCAAGCGGCAGGCCCGGAGGATCCTCGAGATCAGGCAGCAGGTGCTGGCGGACTCCCTGCCGGAGCTCTCCGCCGCGGAGTCGGACGTGTTGGTGGCGATCCTGGAACGGGCGCTCGAGCATCTCTCCGAGTCACCCGGCACCACGCACTGCCGGCTCTGCGACACGGGGCGCTGCCCGAGATCCGACTGCCCGGTGATTCAGAAGCAGATCGAGCTCGGCGCGACGCCGCCCCAGGCGGTCCCGGTGCCCGACTGAGCCGCGGCCCTGGCCACGATCTCCCGATCAGGACGCTCGTCCCGCCTGGGCCGAGTAGCCCTCGACTAGCGCGGCCGGCCGCGGCGGGTGAACCACACCCCTCTATCGCCGAAGTCGCTCCGGCCGAGGCGCCGCATCAGCCGCGCCGCCCCGTTCGTCCGGTCGAGGCGCGGAACGCCGATGCCGTTGAGCCGCAGGGAGGTCACGCCGCCGCCGGCGAGCCGCCCTCTCGGGGACAGCTCGACCGTGAGCACGGCGCTGTACGAGAGCGTCCCGCCGGTGCTGAAGTTCTTCCAACCCGTCAGGTTGCCGAGCGAGTAGGCGATCAGGCGCCCCCTGTAGAGCTGCATCCCGCGCAGCACGTGCGGGCCCGAGCCAAGCACCACGTCGGCGCCCGCATCGACCGCGCGGCGAGCGAACTGCCGCAGGTGGCCGCGGTTCTCGCCAAAGGCGTATTCGCGCCCGTAGGGCACGTGGAGCTTGTCCGATCCCTCTGCGCCGCCGTGGAAGAACACGACGACGATGTCCGCCCTTCTCCCGGCCGCGCGGACGAGCCTGGTCACTCCTCCGAGGTCGTTCAGCGGCCCGCTCCACGGATACGAGGAGAACCCGACGAAGCCCACCCTGACCCCGCCCGCGCGCAGCAGGCGGATCTGACCTGGCGCTCCTGTCGCGCGGACGCCCGCGCGGTCGAGCGCGGCGCGGGTGCCGCGGTAGCCGGCCGCACCGAAGTCGAACGCGTGGTTGTTGGCGAGGTTCACGATGTCGACGCCGGCGCGCGCGAGCGTCCCCGCGTTCGCAGGCGGCGCCTGGAACGCGAAGCAGTTGCCACCGTCGGATCCTCCGCACTTCGAGGCGCCACCCGGCGCGAACGTGCCCTCGTAGTTGACCGCCGCCAGGTCCGCCGTGCGCAGCACGCCCGCGACCGGGGCCAGCTGCGGCCACCCCCGCGCGGGCGGCTTGCCGTAGGACGACCCGAGCGTGACGTCCCCGCCCCAGGCGATCGTCACCGCCGCGGCCGAAGGCGTCACCAACGCCAGCCCGGCGAGTGCGCCGATGAGCGCGGCTGCCCGCGAAGCGCTCGCCATCAGCCCTTGATGCGTGCCTCATGGCCGGCCCATTCGCGTTCGCGCAGCTCGAACTTCTGCACTTTGCCGGTCGAGGTCTTGGGAAGCTCGACGATGAACTCGATCGCCTTCGGCGCCTTGTAGCGGGCGATGCGGGCGCGGCAGTGATCGATCAGCTCCTGCTCGCCTGCTGCGCTGCCGGGCCTCAGGACCACGAACGCCTTGGGCCGCTCGCCCCACTGCTCGTCGGGCACGCCGATCACGGCCGCCTCCAGCACGGCGTCGTGGGAGACGATCGCCTGCTCGACCTCGATCGTGGAGATGTTCTCGCCGCCCGAGATGACCACGTCCTTGGCCCGGTCGCGCAGCTCCACGTAGCCGTCCGGGTGCATCACCCCGAGGTCCCCGGAGTGGAACCAGCCCCCGCGGAACGCCTTGGCGGTGGCCTCCTCGTCGGCGAAGTAGCCCTTCATCACGTTGTTGCCGCGCATCACCACCTCGCCCATGGTCTCGGCGTCGGCGGGCACGTCGTTCAACTGCTCGTCGACGACCCGCAGACGGTCGGCCGAGAGCATCCCGACGCCCTGGCGTGAGAGCAGCTTCGCGCGGGCCTCCGTCTCGAGCTCCTCCCAGCCGGGCTGCCACTCGCACACCGAGTAGGGACCGTAGGTCTCGGTCAGCCCGTAGACGTGGATGATCCGCGCCCCAAGGCTCTCGAGCTTGGCGATGATCGTCGGGCTCGGCGGGGCGGCCGCGGTCGTCACCACCAACGGCCGTTCGAGCGGCCTCGCGTCGCCGGCGGAGGCGATCGCCGTCAGCACCGTGGGAGCGCCGTTCAGGTGGGTGACCCCCTCCTGCCCGAACAGGTGCCAGATTCGCTCGCCCCGTACCGCGCGCAGGCACACGTGCCGCCCACCGATCGCGGTCACGCCCCACGGCGTGCACCACCCGTTGCAATGGAACATGGGCAGGGTCCACAGGTAGACCGACGCGGGCGTGTGCTCGGAGTGGATCACCTCCGCGAGCGCATTCAGGTAGGCGCCGCGGTGCGTGTACATCACTCCCTTGGGCCGGCCGGTGGTGCCCGAGGTGTAGTTGATCGAGATCGTCGCGAGCTCGTCGGCGACGGACCAGTCGAGCGGCTCGTCCGAGCCGCGCTCCAGCAGGTCCTGGTAGCGGGGGCCCTCGAGCACGCCGTCGCCGCCGGACTCGGCCGCCGGATCAACAATCGTCACGACCTCCCGCACCGTCTCCAGCTCTCCCGCGACGGGCGCGAGCGTGGCGTGCAGCTCGGCGTCGACCACGATCAGCTTGGCGCCGGAGTGGTCGCAGATGTAGCGCACCTCGTCCGGCGCCAGGCGCGTGTTGACGGCCACGAGCACCGCGCCCGCGAGGGGAACCGCGAAGTGCGCCACCAACATCTCGGGGATGTTCGGGCAGAGGTAGGCCACGCGATCGCCGGGTGTGATGCCCGATGCCCGAAGGGAGTGGGCGAGGCGCGTGGCCTCGGTCGCGAAGTCGCGATAGCTCATGCGCCGTTCGCCGTGAACGATCGCCGTCTTCTCAGGGAAGACGCGCGCCGTGCGCTCGAGGAACATCAATGGCGTCAGTGGCGCAACGAATGTCGGCACGGCGACTCCTTCGTTCACTACTCAGCGCCCCCGCCAGGTCGGCGGGCGCTTCTCGAGAAACGCCGACATGCCCTCCTGGGCGTCCTCGGCGGTGGCGTTCTCGCTCATGACCTCCTGGCAGTGGTCGTAGGCGGCGTCGAGCCCGAGATCGATCTGGCGGTAGAAGGCGCGCTTGCCGAGCCCGACCGTCAAGGAGCTGGCGGAAGCGATTTGCCGCGCCAGCTCGTCCGTCGCGGCATCCAGCTGGTCCGGCGCCACCACCTTGTTCACGAGCCCCCACTCGGCCGCCGTCTCGGCGTCGATCGGGGTCCCGGTCAGCAGCATCTCGAGCGCGCGCTTGCGACCGATAGACCGCGTCACCTCGACCATCGGAGTCGTGCAGAACAGGCCGATCTTCACGCCCGGGGTGGCGAAGCGGGCCTCGCTGCTCGCCACAACCAGATCACACGCCGCGACGAGCTGGCACCCGGCCGCCGTCGCGATCCCGTGCACGCGCGCGATGACCGGCTGGGGCAGCTCGTGGATCGCTGTCATCATGCCCGTGCAGAGCTCGAAGATCTCGCGGTAGTCGCCGAGGCCGAGCCCGACCATCTCCGACAGGTCGTGCCCCGCGGAGAACGCCGGACCGCGGCCGGCCAGCACGACGACCCTCACCTCGGGATCCGCGCCGAGAGCCCCAAGCGCCGCGGTGACATCTCCCATGAGCTCACGCGAGAGTGAATTGCGCTGGGACGGCCGGTTGAGGCTGAGGGTCACCACCTCGCCGGCGCGCTCGACATCGAGCAACTCAGTCGTGCCGACTGCCATCACTGTCTCCTCTCAGGCGGACAGGGCGATCGTACCGTCGCCCGGAGCGTCAGCCCTCCCGGCCGCAGACCGGCCGCCGGTTTGGTGACGGCCTGAACTCGTACAGCCGCACGCCGTCGACCATCGGCTCCACGGCCTGCGGGTCGAGCAGCGGCGGGATCAGCCCGCGCAGGGGCTGTGTCATCCGGACGAGGTAGCCGCGGCCGAGGTCGATGTAGCCAGGCGCGCGTCTGACTGCGATCCCGTGCAGCTCGAGGCGACGCTCCACCGTCCCCTCCGGGCGCTGCTCCGAGTACTGCTCCCTGCTGAGGAAGTAGCCGCACGGAGGATCCTCGAGGATCATCTCGGGAGTCGGAGCGTCCACGTCGGGCGCGCTCGGCAGGGGCGGGAACGGCGGCCAAGGGTACGCGCCGCGGAACACGACCCGGCCGACGTTCGCGGTCTGGAAGGCGATCGACTCCGCGATCAGACGCTGGATCGTCGGCAGCTCGTCGCGATGGTAATCGAGTACCTGCTTGGCGAGCCACAGCTGGCCGTACGTCCTGCGGTTTTCGTTCCCCGCCGCCGTCGCGCCCGGCCGGGTGTCTCCCGGCGCCTCGCGGTTCTCGGACAGAATCCCGACGACGCTCTTGAGGCCGAACGTGTTGCGCAAGATCGTCTCCTGGCTGGCGCCGCCGTTGCTGTACGGACCGGCCCACCAGCCGGCGAGCGCCGCGTTGTTGTAGATCCGGCTCTCGATCAGCCGGTTCTTCGCCTCGGAGTAGATCCCCTCGTAGACGTTGAGGTGGCGCGGACCGAGCACCGGCAGGTCCTCGGAGTCGCCGTTGTGGCCGTCGACCGCGGCGTCGGGCGTGTAGTCGCGGAGCATGGCCGCGAACGCTTTGGTCTCAGGCTCCCGCAGGAGTGAGTGGTCGCGGTTCAGGTCCTGGCCCGTCGAGCTGCCGCGCGTGTTCGCGGCGCGGCCGTCGCCGTTGAGCGTCGGGATGACCAGCACCGTCGCGCTCGACAGGATGTCGAGCGTGTCGGGGTCGTCGGTGAACGCGAGCTCACGGGCAAGGATCAGGCACGCCTCGCGCATCGACGGCTCGTCGCCGTGCACGTTGCACTGAATCAGCACGGTCGGCGAGCGCGAGATCCGCGATTCGCTCCCGAGCGGCGTCGGATAGCCGAAGATGAGCATGTTGATCGGCCGGCCTTGCAGCGTGCGGCCGATCTCGACGACGCGCACTCGCTTGCTGGCCTTGTCGAGCGCCGCGGTGTAGGCGTACTCGTTGAGATCGCTGGTGTAGGACGCGCCGTTGGTCTGCTCGAACTGCGTTCGCATCGAGGCGCCCGGCCCGGCTCCCCACTGGGGCTGTGTCGTTCCGAAGACCGGGTCGGAAAACGGCTGCGGCGTCTTCCCGGATCGCGCCCGGACCCGCCACTGGAAGCGCTCGCCGAGCACGAAGCCGGAGTCGGCGAACGTAGGTGCTTCCGGCCTGACGGTGCGGGTCGGCTGCCAGAGGCCGACGATCGTGGCGGCGCCCGTGGGTTGGTTGGCGTCGTTCACCGGCGCGCGCTCGATCTGGTAGTCGGTCGCCCCCTCCACGGGGTTCCAGCTCAGCGTCACGAAGCCCTCGTCTTGGACGGCGGCCAGACCGGTGACCTGGGTCGGCTCCTGCGCCAGTGCACCGCCAGGATGCACCAGCGAGACGCTCGCTGCGGTTGCGATCACCATGACGGTGACCCACGAAATTCGAGTGCTCATGCGTCCTCCCAGCCGGCTCGCCAACCCATCTGCATGAAGGAGTTCCCGGAGCCCGTCCAGCCGATGCCCCCGCCGGGCCTGCCACACCGGGGCCTTCACGTAATGTGGCGCGCATGTCCCCTCCGGTGGAAACCGTCGACGACTACCTCGCCGGCCTGGCCGAGAGGGAGCGGGCGGTGCTGGAGGACCTGCGCCAGGTCATCAGATCCGCGGCGCCGCAGGCCGAAGAGGTCATCAGCTACAGGATTCCGCTGTACAAGCACCAGGGCCACCTGGTGGGATTCGCCGCGTTCAAGAACCACTGCAGCCTCTTCGTCACGGACTCAGAAGTGCCGAAGCGGTTCGCCAAGGACCTCGGGCCATACGAGGTGAAGCACACCACGATTCACTTCTCGGTCGATAACCCGTTGCCGGCGGCGTTGGTGAAGAAGATTGTCAAGGCGCGGATCGCCGAGAACGAAGCCCGGGCGCACTGAGCGGCCTGGGCGCGGTCAGGTCGCGCCGCGCCCTTTCGGAGTGAAGCTGCTCCAGACCGTCGACGCCGCCGCGCCGGGGTCGGGCCCGGCGTGCAGCTCGACGCGCACGACCCACTTCACCCACTGGAAGCCGCGTCGCCCCGGAGCGACGAGCCGTACGGGCGCGCCGTGCTCGTGGGAGAGCGGCTCGCCCCCGACACTGGTCGCGAGCAACAGCCCGCGGGCGTCCCGCAGGTCGAAGCTCCAGCGGTAGCCGGTGTGGGAGATCACGCGCACGTGGCCCGCCGCCGGCAGCGGGCCGGCCCTCTCAAGCAGGCGGACGAGGCGCGCGCCTCCCCAGCGCTGCCGCGAATAGAAACCGCCGGTGCAGTCGAGCGTCGCCACCAGCGTGTCGCCCGCCTCGAGCTCGGCGAGCGCCAGGGTCATCGGCCGGGCGACCAGCCCCGACAGCTCCAGCCGGAAGGCGTCCCGGGGCAGCGGCCGTGGACTGTCAGCGACCCATGAGGTCGAGGGGAAGGCGTTGCCCGCGAACGAACCCGCCTCATAGGAGCCCGTGAAGCGCCGCCTTGCACCGCGCAGCCCAACCCATCCCGACACTGGGCGCTGCGCCCACCAGGCGAGGTAGGAACCGGCGGCCACGGCGCCCGCCGCCAGGACCTGGCGCCTCCCGGGCAGGTCCCGCCGGCGGATCGGCTTCACGCGAAGACCGGCGTGCACGGCCACGGCCAAGGTGAGCGCGGCCCCGAGCGCGAAGTGCCAGCCGAGCAGGTTGTAGCCGGCCGCCGAGAGCTCGAACCCGCTCGACCAGGCCACCCCTGAGAGCAGCGTCGCGGCAACCAGCGCGAGCGCGCCCGCGCCCGCGGCCGTGAGGCGGTCCCAGCGCGCCGGCTGTGCCAGGCGCCGCCACACCCGGCGCAGCTTCCAGCCCACGAGCGCGGCGAGGGCAAAGCCGCCGGCGCCGTGCGCGGCGAATACCCAGGCATCGCCGCGCCCGCCGGCGAACAGGGTCATGATCCCCGTCGCGAACAGCAGCCCTACGAGCAGCGCCAGGCTCCAGTCGGTGGCCCGCGGCGTCACGCACCCACAGCGTACGCGGCCTCGCCGGCTCTCCGCGGCGAATGCCGGGCCGATGCACCACGAGAGTGGGTTCGGGGCGACAGGCGGCCGCCGTCGAGAGCTGCGAGGTGGCCACGCGTCCCGGTCGAGCCGGGGGAGGTCGCATTGCAGCGCGGTGCCGCGCGGTCGCTGTGTCCGAAGATCCTTCGCCCCCCGCCTTCGGGAGGGGTCTGCATGTCCTACCTAGGGGGCCCAGGAGGCCCAAAAGTCGGGACGGTGAGGTCGTTCCCGTAGCCGGGCCAGGCGATGGCCGCACAAGATACGAGAGAAACCGCTGTAGACCGAAGATGATTCGCCCGGCGAACCCACAGATCGCTTCGACGGCCCTTTGGGCTGGTGCGTGCGCGCGGTTGTAGGAAGCACTCATCTCGAAGGTCCGAACGCCGGGGCGACACCCCGCACGTGCACTTTCACCAGGGCCCCAGGGACTCCCGGCGCCGTGCTTCGACGAAGACTGCCCTAACCCCGGCTCTCGCCGGAGCTCCTCGCGTCATAGGTGGGCGCGCGCGTCGCGAACGAGAATTCGGGGGGAATCGATCACCAGGCCCCGACGCCGGAGACCTGTGAGCATGGGCTCCTGCTCGGCGAGGGTGACCAGCGTCGCGTACTCCTGGCGCAGGTGCGCGGTCACCTCGAGTGCCCTCATCGCCACCGCCTGGCCGTCGACCTCGAAGCGGTGGCCCCCGTAGCCCGGGTGCACGGAGAGGTTCAGCCGGCTCTCCGCGCCAACCACGAGCGGAGGCGACACCCCGCCGTGCTGCTCGAGCGGCGTGACCACGAAGCCCTGGACGCCCGCCGCCAGGATGGGCCCTCCGGCCGCCATCGTGTAGGCGCTCGAGCCAAGCGGCGTGGCCACCACCAGGCCGTCGCCTGCCGTTCGCGCGTACAACTCGTCGTCGACGCGGATCTCGGTGATCACCTGCCCGGTCCCGTCGCGGATCACCGCGAAGTCGTTGATCGCGAACAGCGCGTCGGCGCCGAAGGCGATCTCGAGTGCCGGTAACGGCCGCACGCCCCACTTCCCCGCGGTCAGCTGGTCGAGCGCCGCGGAAACGCTCTCGGCCGGCACGGATGTGAGCACGCCGATGCTTCCGCACGCCACCCCGAGCACCGGCCGAGAGGCGGGCGCGGCGGCGTGTAGGGCGGCGAGCGCGGTCCCATCCCCGCCCAGGGCCAAGACCACGTCACAGGATGCGACGTCGACTGGCTCCGCCACCCGGCGGGTCTGGCCAGGGATCAGCACCTGACCGAGCGCGACGCCGTGCGCCGCCGCCCACGCTCGCATGGCGGCCATCGCGACCTCGACGTCGCGACGGGGATGGACGACGAGCCCTACCCGAGCCGGTGAACCGCAATTCATGGCTGCGAGAATGCCATGCGTGTCAGTGAGCTCGCTGCCAGCGACGCCGACCGGCTCCGGGGCGCCCGATGTTCTGGAGCAATTCCATCCCGCCGTACGGGTGTGGTTCGAGCGGCGTTTTCCCGACGGGCCCACCGAGGCCCAGACCGGGGGCTGGCCGGCGATCGGCGGCGGCCGGGACACGCTGGTCTGCGCCCCCACGGGCTCGGGCAAGACGCTCGCCGGGTTCCTCGCCGCCATCGACTCCCTGTATCACGCCCACGAGGCCGGCCAATCCATCGAAGGCGTTACCCAGGTGGTGTACCTGAGCCCGCTGAAGGCGCTGGCGGTCGACGTCCACACCAACCTCGAGGAGCCCCTCGCCGAGATCGCCGAGGTGGCCCGGGAGCTCGGCTACGAGCCGGCGCCCATCACCGTCGCCGTGCGGACCGGCGACTCGACGTCGTGGGAGCGGCAGATGATGGTCCGCCGACC
This sequence comes from uncultured Thermoleophilaceae bacterium, assembly GCA_963733885.1. Taxonomy (GTDB): domain Bacteria; phylum Actinomycetota; class Thermoleophilia; order Solirubrobacterales; family Thermoleophilaceae; genus JACVRW01. The sequence goes on along the minus strand of CAVTES010000015.1, from coordinate 47,760 downwards.
CCCGAACCTCCTCGTCACCACGCCCGAGTCCCTGTACCTGTACCTGACCGCCGAACGGTCGCGGGCGACCCTCGCCACCGTGGACACCGTCATCGTCGACGAGATTCACGCCCTGGCGCGCGACAAGCGCGGCTCGCACCTCACCCTCTCGCTCGAGCGGCTTCGCGCCGTGACCGAGCGTCCGCCCGTCCGGGTCGGCCTGTCGGCGACGGTCAGGCCGATCGAGACGGCTGCTCGCCTGCTGGTGGGAGCGGACGAGCCGCTGCCTGCCGTGGTGGACAGCGGGCATCGCCGCCCCCTCGAGCTATCGCTCGAGCTGCCCGACGGGGAGCTCGAGGCCGCTACATCCGGGGATCAGTTCGACGAGATCCTCGACAGCATCGCCGCCCACGTGGCGGGCCACCGAACGACCCTGGTGTTCGTCAACACCAGGAAGCTGTCCGAGCGTGTCGCGCACCAGCTGGGCGAGCGGCTGGGCCAGGATCAGGTGGCGGCCCACCACGGATCGCTGTCGCGGGAGCGCCGCCAGCGGGTCGAGCACCGCCTTCGGGCGGGCGACCTGCGGGCGTTGGTGGCCACCGCCTCTCTCGAGCTCGGCATCGACGTCGGGCCGGTCGAGCTGGTGTGTCAGATCGGCTCACCGCACAGCATCGCCACCTTCCTCCAGCGGGTGGGCCGGGCCAACCACCACCGCACCGGGGTGCCGCGCGGGATCGTGTACCCCGCCACACGCGACGAGCTCGTCGAGTGCGCCGCGCTGCTGGCCGCGGTCAAGCGCGGACGCCTGGATGCCTTGCATCCTCCCGAGCAACCCCTCGACATCCTCGCTCAGCAGATCGTGGCCGAGGCGGCGGCGAGGGGCGACGACGGCGTCGATGAGGACGAGCTGTTCGGCCTCTTCACACGCGCCTGGCCATACCGGCGGCTCACGCGCGAGGAGTTCGAGGAGGTCGTCGAACTGGTGTCGGCCGGCATCGAGACCGGGCGCGGGCGCCGCATGGCCTACCTGCATCGCGACCGGGTGAACGGCCGGCTCCGCGGCCGCCGGGGAGCGAGGCTGGCCACGCTCACTTCCGGCGGAGCGATTCCGGAGACCGGCGACTACCGGGTGCTGATGGAGCCCGGTGACGTGTTCGTCGGCACCGTGAACGAGGACTTCGCGATCGAGTCCCAGCAGGGCGACGTGTTCCTCCTCGGCACCCATCCGTGGCAGATCGTGCAGGTGACGAACGGCGTCATGCGGGTGCGTGACGCGGCCGGCAGGCACCCCACGATCCCGTTCTGGCTCGGCGAGGCGCCGAGCCGCACCGACGAGCTCTCCGAGGAGGTGTCCCGGCTGCGGGGCGCGGTGGCGGAGCGGCTCGACGCCGCCGGGCGCGACGCCGCAATCGAACTCGTTCAGGAGGCGTCGGGTGTCGATTTCGTGGCCGCCGCGCTGGTCGTGGACTATCTGGCGACCGGCCGGGCCGAGCTGGGCGGAGTGATGCCGAGCCAGGACGACATCGTCTTCGAGCGCTTCTTCGACGAGACCGGCGGCATGCAGCTGATCGTCCACGCTCCGTTGGGCGCCGGGATCAACCGGGCGCTCGGCCTCGGCCTGCGCAAGAAGTTCTGCCTGACGTTCGACTTCGAGCTCCAGGCGGCGGCCAGCAACGACGCCGTGCTGCTTTCGCTCGGCCCCCAGCACTCGTTCCCGCTCGAGGACGTGCCCGCCTTCCTTCGCTCGCGCAACGTGCAGGACGCCGTCTCCCAGGCCGTGCTCCGCAGCCCGATGTTCACCGCCCGGTGGCGGTGGAACCTCAACCGGTCGCTCGCCGTGCTGCGCCGCAAGGGCGGCCGGATCAACCCTTTCAACATCCAGCGAATGGAGTCGGACGACCTGATGGCCGCCGTGTTCCCCTCGCTCGCGGCCTGCCAGGACAACGCCCCGGCCGGCCCCGTCGACATCCCCGATCACCCCCTCGTGCGCGAGACCATGAGCGACTGCCTGGGCGAGGCCATGGACATCGAGGGGCTCAAGGCGCTGCTGCGCCGGTTCGAGGAGGGGACGGTTCGCCTCCACTTCGTCGAAACCGTCGAGCCGAGCGTGCTCGCCCACGAGATCCTGGGCGGCGCCCCCTACACCTACCTCGACGAGGACACGGAGATCGGCGAGCGCCGGTCGCGGGCCGTGCCCCTGCGGCGAGGGCTGCCGGTGGAGCCGCGCGAGCTGGGCCGGCTCGACGCGGACGCCATCGAGCGGGTGCGAGACGAGGCGATGCCGGACGTGCGCGACCCCGACGAGCTCCACGACCTGCTCCTGTCCCTCGTCGTAGGCAGCCCGCGGCCTGAGTGGACCGAGCATTTCAACGCCCTTGCGAGTGCGCGGCGGTCGTTCGAGGTGCACGGAGCCGACCACGTCCTGTGGGCCGCCACCGAGCGCAGGGCCGAGGTCGAGGCCCTCTTCCCCGGCGCCCGGTTCGAGCCCGATCACCCACTCCCGCCAGGCCTGGTCCCCGTGCTCGACGCAGGCGCCGCCGAGGATGCCGCGATCGCACTCGTGCGCGGCCATCTCGATGTGTCCGGTCCCGTCACCGTCGACGAGCTGTCCGCCGCCACCGGTCTTTCGCCGTCCTCGGCGACGATCGCCCTCGAGGCGCTTCGGGGACGCGGGTTCGTGGTAAGCGGACGGTTCGAGCCCCAGCGCGGCGAGCAGTGGTGCGCCCGCCGGCTGCTGGCCCGCATACACGGCTACACGCGGGAGCGCCGGCGTGCCCAGGTGCGCCCCATCAGCCAGGAGGAGTGGCAGGGCTTCCTCCAGTCCTGGCTGCACGCCGCTCCGGGGACCCGACGCCACGGCCGGGCCGGACTGGCGGAGGTGATCGAGCAGCTCCAGGGCTTCGAACACCCGGCCGGGGAATGGGAGCGGCTGTTCGCCGAGCGGGTCGAGGCGTATCGCCCCGAGTGGCTCGACGACCTTTGCTTCTCCGGAGAGGTGGTCTGGGGCCGGCTGTCCGTGCTCGAGCCCGCTCCCGACGGTGATGATCCGGCGGCCGGGGAACCTCGCCTCTCGGGCAAGCGACCGTCCCGCCGAACGCCCATCACGTTCATGCTGCGCCAGGACCTGCACTGGCTTCTCCAGGCCCACCGCGGCGCCGTGGCGCCGGCCGAACCCGATGTCGGCTCCGGACGGGAGGTGCTCGATGCCCTGCGCGGACACGGCGCCCTGTTCCACTCCGACCTCCAGGCGGTCACGGGTCGCCTCCCCACCGAGGTCGAGGAAGGCCTCTGGGACGGCGTCGCCCGGGGGCTGGTTGCCGCCGACGGATTCAATGCCGTCCGATCCCTCCTGAATGCCCGCACCCGCTTCGCCCGCCGGCAGCGCCCCAACCCCCGTCCCGGCTCACGCGGCCGGCGCGGCACCTGGCGGCAGGGCGTGGAGGGCCGCTGGACGCTGCTCCCGCCCGCTCAGCCGATCGACGACATCGAGGAGCTGGCTGAGACCGTCGCCTGGCAGCTCCTGCTGCGATGGGGGGTGGTGTTCCGCGACGTCTACCTAAAGGAACGCCTGGCCGTCCCGTGGCGCGAGATCCTCTGGGCCCTGCGCCGCCTCGAGGCCAGAGGCCTGATCCGCGGCGGCCGCTTCATCACCGGCGTGACCGGCGAGCAGTTCGCCGGCGAGGAGACGCTGCCGCTGCTACGCCCCCGTCGCGCGGGCTGACCCCAGCCTCCGGCTCGGTGCCGGTGCCCCTCCCGCAACCCGCCGCCGGCTGAATCGCTCAGCGGCCGAACCAAATCGCGGCTGCCGGCGTACACCGGCGCGGGAGGGCTTCCAATTCTCGACTTAAGGAGGGATGCCCGTGGTCGCAGTCCGAAGGCTGCTCGCGGTCCTCGTCCTTGCGGTGCTGGTCGCCATTGTGGCCGCGATTCCCGCCGCGGCCGAGACCACCTCGACGAAGTGCACGGCGTTCGCCGTGCTTAAACCCGGCAACGAGGTGCCCCCAGTCGACTCGCGAGCGTCCGGCGCCACGCTCGTGCACATCGACGGGACGAGGGTCAGCTTCACCACCGTCATCGGCAACCCCGCGCGCGAGACGTTCATTCTCGGCCACATCCACCGCGGTGCCGCCGGCGTCATCGGCCCGGTCGTCGTCGACTTCTTTGACGGCATGAGCACTCGTCGACTGTTCACGCAGTTCGACACGGGCGCCCCAAGGGGGATGTTTGACCCCGCCGAAATCTGCGGCAACCCCGCGGGGTTCTACGTCAACTACCACACGGAGGCGTTCCCTGGCGGGGCGATCCGCGGTCAGCTGACGAGTCTGTTCTAGCGATTCGCGACAAGGGGGGCGCAAGCCCCCCTTTCGCGCTCGGTCACGGCCGCGAAGCGGCTGCCAGTCGGGCCGGTCAGCCGGCGGCCATCGGGAGACCAGGCAGCTTCCGACACGGATGCGTCCGCGAAGGCGAAGCAGCGAAGCGGGGCAGGCGCGCCGAGGCGCCTGACGCAGACCTAACCGCGCTGCTCGCCGGGGACGAAGGTCCGGTAAGTCCCGCAGCGGACGGTAGGTAGCCTCGAAGCGTGGCAACCACTCAGATCCTCCGGAGCGAGAACTTCCCTGACCTCACCGACGAGGTCCTCTATCCCCGGCTCTCCGACGCCAAGCTCGCCTGGCTGCACAAGCTCGGCGGCGAGCGCAAGTCGTTCGAGCCGGGCGAGGTGCTCTATGAGCACGCCGTGCGCGACTCCCCCTTCTTCGTGCTCGAGCGTGGCCTCGTCGAGTTCGTCGACCGCAAGCCGGGCAAGGACGTCCACGTCGCCCAGGCCGATGCCGGGACCTTCATCGGCGATATCGCCGTCTTCACCGGCGAGCCGACGATCAGCGCCTGTGTGGCGGTCGAGCCGACCGAGGTGATCGCCTTCGACCGCGCCGGCCTGCGCGACATGGTCGCCCGATGGCCCGAGTTCGGCGAGCACCTCTTCCGCACCCTGCTCGCCCGGCGCGCCTGGCACGAGGCAGAAGGACACGGCGTGATGCGGCTGATCGCGCCGCGGGGCTCCCGCCGGGCGTATGAGGTGCGCGACCTGCTCGAGCGCAATCTGCTGCCGGTGCGCTGGTACGACGTCGACAACGACGAGGAGAGCGCCGGCCTGCTCGAGTGGCTGCACATCCCACGCGAGGAAACGCCGGTGCTCGTGCACGCGACCAACGTGATGCGCAACCCGTCGGCGGCCCAGGTGGCACGCTCGCTGGGGCTGCGCGCCGAGGTCGACGGCCAGCGGTTCGACTTGGTCGTGCTGGGAGCCGGGCCGGCGGGGCTCGCGGCGGCCGTCTACGGGGGCTCGGAGGGCCTGCGCACCTTCGTAGCCGAGTCCTGGGCACCGGGAGGCCAGGCCGGGACCAGCGCCCGGATCGAGAACTACCTCGGCTTCCCGAGCGGAATCGGCGGCCGGGAGCTGACTACGAAGGCAACCCTCCAGGCCCGACGCTTCGACGCCGTGCTCTCGAGCTTCCACCCCGCCGTCGAGCTGGCCGACGGCCCCGAGGGCCTGGTTCGGGTCGACCTCGACGACGGCCAGCACGTGCTCGCACGCTCGCTGGTGATGTCGACCGGCGCGCGTTGGCGCGAGCTCGACGCGGAGGGCGTCGATCGGTTCCGCGGCGCCGGCGTCTACCACGCCGCGATGCCCAGCGACGCCGAGCGCTCCCGTGACAGGGACGTCATCGTGGTCGGCGGCGGCAACTCCGCCGGCCAGGCCGCCGTCAACCTCGCCACCCGCGCCCGGAGCGTCCGCGTCGTCGTCCGCGGCGAGACCCTCAAGTCGACCATGTCCCACTACCTGGTCGACCGCATCAAGCGCTCACCCCGGATCGAGGTGATGACGGAAACCGAGCTGACCGCCGTCCATGGCTCGGCCACCGTCGAGTCGGTCACCGTCCACGACCGTCGCGACGGCGCGGCCAAGGAGGTCGAGTGCACCGCGGTCTACGTGATGATCGGCGCCGAGCCCTGCACCGAGCCGTCCGATGGCATGCTCGCCGTCGACTCCGCCGGTTACCTCCTCTGCGGCCAGGGCGCCGCGGACTGCCCCGGCTACCTACGCTGGCCCCTCACCGACCGCGAGCCCTACCTCCTGGAGACGATCCGCCCCGGCGTCTTCGCCGCCGGCGACGTCCGTGCCGGCGCCTCCAACCGCGTCGCCGGAGCCGTCGGCGACGGCGCCCTGGTGGTGCGCTTCGCGTACGACGTGCTGGCGGGGTGAGGCGGCGGCAGCGCAGAGCAAGGTGAAACGGCGCAGGAGTGGAATTGCGACCTAACGAGCGCTCTGCCAGCGCTGGCGGACTTCGTCCCATGTGGGCGCCGGGCCGGGCAGCGGGGCAGTCGACGGAGCGTGGAGCGCGTCGAGCAGCAGGGCCAGGTAGCGGTGGCGGAGCCGGTGGGTCCGTTGCTCGTCTCCGGCGCGCACGGAGGCGAGCTGTTCGAACAGGAAGGAGAGGTCGTCGACCGCGAGGTCGGGGCGGACGGCGCCGGCCTGCTGGGCACGCTCGAGCAGCTGCAAGTTGAGCTGCTGGGCCCGTTCTGCCCGGCGGTACATCTCCGGGGTGGGTTCGAAAGTCCCGGCCAGTCGAAGCGTCAGTGAGTGTGTGTCGGCGTCCACGATGCGCCGCATGAACTCGGCGAAGGCGCTCCAGGGGTCGCCCTGGTCGGCTAGGGCTGCCTCGGCTGCCGCGATGTAGCGCTCGAGGCCGTCCGCGCTCAGCTTGCGAAGGAGGTCCTCCTTGCTGGCGTAGCGACGGTAGAGGGCGCTTATGCCAACGCCGGCTCGCTCGGCCACGGCCGAGATCGGCGCGGCCGGATCGGCGACGAACACCTCGCGCGCGGCCTCCAGGATCCGCTTGTCATTGCGCGCCGCTTGGGCGCGTCGGCCACTCAACGGCGCCGAGCTCGGCTCGTTCATGCTTGCAGAATATATGGAACGGAGGATTCTGTTCTGCCATCATTGGAACGGAACAGTTCATTCCGTCCGTGACAGGAGAGAACCCCGTGCCACACATGAAGGAAGCCCCGCATCGGTCTGACACCCAGATTCAGCCGTTTCGCATCGAGACGCCCCAAGCCGACCTCGACGACCTCTGCGACCGCTTGACGGGCACGCGCTGGCCCGGCGAGCTCCCGGGCCAGGGCTGGAGCCGCGGGGTGCCGCTGCGCTACCTGAGGGAGCTGGCGGAGTATTGGCGCACCGGCTACGACTGGCGCGAGCACGAGGCGCGGCTCAACGAGCTCCCGCAGTTCACCACCACGATCGACGGCGCCAACGTGCACTTCCTGCACATCCGTTCCCCTGAGGCCGACGCCTTGCCGCTGATCATCACCCACGGCTGGCCGGGCTCGATCGTCGAGTTCCTGGACATCATTGGGCCCCTGACCGACCCGCGCGCGCATGGCGGGGACCCGGCCGACGCTTTTCACCTGGTGATCCCCTCGATCCCCGGCTTCGGGCTCTCGGGGCCGACAAGCCAGCCCGGTTGGTCCGCGGGGCGCGTCGCCGGCGCCTTCGCGGAGCTGATGAGCCGGCTCGGGTATGACCGCTACGGCGCGCAGGGCGGCGATGCGGGCGCGATCATCGCCCCAGACCTCGGCCGGGCGGCTCCCGACCATGTCGTCGGCGTGCACGTCAACGCGGCCTCGGTCGGATTCATGCCGTTTCCGCCGCTCGAGGAGTCAGAGCTCGCGGAGCTCAGTGACTCCGAGCGGGCGCGCGTCGACCGGATAGCCCATTACATGGATGAGGGTTCCGGCTACGCGAGCATCCAGTCGACCCGCCCGCAGACGCTCGCGTACGGGCTCACCGACTCACCGGCCGGGCAGCTCGCGTGGATCATGGAGAGATTCCAGGAGTGGACGCACGACTCCGAGGTGCCCGAGGGCGCCATCGACCGCGACCGCATACTCACGAACGTGATGCTCTACTGGCTGACCGGCACCGCCGGGTCCTCGGCGAGCATCTACTACGAGGACAAGCACTCCGGTGCGTGGCCGCAGCCGTCGGGCGTTCCCACCGGGGTCGCCCTCTTCGCCGAGGACATCTCGATCCGGCGCTACGCGGAGCAGAGCAACGACATCGTGCACTGGTCGGAGTTCGACCGCGGCGGCCACTTCGCCGCCATGGAGGCACCCGACCTGTTGATCGCCGACGTCCGCGAGTTCTTCCGCACACTCCGATGACACGAGGCCCACGGTGCCGGGCTGCCCATCAGCGCCACGGTCTCCTGGCCCGCTGCGCTCGGTAGGACGCGGTCGTCGTGATGCGTGCCGTCCGGTCGCAGCAACGGACCGCCGCGCCCAGGCGACGGAGGCCATCGACCGGGTCATCGCATAGGGCGCCGGCTGAGCTACTTCGCGGTCACCCGGCGGTAGCGCTCCACCGCCAGCGGGGCGAAGATCGCGATCAGCCCGAAGCACCAGATGAATGACACCCACACGTCGGTGTGGGCCGGCGTGCCGATCCACAGCGAGCGAAGCGCGTCAGCCCAGGTGGTGAAGGGGTTGGCTTCGGCGAATTGCCGCAGGCCGTCGGGCATGGTGCTCGCGGGCACGAACACGGACGAGGCGAACGTGAGCGGGAAGAGGAACACGAAGCCGATGGAGTTCGCGGTCTCGGGCGTTGAAGAGAACAGCCCTAGGAGCGCGAACACCCACGAGAACGCGAAGCCGAGCAGGATCAGCAGCACGATCCCGAGCGCGACCTGGCCGGCGTCGGAGTCGATGAAGTTAAACCCGGCGATGAACCCGACCGTGAGCAACACGACCAGCGACAGGCAGTTGAGCGGGATGTCCGAGAACGTGCGCCCGGCCAGCACGGCCGCGCGCGACATCGGCAGCGAGCGGAAGCGGTCGATGAGGCCCTTCCTCACGTCATCGGAGAGCCCGAGGGCGGTCACGAACCCGCCGAAAGCGATCGACTGGACAATGATGCCTGGCATCAGGAAGTCGACGTAGTCGAGGCTTCCCGAATCGATCGCGCCGCCGAACACGTAGACGAACAGCAGCACGAACATCACGGGCTGGATCGTGTAGGCGATGAGCAGGTCCGGCTGTCGCGGGATCCGCATCAGGTTGCGCTTGGCGAGCACCAGCGTGTCCGACACACTCATCGCGAGCGAGCTCATGCGGCCTCCTCGATCGGCTCGGGCATCTCGGTGGGAGGCGCCTCCTCGGCGGACCGGCCTGTGAGGGCGATGAACACGTCGTCGAGAGTCGGCCGACGCAACCCGATGTCTTCGATCCCGACGCCGGCAGCGTCGAGCCGACGCACCGCCGCGGCGATCACGCCCGACCGTGCGCCCACCGGCATCCGTACGGTGCGCTCCTCGAGCGTCGGTCGCTCGTCGGACATCGCCGCCAGCACGTCGATGGCGCGCTCGGCCTGCTCGGCGTGCTCGAGATTCACCTCGAGCCACCCGCTGCCGACTCGGTCCTTGAGCTCGTCCGAGGTCCCTTCGGCGATCACGGCGCCGCGGTCGATCACCACGATCCGGTCGGCGAGCCGATCGGCCTCATCGAGGTACTGCGTCGTCAGCAGCACGGTCGTGCCCGCAGCCACCCTCCCCTCGATCGTCTCCCACAGCCCGAGCCGACTGCGGGGGTCGAGGCCGGTAGTGGGCTCGTCCAGGAACAACACCGGCGGGCGGAACACGAGCGCCGCCGCGAGGTCGAGTCGGCGGCGCATGCCGCCGGAGTACGTCTTGACGGTTCGCCTGCCGGCCTCGGTGAGCTCGAACCGCTCGAGCAACTCGCGCGCCCGGTCCCGGGCCGCGGCGCGGGGCATGTGGTACAGGCGCCCGACCATCTCCAGGTTCTCGAGGCCCGTGAGGTTCTCGTCGACGGCGGCGTACTGGCCCGCGAGACCGATCTTGGCGCGCAGGGCCGCGGCGTCGCGCACGACGTCGAGCCCGGCGACCTGCGCGGTGCCGCGGTCCGGCTTCAGGAGCGTGGCCAGAATCCTCACCGCGGTCGTCTTGCCGGCCCCGTTGGGGCCGAGCAGTCCCAGCACGCTGCCGGTGCCCGCCGAGAAGTCCACGCCGCAGAGGGCGCGCACGGAGCCGTACGACTTCTCCAGCCCCTCGACAACGATGGCATCGGTCATGCGTTCGAAGCTAGTCGTGCGTGGCCGGACCGTTGATCCGGTTTGGCGATCACCGCCACGTGGGGTCGCTCCGCCGCACGTCGGAAGTGCAGTCCTCGGCGACGGCCACGAAGTACCTCAGGGTGCCGGAGTTCCATGCAGGTATGGTTTCCGCCGCCGGCGCGTGTGTCGTCGGTCGCTGGGCCGATCTTTCGACTACCCCCTGGGTTGCAGCCGGACCGGTCCGCTACGCCCGGCGGTGCAGCGAAGGTGCCCGGAACGTCTGCCGCCACCCAGCCCGCCCTCGTAGTTGCCCATATCGGCCCGCGAACCGCGGCAGTACACTCGCGAGCCCCTTGCGCCCACTCAGCCGGCTCTCCGCGCACCTCTACGTCCTGCGCGACACGTGCAACGTCTACCTCGTCCGGCAAGGCGAGGCGGGACTGCTGATCGACGCCGGCAGCGGGCGCGTCGGCGAGCTGCTCGGCGACGCCGGGGTGAGCTCGCTCGAGTGGGTGCTCCACACCCACCACCACCGCGACCAGTGCTGGGGCACGCCGGGGCTCGTGGCCGAGCACGGCGCGAAGGTGGCGGTGCCCGAGTACGAGCGCTACCTGTTCGAGTCCGCCGAGGCGTTCTGGCTCACCAGGCGGATCTTCGACAACTACAACGACCGCAACACGTTCTTCTCGCCTGGCCGGGACATCGCGGTCGACGCGGTGCTCGAGGACTACGAGGTCTTCCACTGGCGCGGCATCGACTTCCACGTCCTGCCGGCCAAGGGCCACACGTTCGGCTCGAGCGCCCTGATCGCCGAGATCGACGGCAGCACCGTAGCCTTCACTGGCGACCTGTTTGCGGCGGGCGGCCACGTGTACCAGCTGCACGCGCTCGAGTACTCCTACGGCGACATGGCGGGCGTGGCCTTCACGCTGCAGTCGCTGAACGCGCTGCGGCGCCGCGCGCCTGACCTGGCGCTGCCGTCCCACGGCGAGCCGATCGACGCGCCCGGTCGCGACATCGACCGCCTGCGCGAGCGCCTGATGGACGTGGTGCGACTGGGCGGCGGCATGGAAACGGCCGGCAGCCAGCGGCGGGCGCCCGAGACGGCCTTCCTCCCCGAGCCCCGCCTCGAGCGGCTGTCCGAGCACCTGCTCTGGGGCGGCCCCTGGACCTGCTCGAACTTCTACGTGCTGCTGAGCGGCACCGGCGAGGCGCTGTTCATCGATTACGGCCACGGGCTACGGGCGGACATGCACGTCGACGCCGACCACGACCAGTTCGAGACGATGCGGTTCGTCGAGCACCACCTCGACGAGCTCGAGGAGCGCTTCGGCGTCACCGCAATCGAGCTCGTGGCCGCGACGCACATCCACGACGACCACACCTGCGGCATCCCGTACCTGCAGCGCCATCACGGCACCGAGTGCTGGGCGCTCGACATGGTGGCCCGGATCCTCGAGCACCCGGCCGAGTGGGCGAGCACGCCCTGCGTCTTCCCGAGGCCGATCCGCGTCGACCGCGTGCTCGCCGACGGCGAGACGGTTAGCTGGCGCGGCTTCGAGCTCACCTTCCACCACGCCCCGGGCCAGACCGAGTTCCACTCCGTCATAGCGCCGAGGTGGACGGCAGGACGGTCGCGTTCACCGGGGACAACTGGTTCCTCCACGAGGTGGAGGCCGCCGGCCGGATCGAGACCCGCCCGTTTCAGACCACCGTGTTCCGCAACAGCTTCCAGCTCGCGATGCACCGGCGCTGCGTGGACGTGATGCGGGCGATCGAGCCCGACCTCATCTGCCCGGGCCACCACGGCGTGCTGGCCTGCGACAAGCGCGCCCTGGATCAGTACGCGGACTACGTCGCCACCAAGGAGCAGGCATTCCGGGCGGTCGTGGCCGAGCCGGCCGACCACCACATCGACCTGTTCTGGGCGCGGCTGCGCCCGTACGTCGCGACGGTGGCGCCGGGCGCGAGCCTCGAGTACGTCGTGATGCTGCGCAACAACCTCGAGCGGGCTGCGACCTACTCGGCCCGCCTCCTGCCGCCGCCCCGCTGGACCGCGAGCGACGGCTACTCGACCCTGCAGCTGGAGCCGGGAGCGGCGGGCGAGCTGCGCCTGACGGCGGGGGCGCCCAGCGAGGCCGGCGGGCAGCGCGTGCTCATGACGGCCGAGATCCTCATCGACGGCGAGTCCCAGGGGCCGCTGGTCGAGGCCCTGGCGACCGTGGCCTAGGGGGTCCTCCGCGCCGCTGAGCGCCGCCACGCGAGCGAACTCGTGCTCGACGTCGCGCGCTTCGAGGGCGAGCGGGGCGGCGACGCGGTGCTCGAGCGCATCCGGCGTGACGTGCGCAGTGGAATCGCGTCCGGTGAGGTGCTCGGACTCCGACGCTCTTCATCGACGGCGTAGTGCACCGCGGCAGCTACGACGCGGCGACCCTGCTCGAGGCGCTCGCAAGATGAAGCCGGTGCGGTTCCGTTAGCGTCGTTTGCGTTGACCAGCGACGGCCAGGAACCTCGGGCGCGACTCGTCAAGCGGATCGTTGGCCTGTTTCAGCCCTACCGGGGCCGCACCGCGCTGATTCTCGTATCGATCCTGGTCACGTCGGGGTTGGGCATCGTCAACCCGCTGCTCATTCAGGTCGTATTCGACGACGCGCTGTTCGTCGAGGGGGGACCCGACCTCGACCTGCTCTACGTGCTCGTCGCGATCATGGTCGTCATCCCCATCGTCTCGGGACTGCTCGGCGTCGGTCAGACCTATCTGACGAACCTCGTCGGCAACAGGGTGATGCAGGACCTGCGCGATCGCCTGTACGCCCACCTTCAGTCGATGCCGCTCGCCTTCTTCACCGGCACCAGAACCGGCGAGATTCAGTCGAGGCTCGCAAACGATGTGGGCGGCGTCCAGACCGTGGTCACGAGCACGGCTTCCTCGATCCTCTCGAACGTCGTGACCGTGTCGAGCAGCCTGGTTGCGATGGTTGTCCTCTCGTGGCAGCTGACGGTCGTCTCGCTGATCCTGGTGCCGCTGTTCGTCTTCCTGACATGGCGTGTCGGGCGCGTCCGGCGGGCCGTCACCGCGGAGACGCAGGAGTCCATGGCGGAGATGAGCGCCATCACGCAGGAGACGCTCTCGGTGTCGGGCATCCTGCTGTCGAAGGTCTTCGAGCGGCGCGCCGACGAGATCGAGCGCTATCGGAGCGCCAGCGAGCGGCTGGCCGGTCTGCAGGTGCGGCAGCAGATGACTGGCCAGGGGTTCTTCGCCCTGGTCCAGGCCTTCTTCGGGATCACCCCGGCGATCATCTACCTCGTCGCCGGCCTCACCCTCGACAGCGGCAGCGGACCCGCGATCAGCGCCGGCACGATCGTGGCGTTCACGACGCTCCAGACGCGGCTCTTCTTCCCGATCATCCAACTGCTCCGGGTCTCGGTCGAGATCCAATCCTCGCTCGCGCTGTTCGAGCGCGTCTTCGAATACCTCGATCTCGAGCCCGACATCGTCGACGCGCCGGACGCCGTGCGCGTCGATCCGCGTTCCGTCAGGGGCGAAGTGGCCCTCCGCGACGTTACCTTCGAGTATCCGGAGAGCCCGCCACTGGCCGGGGCGGCGGCCGACTCGACGGATGGCGCGAACGGGCGACGGCGCAGGCGGGCGCTCCACCATCTCTCGCTGACGATCGAGCCCGGACAGCTGGCCGCGCTGGTCGGTCCGAGCGGCGCAGGAAAGACCACGGTCTCTTACCTGATTCCGCGCCTGTACGACCCGACATCCGGCACCGTCGAGATCGACGGAACAGACGTGCGCAGGATCCGGCTGGCGTCGCTCGCCGAGATCGTGGGCGTCGTGACGCAGGAGACGTACCTCTTCCACGCGAGCGTGCGCGACAACCTCCTCTACGCGAAGCGCGACGCCTCGGCGGAGGAGCTCGAGGCGGCCGCCCGAGCCGCCCTGATCCACGACCGGATCGTCGAGCTCGACGACGGCTACGACACGCTCGTCGGGGAGCGCGGCTACCGCCTGTCCGGCGGCGAGAAGCAGCGCATCGCGATCGCAAGGGTTGTCCTCAAGGACCCGCGCGTGCTCATCCTCGACGAGGCCACGTCGGCGCTCGACACCACGAGCGAGCGTCTCGTCCAGGCCGCCTTCGAGCCGCTGATGGAGGGCAGGACGACGATCGCGATCGCACACCGTCTGTCGACCATCTTCGCCGCCGACGTCATCTTCGTGCTCGATCGGGGACGTCTGGTCGAGCGCGGCACCCACGCCGAGCTGCTGGCGCACGGTGGCCTCTACGCCCAGCTCTACCACGAGCAGTTCCAGGACGGTCTGGTTGAAGCGTCCTGCGCCGACGGGGTCGTGCTGTCGACCGGCGGCGTCGTCCGCACCGGCCAGGCGGCGTAACCGCCTCGAGGCGCCCGCGCGACCAGTCGCGGAGGTGGCGGAGTTTCCTACCGGATCGTTATTGCGCGGAAGGCAAGGCGATTGCATGGCCAGAGGCTTCGCCGGCTGAGGGCTTGCGTTCGCCGCGTGAGGAAGCGATTGCGAGGCCTCACAGTTCTAGTCCCTCGCTGACTCATAGGTCGCGACCAGAACACCGTTGGTAGTGGTGATGCCATCGGTGAGCCGCAACGATATGCGCAGGCCTTCGGGGAACAGGCGCCGGCCGGTGCCGAGCACGAGCGGGTGGATCATCAGGAGGTACTCGTCGATCAAATCGGCGGCAACCAGGGAGCCGACCAGTTCACCGCTGCCCATGATCACGAGGTTCCCGCCTGATTCTTGTTTGAGCTCGTCCACTGCGGCCGGCACGTCGCCGTGCAGGAGCGTCGAGTTCGGCCACTCGAGTCTCGTCCTGGAGGCGTGTGAGGCGACGTACTTAGGTGCGTTGTTGAGCGCGTCCTTGAACGGGCCGCCCTGGCGGTTCCACGAGGCAAGCAACTCCTCGTAGGTGCGCCGGCCGAACAGAAACGCGCGGTCGCCGCCCATCCGCTCCCCGTTTTTTTGGCGACGATGGCATCGTCGCCGCGCGGGACCGCCCAGCCTCCGTGCGCGAACCCGCCCCGAGTGTCCTCGTCCGGGCGGCCCGGTGCCTGCATGACACCGTCCAGCGTGACGTGGTTGATCACAACTACCTTGCGCATTTCCCTGTCCTTTCGCTCTGGGCAGCGACACCCATGCCGCTGCCTGGGTTTCAAGACCGGTCCGATCACCCCCCACCCCTACACGAACGGCCCCGGCCGAAATCGACGATTGGCGCCGGCGGTCTGCGACGTCACCTGGTGCTGAGAGCACCCGCGCAGTAGATGTACCGCGATACGGCCGGCACGCCTGCGGGCGCAGCCCTCCCGCCTCTTCCGCTAGTTCCTGCCCAGGTTCCGGGGAGAGTTTTGGGGACGGTATTGGGGACAGCACCTCTTCGGTAGGGCGGTCGCGCACACACCCGGTGACCCCTAAGCGCGAGAAACCCGCTCCTGAAGCGGGTTTCCGGTGGAGGGTGAGCGACGGGACTCGAACCCGCGACCGCCTGGACCACAACCAGGAGCTCTACCTGCTGAGCTACGCCCACCGTGGATGCCGGCGGCCCTGGGGCCGCCGCCACGCGAATGTAGCATCGGCGTGGCCCGGTCACCGCGCGGTGAAGGTGATCTCGTTGCCGTCGCGGGCGCTGAACGACGCCTCACGCAGTCCAGCCGCGATCGTAGCTCGCGTATACAGGACGTAGCGTCCGGGCGGGAGCGCCCGTGCGAGCGGGTAGCGCCACGACCTGGTTCCCTGTGCACGCAGCCAGACGGCCCGTTTGCAGCCGCGGCCGCGTGGTGCGCCGGCGTTGCGAAAGCGCGCGGCGTGCGATGCCAGCCAGCGGCAGCCGCCGCCCAGGCGCCGCACCGCGATGTCCACACGTGTGACGCGCAGGCGCCGTGGCTTCAACGGGCCGCCGCCCGGGCGGGCTCGGCCCTCGAAGCCTGTCACGTGGCGGCCGGGCGCCCGCGCGTCCGTGTCCCCCACCCCGACGACCAGCGGGGTGACGGAGGCCGCGTCGTTGCCCGGGTTCACGTCCTCGTCCGCCTGCGCTCGGAACCTCATCTTCACCCGGCGCCCGACGCGGGGCCGACCCGCCACACGGGCCATGATCTCCTCGGAAGCCGACCTGCCCGCCCCGAGAGTGAACGGGTCCGTCGAGCCGCGAGAGCGGGCTCCGCGGACCGCGCTCAGGCGGATCCGACGGCAGGGAGCGGTCCCGATGTTCCGAAGCAGGAACTCGAAGCGGCGGGAGCCCTCGTTGGGCACAAGCCCGGACGCGCCGACCCGGCTGGGCCGGAGGTCGCAGTATGAGAACACGACGCGCAGGCGCTGCACGTTGTTGCGCTGGTCGGCGTCCCGGGCCGCGCTCACCCGAAGCTCGATCACGTCCGAGCGGCGCCGCGATCCACCGTAGACCACCTGCGCACCCTGAGTGAGATAGGACGCGCCCGGCAGGAGCATGCCGGTCGCGATCGGCCCGGCGCGGCCCTCCAGCCTCAGCTCGTAGCCCGGCGAGAGGGAGATGTCGCCCATGCACGGCGCGGTGCCGTGATTGTTGACGCGAACCGTCACCGGTGCGGGCCGGTCGCCGCTGAACTCGAGCTCGAGCGGCGTCGGAACGTCGATCCCCAGGTCGCATCGCCTGTCGGCGCTGTCGGCACTGTCGGCCTGTCGGCGCTGTCGGCGCTGTCGGCGTCTACCAGCAGCCGCATCGTGCCGAAGCGCGCAGCGAGTGGATTGAAGCTGATCAATGGGCCGGTCGCCGCCAGCCAGCCGGAGCCGGCGGCGACATCCACGAGCCTGGCGAACTCCTCCGTGGTGGGGATGACCAGGTCCCCGTACCCCGCCTGGGCCAGATCTCCTTCGAGGCCGTTGAAGGCGGCCGCAGACCAGAGAAGGCGGGAGTTGTAGTTAGTCGACCCGACGACCACGAGCGTTCCGGACAGCACGTCCAGGTCTGCCCCGGTGCTAGCGACGACCTGGTCGGAGGCGAT
This sequence comes from uncultured Thermoleophilaceae bacterium, assembly GCA_963733885.1. Lineage (GTDB taxonomy): Bacteria > Actinomycetota > Thermoleophilia > Solirubrobacterales > Thermoleophilaceae > JACVRW01. Next base: position 30,638 of record CAVTES010000015.1, on the reverse strand, counting down.
CTGGCTGCCACGCATGTCGAAGCGACGGAACTGCACCTCGCCGCCATCGGCCTCGACTCGAGCGAGGAACGCATCGGTGTCCTGGCCCAACCTGGTGCTGCCGGTCGCCCAAAGTCGTCCCCCATGGATGAGCAGGCCACCCGAGAAGGTGTTCGTCTGCCCCACGTCGAGCACGAGATCTCCATCACCGGAGAATCCCGGGTCGTCTGTGCCGTTCTCCCTGAGGGCGCGCATGACCGCGACGTTGCTCACGTTCGTGTCCGGAGTGGTCACCTGCAGCAAGGCGACCACCCCGCCGCCCGGTCGGAAGGCGACGTCGACGCCTCGGTCGTCCAGGTTGCCCCCCGCGCGATTGATGACCCTCAACCCGTCGTCATCGAATCCGGAAACGGGGCTGCCATCCGCCCCGAGCAGCGCGATGAAGGTGTCCTCGCTGCCAGCGGCATCCGTGGCGGAGCCTGCGATCGCGAGGCGGCCGGCGGCGTCGACCGCCATCCGGTTCGGCACGTCGTCGCTCGGGCCGACCGGGAAACTGACGCGTCCGTCCTCGCTTCCGTCCCCGCCTCCGAACGACGAGTCGTCACTCCCGTCGGATTTCAGGCCAAGCACGGCGACATCGCTGTGGGTGGCGGGGGACGATCCGACGACGGTCGATGCCAGCACGCGCAGCCGATGGTCGGGGAGGACCGCGACCGCATATCCGACGTCGGCGCCGGCGCCCAACGACACATCCAGGCGGCCGTCCCCGGCAAAGCCGGAGTCGTAGGTCCCGTCGGCCCTGCGGGCGATGATCACCACGTTGCCGCCGGAGTTGCCGACCGTGTAGGTGCGCTCCCCGTCCACGGCGACGCCGTATGGGGTGTCCGCGAAAAGGCCAGCGCTGCTGTCACGCGCCACGCCGGAAGGCGGCGAGAAGGCGCGGTCGATGCTCAGCCTGGGTGGGAGCGGCGCCTGCCCGCGCGCGTCGCCCGGGACCAGGGTCGCCGGCCCGGCCAGACCCAGGAGCAGGAGGCACACCGCGAGACGCTCAGTCGAGCTCACGTTCAAGCCGGGCCTGCTCGCGGGCGAGATCGGCATAGGCGTGGTTGAGGTCTCGGTAGCGCTGCCGGTACCCGACGATTGCCTGGCGGCTCGGGCCGCGCCGCGGCCGGCGCGCGTTCGCCTGGTCGCGGAAGCGCACCAGCAACTTCGCGACGCGGTTCTCGTCCTGGGCTTCAAGGGCGCCGCGAAGCTCACTCTGCGAGCTCGTGCGTCACCCCCAGGCGCCGGAGCTGATCGGCGTGCGGGACGCGCAGCAGGCGCGGGACATCCAGCGCGCGCAGATCGCGCTGCGTCCGCTGCATGCCGTCGGCAAAATGCTGCATGGCAACCACCTGGGCGTCGGGCCCCTCGGCGTTGGCCAGTTCCTTGCGAAGGCTCCGCTCGTAGCGGCGCAGCCGTGTGAGCGTCGCGCCGGCACGGTCCTGATAGGCGGCGAGCAGGCGCGTCTGGTGCGCGAATCCGAGGTTTATGTCGAACACACGCACGAGCCTCGAGTGCAACGCGCGAGCGTCGCTGGGCGGCCGGAGCCTGGCCACCCTCCCCCGTGCGGCGCGGATGTCGCGCTCAGCCGAACTGACGGTCACCGCGGCTTCGTCGGCAGGCAACCGCCCGCGCGCGAAGGCCGAGTAGGCCTGGTTCGCGCGCTTGAACTCGTCGGCCGATAGCCGGATCACGCCGTTCGCCTCGCGCAGGAACTCGCGCACACGCGCACGCTCCTCGTCCTCCCCGCCGCAGCCGCCGAGGACCGCGACCGCCAGCACGAGCACGGTGACGGCACGCACAGGCGAACCTCTACCGCAGCCGCTCGACGGTCGACACGCTGCCGTCGCCGTGGCGGAAGACGAGCTTCACCAGCCCCCGCTGCGGCGCGAACCACATCGTTCGCCGGCCGCTGCCGAAGCGGAAGCCCTTCTGCGTCAGCCGCGACTGCACGACCAAGGCCCTGAAGCGGCCCGCGGGGGTCCGGACCAGCCGCGCGCCGGCGACTTTCGAGCGGCCGGTGACACCGAAGACCCGCCAGTCGCGACTCGCCCGCGAGCTGCGCCAGTTGTCGCCGCGAGCAGCGTAGGCCGGCACGACGGGATTGAAGCCGAAGGTCATCAGATCGAAGGGCGTGAAGAAGCGACGGCGCTGGTCGGGCGGCTGGCCGCGCGGACCGAGGCTCGGAAAGTCCGCGCGCGTGGCCGCTCGCGTCAACGCGGAGAGATTCGTAACGCCGCTGAGCCGGGTGGCGAAGATGTAGCTGCCCGCCACGCGGATCGGGCCCGAAACGTGCTCGACGTCCACACGCGCCGTGTTGTTGACGACCTGCGAGACCTCGAATCGCTGCTGCGACCAACGTCGCATATGGCGGCTGTTGCGCCAGCGGAAGGTCCCTTTGTCGCCGCGGTTGAGCGGGACCAGGTTGTCCGCGGGCGGCAGCGGCAGCGGCTTGAGCGTCGTCTGCACCAGCTGCACTTGGCTGAGCTCGCCCCCAGCGTGACGGAAGACGATCTTTACGGGACCGACGCCCCGGACCCAGTGCACGGTCCGCACCCCGCTTCCGTAGGGATCCCCGATGGCGCCGGCCTGGGTGATGTCCGATTCGACCTTGGCGGCCGACACCCCGCCGGGGAAGGCCGGCACGACGACCTTGCTCCGCCCCCGATAGCGGTTGGCGGTGGCGACGTCGTTGCCGGACGCCGCCCAGCGAGTTCCAGCGCGTGCCGTTCATGAGCGGCTCGGCCAGCACCGGCGAGCGCGTCCCCCAGATCAGCATGTAGAGCGCTCCCGCCAGGCTGTTGCCGCACTGGCTGGGCGATGGGCACAGGACCGGGAACTCCGGCGGCGGCTGGGTGCTCTGGTAGTTGAGGTTCACCAAACCGGCGTCGGTGTGCTGGAAGTCCATGGTGCCCGCGCTCGGCATCTGGTCGGCCGGCGGAGCCGACCTCCTCCCAAACCAGGCGGAATGCCGTGCCGCGGCGGCCCTGGATCACGTAGCGCTCGCGGCGCGGCGTTGGCGAGTAGGCGCTGTCGGACCACTCGTAAACCCATTCCGCGCCATCCGAGCGCGGCAGCCACTGCTCGGCGGGGTCGTCCAAGGCGGCCGCGTGGGCCCAAGCCGGGAACAGCGAGCAGCACGACCAGCGTGCAGCAGGCCCCGAGCACACGGGAGGCGAGTCCCACACCCTGCAGGGTAGCCGCCTTAGCGCAGGCCGCCACGCACCCCGGAGTGGGGACGCTGATGAGCACCGCGCAGCCGCTCTGTGGCCGCGCGACACTGCGTCGCCCGCGGGCACGCGCCGACCGAGGTGCCGAGCGCGCGGCCGGGACGGAGGAGGGCAGTTGCCGGCGGGGGGGCTGCACTCGGTGCAAGCGCCGGGCCCATGATCGCCCAGACGTCCGCGTCGTCGTGCGTCAAGCCCAGGACGTGGCCGAGCTCGTGCCCGAGCACAGTCGCTAGGTCGATCCGTCCGGCGCCCGGCGCCCCAGCGGTCGCCCAGCCCCAGCCCGCCGCATCGACGTCCAGCCGGATCACCGTGCCATCGGCCTCGGCAAGCGTCGCACCCGGGAGGTCGGCCACCACGACCGTGATTCCGTCGAGGCTGGTCGTGTCTTTGCCCGTGCGCGTCCAGACCACCCGGGCCGCGTCGAGGGCGGCAGACAGGTCGTCGGCCGAGACCGTCCCGCCGCTCGTCGGGTTCGGAGCCGCCTGAGTGGCGACCAGAGCGACCGGAGGCCCGTCGTCGTCCCCGATCGTCACGATCCCCGTCCTGTCGCTGATCGTGGCCCCCGACGGATTTGACAGCACGACGCTGAACTGCTCGGTCTGCTCGACCGTGTTGTTGTTCACCACGTTCACCAGGAAGGGGAGCTGCGTCACACCGGGCGCGAACGTCAGGGTCGCTGTCCGGGACTGGTAGTCGCTGGCGGCGAGCGCGGTGCCAGGCGCCGTCGAGACCGTGACCGTCACCAGTACCGTCGCCGCGCGCGAGAGCGTCACGAGCACCGAGACGGCAGTGGTGCCTACGTCGGCCTCGGTGATGGTCACGTCGGCGACGGACAGCTGCACCGCCGAGCCGTTGTCGGCGTCCGTCCAGACCCCGTACTCAGCGGTCGAGCCGGTGTCGCGCTGGCCGGGGCGGTTGCCCGGCTGCGGGTCGACGGGGCTGCCGTTCTGATCGCCCCAGTCGGCATCGGCGTTGGTGACCAGACCGAGCTCGCCGAAGGGCTCGCCGTTGCGGGCGGCGTTGCCGGGCGTGTTGCCGGGCGTGCGGTCGGCGCCGTTCGCCCTGGAGAGGGTGTACAGGTACCCCTCGCCCCCCGGCGGGAGCGACCGGTTGACCGTCGGGTTGCCGAACGCCGCGAACGGCACGAAGAAGCTGTCGAACTCACGCAGGTCGTACAGCCGGTCGGTGAAAGTGTTGGCGATCTGCACGTCGCGCCCGGCGCCGCCGAAGGTGATGTCCCCGAACGACGGCGGCCCGGTCGCGGTCGTGCGCGGATCCGGCCTGTCGTTCGCGAGCGGGTCGGCGGTGCCGAACGTCGAGTCGAGGTCGTCGTCGGCCTGTAGCAGGTCGTCGCCGTAGCCGCCGAACAGGATGTCGCGGTTGGTGCCACCCACCAGCCAGTCGTGGCCGACGTCGCCGAACAGCACGTCGCGGCCGTCGTCGACCACCGCGGCCGGGCTGCTCGACGCCAGCCGCGCCCGGAAGTTGAGCAGGAACTCGATCGTGCCGCCGCCGCTCGACCGGCACCATCACCTTGCGCCACGGGTCGTTCTCGTCGAAGTAGCGGAAGCTCCTCCGGGTCGCGGAAGCCGTGCTGGAGGACGTTGCCCGGCAGGTAGTACTGCGCCAGCAGCGCCAGCGGGTCACCCACGTAGTAGAACGCCAGCGCCTCGGCGCCAGACATCGCATCGTCGCCTGCGCCGCCGTGCATGAAGTCGCTGCCGAGCCCGCCGTAGACGACGTCGTTGTGGCCGATGTAGAACGGCTCCAGGTCGGCCGCCTTGTTCAGGGCGCCGGTCACGTTGATGACCGTGTCCTGCTGGTCGCCGTTGAGCGTGAGCGTCGTCTGCGTCGCCACGGCGATCCCGTACAGCGGCTCGGCGGTCCCGTTGCGGCTCGTGAACAGCAGGCCGTCGTCGCCGAGGATGCCGTCGACGCCGGTGCCGCCCGAGATCCAGTCGAAGCCCGACTCGCCGTACAGGTCGTCGGACTGGCCCTCGCCCCAGATCCGGTCGCTGCCGGTCTGGCCGTGGATGATGTCGTCGCCGGCCTCGCCATGCAGGAAGTCGCCCGCGCCGACGTTGGTGATGTTCGGCGGGAGGTTCGTGACCGGCGTCGAGACGGCCTGGTCGGCCGGGTTGGTCGAGACGTACTGGGCGTCACCGGTCGGGCTGTAGTCGAGCAGCACGACGGCCCGCGGGATCACCTTCAGCGTGCCCTCTGGGCCGTAGCTGTCGTAGTTGAACTGCAGGAACTGGCCGCCGGGACCGATGAGGCGGTAGATGGCGCCGTTGTCGCCGAGGATCACGTCGGCGTCGCGTGCGTGGCCGGTCGTGGACACGTCGCCGGGGTCGTCCAGCGCGATGCGCGTCCCGGAGCCGCCGAAGATCAGATCCTCGCCGTCCGGGCGCTCGCTCGCCAGGAGGAGACCGAACAGGCCGGAGTTGCCCCCGACGATGTCGTCCTGGCCCTGGTTGCCGAAGATCACGTCGTTGCCGCCGTTGCCCTCGATGTAGTCGTCCCCGTCCGAAGCCCTGTCGCGCGACGCGTTCACGGGCAGCTCGGTGCCGGCCCGGCAGGCCCCGACGCCCGTACCGACACCGGCGCATGGGCTCGGCGCGTTGACGATGTCGATGTCCCCGTCGCCCTGGATCGTGTCGTTGCCGATCTGGCCGAAGATGACGTCGTCGTCCGGGCCGCCGGCGATGTAGTCGTCGCCTGACGTGCCTGACGTGCCCGGGGCGCCGGGATGGTCGAAGAGGGTGATATCCCGGGCTTCGACGCCGGTCGGATTCAGCCGCGGGTCGCCCGTCACCCAGCTGGCGATGGTCCCATTCAGAGAGCTCGGAAGCGGACGGACAGCGCCGATCCGGTGCGGAGGATCGTCCCGTTGTCGCCGAGCACGACGTCGTCGCCCGCGCCGCCGTCGATCCGGTCGCCGGCATCCAGGCCGCCGACGACGTTGTGGCCGCCCGTGAGGTCGTCGTCCTCGGTGCCGCCGTAGATCGTGTCGCCGCCCTGCTGGCCGAGCACCACGTCCTCGCCCTGGTCGCCGTGGAGGACGTCGCCCGCGGCGTCTGCAGTGTTGGTGGAGTCGGTCGAGAGCCACTCGAACGGGTGGGATAGCGACTTCCTGGGACAGCGGCAGCAACGTCGCGTCGACGAATCCGCCGGCGATCCGCGTGGCCACCCGGCCGAAGTCGCCGAGGATCAGGTCGTTGCCGCCGTCGCCGTGGACGGTGTCGCTGCCCCGACCGCCGAGCACGATGTCGTTGCCGAGTCCGGCGTCGATCGTGTCGCCGCTGCCGATCGTCGTGTCCCGCGTGAGCAGCAGGTCCGGCGTGAGGAACACGGCGTCGAGCACCGCGGGCAGGAGGCTGCCGTCCGGATCGCCGCCGAAGACGACGTCGAAGCCCGCGGCGGCCGCCGGCTTCACGTAGTGGACGCGCGCGTCGTCGCCGAAGAGCTGGTCGTTGCCCGAGCCTCCGGTGATCGTGTCGGAGCCGGCGTCGCCGAACACGACGACCGGCAGGCTCGACGTGGCGGCGTCGATCGTGTCGTCGCCGTCGTCGCCGTGGACGACGAGCAGCGCGGCCGCGACGACGGGTGCGTCGACCGTGATGTCGTCGGCGCCCTGATTCGCGTACACCGTGGTGACGGTCGCGCCGAACGGCGAGGACGCGATCGCACCGCCGCGGACGCTGTCGATCGTGCCGCTGTCGCTGCCGGTGCCGAGATGAATCGTGATGCCGCGCCCGAACATCCCGGCGTCGTGGAGGCGCGTCCAGGCGCCCTGTCCGGCGAGGTCGCCGCCGGTCGCCGTGTACGTCATCGCGCCGTCGGCGAGGCCGGTGATCGAGTGGTCGTCGATGACGAAGCCGGTGTCGGCGTCGGGGTCGGCGTGGTCGCTGACCGCGAGCGTGTTGCTGCCGGCGCCGGCGTCGATGTCGAGGTCGCCGTCGATCTCGTCGAGCGAGCCGTGGAACGTCAGGTCGTCGTAGGTCACGGTGCCGTGCAGCACGGCCTCGTGCAGCGCCTCGAGGTCGCGGCCGGCGAGCGGCAGCGCCGCGGGCAACGCACCGAGATCGGCGGCGTCGGAGACGAACACGACGTCGTCGCCGGGGCCGGTGTCCAGCAGCGTGTGCGGAAGCGTGCCGCGCACGTTGAAGCGGTCGTCGCCGGAGCCGAGGCTGATGTCGAGCGTCTCGAGCGTGTCGTAGGTGATGCCGTCGGTGCGCAGCAGGTCGGTGGCGGTGCCCGCGCCTTCCGGCGTCGCCGTGAAGGCCACGTCGAGGCCCACGAGCTCGCCGCGGAACCCGATCAGGAACAGGCCGCCGGAGGCCCACACGAACACGCTGCTCGAGCAGCGGCTGTCGAGCTCGCCGGTCGTGCCCTCGGTGCCGCAGCCGGTCGTGGCGAACCTGTCGTCGTCTCCCGGGAGCGTCTCGCCCGGCGGTGCGTTCGTCACCGGCGGGAACAGCGCTGCCTGCAGCAGCGCGGCCAGCGTCTCGGCCGTCAGGCCCGCGAGCTGCTCGGCGGTGAGCGTCAGCGTGACGTCGATGTCGAGCGCCGGCGCCTCGGGCGTGGCCGGGCGGTGCGCGACGATGTGCAGCTGGACGGCCGTGAGGCTGCCGCGGAGCTCGAGCGAGAACAGGTCGTTCGGGTGCGTGCTCACCATGTCGAGACCGACGAGGGTCGGTCTGGGTCAGCGTGCCGAGGTCGTCCTCGCTGTCGGCGGTGTCGTCCACGATCGTCGTGTCCGCGCCGGCTCCGCCGGAGACCAGTAGCTGGGCGTCGATGCCGGAGAGCAGGCCGCTCGTCGGTGACCGTGGTCGTGTCGTCGCCGTCGCCGAGCAGGAGGCGGGTGTGGCCGGCGATCGTGACGACGTCGACGGCGTCGTCACCCGCGCCGGTCTCGATCGTCGTCGTCCCGGTGTGGGTGTCGACGACCAGCACGTCGTCGCGGCCGGAGCCGAGCAGGATGTCGAGCACCTCGAGGTCGTCGTACTCGATCCCGTCCGGGCCCATGCCGAGCCCGGTGACGGCCTCCGACGTCAACGTCATCGACCGGTCGGCGACGTCGTCCTGGTTGTTGACGATGAGGCGGTCGACCGCGTGGCCCTCGACCACGTCGAACGCCTCGTTCGGAGTGATGACGAGCGGGAAGCTGGTCTCGCCCGGGAGCAGCACCGGCCGGAAGTTGGCGAGCGGGTACCCGAACTCGGACACGCCGCCGTCGACGTACAGCGACCCCTGGATCGCGTGTACGCGCCGCGCCCGGTCCGGGAACGCCTGCAGGATGCGACCGTCGATCACGGCGTCCTCGACCGCCCGGACCAGCACGGTGCGCGCCGTGCTCCAGTTGCCGGTGGTGAACTCGAGCTCGACGGAGGTGTGCCACGTCGCCCCGCCGTCGACGCTCAGCTCGACCTGCAGCTCGGTGCGCGTGATCCGTGGCGTGCCGTCCTCCGGGTCGTACTGGGTGATGGTCGGCAGGGACGTCGCGGTGACCGTGACGGTCTCGGATCCCGGGTCGCTCGTGAGGACGACCGTGTAGCTGTCCTGCAGGCCGATGCCCTCGGCGACCTGCGTCGCGCCGTCGGACTCGGTGATCAGCACGTCCGGCACGTCGCGGTCCGTCACGAGGACGGTCACGACGCCGACGACCGCGCCGCCGACCGTGTGCTCGAGGCGCGCGTACTCGAAGCTCTCGACGATCCCGTCGACCTTCGCCTCGGCGGTGACCGTGATCGGCCCCCACGCCGTCGTCGTGAAGGTGAGGGTCAGGTCGCCGCAGTCGGCGTTCGCGTCCGACGCCGTCGACAGGCACACGTCGCTGTGCGCGGCGATCCGCACCTCGACCGTCGCGGACGGCGCGGCGCTGAGCTCCACCGTGTAGCTGTCGGTCGCGCCGGCCCTCGCCGACGACTGTGTCCAGACCGGTCTGGCGGATCACGACCTGGGAGACGTCGTCGTCGATCACGAGCACGCCGACGATGTTGACCGGAAGCTCGTCGTAGCCGCCGATGCCGCGGATCTGCCAGGTGCTCGCGTTCGTGGGCGTCGTCACCCACGCGCCGTCGAGGGTGAGCGTGCCGTCGGTGTGGGACAGGATCCTCAGCGCCTCGCCCTGGCCCGGGCCGCTGGTGATCACGACCTCGGCGCCGCTGAGGACGTGGCCTGCGAACGCGCCGCTTGCGGTCAGCGTGCTCGCGGTCGCGCTGTCGACGGCGCCGCCGATCTGTCCCCGGACCCCGTGCTGGATCGCGGTCGTCTGCGCGTTCTCCGGCGCGATGTCGTGCTGGGCACGGACGTACACCGTGCGTGGGGTGTTCCAGTTGGTCGGCGTGAAGATGATCTCGACGGCGGACAGCCAGGTGACGCCGTCCAGCGACACCTGGATGTTGCGCTCGCGGTCGTTCAGCTGATCGGGCGTCAGCTCGGCGGTGAGCACGGTGATGCGCACGTCGGTGGTCGGCGCGCGGGTGAGCGCGATGGTGTACGAGTCGACCTCGCCGGACTCCGACACGACGGTGTTCCCGCCGCTCTGGGTGATCACGAGCGCCGGTTCGTCGTCGTCGGCCACCTCGGCGGCGATCCCGTCGACCGGCCGGCCGTTCCACGTTCCAGTCGTGGACTCGACCGAATGGGTGATCAGGCCGCTGTGGCCGGTCAGGTCGTCGGCCGCCACGACCGGCGCGTCGCCGGCGACGTCGATGGTGTCGCTGCCGAGCCCGCCGTACACCTCGACGGCGACGCCCGGCGGGGTGGCGAGCACCGTAATCGTGTCGTTGCCCTCTGCGCCGTCGACGCCGAGCCGCTCGATCGCGACGAAGGCGACGAACCGGCCCGCCCCGTACACGCCGGCGGCGGTCACGACGAAGAAGTCGTCGGCCTCGGTGCCGATGACGAACAGCGAGTCGAAACCGTCGCCGCCGTTGACGTTCACCGGCGAGTTGGTCACGTACGAGATGGTGTCGGCGCCTGCGCCGGCGACCACCTGCGTCTCGGAGTCCTCCTCGAGGAACGTGCGGATGACGAACGTGTCGTCGTCGTCCTCGCCGTTCAGGTTGAGCACCGCGCGGTTGCGGAACACCAGGAACAGGTCTTCGCCGTCGCCGCCGTTGAGCGTCGCGTCGACGCTGATCCCGTTCGACAGCAGCCCCTGCGTCGTGTCGATCATCGCCGGCGGGATGTAATCCGGATCGAAGCACGCGTTCGCGACGCCCTCGAAGGTGTCGGACGCGCACTGGTCGCCGAAGAGCTGGCCGACCTGGAAGGTGTCGTCGCCGTCGCCGCCGTTGACCGTGGTGATGGAGCTGTTGTCGTCGATCGCCACGAGGTCGGCGCCGCCGAGCATGTTCACGATCAGGCTGTCGATGCCGTCGTCGTACGTGACGTACTCGGCGTTCAGGTACGAACCGTCGAGCTGCTGGTTGTTGAGCAGGGCGACGAGGTCGCGGCGGAGCAGGAACTGGTCGACGACCTCCGTTCCCTGCACCACGAGCCGGTTCGTGCCGACGAACCCGCTGTCGAGGACGTCGATGTTCGCCGTCGCGGTACCGGCCAGCTGGATCTCGATGGTGTCGGAGTCGTTGCCGCCGTCCAGGGTCAGGCGCGCCGCAATGCCGTTACCGATCGTCGGTAGCGCGGTGGGCTGCCGGTTGACGGTAATCGTGTCGTCGCCGCCGTCGCCGTCGATCCTGGTGGGGTGGTTGATCGTCTCGACGTCGATGACGTCGTCGCCGCCGCCGCCGCCGACGTCCGTGACCGCGCCGGTGCTGTCGAGGGCGAGCTGGTCGCTTGCCGTGCCGAGCTCGAGGTCGAGATCCTCGAAAGCGACGTAGTGGATGCGGCCGTCGGTCATCGCCGTGGGCACGGCGCTCGCCGTCCCACCCGGCACGCTCACCAGGGCGGAGCCGTCGACCGTCAGCGTGCCGAGGTCGCGACCGGCCTGGCCGGCGAGCGCCCCCACGAAGGTGATGCGGTATGTGATGCCGCTGGTGCGCAGCACGGGCGACCGCGTGACGGTCACGTCGTTCGCCGACACTCCGAGCGCGGCGACGATCGCGTCCCGCACCACGTCCTGAGCGGCGTCGAACGCGATCGGCGGCGGTCGTCTGCCCGTTCACGGTGATCGTGAAGGTGCCGTCCTGCGCGTCTCGCACGGTGATCACGTGCACGGCATCGGCCGGTGCGTTGGTCGAGTCGACCGTCATGCCGAGGCCGCTGATCTCGGTGTTCGTGACACGACCGATGTCGTCGGCCGTCTCGCCGGAGTCGTCCACGACGAGCCGGTCGAGTCCGTCGCCCGCGTCGATTTCGAGGAAGCCGTTGATGCCGTCGACGTCGCCTCCGGGCACGGCGCCCGTCGGATCCGACAGCGCGCCGTCGGCCGCGTCGGCGAGGCTGCTCACCAGCACCAGGTCGGCGCCGGCACCGGTCGTCACGATGGTGTGACCGCCGATGGTGCGCACGTTGACGGTGTCGCCGCCGTCGCGCGTGTCCAGCGTCGTCTGGCCGCCGTGGGTGGACCCGATCGTGAAGTCGTCGCTGCCCGACCCGAGGTCGATGTTGAGGAACTCGAGCCCGGCGTAGGTGATGCCGCTCGGCCCCATGCCGAGACCGGTCAGGCTCGTAGAGGTCAGCGAGCCGGTGTTGTCGGACGCGTCCGCCCAGTCGGACACGTTCACGGTGTCGCGTGCCGCCCTGGCCGTCGATCGTCAGGTGCCCGAGGATCGTGTTGACCGTGCCGGTGTTCGCGGGCGCGTTGGAGGACACGTTCACCGTGTCGTTGCCGCCGCCGAGCAGCAGCACGGTGTCGGTGGTGCCGGCCGGCACGTCGCCGACGCCGTTGGTGCTGGTCACGTCGAGCGTGGTGCTCGCTCGACCCCGAGCGCGATCTGCAGGTGCTCGATGCCGGTGTACGTGACCCCCGCGGCGCCGAGTCCGAGGCCCGTGACCGTGCTGGAGGTGATCGTGCCGTTCTCGCCGGTGAGGTCGCCCGTGTCGTCGAGGTACAGCGAGTCGCTTGCCGACGGCGCGTTGCCGTTCACCACGACGGCGCCGGAGATGCCGTCGAGATCGCCGCCGCTCGACACGGTGCGTACATCCGAGGAAGCAGCGCTGCCGAGCTCGATCGTGTCGTCGTCGTCGTTGCCGTTGATGGTCACCGCGCCGGCGGTCGCCTGGACCTCGATCCAGTCGTCGCCGCCGTCGCCGTTGATCGTGATCGTCGCGCTCGCGGACGAGCTGTGCAGGGCCACGTCGTCGTTGCCGCCGCCCGCGTCGACCGTGGTCACGCCGCCGTGCACCGACGACATCGTGAGGTCGTCGGCGCCGGAGCCGAGATCGATGTGCAGCGTCTCGAGGCCGAGGTAGGTGATCGACAGCCGGGCTGAAGCCGGTGAGGCTGCTGGAGGTCAGCGTGCCGGTGTCGCCCGTGGCGTCGCCGAAGTCGCTGAGGGTCGCCACGTCACCGCCGCCGAGGCCGCCGTCGAGCGTCAGGGCGCCGGCGATGTCGTTCAGCGAGCCGAGGTTGGTGGGGGCGTCGGACGAGACGTCGAAGGTCTCGTTGCCGCCGCGCCCTTCGATCGTCGTCACCGCCGAGGTGGACAGCACGCGAGACGGTGTCTCCGCCGCTGCCGAGCCGGATGTCGAGCTCGGCGATCGAGCTGTAGGCGATTCCGTCGGCGTGGAGGTCGAGCCCGTCGATCAATGCGCTGGTCAGCACGAGCGTGTCGCCGGTGTCGTCGTTCGTGTCGTCGAGGTCGAGGGTGTTTGAGCCGCTGCCGCCGTTGACAGTCAGCGGAGCATCGATGCCGGACAGGACCCCGCTCGGGTTCGTGCAGCTGCCGGCCGTACACGTGGCGGCGCTGCCGACGACGACCTCGTCGGCGCCGTCCCCGAGCTCGAGGGTGGTGTCGGTCATCAGGCGTTCGCACCGCCACGTCGTCGTTGCCGCCGAGCGTCTGGATCGTCAGCACGTCGTGGTCGTTGCTCGCGAGCCCGGTGTTGGCGATCGTGAACACGATGTGGCCGACCCAGTCGACGCTCGTCGTCGGCACCGGAGCGCCCGCCGTCGTCTCGACCTCGAACACGCCGTCGCCCCGCGAGAACGTCGCCGGCGCCGGGCTGTTCGCGGCGGTGATCAGCACCGTGTCGTCGCCTCCGGACAGGCTGATCGTGATGCGTGTCGGAGCTCTCGAGCGCGGTGACGAGCACATCGCCGACGGCGGCTGCGAGACCGGCGTCGACGTCGGCCTGAGTCGCGAGCACCTGGCTGCGGAACGGCGCAGACGTGATGGTCAGCACCTCGAGACCAACCGTGTCGACCGCACCGTCGACAGTGAGGTCGTCGCCGCCGCTCAACCGCAGCAGGAGCTCGTCGATCCCGGTGAGGTTCAGCGGCGTGAGCGGGCCGCTCCCGTCGTAGTCGAGCTCGAGCCTGCCGGACACCGCGCGAAGCGTGATCGTCTCGGCGGTGTCCAGGCCGATGACCTCGATGCGGTCGTAACCCGGCTCCCGTGGCGAGCGTCTCGCCGGCCATCTGCGACCCGTAGCCAAAGAACGTGTCGTCGTCGCTCTCGCCCGACGGCAACGTGGCCGGGCCACCCGTCAGGCTGTCCACGCCGCCGCCGCCGTCGAGGAAGTCGTCACCCAGGCCGCCGTTCAGCGTGTCTCCCGCCTGGCCGCCGATGAGGACGTCGTCGCCCTCGCCGCCGCTGAGGGTGGCCGCCCCGCTGCCGGCGGTGGCGAGACGGTCGTGACCGGTGCCGCCGGTCGCGTTCAACGTCGCCGTGACCTCTGGGAACACCACGAGCTCGTCGTCGCCGTCGCCGAAGAAGCCCTCGATATGGGTGATGCCGGTATAGGTCTCGGTCTAGCCGAACGCGGACACGGTCACCGTCGTGCCGGACTGCGTGATCGCGTACGCCTCGTCGATCTCGCCGATCGCGACGGCGCGATTCACTGCCCGGTCGCCGACGTTGAGCATCAGCGTGCTGCCGTCCTGCGTCGCGAGCACCGGCGGCACCGGGTCGGCGTTGATCAGCTGCCGCCGGCAGCTGGAACGTGGCGATCGTCACCGTCCTGCTGATGTCGCCGAAGATCGTCTCGATGGTGAACGTCGCCCGGACTTCCACGCGCTCGCCGAGCGCGCCGGCGACCTCGAGGTCGATCCCCACGCCCGCGAGCGTGATGCCGATGATCTTGATCGCCACCCGGCCGCCGAGGGCGGCGAGGAACGTCCGCCCGCCGGGGTTCAGCGGGCCACTGCTCGTCTGGAACGACTGGATGAGGTCGATCGTCTCCTGGCTCAGCGAGCCGTTGTCGAGCAACTCCCGCTGGACGTCGTCGTCTGCACGTGCGGCTGAAGAGGTCGCCGCCAGGCCGCGCGCAGTACGACACGTGCGCCGTCAGGCTGCCCTCGATACCGGTGCCGAGGAACGTGAGGTCGATGCTCCCCGTCAGCGTGAACGAGAAGCTCCCCCACGACGCGATGAAGCCGCTCGCGCTCAGGCCGAGCGGTCCGAAGCTGGCCCAGAGGCTGGCGCCGATGTACCAGGCGTCCTCGCCGAGCTCGCCGCCGACCAAGATCACGAGGCTGCCGCTGAGCGTGACGACGCGCAGGATCGAGACGGATCCCGAGAGCGTGAGCTGGAAGGTCGTGCTCTGCCCGCGGGTGTCGATCATCATCCTGCCGGACACGTCGAGGTCGAACACCGACAGCAGATTGGCCTTGATGCTGACGCTCGCGTCGAGGAAGAACCCGGCCGAGGAGAGCTCCGCGATCGCGCGCGCATTCACCGTCAGCGGAGACCGAGGGGTTCGGCCCCAGCTGGAAGTCGAGATCGGCGATGAGCTCGAACCCGCTCGTCTCGGAGATCGCGATCGCGCCGAAGAATGCTGGCGCTCGCGAACCCGACCAGCGTCAGCTCGCCGTCGAGGACAGCGACGAGGTACGGACCGGGGTCGCGCTCTCGTTGGGCGTGCCGCCGTTGCCGAGCAGCCAGTTGATCGTGGCGTCGTCGGGGCCCGGGGGTTCCCGAGACGAGGTTCGGCACGGCGCCGCTGATCGTCACGCAGCGCAGCTCGTCCGGCGGCCCGCCGGGGCAGGCGACGAGACGCTCGAGGAGGTCCTCGGCCAGCGGGCCCGGGTTCGCGACACCCTCGACCGTGTCCTCGCCGAGCTCGGTCAGGTACTCGAAGAGCTTGTCCGGCAGTCGCAGCGTCATGTCGGTGCCGGAGCTGTTGAAGATCACGCGGGCGTAGACGTCCACCTCGAGGATCGGATCCCCTTCGCTGTCCTTGAGGTTGATCTCGAGGTTGACCGTGAAGTCGCCGGCGACACCGGTCCTGTTGAGGATCAGCACGCCGACCGCGCCGATGCTCAGCACCGGGTCGGCCGACCCGATGTCCGGCCCGATCGTCATCTCGCCGAGCGCGAGCAGCCGGAACTCCTCGGAGCCCGCGTCGAGGTCGATGCCCAGGAGGAAGATGCCGTCGACCCGGACAATGGGCGTGAGCTCGTCGTCCCGGAGCTCGATGTAGCCCGCGAGCTGCACCTGGATGAAGCTGCTCTCGAAGTCGATGATCATCGGGTTCGCCGGATCACCGGTGTCGAGGCGGATATCCCTGGAGGTCCTCCTCCCCCGGGGTGCCGTTGTCGTTCTCGTCGAACTCCTCGTCGTAGGTGAAGCTGGCCTTGAAGTCGATCGCCGAGAACTCCGCTCCGCCGGTGCCGAGCGCGAAGCCGAGATTCAGCGCGACCGCGAGGACGGCGTTAACGTGGATCGTGTCGGGGATGCCGACGAAGTCGAGGCTGCCGATCTCGATGTTGGCGGCGACGAACGCGGCCGGATTCATCGGGTCGAGCTTCGCCCCCACGAACACGCCGAAGTCGAAGTCCGTCGAGCGCGAGCCCGATGGCGTCCTCGTTCTCCACCAGCACGCACGGGTCGTCCACCTCCGGGTCGCAGCGCGTGCCGCCCGAGGTCGCCGTTCTCTGGTGTAGATGATCTCGCGGGTGATCGGGTCCTCGTCCAGTGCGGGCCGTTGACGCCCACGAACCCGAACAGGTCGGCGCCGCCGATCGTCATCGTGGTGACGCCGGTCACCGTGGTTCCGTTGACGAGCGTGACGTCGGCGCGCGGGCCGAGCACGAACGCCAGCGAGCCGCGCGCGACGAGCACGCCGAAGACGTCGATCTGGGCGAGCCGCACCGCGGCGCGAATGAAGAGGCCGTCGTAGAAGAAGTCCTCCGTGACGGGCTCGCCGTTGCCGAGTCGACGCGTCCGGTCTTGACCCCGAAGGGCTTGCAGTCCGGACCGATCGGGTCACCCGCGGCCGCCGCCGCGATGTCGGCCGCGGTGCAGCCGTGGTCGAGCGCGTACTGCTCCCAGTCGATCACGGGCAGCACCGGGAACGCCGAGACCGTCGGCGTCGAGATGTTGACCTCGAACGACACACCTCTGAGCACCGCCGTCAGGCCCTCGTCCTCGAGACCGATGAGTCCGGCCTCGTCGATGCTCGCGCGCAGGGTGTAGTACCGCATCGGATCCGCCTGTAGCACCGGCGTGCCCATCGCGAACGCGAAGTCGAGATCCGAGACCGCGATGCCGATGGCGTTGACGTTCCGCACTGCGCGGCACTCGCTGTTGTCGCTCGGCGGCGGCGAACCCGTCGCTCGGATCCTCGTCGGTCGCGCAGTCGGCGGGCACGCAGCCGGACTCGGGCTGGGTCGGATCGCACTCGAACACGATGTCGCTAGTCAGGTCGTCCGGATCCTCGGTAATCCAGTGCGGCCCGCCGACGCCGAGGAACGCGTACACGTCCTGGGCACCGAACTCGATGAAGCTCAGCTCTTTCTCCGTCAGCCCGACTGCCGCCTGGACATCAGCCGGCAGATCCGGCGAGCACGCTCGGTTCGACGACGCCGACGAGCGGGACCGTCGCAGTCCTGCCCAGCTCGAAGTGCGCAGCCCCACGGAGGTGGACCCACTCGCCGATGCCCAGCACCAGCAGCGCCACGCCGCCACCGATCCGGAAGCCGTCTGCGTCGAGCACGATGGGGTTGTCCGGGTCGCCGGTCTCGACCTCGAATGGCTCGCAGTCCGGACCGACCGGATCACCCGCGGCCGCGGCTGCGAGATCCTCCTCGGTGCAGCCGTTGTCGAGCGCGTACTGCTTCCAGTTGATGGCGGGTGGAACCCCGCCCGGCGGTGCCGGCGAGCCCGTGTTGACCTCGACCGTGATGCCGCGCACCGTGAGCGTCAGGATGTCGGCGTCGAGGCCGACGAAGCCCGCGGAAGCCGCGCTCGCCTTCAAGCCCACGAATCTGAAGTTGCTGAAGGGGATGTTGATCGGCAGATCCTGCGGGGTCTGCGCACTGGCGAGCACCAAACCGAAGGCGGCGTCCTCGATCAAGAAGCCCTGACCGCGTCCGGGCCCAACTCGTCCATGTTCAGCGTGCCGTCGCCGTTGAAGAACACCGTCAGCTCCAGCCAGCCCGCCGCCACCGTGTAGTCAGCCACCAGCTCGGACAGCACGCCACTCGCCAGATGCGCTGCCCTGCCGCTCGAACACCCGGTAGGTCACGGCGCTCGCGTCCAAGACCGCCGACCCGTCTGCCCGACCGCGACCGCGGCCGTCTCGCCGCCCAAATGATCGGCCGCCACCGGCCGCCAGACCGTCTCGTCGCCGAATAATCCTGGCCCGTCCCCGGCGTCAGATCCGGCGACCCGGTCAGCGCCGCGCCCGACCAGCCGGTAGACCTTGCCGTCGAGCAGATTGCCGACCGTCTCGCCCGGCAACACCTGCGCCGGCGTGTCCGTCGACAGATAGTCCGCGATATCGGCATCGATGTCGTAATCGGCCAACCCGTCACCGAGGAACACACTCACACCCTCGGCACCGATCTTGATCGTCTTCACCTGCAACCCAGTGATGTCCGGCAACAGCCCGCCCTGCTCGACCGTGACCGTCTCCACCTCACCCATCCGGAAGCTGAACGCCCCCGACACAAACACGTTGTCGCCGATCTCCAACACCACATGCGCGGCCGCGAACCCGACCAGCGGCGTGCCGCGGAAATCGATCAGCACCGGGTTATCCGGATCACCGGTCTCGACCTCGTAACCGACCCGGTCACCCGGCACGTTCGGATCCACCGGGAACGAGACCGGCCAATCGATCGTCGGCGCCACCCCACCCGGCGCACCGGCGGCACCGACGAGCCCGTGTTGACCTCGACCACGATGTCACGCACCGTGAACACAAAACCCGCGTCCTCGAACCCGACCAGCCCCGCCGACGCCGCCGTCGCCTTCAACGCCGTAAACGACTTCGTCCTGTGCGGGTTGTTGGCCGGGTTTTGCTGCGAGGTCTGCGCGATTCGCCAACACCAAACCGAGCGCGGCGTCCTCGATAAAGAAGCCCGACCGCGTCCGCGCCCAGCTCGTCCATGTTGAGCGTGCCGTCACCGTTGAAGAACACCGACAGCTCGACCCAACCGGCGCCCACCTTAGTCGGCCGCCAGGCTCGACAACACGCCGCTCGCCAACGGGCTGCCCTGCCGCTCGAACACCCGGTAGGTCACGGCGTCGCGTCGAAGACCGCCGACCGTCTGCCCGACCGCGACCGCCGCCGTCTCGCCGCCCAAATGTCGGCCGCCACCGGCCGCCAGACCGTCTCGTCCGAATAATCCTGGCCCGTCGCCCGGCGTCAGATCCGGCGACCCGGTCAGCGCCGCGCCCGACCAGCCGGTAGACCTTGCCGTCGACCAGATTGCCGACCGTCTCGCCCGGCAACACCAGCGCCGGCGTGTCCGTCGACAGATAGTCGGCGATATCGGCATCGATGTCGTAATCGGCCAACCCGTCACCGAGGAACACACTCACGCCCTCGGCGCCGATCTTGATCGTCCTCACATTGAGCCCAGTGATGTCCGGCAACAGCCCGCCCTGCTCGACCGTGACCGTCTCCACCTCACCCATCCGGAAGCTGAACGCCCCCGACACAAACACGTTGTCGCCGATCTCCAACACCACATGCGCGGCCGCGATCCCGACCAACGGCGTGCCGCGGAAATCGATCAGCACCGGGTTGTCCGGATCACCGGTCTCGACCTCGTAACCGACCCGGTCACCCGGCCCGTTCGGATCCACCGGGAACGAGACCGGCCCAATCGATCGTCGGCGCCACCTCGCCCGGCACACCGGCGACACCGACGAACCCGTGTTGACCTCGACCACGATGTCGCGCACCGTGAACACAAAACCCGCGTCCTCGAACCCGACCAGCCCCGCCGACGCCGCCGTCGCCTTCAACGCCGTAAACGACTTCGTCCTGTGCGGTTGTTGGCCGGGTTCTGCTGCGAGGTCTGCGCCGATCGCCAACACCAAACCGAGCGCCGCGTCCTCGATAAAGAAACCCGACCGCGTCCGGGCCCAGCTCGTCCATGTTGAGCGTGCCGTCACCGTTGAAGAACACCGACAGCTCGACCCAACCGGCGCCCACATTAGTCGGCCGCCAGGCTCGACAACACGCCGCTCGCCAACGGGCTGCCCTGCCGCTCGAACACCCGGTAGGTCGCGGCGCGTCGCGTCGAAGACCGCCGACCGTCTGCCCGACCGCGACCGCCGCCGTCTCGCCGCCCAAATGGTCGGCCGCCACCGGCCGCCAGACCGTCTCGTCCGAATAATCCTGGCCCGCGCCCGGCGTCAGATCCGGCGACCCGCTCAGCGCCGCGCCCGACCAGCCGGTAGACCTTGCCGTCGACCAGTTGCCGACCGTCTCGCCCGGCAACACCAGCGCCGGCGTGTCCGTCGACAGATAGTCGGCGATATCGGCATCGATGTCGTAATCCGCCAACCCGTCACCGAGGAACACACTCACGCCCTCGGCGCCGATCTTGATCGTCCTCACATTGAGCCCAGTGATGTCCGGCAACAGCCCGCCCTGCTCGACCGTGACCGTCTCCACCTCACCCATCCGGAAGCTGAACGCCCCCGACACAAACACGTTGTCGCCGATCTCCAACACCACATGCGCGGCCGCGATCCCGACCAACGGCGTGCCGCGGAAATCGATCAGCACCGGGTTGTCCGGATCACCGGTCTCGACCTCGTAACCGACCCGGTCACCCGGCCCGTTCGGATCCACCGGGAACGAGACCGGCCCAATCGATCGTCGGCGCCACCTGGCCCGGCAACACCGGCGGCACCGCAACCCGTGTTGACCTCGACCACGATGTCGCGCACCGTGAACACAAAACCCGCGTCCTCGAACCCGACCAGCCCCGCCGACGCCGCCGTCGCCTTCAACGCCGTGAACGACTTCGTCCGGTGCTGCTTGTTGGCCGGGTTTTGCTGCGAGGTCTGCGCCGATCGCCAACACCAACCCGAGCGCCGCGTCCTCGATAAAGAAGCCCGACCGCGTCCGCGCCCAGCTCGTCCATGTTGAGCGTGCCGTCACCGTTGAAGAACACCGACAGCTCGACCCAACCGGCCCCCACTTAGTCGGCCGCCAGGCTCGACAACACGCCGCTCGCCAATGGGCTGCCCTGCCGCTCGAACACCCGGTAGGTCGCGGCGCTCGCGTCGAAGACCCCGACCGTCTGCCCGACCGCGACCGCCGCCGTCTCGCCGCCCAAATGGTCGGCCGCCACCGGCCGCCAGACCGTCTCGTCCGAATAATCCTGGCCCGCGCCCGGCGTCAGATCCGGCGACCCGCTCAGCGCCGCGCCCGACCAGCCGGTAGACCTTGCCGTCGACCAGATTGCCGACCGTCTCGCCCGCCAACACCAGCGCCGGCGTGTCCGTCGACAGATAGTCGGCGATATCGGCATCGATGTCGTAATCGGCCAACCCGTCACCGAGGAACACACTCACGCCCTCGGCGCCGATCTTGATCGTCCTCACATTGAGCCCAGTGATGTCCGGCAACAGCCCGCCCTGCTCGACCGTGACCGTCTCCACCTCACCCATCCGGAAGCTGAACGCCCCCGACACAAACACGTTGTCGCCGATCTCCAACACCACATGCGCGGCCGCGATCCCGACCAACGGCGTGCCGCGGAAATCGATCAGCACCGGGTTGTCCGGATCACCGGTCTCGACCTCGTAACCGACCCGGTCACCCGGCCCGTTCGGATCCACCGGGAACGAGACCAGCCAATCGATCGTCGGCGCCACCCCACCCGGCAGCACCGGCGGCACCGACGAGCCCGTGTTGACCTCGACCACGATGTCACGCACCGTGAACACAAAACCCGCGTCCTCGAACCCGACCAGCCCCACCGACGCCGCCGTCGCCTTCAACGCCGTAAACGACTTCGTCCGGTGCGCATTGTTGGCCGGGTTTTGCTGCGAGGTCTGCGCATACGCCAACACCAAACCCAGCGCGGCGTCCTCGATAAAGAAGCCCTGACCGCGTCCGGGCCCAGCTCGTCCATGTTGAGCGTGCCGTCGCCGTTGAAGAACACCGACAGCTCGACCCAACCCGCGGCCACCTTAGTCAGCCACCAGCTCGACAACACGCCACTCGCCAGATCGCTGCCCTGCCGCTCGAACACCCGGTAGGTCACGGCGCTGGCGTCCAAGACCGCCGACCCGTCTGCCCGACCGCGACCGCCGCCGTCTCGCCGCCCAAATGATCGGCCGCCACCGGCCGCCAGACCGTCTCGTCGCCGATAATCCTGGCCCGTCCCCGGCGTCAGATCCGGCGACCCGGTCAGCGCCGCCCCGACCAGCCGGTAGACCTTGCCGTCGACCAGATTGCCGACCGTCTCGCCCGGCAACACCAGCGCCGGCGTGTCCGTCGACAGATAGTCGGCGATATCGGCATCGATGTCGTAATCGGCCAACCCGTCACCGAGGAACACACTCACACCCTCGGCGCCGATCTTGATCGTCTTCACCTGCAACCCAGTGATGTCCGGCAACAGCCCGCCCTGCTCGACCGTGACCGTCTCCACCTCACCCATCCGGAAGCTAAACGCCCCCGACACAAACACGTTGTCACCGATCTCCAACACCACATGCGCAGCCGCGAACCCGACCAGCGGCGTGCCGCGGAAATCGATCAGCACCGGGTTATCCGGATCACCGGTCTCGACCTCGTAACCAACCCGGTCACCCGGCACGTTCGGATCCACCGGGAACGAGACCAGCCAATCGATCGTCGGCGCCACCCCACCCGGCGGCACCGGCGGCACCGACGAGCCCGTGTTGACCTCGACCACGATGTCACGCACCGTGAACACAAAGCCCGCGTCCTCGAACCCGACCAACCCCACCGACGCCGCCGTCGCCTTCAACGCCGTAAACGACTTCGTCCGGTGCGCATTGTTGGCCGGGTTTTGCTGCGCGGTCTGCGCATTCGCCAGCACCAACCCCAGCGCGGCGTCCTCGATAAAGAAGCCCTGACCGCGTCCGGGCCCAACTCGTCCATGTTCAGCGTGCCATCGCCGTTGAAGAACACCGTCAGCTCCAGCCAGCCCGCCGCCACCGTGTAGTCAGCCACCAGCTCGGACAGCACGCCACTCGCCAGATCGCTGCCCTGCCGCTCGAACACCCGGTAGGTCACGGCGCTGGCGTCCCAGACCGCCACCCGTCTGCCCGACCGCGACCGCGGCCGTCTCGCCGCCCAAATGATCGGCCGCCACCGGCCGCCAGACAGTCTCGTCGCCGTAATCCTGGCCCGTCCCCGGCGTCAGATCCGGCGACCCGGTCAGCGCCGCCCCGACCAGCCGGTAGATCTTGCCGTCGAGCAGATTGCCGACCGTCTCGCCCGGCAACACCTGCGCCGGCGTGTCCGTCGACAGATAGTCCGCAATATCGGCATCGATGTCGTAATCGGCCAACCCATCACCGAGGAACACACTCACACCCTCGGCACCGATCTTGATCGTCTTCACCTGCAACCCAGTGATGTCCGGCAACAGCCCGCCCTGCTCGACCGTGACCGTCTCCACCTCACCCATCCGGAAGCTAAACGCCCCCGACACAAACACGTTGTCACCAATCTCCAACACCACATGCGCAGCCGCGAACCCGATCAGCGGCGTGCCGCGGAAATCGATCAACACCGGGTTATCCGGATCACCGGTCTCGACCTCGTAACCAACCCGGTCACCCGGCACGTTCGGATCCACCGGGAACGAGACCAGCCAATCGATCGTCGGCGCCACCCCACCCGGCGGCACCGGCGGCACCGACGAGCCCGTGTTGACCTCGACCACGATGTCACGCACCGTCAAGACAAAGCCCAGCTCCTCGAACCCGACCAACCCCACCGACGCCGCCGTCGCCTTCAACGCCGTAAACGACTTCGTCCGGTGCGCATTGTTGGCCGGGTTTTGCTGCGCCGTCTGCGCATTCGCCAGCACCAACCCCAGCGCGGCGTCCTCGATCAAGAAGCCCTGCGCGTCCGGGCCCAACTCGTCCATGTTCAACGTGCCATCGCCGTTGAAGAACACCGTCAGCTCCAGCCAGCCCGCCGCCACCGTGTAGTCAGCCACCAGCTCGGACAGCACGCCACTCGCCAGATCGCTGCCCTGCCGCTCGAACACCCGGTAGGTCACGGCGCTGGCGTCCCAGACCGCCACCCGCTGCCCGACCGCGACCGCGGCCGTCTCGCCGCCCAAATGATTGGCCGCCACCGGCCGCCAGACAGTCTCGTCGCCGTAATCCTGGCCCGTCCCCGGCGTCAGATCCGGCGACCCGGTCAGCGCCGCCCCGACCAGCCGGTAGATCTTGCCGTCGAGCAGATTGCCGACCGTCTCGCCCGGCAACACCTGCGCCGGCGTGTCCGTCGACAGATAGTCCGCAATATCGGCATCGATGTCGTAATCGGCCAACCCATCACCGAGGAACACACTCACACCCTCGGCACCGATCTTGATCGTCTTCACCTGCAACCCAGTGATGTCCGGCAACAGCCCGCCCTGCTCGACCGTGACCGTCTCCACCTCACCCATCCGGAAGCTAAACGCCCCCGACACAAACACGTTGTCACCAATCTCCAACACCACATGCGCAGCCGCGAACCCGATCAGCGGCGTGCCGCGGAAATCGATCAACACCGGGTTATCCGGATCACCGGTCTCGACCTCGTAACCAACCCGGTCACCCGGCACGTTCGGATCCACCGGGAACGAGACCAGCCAATCGATCGTCGGCGCCACCCCACCCGGCGGCACCGGCGGCACCGACGAGCCCGTGTTGACCTCGACCACGATGTCACGCACCGTCAAGACAAAGCCCAGCTCCTCGAACCCGACCAACCCCACCGACGCCGCCGTCGCCTTCAACGCCGTAAACGACTTCGTCCGGTGCGCATTGTTGGCCGGGTTTTGCTGCGCCGTCTGCGCATTCGCCAGCACCAACCCCAGCGCGGCGTCCTCGATCAAGAAGCCCTGCGCGTCCGGGCCCAACTCGTCCATGTTCAACGTGCCATCGCCGTTGAAGAACACCGTCAGCTCCAGCCAGCCCGCCGCCACCGTGTAGTCAGCCACCAGCTCGGACAGCACGCCACTCGCCAGATCGCTGCCCTGCCGCTCGAACACCCGGTAGGTCACGGCGCTGGCGTCCCAGACCGCCACCCGCTGCCCGACCGCGACCGCGGCCGTCTCGCCGCCCAAATGATTGGCCGCCACCGGCCGCCAGACAGTCTCGTCGCCGTAATCCTGGCCCGTCCCCGGCGTCAGATCCGGCGACCCGGTCAGCGCCGCCCCGACCAGCCGGTAGATCTTGCCGTCGAGCAGATTGCCGACCGTCTCGCCCGGCAACACCTGCGCCGGCGTGTCCGTCGACAGATAGTCCGCAATATCGGCATCGATGTCGTAATCGGCCAACCCATCACCGAGGAACACACTCACACCCTCGGCACCGATCTTGATCGTCTTCACCTGCAACCCAGTGATGTCCGGCAACAGCCCGCCCTGCTCGACCGTGACCGTCTCCACCTCACCCATCCGGAAGCTAAACGCCCCCGACACAAACACGTTGTCACCAATCTCCAACACCACATGCGCAGCCGCGAACCCGATCAGCGGCGTGCCGCGGAAATCGATCAACACCGGGTTATCCGGATCACCGGTCTCGACCTCGTAACCAACCCGGTCACCCGGCACGTTCGGATCCACCGGGAACGAGACCAGCCAATCGATCGTCGGCGCCACCCCACCCGGCGGCACCGGCGGCACCGACGAGCCCGTGTTGACCTCGACCACGATGTCACGCACCGTCAAGACAAAGCCCAGCTCCTCGAACCCGACCAACCCCACCGACGCCGCCGTCGCCTTCAACGCCGTAAACGACTTCGTCCGGTGCGCATTGTTGGCCGGGTTTTGCTGCGCCGTCTGCGCATTCGCCAGCACCAACCCCAGCGCGGCGTCCTCGATCAAGAAGCCCTGCGCGTCCGGGCCCAACTCGTCCATGTTCAACGTGCCATCGCCGTTGAAGAACACCGTCAGCTCCAGCCAGCCCGCCGCCACCGTGTAGTCAGCCACCAGCTCGGACAGCACGCCACTCGCCAGATCGCTGCCCTGCCGCTCGAACACCCGGTAGGTCACGGCGCTGGCGTCCCAGACCGCCACCCGCTGCCCGACCGCGACCGCGGCCGTCTCGCCGCCCAAATGATTGGCCGCCACCGGCCGCCAGACAGTCTCGTCGCCGTAATCCTGGCCCGTCCCCGGCGTCAGATCCGGCGACCCGGTCAGCGCCGCCCCGACCAGCCGGTAGATCTTGCCGTCGAGCAGATTGCCGACCGTCTCGCCCGGCAACACCTGCGCCGGCGTGTCCGTCGACAGATAGTCCGCAATATCGGCATCGATGTCGTAATCGGCCAACCCATCACCGAGGAACACACTCACACCCTCGGCACCGATCTTGATCGTCTTCACCTGCAACCCAGTGATGTCCGGCAACAGCCCGCCCTGCTCGACCGTGACCGTCTCCACCTCACCCATCCGGAAGCTAAACGCCCCCGACACAAACACGTTGTCACCAATCTCCAACACCACATGCGCAGCCGCGAACCCGATCAGCGGCGTGCCGCGGAAATCGATCAACACCGGGTTATCCGGATCACCGGTCTCGACCTCGTAACCAACCCGGTCACCCGGCACGTTCGGATCCACCGGGAACGAGACCAGCCAATCGATCGTCGGCGCCACCCCACCCGGCGGCACCGGCGGCACCGACGAGCCCGTGTTGACCTCGACCACGATGTCACGCACCGTCAAGACAAAGCCCAGCTCCTCGAACCCGACCAACCCCACCGACGCCGCCGTCGCCTTCAACGCCGTAAACGACTTCGTCCGGTGCGCATTGTTGGCCGGGTTTTGCTGCGCCGTCTGCGCATTCGCCAGCACCAACCCCAGCGCGGCGTCCTCGATCAAGAAGCCCTGCGCGTCCGGGCCCAACTCGTCCATGTTCAACGTGCCATCGCCGTTGAAGAACACCGTCAGCTCCAGCCAGCCCGCCGCCACCGTGTAGTCAGCCACCAGCTCGGACAGCACGCCACTCGCCAGATCGCTGCCCTGCCGCTCGAACACCCGGTAGGTCACGGCGCTGGCGTCCCAGACCGCCACCCGCTGCCCGACCGCGACCGCGGCCGTCTCGCCGCCCAAATGATTGGCCGCCACCGGCCGCCAGACAGTCTCGTCGCCGTAATCCTGGCCCGTCCCCGGCGTCAGATCCGGCGACCCGGTCAGCGCCGCCCCGACCAGCCGGTAGATCTTGCCGTCGAGCAGATTGCCGACCGTCTCGCCCGGCAACACCTGCGCCGGCGTGTCCGTCGACAGATAGTCCGCAATATCGGCATCGATGTCGTAATCGGCCAACCCATCACCGAGGAACACACTCACACCCTCGGCACCGATCTTGATCGTCTTCACCTGCAACCCAGTGATGTCCGGCAACAGCCCGCCCTGCTCGACCGTGACCGTCTCCACCTCACCCATCCGGAAGCTAAACGCCCCCGACACAAACACGTTGTCACCAATCTCCAACACCACATGCGCAGCCGCGAACCCGATCAGCGGCGTGCCGCGGAAATCGATCAACACCGGGTTATCCGGATCACCGGTCTCGACCTCGTAACCAACCCGGTCACCCGGCACGTTCGGATCCACCGGGAACGAGACCAGCCAATCGATCGTCGGCGCCACCCCACCCGGCGGCACCGGCGGCACCGACGAGCCCGTGTTGACCTCGACCACGATGTCACGCACCGTCAAGACAAAGCCCAGCTCCTCGAACCCGACCAACCCCACCGACGCCGCCGTCGCCTTCAACGCCGTAAACGACTTCGTCCGGTGCGCATTGTTGGCCGGGTTTTGCTGCGCCGTCTGCGCATTCGCCAGCACCAACCCCAGCGCGGCGTCCTCGATCAAGAAGCCCTGCGCGTCCGGGCCCAACTCGTCCATGTTCAACGTGCCATCGCCGTTGAAGAACACCGTCAGCTCCAGCCAGCCCGCCGCCACCGTGTAGTCAGCCACCAGCTCGGACAGCACGCCACTCGCCAGATCGCTGCCCTGCCGCTCGAACACCCGGTAGGTCACGGCGCTGGCGTCCCAGACCGCCACCCGCTGCCCGACCGCGACCGCGGCCGTCTCGCCGCCCAAATGATTGGCCGCCACCGGCCGCCAGACAGTCTCGTCGCCGTAATCCTGGCCCGTCCCCGGCGTCAGATCCGGCGACCCGGTCAGCGCCGCCCCGACCAGCCGGTAGATCTTGCCGTCGAGCAGATTGCCGACCGTCTCGCCCGGCAACACCTGCGCCGGCGTGTCCGTCGACAGATAGTCCGCAATATCGGCATCGATGTCGTAATCGGCCAACCCATCACCGAGGAACACACTCACACCCTCGGCACCGATCTTGATCGTCTTCACCTGCAACCCAGTGATGTCCGGCAACAGCCCGCCCTGCTCGACCGTGACCGTCTCCACCTCACCCATCCGGAAGCTAAACGCCCCCGACACAAACACGTTGTCACCAATCTCCAACACCACATGCGCAGCCGCGAACCCGATCAGCGGCGTGCCGCGGAAATCGATCAACACCGGGTTATCCGGATCACCGGTCTCGACCTCGTAACCAACCCGGTCACCCGGCACGTTCGGATCCACCGGGAACGAGACCAGCCAATCGATCGTCGGCGCCACCCCACCCGGCGGCACCGGCGGCACCGACGAGCCCGTGTTGACCTCGACCACGATGTCACGCACCGTCAAGACAAAGCCCAGCTCCTCGAACCCGACCAACCCCACCGACGCCGCCGTCGCCTTCAACGCCGTAAACGACTTCGTCCGGTGCGCATTGTTGGCCGGGTTTTGCTGCGCCGTCTGCGCATTCGCCAGCACCAACCCCAGCGCGGCGTCCTCGATCAAGAAGCCCTGCGCGTCCGGGCCCAACTCGTCCATGTTCAACGTGCCATCGCCGTTGAAGAACACCGTCAGCTCCAGCCAGCCCGCCGCCACCGTGTAGTCAGCCACCAGCTCGGACAGCACGCCACTCGCCAGATCGCTGCCCTGCCGCTCGAACACCCGGTAGGTCACGGCGCTGGCGTCCCAGACCGCCACCCGCTGCCCGACCGCGACCGCGGCCGTCTCGCCGCCCAAATGATTGGCCGCCACCGGCCGCCAGACAGTCTCGTCGCCGTAATCCTGGCCCGTCCCCGGCGTCAGATCCGGCGACCCGGTCAGCGCCGCCCCGACCAGCCGGTAGATCTTGCCGTCGAGCAGATTGCCGACCGTCTCGCCCGGCAACACCTGCGCCGGCGTGTCCGTCGACAGATAGTCCGCAATATCGGCATCGATGTCGTAATCGGCCAACCCATCACCGAGGAACACACTCACACCCTCGGCACCGATCTTGATCGTCTTCACCTGCAACCCAGTGATGTCCGGCAACAGCCCGCCCTGCTCGACCGTGACCGTCTCCACCTCACCCATCCGGAAGCTAAACGCCCCCGACACAAACACGTTGTCACCAATCTCCAACACCACATGCGCAGCCGCGAACCCGATCAGCGGCGTGCCGCGGAAATCGATCAACACCGGGTTATCCGGATCACCGGTCTCGACCTCGTAACCAACCCGGTCACCCGGCACGTTCGGATCCACCGGGAACGAGACCAGCCAATCGATCGTCGGCGCCACCCCACCCGGCGGCACCGGCGGCACCGACGAGCCCGTGTTGACCTCGACCACGATGTCACGCACCGTCAAGACAAAGCCCAGCTCCTCGAACCCGACCAACCCCACCGACGCCGCCGTCGCCTTCAACGCCGTAAACGACTTCGTCCGGTGCGCATTGTTGGCCGGGTTTTGCTGCGCCGTCTGCGCATTCGCCAGCACCAACCCCAGCGCGGCGTCCTCGATCAAGAAGCCCTGCGCGTCCGGGCCCAACTCGTCCATGTTCAACGTGCCATCGCCGTTGAAGAACACCGTCAGCTCCAGCCAGCCCGCCGCCACCGTGTAGTCAGCCACCAGCTCGGACAGCACGCCACTCGCCAGATCGCTGCCCTGCCGCTCGAACACCCGGTAGGTCACGGCGCTGGCGTCCCAGACCGCCACCCGCTGCCCGACCGCGACCGCGGCCGTCTCGCCGCCCAAATGATTGGCCGCCACCGGCCGCCAGACAGTCTCGTCGCCGTAATCCTGGCCCGTCCCCGGCGTCAGATCCGGCGACCCGGTCAGCGCCGCCCCGACCAGCCGGTAGATCTTGCCGTCGAGCAGATTGCCGACCGTCTCGCCCGGCAACACCTGCGCCGGCGTGTCCGTCGACAGATAGTCCGCAATATCGGCATCGATGTCGTAATCGGCCAACCCATCACCGAGGAACACACTCACACCCTCGGCACCGATCTTGATCGTCTTCACCTGCAACCCAGTGATGTCCGGCAACAGCCCGCCCTGCTCGACCGTGACCGTCTCCACCTCACCCATCCGGAAGCTAAACGCCCCCGACACAAACACGTTGTCACCAATCTCCAACACCACATGCGCAGCCGCGAACCCGATCAGCGGCGTGCCGCGGAAATCGATCAACACCGGGTTATCCGGATCACCGGTCTCGACCTCGTAACCAACCCGGTCACCCGGCACGTTCGGATCCACCGGGAACGAGACCAGCCAATCGATCGTCGGCGCCACCCCACCCGGCGGCACCGGCGGCACCGACGAGCCCGTGTTGACCTCGACCACGATGTCACGCACCGTCAAGACAAAGCCCAGCTCCTCGAACCCGACCAACCCCACCGACGCCGCCGTCGCCTTCAACGCCGTAAACGACTTCGTCCGGTGCGCATTGTTGGCCGGGTTTTGCTGCGCCGTCTGCGCATTCGCCAGCACCAACCCCAGCGCGGCGTCCTCGATCA
>CAVTES010000014.1:0-74329 GCA_963733885.1 uncultured Thermoleophilaceae bacterium | reverse complement strand
ATGAACGTCGTCCGGCGTCAAGCCGTATTCACGAATCGCCTCGGCGAAGGTGTCCTGACAGTTCGGATGATCTACCAAGCCCCAGGAGCGTTCCTGCCCGATCCGGTTGCACCGATGCCCGGCGATGTTGAGCTCGCAACTCTCGGCCATCGCTAGAATCGCGAACATCGGGCGACCGCGAGGCGCGTTGGTCCAGATGAACTCGCCGCGTCTCGGATCGAACGACTGGTTGCTACGGGTGAAGCCGCAGTCGAGCGTCTCCTTGTAGTCCTTCATGTTGAACGCGTTGAAGTCGACGCACTGGCCGCCATCCACTTGTTCGATCCGCAGCACTTCACCTTTGTGCACCGGGATCGCCTTGCCTGTGACGGGCTCAAGCGTGACGTCGAGGCGCGCCGATCCGTATTCTGGAGTGCGCGCGACAAGCACGTCTTCACGTGCGAGACCGCTGACATAGACAGATCCGCGTCCATCGAGTCGCTGTTTCACGTGCTCCCGGAAGAGGCTCGTCAGAACGGCGCTGAGTTCGCTCCCGTATTGACCGCTCGCGACGATACGCTCAAGAACCGCAACCTGCGTCTCGTAGAGCGGGACCGGAACCGATGAGGTGGCAGTTGCTGTCAGAGCGTCTGCAGCCATCGGTTCACACCCATTCTAATTCGCACCCTACACCCCGGCGAGCACTTGTCAATTGAGGGCACCAGCCCGAGCGCCGCCTTGTCCTCGTCGGTGAGCGCGGGCCGGTTCGGGCTCTCCCCGAGGCGCCCGCCGTCGACCTGGAGCTCGCTCACTCGCGCCCCGCCGGCCGCGGCATCTCGAATGTGGTCATTTCGGCGAGGATCTCGGCGAGCCGCTCGATCGTGCGCTCGGCGATCTGCTCGCCGCGGGCGGGGTACGCGCGCCGTGGATCCCCGATCACCCCGGTCAGCGAAAGGTCCTCGGTGGTCCATGCGAACGCGACTGGGCCCAAGTGCGTGATGTGCTGCGGCGCGCGATCCTCGTAGGCCGGGTAGGCGGGGTCGCCCGGCGCTCTGTCCGTGTGGACGAGCTCCGGCGCGAGCGCCAGCATCAGCGACGTCTCCAAGTCGGCGGCATGCGTGCCCCAGCGCGCCTCGTCGGCGCTGACCGGCTCGAACTCCAGCCCGACCAGCCAGGTGAACAGCGGGAAGACCATCAGCCCGGTCTCCTCTCGGACGTCGCGCGCGAGCGACTCGAGCAGGGTCCGTTGCCCGCCGTGGCTGTTCACGAGCACGAGCCGGCGGAAGCCCGCGCGCTCGACGCTGCGCGCGATGTCGAGCACGGTGGCGGAGAGCGTCGCCGCGGACAGCGCCACCGTGCCTGCGAAGCCCAAGTGCTCGTTGCTCTTCCCGTACGCCAATGAGGGCAGCGCCCACAACTGCGTCGACGCCGGCAGGCGCTCAAGCGCGCGTGCCAGCAGCGTCTCGCCGAGCAGCAGGTCGGTCACGAGCGGCAGGTGCGGCCCGTGCTGCTCGATGGCGCCGATGACCACGGCGACCGCGGCATCCTCCTTCGGCAGGGCTGCCACCTCGTTCGTGGTCAGGTACGGGAGGTAGCGCGCGCGCGGGAGCGGGTGGCTCACTTCACACCACCGGCGACGGCTCGGGAACCTCGACCCCGGCCCGCGCGAACAGACCGGCCGCGCGCTCGCGCGCTTCCCAGATGATTCGCTCCTCGCCGAGCTTCGTCATCTCCCTCCCAGACCTACCCGGGATTGGCCCCCAGTGGCCGCGCGAGATGCCGATGGCGGTGTCCGGAACGATGCGGTATTGCTCGTCGCGGACGCTCCCCAGCACCGCGGTGGCGTCCTTTGACCAGTAGGTCGAGCTCATGCGGGCTCCATCGTGAAGGTCGTCGGCTCGGCCTCGGCGGCGTGGAAGTCGGAGCGGAAGTCGTCTGCGCCGCGCCAGTCGCGCTTGGGGACGAGCTTGCGCGGCACGGTGAACTGGACCGGCTCCAGGCCGAACGGAAACGGTTCGACCGTGACCCGGCCGCCGCCCTGCGCCCGGAGATCGATTGTCCCCTCCGACCCGTTCCAGGGCACGGCCGGTATCGAGGCGTACGGCAACGCCGCGGGGTCGGGCGCCGCGGCGTCGAGGTCGTTGAGAGAGGCGTACGGCGAGAGCTGGTCCCAGACCTGGAGCAGCTTGTACGCGCGCCAGCGCTCGCCGTCGGAGACACCCAGCTCGGCGGCAAGCGTGGCCTGGCTGCGCTCCTCCTGCGCCACGAACTCCTCGACCAGATCGCGGTCCTCGCCGGCCAGCGACATCGTGCAGGCTCGGCTGAAGTCCGTAGCGCGCGCGGTAGATCCCCGCGCCGTGCATCGACAGCACCAGGCCGGCGAACGGGTCCTGCTCGGTCACCGCCGTGATGGCGGCCCGGAAGAACGCGATATGCGACTGGACGCTCACGTCCAGGTAGTTGCAGGGTCGGCCCGCGCGGTCGAGGTTCGGTTCCTGCTCCCAGACGAACCAGCCGTCGTCGTGGCGATCCGCGACCAGCTCGAGCGACCTCTTCGGGCTCGGTGCGCTGCGACCAGAGCGCGGGCGAAGTCCCCGGCGAGCCGGCCGTGGTCGGTCTGGCGCACTAGCTGCCAGGTGTCGCCCGCGTCACGCACCAGCACGGGTCACCTCCGGGTCTCAGGCCCCGCCCGCGCCTACATCGCCCGCCACTCGTCGGCCACGTCGAGGTGATGGGCGGACCACACGTCCGGGAAGCCTTCATGTACTCCCTTGGCATCGCAGCCAATTCTCCCAGCTTGTATCCAATCCGTCGTAGACTGTCGAATAGATGCTTCCTGGAGAAAAGCAGCCTGGACTACGGCGTTCCGGTGGTCGAGGCGTACGGGATGACGGAGGGCGAGCCACCAGATGGCATCGAACCAGCTGTCGGCGGGCCGACGCATCCCGGCCTCCGTGGGCGTGTCGTCCGGGGCGGGGATCGCCGGTCCGGAACCAGCCCTCGATGAGCGCCTCGACGTTCGCCGGGCGCAACGGACCGGAGCGTTCTCGACGAAGGCTACCGGTACCAGAAAGGCTGCCTCAAGGAGATGATCCCGCGCGGCACCAAGGCGGCGGTTACCCCGGATCCTCTCATCGCTGGATAGCACCAGGGCCCTGAACGGGCCGAGGAGGGCAATGACCACTAGCGATCAACACCATGAACGCATGAAGGCGCTCATAGAATTCACCGCGTCATCCTTCACGACCGACTTTCCATCACCATACGGCGCCGCAATCTATGACGAAGAAAGCGGTGTCATGGTCGCTCAGACTTATGACACCGTCATGAAGACGTTCGATCCGTCCGCTCATGGTGAGATGAACGCCATCCGCGACGCGACTCGAGACCTTCAACGCCTCTCTCTTCGTGGCTGTACGCTGTACGCCACCTGCGAATGTTGCCCAATGTGCATGTCAGCGTGCATCTGGGCGGAAGTTGACACAGTCGTCTTCGGAGCGTCGAGGTTGGAGGATACGCAAATTTACTTGCCGCAGACGTCCGACATGTTGCCACAGGAGCTACTTGATCACGTGTTTGCTGGGCCAAAGTGTCAACTGATACCTCACGTCGAGCGCTCTCTTTGCCGGGACCTTTTCATACAGTGCAATGAACTTCGTAAGGAACGAGATTGGCATGTGCCGCCACAGCGCTGAGGCACTGAAGCGCTTCGGGCTGATCAGGCCGGTCAAGCGGCTTCCTCGAGGTGGGTCAACACGTCGGTTGTGAACGTGCCGGCGATGACGATGCGCACGATGAGGAGCGGCGCTGGATCGTCCTGCTCGAGCGTGGGCTCGCTGCAGCGGAGGAGGTCGTCGACGCAGCTCGCAGCTATTGGGGCCGCGACGCTCGCGTCCGGCGTGCGGCTGCGATAGAGGATGTGCCCGCGGCGGGTGAGGTAGGGGTGCGCTCCAGGCGTTCACGAGCCTCGTGAACGGCTAGCCCGTGAAGAGGAGCCAGGCCGAGACGGCATGGAGCTGGAAGACGAAGGGCGCTCCGCGCCGGAGGAGTCGAACAGGCGCCGGCCGCGGTTGTCGAAGACGTACGCTCCCTCGCCGCGCACGATCGTGAGCTCGCCACTCGCCTCGACCGCTCCCATATCGATGCGAACGGGTGCCAGAAGTCAGTGATCGTGCCCTCCTCTCCCTTGACCCTCCGCTTCCGCGAGCGCGGGCTCGGGCCAGCGCCGCTGGAGCTCGGGCGTCGCGTCGAAGAACGCGTGCGCCGCGGCCAGCGCGACGTCGTCCCCCCAGCGCGGCGCGCTGAACTGGACCCCGACCGGGATGCCGAGTTCGTCGAAGCCCGCCCGGACGGCGCAGGCAGGGATGCCGAGCAGGTCCTGCGGCACCGTGTACGGCATGACGAGCTCGCGGAAGTCGATCTCGCTGCCGGCGTGCTCCACGCGCTCCACGCCGATCGGCGCCGGCGAGCCGGCGGCAACGGGCGTGAGCAGCACGTCGACGCTCTCGGAAGAGCGCCGCCATCGGCGGCGCGCGCACGCTCGCGCGCGCGCGTCGCCCGAGAGTAGTCGTCGAGCCGACCTGCTCGGCCGCCTCGAGCCGGCCGCGCACGTCGGCGCCGTACTCGTCGCGGCGGCTCGGGTAGAGGCCCAGCGTCCGTGTGGCTGCGAAGCGCCTCGGCGCGCTGGATGTACGCCGAAGGCCGGGTAGATCGCGTCCGCGTCCGGCAGCGACAGCTCCACGATCTCGCGCGCCCAGCTCGCGCACCTTCTCGACGGCGGCGTCGAAGGCGGCCTGCACGGCGGGCGCCAGCGGGACCGTGTGGAGGTCCTGGCAGACGCCCGATCCGGCGACCGCGATCCGGCCGCGCGCGGCGCGCTCGAGCTCGCGAGCGCCACCTCCAGTCCGCGGCGCCGTCCATCGCCCAGAGGAGGAGCGCCGCGTCGGCCGGAGTCCGCGCCATCGGCCCGGGATGGTCGAGCGACGGCGCGAGCGGCCAGCACGCCCTCGGTGCTGAGCCGCCCGAAGGTCGGCTTGAACCCGACGGTGCCGCAGAACCCGGAGGGCACGCGGATCGAGCCGCCGGTGTCGCTGCCGATCGCGAGCGGCACGAGGTGCGCGGCGAGCGCCACCGCCGAGCCCCCGCTCGAGCCGCCGGAGATGAGCTCGGCGGTCCCATGGGTTGCGGCTCGTGCCCATCAGCTCGTTGACGGACGTGATGCCCCAGGCGAACTCGTGCGTCTGCGCCTTGCCGACCAGGATCGCGCCGGCGTCGCGCACGTTGCGGACGACCGCGGCGTCTGCGGCCGGGCACGTTGTCCGCGAACATCGGCGAGCCGTAGGTGGTGCGGCACGCCCTCGGAGTCGAACAGGTCCTTCACGACGAACGGCACGCCGGCGAGCGATCCTGCGGCGTCGCCGTCGCGGTAGGCCCGCTCGCTCGCCCGCGGCCTCCGCCCGCGCGCGCTCCGCGCAGAGCGTCGTGATGGCGCCCAGCTCGGGGTCGACGGCGGCGATCCGCTCGAGCGACGCGTCCGACGACCTCCACCGGCGAGAGCGCGCCGCCGCGGTAGCTCCGCCAGCAGCTCGCGCGCGGAAAGGCCGCAGACGCCGAGGCTCACCCGTCGCCCGTAACGTACGCCGCCATCCGCCGGCGCTGGACCTTGCCGGTCGGGGTGCGCGGGATCTCGTCCAGCACGTGGATCACCGTCGGGACCTTGAAGGAAGCGAGGCGCTCGCGGCAATGATCGGTCAGCTCGCTCTCCCCGGCCTCGCCGCTCAGCGACACGGCGGCGCCGACCACCTCGCCGTACTTGGCGTCCTCGATGCGCGAAGCACACGGCGTCGGCGACGGCCGGGTGGGCCAGCAGCACGTCCTCGATCTCGTACGGCGAGATGTTCTCGCCGCCGCGCAGGATCATCTCCTTGAGCCGGCCCTGCAGGTACAGGTAGCCGTCCTCGAGGACGCCGCGGTCGCCGGTGCGGAACCAGCCGTCGACGAACGACGTCGGCGTTCGCCTCGGGGTTGTTCAGGTAGCCGGAGGTGACGCCCGGCCCGCGCACGGCCACCTCGCCCGGCTCGCCAGCCGCGAGCATCCGCGCCTCGCGCGTCGAAGATCGCGATCTCGGCACCGGCCGAGACGCCCACCGAGCCGGGATGCGGCGCGTCCGGTGGAAGCGGGTTCGACGCCATCTGATGGCTGGCCTCGGTCATGCCGTAGGCCTCGACGACGGGCACGCCGAAGCGCCTCCTCCGCGCGCGCCATGAGCTCTGGCGAGAGCGGCGAGCTACATGAGCGCACGAAGCGCAGGCTGTGCCGGCGCGTCGCCGTCGCGCGCGTCGAGCGCCATCTGGTGGGTCGTCGGCCCCGCCGACACCCAGGTGATCGCGTGTTCGCGG
Source organism: uncultured Thermoleophilaceae bacterium (assembly GCA_963733885.1). GTDB lineage: Bacteria > Actinomycetota > Thermoleophilia > Solirubrobacterales > Thermoleophilaceae > JACVRW01. The sequence continues at coordinate 67,951 of CAVTES010000014.1, read as the reverse complement.
GCCTGCGACCAGAAGCCGCGGCTCGTGTAGCGGCGCGGCACCACCACGCTGCCGCCGGCCGCGAGCGCGGCGAGAGTCGTCGCCACGAGCCCATGGACGTGGAAGAGCGGCATCGAGCAGTACGAGACGTCCTCGGGCCCGAGCCCGTAGCAGCGGGCGACCGAGCTTGCGGAGTACGCAAGGTTGCGCTGCCGCAACGGCACTTGCTTCGGCCGGCTTGTCGTCCCGCTCGTGTGCAGCAGCAGCGCGATGTCCTCGGCCGTCCCGTGCTCGAACCAGTCGACGCCTGACAGCTCGCGGCCGTCGACCTGGATGCGGCTCTGCCCACCGTGCCGCGGCTCGAGCTCGGCGACCCGCAAAGATGAGGCGGCCTGGCGGGCGTTCGCCGCCTCGCCCGCCTGGAGCAACAGTAGCCGCGGGTCCAGGTCCTCGAGGTAGAACGCGTACTCGTCGACCGTGTAGGCGGGGTTGAGCGGCGCGGCGGCCGCGCCCGAGCAGCCCCAGCGCGAACAGGGTCTCGATGATCTCCGGCCCGTTCGGAGCACCATCGCCACGCGGTCGCCGCGCTCGACCCCTGCGGCGCTGAGCAGGCCGGCCTGCCTGGCGGCCGCGTCCGTCAACCCCGCGAAGGAGCTCGGCGCCCCGTCCTCGGGGCACACGATCGCCGGCGCCTCGCCGGGCTCGCCACGTCGCAGCACCGCGCGGCGAGCGTCCCGGGCGCGTCAGAAGCCGGCGGCATGGCCGTCCTTTCGCGGGTCCGATCCGCCGAGCAGGGCGTCGCCCTCGATCAGGATCGCCTGGCCCCCGCCGAAGGCGAACGTGTCCTCGCTCGCGCACGGTCGCGATGCCCGCTCGCTCGAGCTCGTCGGCGCGGTCCCAGAGCCCCTCCTCCAGCCGGACGACGTCGCCGTCGACGAGGAAGCGCGAGCGGTCGAGCGCGGCCTGGGGGTCGAGACCGTCGTCCACGAGGCCCGAGACGAGCTGCATGTGCGCCTGGGCCTGGATGTAGCCGCCCATCACGCCGAACGGGCCACGCAGGCCGCCGTCGCGGAGCAGCATGCCCGGGATGATCGTGTGGTATGGGCGGCCGACCCGGCTCCACGCTGGCCGTTGATCGCAAAGCAGGCGCCGCGGTTCTGGAGGACGACCCCGGTCCCGGGCGCGACGATGCCCGAGCCGAAGCCGCCGAACAGGCTCTGGATGAACGAGACCGCCGTCCGTTCGCCGTCGACGGCACAGAGGTAGACGGTGCCGCCGGCCGGCTCGGGCCATCGGCACCGGCAGCTCGCGCAGGCGACGCTCGAGGCGCGCGGGCGAGAGCAGCTCGCTCACGTCCGCGCCGTCGCGCACGTGCTCGCGCGCGTCCTCCAGGCGAGCAGCGCGCAGCGCGATCTGGTTGCGCAGCTCCGGCTCCATGCGGTCCAGCAGGCCGAGCGCCTCGGCGGCAGCCACGCCCTGAGTCGGGGGTGGCAGCTCCAGCACCTCGTGGTCGCGGTAGCTGACGCGCAGCGGCTCACCCACGAGGCGGTACGCTGCGAGATCCTCCTCCTCGAGCCAGCTTACGCTGCGATCGCCCGGCCACGGGGCCCTCGTAGAACGCGTCCGGACCACGCTCCGCGATCCCTCGCAGCGTCCGGCGAGCTCCGGCATGCGCACGCGCTCCCCCGCTCGCGGTGGCGGCGACAGCTCGGGCGGCACTTCCGCCGCCGCCCAACTCGTGCTCGTCTGGCCGGATTCCGTTCCCAGGCGAGCGCCGTCCGGTACGCCGACCGCGAAGCCGCGCTCGGCCGCGTCGATGGCGTCGGCGAGGCACGCGTCCAGCCCGAGCCGGCCGTGACGCGCCGACAGCGCCGCCCAGCCGTGCACGGCCCCGGGAACTGTGACCGAGCGCGGTCCGCGCTCCACCGGCTCGAGCTCGTCGGCCACGCGCCGGCGCGGGGCCCGCGGCGTCGAGGCCGCTCGCCTCGCCGTCGTCCCAGACGATCGCGAAAGCGTCCCCGCCGATCCCGGTCGACATCGGCTCGGTCACCGACAGGACTGCCGCCGCCGCCAGGGCGGCGTCGGCCGCGTTGCCGCCGCGCTCGAGGGCGCGCAGCCCCGCACGCGTTGCGAGCGGCTGGCTCGTCGCCACCATCGTTCGCGCGCGACCGAGGGAGGACGGCCGAACGAATACCGGAAGGTCACGCCGTCAGCGGCCGATAACGGTGCGATTTCTGCTCTCGGCGGCTGTTGACGGCCACCAGAATTGGATACAAAGTAGGCCAGATTGGCTGAAGAAGTCAACACGGCCGAACGGGCGCGGGGCGGCGTCGAAGCAGGCCGGCCATGGAGCGGTCATCGGAGACCGCGCTCGTCCAGTCGCCTCGAGTGCAGGCCATCTCGAGCGGCATCACCACCGGAAGTCCCCACGAACTCCTGGCTCGGCAGGAGACGATGGCCGCCGACTTCAGGGTCAGCCGCACGCCCGTCCGCGAGGCCCTGCGCGTCCTCCAGGCCACGGGCATGGTCGAGGTCGTCCCCAACCGCGGCGCGCTTGTCCGCGGCCCCACCGCCCGCGACCTCCGCGAGGCCTACGTGCTGCGCGCCGAGCTCGAGGGCTTTGCGGCCGAGCTCGCCGCGCGCTGGATCCGCGACGACGAGCTCGCCCAGCTCCGTGAGGCCGAGCTGCTGTTCCAGCACCTTGTCCTTCCTCGCAGGCCACTCGACGACGACCTCGAGCTCCCGCGCGCTCGAGGTGGCGGAGGCCGGGCGAGACCGGCAACGAGGCGCAACTGGATGCAGGCGAACGACCGTCTTCCACCTCGCGATCCACGCGGCGCAGGCAACTCCGCCTTCAGGCGGCCATCGAGAACCTGCACCGGAGCTTCCCGCGCAACCTGACATGGTCGGCGCTCAGCGGCGACTCGCGCCTGCTGCGCGTGAACGTCGAGGAGCATCGCGGCATCCGCGCGGCGATCGAGGAGCGCGACGACGATGACCGCCCGCCGCCCATGGTCGAGCACGTGCGGCGCGCGGGCGAGCTGGTGGCGATGTGGTTCGAGCGCCAGGCGGAGGAGCCGTGAGCGCCGGACCGAGGTTCGTCGTCGTCGGGGCCGGCGCGATCGGCGCCTATGTAGGCGCGGCGCTCGCGCGCGGCGGCGCGGACGTGACCCTGATCGCCCGCGGCGAGCACCTCGAGGCGATGCAGCGCGACGGCGTCCAGGTGCTGAGCCCGCGCGGCGACTTCCACGTCGAGGTCCACGCCACCGACGACTTCGACGCGATAGCGGGCGCCGGCGTCGTGATACTCGCCGTCAAGAGCGACAGCCTGCGCGAGCTGGCCCCGGCGATCGGAGCACGGCTCGCGCCGCGCGCCGCCGTGATCGCGCACAGAACGGGATCCCTGGTGGTACATGCGCTCGCTCGATCGCCCCGTTCGACGGATCGAACTCGAGAGCGTCGACCCCGGCGGCGCCATGCCGCCGCGATCCCGCCGAGCAGCGTCGTCGGCTGCGTGACCTACTGCTCGACCGAGATCGAGGCGCCCGGCGTGATCCGGCACATCGAGGGCACGCGCTACTACCATCGGCGAGCCGTCGGCGTGGACGCCGCCGAACGCTGCGCCCCGATCTCCGAGGCGTTCCAAGCCGGCGGCCTCAAGTGCCCGGTGGAGGACGACCTCGGCGAGCAGATCTGGCTGAAGCTGGTCGGCAACGTCTCTTTCAACACGGTCGCCGACGCTCACCGGCTGCACGCTCGAGGAGCTCGGCTGGCTGCCGGAGTCGAGCGAGCTGCTGCAGGACGATGCTCGAGGAGTCGGCCGACGTCGCGAACGCGCTCGGCGTACTCGCTGCCGGTCAGCATCGAGCGCCGGCTCGAGCGTGGCCTCGCGGTCGGGCCGCATAAGCCCTCCACGCTGCAGGACCTCGAGGCGGGCAAACCGCTCGAGTTCGATTGCCTGACCGGCGCGGTCGTCGAGCTCGCAGGACAGCTCGTACTGCGGGTCCCGCTCACCCGCGCTGTCCACGCGTGTGTCCAGCTGCTCGACGCGCGGCGCCAGAACTGGGCCGCCCCTTCGATGCCGCAGCGCGCGGCGGTGAGGAGCTGACATGGGCGACCGTCCGCTCTGGCGCGATCACTACGCGCCGCTCACCCCGCATCTGTCCCGACACCTGGACGAGGAGGTCGTCTGATGCTCGTTCGCGACGCCGGTGAGAGCTGGTCGATCGTACTGCAGACCGACCACGGCGAGCTCGCGGGCCAGTTCGCACGCGCCTGGCGGCCGGTGCCCGAGCGGATGCACTCGCTCGACGTTGTCGCGACCCGCCACGACGACGGTTGGTTGATCTGGGAGAAGGCACCCGGTCTCGACGTCGAGGGCAGGCCGTGCAACTACCTCGACGTGAACATCGAGTCCCACATCGCCTTCTACCGCGCCGCGATCACTGCCATCCGCGAACAGGATCCTTATGCGGGCGTGTTGCTATCGATGCACGGCGCCGGCATCTACCAGTCGCGCTACGGGCTGCAACCGAGCCTAGTGATGTCGCTCGCCGGCGGCGCGCGCGAGCTGGTGGACGAGTTCGTTGCCGAGGAAGAGCGCTCACACAAGGCGCTCGCGGCGGAGCTCGGTGTCTCCGACAAGGAGCGCTGGCACGGCTACAAGCTGCTCCAGGCCTGGGACAGGATCTCGCTGTACGCGTCGCTCAACGACCTTGAGGAGGCGGCCGAGCCCGAGACCCAGCCCTACTCTACGATCGAGGCCGTGCCGTTGAACGGCAGCGACGTGACGCTCCAGATCAGGTCGCACGGCGGCTATCGCGCCAGCATCGATCCGTTCCCGTTCGGCTCGGGGCCGATCGAGTTCACGCTCCCGCGGCGCGTCGTCCCGAAGCGCGACTGGGCGGACGCGGACGACTTCCGCTCCGACTACGAGGCGGCCGAGCCCCTGCTCATGACCTTCACCCTGGAGCCGGCATGAACGACGCTCCAGCCTCCATCGACCTGCTGATCACGAACGTGGCCGCCGTCGTGGGCGGCGCTCGCGACGAGCAGTACCGCGTCGTCCCGGACGTCTCGATCGGGATCTCCGAGCGCCGCATCGTCTGGATCGGCGAGGGCCACGAGGGTGAGCTCCCCAAGGCGGCCAAGCTCGTCGACGGGCAGGGGATGTACGCCTTTCCGGCCTCATCAACACGCACCACCACCTCTTCCAGAACCTCATCAAGGGACTCGGCGACGAGCTCTACCTACCGCCCCTGGATCGAGATGCTGATCTTGCCCACGGCCGACGAGATGACGCCCGAGGAGACCTATCCGCGAGCAGCTCTGGCTGAAGCTGATCGGGAACGTGGCGTTCAACCCCGTCATCGCGCTGACGGGCGACGCTCCGCGAGCTCGGCCGGCTGGCAGAGCTGCGGGAGTTCCTGCGCGCCGTCATGGAGGAGGTGGCGGCCGCCGGGGCCGCACTGGGCGTCGACCTGCCCGTCTCGATCGAGCGCAGGCCCGAGGTGGGGCTCGCGGTCGGCGACCACCGGACCTCGATGCTGCAGGACCTCGAGGCTGGCCAAGCCGCTCGAGCTCGACTCCCTCACCGGCGCGGTGCTCGAGATCGCCGGGCGGGTCGGGGTCGAGACGCCGCACGTCCGGACGATCCACGCGTACACGAAGCTCGTCGAGCTCCTGCGGTCGGCCGACCACGAGTCGGTCCCAACGGGAGCATGAAGGGAGGAGAACGATGACCTGGAACGGACACCACCGCTGCGCTGCGACCATCTCGGTCGACTTCGACGCCGAGTCGCTCTGGAGTGGGACGTTCAACCTGCAGACGCCGAGCCCGCTCTCGCGCGGCGACTACGACATCCGGGCGGGCTCGCCACGCATCCTCGCGCTCCTCGACAAGCACGAGATCCCCGCCACCTTCATGGTCCCCGGGCAGGTGATCGACGACCATCCGGACGCGTGCCGCGAGATCGCCGCCCGCGGCCGGCACGAGGTCGGCTACCACGGCTACTACCACGAGAGCGTGCTGGATATCCCCGTCGAGGAGGAGCGAGAGCTGATGCGGCGCGGGAGCGCGCGGATCGAGGAGGTTTTCGGCGACCGCGCCGCGCGGGAACCGCTCGCCCCCGTTCGCGCTCGGCCCCAACACCGCCGACCTGCTGGAGGAGTTCGATTTCGCCTACGACTCGAGCCTCTTCGGGCACGACGAGCCCTACCGGCCCCGGGTCCCGGTGGTCGGCGGCCAGCTCCGCGACTTCGTCGAGCTGCCGGTGAGCTGGGAGCTCGACGACGCGCCGTACTTCCTGTTCAGCTTCTTCCCGTACATGTCGGGCCTCGCGACGCCCGTCCCAGGTGCTCGAGATCTGGAAGGCCGAGTTCGACGGCTCCTACCGCGCCGGCGCCTGCTTCCTCCTCGTTGTGCACCCCTTCTGCATCGGCCGCTACCCCCGCATCGCGATGCTCGACGAGCTGCTCGGCTACATCAGGAGCTTCCCCGACGTCTGGTTCGCGACGCACTTGGACGTCGCGCTCGCCTGGCGGCGAGCACGCGAGGAGGACGGCTCCTGGACCGTCTGAGCGCTCCCGCGGCGGTGCTTCCCGGTTGCTGCGCCGAGGCAGTGGCCTACGCCCATGCGGCTGATCGTCGACGGTCGACATTCATCCGAGACGAGCGACCCTCGTGCTCGTTCGCGATGCCGGCGCCGCCTGGCAGATCGTCCTTCAGATCGACCACGGTGAGCTCGCGGGCGACTTCGGGCGCGCGTGGTCGCCGCGACCCGAGCCGTTCGGCTCACTCGAGACCGTCGCGCGGCGCCACGACGACGGCTGGTACGTCTGGGAGCGGGCTCCGAACCTCGATCCGCAAGGCCGCCCGTGCAACTAGGCAATCCCCTGGGACTCTGTCGAGCAGAGAAACCCTGTCTGAGCGGGGTTTCTCTCGATAGCTCCGCATGGATTCGAACCATCGACCTCACGATTATGAGTCGTGCGCTCTAACCGCTGAGCTACGGAGCCACGTGACGGAGCAAGTCTAGAGCCGCCTTTCTTCAGGAACGGCAGGCCGCCCTCGAAGACGCTCGGACCGAGCGAGTCGTTCACGCGATACTGCATGGGGATGGCCGGCGACGACACCGTTGAGATCGTCAGGCGCAGCATCGACGCGTGGAGGCGCCGGGACCTTGAAGCCGTGCTCGCGCTGTTCGACGACGACGCCGAGCTCGACCTCCGCCAGCTCCGGCTACCGGACACCGGGGTCGTGCGGAGCGTGGCGCTCCTTCGTCGCTGGATATCGAACCTCTTCGAGCACTTTCCCGACTTCCAGTTCTCCGCCGAGGAGATCGTCCCCGTCGGTGAGTGGGTCGTCGTGCGCGGTTCGATGAGCGGGCATGCTCGATTGAGCGGGATAGGCGTGGATCAGCCCTATTCGGAGGCGATCCTCGTGCGCGGGGGCCTCATTGCCCGCGACGTCTTCTTCGGCGACCGGGATGCCGCGGCCCGGTGGATCGCCGAGCGGGGCGCCCCGCTTCTCGTGGCCGCTCCCAACGTCAGCGAGGGGCGCGACCGGGCGGTCCTCGAGCGGCTCGAGGCGTCCGTCGGGCCGGCGCGGCTGCTCGATCTGCACGTCGACCCCGACCACAACCGCGCCGTCTATACGCTCGCCGCCCGCCAGGGGGAGATGGCTGCGGGCCTCGTCGGGCTCGCCAGGGCGGCGGCGGAGCACATCGACCTGCGGCGGCACGAGGGCATCCATCCGCATGTGGGCGCGCTCGACGTGATGCCCGTGGTCTGGCTCGACGAGACGCGTCGCGGCGCCGCCTGCGCCGAGGCGCTCACCACCGCAGCGCTGGTCGGGGAGGAGGTCGGCGTGCCGGTGTTCCTGTACGGCGAGCTCGCAACGCGTCCCGAACAGGCCGAGCGGGCCTGGCTGCGGCGTGGCGGGCCCACGGAACTCGCGCGCCGAATCGAGGCCGGTGAGGTCGTCCCCGACTACGGCCCGCCGCGCGCCCACCCGAGCGCTGGCGCCACCCTGGCCACTGCGCGGCCGCCGCTCCTCGCCTTCAACGTCGACCTCGCGAACGACGACGTCGAGCTCGCCAAGTCGATCGCCGCCGAGCTGCGCGAGTCCGGCGGCGGGCCGCCGGGCGTGAGGGCCCTCGGCCTCTACCTGCCCGAGCGCGGGCGTGCGCAGGTCTCCACCAACGTCCACGACCACCGGGCGGTGCCGCTCGCCGAGATCGTCGAGCGCGTGCGCGCGCGGGCGCCCGTCGCCGAGGGGGAGCTGATCGGCCTCGCTCCGCGGGCGGCGTTCGAGGGCTTCCCGGAGGACGTGCCGCTGCGCGGCTTCTCGCCCGAACGCCACATCCTGGAGGAAGCTCTCGCGGCGCTTGAGTAGGGTGCGTAGAGGGAATGGCGCAGACCAAGCGCAAGCGCACTCGCAAGCATCGCGGCACACCCGCCGGGACGATCGAGCGCGCCGGCAGGACGGGCCGTCCGCGCACCGCCGAGGAGGCCAAGCAGATCTCTCAGAAGCGGCGCCAGGAGCGGCTCGACAGACCCCCCACCTGGCGCAGCGCGCTCAACCGCGCGGCGATCGCCGCGGCCTTGTTTGGTGTGCTCGTGGTCCTGCTGTTCGGCCAGGGCGTCTCGCAGGGCGTGGTGCTCGCGACGCTGATGTTCCTGCTCTACATCCCGCTCGGGTACTTCACCGACACCATGATCTACCGCTTCCGCCAGCGGCGGAAGCAGCAGCGCTGACCATGGACGTGCGGATGTTCACCGTCGGCGCCGTGGCCGAGAACACCTACATCTTCCGGCGCGACGGCTCGGACCGTGCGTTGATCGTCGACCCGGGTGACGAGGCCGACAAGCTGCTCGCCGCCATCGATCAGCTGGGCGTCACGCTCGACGGGATCCTGCTCACGCACACCCACTTCGACCACGTCGGCGCCGTGGCGCCGGTGGCGCGGGCGACCGGCGCCGAGGTCTGGGTGCCGGAGGTCGAGAAGTTCGTCCTCGCGGACATCAACTCGTTCGTGCCCTGGCCCGGCTTTGGCCCCTTCGAGTCGTACGACGCCGAGCACACCCTGAAGGGGGGCGAGAAGCTCGAGCTGGCGGGTTACGAGATCGATGTCCTCTTCACGCCCGGCCACAGCCCCGGTCATGTCACGTTCTCGATCCCCGACGAGCAGGCGATCTTCTCCGGCGACGTCCTCTTCCAGGGGTCGGTCGGCCGCACCGATCTCCCGGGAGGGGATTGGGCGACGTTGCTGGACTCGATTCGCACGCTGGTGGATTCGCTTCCGCCCGAGACCGCCGTCTATCCCGGTCACATGGGCCTCACCACCCTGGGCGCCGAGCGCGCGTCCAACCCGTTCCTGGCCGAGCTGGCCCGCTAGGTGGGCGCCCGCCGGCCATGAGGCTCCAGGCCCCGCGCGGGACCTTCGACGTGCTCCCGGGCGACGCGCGCCGCCGCCTGGATCTCCAGCGCAGCGCCGCCGACGTGCTGGGCCGGGCCGGCTACGGGCCCTTCGAGACCCCGATCTTCGAGGTCACCGAGCTGTTCGCGCGCGGGGTGGGGGAGGCCACCGACATCGTCCAGAAGGAGATGTTCACCTTCGAGGACAAGGCCGGCCGCTCGCTCACGCTCCGGCCCGAGGGCACCGCCGGCGTGTGCCGGGCATACGCCGAACACGGGATGCACAAGCTCGCCCAGCCGGTGAAGCTCTGGTACTGGGGGCCCTTCTTCCGCCACGAGGCCCCGCAGGCGGGCCGGTTCCGGCAGTTCACGCAGGTCGGCGCGGAGGCGCTCGGCTCGGACGATCCCAGCCTCGACGCCGAGCTGATCCTCCTGCTGGCCGAGCTCATCGACCGCGCCGGTGCCGGTCCCGCCCGGCTGCGCGTGTCGAGCCTCGGCACCCCGGAGACGCGGGCCGCGTACCTGGAGGAGCTGACCGAATACTTGCGCGCGCGCGAGGGCGAGCTGTCGGAGGAGGTGCGCGAGCGGCTGGACCAGAACCCGCTGCGCGCCTTCGATGCGGACCACCCCGGCACGCGGGCCGTCATGGAGGAGGCGCCGCGACTGCTCGACCGGCTCGAGCCGGCCGACGCCGAGCACTTCGACGAGGTCCGCGCACTGCTCGACGCGGCCGGCATGCAGTACGACGTCGACTCGACGCTGGTGCGCGGCCTCGACTACTACACGCGCACGGTGTTCGAGTTCGAGTCGGAGCGGCTCGGCGCGCAGGCGGCGCTCGGCGGCGGTGGGCGCTACGACCGCCTGGTGGAGGAGCTGGGCGGCCCGGCCACGCCCGGCGTCGGCTGGGCGGCGGGGATCGAGCGGATCCTGCTGGCGGCGCAGGACTCGCCGGACTCGCGCGTCGCGGACGTGTTCGTGGCGATCGCGAAGCCGGAATCAGGCGGCACGGCCTTCCTCATGACGCAGCGCCTGCGCGGGGAGGGCCTGCGCGTGGTGATGGAGCAGGCCGGACGGGGCATGAAGGGGCAGTTGAAGCAGGCGAACCGCGTCGGGGCGCGGGCGACGGTCATCGTGGGAGATGGGATCGACGTCAAGGACATGGACAGCGGCGAACAGCGGGCGGCCGACAGCGCGGACACGGCCGTGGAGATGGTGAGGGCGACGGTCGCGTGAAGCCCCCGCGCCCCAACCGCTTCCGCGACCACTGGGCCGGCGAGCTGCGTGCCGAGGACGTCGGCGAGCGGCCGCGCGTGGCGGGGTGGGTGCACCGCCGCCGCGATCACGGCGGGCTGATCTTCATCGACCTGCGCGACCGCACGGGCCTGCTGCAGCTCGTGTTCCGGCCCGAGGAGGCGCCCGAGGCGCACGCCGCAGCCGGGCGGCTCCGCGGCGAGGACGTGATCACGGCCACGGGGGAGCTCCTGCGCCGCGAGGAGGGAACGGTGAACCCGAGCCTGCCGACTGGGGAGGTCGAGCTCGCCGTGACCGAGTTCGAGCTGCTCGCCGACGCGAAGACGCCGCCGTTCCAGATCGACGAGGACGAGCCGGTCGGCGAGGAGCTGCGGCTCCGCTACCGCTACCTCGACCTGCGCAAGGAGCGCATGCGGGACACCATGATCCTGCGCCACCAGGTGGTCAAGACGATCCGCGACCACCTGAGTGACCAGGGCTTCCTCGAGATCGAGACGCCGATCATGACCCGCTCGACGCCCGAGGGCGCGCGCGACTTCCTGGTGCCCAGCCGGCTGATGCGCGGCTCGTGGTATGCGCTGCCGCAGTCGCCCCAGCTCTTCAAGCAGCTGCTGATGGTGGCCGGGCTCGAGCGCTACTTCCAGATCCCGCGCTGCTTCCGGGACGAGGATTTCCGCGCCGACCGCCAGCCGGAGTTCACGCAGCTCGACGTCGAGATGGCGTTCGTCGACGAGGAAGACGTGCACGAGCTGATCGACACTCTGCTCGAGCGCGTGCTTGCGCTGGGCGGGATCGAGGTCGAGCTTCCGCTCGAGCGCATCACATACGACGAGGCGATGCTCAAGTACGGGTCCGACCGCCCCGATCGCCGCCTCGGTGTGGAGATCGTCGAGCTGACGGATGTGTTCCGGGGCTCGCAGTTCAAGGTGTTCGGCGGGGCGATCGAGGGCGGCGGAGTCGTTCGCGCCCTGCGCGCGCGGGGGGACTTCCCGCGCAGCCGCGTCGACAGGCTCGAGGAGAAGGCCAAGTCGCTCGGGGCGAAGGGCCTCGCATGGGCGGTCGTCGAGGGGGACGGCAGCTGGCGCTCCCCGATCGCGAAGTTCCTCGGGGAGGAGGAGATCGCCCGGACCACCGAGGCGCTGGAGGCGCGCGAGGGGGACGTGATCCTCTTTGCCGCCGGCAGCGCCGCCCTCGCAGCCCGCGTGCTGGGTGGCCTCCGGCCGGACGTGGCGGACCGGAAGCCCGAGGGGCACGACTGCTTCTGGGTCGTCGACTTCCCGATGTTCGAGTGGAACGAGGACGAGGGGCGCTTCGACCCCTTGCATCATCCCTTCACCGCGCCCACGGGGGACCTGGACGGCGACCCGGCCACGTGGCGCTCGCGCGCGTACGACGTGGTCCTGGACGGCTGGGAGTTGGGCGGCGGCTCGATCAGGATCAACCGGCCGGACGTGCAGCAGAAGGTGTTCGACGCCCTCGGGATCGGCCCGGAGGAGGCCCAGGAGCGCTTCGGGTTCCTGCTCGAGGCGTTCACCTACGGCGCGCCGCCGCACGGCGGCATCGCCTTCGGGATCGACCGGATCGTCGCGCTGCTCGCCGGCCGCGAGTCGATTCGCGACGCGATCGCCTTCCCGAAGGCGGCCAGCGGGGCCGACCCGATGACGGGCGCACCGGCCCCGGTTGACGATCGTCAGCTGAAGGAGCTGGGCGTCAAGCTGGACCAGCCGCCCGTGCCGGATCCGGTTCGCGAACGCGGCTAGGCCGGCAGCACACCCTTACCTCTCAGGTAGTCCCGCGGCATCGCGACCGGCGCGCGGGCGTCCACGAATCCCGCGCCAGAGCCAAATCCGCAGGCGACACGGACGCGACGAGCACGCTCGACGTCGGGCAAGGTTGCCCAACGGGTTGCCCACCGCGCGGAACAATCCGGCGCCATGGCGCTCACCCGCGCGCCCGACGTCAGCGCGCCCCGATGGTGGTCGTGGTGGCCGCCCGCGAAAAGTCGTGGTCGCCCCCACGAGGCGAAGCACAGGGGCTCGGTAGAGATTGGGCTGACAACTGAACTCGCACGGCTCCGCAGGACCTGGAGCCACAACGGAGGTGAAGGATGCACTACGCATCGAACCTGCCACACCCAACGCGCTCGCTGGCCATTCCCCTCATGGCCGCGGCCGTCTTGGGTGCGGGGATCGCAACCGCCACGTTCGCCCTCGTGAACATCGAGGACGAGCCGATCGTGTCGTTGCCCACGCCCGCCGTGGAGTCGGCCGCGGTTCCCAGCGACGCCGTGGCCGGCCAGCGCACCGACGGCGGCCCGGAAGAGGGAGCTGCGCAACGAAGCCTCGGACCGGAGACCGCTCAGGCCTCGACCGCGACTGCGGCCGCCGCCGGCGGCACCGCGGCCGCGGTCGGCATCCCCTCCCCGGCGGCCGCCGCGAAGATGAACAGCGAGGCTGGCTCCGGCACCGCGAGCAAGGACGAGGCCGGCACGGCCGCCGCGATCGGCATCCCCTCCCCGGCTGCCGCCGCGAAGATGAACAGCGAGGCTGGCTCCGGCACCGCGAGCAAGGACGAGGCCGGCACGGCCGCCGCGATCAGCCCGTAGCAGCTGCTAACCACTCGGACCAACTTGAGGTCCGGCGTTTCCCGGGGACGCCGGACCTCAAATGTGGGGGGTGACCCCCTCGCTCGCTTCGCTGGACACCTCCGGGACTGTCGCTCGTGGTGCGCGCCGGCGGCTTCTCACACGCTCGGCGGTCTGCGCGATCGTCGCGGGCACGGTGCCTCGGACCCCGCGTTCTGCGCGCCAGGACGGGGAGGTCTCGCAAGATCCGCGTCCGAACGCCGCTTCTGGTTCCGGCCGGATGCGTGCGGATCCGGGCCCGTTAGGGCAACTGGTTGTCCTAACCGTCTACGGGGCGATCGCTCGGCTCCGAGCGTGCCGCACGCAGGGCGGCGTCTCGGCTCATAAACATCTCCCAGCGCCGCGTCCGCCCGTCCTCAAGCCGGTAGAGCCAGACAATCGCCGCCTCGATGTCGATGCCCATCTGCTTCGAGCGGCCACGGTGGACCGCTTCCACAACTACGAGGTCGTCGTCGAGAGCGAAGATCCGGGTGGGCTCGACTTCGAAATCCTCCCATTCCTCGGGCCAGTCGAGGAACGCGTCGATCAAGCCCTCAAGTCCTCGATAGGTGCGGGCGTCGGGGAGCTCGGGAGGCTGCACGATTTCGATCTCCCGGTGCGTGTGATCGAGAACCCACTCCAGGTCACCCGAGCGGTAGGCCTCGACGAGCTCTCGCTGCAGATCCGTGAGCCACTGGGGGCTGTCGGCATCGAGAACCTTGATCCAGGCGTCGTCCGAAACGACCTGCCGCATGACCTCCCGGGCACGCCGTTCGCGGTCAGCATCCACGCGGCAAGTCTGCACGAAGGCTGCCGTGGATGCGAGCGGGAAAACAGGCGGCGGATGGGATTCGAACCACGACCTTCTGCATGGCGATCCCCGTCGCACTCCCGCGCGGGGTGGTCTGCGCGACCCCCGTCGCACTCCCGCGCGGGGTGGTCTGCGCGATCATTCCCGGTCGACTACCTCTCAGGTAATCGACGTGGCTCCCTCGCGCCGTCATCGTGGCCCCCGTGATGACGACATCGACAACTACAACCACAATCAATCCGACGCTCTCGCGCGAGGCACTGCTGCGGCTGGTGCTCAAGCTCGACGCGGTGGTGACCGGGGCCAACGGCATGGCATACCTGGCGGCCGCCGGCCCGCTCGAAGACTTGCTCGGCGTGGACGCCGCGGTGCAGCGGCCGATCGGTGCGTTCCTGATGCTGTTCGCGACCGGTGTTTGGCTGGTGGCCACCCGGCCGGCGATCTCCCGCAGCGCGGTGCTGGCCATTGCGGGAGCGAACGCGCTCTGGGTGATCGCGTCGCTCGCGTTCGCGATCGCCGGGATCTCGTCGCCGACGACCGTGGGCACGGTGTGGATCGTGCTGCAGGCGCTGGTGGTTGGCGGCTTCGCGACGCTGCAGGCCGCCACGGCCCCGCGCTAGAGCTGCACTGGGGGCGGCGCCCCGCCCGCGCCGCGCTGGCGCCGTTCGGGCGGTCTCCGAGTGCGGCATGATCGACGGGTGCTCTTCCCGGTCAGGGTCCTCGATGCCATTCGAGACGGCCGCGTCGACCTCGCCTTCCGGCGCTGGGAGCGGGCGCGGGTGCTGGCGGGCAGCCGGGTGCGGACGGCCGTCGGAGTGCTCCAGGTGGGGAGCGTCGAGGTGGTCGAGCGATCGACCCTGGGCGAGGAAGAGGCCCGCCGCGCGGGCTTCGACTCGCGCGAGGATCTGCTGGCGATGCTCGACAAGCGAGGGCGCGGCGAGATCCATCGCATCGAGCTCCGCTACGCGGGAACCGACCCGCGCGTGGAGTTGCGAAATCGCGCCGATCTGAGCGAAGTCGAGGCCGACGAGATCGCACGCAAACTGGAACGCCTCGACCAAGGGAGCCGCCACGGACCCTGGACGAGAGCGACGCTGGAGCTGATCGCCGCGCGTCCTGAGGTGCGCGCCGAGGAACTGGCCGCCGACGTGGGCCGCGAGAAGCTGCCGTTCAAGCGGGATGTGCGAAAGCTGAAGGAGCTCGGCCTGACCGAAAGCCTGAGCCCGGGCTACCGGCTGTCGCCGAGGGGGGAGGCGGTGCTGACGGCGCTCGCGCGGCGGGAGCCCTCGCGGGGCTGAGGGCGCTCGCGGGGCTGAGGGCGCTCGCGCCCAAGAGGACAGGCTGGAGGCCAGCCTTCGAAAAGCAAGCTGGGCAAGGACGCAGGGAGCGGACAGGGCGCACGCCCGTCCGCGACCGAGGACGCCGCCCAGCGCAGCTTTGCAGAAGGGTGGCCCCAGCCTGCCGGTTGCCGGGCCGAGAGTTGGGCCTGCTGTCGTAGCAAGCGTGGGTGTCCTCCGCGGCGGGCCACGGCCCTACCGCGAGCCGGACTCCCATCTCGGTCATGTTCGGCTCAACATGTACGACCGGCTTACGCACAGGCTCGGGCCACGGTCGAGGCTACCACCGCTGGGAGCCTCGGGCACGTATCAGACGATCTGTCAGGCTTGCCCGAGATGGGCTTCGAGGACCACCTCTCGGCGCCGCGGGGGCTCGGCGCCCTCGCCGGGTGGCCGCACGCCGGCGCGGCCGGCGGCGCGGCCTGCGGTGATTTGGTGCGAGTGGCGGTGCGGGTGGTGGGCGAGAGGGTGGTCGAGGCGGGTTTCGACGCCGAGGGTTGCGGCGCCGCGCGCGCGGCGGGCAGCGCGGTGGTGGAGCTGGTGGAGGGCCGCCCGTTCCTGGAGGCGGCGCGAGTGACGTCAGACGATGTGGCGGACGCCCTGGGCGGGCTGATCCCGCCGAAGCGACACGCGGCCGAGCTGGCGGCCGACGCGCTGCACCGCGCGCTGGGCACGGCGGCGAAGGACGCGGCGGCGAAGGGCGCGCTCGCGACGGACGCGGCGGCGAAGGACGCGCTCGCGAGGGACGCGGCGGCGAGGGACGCGCCGGCCTACGACGCTGCGAACGTGGAGGGCCTTCGGGTCGCCCCAAGCCCCCGCCGCACGCTCGTGGCCATGAGCGGCGGCGTCGACAGCGCCGCCGCCGCCCAGCTTGCGCTGGATGCCGGTGACGAGGTGGTGGCGGTCACGCTCGAGCTGTGGTCGGACCCCGCGACCGACGGCGAGCGCTCCTGCTGCTCGCCGCAGGCGGTGACGGGGGCGCGGGCCCTGGCCCACAGCATGGGGATCCCGCACGTCACGCTGGACCTGCGCGAGCGCTTCCGCGCCGAGGTGGTGGACAGATTCCTCGATGGCTACGCGGCCGGGGTCACGCCGAACCCGTGCGTGCGCTGCAACGGCGAGGTGCGCTTCGACTCGATGCTCGACCTGGCGCAGACGCTCGGAGCCGCGCGCCTCGCGACCGGCCACTACGCGCGCGTCGCGCGCGACGCGGACGGGCCACTGATCCGCGCGGCCGTGGACGCGCGCAAGGACCAGAGCTACATGCTCGCCAAGCTCGACCCGGCGTTGCTCGACCGGCTGAGCTTCCCGCTCGGCGGCCTGACCAAGGACGCGGTGCGCGCGCTCGCCCGCGACGCCGGCCTCCCCGTCGCGGACAAGCGGGAGAGCCAGGACCTCTGCTTCGTGGCAGGTCTGGGCGGCCGCGCGTTTCTTCGCCGCCACGGCGGCCCGAAGCTGCGCCGGCCGGGCGAGATCGTCGACCGCGACGGCCGCGTGCTCGGCCGCCACGACGGCCAGCACGAGTTCACCGTCGGCCAGCGCCGCGGCCTCGGTGTGCAGTCGGCCGAGCCGCTCTATGTCATCAAGAAGGACGCCGCGACGAACCGAGTCACGGTCGGGCCAAAGCAAGCGCTGACCGCCACCATCGTCCGCCTCGAGGCCGCCCGGCTCCACCGCCCGGCCGACCAGGTCCGCCAGGTGCGGTTGCGCTACCACGCCGAGCCGATCCGCTGCCGCGTGACCGGCGAACGAGGCGACGAGATCAAGCTCGAGCTCGAGCGCTCCGCCCATGCCGTGGCACCGGGACAGCTCGCGTGCCTGATGCGGGATGATTGCGTGGTGGGGGAAGGCACGATCGGGGAACCCGCGTGAGGGAGCGCATCGATCTCGAGGCGCCGCTGTCCGGCGACTTCCAGGCGGTGGTGCGGCTGATCATCGGCGGCATCGCCGAGCGGGTGGACTTCGCCTTCGAGGAGATCGACGACCTGCAGCTCGCGGTCGAACGCTTGCTCGCCGAGGCGGGCACGGTGGGGAGCGTGCGCCTCACGTTCGAGGTCGGCGCGAACGGGATACGCACGCGCGTGGGCCCGCTGAGCGAGCACAAGGTGAGGGAGGCCCTCCGCGACGGCGACCCGGCGCCCGGCGAGCTCACGCTGCGGCGCATACTCCAGACCGTGGTGGACTCGTTCGGGGTGGACGAGGCGGAAGACGGAGCCATCGTCGTCCGCCTCGAGAAGGTCAAGGGCCTGCCGTGAACGTCCCCCGCGGGAACGCCGCGAGCGCCGACGGCCGGCGCGCGAACAACCCCGAGCGCGCCCGCGAGGAGGACCGCGAGCTCCTACGCCGCTACCACGAGACGGGGGACACAAACGCCCGCGAGGAGCTGATCCAGCGCCACCTGCCCCTTGTGCGCTCGCTGGCCCGGCGCTACGCCGGCCGCGGCGAGGCGCTCGAGGACATCGAGCAGGTCGGCGCCATCGGGCTGATCAAGGCGATCGACCGCTTCGAGCTCGAGCGCGAAGTGTCGCTCGCCACCTACGCCACGCCCAACGTGGTGGGGGAGATCAAGCGCCACTTCCGGGACAAGGGCTGGGCCATCCGCGTGCCGCGCGCGCTCCAGGAGCTGAACGCCTCGATGTCCGGCGGGATCGAGCGGCTTACCGGCAGGCTTGGCCGCTCGCCCAGCATCGCCGAGATCGCCGAAGAGCTGAAGACCTCCCCGGAGGAGGTGCTGGAGGCGATGGAGGTGGGGTCCGCCTACTCCACGGTCTCGCTCTCGAGCGGCCCGACCGGCGAGGAGGAGCTCGACCCGCTCGAGACGATCGGAGGCGAGGACGCCGAGTTCGAGCGCTCCGAGGACCGCGCAGCGCTCGAGCCGGCCCTCGAGCGGCTCGCCCCCCGCGAGCGCGAGATCCTGCGCATGCGCTTCGAGGAGGGCTTGCCGCAGACGCAGATCGCGCACCGCGTCGGCCTCTCGCAGATGCACGTGTCTCGTCTGATCCGCAAGTCGCTGACGGTGATGCGCGAGGAACTGCTTCGCTGAAGGGCGAAGCGTGCTCCGTTAAGGGCACGTTTTTCCTCTCCCCGAAAGTCTAAGAACTTGCACACAGGCGGTATAAACCCGCGGCGGCGAGCGCTACCGGCTCGTCGAGTCAACTGTTGAAGGGGATCACTTGATGCGGAAGCTCAGTAGTCGTTTGCTCGTGCTGCTCGTTGCCGTGTTGTCGGTGTTGGTGATGGGGGCGTGCGGCGACGACGACGACGATGGCGGCGGTGGCGGCGACGGCGGCGGAGGCGGCGCGGCCAAGCAGGGCGGATCGATCACGATCTCCCAGACGTCCCAGCCCGACTACCTCGATCCGGCGCTCAGCTACACGGTCAACGGCTGGGAGCCCCTGTGGCTCGTCTACACGGCCCCGGTCACCTACAAGCGCGCCGAAGGCCTGGAGGGCACGGAGCTGATCCCGGGCGTTGCCGAGGAGATGCCGCAGGTCTCAGAGGACGGCATGACCGTGACCTTCACGATCCGCAAGGGCCTCAAGTTCTCGGACGGCTCGCCGGTGAAGGCTTCCGACTGGGAGCACACGATCAAGCGCGTGCTCAACCTGGAGTCCGGCGCCACAGGCTTCTTCCTCATCATCGAGGGCGCTCAGGAGTACATCGATGCCGGCAAGCCCGAGGGCGACATCTCGGGGATCGAGACCAACGACGAGACCGGCGAGGTGACGATCAAGCTGACGGGAGCCGACGGCACGATCCTCAACGTCCTGGCGATGAACTTCGCGGGCATCGTCCCCGGCGATACGCCGTTCGAGAACCTCTCGGCGGACCCGCCGCCCGGCGTCGGCCCCTACATGTTCACCGAGTCCGTGCCCAACCGCCAGTTCGTGATGGAGAAGAACCCGAACTTCAACATCCCGGGCATCCCCAAGGGCAACATCGACACGATCACGACCGAGATCGTCAAGTCGGCCGAGCGCCAGACGCAGGACGTGATCAATGGCGAGCTCGACTACATGCAGGATCCGCCCCCGGCGGATCTGCTGCCTCAGGTGAAGGCCGAGTACAGCGACCGGTACGAGGACCAGGAGCCGGTCAACGTGTACTACTTCTTCATGAACAGCTCGATCCCGCCGTTCGACGACGAGCAGGTCAGGCAGGCCGTCAACTTTGCGGTTGACTCGCGGGCCCTCTCGCGGCTGTTCGGCGGAAGGCTCGCGCCGGGCTGCAACTTCCTGCCGCCCGGCCTGGCCGGTCACAAGGAGTTGGACCCGTGTCCGTACGGCGATCCCAACGAGCCGGGCGACCTCGAGAAGGCGCGCCAGATGATCCAGGAAGCCGGGGTCGACGGCGAGTCGATCGACGTCTACACCAACAACGACGAGAACCGGCCGGAGATCGGCCAGTACCTCGCCGACATGCTCAACAAGATCGGCTTCGAGGCCAATCTGAAGGTGCTCGACGGCGGCGTCTACTTCCAGACGCTCGGAAACGAGAAGACGAAGCCGCAGATCGGCGTCGCCAACTGGTTCCAGGACTTCCCGCATCCGGCGAACTTCCTCTTCCTGATCGACGGGGACACGAACCAGCCGACGAACAACCAGAACTACGGCCGGGTCGACGACCCCGATCTGAACAAGCTGATCGACGAGGTCGAGGCGGCCCCGGCGGACGGAGCCACCGAGCAGGCGGCGGAGGCGGACAAGCTGGCGGTCGAGAAGGGGTACGTCGCCCCGTACGGGACCGAGACGGTCGCGACGTTCATGTCGGAGCGGATGGACTTCGAGAACTGCTCGCTGTTCCATCCGGTCTACCAGAACGACTACTCGAGCTTCTGCCTTAAGTAGCGGGATGCGCCCCGGAGTGAGGGCAGCCCCTGGCGCCCTCACTCCGGGTGTCTTAGTCTTCGCGAGGGGGTAGGAGCGACTGAATGGCCACCGAGCCTGCAACGACCGACGAGGCCTTTGGGGCCCCGGCGGCGTTCGAGGAGGAGGCGAGGCGGGAGGGCGTTCACGGGGTTGGTCCCTGGAAACTGGGGGTCCGCCGCCTGCGCCGCAACAAGGTCGCCCTGTTCTTCGGGTTCCTGTTCGTGCTCCTGGTCCTCGCCTGCCTTGCCGCGCCCATCTGGTCGAAGCAGGTGGCTCACACCGGCCCGAACGAGAATCACCTCACCGACACGATCGTTGTCGATGGCGAGGAGAAGAACGTCGTCGAGCTCGACGGCGTTCCGATCGGCCCGACCTGGCAGGGCGAGTTCTTCCTCGGGGCCGACAAGAACGGTCGCGACGTGATGGTGCGCCTGCTGTACGGAGGGCGCAACTCGCTGGTTATCGGGGTCACTGCCGCGCTCATGACCACCGTGCTCTCGATCATCCTCGGTCTGCTGGCGGGGTTCCTGCGAGGCAGAACCGATACCGCCATCAGGGGCCTGCTCGACGTGATGTGGTCGTTCCCCGTCGTCATCCTCGGCGTGGCGCTCGGCGTGGCGCTCGCGCTGGGGGGCCTCCAGCTCGGACCGATCAACATCAGCGGCGACTCGCTGCTGATCACGATCTTCGTCATCGGGCTCGTCTACATCCCGTACATGGCGCGGCCGGTGCGCGGGCAGGTCCTCTCCCTGCGCGAGAAGGAGTTCGTCGAGGCGGCCCGGGCACAGGGGGCCTCGCCGCTGCGCATCATGTTCGGCGAGGTGCTGCCGAACCTCGTGTCCACCCTCCTCGTGTTCTTCACGCTGCTCATCGCGAACGCGATCCTGCTCGAGGCGGCGTTGTCGTTCCTGGGGGCCGGGGTGCGGCCGCCGAATCCCTCATGGGGCACGATGATCGACGAGGGCGTGGACCGGATTGCCACCGCGCCGCACCTGACCATCGTGCCTGGCCTGATGCTCGTCCTCACGGTGTTGTCGCTGAACGTGTTCGGCGACGGTGTCAGGGACGCCCTCGACCCGCGCGCGAAGGTGCGGCTGGAGCACTAGGGCTCTGTGGCTCGCTTCGTAATCCGCAGGCTGATCCAGATGGTCCTGGTGCTGTTCGCGGTCTCGGTCCTCACCTTCCTGATCTTCAACGTGATCCCCAACGGGGACCCCGCGGTTCGCATGGCCGGGCGCCAGCCGACCGAGACTCAGATCGAGGCGATTCGGAAGGAGTGGGGCTTCGACGAGAACATCGTCGTCCAGTACTTCACCACGATGAAGAAGGTCTTCACCGGCGACCTGCAGTCGTACTTCACGCAGCTGCCGGTGGGCGAGGAGATCAAGAAGGGCCTTCCGCGGACACTTTCGCTTGCTGTCGGGGCGGCGATCCTGTGGATGCTCGTAGCCGTTGCCTTCGGCCTCTACAGCGCCGTCAAGGCGGGGAAGTTCGCCGACCGCTTCCTCACGATCATCGCGCTGATCGGGATCTCCATGCCGGTCTTCTGGATCGGCGCGCTGATGAACTACTACCTCGGGTTCAAGCTAGGTCTCTTCCCCAACGGCGGGTATGTCGAGTTCACCGAGGATCCGGTCGACTGGTTCTACCACCTGATCCTGCCCTGGACCGCGCTCGCGATCCTGTTCATCGGCTTCTACTCCCGCGTGCTCAGATCGAACGTGCTCGACACGATCAACGAGGACTACGTCCGCACCGCGCGCGCCAAGGGCCTGTCCGAGCGCCAGATCATGGTCCGCCACGTGCTGCGGAACTCGATGATCCCGATTATCACCCTGTGGGGGCTCGACTTCGGCGCGGTGCTGGGGGGAGGGGCGATCCTCACCGAGACCGTGTTCGACCTCCAGGGTGTCGGCCAGTACGCGGCGGACTCCATTGGCCAGCTCGACGTCCCGCCGGTCCTCGCGGTCACGCTGTTCTCTGCGTTCTTCATCGTGCTGCTGAACGCGATCGTCGACATCATCTACGCATACCTCGATCCCCGGATTCGCCTGCAATGAGCACTCCCGAGCCGCCCGCTCCGGCGCCCACCGACGCGCCGCTTCTCGACGTCGACGAGCTGCGCGTGTCCTTCGCCACGGAGGAGGGCGTCGTGCAGGCCGTCGACGGCGTCACGTTCGAGTTGCGGGCCGGCGAGGTGCTGGCCGTGGTCGGCGAGTCGGGCTCCGGCAAGTCGGTCACCGCCATGACGCTGATGGGCCTCACCCGCTCGCCCAACGCGCACTTCGAGGGCACGGCGCGCTACAAGGGCACGGAGCTGATCACGGCCTCCGAGGACGAGCTGCGACGCGTGCGCGGCGCGGAGATCGCGATGATCTTCCAGGACCCCATGACATCGCTGAACCCGGTGCAGCGGATCGGGGACCAGATCATCGAGCAGATCCAAGAGCACGAGGGGGTGCCGGATCAGCAGGCGCGCGAGCGGACCGTCGAGCTGCTCGATCGGGTCGGCATCCCGCGCGCGCGTGAGCGGGTGGACAACTACCCGTTCGAGTTCTCGGGCGGCATGCGCCAGCGCGTCGTGATCGCGCTGGCGCTGTCCTGCAGCCCCTCCGTCCTGATCGCCGACGAGCCCACCACGGCGCTCGACGTGACGATCCAGGCGCAGATCCTCCAGCGCATCCGCGACCTGCGCGAGGAGACGGGCGCCGCGGTGATCCTCGTGACCCACGACCTCGGCGTGGTGGCCGACATAGCCGACCGCATCGCGGTGATGTACGCGGGTCGGATCGTGGAGCAGGGGACGCTCGACCAGATCTTCTACGACCCGCAGCACCCATACACGTGGGGCCTGCTCGGGTCGATCATGCGGGTCGACAAGCCGCGGCCGGAGCGGCTGCCGGCGATCGCCGGCCTGCCGCCGTCGCTGGCGAATCGCCCCGAGGGCTGCCACTTCCGCCCGCGCTGCCCCCACGAGTTCGCCGAATGCCCGAAGGTCCCGCCGCTGGAGGCGCGCCTGGGCGGGCAGTCCACCCACCTGGACCGCTGCTGGCTGAGCGTGGAGGAAAAGCGCGTCAAGCGCGAGGTTCTGCCGGGCGAGATCGGGCTGGGCGCAGCCAAGGGCACGGCGGCGTGAGCGCAGAGGAGACGGAGCGGGGGGCAGGCAACGGCCCGCCGGCGAACGGAGACTCTCCGCTCGTCGAGGTGGATCACCTCAAGGTCTTCTTCCCGATCAAGCAGGGCATCCTTGTGGAGCGCGAGGTGGCGCGGGTCCATGCGGTGAACGACGTCACGCTGTCGATCGCCGAGGGCGAGACGTTGGGACTCGTGGGCGAGTCGGGCTGCGGTAAGACCACGATGTCGCGGGCGATCATGCGGCTGATCGACCCCACCGAGGGCGCGCTCAGGTTCCGGGGCAATGACGTGACGAACGCGGGGCGCAGGCAGATGCAGCCGCTGCGCCGCGAGATGCAGATGGTCTTCCAGGACCCGTTCGCCTCGCTCAATCCCCGAAAGCGAGTTGGGCAGATCATCGGGATGCCGCTGCGCCTTCATGGCTCGAACCGCAAGGACGTGGACTCCCAGGTGCGCGAGCTGCTCGGCAAGGTCGGGCTCCACAGGGAGCACGTGAACCGCTACCCGCACGAGTTCTCCGGCGGCCAGCGGCAGCGGATCGGGGTGGCGCGGGCGCTCGCGCTGGAGCCGCGGCTGATAGTGCTCGACGAGCCGGTCTCCGCGCTCGACGTATCGGTGCAGGCCCAGATCATCAACCTGCTCGACGACCTGCAGGACGACTTCAAGCTCACCTACATGTTCGTGGCACACGACCTGTCGGTGGTCCGACACGTGTCGGACCGGATCGCCGTGATGTACCTGGGGAAGCTGATGGAGCTCTCGCCCGCAGAGGAGCTCTACACGAAGCCGATCCACCCCTACACGTCAGCCCTTTTGGCGGCGATCCCGATCCCCGACCCGGAGGAGAACCGCCGTCGCGAGCGGATCGTGGTGGGCGGGGAGCCGCCCAACCCGATCGATCCGCCCTCCGGCTGCGTGTTCCATCCGCGCTGCCCGCACGCCACGGACGTCTGCCGCGAGGTGGAGCCACCGCTGGCGCGCTACCCGAACGGCCACCTGGCCGCGTGCCATCACCCGATGAGCGTCAGCCCCGCCGAGATCGACGCGGCGACGAGGGATTCCGCGAGCCCGCTTTCCGCCGGCGACGAGCTGCCTCGGACGGCCGATACCGACGGCGGCGGCGATCAGGCTTAACGCAGTTTCTGCGAACAATTCACGCGCATGCGAGAAAGGGGCTTGACCCTGCCCTGCCCATTCCATTGAGTGGCCGCCGGGGGCAGGCATCGCCCGCCGACAAATGCTCGACGAAAGGAGCCGTGAAATGCCCTGCCGCAAGTAGCTTCACGAGCCCGCGCCCCAGGCGCGGCCTTGCTCGACCGAACTAGAGTCGCCTGACGTGAAGGACGTCGTCGCGCTGCTGCGGGCGGAGCGCCGCCCGCGGCTGTTCTATCTCGCCCTGGCCCAGTCCGCGATTGGGAACGGCGCCGCGTACGTGGCCCTGCTGCTCGTGGCGTACGACCGATGGCGCTCCCCGTGGGCGATCAGCCTCGTGCTCCTCGCCGACCTGATGCCCGCGATGCTGCTCGGACCCGTCTTCGGCGCCGTGGCGGACCGTTGGTCGCGCCGCCTGTGCGCGGTGATCGCCGACGTGGTGCGAGCCGTCGCGTTCGTGGGCATCGCCCTGATCGACGACTTCGGCGCGACGGTCGCGTTCGCCGTGCTGGCCGGCGCCGGCACGGCGCTCTTCACGCCGGCCACGCTCGCCGGACTGCCGAGCCTGGTGAGCAAGGAGCGACTGCCGGCGGCCACCTCTTTGTATGGCGCGATCGCGGATCTCGGCTTCACGGCGGGACCGGCCATCGCCGCCGGGGTGCTCGTGGTGGCGGGCGCGGAGGAGCTGCTGCTTGTGAACGGAGTCACGTTCGCGCTCTCCGCCTTGATCCTGGCCCGGCTGCAATTCGGCGCACGTCCGCTCGGCGTCGAGCCTGCGCCGGGGCGCCTGCTCCCCTCTCTGTTCAGGGAGGCGCGAGACGGCCTGAGAGCTCTGTCCGGGATGCGCGCCGTTCGGGTGGTCATCGCCGGCGGCGCGGCCGCGCTGTTCTTCGGCGGGCTCTTCAATGTCGGGGAGCTGCCGTTCGCGACCGGTGAGCTCGAGACCACCGATGCGGGCTATTCCGCGCTCGTGGCCGTCTTCGGACTGGGCTTCATCGCCGGCTCGCTGGCGGGCTCCGGCGGCGGCTCCGCCAGGCTGCTGCGCAGACGCTTCGTGGAGGGAGCCTTCCTGATGGGACTGGGCTTCCTGCTATCGGGTCTGGCGCCCGGGCTGGCGCCGGCCCTGGTCACCTTCACGCTCGCCGGTTTCGGGAACGGCCTGCTCCTGGTGCACGAGCGAGTAATCGTGCAGGAGACCGTTCCCGACGATGTGCTGGGGCGCGCCTTCGGTATCAAGGACGCGCTCGCGTCGTGGGCCTTCGGCACGGCCTTCCTGGCGGCCGGTGCACTCTTGACGGTGCTCTCGCCGCAGACACTCATCGCCGCGTCGGGGGCGGGCGTGATCGTGGTGGCCATCGTTTGCGCCTTGGTCCTTCGCGGCGACGGCGTTCCCGCCCGAGCCGCCGGGCCGGAGCGACGCTCAGGACCTCAAAGCCGCGCTTTGGGGGAGCTTGGAGGCGACGAGCACGGCGCGGACGTGGTCCGTGGTGACAAGCGTGGCCCGACCGTCCTCGACCACCTTGACTAGCGCCGCCACGACCTGCGGATCGAACTGAGTGCCCGAACTGTCGCGCAGCTCCTGGAGCGCTACGTGCGTACTGAGGGCCCGGCGGTACGGCCGGTCCGTGCTCATGGCGTTGTACGCGTCGCACACGAACACGATCCGCGAGGCGAGCGGAATCTCGTCTCCCTCGAGGCCGTCGGGGTAGCCGCACCCGTCCCAGCGCTCATGGCACGAGCGGACGACCTCGCCGACGCGGCCGAGGACTCCGCCCACCCTGTCGAGGATGAACTGGCCCTCGATCGTGTGGTTCGTGACGATCTCGTGCTCCGCGTCGGTGAGAGGGGTGGACTTGAACAGGATCTCCTTCGGTATCGAGATCTTGCCCACGTCGTGCAGCATCGCCGCGAACTCGAGCTCCTGCCGGTTGCCCGTCTCCACGTCCAGCTCGTCCGCCACCGCGTTCACCAGATCGACAACCGAGCGCGAGTGCTGCGCGGTGTATTGGTCCTCGAACTCGAGTACGTCGGACAGCAGCATCACGGTGCCGCGGTAGGCGCGGTTCAGCTCGAGGGCCGCGGCGTATCGCTCGCGCCGGTCGCGCGAGAAGATCTCGAGGAGCCAGACGAGCGGCGCGAACGCCAGCAGCGCGGCCGGCGCGTTGGTCGCGCTCACGGCCACGAGGAAGGCAATCGGGGACAGGGCCGCGTCCACCCGGGCGCAGCCCGCGAAGTAGCGCAGAAGCTGCCCCAGCGGCACGCGATCGATCATTCGGTCTCGGAGCAGGGTCCAGGCCAGGTCGCCACCCACCTGCGCCAGGTACGCGAGCACGTAGACCTCGGCCGCCGCCAGGCTCGCCGGTCCCGGCGCAAGCGCCGCGAGCACGAGAACGGGGCCGACGGAGAACCAGCAGTCCCCGACCGTCGTGATGGTTCGATCCCAGTGCCAAGTGCCGCGAGCGAAGTCCGGGACCACCGCCAGGACGGCGCCGGCCGCGACCATCAGCGGCACCATGGGAAGCGGAGCGACCGCCAGCATGGGAACGAAGAGGAGCTGCTCCGGGACGACGTAGGTGTCGCCGAACTCGAAGCGGACGCGCGAGACCATGGCGTAGCCGGCCACGAGCGCACCGATCAGCAGCAGATCGGGCTCGCGCTCGGAAGGCAGCGTCGCGGCGAGCGCCACGGCGACGACCACGAATGCGACCGCGGACCAGCCGCGGACCATCGCTTCCCGCTTCGGCATCTGGCGAGCTCGGCGCACCCGCGCCTCCCCGACCATTTGCTCGGCCGGCAGCATTACTCTGGATCGTCCGTTCAAACGGGCACGGTCGCGCGGTTGCTTCCGGAATGCACACGTTTCTCGGCTAAACCTCTGCGCGGCGCGCAGCCTTTGTCGTGACAGGGCCGAACGTTCCGGAGGAAGCGCCACCTAGACTCCAACGGCATGACGGCGGACGAGATCCGCGAACGGTTCCTTTCCTTTTTCGAGGAGCGGGGGCACCTGCGCATGCCCTCGGCTTCGCTCGTTCCGCCGTCGTATGACCCGTCCGTCCTGCTCACCACGGCCGGCATGCAGCCGTTCAAGCCGTACTTCCGGGGTGAGGAGGAGCCGCCGTCCAAGCGGCTGACGTCCTGCCAGAAGTGCTTCCGCACCGTCGACATCGAGGTGGTCGGCACCACCAAGCGTCATCTGACCTTCTTCGAGATGCTCGGCAACTTCTCGGTGGGGGACTACTTCAAGCTGGGCGCCGCCGAGTACGCCTGGGAGCTCTCCACCCAAGGCTTCGGCTTCGCCCCGGACGACATCTGGATCACGGTCTTCGGAGGCGACGAGGACCTCGGCCTCGGACCCGACTCCGAGGCGATCGAGGTCTGGCGCTCCATCGGAATCCGCGACGACCGCATCGTGCTGCTCGGGCGCGAGGACAACTTCTGGCAGTCCGGTCCGACCGGGCCGTGCGGCCCGTGCTCGGAG
This sequence comes from uncultured Thermoleophilaceae bacterium, assembly GCA_963733885.1. Taxonomy (GTDB): domain Bacteria; phylum Actinomycetota; class Thermoleophilia; order Solirubrobacterales; family Thermoleophilaceae; genus JACVRW01. Next base: position 39,899 of record CAVTES010000014.1, on the reverse strand, counting down.
CTCTACCTGGACCGCGGGCCCGAGTTCGGCCCCGACACGGACCGTCCCGGGGACGACACCGATCGCTTCGTCGAGTTCTGGAACCTCGTCTTCATGCAGTACGAGCTCCAGGCCGACGGCTCGCTGCCAGACCTACCGTTCAAGAACATCGATACCGGGATGGGGCTCGACCGCATGGCGGCGGTCCTCCAAAACGTCCCATCGGTCTTCGAGACCCAGCACTTCCGCCCCATGGTCGAGCTGGGGGAGGAGCTCTCGGGACGCAAGTACGGGCAGGACTTCGCCACGACCCGCGCCCTGTCGATTCTCGCCGACCACGGACGCGGCGCGACCTTCCTGATGGCCGACGGCGTGGTGCCCTCGAACGAAGAGCGGGGCTACATCCTCCGCCGGATCATGCGCCGCACGATTCAGCAGGGCCGAGTGCTCGGCCTCGAGGAGTCCTTCCTGCCGCAGCTCTACGCGACCGTGGTGGATGTGATGAGCGAGGCCTACCCCGAGCTGACGCGCGAATGGTCCACCGTCGAGCGCTGGGCGCGGGCCGAGGAGGAGAGCTTCGGCCGGACCCTGGAGCAGGGCGAGCGGCTGCTGGCCGACCTGGTCCGGCGCGCCAGGGAGGAGCAGACGTCCTGGGTTTCCGCCGACGACGCCTTCAAGCTTCACGACACCTATGGCTTCCCCTACGAGATGACCAGGGAGTTGCTCGCGGAGCAGGGCCTGTCCGTGGACGACCAGGGCTTCGAGGAGCTGATGGAGAAGGCCCGCGAGGTGTCGCGGAGCCGGAAGTCGCCCGCGATCGCGAGCGCCGGCAACGAGGTGCACGTTGAGCACGAGGAGGTTGCGCGGTTCGCGCGCCAGGCGGGCTTCCGCACGCGCTTCGTGGGCTACGAGACCACCGAGGCGGACACCGTTCTGCGGGTGGCCGAGCGCGGCAACGGCTGGGTGCTCGCCAAGCTCGAGGAGTCGCCCTTCTACCCGGAGGGCGGCGGGCAGGTGTCCGACACCGGCGTCGTAGAGACGCCGGCCGGCCGCGCCCGGGTGGTCGACGTGTACCGGCTCGGCGAGGACCAGGCGCTCGCGCTCGAGCCCGTGGAGGGAGATCTCGGCCCGGGCGAGCCGGTCCGGGCGAGCGTCGAGCGCGCGGCGCGCCTCGCGACGATGCGCAATCACACCGCAACTCACCTGCTGCACGCCGCGCTGCGCGAGCGGCTCGGCACGCACGTCCGTCAGGCCGGCTCCTACGTCGGGCCGGACAAGCTGCGCTTCGACTTCACCCACGGCGAGCGCCTCTCGGACGCCCGAGCTGGAGGACGTGGAGAGCCGGGTGGCAGGATGGATCGCCGCCAACCACCCGGTGCGCGCGATCGAGACCACCCGCGACGAGGCGGAGCGGCTCGGCGCCATGGCGCTGTTCGGCGAGAAGTACGGCGAGCGGGTGCGGATGGTCGAGATCGAGGAGGTCTCTCGCGAGCTGTGCGGCGGCACGCACGTGGCGGCCACCTCCGAGCTGGGCCTCTTTCACCTGACGACCGAGACCTCGAGCGCGTCGAACGTGCGCCGCGTCGAGGCGATCACGGGCGCCGCGAGCGCCGAGCTGTTCCGAGAGCGCAGCGAGCGCCTGCGCGAGCTTGCGGCCACGCTGAAGGTGCCGGAGCACGAGGTGGTGCGGGCGGTCGGGCGGCTGAGCGAGCGCGTGAAGGAGCTCCAGCGCAAGCCCGCCGGCGGGCCCGACCGCGGCACGGCCGACGAGCTCGTCGCGGGCGCCGGGGACGTTGCCGGGGTGCGCGTGGTCGTGGAGGCGGTGAGCGCGCCGGACGCGAAGTCCCTGCTCGAGCTGTCCGACGCGGTCCGCCAGCGGCTCGGCGAGGCGGCGGTGGTGCTCGGCACCGCCGTGGACGGGCGGGTGCACCTGGTGGCGAACGTGGCTCCGGCCGTGGCCGAGCGGGGGGTGAAGGCGGGCGACGTGATCCGCGCCGCTGCCCAGGTGGCCGGCGGCGGTGGCGGCGGCCGCGACACGATGGCCCAGGCGGGCGGGCGTGACCCCGAGAAGCTGCCCGAGGCGCTGGCGACCGCGCGCGCGGAGATCGAGAAGGCCCTCGCCTGATGTCCGCGTCCTGATGCCACGGGTTCTCGCCCTGGACCACGGGGCGGCCCGCTGCGGCTGCGCGATCTCGGACCCGTCCGGCACGCTGGCCACGCCGCTTTCGGTGGTGGAGCGGCCGGACTCGAAGCGCGGCCTCGCCGCCCTTGCCCGGATGGCCGCCGAGCACGGCGCGGAGCGGGTGGTGGTGGGGCTTCCGCTCACCCTCAGTGGGGACGAGGGCGAGCAGGCCGCGGCGGTGCGAACGTTTGCGGAACGGCTCGAACGGAGATTGAACATTCCGGTGGAGCTGCACGACGAGCGCCTCACAACGAGGCTCGCCGAGCGGACCGGGGGACGGGAGGACTCAGATTCGCGCGCCGCCGCGCATCTGCTCGAGAGCTATCTGGCTCGCCCATCCGCGGAGTCGCGCCGGTGAGCGCCGGACCGCCGCCCGTTCCCGGGGGACGGAGCCAGGAGGAGCGCGAGGCCGCGCGCCGTGAGCGCGCCGCCCGGCGCGCCGCGCAGGCCGGCAGCCCGCTGCCGCCTCCCCAGGACCGGGCGCCGATCTCCCTCGCCGACGGGGACGGCCACCGGGACTGGTTCGCCGACGCCGAGCAGCTGACGGCGCGCACCGACCCTGGGGGCGGGCGCGGGCGGACGCGGCGCTCCGCCCCGGGCGGCACCGGCGGGCGCCGCTGGGGCCGCTTCGTCGCGCTGGCGGTGGTCGTGCTTGTTTTGGCGGGCGTGGCCTGGTTCGCCAACGCCCTCTTCCAGCCGTTCGCCGGCGAGGGGGAGGGGAGCGTCCGCGTGCGGATCCCGCAGGGCGCCACGCTGGGGGACATCGCGGAGCTGCTCGAGCGCGAGGGCGTGATCGAGAGCGCCTCGTTCTTCGAGCTGCGCGCCCGCCTGGCCGGCCGCGACGACGCGCTTCGCCCCGGTCCGTACGAGCTCCGGGAGGACATGCCCTACGTTCTCGTGCTCGACCGGCTCGAGGAAGGGGTGCCTCCCAACGTCGTGCAGGTCACGATCCCCGAGGGCCGCTCGCGCTCCGAGGTCGCCCCGATCGTCAAGAGGCTCCGCGGCAACTACATGCGCGCCACGCGCCGCCACCCGGCGCTGGACCCGCGCGACTACGGCGCCCGCAGGGCCCGCAGCCTGGAGGGCTTCCTCTTCCCGGCCACCTACGAGCTGAAGAAGGGCGCGCGCGTAAAGCGCCTCGTGCGCAAGCAGCTCGAGGCCTTCAAGCGGAACTTCGACACGGTCGACATGAGCTACGCGCGCCGCAGGAACCTCACGCCCTTCGACGTGCTCACGATCGCGTCGCTGGTCGAGCGCGAGGCGGCGGTGGCGAAGGAGCGGCCGCTCATCGCCTCGGTCATCTACAACCGGCTGAGGGACGACATCCGGCTCGACATCGACGCCACCACGCGCTTCGTCACCGGCAACTGGACGGAGCCGCTGAAGGTGTCGGAGCTCCAGAACCCCGACCCATACAACACGCGCGTGCACTACGGGCTGCCGCCGGGCCCGATCGGCAGCCCGGGCCTCGCCTCGATCAAGGCCGCGGCGCGCCCGGCGAAGTCGGACTACATCTTCTACGTGGTCGCCGTCTGCGGGAAGGGCAAGCACAAGTTCGCCGAGAGCAACGCCGAGTTCGAGCGCTACGTGGCGGAGTACCAGCAGGCGCGCGAGGAGCGCGGCGGCCGGTCGCCCACGAACTGTTAGAGACGGCCTCTTTAGAGGGAACCCGGCTCCGCGAGCCAGACGCTGTCGTAGCGAAGGTCGGTTCGCTCGAGGATCAGGTCGTAGTGGTGGTCGTAGTGCAGGACACCGAGTTCGTGGCGGTCGGCGAGAGCGGCAAGCATGAGGTCGGCAGGGGGAATCCGGTGGTGGCCGACCCGAGCGAGCTGACGTTGGACCTCAACGGCAACCGCCTCCGCCCTTGGGTCGAGATGGGCGCGGGGGAGCCCGAGCAACTTCCCCATCATCAACCGATGTTCCTCCGCGTTCTGGGCTGTGAAGCCGGCTTCCAACAGAAAGGGAAGACAGACGACCACGCGGCCGGAGTCGGTGGCTTCGGCCAATTCCTCGGTACGCTCGGCCGAGAGCTCTGGCGCCCGGAAGCGGTTCCACGCCGAAGTGTCCAGCAGAACCGGCGAGATCATGCGTGCGGGGTCCAGCCGGTGCGGCGTACCTCTTCAGCGGCCTCTGGATCCCCCGGGATCTGCTTCGTGCGGATCCACTCGGCTACGGTGTGCCGCGCTGCCTTCGCCTCATCGCGCTCCGCACGCAGCCGTGCGACTTCCGTTTGAGCACCGACGATGACGATCTCGGCCAGGGGGACCCGGTCGGTCCCGAGCTCGCGGCGGAGCTCGTCGAGCGCCTCCTTGACCTCAGGTGTTTCGGTGATCGCGTGGCGGCGGTGCTTGGTCGGCACGTCGCGCGAGTGTAACACCCGTGTCACACGGTAGGGTGAGGCGATGGTCCTCGCCGGCGTCCTCGGCTTCCCCGTCGCGCACAGCCGCTCGCCGGCGATGATGAACGCCGCGTTCGCCGAGCTCGGACTTGACTGGCGCTACGTGAGGTTGCCGGTCCCGCCCGACCGCTTCGCCGAGACGGCGCGCGCCCTGCCCGGCTCCGGCTTCCGAGGCGCGAACGTGACGATCCCGCACAAGCTCGCGGCGCACGCCCTCGCTGACGAGCTCGCGCCGGCCGCGGCGGCGATCGGGGCGGCCAACACGCTGACCTTCGAGGACGGCCGCGTGCTCGCCGACAACACCGACGCCGGCGGGCTGCTCGACGCGCTCGGCGACGATCCGCGCGGCCGCCGGGCGCTCGTGCTGGGGGCCGGGGGCGCCGGGCGCGCGGCGGTCTGGGCGCTGCGCGAGGCGGGCGCCGAGGTGGCGGTCTGGAACCGCACGCCCGAGCGGGCGCGGGAGCTCGCCGCCGAGCTCGGGGTCGGTTATGCCGAGCGTCCCGGTCGCCCGGCCGACGTCCTCGTGAACGCGACCGCGCTCGGCCTCCACGGCGAGGACCTGCCGACGGAGCTCGACCTGGAGCCGGCCGGCGTGGTGGCCGACCTCGTGTACGGACCCGAGCCCACAGCGCTCTGCCGCTGGGCTGAGGCGGCCGGCGCGCGCGTGATCGACGGGCTCGAGGTGCTGGTCCGCCAGGGCGCGCGGAGCCTCGAGCGCTGGACCGGGCGCACCGCTCCTCTGGACGCGATGCGGCGCGCGGCCCGCGCTGTCTAGTCGCATCTTCGGCGGGCTTCGGCAGGACGCGGCGAGGGTAACCGACGTCGCTGTCCCGACTTTTGGTCCTCCTGGGGCCTCTATGCGGGACAGCGCAGACCTTCCCGAGCCCGACGGCCGAACGATCTTCGGGCCCGCCGGCCCGCAACCGCGCGCCGCGCCCTGCGACGCGGCCTCCCTCGGCTCGAGCGGCACGCCTGGCCACCTCGCAGCTCTCGCACCGGCAGCCCGTCGCCGCCGAAGTCACATCAAGCCTCTCTCGCTTCTCGGTTGGGCTTACGGCGATCTAGACGCGACCTGTGGAGCGGCGGATACTGGGCGGGCTATGTCGCAAGAGAACATGGAGCTGGTGCGCCAGGGGTACGCTCGATGGCGAGCTGGCGACTATGACGCCTTGCTCGAGTTCTTGATCAGCAGTTCCGCCCCCGATATCGAGCTGTATTCGCGGTTCGGTGGTTTCAGCGGTGAGCCCTACCGAGGGCACGATGGCGTGCGCGCCTGGATCGCCGACATTCAGGAGAACTTCGAACGTTTCGACCCGTGGCTCGACGAGGCACGGGCAGTGGGAGACGATCGGGTTGTTGCCAGCGGCGGGATCAGATTTCGGGCGAGGGAGAGCGGCGTCGATATGGCTGAGCGAATGGGCTGGCTCTACGAGTTCCGCAACGGACTGGTGCGCCGCATGATGTTCTACGGGTCGTGGAGCGAGGCCCTCGAAGCCGTGGGGCTGCCGGAGTAGGCCGCGGCTGGGGTCGCGCTACTCCGATTCGCCCAACGAGAAGCGAGACAAGGCCTCTACTAGTCCTCGCGACTGGAAGTTGCGCCGGGAATCGGCGAGTGGCGAGGCGCGTCCAAGCGTCGCCGAAACCGGCCGAACGGCGCGCGGCACGTATTAGTACTCGCGTCTAGTCCTAAACCCGGCCCGGGATGCTGCCGATATGGCATGGCAATGCCCATCTCCCGCCCCTTCCTCATCGCCCTGATCGGCGCCGTTCTGCTCGGCGCGACCTTCTTCGCCTTCCAGAACATGCGGGGCAACTCGGGCGACGACGCCGCACCCGCGGCGCAGCAGCCCGCGCCCGGGCAGCCGGCCGCGGCGCCGGCGGCGAGCCCGGAGGAGCTTCTCCAGGCGGCCTTCAAGGGCGGCGAGGTCGATAGCGCGGCCTTCTCGGCGCAGGTGTCGATCGACGCCGAGGGGCAGCGGGCGGACCTAGACTTCTCGGGCGCCTTCGAGCAGGGCGCCGTTGGCGACATCCCCGAGTTCGAGGTAAACGCCCAGCTGGCCGCTCCCGGCGAGCAGTTCGAGGGCGGCTTCACGTCGCTCGGCGACAAGGCCTTCTTCACGCAGGGCGACACCGGCTGGCAAGTGCCCGACGAGGTGTGGAGCCCGGTCGCGGAGGCCGTCGCCCAAGGCGCCGGCGCCCAGCCGCAGAACCTTTCCCTCCCGGTCGACCCGCAGAGCTGGATCCGCGACGTCGAGTCGGAGGGCAACGAGTCGATCGACGGCGTCGAGACCACCCACGTCTCCGCCTCAGTCGATCCCGAGCGAGTGGTACGCGACCTGTTCGCCGCCGCCCGCGCGACGGGACGGACGCTGCCCGATGCCGCCCCCGTCGCCGGCGCCATCGAGGACGTCGAGTTCGACGCCTGGATCGGCACGGACGACCGTGTGGTACGCCGCGTCACCCTCGACGCCCAGTTTGCCGAGCGCGGCGAGCTTTCCTTCGACCTCGAGTTGACGGGCGTGAACGAGCCCCAGGACATCGAGGCCCCCGCGGACATCAGCCCGGGCATGCCGGACGGCGTGTTCGGCCAGTTCGCCCAGGGCACGGTGGTCGGCCTCTCGGCCATGAGTGGCGGCGGGTCGGTCTCGCTCGCCGCGCTCAACAGTCCGAACCCGGGCAAGGCCGCCAGGGCCGTCGCCGACGGGAAGAAGGTCGTGATCCTCTTCCAAAACCCGGACGGGATCGACGATCGCGTCATGCGCCGGGTCGTGCGGGAGCTCGACCGCCGCACGCAGGCTGTCGTCCTCACCGACCACGTGGATGCCGTCGACCGCTACGGGAGCATGGTTGAGGCCCTCGGCGTCTCGCAGACGCCCGCAGTGGTGCTCATCGATCGCACGGGCCAGGCCCGGCTGATCGAGGGCTACGTCGACACGGACACCCTGGCCCAAGCCGTCGCGGACGCGCGATGAGCGCGCAAGCAGGCGGGCCGGCTCTCCGCGCTGTAGCGGGCGGGGCTCCTTCGGCCGCGACTGAGCCTGCCGCCGACGACCCGTCGGGCAGCGGCCTCACACCTCCACAGCAAAAGGCGGGCTCGCGCTTCATCTCCGACGTGATCGTGGAGATGGGCTTCCTTCCGCGCGAGCGCGTGGACCAGGCCGTCGAGCATGGCAAGGCCACCGGCCGCGCGGCCGAACAGGTGCTTCTCGAAGCTGGGGCGATCAGCAGCGACGAGCTCGCGCGCGCGATCGCCCAGCGCTTCGGCCTCCACTACGCGGACCTCACGATCTTCAAGGCCGACCTGAGCGCGCTGAACCTGATCAGCGCGCAGGCGGCGCGCCGCCTGAACGCCGTGCCGATCGGGTTCGACGAGCGCGGGCACCTGATGGTCGCGATGTCGGACCCGTCGAACGTGCTGGCGCTCGACGACCTGAAGCTGATGACCGGCCACGAGGTGCGGCCGGTGGTGGCGTCGCAGGACGACATCCTGGGCGTGATCGGGCGCATGAGCCGCCTGGACGAGGCCGTCGCCGAGGCCGTGAAGGAGGGCGAGGACGAGCTTCCCGAGGTCGTCGAGATCCGCGAGTCGGCCGGCGACGGGCCCGTCATCAAGCTGGTCAACTCGATCGTCGCGCAGGCGGTCGAGGACGGCGCCTCCGACATCCACTTCGAGCCCGATGCGCGCGACATGCGCGTGCGCTTCCGCGTCGACGGCGTGCTGCGCGAGACCACCCAGATCCCGCGCCGCATGGTGCCGGGCGTGATCTCGCGCGTGAAGATCATGGCCGAGCTCGACATCGCCGAGCGGCGCCTGCCGCAGGACGGCCGCGTGTCGCTGAACGTGCTCGGCCACGCGATCGACACGCGTGTGGTGACGATGCCGCGCGTGGACGGCGAGGGCGTCGTGATGCGGATCCTCGACAAGTCCGCTGCCCTGATCGGCCTCGACCAGCTCGGCATGTCCGAGGAGAGCGCAGCGCTCTTCGAGAGCAGCTTCCGACGCGCCTACGGCGCGGTGCTCGCCACGGGCCCGACCGGGTCGGGCAAGTCGACCACGCTCTACTCGGCGCTCAACGAGATCAACGACCCGGCGCGCAACATCATCACGATCGAGGACCCGGTCGAGTACCAGCTCGCGGGGCTCAACCAGCTTCAGGTGAACCTCAAGGCAGGCCTCACCTTCCCCAGTGGGCTGCGCTCGATGCTGCGCGCCGACCCCGACGTGATCATGGTCGGCGAGATCCGCGACGGGGAGACCGCCAGGATCGCGGTCGAGTCGGCGCTCACCGGCCACCTGGTTCTCTCGACGCTGCACACCAACGACGCGCCTTCGGCCATCACCCGTCTGACCGAGATGGGGATCGAGCCGTTCCTGACGGCGTCCGCGGTCTGCACGGTGGTGGCCCAGCGGCTCGTGCGCCAGCTCTGCACCCACTGCAAGAAGCGCACGATGCTGAGCGTCTCCTCACTCGAGAAGGCCGGCTTCGACGCCGCCTTCGACCTCGAGGCCTACGAGCCGGTGGGCTGCGGCCGCTGCGGCAGCTCCGGCTACAAGGGGCGCACCGGCCTCTACGAGGTGATGGAGATCAGCGACGACATCAGGGACCTCACTGTGGAGCGAGCCTCCGCCGACGACATTCGCAAGGTCGCCGTGGCCCAGGGGATGCGTCCCCTGCGCGCCGACGGCTTCGACAAGGTCAAGAAGGGCATCACGTCCATCGCAGAAGTGGCGAGAGTCACGTGAGCGGGCGTTCTGCCGATAAGGAGTGACGATGGACTTCGATTTCGCAGACGTCCTGCTGGAGGTGATGGAGCGCAACGCCTCCGACCTCCACCTCACAGCAGGCTCACCGCCCATGATGCGGCACCACGGCAAGCTGCACGCGCTCGACTACCCGAACCTGACGTCGCAGACGACGCGTGAGGTCATCTACTCGATCCTCACCAACGACCAGCGGCAGCGGCTCGAGACCGACTGGCAGATCGACCTCGCGTACTCGATCCCGGGCAGGGCGCGCTTCCGCGTGAACGCCTACTTCCAGCGCGCCGCGCTGTCGGCCGCCTTCCGGCTGATCCCGCAGGACATGCCGCAGCTGGGCTCGCTGGGCGTCCCGCCGATCCTCGAGGACCTGACCAAGAAGCCGCGCGGCTTCGTGCTCGTGACCGGGCCGACCGGCTCCGGCAAGTCCACCACGCTGGCCGCGATGCTCGACCTGATCAACGACTCTCGCGAGGAGCACATCCTCACGATCGAGGACCCGATCGAGTTCCTGCACAAGCACAAGAAGTGCATCGTCAACCAGCGCGAGCTGGGCGCCGACGCCAAGAGCTTCTCGCTCGGCCTGAAGGCGGGGCTGCGCCAGGACCCCGACGTGATCCTTGTCGGCGAGATGCGCGACCTCGAGACGATCTCGACCGCGCTGACCGCGGCGGAGACCGGCCACCTCGTGTTCGCCACGCTGCACACGCAGGACACGGCCCAGACCGTGGACCGCATCGTGGACGTCTTCCCGCCGGACCAGCAGGGGCAGGTGCGGGTTCAGCTGTCCGTCGCGCTGCAGGGGATCGTCACCCAGCAGCTACTCCCCAGGGCGGACGGCCAGGGCCGCGTCGTGGCCTGCGAGGTGCTGACGCCGACCCCCGCGGTCCGCAACCTGATCCGCGAGGGCAAGACCCATCAGATCTACTCGGCGCTGCAGACCGGCGGTAAGTTCGGCATGCAGACGATGGACACCGCGCTTGCGCAGCTCGTGCGCGAGCACAAGATCACCCGCGAGCTGGCTGAGGCCCGGTCGAGCGCCCCCGAGGAGCTGCGGCGCCTGATGGGCACGGTCAGGGCGGCATAGCGCGATGGCCACCTCCTATGCCTTCCAGGCCATCGACCTCAGCGGGACGCCCACCAAGGGCGAGATCGAGGCCGCCGACAAGCAGACCGTCGCCGCGGAGCTGCGCTCGAAGGGCCTCATCGTCATCGACATCGAGGAGCAGACGCCCTCGAGCGCGGGCGACATCCTCGCCCGCTTCAAGAAGGTAAAGGCGGACCATCTCGTCATCGCCACGCGTCAGCTCGCGACGATGGTGCAGTCGGGCATGTCGCTGCTGCGGGCGATGTACGTGATCGAGGAGCAGACCGAATCGGACGTGCTCCGCGAAGTCTGGATCGAGGTGCGCCAGGACGTGGAGGCGGGCCTGTCGTTGTCCGACGCGCTGCGGAAGCACCCGGACGTCTTCAACGAGCTTTACGTGGCCATGGTGCAGGCCGGCGAGACCGGAGGCATCCTGGACCGGACGCTGGTGCGCGTGGCGACCCAGCTCGAGCAGGACGCGGCGCTGCGTCGCCAGATCAAGGCGGCGATGGTCTACCCGTCGCTGATCGCCGGGTTCGCGATCATGGTGCTGATCGCGCTGGTGGCCTTCCTGGTGCCGGTCTTCGAGAAGATCTTCGAGGACTTCGGCGGCGAGCTGCCGGCCATCACCAAGTTCACGGTCTGGCTCTCGCACATGATCACGGGCCGCTGGTACGTGATGATCGCCGTGGTCGTCGCCGTGATCTGGCTGTTCCGCTACTGGAAGAAGACGGATCGCGGCCGGATCCAATGGGACAAGTTCAAGCTCAAGATCCCGATGAAGATCGGGGGCATCGTCCAGAAGGTCGCCCTGGCCCGCTTCTCACGCACCTTCTCCGGCCTGATCGCGGCCGGCGTGCCGATGCTCGAGGCGATCGACATCACGGGCCGGACCTCCGGCAACCGCGTGATCGAGATGGCGATGGACGACGTGCGCGACTCGGTCAAGCGAGGCGGGTCCATCACCGCGCCCATGACGGCCGTGCCCGAGGCGTTCCCGGTGATGGTCACCCAGATGATCGCCGTGGGCGAGGAGACCGGCGCCCTGGAGACGATGCTCACCAAGGTCGCGGACTTCTACGAGGAGCAGGTGGAGGCCGCCGTCAAGGCGCTGACCTCGATCCTCGAGCCCGTGATGATCGTGATCGTGGGCGCGATCGTCGGATTCATCGTGATCTCGATGTACCTGCCGATGTTCAAGGTGTACGACCAGATCAAGTAGGGCTGCTGCTGTGACCGGCGCCAAGCTCCGCGAGATCGGCGTCGCGCTCGCTGTCGTTGTCGGACTGCTTGTCGTGACTGGCTGCGCCGACGTCGACGGTGGCGATACCGCGACCGCCGAAAGGTCGATGGCGGAGCCGGCTCAGGAGGACGGCAAGCAAGGCGAGCAGCGCTCCGGCAAACCGGACCGGCGCGCAGGCCATGACCGAGACCGGGCCCGGCCACCAACCGCCGTGATCACCCGAGTGGTCGACGGTGACACCGTGGAGCTCGACAACGGCAAGACGGTCCGGCTGATCGGCATCGACACGCCCGAGGTGTACGGCGGCACCGAGTGCGGTGGCGCGCGAGGCGTCCGCCTACATGGAACGGATCGCGAGCGGCCGGCGGGTGTCGGTCCGTACCGACCCGACCCAGGACACCTACGACCGCTACGGACGGCTGCTCGCCTACCTGGACGCCGGCGGGACGGACTTGGGCGAGGCGGTGCTGCGCGCCGGCTGGGCACGGGTGTACGTGTACGACCAGCCGTTTCGGCGCCTTGCGGCCTATCGGCAAGCGGGAAGCACCGCGCGCGGGGGCGACCGGGGCATCTGGGGCAGTTGCTCGGGTTCTGCGGCCGGACCCACGTCCGAGCCGTCACCTGCCCGGCCTGCGCCGTCGTCCGGGCCCGACAAGAACTGCTCCGACTTCACCAGCCAGAGCGAGGCGCAGGACTACCTGTTGCCCGGCGACCCGCACGGCCTCGACGGCGACGGCGACGGCACCGCCTGCGACTCGCTGGCCGCAGCCGCCCCTCCGCCTCCGCCGTCGTCCGGGCCCGACAAGAACTGCTCCGACTTCACCAGCCACAGCGAGGCGCAGGATTACCTGTTGCCCGGCGACCCGCACGGCCTCGACGCCGACGGCGACGGCAGCGCCTGCGACTCGCTCGGCTAGGCTCGCGGGCGCGCTCACCCAGAAGTGAAAGCAGCCCTTCACAAGGGGTAGGCTTGGCGTCAGCAGGCACCCGTCGGCCATCTACGAGGAGTACGACTATGGCCACGTCGGACGGAAAGGCGGCGAGCAAGGACGCTCCCGAGGGCCTGACCGATCTCTCTGCCGGTTCCTGGAAGGACGCGCTCAAGCGCACGGTCAAGGCGTTCAAGGAGGACAAGCTCACCGATTGGGCGGCGGCGCTCACCTACTACGGCGTCCTCGCGATCTTCCCCGCGTTGCTGGTGGTGGTGTCGGTGATCGGCCTGATCGGCGAGTCCGCCACGGACACGCTCATCGAGAACCTGGAGGAGGTGGCTCCGGGGCCGGCGCAGGAGATCTTCACGAACGCGATCCGGAACCTCGAGAGCGCCGGGAGTGCCTCGGGGGTTGCCTTCTTCATCGGCCTCGCGGGCGCGATCTGGGCCTCGTCGGGCTACGTCAACGGCTTCATGAGCGCCTCCAACTCGATCCACGACGTCGACGAGGCAGGCTCGCTCACGAAGACGCTTGCCCGTGCGCGTGGGTCTCACACTGGTGCTGATGGTGCTGGCCGGCATCATCGCCTTCGCGGTGACGCTCACAGGCGGTCTGGCCAAGGAGGTCGGCAACCTGATCGGCGTCGGCGACACGGCCGTGGACGTCTGGGGCCTCGCCAAGTGGCCGGTGCTCCTGTTCCTCGTGAGCGTGCTGCTGGCGGTGCTCTACTGGGGCGCCCCGAACGTGAAGCTGCCGTTTCGCCTGTTCTCCCCCGGGGCACTGCTCGCCGTGCTGGGCTGGGTGATCGCGTCGGTGGTGTTCGCCTTCTACGTCTCGAACTTCAGCTCGTACAACAAGACCTACGGCGCGCTGGCCGGTCCGATCGTGTTCCTGCTCTGGCTCTGGATCTCGAACATCTTCATCCTGCTCGGGGCGGAGCTAAACGCCGAGCTCGAACGGAGCCGTAAGCTCGAGGCGGGCGAGATCAGCGACCCGGACAAGGCGTTCACCGAGCAGCACTCCTGACGCGCGCTCAGCCCGGGGCGTCTTGGCCGGCCCCGCTAAGCCGGTCCACGTCGCGGCGCCACAGCTCGCGTTGAAGGCGCCAGCGCGCGAAGCCGATCATCGAGCGGGCAAGGAGGAACAGGGCGGTGGGCAGACCGATCGCCAGGAGCAGCGCGTTCTCGAGTGGCCTGCCGGAGTTGACCGCGTCCTCGACGACGTCCTTCCACTCGACACCGAACACGACCGTGCCGACGAAAACGACCCAGATCGCCGTGGCCAGCCTGCCCGCCACCTCCAGGTAGCGGTGCAGTCGGACGACGGTGTCCCACGGAAGCCGCTGAACGGTCAACCGCTCCAACAGGGTGGCTCGACGGGTGCGCTCGGGCGAGACCCGTGCCGCGATGGCGGCGGCAATGCGCCCTCGAATGCGGTTCGGCGTCGATCGTTGCGGCTGTGGCACGGACATCGGGCCGGGGAATCATCGCGGCATCCGGGACGGCGACGCGCCGCCGACCCGTGCGTAGCCTTCGGTGCGTGGAGTCCGCGACCGTCCGCGTGCAGGTCGAGTACGACGAGCGCTACTGGTATCCGGACGAGGGCGGGCAGGTGTGGCTGGCCGGCTATTTCCCGGTCGATTCATCGTCCGGGCGATACCTCGCCCGGGACGCTCCCGAGCTGGCGGAGCGGGGACTTCGGGTGGTCGGCGTGGCTGGCGCGGGGCGGCACCACGCCTCGGCGGTCGCGACGGATGCCGCGGAACCGGGGCGGCGGCTCGAGCTGCGCCGTGACCTCGCCAACCCCCACGACGTCAACGCCATCGCCGTGCACGGCGACGGGGGCGGCGAGCAGCTCGGCTGGGTGCCTCGCGAGGTGGCCGCGGAGCTGGCGCCCGATCTGGACGAGGGAAGGCCCTGGTCGGCGGTAGTACTGCGCGAGCAGCGCCGGTCGCCGCGCGACCCGCGGCACGGTCTGACGATGCTGCTGGCGCCGGCGGAGTCGGTCGAGCTGCAGGTCAGGGGCAGCGGCCAGCAGGGCTGAGCGCCCTGCGCGTCAGGACGGCTTCAGGTGCCCAATCGATACGCCGTGCTCCGTCGCCATCCGCTCGGCGATCAGCGAGCGGTGGCAGGCCTCGGGGTCGCGCTCGACGCATAGGAGCGCCGTAGCGGCGTCTCGCGGGCAGCGAGTCGACGATCGGCTCGAGGTCCACCTGGTCGAGGATCTCGTGCGTGTAGCGCTCGCGGTACTCCGGCGCGAGCTCCACCCGGGAGCGCTTCCCGACCCCCTGCCGCTCGTCCTCGGCGTATTGGAGGCGCCGCAGCTCCGTGGTGGGCGCAAGTTCCTTGTGGTGGCGATATGCGATCCCGGCGTCGGCGAGGGCGGCCTGGAGGCGAGCTGAGTTCGCCCAGGCGTACTCGCTGCCCCGCACGCCGCGGCGCTGACGGACGTCGAGAAGCAGCTTCACGCCCGCGTCATCGAGGGCGGCCAGGAAGGTCCCCTGGTTGAAGCCGTAGACGCCGATGGTGACCACCGTGGGCATCAAGTCCCGCGGGAGCGAGCGCGCCTATACACGCGCGCGACGAAAGGTTGGCGATCGGACGGGTCCGAGTGGCTCACCGGATCCGCGCCACGTGCAGCTCGACCGCCTCGATCTGCCGCTGCCCGTACGAGCCTCGGTAGACGGGACCGGCGGCGCTCACGCGGTCGCCGCGTCCGGGCAGGGGAGACGGGCGGAGCGAGCGCTTGACGTCGATCACCGAGATGCCGGGCCCCGTGATGGACTGGCGAGAGGCGAGCACGAAGTGGGCGTCGCCGTCGCCGTCGGGGTCGACGCGCTCTACGTAGATGACGCGGCCCGTTGCGGAGCGGCAGTTGCCGGCTCCCGGAGGACACGTAGCGGGCTTGAGCGGAGGCGCGGGGGAGGAGCGGCCGGGTCGGCAGGGTCGCGGTCTGGCAGATCGCGCTCCACGGGACGGATGCCGTCGCGGGCGGCCGTCCCGTCGCCGCTGCCCGTCGCGGCGACCGAGCACGATCCTCGTCGTCCGAACCGCACCCCGCCGCGAACAGCAAGGAAACGACCGCGCAAAGCGCGGTCGCGCGGCCAAAACCTCGCTCGGGCCTCACCCGTCCGCGGTCTCTCGGACCACCAGCGTCCCCGCTTCGCCGGGGGTGTCGCCGTCGGCCGGGGTGAACGTGATCGCCAGGCGTTCGGGGTTCGACGTCAGGACGTCGAAGCGGGCCGGCGTGAGCGGCTCCGCCGGGGCGCTCAGACCGAGGTTCACGATCTCGACGAGGCCCGGCTCATCCACCTCGACCAGCACCGTGGCGGGCTGCCCTGCGTCCACCCGGCGCGTCTGGTCGCGCCCCGCGTCGAAGACGAGCTCTTGGATGCCCCCCGCCGGCGTGGCGGTGCCTGGGGACACGGAGGGCTCGGGCACGTCCTCCGTATCCGACTGCACCGCGGGTTGCGTCTCGCGCTCACCCGACTCCTCGGGCGTCCGGGACACCGAGGCCGCGATCGCGGCCAGGCCCAGCACGATCGCGAACAGGAGGAGAGCGCGGCGGAGGTGCACGAATCCGATGCTAGCTTCGCGCCGGCGCGCGGCAGGGGAGCGTGTCGGCCGGGGACGCCGCGCTGGACGAATGGACGAGTCCAGTGGAGGCACGTCGGGCTAAAGGCTGTGAAGCCGCAAGTCGATCACGGATGAAGCCAGAGGCCCACGGTGCCAAGCCAATCGCCAGGAAGGCGGGGTGCAAGGTCCGGGAGTCCCGCACAGGGAGTCGGCCGAGCTGCCACGGAGGACGAAGTGTCTTCGAGGGGCTACGACCGAGGCGGCTGGCACCTAGACCAACCAAGTTCCTTCAAGGAGGAAACAACATGCTGCGGAAGCTTTCCGAGCGTATTCACAACCAGGAGAAGGGCTTCACGCTCATCGAGCTCCTCGTTGTCATCCTGATCATCGGCATCCTTGCCGCGATCGCCCTGCCGGCGTTCCTCGGCCAGCAGCAGAAGGCCCAGGACGCCGAGGCCAAGTCCAACGCCCGCAACCTCGTCTCGCACGTCGAGTCGTGCTTCACGCGAGAACGCAGAACTACGCGGGCTGCACGACACACTCCGAGCTCGACGTCACCGGCCTCCCGATCGTCGCCGGCGGCCCCGCCGACGAGCCAGGTCGAGACCAGCTCCGATCGGGACGTCGACGACTACACGATCACCGCCGAGTCGAAGTCCGGCAACGACGTTCACGATCCCGAAGGTCGCCGGCGGCTGCAGAAGCCGTACACCTGCACCGCCGCGGTCACGGGCGGCTGCAACGCGGCACGGCGAGCTGGTAATACCGGCTCGCACAGGCAGGTTGGTCTAACGACCAGCAGCCTGAAGTAACGGAAGGCGGGCCCTCGGGCCCGCCTTTCGCCTTTCTTGGGCCTCGACGCGCGTCCAGACAGGGCCCGAAATAGTCAAGCGGCGGGACACCGGGCCGATGGCAAAGGGATGCCGGCCCCCCGACTTCGCTCCGACGACCGCGGATTCACCCTCGTCGAGGTGCTCGTCGCCGTCTTCATCCTGCTCGTCGGGGTGCTCGGCGTCGTCGCCTGGTCGATGGCGCCAACGCTGTGACGCGAAGACGAAGGCGCGCGAGGGGGCAACAACGTGGCACGCTCCATCGTCGAGGTTGGGCGAGGAGTGCCGTACAAGAACCTACACCGACACCAGCTGTTCGCCACGCTGAACACCCGCCCAGGCCTGAATGACTCGACCGCGGCGGCCCTACACGATCGAGCGCCGGAACTTCGACTACACGTGACCGCTTCAGGTCTGCTCCATGGACGACCCCAAGGACGGTCTCGGCGCGCACGACGTGACGATCGAGTTTTGTGACCCCGACTCCGACGTCGGCTCGGGAGCGGCACCAACGACGACCTCGACCTGGACGACTACAAGCGGGTTGCCGTCACCCTGGACTGGAGGCGCAACGGCAGCACGGAGAGGGTCAAGCAGACCTCACTCATCGCCAATCCGGTCGGCGGCGTGGGCCCCGCGGTCATCCGCCTAGACGCGCCCGCGGTGAGCGGCACGCCAAAGACCGTCACCAGCCCCGGCACGGTCGATTTCGAGGCCGAGACCTCCACCCAGGCCTCGACGCTCGACTGGTCGGTCGACGGCGCTGGCCAAGGCGTCGGCCCACCCGGTGGGCATTGACCCTGCGGAAGTTCAGTTTCGACTGGGACATCGAGGGCAGCTCAGGCGGTCGCTACTACGACGACTGCACGTACGTCATTCAGGCCGAGGCCGTCGACAACGTGGGCCGCGCCGGTTCCCCGAAGGCGTTGACCGTGATGCTCAACCGTGCGCTTGCCAAGCCGCCCGTCCAGCTCGAGGGCGGGCGCAACGGCAATCGCCGAACCGTCGTCGACCTGAGCTGGAAGGAGAGCCCGGAATGCGACGTGCTCGGCTACCGCGTCTACCGCAGCACGGTCGCCGGTGGCCCGACAGGCGGCCCGTGGACGCCGGTCAACTGCGCCGGTCAGGTCGGCTCGTACGTCCAGAGCCCCAGCTGCCTAGACGAGGAGGCGCCCGCCACCGACCCGCTCTACTACTACGTCGTCGGGGTGGATACGGCGCCCTGGCAGTGGCACGGAGCGTGACGGGACGCCCAGCTACTGGACCGTGAACTCGGGTAATCAGGTGCCCTCGGCACCCACCAACCTGTCCGCGTGCCTAGGCGGCTCCCCGGGCTGCACCGAGCCCGATGGGACGCCGGCTTCGGATGGCGCGACCGTGATCCGTTGGGACGCGTCGACGGATCCAGACCCTGGCGACTCGATCCTCTTCTATCGGATCTACCGCGATGGCTCGACCTACGCGGACCGCTTCGGGACCTTCTTTCCGGACGCCACCGGCGCGCTTGCCTGGACCGACCCGGAGACGCCGGACGGACAGCACACGTACCGCCTGACCGCGGTGGACAAGAACTTCGGCGAGTCCGCGCTCAGCCCCGCGTTGGTGGACTTCCCGTGAACCGGCTCGTCCGCGAGGAGAGCGGCTTCACGCTGGTCGAGCTGCTGATCGTCTGCGTCGTGATGCTGGTGGTGCTTGGCGCCACACTGACGACGCTGACTCGTTCCAGTCGAACGCAGAGACCAACGCACGCCAGAACGACTCACAGGATGAGGCCCGGCGCGCCACCGACCAACTCGCGCGCGATCTGCGAAACCTGGCCAGCCCTACGAACGAGCAGCCGCTCGCGATCAAGCGAGCGGAGCCACAGGACCTGATCGTCCAGTCGATCGCCGACGTGCGTCCGGTGGGCAGCCTGAATCAGCGCAACACGCAGTACGTCCGTTACTGCTACGACGCGACGGCCAGCCAGGTCGTTCGCCAGCGGTTGACCTGGACGACAGCAACAGACCCCCCCTTCCCGCCCGGGGAGGAGTGCTCTGCGGCCGGCGGCGGTGGCTGGAAGACGACCGACGCGGCGGCCCAGGACGTCGTGAACGACGCACGGCCGCTCTTCACCTACAACAGCAGCGACCCATTCCGGATCACCGAGATCCACACGAGCCTCTACGTCGACGTCAACCCGGGCAGGCGGCCGAAAGAGACAAGCCTCTCCACCACCGTCTTTCTGCGCAACCAGAACCGCCGGCCGATCGCGGGCTTCACAGCGGTCCGCGAAGGCGACTTCAATCGTGCTAAACGGCTCCGACTCCGAAGATCCCGAGGAGCGGGCGCTCTACTACGAGTGGTACGACCCAGCCGCCAGTCCACAGCTGGTCGGGCAGGGCATCGTCCACGTCTACACGCCGACGACGCCCGGCGTCCACACGGTCTACCTCGTGGTCAAAGACCAGGCAGACCTCGCCAGCCAGGCTCCACCCCAGACCATCTGCGTGCCCGGAGGAACCGTCACATGCTGAACACCAAGACCCTGCAGGACGAGCGCGGGAACGTGGTCGTGACTGCCATCCTGATCATCGCGATCATGCTCGGTATCGGCCTGGCCGCCCTGGCGCGTGTGGATGGCCAAACCTCGCAGTCGCGCAACGAACGCCACGCTGAATCCACGTTCAACCTCACCGAGGGCGCACTGAGCCAGCAGATCTTTGTCCTCGGGCGGCGCGGCACGGGCACGTCTACGAACCCGTATCCGGCCGTCTGCGGGACTGGCGCGGCAAGCCACGCCTTCTGCCCAGATCCGGCCAAGCTCGCGCTCAATTACGACCGAGCAACCCAAAACGACTTCGATCCGGCGCAGACGACCTGGCGCACCTGGGTGCGCGACAACGCGAGCGCCCCGACGGCGACGCCCGACACTTTCTGGAGCGACGCGCTGCTCGGTGACCCTGTGACCGGGGTCGGCGGACGGCCACGATTCGACCAGAACGGGGACAAGCTGATGTGGGTGCGCGCCCAGGCGCGCGTACGCGGGCGCCGAGCGAGCGATCGTGGGCCTGATTCGCACCGAGCCGCGACCGGTCACCCTGCCCGGCCTCGCGATCCTGGCCGGCAAGTTCGCGACGACCAACAACGGCAACCACTCAGCGCAGATCGTCGACACGACCGGGAGCCTGGGCGTCGCGGTTCGTTGCGGTCCGCCGAGGCAGTGGGTCTTCCCGGACTGCCTGAAGTACCAGCCGAACAAAGGGCCAGATCAAGCCCGACATCACCCAGACCGGGTATCCGGAGCCCTCCACCCTCAGCCCGGACGATCTCGATGCGCTGATCGACGTTGCGAACGCGAACGGCACCTTCTACACGAGCAAGCCGAGCGAGCCTCAGCGGCGATGTCGTCGTACTCGATCCGGGTGGCAGCACCGTATGGAAGTTCACCGGAAACGACGCAGTTCAACTCGCCGGCCAATCCTGGGATGGTGATCATGTTCAGCGGGAAGCTCGAGTTCGGGGGCACTGTCAACTACTACGGGCTCATTTACCACGCGAATCTGAGCAACTCGTCCGACGACGACTTGGTCAAAGTGCACGGCAACTCCGCAGCTCGTCGGCGGCGTGATCGTGGACGGACCGGGTGGCGTCGAGGCGGGCTCGAGCGGCAAGCTGAACATCAAGTTCGCTCCCAACGCCTTCGTCGACATCAACGCGTTCGGCACCGCCGGGGTGGTCCAAAACACCTGGCGCGAGATCGTGCCGCTGGACCTGAACTGACGGGCGTCAGCCGCTCACGGCGATAACGGCGCCTGCTATGGCCTCCGCGCTGAGATACGACCATCGTGGGTGTCTGCGGAGCATGGTCGGAAGCGTCCTGAAGGTGGTCACACATCGCTGGACGCTCGATGGTCGCTCGTCAGCGGCGGCTCGCATTTCGACGGGACGGGCCATCGAGGGCTCGAGACCTACGGCACTGCGGCCTGGTGCAGAACAGCCGGCGCGAGCTTTACGCCGGGGACCTGATCGGCGTAGAGGATGTCCCGCTCGTCGTGGAACTTCGTGACGGCGGTCCCGGTGTGATGGTCAGGCGGTGACGAGCGTAACGGCCTCCTCGGTCGGGGTCGGGAGCGGTCGGCTGATCGAGGTCGCGCTCGATCGCGGTGACGAGCTTGGCGAGGTCGGCGTAGCCGATGATGCGCCGGAACTGGCGCTCGGCTTCGAGCATCCCGGCGGCGGTCCAGCGCAGGCCATGTCGCCGGACTGCCAGCGCTTGACGTTGCGGCTGGTGCGCCGGACGCACTCGATCATCGACTCGCACGGGTTGGTCGACTCGAGCGTCTGCTTCAGCGGTGCCGCGGATCCCGAGGCGGGTGAGGGTGAGCGTCTCCTCGCATTCCCTCGCGCAGCGAGGCCGCGGCGCCGGGATGGGAGCGGTCGAGCTCGGCGGCCAGCAGGCGCAGCTGCTCGAGCGCGCGGCCGTGGTCGCTCTCGGCCCAGGCGCGGCGCAGCCGGCGCTTGACGGCGGGCCGGTCGCGCTCGGGCAGGTGGTCGAGCACGTTTCGCTCCTTGTGGCGGACGCAGCGCTGGACGGGCGCGCGCTCGCCGAACACGGCGCGGATCGCCTTGCGCAGCGCCTTGGCGCCGTCGATCACGAACAGGATCGCCCTGCTCGGGATCCAGGCCGCGGTCGACGAGGTCAGACGAGCAGCGCGGTGGCGACGGTCGCGTTCTCGGTCGAGCCCTCCCACAGCCCGAGCGGGATCTTCACGCCCTCGGTGGTGATCCCGAGCGCGACCACGTTGGTGCGGCCCTTCAGCTCGATCCCGTCGATCATCATCGCCGCCAGGCGCACGTCGTCGAGCCGGCGGCTCATCAGCGCGTCGAGGTTCTCGCGCGTGCGCGCGACGAACTCGCGGCTGACCGCCGACTTCGACGCCGAGCGCGCCTCGGCCTCGACCTCGCTCGCCGACCGGCTCGCGCGTGCGCGCGAAGCGGCGCGTCGAGACGCCGGCGAGCATCTGCTCGAGCACCAGCCGCGGTCAGCGGGTCGCGGTCGGCGAAGTGCCGTAGGTCGCAAGCGGCACCTCGCCGTCGCCGTCGGCGCGTGCGCACCCGCGGACGCTCGACCGCGACGCGGCGGCCGCCGAGCGTGACCTCGCCCGGCCTCGTGGCCGTGACGCACCGCGGCGCGCTCCGGGTCGTGCTTGCCCTTCGGGCCCACGACCTCGTCGACCTCCTCTTCCATCAGCTCGGCCAGCACGCCGAGCCCGACACCGACGCTCAGCGCCAGCAGCCCCTCCTTCGCCGCGCCCGACCAGCTCGCCGAGCGCCTCCTGCACACGCGCCGGCAGCACGGCCTCGCCTCGGCGGTCGCGCCTGCGCGACCGATACGGTCCCCTTCACGGCGGTTCCTCCTTCGATCTTTGCCGGATCGCCGCGCACGCTCCCAACCGGAGCGGACGCGGCCGGAGGGACCGCCGTCAAGTTCTACGAGCTACGGGACAACCTCGCGTTCTCGCACGGTCGCCTCGGGCGCGCCCGTGGCCTAAGGGGACGGAGCCCAGCTGCCGAATAGCTTGAGTGGAGACATGGCCGCCGCAGCTGAAATCGGCATCGCCGCCGCCCTCGGGGCGGTGATCGGCAGCTTCCTGAACGTGGTCATCCACCGCGTGCCGCTGAGGCGAGTCGCTCGTGCACCCCGGCTCGCGCTGCACGTCGTGCGAGACGGCCGATCGCCCCGTACGACAACGTGCCCGTCATCTCCTGGCTGCTGCTCCGCGGCCGCTGCCGGCACTGCGGCGCGCCGATCTCGCCGCGCTACCCGGCCGTCGAGCTGCTTACCGCCATCGCCTTCGCCGCCGTCGTGGCCGTGCGCGGCTTCGACGAGCGACCTCGTGCTCGAGCTGCCCTTCGTCGCCTGCCTGATCGCCCTGGCCGGCATCGACCTCGACCACAGGCTGCTGCCCAACAGGATCGTCTACCCGATGGCCGCCTACGGCCTCGTGGCCACCGCGATCGTGGACAGCGGCGACCTCGTCGAGCACCTCGTCGCCGGCGCCGGCGCCTTCCTGTTCCTGTTCGTCGCCGCGCTCGCATACCCGCGCGGCATGGGGATGGGCGACGTCAAGCTCGCCGGCGCGATGGGCCTCTACCTCGGCCTGTCGATCGTCCCCGCGATGCTCGTCGCCTTCCTCTCCGGGTCGGTGGTCGGGCTCGGCATCATCGCCCGCGAGGGTGCCGCCGCCGCAAGAAGGCGGTGCCCTTCGGGGTGTTCCTCGCGCTCGGCGGGATCGTCGGCGTGCTCGCCGGCCCGGAGCTCATCGAGCTCTACGAGGACCGCTTCCTTAGCTGAGCGTCCATCCGGCTGGACATTTGTCCAGTCGGGCTAAGGCCGTTCGGCCCCCCGCCGATACCCGCTGAGAACCTCAATGGCGCTCTCCCTCCGAAAGCCTTCCAATGCCGGCACTGTCGGTCTCGACATCGACGGCCGCTACCTCGCCGCCGCGCAGGTCGCCGACGGCCGCGTCGTGCGCAGCGCCAGCGTCGACCTCCCCGCGGCCTCGTGCACGACGGCGAGGTCGCGGACGCCGAGGCGCTCGCCAAGAAGCTCAAGAGCTTCGTCGCCGACGCCCGGCTGCCCCGGAACGTGCGCCTCGGCGTGTCGAACCAGCAGATCGTCGTGCGCGTCATCGAGCTGCCGCGCATCGAGGACGAGAAGCAGCGCGACGCCGCCGTCCGCTTCCAGGCCTCCGAGGCAATCGCCATGCCGCTCGACGAGGCGATCCTCGACCACCAGGTCGCCGGCTACGCCGATGCCCCGGACGGCACGGCGCGCATGCAGGTCGTGGTCGTGGCGGCTCGCCGCAAGATGATCGAGACGCTGCTCGAGGCGGTCAAGCGCGCCGGCCTCAAGGCCGACGGCATCGACCTCGACGCGTTCGCGCTGGTGCGCGCCCTCGCGGTCAACGGGCACGGCTCAGAGGATTCTGCTCGCGTCTTCTGCCATCTCGCCGGGGTCAGCAACCTGGCCATCGCCGTCGGCTCGAGCTGCTTCTTCACGCGCCCGCTCTCGGCCATCTGGGACGAGGACTGACGCCGGCTCGCGACTCGCCGACGAGATCCGCCTTTCGATCGACTACTACATGACCCAGCCGCAGGCCACGCCTGTCGGCGAGGTCGTGCTGTCCGGGCCCGGGTCCTCCGACGGCGAGCTCGTCGACAGCCTGGCCGAGCACCTCGGCATCTCGGTGGAGGTTGCCGCGCCGCTCGGCCAAATCGATTCTTCCGGCCTCGAGCCGCATGAGGATCCGCACCGCTACACCGTGGCGGCCGGCCTCTCGCTGGGAGCGTCCGCATGAGGCCCGTCAACCTCGTCCCGCACGACCAGCGTCGGCGCACGCCGTCTGACGGCTCCGGCAAGGGCGCCCGCGCCGTGCTTGGCGTGCTCGCCCTGCTGCTCGCAATGGTCGTGGCCTACGTGCTGACGGCGAACACCGTGACCGAGCGGCAGAACGAGACCGAGACCGCCCGGGTCGAGGCCGACCGCCTCGAGGCTCAGGCCGCGCAGAAGGGCGACTTCAGCGAGTTCGCCGCGATTGCGCAGACCCGTCTGCAGTCCGTGGCCGGCGTCGCCGCGAGCCGCTTCGACTGGGAGCGCTTCATGCGCGAGCTGGCGCGGGTCATGCCCGAGGGCAGCTGGCTCCAGACCGCTGACGCCTCGATGACCGGCGACGCGGCCGCGACCGGGACCGCCGCAGCGCCGGCCCCCGCCGCAGCGCCGACTCCGACGGGCGCGCCGACCGCGGCAGGCCCCAGCGCCAACCTCGTGGGCTGCACGCCCGATCAGTCCGACACTGCCCGGTTGATGGTGCGGCTCGGCCAGCTCCACCGCGTCGAGGACGTCGAGCTTGGCTCCTCAACCAAGGAGACAGCACAGCTACGGGCACGGGCACGGAACCGCCATCGAGAGCTGCGGCACGGGCTACAAGTTCGACGTGACCCTGAAGTTCAGCCCGGCTGCGCCGGTCGGCGAGGCGCCCGCGCGGCGAGACCCGCGTGCCGGCCTCCCTCGGAGGTGGATCGTGAGCCTGCAGCGCCCGCGACAAGAAGATTCTGATCGTGCTGGTTCCGGTCGTGGTGCTCGCTGCGTACTGGTTCCTTCTCCTCACCCCCAAGCGCGAGGAGGCGTCCACCGCCTCCACGGCGCTGACCGAGCAGCAGGAACGACTCAGCGCGGCCCGCGCGGCCAGCAAGACCGCCGAGGGCGCGCAGAGCAACTTCGAGACGAGCTACGCGCAGGTCGTCCGCCTGGGCAAGGCCATCCCGTCGAGCGTCGACATGCCGAGCCTGCTCGTGCAGCTCGACGCCGCGGCGGCCGGCACGGGTATCCAGTTCACGAACATCACGGCGGGCCAGCGTGTGCCGAGCGCCGCGCCGGCACCGGCGCCCTCGACCGGAGGCGGGCTCGGAAAGCCGCCCCGGTTGAGGCCGGCGGCGAGACCGCCCAGAGCGCTCCTGGCGGTGCGGTCGAGTCCGCGAACAACGCCCAGCAGACGGCTGACGCTAGTAGCAGCGCGGCCGAGCAGACCGGCGTCGACACCCAGACCTCGGCCTCCGCCGGCGGCGGTGGCCTGCCCGTGGGCGGCGGCGCCGCGCCCACCGGCGCTCCCGCCGCGGGGAGCACCGCTCCGGCGGGCCTCGAGACCGTGCCGCTCACGCTCGAGTTCGAGGGCAACTTCTTCAACCTGGCCGACTTCTTCCACAGCGTGAAGCGCTTCGTGCGCGTCGCCAACCAGGACGTCCTGGTGAGCGGACGCCTGCTCACGGTCGAGGGCGTGAGCTGGGCGAGCGATGCGGAGAACTTCCCGCGCCTCACGGCGACGGTGACCGCCACGGTCTACCTCTCCCCGCAGGCGCAGGGCGTGACCGCCGGCGCGACCCCGCAGGGTCCCGCGCCCACCACGCCCGCCGGAACCACCACCCCCGCCGAGGTCCCGTCGGACCCCGTCGTTGCCCCGACCGCCACTGCGAGCCCCTGACCCGTGATGAAGAACCTCTTGATCGATCTGTGGAACGACCTGCGCGCGAAGCGGCTGTGGCCCGTGGCCCTGGTGCTGCTGGCGGCGCTTGTGGCGATGCCGGTCATCCTGTCGAAGAAGGCCGAGGAGCCTGAGCCGGCCACCGCGGCTCCCGCCGCCGCGAAGCCGGCTGAGCCCAAGGGTCCCGAGGGGCCCGCGGAGCTCGCCGAGGTGAAGCTCGAGGCGCTCGCCGAGGGATCCGGCTCATCGCTCAGCTCGTTCGACCCCGCGCAACCCCTTCGCCCCGCCGAAGAAGGCGCTCGAGGCGGCGCGCAGCGTCGCGGCGGGCCCAGCCCCGTCGACGGCCACGAGCAGCGATGCGGGCTCCGGCTTCAGCGTCGGCTCCAGCGGGCCCAGCGACGTCATCTCCTCCGGTGGCGCCACCGGCGTCGACGTGACCCCGGACAGCGGGGCCGTCACGATGCCCGACACCAGCGGCGGCGGCACGCCCGACACCGGCGGCGACGCGCCCGACACCGGCCAGCCCAAGACCACCGAGTACACCTACGTCGTCGACGTCACCTTCCGGGCGAACGATCGGCACCGGACCGTCAAGGGGATGGAGAAGCTCGACATCCTCCCGAACGCTGCGTCGCCGCTCCTCATCTTCATGGGCGTCACCCCGAAGGCCGGCAACGCGGTCTTCCTGGTGGACTCCACGCTCGACGCGGCCGGCGAGGGTCACTGCAAGCCGAATCCCGCCGAGTGCGCCTTCCTGTACCTCGGCCCGGGCTCCGAGCATGAGTTCACGACCGACGAGGGCGACTCGTACACGCTTCGCGTCGACGAGATCCGCCGCGTGAAGGTCGGCGCCGACGCAAGTGCCTCGAGGACGAAGAACAAGACTGCCAGCGCGGCCGCCGCTCCGGCGCGCCGCTTCGTCCCGCCGCTCCTCGCCGACCTGGTGAGCGTGTCCAACGGCGGGAGCGACAACTCAAACAGCGACAGGGACAGTCGATAGGGAGTAAGGCAATGCGCCGTCTCTTCACCATCTGCCTGCTCGCGCTGTCGGCCACGGCCCTGCTCGTGAGCGCGCCGGCTTCGTCGACCGCCGAGAGCAAGAAGGCCTCGAAGCCGTCGATCACACGCGTCCTGCCGATGCGAGTCGGCGTCGGCGGCACGCTCACCATCATGGGCAAGAACTTCAAGTCCGCTCGCTCGGCGAACACGGTCATCTTCCGCGCGCCGAACGGCCGCTCGGCCTTCGCGAAGCCGCGCCGCGCCAGCCGCGGGAAGCTGAAGGTCGCGGTGCCCGGGGCGGTATCGCGCCTGCTTGCCGGCACGGTCAGCAAGCCCAAGCCCACCCGGATGAAGCTGCGCGTACTCGCGGGCGAGTTCAGCAGCTTCACTCCCCGCCGGCTGTCGCCGGTTGTGACGGGATATGCCACGGACACGGCGCCGGGCCCGGGGCCGAGCGCCCCCAGCGGTGGGTCCGCCGCGCCCAGCGGTCCCGCGAGCCCGCCCAGCGGTCCCGCGAGCCCGCCCAGCGGTGGCTCCGTGACCCCTCCAAGCGTGCCCGTCACATGCGACAGCAGCGACGACCACGACGGGCGCGAACCTTCGCACGGTCGAACGCAACGCGAAGACCGAGCGCGCCATCACCGCCTCGTTCACCACGATCGGACGGGAGTTCTGGCGGTTCGCCGCGCCACGCGGCCTGGCGTCGGTCTTCCAGGCGGGCTCGATGTGGCTCGACACGCTCCTGGTCGGTGGTCTGCTCTCGGCGGCCGCGGCCGGCGTGTACACGGCCAGCAGCCGGCTGCTGCTGGTGGGTTTGTTCTTCCTGCTGGCCTTGATCCAAGCGATCGGACCGCAGATCAGCGCGATGTTCGCTCGCGGAGAACCGAAGCGGGCCGAGGACATCTACCGCACGGCGACCGGATGGTTGGTGACGCTGACCTGGCCCCTCTACCTCACGATGGCCGTGTTCGCCCCGACGATCCTTCGACTGTTCGGCGCCGACTTCGCTTCGGCGCTCCCGTGGTGGTGATCATGTCGCTCGCCATGTTGTTGAGCATGGCGCTGGGTCCGGTCGACATCGTGCTGCTCATGGGCGGCAAGAGTTCGTGGAACCTGATCAACACGATCATCTCGCTCGCCGTCAACATCGTGCTGAACCTGATCCTGATCCCGCGCATGGGCATCACCGGTGCCGCGCTCGCATGGGCGGTGAGCATCGCGCTGAACAACCTGCTCCCGGCCCTGCAGGTCCACGTGATGCTGGGGATCAATGCGATCAGCCGGCGGCTCCTGGTTCCGGGCCTGGCATCGGTGGCGTGCTTCGCCGGCCTCGGCCTGGTGATCCGGCACTGATGGGTCAGAGCTTCGTCGCGCTGGCGCTCGCCATCGTCGTGGGCGGGACCATCTACCTCGCGATCGTGTGGCGGTACCGACGCCTCCTGCAGCTGGGGGCGCTGGGCAACGTGCTCCGTCGCCCGAAGAAGTCACGCGCCGACGCCGCCGGGCGGCAGGCCGCGGGCGACGCCGGGCCCTGAGCCCCAGAGCCCCGAGCCCGCGCCTGAGCCCGGCCCCGCACATGATCGAGGGGCCTGCAAGAGGCCCCTCGTCATGCGCTCTACCGCTGAATCTCGCGTCTCAGCAACGAGTCGTGCGCCGGTCGTTCGGGTTGAAGTAGTTGCTGCACCCGATGTCGATGTAGCGATCCATCGACTGCTGGGTCGTGTCGGCCCAGTAGTTGGTGTGGGTGTAATCGGAGTGCATGTAGACGAACGCCTTCAACCGAGGCCAGCGGTGTTGGATCGTGCGCTTCACGCCACGCATCCACCCCGCCTTCCAGTAGGGGTCGCCCGGCTTCTCGATCACGCTGCTCCACGCCATGAGCGGCTTGGGGTGGTGCTTGCCGAACTTGTAGAAGCACTCGAACAGCTGCCGGAAGCTACGGAAGTTGTCCACCGGCACCGCCGAGCCACCGATCCAATCCACCCATCGGTTCCCCGGGTAGAAGGACTGGGCCCTGCCGTTGCAGAAGGCGGCCGCCTGCGGGTCCCACACGAACTTGGCGTTGTGCACACCCATATGCCGGAAGATCCCGACCACGTGCCGCCATGCCCGCTTGAACTCCCTGGGCTCACCGATGAACTGGATCCGGCCGGGAGCCTGTGTGAACTCCCACCACATCCGGATGAAGACCGGGCGCCGGACCCGCTTCACCGCTCGGGCGAACTTGCGGATCCCTTCGTCGGCGTTGCCGGCGGCGATCTCACGAGCTCGGTTGCTGTTGGGCGAGAACCCGTCCAGCGCTTTCCACGAGATCATCGGGATGCGGCCTTCGCTGGCCATGCTCTTCTCGGTGGTCATGTCGCGGTAGCTGAACGCGTGGTAGCGGTTCACGATGTCGAACTTGCGCCCGATCATGTCCTCGTACTTGCGCACCGATGGACCTTGGTACAGGCCCCATCGAGGACTGACATGGGCACCGAACAGGACGCCGTGTCGTGGCGCGAGACGACGCGCCTGCGCGGTGCCCGGGATCAGCAGCGCCCCCACGACGATCGCCACGACGATCGTTGCGGAACTGCGCCGCCCCTTCCGGGTTTCCGTCTGTCGGGTCAAAACCTCGTTCCCCCCTCCGGTGTTGGCCGTAGCCTCCGATAGGCATGGCTCATCGTCGGTCCCTACGAGCTTCGGGTGTACGACGGGGATGAGTCGATAGGGACGGTGGCCGTATTCCCAGCCCTCCATGGCCTACGGCGTTCAGCGTACCCGGCCGATGGGACGTGGTCGGGGATATCGCCCGGGGGCCTACGGAAAACGGGGTATACGGGGACCAGGTATCCCCTGGGGGGCAGGAGACCTCCGGGGGCAGGAAAAGATCGACAAAGTCCGCGTCAGAACAGGCGGGCGGCCAGTTTCGGACGGTACGCGACCACGACCGGATCCTCCGGACCGAGGGCGGTGAAGACGTCGACCATGGCTTGTCGCGCCGCGTCGGGATCGGTGTCGAAGACCGACAGCATCGCGTCCAGGGCCTCCTGAGTACGACCCTGCGCCGCCGCCACCTTGGCCCGTTCGAGGGGGTCAGAACTGGTCAGCTGGCCCCACCCGCGCACCCGGACCTGGGCCATGATGTGCTCGGCCCCGGGATCGGGGACGAGGGGTTCGGCGAGCGCGGCGGCGGCTCCGTCCTCGCCGCGAGCCAGCAGGATCCGAGCCAGGCCGATCGACGCCTCCAGGTTGCCGGGCTCCTTCTCGAGGGCCTCCCGGTAGCCGGCCTCGGCGCTGTCGAGGTCGCCCGCCTCCTCGACCACCTGGGCCTCTTCTGCCTCGAGCTCGGCCTCGGACGGCACCAGCTCGTCGACGAACCGGTTGACCTCCTCCTCCGGGTAGGCGCCGATGAACATGCTCACCGGTTGACCGTCCCGGAACGCCACCACCGTGGGGATGCCCTGGCTCTTGACCGCCTGCAGCAGGGCGTTGCCGACGGCGTTGGCGTCGATGTCCAGCTTCGCGAGCGTGAAGGCGCCGGCGCGCTCGGCCGCCACCTTCTCGAGGATCGGGCCGAGGGTCCGGCACGGTGCGCACCAGGAAGCCCACATGTCGACCACCACGGGCCGAGCCTTCGAGCCTTCGATCACGAGCTGTTCGAAGGTGTCGTCGGTGACGTCGATCACGTGCTCGGTGGTGGCGCTCATCGGTCCATGGATCCCTTCCGTGCGACGACGCTGAGGAGGTGGTGCGAACGCATCTTCAGCCTCTCACACGTCCGAACCTTCGAAGGCGCAGGGCATTCAGCACCACCGTGACGCTGGAGGCGGCCATGGCGGCGGCGGCCCACATGGGCTCGAGCACCCCGAAGACCGCGAGCGGGATCATCACCACGTTGTAGGCGAAGGCCCAGAACAGGTTCTGCCCGATGATCCGGTAGGTCCGGCGAGCGAGGGCGAACGCGTCGACCACCGCCATGAGCGTGCCCGAGAGCAGGTTGACGTCCGCTGCGGCGAGCGCCACATCGGTCCCCGTGCCCATCGCGATCCCCACGTCGGCCGCGGCGAGCGCCGGACCGTCGTTGAGTCCGTCGCCGACGAACGCGACATGGCGACCGGCGGTGCGCAGGGCCGCGATCCGTTCGACCTTGCCCTCCGGGACCACCTCGGCCGTCACGTCCTCGATCCCCGCCTCGCGCGCGATCGCTCGGGCGGTCGCCCGGTGATCTCCCGTGACCATCGCCACCTCCAGCCCCGAGGCGCGCAGCCCCACGACCGCGTCGGCGGTTTCGGGCTTGATGCGATCGGCGACGGCGATCAGTCCGATGGGAACGTCGTCGCGCCAGACACCGAACGGTGTCCTACCCGAGGACGCGAGTCGCTCGGCCTCGTCCGACAGGGCGGGTGGCAGCCCCGCCGGTCGTCCAACCCGGATCGGGGTTCCGTCGAGATCTGCCTCCATCCCGGCTCCAGGCTTCGCGGCATGCGCCGTGGCGGACCGCACGTCGATCCCTCGATCGCGGGCGCCGTCGAGGACCGCCCGCGCGATCGGATGTTCGGAGCCGGCTTCGGCGGCGGCCGCCACGGCCACCACCTCGTCGGCCGTCGCGGGAGGCGCCGGCGCGACGTCCGTCAGCGTCATCACACCGTCGGTGATCGTCCCGGTCTTGTCGAGCAGCGCGATGTCCACCCGCTTCGCGCGTTCGAAGACCTCGGCGCCTTTGAACAGGACCCCCAGCTCGGCGGCGCGGCCCGTGCCCGCCATGACGGCCACCGGGGTCGCGAGACCGAGCGCGCACGGACAGGCGATCAGCAGTACCGCCACGGCATGGAGCACCGCGTCGCCGGGTGTCGCCCCGGCGAGCGCGACCCACCCCAGGGCTGTGAGGCCCGCGAGGACGAGCACGGCGGGAACGAAGACCGCCGAGACACGGTCGGCGAGTTGCTGCACGGGCGCCTTCGAGCCCTGCGCCCGTTCCAGCGATCGAACGATGCCTGCGAGCGCGGTGTTGGCCCCCACCGTGGTGACGAACACCACCAGCCTGCCGTTGCCGTTGATCGATGCACCCACGACATCGTCGCCGGGCCCCACCTCGACCGGCACCGATTCTCCCGTCAACAACGACAGATGCACCCACGAAGCACCCGTCTTCACGACCCCGTCGGCCGGGATCTTCTCCAGGACGGACCAGCACGAGGTCGCCCGGAACCACACGGTCGATCGGGGTGGGCGTCTCGCGGCCCTCATCGAGGACGGTAGCGGTCTTCGCGCCTCGTTCGAGCAGCACGCGGGCGGCGTCGCCGGCGCTGGCCCGAGCCGTGGCCTCGAGCACCTTGCCGACCAGGACCGGCGTGATGATCACGGCCGCGGTGTCGAAGTAGAGCGCGTCGCCGCCGGACAGGACCGAGTACACGCTGTAGCTGTAGGCCGCGCTGGCCCCCACCGCGATCAGGGTGTCCATCGTGCTCCGCCCATGGCGCGCGGCGACCGCGGCCGACCGGAAGAACGGCCACCCGGAGAACCCCACGACCACGCTCGTCAGCGCCCAGGCGGCGTTCCGGCTCCACGAGGGATCGGGCACGGCGAAGGTCAACCACAGCACCGGCAGGGTGCAGGCCACCGCGACGATCAACCGGGTTCGGAACGAACGAGCTTCCTCGCCGGGATCCCGGATCGCGACGTGCGGCCCGGCCCCGTACCCCGCCCGGCGCGCCGCGTCGAACAACGCGTCGGGCTCGCCCGCGTTCCCCTTCACCGTGGCGGTCCGGGTGGCCAGGTTGACCCTGGCCTCTGTGACCCCGTCGACCAAACCCAGGGCGAGCTCGACCGTGATCCTCGGCGTTGGATTGCCCACGCGCGACGAGCCGCAGCACTTCGAGCTCGCGCGCGGTGAGCGAGGCGAGGGCGGCGGGCACGCCGCCGGGCCCGGGCCGCGCCGCCTGCGCGAACTGTCCGATCAGACGACGGGTGATCGAGGGGGCGAGGAGCGCGTCTCCCGCCGCCGCGACGCGCACCGCGTCGAGCAGGCGGTCCGCCGGTCCGTCCTTGAGGAGGAACCCGCTGGCGCCGATGCGCAGCGCCTCGTAGACGTACTCGTTGAGGTCGAAGGTCGTCAGCATCAGCACGGCCGTGCGAGCTCCGGGTCGCTGAGGATGCGCTGCGCCGCCTCCAGCCCGTCGAGCTCGGGCATCCGGATGTCCATCAGCACGACGTCGGGCCGCCTGCGCAGCACGATGTCGACGGCGGTGCGACCGTCGCCGGCCTCGCCGACCACGGTGATGTCCGGCTCGGCTTCGAGGATCACGCGGAACCCGGCGCGGAGCAGGCGCTGGTCGTCGGCGATCACGACGGTGATCGGTCCCGGCCCCGGCCGTGCCATCGGATCGGCGGCTCGCGTCCCTCGTCGCCCAGCGCACCTCCGCGACCGCCACCGCTCCTGGACTCCGCGCAGGCGCAGCGAACCCCGCGGGTGGATCGGCTCGTCCGTCGCGCGGAGGCGATCTGGCGGACGACATCGGAGACGAGGATCTCGCCGGCGCCGGCGAGATCGCACAGCCTGCTCGCGACGGTCGACCGGGCCGCCGTAGATGTCGTCCCCCTCGGTGCAGCGGCTCGCCCGCGTCCAGGCCGATCTGCAGGGCCTCGCCGCGGCGGCGGCGTCGCGCGCTGCATCGCGATCGCGCAGCGCACCGCCCCGACGGCGCTTGCGAACGCGACCATCAGGCCATCGCCCACGGGCTTGATCTCGCGCCCCTCGTGGGCCGCGATCGCCGCGGGAGCGCGGCGAAGTGAGCGCGCCTCAGCGGCGTCGGCCCTCGTCACCGCCGGCCGCCAGCTCGGCGAACATCACCGTGATCGGCGAAAGGATGTGACGAAGGAGCCCGCCATGGGTACGCGGCAGCATCTCGCCGCCGTCGCGCAGGCGCCGTAGCATCGCGAGGGTGAGGCCGGCGCACGGTTCACTCGGCGGGGTGACGACGGGCGCGCGGTGGGCGAATGGCTCGACCGTACCGCCGCTGCGGCTAGCTCGACCTCTACCGAAGGACGGCCGGCGATGATTGTCTCGATGAGCGATCCGCAGCGCGAGCGGATCGCGCAGGCTCGACGTGTCGATCGCTGCGATGTCGTCAGCGCCTGGCGATCGCCGACGCGGCCGCATCCGACGAGCGGCCGCGATCCACGGCGACGTGCTCCCGCTACGAGTTCGCGATCCCGCTGTTCCTGCTTGTCACGGTGCCGCTGCTGTGGCGGCGGGTCGCGCCGCTGCGGCCCTCGGCGGCCGCGCTGGCCGGCTTGGTCGCCTACGCGCTCCTCGGGCAGCGAGGTGGTGCGCTGCGGGATCGTCCTCCCCGTCGCGTTCCTGTTCGCGTTCGCGGCCGCCGCCCAGCCGGGGCGCGACGCTGATCGGCCTCGCGCTGGCGCTCGCTGTCGGTCGTCGCCTGCGGCCTCGACGGCCGACGGCGCCGCCTCGTGGCCGCCGTCTTCGTCGCGTCACGACGGGGTTCTGGGCGATCGGCAGGGTCGTGCGGGCGCGCGGACGATGGGGGAGGAGCTGCGAGGAGGACGGCCGAGCTGCGCGAGGCGCGCGACGAGCGTGCGCGGCTCGAGGTCGCGACCGATCGCGCCCGCCTGTCGCGCGAGCTCGACGAGCTGCTCCAGCGCCGCCTGGGCCAGCTGGCGAGGATCGCCGACGCGGGCGCCCGCCGACGATCCGCGACCGCGCGGCCGCGCTGGCCCGGATCGAGCGCGAGAGCCGCCGCACGCTCGAGGACATGCGCCGGGCGGTCGGGGTCCTGCGCGACGACGACCCCGACGCGCCGAGGTCGCCCCTGCCGACGCTCATGCAGCTCGACGCGCTGCTGGTGCGCGCGAAGGGCGACGGGCCCGGCTCGCGTCGAGGGCAACCCGCGCGTGCTGCCGCCGGCGTCGAGCTGTCCGCCTACCGCGTCGTCGAGCACCTGCTCTACGGCGCTCGAGGACGCCCCGGACCTCGACGTCACCGTCCGCTTCCCCGACGACGCGCTGGAGCTTGCCGTCTCCGGCCCGGCACGACGGCGCGCCCAGGGCGGCGATCGAACGCGCACGCGAGCGGGCCCGGCTGCACAGCGGTACGCTCGAGGCGACGGTGCGGGGCGGGCGCGCCGAGGCGCGTGGTTCCCTGCCCGTCCTCGCGGTGGCCTGACGTGACCGCGGCGCGTCGCGGCTGGTCGCCCTGCGCCGGCGCGGCGTGGGCGCCGGCCGCGGGCTCGCAGGGTCACGGCGTCGCTGCCGCCGCGGCCGGCGCCGTCGCTCGGGGCGCGCTCGGGCTCGCCGCGCCGCCACCCGCGCGCACCTGGCTCGTCGCCGCCGCCGCGGTCCTGCGCAGTCCGCGTCGGGGTGTCGGCGGTCGTTCGTCTTCGCTGCTCGTCGCCGCCCACGCGTTCTGGCCGCGCGCCGGGAGACGGCCCGGGGGCGGTCATCGCGCCTGCTCGCCCTCGTCGGCGGCCTCGAGCTGAGCGTGCCGCTCGCGGACAGCGCGCTCGTTCCCGGCGCTGTTCCTCCCGCGGCCGCGTGGGTGGCGGGGCGGGCCCTGCGGGAGCGCGAGCGTCGTCGCGGCGCAGCTCGCCGAGCGCGCGCGCGAGCTCGAGGAGGAGCGGGAGGCGCACGCTGCGCTGTCGGTGCGCTACGAGCGGGCCCGGATCGCGTCGGAGCTGCACGACATCGTCGCCCACGCGATCAGCGTGATGGTCGTCCAGGCGAGCGCGGGCCAGCGGCTGGCGGCCCACGATCCGGAGGCGACGGCCGAGACGTTCGAGGCGATCGCCGGCGCCGCCCGCCAGGCGGAGGCGCGACATGGGTCGCCTGGTGGCGCTGCTCGGCGACGAGGACGCGATCGGCCCGGCTCCCGACCTGGCGCTCGTCGAGGAGCTCGTCGCGCGGGCGGCGGGCAGCGGCCTGACGTCACGCTGCGGCTGGAGGGCGACCGCGAGGGGCTGCCCGCGCCGCTCGCGCAGGCCGCCTACCGCGTCGTCCGCGAGGGGCTGACGAACGCGCTGCGCTACGCCGCGGGCGCCGCCGGTCACGGTGCTCGTGCGCGGCGACCCCGACGGGCTCGCCGTCGAGGTGACGAACGGCCGGCCACGGGCGACGGCGGCGCTGCCGGGGCGGGACCGGCAATGGCCTGCGCGGCCTGCGCGAACGGGTCGGGGCATGCGGCGGGACGCTCGAGGCCGGGCCCGACCGCCGTCGGCGGCTGGCGGCTGGCGGCACGGCTGCCGCGCCGGATCGCGGTCGTCTAACGGTTGTAGGGGTCCTGCGGCCGTCGCTGGCGGTCGGCCATGGTGACCATCCACACGATCGACAGCGCGAGCCCCGATGATCCCGACGACCATCAGGATCAGGCCGACGGTCTGGATGTCGATGCCGGAGACCGACGCGGTCACCGCGTAGCGCAGGATCGCGCCGGTGGCGATGAGGAAGAGAGACGCCCCGAGGCTCATGCGCCCCGAAGCGTATCCATCCGGCAGGTCCGACCTTGGGTCTGCCAGGCAGTCGCAGGCCGTGGCCTGGGCGGGCCGGCCTGCGCGTGGATCGTGGATGCCAGGCCGCGCCGAGAGAAGGGGGATAGTGGCGGAGCCACAGGCCCCTTCCGGAGGGGTGGGCTGGCGCCGCGAGACGCCCGCCGCCGGTCCGCGCAGGTCGCGGGCCGGCCGCCTGTAACTAGGATCCCGGCCATGCAGACCCTGACCGACGTCTACGCCTGCCGCAGGAGCACCTCGACTTCCGCGACACGATCCGCCAGATCGCGCAGGAGCGGATCGCGCCCGCGCGCCGCCGAGATCGACGCAGACCGGCGAGTACCCGTGGGACGTCCGCAAGGCTGCTCGCCGAGCACGACATCCTCGGCGCTGCCGTTCGACGAGGAGTACGGCGGCACCGGCACCGGCACGCTGATGCTGCAGATCGCGGTCGAGGAGATCGCCAAGGCGTGCGCGTCGAGCGCGCTGATCCTGATGGTCCAGGAGCTCGGCACGCTGCCGATCCAGCTGTTCGGCACCGACGAGCAGAAGCAGACGCTGGCTGCCGCAAGTGCGCGACCGGCGAGTGGTCGCCGGCCTTCGCGCTGTCCGAGCCCGAGGCGGGCTCCGACCCGGCGTCGATGCGCACGACCGCCGTCCGCGACGGCGACGAGTGGGTCATCAACGGCACCAAGAACTGGATCACCAACGCGACGATCGCCGACTTCTACGTCGTGTTCGCGATCACCGACCGCGAGAACGCGGCGCATCGACGCGCGTTCGTCGTCGAGAAGGACCGCGACGGGCTTCTCGGTGCCGGCAAGCTCGAGCACAAGCTCGGCATCAAGGGCTCGCCGACCGGCTCGCCGGTCGTTCGAGGACGTGCGCGTGCCGGCCGAGAACCTGATCGGCGAGGAGGGCCGCGGCCTGGCCGTCGCGCTGGCGACGCTCGAGCGCACGCGCCTGGGCGCCGCGCGCGCAGGCGGTCGGCATCGCGCAGGGCGCGACCGACTACGCGCAACGCAGTACGCCAAGGAGCGGATCGCGTTCGGCAAGCCGATCATCGAGCTCCAGGCGATCCAGTTCAAGCTCGCCGACATGGAGACGCAGCACCGCCGCCGCGCGCGAGCTGCTCTACAAGGCGTGCGCGATGGCCGACCGCAACGAGCCCGGCCTGGGCAAGTACACCTCGATGGCCAAGCTGTTCGCCTCCGACACCGCGATGGAGGTGACCGTCGAGGCGGTCCAGGTGCTCGGCGGCTACGGCTACGTGACCGAGTACCCGGTCGAGCGGATGATGCGCGACGCGAAGATCACCCAGATCTACGAGGGCACGAACGAGATCCAGCGCGTGGTGATCGCCCGCGCGATGCGCTGACGCAACGGAGGGGTCGACCCCTTCGTGCATCGGCCGGGCTACATTGAGCCCATGATGATCGTGATGACACCCGCAGGCGGCCGAGGCCGAGATCGAGGCCGTCGCGCCCGCCTCGAGACGACCGGCGTGCACGTCGTCGTGATGCCGGGCGAGCTGACGACGGCGATCGGCGCGATCGGCGATCCCGAGGGCGTCGCCGAGCTCGGCCTCGAGGGCATGGCCGGCGTCGACCGCGTCGTGCCGATCTCGCGGCCCTACAAGCTCGCGTGCAGCGAGCTCAGCCACGACGAGCCCGAGCTCGTTCGAGATCGGCGGGCGCCGCGTCGGCGGGGGGAGACGTTCTGCCTGATCGCCGGGCCCTGCACGGTCGAGTCGCGCGAGCAGACGCTCGAGGTCGCGCGCGCGGTCGCGGCCGCCGGCGCGTCGATGCTGCGCGGCGGCGCCTTCAAGCCGCGCACCTCGCCGTTCGCGTTCAAGGGCCTGGGCGCGCGGGCGCTCGAGATCCTCGCCGAGGCGCGCGAGGAGACCGGCCTGCCGGTCGTCACCGAGCTGCTCGACGCGCCAGCACGCCGACGCGATCGCCGAGCACGCCGACGTCGTGCAGATCGGCGCGCGCAACATGCAGAACTACGCGCTGCTCGAGGTCGCG
Organism: uncultured Thermoleophilaceae bacterium; assembly: GCA_963733885.1. Classification (GTDB taxonomy): domain Bacteria; phylum Actinomycetota; class Thermoleophilia; order Solirubrobacterales; family Thermoleophilaceae; genus JACVRW01. Next base: position 1,383 of record CAVTES010000014.1, on the reverse strand, counting down.
GGCAAGCTCGGCAAGCCGGTGCTGCTCAAGCGCGGGCTGTCCTCGTCGCTCGACGAGCTGCTGCAGGCCGCCGACTACATCCTCAAGGAGGGCAACGAGGCAGGTCATCCTGTGCGAGCGCGGGATCCGCACGTTCGAGACCGCGACGCGCTTCACGCTCGACCTCGGCGCGATCCCGTGGCTGAAGCTGCACACGCACCTGCCGGTGATCGTCGACCCCAGCCACGCGGCCGGCGACCGGCGCCTGGTCGAGCCGCTCTCGCGCGCCGCCGCCGCGGTCGGCGCCGACGGGCTATCGTCGAGGTCCACCAGGATCCCGACGCGGCGCTGTGCGACGGGCCGCAGGCGCTGCACGCCGCGACTTCGCCGACTTCGCGCGCGACGTCGCCGCGCACGCGGCGCTGCTGCGGCAAGCGCCTGGCCTGATGGATCTCAAGCGGATCCTCATCGCCGCGGCGATCTCGCTCCTCATCGGCTGCGCGTTCATCACGCTCGCGGTCGGGACGAGCGACTCGTGGATGGTCGGCGCGCTCCAGCGGGCGAGCATCTTCGCGGCGGGCGCGGTGGTGATCTTCGGCGGCATGGCCTGGATCGCCCTGCGCATGGCCAACTACCGGGGCGCGCCGGAGACCGAGGCGGAGTTCGAGGAGGTCGTCGAGCGCTCCGAGCGGCTCGCGAGCACGGCGGCTATCGAGGCCGGCGACTCCGACTTGGGAGTACGAGGAGGACGACGACGAGGACGACGAGCTACGGTGGGACGGGCTCGACCCCCACGACGACGACGACTTCGAGCAGCTCGTGCGAGCTCGCGGTCGACGACCTGCCGGTCGAGCTCCAGCGCGTGCTCGAGGACGGTGCCGGTCGTCGTGTCGGACAAGGGCCGCCGGCGCCGCGCGTACGGGCTCTACGAGGGCGACGGCGTCGCGCGCGACAACTACCCCGACCGCATCATCATCTTCCGCGACACGCTGGTGCGCGACTTCGGCCACGACGCCGACCTGCTGCGCGCGCAGGTGACGCAGACCGTGCGCCACGAGGTCGCCCACCACCTCGGCTGGGACGAGCGCGGCGTCGAGGGGCTCGGCCTTTGAGGCGGGTCAAGCTCGGCGTGATGGCCGCGATCGTGCTGGCTGTCGCGGCGGCGTGCGGGAGCGGGGACAGCGACTCCGCCGAGGAGATCAAGGCCGCCGACCGCGCGCTGCTCGTCGGGAACTCGCCCCAACGCCTGGCGGTCGGCGCGGGCAGCGTGTGGGTCATCGACGACAAGGAGAAGTCGCTGCGGCGCTTCACGACGGCGCCGGCGCGCGCTGTGGGCCGGCCGCTCGGGCTGGCCGCCGTGCCGGTCGACGTGAGCGCGGGCACGCGCGGCGTGTTCGTCGTCAC
>CAVTES010000013.1:0-135527 GCA_963733885.1 uncultured Thermoleophilaceae bacterium | reverse complement strand
TCGCGCTGCGCCGCCGGCGCCTTCCCGGGCCAGCACATCGCCAAGGCCGCCGGGGTCTCGCCCGCTACGGTCAGCCGCATCCTCAAGCGCGCCGGCCTGAGCCGCCTCAGGGACCTCGAGCCGCCCGAGCCGGTGCGGCGCTACGAACGCCAGCACCCCGGCGAGCTCATCCACATCGACATCAAGAAGCTCGGCCGCTTCCACCAGGTCGGCCACCGCATCACCGGCGACCGCAGCGGGCCAAGCGACGCACGGTCCCGAGGTGAAGGCGCCGGCTGGGAGTTCGTCCATGTCTGCATAGACGACGCCTCGCGCATCGCCTTCACCATGATCATGCCTGACGAGAAGGCGAAGAGCGCAGACCGCCTTCCTCAAGGCCGCCGTCGCCTTTTACAACAGCCTCGGCGTGACGGTCGCTGGGCGTGATGACCGACAACGGCTCCTGCTACAAAGCCTTTGCCTTCGATCGCGCCTGCAAAAGGCTCAAGCTCAAGCACCTCCGCACCAGGCCCTACACACCCAAGACCAACGGCAAGGCCGAGCGCTTCGTCCAGACCGCGCTGCGGGAATGGGCTTATGCCAAGCCCTACAACACCTCAAACGAACGCGCCCAACAGCTTCCAGCCGTGGACCCACCGCCTACAATTGGCATCGCCCGCACGGCAGCCTAAAAGCCAACACACCCATCAGCCGCCTCGGCCTCTCCGAGGACAACCTGTTGAGGCTCCACATCTAGCGGCGCAATCTACATCGTCGCGCCGGCTCCTAATTCTCCGGCATAGAACTGTGCGGCGCCCGCGGCGGTGAGCCCGTCCGTGCCGAGGTCGTCGGCATCGACGAGGTGCATGAGCTCCGCGAGACGCTTGCGGGCCCGGTTCACCCGGCTCTTGATCGTGCCGACGGCGCAGCCGGCGGATGCACGCGGCATCTTCGTACGAAAAGCCCTGCGCCCCGACGAGGAGCACGGCCTCGCGTTGATCCTGCGGCAGCCGCGCCAGCGCCGTCCGCAAATCCTCGAAATCGAGATGGGCCTGCTGGTCCGGCGCCGTCCGCAAGGTCGCGGCGTAGCTCCCGTCGGCGTCCTCGACCTCGCGCCGACGCTTGCGATATTCGGAGTGGAAGAGGTTGCGAAGGATCGTGAAGAGCCAGGCGTTCAGATTGGTGCCGGGCTGGAATCGGTCGACGTTGGCGAGCGCCCGCAGGAGCGTATCCTGGACGAGGTCGTCGGCGCGGTCGACATCCCGGTCAGGGAGATCCCGAAAGCGCGCAGGCTCGGAACGGCGCCGAGCAGCGCCTCACGCATGTTGAACGCCGGTTTCATTATCTAGCCCTTCGTCTCCTCGAGCTTGCCGAGCAGATCGAGCAGGCGCTGCGGGACCGGCTGGCGCGCGAGGTCGACATACATGGCGCGCAGCTCGCGGCCGATGCGGTCGCGGGCCGTGCGATCGAGGGTCGGAGTCGGAAGCGAGGGATCGCGCAGCGCGAGGTCGGTTTGCGGCATGAAGCTTACCCGGCCGGAAGCCCGCCTGATCCTTGCTGGAATCGATCGTTGCATGGTTGCCCATCCTCTCCGCGACCCGATAACGCCAAGGTTGGCGCCAAGGTTCCGTCGGGCACCGGTTGCCCATGTAGCGTCGCGGGGGTCGGCCTAGACCCGCGCGGAGCTGGGTGGTGCCCTTTGACGCGCATCCGATGCTCCGATTGAGGCGAAAAAGCGAAGCTTCCCGGCTCCTATTGCGGCAAAGATGGTTTGCGAGTTCGCTCAAACACTTGCTTTAGATCGATTTTGACCGGGCCGGCTCAAAAAAATAGCGTCACGCGCCAAGGATCGCGGGCGAAGTGATGGGAGAAGCGCTGAACGGCGACGCCATTGCGGTCCGGCATCTGTGGAAGCGCTTCGGGGGCGGCACCGACCCTCTGGTGGCCCTTCAGGACATCGATTTCTCCGTACGCGACGGCGAGTTCGTGTCGATCGTCGGCCCGTCCGGCTGCGGGAAATCGACCTCCTGAGGATCCTCGCCGGCCTGCTGCCGGCCTCCGACGGCGATGCGCTCTTGCGCGGCACGCCGATCGACGGCCCGCGCCGCGACATCGGCGTCGTGTTCCAGGCGCCGGTGCTGTTCCCGTGGCGGAGCGTCTTCGGCAACGTGCTCCTGCCCGCCGACGTGCAGCGGCTCGGGCGCGAGCCGATGCGGCAGCGCGCCTTCGAGCTCTTGGACCTCGTCGGTCTCAAGGGCTTCGAGCACCGCTACCCGTGGCAGCTGTCGGGCGGCATGCAGCAGCGGGTCGCGCTCGTTCGCGCCCTGATCCACGATCCGCTCTCCTCCTGATGGACGAGCCCTTCGGCGCGCTCGACGCGCTGACCCGCGAGACCATGAACGTCGAGCTGCAGCGCATCTGGCTCGAGCGGCGCAAGACCGTCGTCTTCATCACCCATTCGACCTCGGAGGCGGTGTTTCTCGGCGACCGCGTCCTCGTAATGACGCCGCGGCCGGGCCGGATCCAGGACGTTCTCGAGATCGGTCTCCCACGCCCGCGCAGCCTCGAGGTGATGAACACCGAGGGCTTCGGGGTGTATGTTCAGCGCATCCGAAGGGCGCTCAACGCCGGAGGAGGCCTCGAATGACGAGCGGACTGCCCGGCCTTGCGCTGCGCCTCCTCTGCGTGCTCGCGGTCCTTGCCGTCTGGGAGCTGCTGGTGCGGGCGCTGTCGATCCCGGCCTATATCCTGCCGCGGCCGACGGCGATCTTCACGGCGCTCTATCGCGGCATGGTCTCGACGCTCTACATCGAGCATATCTGGATCACGCTGACCGAGACTTTGCTTGGCTTTATCGTCGGCACCGCGCTCGCCTTCGCGCTCGGGACCGTCGTCGCCCTGAGCCGCCGGACCGAGTTCTTCCTCTACCCGTTCATCGTCATGTTCCAGGCGATGCCGAAGGTTGCGCTGGCGCCGCTGATCATCGTCTGGTTCGGGCTCGGCATGACCTCGAAAGTCGTGAACGCGGCGCTCGTCGCCTTCTTCCCGCTGATGGTCAACACCATCGTCGGCCTGCGCTCGGCCGAGGAGGACCGCATCAACCTCATGCGCTCGCTCGCGGCGACGCCGCTGCAGATCTTCTGGATGCTGCAGCTGCCGAACGCCCTGCCCTACATCTTCGCCGGGCTCGAGATCGCGATGATCTTCGCCCTCATCGGCGCGATCGTCGCCGAGTTCGTCGGCGCGCAGGCGGGGCTCGGCATGCTCATCCAGAGCATGAATTTCTCGATGGACGTGGCGGGCCAGTTCTCGGTCCTGCTCATCCTTTCGATCCTCGGGCTCATCCTCAACAGCATCATCGTCGGCATCCGCCGCCGCGTGCTGTTCTGGGACGAGCGCGAGAAGGCGGAAGCGCGACAAACGGCAACAACGGGAGGTGGCATCTGAAGAAAATCGCGATCGCAATCGCCCTGATCGGCGCGCTCGGTGCCGGCGCGGCACAGGCGCAGACGACCGTGAAGGTCGGCTGGTGCGCGCGCACCATCTCGTCCGCCGTCGCGCCGTTCGCGATCGCGACCAAGATGGGCTGGTTCGCGCAGGCCGGCTTCAAGGTCGAGATCGTGCCGCTGCCGGGCTCGACCGACTGCGTCAAGACGGTCGCGACCCGCGACGTGCAGTACTCGTTGCCGTCGATAGAGCCGCTGGCGATCATCCAGCAGCAGGGCGTCAAGGCGAAGAACTATTACACTGCCTATCAGGGCAACATCTACGGCATCGCCGTCCCGGAAGGCAGCCCGGCGCGGAGCTTCAAGGACCTCAAGGGCAAGAAGATCGGCGTGACCTCGATGGCGTCGGCCGGCGTGATCGTCGCCCGCGCGCTCGCGACGACGAACGGCATGGACCCGGACCGGGACATCACCGTCGTCGTCGCCGGCGAGGCGGCGCAGACGGCGGCGCTCCTGCGCTCGAACCAAGTCGACGCGCTGTCGCAGTTCGACACTCAATACGCGCTTGCCGAGAATGCCGGCGCGAAGCTGCGCATGCTCGAGGACCGGGCGATCGCGAAATTCCCGTCGAACGGCCTCATCGCGTTGGACGAGACGCTGAAGAACAACCGTGCCCAGGCGGTCGCGCTCGGGCAGGGCTATGCCAAGGGCACGCTGTTCGCGATCACGAACCCGGAGGCGGCGCTGCGCATCACCTACGAGGTCTTCCCGCAGGTGCGCGGCACCGGCCGCGACGATGCAACGGCGCTGCGCGACGATACCAAGACGCTCGAGGCCCGCATCAAGAACTGGAGGCTCGAGGCCGGCGGGGTGACGAAGTGGGGCGAGAACTCGGAAGCGAACTACCAGGATTACCTCGACTTCCTCCTGAAGAACGGCGTCCTGAAGCAGCAGGCGAAGGCCTCCGACCTCATTACCAACGAGCTGATCGAGGACATGAACAAGTTCGATCAGGCCGAGGTGATCAACCTCGCCAAGACCTACAAGGCGCCGTGACGACCGAAGGGCGCCGCAATCTCCCGCAGGAGCACCCCGCGATGAACGGCGCCGAAGCCCTGGTGCGCACGCTCGTCGGCGCCGGCGTCGACGTCTGCTTCGCCAACCCCGGCACGTCGGAGATGCATTTCGTCGCGGCGCTCGACCGGGTCGAGGGGATGCGCTGCGTGCTCTGCCTCGCCGAGGGCTCGGTCACGGGCGCCGCCGACGGCTATGCCCGCATGGCCGACAAGCCGGCCTCGACCCTGCTGCACCTCGGGCCGGGGCTCGCGAACGGGCTCACCAACCTCCACAACGCCGGGCGCGGCTACACGCCGATGGTCAACATCGTCGGCGACCACGCCACCTACCACCACGCCTATGACGCGCCGCTGACCTCCGACATCGAGGCGGTGGCGCGGCCGTTCTCGCACTGGGTGCGGATGGGTACGAGCGCCGCCTCGGTCGCGGCGGACGCCGCCGACGCGATCGCCGCCGCGCGCACGCCGCCGGGGCAGATCGCGACCCTGATCCTGCCGGCCGACGTCGCCTGGAGCGAGGCGCCGGGCGGCGCGGCGCCGCCGCGGGCTCTCGCCCTGCCCGAGCCCGTCGACGCGGACGCGATCCGCCGCGCCGCCTCGATCCTGCGCTCCGGCGAGCCCGCCGCCCTCCTCATGACCGGGCGGGCGTTGCGCGCCGCAAATCTCGACAACGCCGGACGCATCGCCGCCGCGACGGGGGCGCGGCTTTTGTCGCAGACCTCGAACGCGCGGGTCGAGCGCGGCGCCGGGCGGGTCGCCGTCGACCGCGTACCCTACCCCGTCGACATTGCCCTGAAATTCCTCGCCGGGCTGAAGCACGTGATCCTTATCGGCGCGAAAGCTCCGGTCGCCTTCTTCGCCTATCCGGAGAAGCCGAGCGTGCTGACGCCGGCGGACTGCGAGATCTTCTGCCTCGCCCGCCCCGGCCAGGACCTCGAAGCAGCGCTCGCGGCGCTCGCCGACGAGCTCGGCGCCGCACGGGCGCCGGTCCCGGCGGAGGCGCTCAGGCGCTCGGCGCCGCCCGGCGACGGCCAGATCACGCCGGAGACGCTCGCGGCGGCGCTCTGCGCCCGTCTGCCGGAGAACGCCATCGTCGTCGACGAGTCGATCTCGGTCGGTCGGGCCTTTTACGGCACGCTCCGGGGCGCGCCGCCGCACGACTGGCTCCAGCTCACCGGCGGTGCCATCGGCGACGGCCTGCCGATGGCGACCGGCGCCGCCATTGCCTGCCCGGACCGCCCGGTGCTCTGCCTCGAGGGCGACGGCAGCGCCATGTACAATGTGCAGTCGCTGTGGACGCAGGCGCGCGAGAACCTCAACGTCACGACCTTGATCATGAACAACCGCTCCTATGCCATCCTTAGGGGCGAGCTCGCGAACGTCGGGGCGCAGAACGTCGGCCCGAAGGCGATCGACATGCTGAGCCTCGACCGGCCGGACATCGATTGGGTGCCGCTCGCGCGCGCGATGGGGGTCGAGGGCTTCCGGGCGACGACGATCGCCGAGCTGAACCTTGCGCTCGAGGGCGGGCTTGCAAGCCGCGGGCCGGCGCTGATCGACGTGGTGCTGTGATCTGAACCCCGCCCCGGCCTCGGCGTTGCCTCCTTTTAGGGAGGGGCCCATGTCCCGCACCATCATTCCTCTCGCGCTTGCGGCCTCGCTCGCCTTCGGCGGAACGGCGCTTGCCCAATCCTCGGGCGGAGGCTCGTCCGGCGGCGGCGCCGCGGGCGCCGCGAGCCCGGGCCCCGGCGCCGAGCTCGACCGCGGGACCTTCCGGCTCTCGACCGCCGACGTCGGCGCCGGCAGCACGATCCCGCGCGCCCGCACCGGCTCGGAGCTCGGCCTGCCGCAGCCGGGCGAAGGGACGGTCGGCACGACCGGAAGCATCGGCCCGTCCTCGAGCGCCGTCTCGCCCGAGACCACGCGCCAGCAGAACGAACGCGACCGCGCGCTCGACCGCAGCCTGCTTGGCGGCAGCGGCATCTGCCAGGGCTGCTGACCGGGAGGCCGGCGCCCGGCCCCGCTTCGGCTGCACACCCCGGTCGCCCCGGCTGCTCTTGCGCGCCGCCAGTCCGGCAGGAAACTCCGCCGAACGAGGGGCAACGGGAGAGCGCCCGCCCGAGGTCGAGCACACGACGCTCGCCGTGCACGGCTTCGGGCGCATCTGCGGTTAGGGCGCGCGTCATCCCCCGGCGCCTCCGGGCCTCGCACAATGGCACTGTCAAAGAGCGGGGGGAGCAGGACGCCAGGGACCGGCTCTCAATTTTTATAGGATGCCAGCTCACCTGGCGTCCCGCGCGGCGGTTTCTGACCAAGGTCCTCCGCGACTTGTCGGCGGTCGGGTCTCCGCACCGGACCCTGGCCTTGCCCGAGGTCTCAGCCCAGGCGAGGTCGGACGCGTCCGGCCTTCTCCCGATCCGCTTCCAGCCCTCCAGGGCAGCCCCGCCGTAGTGCGGGGCGGGCGGATCAGACGGCGGTGGTCCTCAGATACGCGAGGGCCGCCGAATTGGCCTTGGCCTCCCGAGCCCGGGGTTCGCGTGAACCCCGGCCGCAGGCGCCGCTCCCGTCCCACCCTAACGACGCCTCGCGAGAGTGTCCCCCGGCAGACGGGACGGGGGAGTCTATAGGACAGTGTTCCGGGGTTGTCAAGGACTATTTTCAGGACGACGATCAGTACGTCATCGACGCCGCGTTGATAATGCCGCCGGCGAGCGACGCGGCGCCGAGAAACAGCGCCGCCGCGAGCTCGTCCGAAGCGATGCGCTGCGACAGGTTCGGCACGACGAGCCGAACGAGCCAGTAGATCAGGATCTGCACCACGAGCGCGACGAGCCCCCAGCCGAGGACGTCGGTGATCGCCTTCGCATGCACGATCGCGCTCGACAGCGGCAGTGCGAAGCCGATCAGGCTGAGGCCGAGCGCGAGCGCCGCCGACATCACGTGAGAGCGTGCGCCGAACCGAGATGAAGAGAAGCCGCCGATCCGTGGCCACGAGCACGCCGTCGTGGCCCGCGCTGATCCCCGGCGCCATGTCGATCACGTCCTCGTCCTCGTATACCAGGCCGCTCAGTTTGTGCAGCAGCGCGCGGGTCTCCTCCACCGCGCGACGGTCGGTCCGCGCTGCCCCGAGGCTTCGCTCCGCCGGCTCGGCCTCGGCTCGAGCCGCGCCGCGGACCACGTCCACGTTGCCCGCGGCGAGCTCGATCTGCTCGGCCAGCCGCCGCACCTTTCGCTCGTCCCAGCGGGGAAAGGCGACCTCCCGGCGCCACGTCGGCGCCTCGATCACCAGGACCACCCCGCGCCGGGAGAGCCGCCCCGCCTGCGGCAGGACCTCTGCCCACGCCCTCACCTCTGCTGTCAGGTCGTGGTTCCCGTCGGCCGTGCTCACCTTGTCGGCGTAGAGGACGCACCCGGTGACCGTAGGACGCAAGCGGCTCCGCCGTCTCGGCCGCCCGCAATTGCCGCTCGGCCAGCTCGATCGCACGATCGTGCGCCTTCTCGGCCTGTCTCAGCGCGCGCTGGGCCGCGGCGATCTCGTCATGCTCCTCACGCAGCAGCTCCCGCAACGGCCGCGCGGCGACCTCGATCGCCTCCCGCTTGCTCTCCGAAGCGGTCACGCACCCCACGCTAGACCACGCCGACGCTCGACGCCAAACGCGTCCAGCGATGGTCGACCGCGGACATACTCGGCCTGCTGATCCAGATCGAGGCCGCTCCGCCACCAGCAGCGTTGAGAACGCCGCTCTGCTCGGCAGGCTCTTCACCGCCCGCCTGCTGGTCAACCCCCGACGCGGCTAGCGCGACCGGCCGGCAACAGCCCGCCGCATATCCACTTCCGGGGGTGAACGACTGACCGAATTCGCCCGGGGACGGGCCGCGAGCCGAAGGCGCCCGCTAGTCAGGAGCGCCGACTGGCCTGCGCCATCGTGCCAGGGCGCGCTCGGCCTCGGCGAGGTTGCGTCGGCCTGTGCCGGCAAGGGCGGGCGGGCGCAGGCCGCCAGCGATGCGCTAGGCGAGATAGCGGCTTCGGCGTGGCTACGTGCGGTGGCGCCGTCGGCTCTGGATCAGCGCGTGGTTGAGGATCGCCTCGTCGTCGTCCTCGCGGGCGACCACGACGAGCTTGTTCCAGGCGCCCGGGCGGACGACTCGCTCGTTGTAGAGCTGGGTTCGAAAGCGTTCGCTGTAGACGGCCGGAAGGGCGTCACCGACGCCGTACATGCGTCGCCCTCCGTCGCTGCCACGGATGACTGCGACGAGCTCGTGGGTCTGCTCGTAGTCGTCGGCTGCGACAAACTCGACCAGCGGCTGCTGGGGGATCCGGCGCTCAGGAAGGCCACGACGTACTTTCGGTCGCGACCCCATTTGTTCTGACGGATGGTCTCGCCTAGTCCGATCTGGACTGCGCCTTCGGCGCGCGTTGTGCCTATGAAGACGCGGTAGGGCGTGTAGCGATCGCGCCCGTTCGGCCACCGATATGACTCGCCCTCGCGCTCCCGCACGAGGCGCCAATCCTGCGGGAGGTCCAGAGGTCCCCGGCGAGCGCGGGCGGCCGCTGTGTCAGGGGCACCGTCGGCGCCAACGTGATCGATGATCGGGCTGTCGAAGCCCGCCTCCGCGAGCCGAGTCAGCAGAGGGCCGAGCTCGCGATCCGGAACGTGCTGCACGGTCACCGAGAATGGGCACATCGAAAGTCTCCTGCAGCGATAACGTAGAGAAACTTAGCTACGTAACCAACCGTTGTCCAGAAGCTGCTAGGGTACGTCGTGCGCCAAGACCCACCGCCGACGTCGTCGAGCTACCGAAGTTCCCTTCGACTGTCACCTTCGGGCCCGAGCGCATCAGGAGGACTCAACCGAGTTCTCCACCCCAGAGAAGAGAGTTGGACCATTCATGTTTGCCACCATTCGACGCTACGAGGCGATCGACCAGGCCCGCACCACTGAGGTCATCAAGACGCTCGACGAGACCCTCGTGCCCAGCCTCAGCGAGCTGCCCGGCTTCAGTGGCTATTACCTCATCGAGGCCGGTAACGGCGTCATGAGCTCCATCGGCTTCTTCGACACCTCGGCGCAGGCCGACGAGTCGACCCGCGTCGCCTCCAACTGGGTGCGCGAGCACAAGCTGGAGACCGCACTCCCCAACCCGCCGAAAATCACGAGCGGCGAGGTCGTCGTGCAGAAGACGCGCGAGCTCGTCCAGGCGTAACAGCCTCGACGCAGTTCGCTGTAGGAGAGGAGGCCCGGTAACGCGGGCCTCCTCGTCTGTCCTGGCGGCCGATGCAAGCCGCGCTCAGAGGCCGCGTTCGCGAGCGTCCCGGTTCAGGGCACGGGAAAGCTCCGACCGCTCGGTCCTCTTCTCCAGCGCGCCGATCCGCCCACCTTCGCGAACGGACTCGCGATGGACCGCGTCCTGCAGCCCCTCCAGGAGCGCTTCAAGCTGGTCGATTCGCTCCTCCAGGGCTTTGATACGCCGCTCGTGCCCCGCAGCAGTCGCCTCGGACGCCGCGTCCGGGCCCCGCCTTCCGCGACCCAGTTGAACCATACGGCCGAGGATCGCGACGCGACGCACCGGCCCCCCACTTGGATTGCCGGTACTCGCCATAGCCAAAACCTCCGGCTGCCTCCTTCTCGGAAGCCGCGCGACGGGGGGAGGAAGCAAGACCCGACGAGCGGTACAGGCCGCACCGGCCTCGCCGCCAAGACTACTCGTCCGCCCGCCTGCACCGATGGGCAGAAGGTGATCATCCTCGCGACCGAACCTCCCCCCGGTGCGCCCGCCCACGGTGCGCCGCCTGAAGGTGGTGCAGCGAGCGCGCGTCAGGCACCCGACGCCGTCGCTCCCGCGGCGGCGCTGGCGTCCTCCCCGAGTCCGCGCACGACGAAGGCCGCGAAGAGCAGGAACCCTGGATCTAGTGCGCTCGGACCATCGACAGTGATCTTGACCGGCCGCCGGCTCGTCGGGCGCAGCATGAGTTCGCGATCGATCCAACGCAGCGCGCCGCCGCGGCGGACACTGCGCGCCCTGAACTGCCCGACCGTCCTTCCAGCCCCGTCGGTGGCCTCCACCGCCGGGCCCCAGAGCCCTCGGCGGGCGATCTCCAATGTGCGCCCGTTCGCCTCGGCGCGCGCCGCGCGTGAGGCCCAGCTCTTCAAGAGCACGGTGCCGATGTCAGCGAGCGCGTAGAGCTGGCGCTCGCCGGGAGTTCGCGTCAGCTCGAGTTCGCCCATTGCAGCGTCATGGTGCCACGCGCGACACCCGCCCCCCCAGCACGGCTTCCGCGATGAACCCGAGGAGCAGCGCGCGCTCCCCGCCCGCGAGCCCAGGCTCGAGATCGCCGCGCTTCCGCGTCTCGACGATAAAATTTAATTATTTTTTTTTTTTTTTTTTTTTTTTTTTTTTTTTTTTTTTTTTTTTTTTTTTTTTTTTTTTTTTTTTTTTTTTTTTTTTTAAAAAAAAAAAAAAAAAAAAAAAAAAAAAAAAAAAAAAAAAAAAAAAAAAAAAAAAAAAAAAAAAAAAAAAAAAAAAAAAAAAAAAAAAAAAAAAAACCCCCCCCCCCCCCCCCCCCCCCCCCCCCCCCCCCCCCCCCCCCCCCCCCCCCCCCCCCCCCCCCCCCGCGTCGAACTCGAGCGCGCCGGCATCGACGGCTTCGACCCTTCGACTAATCCCGCTCGCCGAGTGGCTCTAGCTCTGCTTGGGATGGCCCCGACCAGCGCCCTAAGACGCGCCGGGCTCGAGCGTCGTTCGATCGCCGCTGGCCCGGACCTCAACCTTGCGAGGTTTCGCCGCCTCGGAGACTGCGAGGGTGAGCGTCAGCACGCCGCCCTCGTAGCTCGCCCCGATGCTGTCGGTGTCAATAGTGGCGCCAAGCGAGAGCTGTCGGCTGAAGATGCCCTGGGGTCGCTCGCTAACGAGCAGCTCATCGCCCTCCCTAAACTCGAAGTGCCGCTCCGCCCTCACAGTCAAAGCGTTTCCCTCAACCGTCACGTCGATCGAGCTGGGATCGGCGCCCGGCAGGTCGAGGTGGACGATGAACTCGTCACCACGGCGATAGGCGTCCATCGGGCAGCTGCGGGGGCTTCTTCCTCCCGAGACGATCTGCTGGGTCAGCTGGTCAAGCTCTCGAAAGGGATCAAAATAGAGCGTCATCGCTGCCTCTCTCGCTCCGGGTCTTCGGCTGTGACCTACCGGGAAGATACCCCGCTTCGGCGGCTCTCAGGCGCGATGTCGCTCGAGACGATGGACAGACGGAGGGGTCAGAGCAGTGGTCTTAAAGCCGGGAGACCGTGTCAAGGCCGGTCCGAGGCGCCGTCGAGTCCGAGTCGACCGAGCCCCCAGCACACGGGGCTATCGAAGAGGTTGTGCGTGAGGAGCCCGCGCCGCGCTAACCGGATTCGCCAGGGATGACGGACGGGAGAGCATTGACACGCCGGCTGCACGCCCTGTGCAAGGCCGGGACGCGCGCAAACACAGCGTAGGGCTCGGGCCCCCAACGGACGGCATCAGCTCCCATGATGGATGGACCAACACCTCGGCGCGCGTCGGCGCAGTGATTGAACACCCCGCTCCGTTCCGGGTCCGCAGCGGGACGCACACGAGAAGCACAGCGCAACTGGCGGGCGCAAGAGCGGACTAGGCGGCGTAGAGAAACGTGTAGGCCGCCGTCATGCCCTCCTGAGTCCACTGCGCCAGGCAATACCGGCAGGCGCCGCCCTTCTCATCTGGACGTCAATCGTCTTGGGCGGCCGGCCCTCCACGGCATCGACCTCGACCGTCTTGCCTTGCATAGCCGTCAGGACCGTGGCGCTCTGCCAGCACACGCAGTGTGGGCAACGAGAGCGAGTGGTCGCCGCCCAGCACGAGCGGTATCGCGCCCGCGTCCAGGATCTCGCCCAGGCGTCGAGCAAGGGCGCCGTGCGAGCGGGCGAGATCGCCCGGAGCCGCCGCGGCGTCCCCGTAGTCAACGACGGTCAGCACGTCCAGCGGATCCACGCCGAGCGTCATATGAGGGCGGCCCCAGCGCCCACCGTCGGCAGCCGCGCGGATCGCTCTCGGCCCGTACCTGGCGCCAGGGCGATGCGAGGCGCCGTCGTCGAAGGGCGCGCCCAGCACCGCCACGTCTGCGCCCTGCAGGCCACCCTGATCGAGCACCAGGGGCTGTCTGGCGAACGTGTCGGCCACCCCGCCGGCGGGCGGCTCATCTCCTCGGTCCAGCCGTAACCCGCGACTCACGGCACGCAGCGTGTCACATGGCGCCAGCTCTCGATCCCGAACCGGCGCCCCCGAGGGCGGTCGGTCATTGCAGCCACCCGCGTCGTCCGGCAGGCTCCGCCGTGAGGGGCTCAGCGGCCGGGTCTCCGCGCTGGCAGCGCCAGTGCCGACCAGCTTCAGCGAGACATGAGACGGACGAGGCGCAGCAGCGACCCCCAGCCGTGGTATCACGTTCAGGGAGGCCAGTCGGAAAGGAGAGGGCATGGAGTTCAAGTCCGGAGATCGCGTGCAGGTCGAGTCCGAGTCGACCGAGCGTCCGCCCCGGACGGGCGTCGTCAAGGAGGTCGTAGAAGGGACGGCTTACCCCCGCTATCGCATCAGCTGGGACGACGGGCACGAGAGCATCTACACACCCGCTGCGGGCGCGCTGCAACCCGCCGAGCCGACCGAGAAGGCATAGAACCGAGGACACGGCGCCGGGCCCATACCCGCCAAGCTCGCCGGCGCAATAGTTCCTGGGGATCAGGACGCTCGACGGCTTTGACTTCGGCGCACGCTGAGCCCTGTCGGCGTAGGAGCGATGCGACAATCACGGCGGATGACGCCGGCAGCGCCCACACGCGTGCTGGTGGTGGCTCACCGAACCGCGGCGACGCCGAGGCTGCTCGACGAGGTGCGCGCCCGTGCCCGCCGCTCCCCCTGCAGCTTCACCCTGCTGGTGCCGCGGCCCTACTGGGACCCGCAAACCGAGGAGGCCGCGGCAGTGCGGGGCCTCCTGGCTTCAGTCGCGGGCGCTCAGCCAGGAGTCGAGTACCCCGACCGCATCGTCGAGCCCGTGCGTGTCGCAGATGCCGACGAGCGCCTGACCGCCAGCGATGGCGCCGGGGCCGGGGAGCGCGGCGAGCGCGGCGACGGCCAGGTCTGCCTCGGGCAGCGTCAGGCGCGCCTCAGCGCAGAGCCAGAAGTGCCAGCGGGGAGCCGCAGTGTCGAACCGCCACCGTGGTGGTCGACGGCCAACAGCAGCAGCGCTCAGGCACGGAGGAGGAACTGGTTGGAACATGCACACTCTGTGCGCAAGTTCTTACGATCGGACTTGTCAAAAACTAGTCGGGCGACGAGTGGTCGCCTTACAGTCCGGTTGCTCCGCCAAGGCGAGTGTGGGAAGGTTGGGATGGGACTCATCCCTGCCAGGAAGGAGGCATTCGGCTAGGCGCCTCCTCGCCGGGATCCTGGTCCGACCCGGTGCGCGGCGCGAGGTAGTTCGAGGGATCACCACGGTCCCTCATCCACAAGAAAGGGGACTAGCATGCGATATTTGCGCACGGCCATTGCGGCGGCCCTTTCGGCGGCCTTGATGTTCACGGCAGCGCACTCGGCGCTCGCCGATGACCTACTTATCCTTCCGGCTGGGCTCGCCTGCGAGGACTTCAATCTCGGAATTTCCGGCACCGGTGGCAACCTTCACATCAAGGAATTCGAAGACCGCGAAGGCAACCTTGTCAGGACCATCACGGCCGGCAAGGGCGTTCTCCTGACCTACACCAACTACGGGCCCGACCCCGACAATCCCGTTGCTGGAGCGTCCGTCACTATCCGGACTGACGGGTCCGTCACGAAGACCACATTCAACCCGGACGGGACACAGACGGTTAGCGCGACCGGCCACAACGGGCTGGTCTTGTTCCCCACCGACATCCCAGAAGGCCCGACCACGACCCAGTACATCGGCCGTATCGTCTACAACGTCGATCCCGCGACGGGGATCTTCACGCTGGTCAGCACGTCCGGCAGCCAACGAGACATCTGCGCCGAGCTCGCAGACTAAGACCCCGCCCGCAGCGTGACCAGCGGTACAAGGCCCTGACTTACCGGAGTCGGGAGTCCTGCCGCTGCGGTTGCTCACGCCTGCACTCGCCTCCGAATCGAGGATCGGCTCGGAGCACTGAAGCACGGCGCCTGCGGTCACGGGTTGAGGTGCGGACCTCCTCCGAGGGCGCCGGCCTTCACCGCGTACGCTCTCAACGACTCACCGGTTGGCCTGGCGTCATGGATCGTCGACAAGTGGTGGGAGTGGACTGACCACGACGGCGACCTCGGGACCGCCGTGCACCGCGACGACCTGCTCAACGCGATCACGCTCTACTGGGCCACGGGCACATCCGGTCATGCCTGCAGGACTACCGCGACTGGGGCCTCGGCGTAGCCCCAGAGTTGCGCTCAGAGCTGTTTCCCCTGACTCCTGCGGGCGTAGAACCGCGCC
This sequence comes from uncultured Thermoleophilaceae bacterium, assembly GCA_963733885.1. Classification (GTDB taxonomy): domain Bacteria; phylum Actinomycetota; class Thermoleophilia; order Solirubrobacterales; family Thermoleophilaceae; genus JACVRW01. Next base: position 120,558 of record CAVTES010000013.1, on the reverse strand, counting down.
CCCTCGAGGCGCCAATCGCGGTGCCGGCCGGAGTCGCGCTCTTCCACGTGCGCTACCCGCGCCGCTTCCTTGAGCGCGCCTACGCCGATCTACGCCGCTTCACAGAGATGCCACGTGGCGGGCACTTCCCCGCCCTCGAACAACCGGAACTGCTCGTCGGTGAGCTGCGCGAGTTCTTTCGCGAGCTCCGCTGATGCCCTGGCCGTCTGTCTCGGGCCCCCGGAAGCACTGGACCGAAGGCATCCGAGAAGGCGAATTTCTCGGGGGTCGGCATCAGCGCCTGAGTCTCACGACCTAGCGCTCGCGAAGACCGGGCCGTGCCAGCAGAAGCATGAGCGCACTCACGGCAACGAGCAGCCCGAGTGCTGCGGAGAGGCAGCGATAACGGCGGAACCCGGATGGACAGCTGCCTCGGCACTTCTTCGCCTACCCCGGCGCTGGGCGGGCTGGGGCGCGGAGAGGAGTGAGGTAGGCACCCCACAGACTGCTTCCAGAGTCAGACGGCGCGTCCAGCCGGATGCGGATGAGCAGCGTGCGATGGCGCCGCAGGAGGCGACTACCCCGGTCGGAGAGACGCACCGTAAGCGTGGGGACGGTGACACCCGGGCGGATCGAGCTCGGGAGGGTTGCGCTGGCGCGGCCGAGCAGCAGACCTTTCAGACGCGGCCGACGAGGGTCAGGCGAGCGGGCCAGCCTCACCTCCATACGAACGTTGCAGTACTCGATGGCGACGCACTCGTTCATGCTGGCCAGCGGCGGACGCCGCAACGTCGTAGGCGGCAGCAGCACGCGCACGGCGTAGAACTCGAAGATGACGACCTGCTCGCAGTCGTCTTCGCCGAAGTCGTTTCGGTACAAGTGCTCCACACGGTCGCGCCCGGCGCCGCACGACACCCGCTGCCGCTCCAGGGGTGGACTGGTGGAGGCAGAGTCGACCCCGATCAAGTCATCGCCGGCGTCGCCGCGCACGCGGTTTGACCCTGTGCTCCCCGCAAGCCGATCGTCGCCGCCCCGCCCCACGACCAGATCGTCGCCGGCGCCACCGTCCAGCGAGTTCGCCGACTCGTCGCCGAACAGCCGGTCGTCGCCGTCCGTCCCGACGACTTGCTCGAGCCTCCGCAGCGAGTCGCCTTCGCCGGGCGCCCCAGCGTCGCGACCACGACCGGCAAGGTCGACCACCACACCGCGCCGGCGACCCGCATAGCCGAGCGTGTCGACACCCGCCCCGCCGTCAAAGACATCACGCTCGGCGCGTACGGGTGCGAAGGTCCCAACCGGCAACGAGAGGGTGACACGCCGGCCATCCTCGAGCGCGTCGTCTCCGTCCTCTCCGCGCAGCACGTCCCGGCCCTCGCCGCCATAGAGCGCATCCGCGAAAGGGCTGCCCACAAGCCGATCGTTGCCCCTGCCACCGTCGACGTTGACGCCCAACGACGACGAGAAGGTGTCGTCGCCGTCGCCCGCAAACACAAACGCCATCAAGGCGGGAACGCTCGTCGCACAGTCCACCCGCTGCTCCCCCGCAGCCGTGCAGCCCGGCCCGGCCACCAGCGGCGCCCCGGCGTCCGTGACCCGGATCTCCCCGGCCTCTCCACGAGCCACGATCATGCGATTCGCCTCGCCGGGACCCGCCCGGACAACCAGCAGCCCCGTCGGGTCACAGTCGCGGCAGTCGTAGTACTCGCGCTCGAAGCTGACCTCGGCCGCCTCCGCCGACGACACCGGTGAAGCGGCCAGCGACGCCGCAACGACCCCAGCCACCAAAGCTGTTCGAGCCAGCGACATCTCACCGAAGTAAACACCCCACAAACGCAACAGCTGCGGCACCACGACGAGGCGAACACCCGCGTTACCTGCTCGCCGCGATCAGCGCACAGGACGCGTCAGCCCTGTTCCGCCGCGTAGTCCCGCTTCTACGCAAATGCGGGCGTCGACTCGCTCGGCAGGCCGTCGCAGAGGACGAGCGGCGAGAGCGCCCGTCCCACGGGCAATGACTGCTGCAGCCGCTGACGCAAGCGGGCGTCTGGAGACGCCACGCGTCCGCGGCTCCTCGTCGGCGTGATCTCGATAGCCCGCCTGTTCGCTGGGTCACCCTCGCCTCGGATGACTTCCCGGCTGTCCGAATGGGGAGCGGTGACGGCCGGGCTTCTGTAGTGCTCTCGACGCCGGGGTTGCCTGTCGATCGCGAGCCGGGCACGCCGGCTCGTCTGCTCCGCGTGACGCGCGACGGGGCGCCGCCCCGCCAACGTCGACGTTCCCGTCCGGTTGTTTCGAGTCTGTGCTTTGCCGGCCCAGAGCTCTACGAGCTCGTGGGCACGACCGCCGGCAACTTGAGACGCCCGCCTCGGCGGCTGACGCGCCCGGCGGCACGCGCCGGTCCTCTCATGCTATCTCAGCTTGGCGGCTTAGCGTGCGCCTGTCCCCGATGCCAGGCGCGGCTACGCAGCCGTGTGCGAGAGGAGGCGGGAATGCGACACACCGCTCGGAAGGCAACGTGGATCGCGGGGGTGGTGGGCCTAGCTGTCTTGCTGTCGGCGCCGGGTTCGGCTACCGGTGCCGACCCTGAGCCGCTCCCGCTGTCGCTCTGTGACCCGGATCAGAACTCCTTCAGCCTCAATATCGACAACGACTTCTTTCCGTTGCCTGTCGGGCAGCAATGGGTCTACTCGGGCAAGGAGCAGGGACAGACGATCGGGCTCCGGATCACCGTCCTGAACAGGACCGAGAGCCTCTATTCCGGGCAGGACAAGGTCAGCACGCGCGTCGTCGAGGAGCTCGAGTGGGAGGACGCCGACGCCGACGGTGTCGTCGATCGCGGTGAGTTCGTGATCGAGCGCTCGCTCAACTACTACGCCCAGACGCAGGACGGCACCGTCTGCTACTTCGGCGAGGCCGTCGACATCTTCAACGAGGACGGCAGCGTGACCCACGAAGGGGCCTGGCGCGCCGACGACCCCGGGAACGGGCCGGGCATCTTCATGCCGGCGAACCCCGCGGTCGGCATGACGTTCCAGCAGGAAGTGGCACCTGGTGTCGCAGAGGACGAGGCGACGATCGTCCGCGCCGGCAGCACCGTCAGGGTCCCCGCGGGCACGTTCAGCGACACGATTACGGTGCGCGACTTCAATCCGCTCGACGGCAGCAGAGGCACAAAGGTGTATGCCCGTGACGTCGGGCTCGTGAGAGACGGCCCGCTGGACCTCGTCAGGTACTCGGCGCCGCTGAACTCATAGAGATCGGCTCGAGGAGCGAACGGGCTAGCGCAGGCCGGCCCTAGCCCGCCGTTCCTGACAGAGAGGAGCGGATCATCAGGGCTGCTTAACGCTGATGAATTCCGGAGCGCGTCCGAGGCGACCGCTCGCACGACATGTCCGCAATCCAGGAATCCAGCAGCCCCACCGTCGCCGCCATGCGAGGCAGCATGCTCGCCCTCGCGGGACGCTGCGTGCTCGCTCGCGCGAGATGCGGTCGTATCCGATCACGCGTCGACCGCTCGCCTAGCGAGGTAAGACAGGCACCCACCAGCCGACGATGGGCCCCGACGACAGCGCTGGTTCTGTGGAAAAGCAGCACCGACAGGTCGGCCACCGAGCTCATGGGGAAAGAGCCGAGCGGGAAACGCTGAACTGGCCCTGTTCCTTGTCGCGCCGGGCGGGAGTGCGCCCATCCCCCGGTGCTGGCACGCCCCGCGTGGCCACGGCACGGGGGTCGTGGACCTAGAAGGCCCCTGAAAATGTCGTGGCTCTGTCCGGCTGGTTTTGGACGATTCGGGCATGCTCGCGACGATGTCTGACCAGGTGGGGTTGTTCGATTCGGTCGAGCTGTGTCGGCCGCTTCCGGAGGGGTCGTTTTTTGCGTTGTTGGCCGAGCATGGGGGCCGGATCGTGCGTGATGAGGACTTCGCGGAGTGCTACGCGTCGAGGATGGGCAGGCCGTCAATTCCGCCGTCGCAGTTGGCGAAGGTGATGCTGTTGCAGCATCGGACGGGCTGTTCGGACGAGCAGGCGATGGAGTGTGTGGCGTGGGATCTGCGCTGGAAGGTGGCGCTCGGGCTGCCGGTCGATCACGAGGGTTGGCACCCGACCTCGTTGACGAAGTTCCGCGCCCGGTTGTTGTTGCATGGCAAGGAGGGATTAGCGCTGGAGAACACGCTGCGGCTGGCCGAGGAGCTCGGCATGCTCGACGGCGCAGCGGAGCAGATCATCGACTCGACGCCGATGCTCGGCGCGGCGGCGACCCAGGACACGGTCCGGCTGGTCCGTCACGGCGTCCGCGGGCTGTTGGACGCCGTCGCCGCGGCCGACGAGGAGGCCGCTGGCCGGCTCGATAACGGCTTGGAGTTTGACTACGCCCGCCCGGGTGAGAAGCCGGACTGCCGGTGGCGCGAGAAGGCCGAGCGTGAGCGGATGCTGACTCGGGTCGCGCAAGACGCCGAGCGTGCGTTGCAGGCCGTCGAACACGCTGATGGACTGCTCGGCGACGAGACGGTCAAGGCGGCACATGGGTTGCTGCGCGAGCTGATCGGCCAGGACTTCGACGTCGATGATGACGGCGTCCCGCGGTTGCATCGCGGCACCCTGCCGGGCCGGATCATTTCGACGGTCGACACCGAGATGCGCCACGGCCGCAAGAGCTCGCAGACGCGCTTTGACGGCTACAAGCTCTCAGCGGCGGCGACGAACACGCCGGTGCCGTTGCTCACCGCGGTCGAGGTGGCGCCCGCCAGCGAGACCGATGGCCCCCAAGCTAAGCACCTGATCGACGCCCAGCCCGAGGCGCGCCGCCCGGACCGGGTGCTGGGCGACACCGCTTATGGCAACGGGGTGGCCCGCGCCGAGCTGGCCGAGCGCGATGTCGACGTGCTCGCCCCGGTGCCCGAGGGCAAGGTCGTCGAGGGCCGCCTGGGCAAACACGACTTCGAGTTCGACCTCGACGCCGGCACCGTCACTTGCCCCGCAGGCCAGACCGTCGAGATCAGCACGTCTGCGTCCGGGTTTCGGGGCGCGAACTTCAGCCGCAGCATGTGCGGCGGCTGCCCGCTGAAGGCGGCCTGCTGCCCAGGCCGCGCGCGTCGCCAGATCAACCTCACCGAGCACGAGGACCTCTTGATCGCCGCCCGCCAAGCGCTCGCCGACCCCGACACCGCCGAGCATCTGCGCCGAACCCGGCCGCGGATCGAGCGGCTGCTCGGCCTGCTCGCCCACCGTTACGGCGCCCGCAAGAGCCGCTACATCGGGCGCGCGAAGGCCCAAATGCAAGCCGCCTGGGCCGCCGCCCTGGTCAACCTCAACCCGATCGGGCGCCACCTCACCGCCCAGGCCGCATGACAGGCCCCGATCCCCGCGCAGCGCCCAAAACCCACGAGCTCGCTGACCCGGCCAGCCGAGGCGCCGCGACCCAAACCCCGCCAGCCAGAACCCACTTCTTCAGCGGCCTTCTAGGCCCCTAAGTCGGTGATTTCCGCTGTCCCGTCGGGCAGCGGGGATCGTTTTACGTTGCCGTCGCGGACTCGTTTCACGCCAGCGTTGAGCGGTAACTCGCGCGGGGCGACAGTCCCGGTTCGTGGCGCCGGACGGGCAATCGATGACCGAATCGAACGGCGAGGCTGGGCAGGCTTCGCTGCTGTTGCTGGGGGTGGTGGCCGCTCTGCTCACCGGGTTGGTGGTGCTGTTCGCCTTCGGCCAGGCGTTGGGCGCCAAGGGCCGACACCAGCGGGGAGCCGATCTGGCGGCGATCTCTGCGGCGCAGGTGATGAGCGACAACTACGCTCGGCTGTTCCAGCCGCCGCTGCTCCCGAACGGGCTGCCCAATCCGCGCCACCTCTCGAACGCGGCCTACCTCGCGCTGGCCCGCGCGGCGGCGAGGCGGGGCGCCGCCCGCAACGGCTTGGGAGCCGCAGGCGTGGCGGTGCGCTTCCCTGGAGTGGGCTTCGCGCCGACGCGCGTAACGGTCCAGGTGCGGGGCCAGGCGACGCTGCGCGCGCCGGGGGACGACCGGCCGCGACCGGTCGAGATAGGGGCGCGGGCGACAGCGGAAATGGCCCCGGACATCAAGGGGCTCGGCATGTCCGAGAACGCCACCGGCGGCGGCTATTCAGGCCCGCTCTCGTACAGGCAGGGCAAGCCGATGCGCCCGGACGTGGCGCTCGCCTTCGACCGCATGGCCGCCGCCGCCCACCGCGAGGCCGGGCTCTCGCTGCTGATCACGAGCGGCTACCGCTCCGACGCCGAGCAAGCGAGGCTGTTCGCCGCGAACCCCGACCCGAAGTGGGTCGCCCCGCCCGGTCACAGCCTGCACCGCTACGGCACCGAGCTCGACCTTGGCCCGCCCGCCGCCTACGCGTGGCTCGCAGCGAACAGCGAGCGCTTCGGCTTCGTCCGACGCTACTCGTGGGAGCCGTGGCATTTCGGCTACGCCCGGAACACCGGCTCGGCTTCGGTCGGGTACGGCGGCGGCTCGGGCGACGGCCAGAGCGCCGTGCCGTCGTTCGTGCCGGCGCGCTTCCACGACGCCATCGTCCGGGCGTCGCAGCGCTGGAACGTCGGCGCGGCCCTACTCTCGGCCCAGATCTACGCCGAGTCGGACTTCAACCCGTTCGCCGAGTCCCAGGCCGGCGCGCAGGGCATCGCCCAGTTCATGCCCGGCACCGCGGAGGAGCTGGGCCTTCAGAACCCCTTCGACCCGGAGGAGGCGATCGACGCCCAGGCCCACTTGATGCGCGACCTTCTCCGCCGCTTCGGCTCCGTCCCGCTCGCGCTCGCCGCCTACAACGCCGGCGCCGGCGCGGTCGACCAATACGGCGGCATCCCTCCGTACGCGGAGACGCGCGCCTACGTGGCGAAGATCCTCGGCCTCTTGGGTGGGGCGGGCGATCTGGCCGGCGCCCTGAGCTTCGAGGTGAGGCTGGTGGAATAGGAGCGTGGCGCCAATTCACATGTGCTGGCGCTCTCGCCGACCTTGCCGCTATGCCGCTGGAGCGGGCTCCTCACGGCCCCCTGATGCCCAGGATCTGGGATCTCCGCGAAAACCTCAGCGCCTACGACGCTGCCTACGTCGCGCTCGCCGAGTCCATCGACACGGTCCTTGCTCACCGGCGACGAGCGGCTCGCCCGCGCTCCCGGGATCCAGTGCGAAGTCGAGGTAACCCACTAATCTCGTTCAGAGGTTATGATCCAGAGCCGTGAGCGCGACTCCCAAGAAGCTGGCCAAGGACCTCTGGCGCTGGACCGCCCGCCACCCGGAGTGGCATCCCGGGGAGTTCGGGAGCGAGGTCGCCTGCTTCGCCCTCCGCACGGGCGACGACACCGTCCTCGTCGACCCGCTGCTTCCCCCGGACCCCGACCCCGTGATGCAACTGATCGAGGACAACCTCGGCGACCGCCTCACGATCCTGATCACGATCCCCTACCACGTGCGGAGCTCGGAGGAGATCTGGCGGCGCTTCCGCAAGCAGGCGAAGACCGCCATCCACGGCCACCCCGCCTGCGCCAAGCGCCTCGACAAGACCTCCGGCTTCAAGGAGCTCGAACCCGACAGCGCCAATCTCCCCGCCGGCATCACCGCCCACGCGATCGGCAAGCCGCGCCGCTACGAGACGCCGCTCCACGTGCCCTCCCACAAGGCGCTCGTCTTCGGCGACGCCGTGGCGGAGGTCGACGGCAAGCTCGTGGTGTGGGCGACCGGGCACGTCGACGCGAAGATGGAGCGCTTCCACCGCGAGCGCTTCAACCCCACACTCGAACCGCTGCTCGAGCTCGACTTCGACAGGGTCCTCGTCACCCACGGCCAGCCGATCCGGAAGGGCGGCCGCGCCGCCCTCCGCGACGCGCTCGACAGCCGCCCGTGGTACCACCGCGGCTAGGCTCCTCGGCCATGACCATCACCGTGAACGGCATCGAGGAGCTCAAGGCGCTCCAGGGCCGGCCGATCGGCCCGAGCGAGTGGCGCGAGGTCACCCAGGCCGACATCGACACCTTCGCCGAGCTCTCGCGCGACCACCAGTGGATCCACGTCGACGTGGAGCGCGCCAAGGCCGAGAGCCCGTTCGGCACGACGGTGGCCCACGGAAACCTGACGCTGTCGATGATCGACGGCTTCCGACCCGAGCTGCTCGAGTCGACCGGCTTCAAGCTGGGCGTGAACTACGGCTGGGAGAAGGTCCGCTTCCCTGCACCCGTGCCGGCCGGGAGCCGCATCCGGGCCAGCGTCGAGACGCTGTCGGTCGAGGAGAAGGGCGGCGGCTGGCACCAGATCGTCCAGCGCTGGACGATCGAGGTGGAGGGCTCGGAGAAGCCGGCCTGCGTCGCCGAGTCGGTGGGGCGGGTCCTCATCTAGAAAGCGCAGCCGCAGGGCGGCCTATCCTCGAAGAGGGGTGGCCGCAACAGAGACCGAGACCCGCCAGGACCGCGTGACGAAGCAGCGCCGGGCGCTGCCGGACGCCCCTGGCGTCTACCTGTTCCGGGACGCGAATCGCAAGGTCCTCTACGTCGGCAAGGCCCGCTCGATCAGGAAGCGGGTGGCCGGGCACTTCTCGAAGACGGGCGCGCGCGGGTCGGTCGACATGGTCCCGCAGATCGCGGACATCGAGTTCATCGCGACCGAGACCGAGGCCGAGGCGCTGCTCGCCGAGCAGGAGTTCATCAAGCGCCACCGTCCCCTCTTCAACGTCCGGCTCAGGGACGACAAGTCCTACCCCTACATCGGGATCAGCCTCGACGAGGAGTTCCCGCGCATCTACTTCACGCGCGAGCGCCACCGGCGAAACCGCGTGTACTTCGGCCCGTTCAGCAACGCCAAGCGCGTGCGCGAGACGCTCGACCTGCTCGGCAAGGTCTTCCAGTACCGCACCTGCGACGGCCCCCAGCCCGGGCGCGCCAGCGGCAGCCCGTGCCTCGACTACTTCATCAAGCGCTGCCAGGCGCCGTGCGTCGGATACATCTCGCAGGAGGAGTACCGGGCCAACGTCGACACCATCATCGACTTCCTGTCCGGCCGGTACCGCCAGATCGAGCGGGCGCTCGACCAGGGCATGAAGCAGGCGGCAAAGGAGCAGGAGTTCGAGCGGGCGGCGCAGCTTCGCAACCGGCTCAAGGCCGTCCGTTCCCTGCTGGAGCGCCAGCGCATCGCCAACGAGGCGGTCGGCACGCTCGACGCGATCGGAGTGGCCGCGGAGGGGACCGACGCCAACGCACAGGTGTTCCAGGTGCGCGACGGAGTGCTGCAGGACCGCCAGAGCTTCTACCTCGAGAACGCCGCGGGCCGCGACGAAGGCGAGGTGGCCGAGGAGTTCGTGCTCCAGTACTACGCCAGCGCGATCGCGGTGCCGCCGCAGGTGATCGTGCCGCGGGAGGTGGTCACCACCGACACGCTGGCCGAGGCGCTCGCCGAGCGGCGCGGCGCCCCCGTCGAGGTGAGGCACGCGGAGCGCGGCGACAAGCGGCGCATCCTCGAGCTCGCCGAGCGCAACGCCAGGCTGGCACTCGACCAGGACCGGCTGCGCTCGGAGCGCCGCCGGGCGCAGCGGATCGAGGCGATCGACGGCCTCCAGCGCGCGCTCGGGATGGACGTGATCCCGATGCGGATCGAGTGCTTCGACATCTCCAACCTGATGCACGCCCACACCGTTGCCTCGATGGTCGTGTTCGAGGGCGGCGCGCCCAAGAAGTCCGACTACCGCCGCTTCGGCATCCGGGAGGCCGTTCAAGATGACTTCGCCGCCATGGCAGAGGTGCTCTCACGGCGAATGGCGCAGTACGTCGCCCAGCGCGAGCGCAGCCCGCACGACCGCGAGTTCGACGAGAGCTTCGCCTCCGTGCCCGCCCTGATCGTGATCGACGGCGGCGCGGGCCAGCTGTCCGCCGGTCTCAAGGAATTGACACCGTTCCTCGACCTCGGGGTTACGGTGATCAGCCTCGCCAAGCGGATCGAGGAGGTCTACATGCCCGGTCGCCGCACGCCGCTGCGACTGGCCCACGACACGCCCGAGCTGCAGCTTCTCCAGCGCGTCCGGGACGAGGCGCACCGCTTCGCGGTCGAGTTTCACCGCGGCCGGCGCGACCGGGCGATGACGCGCTCGATCCTGGACGAGCTGCCCGGCGTGGGCCCCGCCCGCAAGCGGAGCATCCTGCAGCACTTCGGGTCGCCCGAGCGCTTCCTCGGCGCGAGCCGCGAGGAGCTCGAGGCGGTGCCCGGCCTGCCCGGCAAGGTGGCGCGCGACATCCACGCCTACGTGAACAAGGTCCGGTGACCGCAAGGGGCGCAGCGGCGTGATCCGCGACTTCGTCGTCATCACCGGGTTCAGCGGGGCCGGCAAGTCCCAGGCGATGGCCACCTTCGAGGACGCCGGCTACTTCTGCGTCGACAACTTGCCCCCGGAGATGATCGGCTCGCTCGCCGATCTGTTCGGCCACGAGGGGAGCAAGGTCGAGCGCGCCGCGGTGGCCTCCGACGTGCGCGGCGGCGCCTACTTCGACGGCCTGGTCAAGGTGCTCGACGACCTCGACGGCCGCGGCGTGCAGTACCGGCTCCTCTACCTGGAGGCCAGCGACCCGGTCCTCATCAACCGCTTCAAGGAGACCCGCCGCCGGCACCCGCTCGCCGACGGCGGGTCCGTGGAGGCCGCGCTGCGCGACGAGCGCGAGCTGCTGGCCCCGCTCAGGGAGCGCGCGGACGTCTGCATCGACACCACCGACCTGTCGGCGTCGCGGCTCCGCAAGGTGGTGGCGGACAAGATGCTTCCGCACGGGAAGATCGGCCGGCTCTCGGTCACGTTCATGACGTTCGGGTTCAAGCACGGCTCGCCGCGCGACGCTGACCTCACCTTCGACGTCCGTTTCCTGCCCAACCCGCACTACGAGGCGGAGCTGCGCGAGCTGACCGGGTTGGACGACCCGGTGATCGACTACGTGGAGAGCTCGGACGGCATCGCCGAGTTCTACGACCGCCTCACGCCGCTGCTCGACTACCTGCTGCCGGCCTACGAGCGCGAGGGCAAGGCCCACCTCACCGTGGGCATCGGCTGCACGGGCGGCCGGCACCGATCCGTGGTGATAGCGGAGCACCTGGCGCGCATCTACGCCGCCCGCGGCGATCTGCTGATCGACATCGTCCACCGCGACGTGGACAAGCCGCCCCGGCGGCCCTGATCAGCCGGGCCGCAAGCACTCGGCTCGTGCCAAGCCGCAAGCGCTCGGCTCGGCCGAGCGCGCGCGGATCTGCATGTGGCGCGGATGCTGTTTTGTTCGGGCCTGGTCGGGCAAGCGGTAGATTCACCGGGCGCAGTGCGGCAGCACCCGGCTCGGCCGGGTACGCGCCGATCGGTTTACAACGAAAGGGAGAATCGAATGGCCTTGAAGGCCGGAATCAACGGCTTCGGGCGCATCGGCCGCAACGTCTTCAGGGCGGCGCACGCAGCCGGCGCCGACATCGATTGGGTCGGGGTCAACGACATCACCGACACGAAGACGCTCGCCCACCTCCTCAAGTACGACACGATCCTTGGCCGCTTTCAGGGCGAGATCGAGCACACCGACGACGGCATCGTCGTCGACGGCGACGAACTGCGCGTGTTCGCCGAGCGCGACCCCGCCGCCCTTCCCTGGTCGGACGTCGGCGCCGACGTGGTGATCGAGTCGACCGGGCTGTTCACCAAGCGCGAGGACGCCGCGAAGCACCTCGATGCCGGCGCTAAGAAGGTGATCATCTCCGCGCCCGCCACCGAGCCCGACGTGACGCTCGCGCTGGGCGTGAACGACGACGCCTACGACCCGCAGCAGCACCAGGTGGTCTCGCTCGCCTCCTGCACGACCAACTGCCTGGCCCCGGTGGCGAAGGTGCTGCACGAGGCTGTAGGGATCGAGCGCGGGATCATGACGACGATCCACGCCTACACGGCCGACCAGCGCCTGCAGGACGCCCCGCACAAGGACCTCCGCCGGGCGCGTGCCGCGGCGGCCAACCTGGTGCCCACCTCGACCGGGGCCGCCAAGGCGATCGGCCTCGTGGTGCCCGAGCTGGACGGCAAGCTGAATGGGATGGCGGTGCGGGCGCCGGTGATCGACGGGTCGGTCGTGGACCTCGTCTGCGACGTCGGCCGGCCCACGACGAAGGAGGAGATCAACGAGGCCTTCGCCGCCAAGGCTGACACCGGGTCGCTCGAGGGCATCCTCCAATACAGCGAGGATCCCATCGTGTCGAGCGACATCGTCAGCTCGCCCTACTCCTCGATATTCGACGCGCCGCTGACGATGGTGATCGACGAGCGGCTCGTGAAGGTCGTGGCCTGGTACGACAACGAATGGGGCTATTCGAACCGCGTGGTGGACCTGGCGCAGCGCGTGCTGGCGGGGGCGCCGGTTGCCTAGGCCGCAAGCACGGGGCTAGCCGCGTGCGCGCGGATGATCGGGTCCACCAATTGACGCAGTTCGGCAAGCGCACCGTTCGGGATCTCGACGTCGTCGAAGGCGAGCGGGTGCTCGCCCGGGTCGACTTCAACGTGCCGCTCGAGGGCGGCCGCGTGGCAGACGACGCGCGCATTCGCGCCGCGCTGCCCACGATCGAGCTGCTGCTCGAACGGGGCGCCGCGCTCATCCTCTGCTCGCACCTCGGGAGGCCGAAGGGCCGCGACCCGGAGACCTCGCTGCAGCCGGTCTCCGAACGGCTCGGCGAGCTGATCGACGCGCCGGTGCACCAGGCGCCGGAGGTGATCGGGCCCGAGGTGCGCCGCGGCGCCGAGCGGCTCGGGGCGGGTGCCGTGCTCGTGCTCGAGAACACCCGCTGGGAGCGCGGGGAGACCGATAACGACCCGGCGCTGGCGAAGGAGCTGGGTGGCCTGGCGCAGGCCTACGTGAACGACGCGTTCGGCGCCGCGCACCGGGCGCACGCCTCCACCGCCGGCGTCACCGAGTTCCTTCGCCCTGCTGTGGCGGGCCTTCTGCTCGAGCGCGAGGTGACCACGCTGCGCTCCATCGTGGAGGCGCCCGAGCGGCCGCTCACGGTGGTGCTCGGCGGCGCCAAGGTGACCGACAAGATCGCGCTGATCGACACCTTCCTCGACACGGCCGACACGCTGCTGGTGGGCGGCGCTATGTGCTTCAGCTTCTTCCGCGCCCAGGGTCGGCCGACGGGCGACTCGCTGGTCGAGGAGGAGGGGGTGGAGCTGGCCCGCAGCGCGCTCGAGAAGGCCGAGTCGTCGCGCTGCAACCTGCTGCTGCCGATCGACCTGGTCCTGGGCGACCGCTTCGACGCCGGGGCCGAGCGGCGCGTGGAGGAGGGCACGGACGTGCCAGACGGCTGGATGGGGCTCGACATCGGCCCGCGCACCGCGCAGGCCTACGGCGAGGAGGTCATGCGCGCCGGCACCGTGTTCTGGAACGGGCCCATGGGCGCCTTCGAGCTCGACCCGTTCGCGGACGGCACTCGCGCCGTGGCCGAGGCGGTGGCGCGGGCGCCCGGCACCACCGTGGTGGGCGGCGGGGACTCGGCGGCGGCGCTGGCCGAGTTCGGCCTCGACGACGAGGTGGACCACCTCTCGACCGGCGGCGGCGCCGCGCTCGAGCTGCTCGAGGGCAAGCCGCTGCCGGGCGTGGAGGTGCTCGACGATGCCTGAGCCGGCCGAGCCTGGCCGCAGACCGTTCATCGCCGGCAACTGGAAGCTGTGGGGCACGCGCGCGCAGGCCGGCGAGTACTGCGAGCGCCTGCTTGAGCTGCTGCCGGACGAGTCGCGGCGGCCGGCCGACGTGGGGCTGTGCGTGCCGTTCACGTCGCTCGACGTGTGCGTGGAGAGGCTGCGCGGAAGCGGCGTGATGGTGCTCGCCCAGACCATGCACTGGGAGGAGACCGGCGCATTTACCGGCGAAGTGTCCGCGGCGATGCTCGCCGAGATCGGCGTGGACGGCGTGGTGCTCGGTCACTCGGAGCGGCGCGAGTACAACTGCGAGACCGATCGCGCCCTCCAGCAGAAGGTGCCGGCTGCGCTGGCGGCGGGCCTGCAGCCGATCCTGTGCGTGGGCGAGACCGAGGAGGAGCGCGAGCGCGGCGAGACACAGCGCAAGCTGCGCAACCAGGTGCGTGAGGGGCTCGAGAAGGTGCCGCCCGAGCGGCTCGCCGAGGTGACGATCGCCTACGAGCCGATCTGGGCCATCGGCACCGGCCGCGTGGCGACGCCCGACATCGCGCAGGAGGCGATCGGATTCGTCCGCGCGCTGGTGGGGGACCGCTCGCACGAGGCGGCGGCCGATGTGCGCGTGCAGTACGGCGGCAGCGTCAAGCCCGACAACGCGGGGGAGATCCTCGCCCAGCCTGACGTGGACGGCGCGCTGGTAGGCGGCGCGAGCCTGGACCCGGAGGGCTTCGTGCGGATCGTGGCCGCGGCGGAGCGGTGACACCCGCCGGCGCGCCCCCGGCCGAGCCGGGTGCTTCCGCAAGGACAGCCGCCGTCCTCGTCGTCCTGGACGGCTGGGGGCTGGCCGAGCCCGGGCCCGGGAACGCCGTCGAGCTGGCCGACACGCCTGTGTTCGACGAGCTCTGGGGACGCTGGCCGCATACCACGCTGACGGCCTGGGGCCCGGCGGTCGGCCTGCCGGAAGGGCAGATGGGGAACTCCGAGGTCGGCCACCTCAACTTGGGCGCCGGCGCCATCGTGAAGCAGGACCTGCTTCGCCTCGACGAGGCGATCGACGACGGCTCGTTCTTCGAGAACGAGGTCCTGCGGGCGGCGTGCGACGTGGAGCGGCTCCACCTGCTCGGACTGGTGTCGGCGGGTGGCGTGCACGCCAGCACGCGCCACCTCGAGGCGCTCGTGAAGCTGGCCCGCGACCAGGGCGTGAAGGACATCGTCATCCATGCCTTCACCGACGGCCGCGACACCAACCCGGATTCCGGGGCGGGCTACCTCGCCGAGCTCGAGGGAGGATTGCCGGAAGAGGCGCGCGTGGCGTCCGTGACGGGCCGGTACTACGCGATGGACCGCGACCGCCGCTGGGACCGCACCGAGCTCGCCCGCAAGGCGCTCGTGGACGGCGAGGCCGAGTTTCACGCCGACTCGGGTGAGGCCGCGGTGCGGGCCGCCTACAAGCGCGACGAGACCGACGAGTTCATCAAGCCGACGCTGGTGGGCGAGGAGGGCCGCATCCGCCCGGGCGACGGCGTGATCTTCTTCAACTTCCGGCCGGACAGGGCGCGCCAGCTGACGGACGTGCTGTCGAAGATTCCGGACCTTTCGATCACGACGCTGACCGAGTACCAGGAGAACTGGAAGCACCCGGTCGCGTTCCCGCCGGAGCGGCCGGCGGTGACGCTGGCGAGCACGCTTGCGTCGCTCGGGCAGTCGCAGCTTCACGTGGCGGAGACCGAGAAGTACGCCCACGTGACCTACTTCTTCAACGGGGGCGAGGAGGAGCCGTACGAGGGCGAGGACCGCTGCCTCGTCGACTCGCCGCGCGACGTGCCGACCTACGACCACAAGCCCGAGATGTCGGCCCGAGAGGCCACGGACGCGTTCGTAGAGCGCTGGACGGCGGGCGACTACGCGTTCGGGATCATCAACTACGCGAACCCGGACATGGTGGGGCACACCGGGGTGATCGAGGCGGCGGTGAAGGCCGTCGAGACGGTCGACGAGTGCCTGGGGCGGCTGGTGGAGGCGGTGTCTGGGAGCGGGGGGGTCTGCCTGATTACTGCGGACCACGGCAACGCGGACCACATGCTCGAGCCCGACGGGAGCCCCAACACGGCCCACTCGATGAACCCCGTCCCGGTGATCGTGACCGCCGACGCCGGCGCGCTGCGCGAGGGGGGCATCCTTGCGGACGTGGCCCCTACGCTGCTCGCACTCATGGGGTCTGACCCCCCGGCAGGCATGACGGGAGAAAACTTGATAACGAACGACTGAGGTTTTATAATGGCGCGCAGTCATCGGTTCGTTTTGGTTTATACGGAGGTTCAAACATGGCTCTAGTCGTCAATCCCCAGCCCTTCACCCGTGATGTAGACCGCCTCTTCGACGCGTTCTTCGGCGGCCAGCGCGAGTCGCGCCGCTGGGTCCCGCAGATGGACCTGGTCGAGGCCGAGGACCACTTCGTCCTCAAGGCCGACCTGCCCGGCCTCGACGAGGGCGACGTCTCGATCGAGGTGCAGGACGGCACGCTCACCATCTCCGGCGAGCGCAGGGCCGAGCACGAGTCGCGCGAGCGCGGCTGGTACCGGATCGAGCGTTCCTTCGGGAGCTTCAGCCGCTCGCTGACACTGCCGGATCGGGTCGACCCCGACGGGATCTCGGCCAGCTTCGACCGCGGCGTGCTCGAGGTGCGGGTCCCGAAGCCCGAGGAGCACCAGCCGCGCCGGGTGGAGATCAAGGCCGGCGCGCGCGAGAACGGCGGAGCGCCCGCCGTGGAGGGCAGCGCGAAGGAGGCGTAGTCGCTCGGAGCTCGGCTCGCGGGCGGCAGGCCCACGAGGCGGTCCGGATCAAGCGCGTGGAGGCCGTCGGTCGGGCGGCCTCCGCGATTTTCAGGCACGTTTCGGCGGCCTGCGTAGGCTCTTCGTCGTGCCGCCCGTCTTCGAGATCGCAGCCCGCGACGGCTCCGCGCGGGCCGGTGTGATCCACACGGCGCACGGCGACGTTCGCACCCCGGCCTTCGTCCCGCTCGCGTCCACGGGCACCGTCAAGTCCCTGCACGCGGCCGAGGTGGCCGAGCTCGGCTACGACATGGTGCTCGGCAACACCTTCCACCTCTTCATCCAGCCGGGCCCCGACCTCGTGCGCGAGATGGGCGGGCTGCACGAGTTCATGGGCTGGCGCCGCGCGATCGTGACCGACTCCGGCGGCTACCAGGTCTTCTCCATGGGCCACGGCTCGGTGGCCGAAGAGATCAAGGGCAAGCGCGACCGGCCCCGATCGATGATCGTCTCGATCGAGGAGGAGGGCGTCCGCTTTCGCTCGTATCTCGACGGTGTCGAGCGCTTCATGGGCCCCGAGACCTCGATGGAGGTCCAGGCAGCGCTCGGCTCCGACATCGCGCTCGCCTTTGACGAGTGCACGCCCTTCCACGTCGACCGCGACTACACCGCAGGCTCCATGGAGCGCACCCACCGCTGGCTCGACCGCTGCATCCGCTGGCAGGCCGAGCACGGGCCATCGGGGCAGCTCCTGTACGGGATCGTCCAGGGCGGCGTGCACGAGGACCTGCGCGCCGAGTCGACCGCCTACGTGGTCCACTCGGGCACACCCGGCATCGCGATCGGCGGGTCCCTCGGCCAGGAGAAGGAACAGATGCGCGAGGTGGTGGGGTGGTCCCTCGCCCAGCTGCCCGAGGAGCGCCCCCGCCACCTGCTCGGGATCGGTGACGTGGACGACATCGTCTACGCCGTGGCCGCCGGCGTCGACAGCTTCGACTGCGCCACGCCGACCCGGCTCGCGCGGCACGGCACGGCCTTCGTCCACGACCCGGCGGCCCGCTGGCGGCTCGACCTCGCGAAGGCCGCCCACCGCTCCTCCCGGGAGCCGATCGACCCCGGCTGTCCCTGCCCCGCCTGCCGCGAGCACACCCGCGGCTACCTCCACTACCTGATCCGCGCGGGCGAGCTCACCGCCAAGCGCCTCGTCACGCTGCACAATCTGACCTTCATGGAGCGCCTGATGCGCGGCGTGCGCGACGCGATCCTCGCCGGCGAGCTCGACGCTCACGCGCGGTCCGTGCTGGCCGGCGCGACGCGCGCAGGGTGACGTGATCGCCGACGGCCTCTCCTACTGGCTCGACGAGCCCTACCAATCGCGTCCACCCCTTACCGGCGAGGTTGAGGTGGAGGCCTGCGTGATCGGCGCGGGCGTGGGCGGGCTGTCGTGCGCGCGGCGGCTTGCCGAGCACGGCGTCGAGACCGTCGTGCTTGAGCGGGACACGGTCGCCGGCGGCGCGAGCGGCCGTAACGGCGGCTTCCTCATCGCCGGCCTGGCGCCCTTCCACAACGACGCCGTCGAGCTCTATGGCCGCGACTACGCTCGCCGCGTCTACGCCCGCACGCTGGCGGTCCAGGAGGAGATTTACGCGCTCGCGGCCGAGCTGGGGCTGGGCGACGCGGTTCGGCGGGTGGGTTCGCTCCGCGTGTCCTCGTCCGAGGAGGAGGCCGACCACGTGCGCCGCCACGTCGCGGCGCTGAGCGAGGACGGGCTCCCCGGCCGCCTGCTCGAACGGGATGAGCTGCCGCCGGCGCTGCGCGGGAGCGCCTGGAACGCCTGCCTGACAGAGGACGACGGCTCCCTGCAGCCGGCCCGCTGGATCCGGGCGCTCGCCGGCCACGCGGAGCGGGCCGGCGCCCGCGTCCACGAGGGCAGCCCGGTGAGGGCCCCGGTGAAGGCGCCGGGCGAGGGGCCCGTGGAGGCCGCCGTCGGCAGCGTCCGCGCGCGCCACGTGATCGTCGCCGCCGACGGCGCGCTGCCCGCCCTCGTCCCGGGCTATGACGGGCGCGTGCGGGCCCGCCGCCTGCACATGGTCGCGACCGAGCCGCTCTCCGAGCGGGTCGTGGACCGGCTCGTCTATGCCCGCTGGGGCTACGAGTACTTCCAGCAACGGCCCGACGGACGCATCCTGGCGGGCGGCTTCGGCGACCTCGACGGCGAGGCGTCCTACACGGACCGCGGCGACGGCGACCCGCGGATCTGGGAGCGGATCGAGCGCTACCTGCGCGAGGACGTCGGCGTAGAGGCCGCGATCACCCACCGCTGGACGGGGACGGTGGGCTACAGCCACGACCGGCGTCCGTACGTCGGCCAGGTGCCCGGCCGCCCGGGGCTGTGGGTAGCGGGGGGCTACTCGGGCACGGGCAACGTGCCCGGTTTCCTCGCGGGCATGTGCCTGGCCGACATGGTGGCCGGCAGGGCGGCGGGCGAGCCGCTGTTCCCGGCGGACCGCTGAGCGCCCGCCCGCACGCCGCGCGCCCGGCGGGGGCCCCTACCGCGTGTTCTCCTGGATGAAGTTCCGCAGCTCCTGGATCTGCCGCTCCACGTCACCTTCCTCGATCGGAGAGACACCGCTGCTCCCGCCGTCGCTCGTCGCTAGGATGGCCAGCCCGACCGCGGCGATCGCCGCCACCACAAGCAGCAGCGCGAAGAAGGTCGCCATGCGGCGCCGCCTTGCTGCGCGCACCGCGTCGCGGCGGTCGCGGGCCGCCGGCGGCGCAGCCGTCTCCGCGTAGGCGGGCGCCGGCGCCGCCGCGGCCGGCGCGTACGCGGTGCGCGGCATGGCTCGCGTGGCCGAGGTGGCGTCCGCATTGGTGGCGTCCATCGCCCTGGTGGCGTCGGTGTCGCTCAGCGCCATGCGGCGGGTGGCCTCCGTCGCCTGGCCCTGCACGCCGGCCTCGAGCGCCTCGGCCATCTCGAGCGCCGAGCGGTAGCGGCTGCCGGACTCGCGCTCGAGGCAAAGGCGGATCGCATCGTCGAGCTCGGCCGGGACCTCGGGGCGGAAGTCCCTGATCGGCTGCACGGCGTCCTGCTGCTGCTTCAGCGCCAGCTCCGTCAGAGACGAGTACTCGTGCGGCAGCCGGCCGGTCAGGAACTGGTAGGCGCAGACGCCGAGGGAGTAGATGTCGGACGCCGGCCCCGACTCCTCGCCGTGCGCCTGCTCCGGCGAGAGGTAGGCGGCCGTGCCGAGCACCGAGCCCACCTGCGTGATGCGGGTCTGCTCGGCCGCCTTGGCGATCCCGAAGTCGGCCAGCTTCGTGATGTTCATCTCCTCGGCGATCAGCAGGTTGCCCGGCTTCACGTCCCGGTGCACCACGCCGGCGCGGTGGGCGTAGTCGAGGCCGTGGCAGGCGTCGCGCACGATGTGAACGGTCTCGTCCACCCCCAGCCGCTTGTGCTCGCGCAGCAGGTCCGCGCAGGATGGCCCGTCCACGTACTCCATGACGATGTAGTGGCGCCCGCTCTCCGGGTCCTGACCCGAGTCGAATACCTGCACGATGTTGGGGTGCTGGAGGCGCGCGGCCGAGAGTGCCTCTCGGCGGAAGCGCGCCACGAAAGCCTCGTCCTCGGCCAGGTGCTCGGCCAGCAGCTTCACGGCCACGGAGCGCTCGAGCACGGAGTCGGTGGCCCGGAAGACCGTCGACATCCCGCCGGCGCCCAGGCGGCCCTCGATCTGGTAGCGCCCTGCCACCATCTGGGGCCGGCTCACTGGCCCGCCTCGGGCACGACCGCCCCGCCGCCCTCGCCCTGATCAGTGGCGCCGCCGCTGCCGCCCAGCCCCAGGCCGCCGCTGCCGCCCTCTCCGGACTCGCCGTCGCCGCCCTCTGCGGGTGGCACCTCGGGCGGGACCTCCTCGGGCGGCACCTCCTCGGGTGGCGCTTCCTCCGTGGGCGGCGGCTGCTCCTCGTCCTCCTTGCCGTCGTCCTCCTCGCCGCCGTTCTCCTCGGGCGGCGGCGCCTCCTCGGTCGGCACCTCCGCGGGGGGCGGCTCGGGCTCCGTTTCTTGCCCCGTCTCCGTGTCGCACTGCTCCTCGGCCAGCTCGAAGAGCCGGTTGAAGCTCTGTTCGAGCGAGCTGCGCACGTCCGGGTCGACGTCCTCCGGGAGCGAGTCGATCACCGAGCTCACCGCGGTCGTGTTCGGGTCCGCGTTGCCGGTGATGTCGGCGCAGGCGGAGCCTCCGAACTGGAAGCGGTTCTCGATCGACTCGAGCTGGCGCTGAAGGGCCTGGGCCTGCTCGGCGGGAATCGGCTCGCCGTCCTGGCCGTCGTTGGACCCGCAGCCGGCCGCGAGTCCGCCGGCGGCCAGGGCCAGGATCAGGGTCGTTGCCGCGCGAGGTCTCATTGTCCGGTGTAGAGCCGGTCGGCGAGCATCTTCGGAAGGCCCGCCCGCTCGATCGCCCTGGCGGCCTCTTCGATCGGGTACTCGACGCGACGCCATTGGGCTTTCCACTCCTCTGTGTCTAGCAGGAGCCACGCCGCCCGTGGGTCGCGATCGCGCGGCTGACCCACGCCGCCGGGGTTCAGGAGCCACTGGCCCTCGCTCAGATCGCGCTCCAGGCCGCCCTTCGCCAGCTCCCCCTTCGCCTGCCCCTCCACCGTGCGGTGGAACCAGAGGGCCACGTGCGAATGGCCGATGGCCCCCACCCGCGGCTCCATCAGGTCCATGCACTCGTCGGCCTGCCAATCGGAGAGCACGTACTCCCAGACGGGGTCACGCGGGGAGGCGTGGTAGAGGCCGATCTCCCGGCCGGACTCCGTCGGGCGCAGACCGCGCAGGAAGGCGAGGGTGTCCCGGCCGATCGTCTCCCGCGTCCAGCGCGCCGCCGCGGCCGCGCTCAAGGAGAAGTCGGCGATGTCGATGTCGCCGGTTACCACCATGTCGTGGTTCCCGGCCAGGCACAGGTCGCAGCGCTGGCGGGCCAACTCGACGCAGCCGTCGGGCTGGGCGCCATAGCCGACGAGATCGCCGAGGCACCAGATCTCGTCCGCACCGCCGGCGTCGACGTCCGCCAGCACCGCCTCGAAGGCCGGCAGGTTGCCGTGCACGTCGGACAGCAGAGCGATGCGCATGGGGGTGCCTTCTACAGTGTCGGTGGATGAGGAGGTCGCGACTGCCGCTGGCGATCGTGGTGGCGGTCGCCGCCGCCGGGGCGGCCACGTTTCTGCTCCGGCCGCGCACCGGCCTGATCGAACCGGTCGCGGTGGACGTGCAAGGGTACTTCACCGCTTTCGAGTTGGACCGCGCCGAGGACTACCGCAGCGTGCAGCGCCTGCTCGCGGTGGGCGGGCTGGTCGTGGGCACCGGGACGCTCGCGCTGCTGGCCTGGCGCCCACCCCGGTCCGTGTTCGACCGGCTCGCGCGGCGGCCGATTATCGGTGGTGCGGCAGCGGGCGCGGGCATCTCGCTGCTGCTCGTGCTGGTGGAGTTCCCTTTGTCCGCCTGGCGCCACGAACGCGCCGTGGACGTGGGGCTGAACACCCAGACCTGGATCGACTGGCTCAGCGACGTCGCCAAATCGGCCGGCATCGACGCGGCGTTCGCGGCGGCCGGCGGAGCGCTGGCGCTCGTGCTGGTGCGCCGCTTCCGGCGCAACTGGTGGGCGCCCGCGGCGGCCGTGATCGTCGCCTTCGGCGTGGTGACGATCTGGCTCTTCCCGGTGGTGATCGACCCGATCTTCAACGACTTCGAGCCGCTGCCGCCGGGCCCCACCCGCTCCGACGTGCTGGAGCTGGCCGAGCGCGCCGGAGTGGACGTGGGGGAGGTCTACCGGGTCGATGCCAGCCGCCGGACGACGGCTGCCAACGCCTACGTCGGCGGACTCGGCCACTCCAAGCGGGTGGTGCTCTACGACAACCTGATCGCGGGCTTCCCGCGCGACGAGGTCCGCATGGTCGTGGCCCACGAGCTTGGCCATCAGAAGCACAACGACCTGATCCGCGGCCTCGCGTGGCTCGCGCTGGTCGCCCCCGCGGGCACGTTCTTGGTCCAGCGCCTGGCGGAGGCGTTCGCGCGGCGCGAGGGTCTCGGCGACCCGCGCGTCAAGCCCGGCCCGGCGGTGCTGCCCGCCATCGCGCTGGCGGTCGGGCTGGTCACCTTCGGGATGGCGGCGGCCTCCAACGTGCTCTCGCGCCAGGTCGAGGGTCGCGCCGACTCCTACTCCCTGTCGCTGACGCGCGACCCGGCCGCATTCGTGGCGCTGGAGCGGCGTCTCGCGATCCGGAACATCTCCGATCCCGAGCCCCCCGCGCTGCTGCACCTGCTGTACGGGACCCACCCGACCACGATCGAGCGGATCGGAATCGGCGAGGCGTGGCGAGACGAGCACTGATCGAGCGGGTCGTCCGCGAGCTTGCCTCGTACTCCCGCCCCTCGGCCTCCGATGGCGAGCGCCGCGCGGCGGAGTGGCTGGCGGGCGAGCTGCGGGAGGCCGGCTGCCGCTCGGTGCGGGTGGAGCAGGAGCGCGCCCACGGCGGCTACTGGTGGCCACTCGGCCTCCTCAACGCGCTCGCGCTGCTCGCGTCCCGGTGCGGGCGGGTCCCCGCCGCCCTCGCCGGAGCGTTCGCGGCGAGTGCCGTCTACGACGACGTTGGCGGTGGACGTCTGTGGTTCCGGCGCCGCGCGCTCCCGCACCGCCCGACCTGGAACGTCGTGGCCGAGGCCGGCGACCCGGACGCCGAGCGGACCGTCGTCTTCGTCTCCCACCACGACGCGGCCCATACCGGCCTGATCTTTCACCCGGCTCTGCCGCGCCTCGCGATGGAGCGTGCGCCGCTGCTCCACGCGAACGCGAACCAGAGCCTGCCGATCGTCTACGGGCTCTTCCTGGGCCCGCTGCTGCTGGCCCTCTGGGGGCTGACCGGAGGGCGCCTCCTGAGGGGCGTGGGCACGTTCTTTGCGGCCGGCGCCACCGCCGCCATGGCCGACATCGGCGCGCGTCCAGTGGTGCCGGGCGCCAATGACAACCTCAGCGCGGTGGCGGTTCTCGTCGCGCTCGCCCACGCCCTGGCCGAGCGTCCGCTGGAGGGAGTGCGTGTGATCCTGCTGTCCACCGGCGCCGAGGAGGGGTTCATGGAGGGCATGCAGGCGTTCGGCCGCCGCCACTTCCCCATGCTCCCGCGCGCCACGACCGAATTCGTCTGCCTGGAGTGCGTGGGCTCGCCACAGCTGTGCGTGGTGGAAGGCGAGGGCATGCTGCGCATGCGCCACTACGACGAGCGCTCGCGCGAGGCGCTGGCCGCCGCGGGCGCGGCTGCGGGGATCGAGCTGCGGCGGGGGCTGCGCACGGTGGCCGCCACCGATGGCCTGATCTCGCTGCGCGCCGGCTACCCCACCTGCACGCTGGGCGGGGTGGACGAGACGAAATTCCCGTCGAACTACCACTGGCCCACGGACACGCCCGACAACCTCAGCTGGGAGTCGATCGAGGGCGCCGTCGCCGTGTGCGAGGCGTACCTAAGCGGGTCGAGAACGGGTCACCGGCTCCGGGGCGCCGGCGACCGCCGGTGAAGCCGAGGGGCCGGCCTGGGGCACTACTTGGAGGACTCCGGCGGCCCGTCGAACTCGGGCAGGTCGCGAATCCCCTCCCGCGTGCGCCACTTGGAGAAGTTGTCCTCCATGGCGTCGATCAGCTCGCGCATGAAGCGCGGCGAGAGGTTGACCCGCGAGACCACGACCCCGGGCACCTCGCCCTCCTCGACCTCGTGGTCCACGCGCGCGAACGTGATCGTGAACTCGTAGTCCGAATGGGAGACGTTGGCGAAGTTGGCGTAGTGGCCCGCCATCGTCTCGGGATCGGTATGGATGTTGAAATGGCGCTCGGCGTCCTCGGGCACGCGCGTAGTATCGCAGCCCGATGCGGATCTCCCTGATAGCCGTGGGGCGCCTCCGCCCGCCCTACCAGGACGATGTCGAGCATTATCGAAAGATGCTCGCGGGCCACGTCAAGGTCGACCAGGTGGAGGTTCGCGAGCACGAGAAGGTGCCGCCGCGCATCCCCGATCGGGCCCTCACGGTGCTGCTCGCGAGCGACGGGCAGTCGCTCACCTCGGAGGAGTTCAGCGAGTGGCTCGAGGAGCGCCGGCGAAACGGGCGCGACGTCTGCTTCGTGATCGGCGGCCCGAAGGGGATCGACCTCGAGGCGGACGAGCGGCTGTCGCTTGGGCCGATGACCCTGCCGCATCAGCTCGCCCGAGTGGTGCTGCTGGAGCAGCTCTACCGCGCCCACAAGATCCTCGCCCGCGAGCCCTATCACTATTAGTGGTGCGATGAGCGATCCGGTCTCCGAGCTGCGCGGCGCCGTGAGCGACACGGCGGCCACCCTGGCGGGCAATGGGCGCGTGCCGCAGCCGAAGCTCGACCGGCCGCCGCGGCCGGACTTCGGCGACTACTCGACGAACGCGGCGATGCTGCTCGCGCCCACCCTGGGCGAGCAGCCGCGCGCGATCGCGGAGCGGCTCGGCGAGGCGCTCGGCGAGCGGCTCGGGCGGTCGGTCGAGAAGGTCGAGATCGCCGGGCCGGGCTTCCTCAACCTGTTCATGGCGGACGCCTGGTACCTCGACTCGCTCGCCGGGATGCGCGAGGCGGGCGAGCGCTTCGGGGCGGGGGCGGCGGACCCGGCGGAGCGGGTAAACGTGGAATTCGTCTCGGCCAACCCCACCGGCCCGCTCCACGTCGGCCACACGCGAAACGCCGCCTACGGCGATGCGCTGGCCCGCATCCTGGCGTTCCACGGCCACGACGTCACGCGCGAGTTCTACGTGAACGACTACGGGTCGCAGGTGCTGCGCTTCGCGGAGTCGCTGCGGGCCCGCGCCCGCGGCGAGGAGGTCCCCGAGGGGGGCTACCGGGGCGACTACGTGGCCGAGCTGGCCGCCGAGATCCCGGGCGCCGCCGAAGGGGAGCTGGTCGAGCTCGGCAGGGCCGGCGTGCAGCGCATGATCGACCACATGCGGGAGTCGCTCCGGCGCTTCCGGGTGGAGTTCGACGTCTGGACCTCCGAGGCCTCGCTCCACCCGGCGGGCGTGGAGCACGCCCTCGAGCGCTTGGGCGAGCTCGGGCAGACGTTCCGCTCCGAGGGCGCGCTCTGGGTGCGCACCTCGCAGCATGGCGACGACAAGGACCGCGTGATCGAGCGCTCCTCGGGAGAGCACACCTACTTCGCCTCCGACACCGCGTATCACCAGAACAAGCGCGACCGGGGCTTCGACCGGCTGATCGACGTCTGGGGCGCCGACCACCACGGCTACGTCCGCCGGACGAAGGCCGCCTTCGAGGCCCTGGGCGGCGACCCGGACCGCCTCGAGCTCGTGATCATGCAGTTCGTCCACCTGATCGAGCACGGCGGCCGGGCGCAGCTGTCCAAGCGCGCGGGCACCATCGTCACGCTCGACGAGCTGATCGACGACATCGGCATCGACGCCGCCCGCTGGTTCCTCCTCTCGCGCAGCCACGACACGACGATCGACCTCGATCTCGACCTGGCGCGCAGCCAGTCGCAGGACAACCCCGTCTACTACGTGCAGTACGCGCACGCCCGGATCGCGTCGATCCTGCGCAAGGCGGGGGAGGAGCGTGTGACGGCCGCGCTCGGCGCCGACCTCCGCGCGAGCTCCGAGCGCTTCCACCCCTCGGCGCGCTCGCTCGTCAAGCGGCTGCTCGAGTTCCCGGGAGAGGTCGAGGAGGCCGCCGCCCGCCGCGCACCGCACCGGATGACGACCTATGCGCTCGAGACGGCGCAGGAGTTCTCGGCCTTCTACCGCGACTGCCGAGTGGTCGGTGCCGCGGAGGAGGGGGGCGACGAGGACGTCCGGATCGCGATCTGCTTGCTCACTCGGGACGTGCTGGCGCGAACGCTCGACCTGCTGGGGGTCGAGGCGCCCGAGTCGATGTAGGCCCGACGCGGCGGGTCAGATCTCGTTGAAGAAGTTGATCCCCAGGTCGTCCATGACCCGGAGCGCCTCCGAGTTGAGCTGGGTCAGCTCGTTCGTGTAGAGCAGCACGCCCATCACCACGAGCACCACGCCTGAGATGACGGTGATCGCGCGGTAGTGGTCCCTGAAGAAACGGAAGACGCCGGAGAAGGTGGAGAAGGCGAGCGCGCTGAGGATGAACGGCACGGCCAGCCCGAGCGCGTAGAACGCGAGCAGCACGCCACCCCTCCCGACCGTGGACTCGGTGGAGGCGGCGGTCAGGATCGCGCCGAGCGTGGGGCCGGTGCAGGGCAGCCAGGCGATCGCGAAGGCGAGGCCTGCCACGATCGGGCCGCCGGTGTGGGCGCGCCGCATCAGCTGCTCGGGACGCCACTCGCGGTTCAGGAGCGGGACGAACAGCGTGGAGATGAACAGCACACCCATCAGCGCGATCACGATCCCGGCGATCTCGCGCAGGAGCGCGCGGTTGTCGTTCAGCGTCTGGCCGAGGCCGGTGGCCGTCATGCCGAGCGCCACGAACATCGCCGTGAAGGCAAGGCAGAAGAGCAGCGCGGGCGCGAGGACCTTCGCCCTGCCGCGGCCCTCCTGGATGTCGGCGAATGAGACGCCCGAGATCGTCGACAGATAGCCGGGCACCAGCGGCAGCACGCAGGGGGAGATGAACGAGATGAAGCCGACGGCGAACGCGGCGAAGACGGTGGCGTCGACGTCGGTGGCGGCGATCATCGGCTCACAGGTCGTAGCGCTCGATGTCGGCGTCGAGCCGGGCGGTGTCTGAGCCGGCCGTGGCCGGCTCGCCGGGGCGTGGGCGCCGGCCGTTCCGGTCCTCGCCCCCGGCGCCGCGCCAGCGCACGACGGCGAAGCCGATGCCGCCGAGCGCGATCAGGATCGCGAGGGCCGGGATGGCATAGACGAGCACGTCGCCGAGGTCGTCCTCGCCGCTCTCGTCGCCCGGCAAGGCGAGCACGCCCTCGCCGAACTGGGCGACCAGCGCCCGCTTGATCTCCTCCTTCGAGCGGCACTCGGCGATCTGCTCCTCGATGAAGGCGCGCTGCTGCTGGGCCTGAGGCGCCTCGTTGGCGAGGCCCAGCGGGGTGCCGCAGATCGGGCACATCACCTCGTCCTCGATGTCGCCCAGGGTTGTCCGAGGGCAGTCCTGCGCGAGTCGCCTGCGCAGGCGCGAGCAGTGCCAACGAGGCAAGCGCGAGTACGGCGGCGCGGGTCACGCCTGTTCCCGCAGCAGCGGTGCCACGCGCTCGCGCATGAACTCGGCATCCACGGGACCGCGTGCGATGGCGGCGATGCGGCCCTCGCGGTCGATCACAAAGGTTTCCGGGAAACCGAGGATGCCGTAGCTCTCGCGCGTGGCGCCCTCGCCGTCGCGAAGCATCGGGTACTCGAGGCCGTATTCATCGACGAAGGCGCGCGCACTTCCGATCTCGTCGAAGGCGTCCACACCGAGCACCGTCGCGTCCCGCTTCTGGAGGCGCTCGTGCCAGCGCTGGAGCAGCGGCGATTCCTCGCGGCAGGGCTCACACCAGGAGGCCCAGAAATTGAGGACCACGACCTGACCGCGGTAGTCGTCTAGCGACCCGACCCCGTTTCCGGACAGCCGCGGCAGCTCGAGTTCAGGCGCCTCCTCCCGCTGCCCCTGCTCGAGCGCCTCCTCGATTCCACGGTCCGGCTCGTTGCTGGCGAGGCCGTACGCAAGCAGCGCGACGAGCGCCACGACGACGCCGATGACCGCGATCGGAACGGGTGCTAGAAGCCTCCGCATGAGGGGGTGACGAAGACTAGATGGAGGCCGCGAGAGCGCCGCTAGAATCGCGGGGTCGCGGTCTGCCGGCCGCCACGCGGACGTAGCTCAGTTGGTAGAGCGTCGGCTTCCCAAGCCGAAGGTCGCGGGTTCGAGACCCGTCGTCCGCTTACCTCGTTCGCCCCAGGGTCTATTGCGCCATAGGGTCGCGTAATCTCTGGACCGTGGACATCCAGACACGTCGCAAACGCTCTGCGAGTTGGATCACGCACCGCTCCAGCTCGATGATGCGTCGCATCGCGAGATTCAGCGCTTGGCTGGAGCCGATTTCCGATTGCAGTCGCAAACATCCTAAGTGAGGACGCCACCCGTCGTTTGGACCAGTGGTCCAGGTCCCCCGTCTCGTAAGTCGCATTGACCGCTTCGATCCCCTGTTGCACGATCGCCAGGTTCCGCTCAGACATGCCCGAGCAGTATGACCGTCGACAGCCCGGGCGCAGCATGAGAGGATCGCGCCGCTAGCGGTCGATCCCGAGGAGGGCCCCCATGAGGAAGCTGCTGCCAATCGCGGCTCTGGTCGCCACACTTCTGCCTGCGGCGCCTGCGGGCGCGATCACGTTCGGGCAGCTCGACGGGAATCGGCACCCGTACGTGGGCGCTCTGATCGCCGACTGGGAGCCCGCCGTCCCCGGTCCGGATCTCCTGTGCTCAGGCACGTTGATCTCGGAGAGGTACTTCCTGACCGCTTCCCACTGCACCGCGTTTCTGCCCGACGTCGGGGTCGAGCCCGACGAGGTCTTCGTCACGTTCGATCCGGAACCGGGTACCCCGGAAGGCGCCGTGCTGCCGGGGACCACTCTGCTGCCGGGCACCTACCACACGCATCCGGAGTTCGGGTTCTCGGGACCGGGCGGGAAGTCCGACCCGCATGACATCGCCGTCATCGAACTGGACCAGCCCTACACGCGGGCCACGCCCGCACGGCTGCCGTCGCTGAACCTCCTGGACTCTCTCAGCCTGAATAACCAGCGCTTCACGGCCGTCGGCTACGGGTCCTTCCGCGAGACCAAGCGGACGGGGCCGAAGGCGATCATGTTCGACTGGAAGCGCCGCTTCGTCACCCAGGGCTTCCGTTCGCTGACGAAGAGCTGGCTCAACCTGTCCATGAACCCGTCCACCGGCAGCGGTGGCACGTGCTACGGGGACTCCGGCGGTCCGCACCTGCTCGGGGACACGAACGTGGTTGTCTCCATCACGGTGACCGGCGACACGCCATGCCGCGCGTCGGATGTGACCTACCGGACGGACACGGCCTCCGCCCGAGCGTTCCTCGGGCAGTTCGTAACGCTCCCGTAGCTCACGCTGCCAGCCGCTCGTCCGAGTCCACGTCCGATCCCGGGTTCGAGAACACCATCGCGCCGTCCTCGAGCGCTCCGTACCTGAGCGTCACGATGTCGCGGGCGTAGTTCTGGTACAGCCGCCACGGGGCCTTTGATCCCTGTTTCGGGAACTTGTCGATGGCGCGCACCACGTAGCCGGAGGAGAAGTCGATGAACGGGACCTCGGTGACCGAGGGGTCCCGGTTCTGCGGCGTGGCCTGGCGGTAGCCGTGCTCGTCCATGTGCCGCAGCAGCCGGCAGACGTACTCGCACGTCAGGTCGCACTTGAGCGTCCACGAGGCGTTCGTGTAGCCGATGGCGATCGCCAGGTTCGGCACGCCGCCCAGCATCATCCCCTTGTAGGCCATCGTCTTGGGGAGCTCGACGTCGCGGCCGTCCACTGAGATCTGCATACCGCCCAGCGGCACCAGGTTGAGGCCGGTCGCGGTGACGATCAGGTCGGCCTCGAGCTCCGCGCCCGATGCCAGCTCGAGGCCCGTCTCGGTGAAGGTCTCGATCTGGTCGGTCACCACCGAGGCGCGGCCCGCGCAGATCGCCTCGAAGAGGTCGCCGTCGGGCACCAGGCACATGCGCTGGTCCCACGGGTTGTAGCGGGGCTTGAAGTGGGTGTCGATGTCATAGCCGGACGGCAGGCGGGTCGCGAGCCCCTTGCGGATGAGCGCCTTCATGAAGTGCGGCCTGCGCCGGCTCAGCTGGAAGACCAGCGACTGCATCATCACGTTCTTCCAGCGGACGACTGCATAGGCGAGCTTCGCCGGCAGCACGCGGCGCGCGAGGTTCGCGATCGGGTCCTCCGCCGGCAGCGAGACGACGTAGCTGGGCGAGCGCTGGAGCATCGTCACGTGCGTCGGCCGTCTCCGCCATCGCCGGGACGAGCGTGACCGCCGTCGCCCCGCTCCCGATCACCACCACGCGCTTGCCGGCGTAGTCGACGTCGTCGGTCCAGAACTGCGGGTGCACGATCGGCCCCGCGAACCGCTCACGGCCAGGGAGCTCCGGCGTGTAGGCCTCGTCGTAGCGGTAGTAGCCGCTGCACATGAACAGGAAGCCGCACGTGTGACGCACGGTCTCGCCCGTGTCCGTGCGCTCCGCCTCGACGGTCCAGCGCGACTCCGCGGTGGACCACTCGGCGCGGATGACCCGATGGTTGAAGCGGATCTTCTCGTCCACTCGGTAATCGCTCGCCGTCTGCTTGACGTAGTTCAGGATCGCCGGTCCGTCCGCGATCGCCTTGGCCTCTAACCAGGGCCGGAACGAGTAGCCGAGCGTGTACATGTCGGAGTCCGAGCGGATGCCCGGATACCGGAACAGGTCCCATGTCCCGCCGATCGAGTCCCGCGCCTCGAGGATCGCGTACGTCTTGCCGGGGCACTGCGTCTCCAGATGGCAGCCGGCCCCGACGCCGGACAGCCCGGCGCCGACGATCAGGACGTCAACGTGTTCGAGTGTCATCGCAACCCATCATGAGAACTGGCTGAACAGCCAGCTTAAACGCGGCCCCCGGCGGGCGCTACATCGGCCGATTAGGTCCGCCATAGCTTCCCGCCGCGAAAGTGCGCATCATTGCCCCATGACCAAGCGCAGCGAGATCCGCTCCTGGCTCATGGACATGGACGGCGTGCTCGTGCGCGAGGAGGACCCGATTCCCGGGGCGCCTGAGTTCCTCGCCCGGCTCCAGGAGCTCGGCATCCCCTTCCTGTTGCTCACCAACAACTCGATGTACACCCCCCGCGACTTGGCCGCCCGGCTGCGGCGGTCCGGGCTCGTCGTCCCCGAGGAGTCGATCTGGACCTCCGCGCTCGCCACGGCACGCTTCCTGGAGGACCAGCGGCCGGGCGGGGCGGCCTTCGTGGTGGGCGAGGTGGGCCTCACCACCGCGCTTCACGCCGCCGGCTACACGCTCACCGACAGCGATCCCGACTACGTGGTGCTCGGCGAGACGCGCACGTACAGCTTCGAGCGCATCACCCGGGCGATCCGGCTGGTCGGCGAGGGCGCCCGTTTCATCGCCACCAACCCCGACAACGTGGGTCCCTCCCCGGACGGGCCGCTTCCCGCGACCGGCTCCGTCGCCGCGCTGATCAGCCGCGCCACCGGCGTCGCCCCGTACTACGTGGGCAAGCCGAACCCGCTCATGATGCGCTCGGCGCTCAACGCCATCGACGCCCACTCCGAGCACACCGCCATGATCGGCGACCGCATGGACACCGACATCGTCGCCGGGCTGGAGGCCGGCCTCGAGGCCATCCTCGTGCTGACCGGCGTCACCTCCCTGGCCGACGCCGAGCGGCACCCGTATCGCCCGGCGCGCATCGTCGAGTCGATCGCCGAGCTCGTCGGCGAGCTGGGCTAGTCGTCAATGGCGCCCCCAGCCGCCCTGCCTCGCGCCCCGTTCGAGATCACGCCCGAGCAGGAGGAGATCCGCCGGCTGTGCCGGGACTTCGCGGCGAACGAGATCCGGCCCGTCTCGCTCGCCGTGGACGAGGCCGATACCGAAGTGCCCTGGGACGTATGGCACCACGCGGCAGGGATCGGCCTGACCTCGTTCATGCTCCCCGAGTGGCTCGGCGGGGGCGGCATGACCGACTGCCTCACCGGATGCATCGTCCAGGAGGAGCTCTCCCACGGCTGCGCCGGCATCGGAAACCTGATCACCTCGAACGGGTTCTTCGCCGAGCCCGTGCTCGTGCTCGGCGACGAGGCCCAGCGGCGCCGCTGGCTCGAGCCGCTCACCGGCGACCGGCCGCCGCTCACCGCCCTCGCCACCACGGAGCCCGAGGCGGGCTCGGACGCCGCCTCGATCCGCACGACGGCGCGCCGCGACGGGGACGGATACCTGGTGAGCGGCCAGAAGAGCTGGATCTCGAACGGCGGGGTGGCCGACACCTGCGTTGTGTTCGCGACCGTCGAGCCTGGCAGCGGCCACCGGGGGGTCACGGCCTTCGTCCTCGAGCGCGGCGACGAGGGGTTCAGCTGGGGCCCGCCGATGCGCAAGATGGGCCAGCGCGCGATCGTGAACACCGAGCTCTTCCTCGACGAGGTGCGCGTCTCGGCCGACCGCCGGCTCGGCGAGGAGGGTGACGGCTTCCGCGGGCTGATGCAGACGTTCGACCGCTCGC
Organism: uncultured Thermoleophilaceae bacterium; assembly: GCA_963733885.1. Taxonomy (GTDB): domain Bacteria; phylum Actinomycetota; class Thermoleophilia; order Solirubrobacterales; family Thermoleophilaceae; genus JACVRW01. Next base: position 87,904 of record CAVTES010000013.1, on the reverse strand, counting down.
GCGTCACGCTGGGCGCCTCGGCCACCGGCCTGGCGCGCGCGGCGCTCGAGTACGCGACGCAATACGCGCGCGAGCGCGTGCAGTTCGGCAAGCCGATCGCCGAGCACCAGGCGGTCTCGTTCCGGCTCGCCGACATGGCGCTGCGGGTGGACGCCTCGCGCCTGTTGGTCTGGCGCGCGGCGCGGCTGATCGACGCCGGCGAGCGCGCAACCACCGAGGCCGCGATGGCCAAGCTCCACGCCTCCGAGACGGCGATGTGGTGCACCTGGGCCGCGCTGCAGACGCTCGGGGGCTGGGGCTACTCCCGCGAGCACCCGGTGGAGAAGTGGATGCGCGATGCCAAGCTCGAGGAGATCGAGGAGGGAACCTCGGATATCCAGCGGCTGGTCATCGCGCGCGGGCTCGTGCGGGACTGAGCTCCGCGAGCACCGCGGGCAGCGCCTCCGCCACGCGGTCCATCAGCGGCTGCGGGCCCACCGTGATGCGCGCCCAGCCGGGCAGGCCGAGCTCGCTCCCGGGTCGGACAAGCACGCCGCGGCGAAGGAGGCCGTCGGCGAGGGCGTCGTCGTCGGCGCCGTGCTCCACGAGCAGGAAGTTCGCCTTCGAGGGCAGCGGGTCGAGTCCGGCAGGCCGCAGCGCCTCGGCCAGGTGGTCGCGGGCCGCGACCGTCGCGCGGCGCCGCTCGTCCACCTCCGCCGGGCGGCCCAGGCTCGTGGCGCCCGCCACCAGCGCCGGGCGGTTCACGTTGAACGGCTCCTGGATGGCCTGCAGGTAGGGCACGAGGTCCGGCGCGGCCAGCGCGTAGCCCAGCCGCAGGCCGGCGAGCCCGAAGATCTTCGAGAAGGTGCGCAGCACGACCACGGGGCGGCCGGCGGCCACGTCGTCCTCCCGGCGGATCCGCCGCTCTGGCTCGATGTAGTCGGCGTACGCCTCGTCGGCGGCCACCACGCAGCCCTGCGGGAGCGCGTCGAGGAAGGCGCGCCATTCCGCCTCGCCGAGCCCGAAGCCGGTCGGGTTGTTCGGGTCGCAGATCCACACCAGGCGCGCGCCGGCGCGGTGCGCCGCCGCCGCGATGCGCTCGAGGTCCAGCCGCAGATCGGGGCTCGGCACGCGCTCCACCACCGCGCCCGCCGCCCGCGAGGCCTGCGCGTACAGCCCGTAGGTGGGCTGCGGCACCACCACGCGGTCGCCCGGCGAGAGGAAGGCCGAGCACAGGGTGAGGATCAGCGTCTGGATGCCGTGGCCCGGCAGGATCTGGTCCGGCCGTGTCCCGGTCTCGGCCGCGAGCCCCTCCTTCAGCTCGAGGTACGCGTGCTCGGGGTAGGACCACGTATCCGGCAGCTCCCGGGCGACGGCGTCGAGCACGCCCCGGAGCGGCCCGAACAGGCCCTCGTTCCAGTTCAGCTTCGCCACGTCCTCCACGCCGAGCTTGCGCTTGAGGTCGTCGAGGCTCGGCCCCGGCACGTACGGGCCCAGGTCGAGCAGCTGCGGGCGCAGGACCTCGCTCCAGTCGGTCATGGCGTCGGCTGGTGGGCCGCCACGGCGGCGCGGAGAACGACCACGGCCGGCCCGTCGGTCTCGAACGCCCAGTCGAGCGCCCCGCGCAGGGCGGGCGGCGCCACGGCCCTCACCGGCACGCCGAAGGCCTGACCGACGGCCTCGAAGTCAGGCTGCACGAGGTCGACCGAGTGCGTGTCACCGAAGGCGTCTCGCTGGTACTCGCGGAGGATCCCGTAGCCGCCGTCGTCGACGATCAGCAGCTTGGCCGCGAGCCCGTGTTGCCGGGCGCTTGCGAGCTCGGTCAGCGCGTAGTGGATGCCGCCGTCGCCGACCACGGCCAGGGTGCGGGCGCCCGGCAGCGCGGCCCGCGCGCCGATCGCAGCCGGCCAGGCGTAGCCGAGCGTGCCGGAGCCGAGCGGGTAGAGGAAGGTGCGCGGGCGGATGACCGGCAGGTGCGCGGCGGCCCAGTAACCCATGATCGTCATGTCCCATGCGATCACCGCTTCGGGCCCGGCGGCGGCGGCGATGTCGTCCAGGATGCCGCGCTCGAGGTCGCGGCCCTGGGCGTCGAGACCCTCCGCGATGCGAGCGCGCATCTCTCGCACCCGCTCCTCGGCGCGCCCGTCCCGCCCGCGCTCCGCCAGTAGTGGCACGAGCGTCCCCAGCACCGCGGCTGCATCGCCGGTCAGGGCGAGCGCGGGATAGGTCGCGCCGATCCGCTCCGGGGCGGCGTCGATCTGCACGAGCCGCCCTGTGAAGCGCATCTTGTACTGGCCGGTGGTCTCGGCGCCGAGCTCCGTGCCCACGCAAAGCACCACGTCCGCCTCGGTGAGCAGCTCCTGGTAGGCGGCGTCGTCGCAGGCGGAGCCCGCCGCGAGCGGGTGGTCGGCCGGGAAGGCGCCCTTGCCCATGTAGGTGGTGGCCACGGGCGCCCGCAGCCGCTCGGCGAGGGCGCGCAGCTCGGCCCAGGCGCCTGACCGCTCCACGCCGCCGCCGGCCCACAGCACGGGGCGCTCGGCCGCGTCGAGGAGATCGGCGGCCGCGGCGAGGGCGTCGCGCGCAGGAAGCGGCGGCGGGACGGGGCTGGGATCGAGGGCCCCCGGCTCGGCCAGGGCGACCTTGGCGGGCGTGTCCGGGGCGCCGCCGGGCGGGACTCCCTCCACCGGCCCGTCGAGCACGTCCACGGGCACCTCCAGATAGACCGGCCCGCTGGGCGGCGCCAGCGCGGTTCGCCAGGCCTCCGCGAGCAGGTCGGGCAGGGCAGACGCGCTCTCCGCGCGCCAGGCCCGCTTCACGATCGGCGCGAAGCTCGCGCGCTGGTCGGGCAGATCGTGCAGGAAGCCGCGCCCGCGCCCGATCAGCTCGCGCGGGATCTGGCTCGAGATCGCCACCACGGGCACGTGGGAGCTGGCGCTCTCCATCAGCGCGGTTAGCGAGTTCAGCGCCCCCGGGCCCGTGGAAAGGAGCAGCGGCGCCACGCGCCCGCTCGCGCGCGCGTATCCGTCGGCCGCGAAGCCGGCGCTCAGCTCGGTGCGCGTCCCGAGGCTCGCGATCGGGCTCTCGCGGAGGGCCTCCCAGATCGCCAGGGCGTGGGTGCCCGGCACCCCGAAGGCGGCCGTCGCGCCGAGCGCCTCCATCGCGCGGACGAGCACGTCCGCGCCGCGCCCGCCGGCTGCGCGCACGGCCGTGGCCGGTTCGTCCAGCGCGCCGCTCATGCGGCGTCCCTGTCGAGCAACGCGATCACGGCCCGCGCGTCGCGCTCCAGCGCCCGCCGCTCGATCCCGAGCTCCTCAGCGGCAAAGCCGTAGAGGCGCGCCCGCATCCGCTCGGGCGACGTCCACGAGTAGCCCAGCAGGAGCTCGAAGCCTAGGCCGTCCACCTGGGCGATCAGGCGCTCGGCCACCTCGTCCGGGTCGGAAGCCGGGGAGAACTCACCCGCCTCGGTCCCGCGCCGGACGGCGGCGAAGAAATAGCCGCGCCAGCGGCGCGAGAGCGCCTCGCACTCGGGCAGCAGGTCGGGCTCCTGCAAGGCCCGCACCCAGAGTTCGATCCAGAGCACGTACTCGCCCCGCCGCGGCCCGGGGACCGGCACCGCGTGCTCGAGCAGCAGCACGAGCCGCTCACGCTCACTGCCGGCCTCGCCGGCGAGTTGCTCGAGCCGCTCGAACAGCTGCCCGCTGGCCCACTTGAGCGCGGCGATGAGGACTTCGTCCTTGACGTCGAACCAGTAGTGGATGGCCCCGGTCGACATATCCGCCTCGGCGGCGATGTCAGCGATGCGCGTGTTCGCGAAGCCGCGCTGCTGGATGGCGCGGCAGGCGGCCGCGAGGATCTGCTCGGGCCGGTTCGGCCGCGGCCGCAGGGCGCGCGGGCGGCGGCGCTCCTTGGCCGGCCGCGGCGGGCTCGGCCCGCTGCGCGCGGATCGCTCTTTAACACTCATCGGCGCGAACACTTTAAACTGACGCGTCGATCAGAGACACTGATTCTCGAGTCAACCCCCTGGGGAGGGAGCCGGAAGTGACTGGACGATGGAGGGCGGCGCTCTGGCTCGCCGCCGTGCTGTTGGCGGCACTCGCGCTCGCGGCGTGCGGCGACGATGACGACGACGGCGGCTCGGGCGGGGGCGGGTCCGGCAGTGGCTCGGGCGGCTCGCAGGCGGCCGACCTCGACCTCCACACCGAGGGCCAGCTCACGGTCGGGGCCGAGTTCCCCGTGCAGGGCTTCCTCGAGCTGCCGATCGACGACCCCAAGGGCTTCGAGGTGGACTTCGCGGACGCGCTCGCCAAGGAGCTCGGCGTGCCGAAGGTGCAGTGGGTCTCAACGCCGTTCTCCGGCCTCTTCTCGCCGGCGCCCAAGGACTTCGACATGGCGATCAACGAGATCACCATCACCGAGGAGCGCTCGCAGGTCGTCGACTTCAGCGTCCCCTACTTCGACGCGAACCAGGGCTTCCTGGTCACGAAGGGCGGCCCGGCGGAGGGAGTGCAGTCGATCGACGAGATGAAGGACCTCCTGTTCGGCTTCCAGGCGGCCACAACCGGTGGCGACTACATCAACGACACGATCCAGCCGAACGAGCAGCCCCGTGAGTTCAGCACGCTCGGGGCAGCGGTGCAGGCGCTCGCCAACGGACAGATCGACGCCTTCCTGATGGACGTGGCGATCGGTTCGGAGATCGTCAAGGAGCGCGGCGACGAGGTGGCGATGCCGGGTCAGTTCGTGACCAATGAGCAGTACGGCGTGCTGTTCGAGAAGGAAAACCCGCTCAGGACCGAGGTGAACAAGGCGATCGAGGCGATCAAGGCCGACGGGACACTCAAGCGGCTGCAGGCCAAGTGGTTCCCCGGGACCGAGGACCTGCCGGCACTCGAGTAGCTTTCGGGCGCTTCTCATGTCCGGGATCGGCTTCGGGACCCCCATAGAACCCCAGGGGCCGGCGGGGGCGGGTGCGCTCGACACCGCCCGCCGCGGCTCGCGGCGCCGCAACACGCTGATCTCGGCGGTGAGCACGGTCGTGTTCTTCGCCGCCGTGGTGGGGCTGATCGCGGCCTCGCCGGGCGCCGAAAAGGTGGTCGACTCGTTCTTCTCGGCGAGCCACTTCGAGGACAGCTTCGAGCCCGTCGCCGAGGGCTTCTGGCTGAATGTGAAGCTGATGCTGGTGGCCGAGGCGTTCGTGCTCGTGTTGGGCCTCGCCGTCGCGGTCATCCGCAGCCTGCCCGGGCCGGTGCTGGCGCCGCTGCGGATCGTCGCGCTGATCTACACGGACGTCTTTCGCGCCATCCCGCTGATCCTCGTCATATTCATGGTCGGACTCGGTCTGCCCGCCCTGCGCCTCGAGTTCATCTCGGACCGGACGGTGTTCACGTACGGCGTGATCGCGCTCGTGCTCGTCTACTCCGCCTACGTAGCCGAGGTCTACCGCGCGGGGATCGACTCGGTGCACCCGAGTCAGTCGGCCGGCGCCCGCTCGCTCGGCCTGACCCAGTGGCAGTCGATGCGCTTCGTGATCCTCCCGCAGGCGGTCCGGCGTGTGATCCCGCCGCTCCTCAACGACTTCATCGGCCTGCAGAAGGACACCGCGCTGGTCGGCCTACTCGGCCTGGTGGAGGTGGCACGGGCGGCCGAGAACTTTTCCGCGGAGACGTTCAACTTCACCGGCTACACGATGGCGGCGCTGCTCTTCATCGCGATCACCATCCCGCTGGCGCGTACAACCGACTGGCTGATCAACCGCGACCGCAGGCGGATGGCCGCCACGACCGCATGAATGCCGCCATGCCGCTGCTGCGGCTCGAGGGTGTTCACAAGCGCTACGGCCACGTGGAGGTCCTGCGCGGGGTCGACCTCGACGTAGCCGAGGGCGACGTCGTCTGCCTGATCGGGGCCTCCGGGTGCGGCAAGTCGACGCTGCTCAAGTGCTCCAACCTGATCGAGCCGATCAGCGCCGGGCGGATCATGCTCGAGGGCGAGGAGATCACCTCCGAGCAGACCGACCCCGACCGGGTGCGGCGGCACATCGGGATCGTCTTCCAGGCCTTCAACCTGTTCCCGCACATGAACGTGATCTCGAACGTGACGCTGGCCCCGCGGCGGGTGCTCGGCATGCCGCAGGGAGCGGCAGACGAGCGGGCGCGCGAGCTGCTCGCTCGCTTCGGCCTCGCTGAAAAGGAGCGCGAGTACCCGGATCGCCTGTCGGGCGGCCAACAGCAGCGCGCCGCCATCGCGCGCGCCCTCGCGATGCAGCCGCGCCTGCTGCTGCTCGACGAGGTCACCAGCGCGCTCGACCCGGAGCTGGTCGGCGAGGTGCTTACCGTGATCCGCGAGCTCGCCGAGACCGGCATGACGATGGTGATCGCCACACACGAGATGGGCTTCGCGCGGCAGATCGCCGATCGCGTCTGCTTCCTGTACCAGGGCACCATCCTCGAGCAGGGACCGCCCGAGGCGATCTTCGGCTCTCCGAAGCACGAGCGCACGAAGGGCTTCCTGCGGCGGATCGTGGAGGCCGGCCGGGCCGCGGACCTGGAGGCGCGGGCGTAGCGGGAGGGGTTTTTCGGCGGGGGTTCCGCTACCTACGAACGACGGCAATAAAGGGGCAGGTCCGGGCCTCGCCCAAGGGGTCCATCACGTTAGTGGCCCATAGGTCAACCAATGTGTTTCACCCACTCCGGGCATCCCCCCCTATCGCCCGTCGTTCATCACGCTCCGCAGGCGCGGCCTCTCTGGAGCCTCACCGTCAGCGAAACCGCGGCTCCCGCTTCTCCGCGAAGGCCTCCGCCGCCTCGCGCGCGTCCTCGGTCTGGGCGAGCAGGCCGTACGCGAGCCGCTCGAGCGCCAGCCCGGCCTCGCGTGAGGACTCCGGCATCGCGTCGATCGTCTGCTTCGCCAGTGTCACGGCAAGCGGCGGCAGCGCCGCCAGCCCCTCCGCCAGCTCGAGCGCGCGGTGAAGCGCCCGGCCCTCCGCGACCGCCTCGGTGACGAGCCCGAGCGCAAGTGCCTCCTCGGGCCCGAAGCGCTCGCGCAGCAACACGAGCTCCTTCGCCCGTGCGGTCCCGACGAGCCGGGCCAGCCGGTGCGTGCCGCCCGAGCTCGGCACGATTCCGAGGCCGACCTCGGGAAAGCCGAAGGACGCGGTGGCGTCGGCCACCCGGAAGTCGCACGCCAGCGCCAGCTCGAGGCCCCCGCCCAGGCAGTGCCCTGCGATCGCGGCGATCGTGGGCTGCGGGAGGCTCGCGACCTCCTCGTAGACGCCTCCGGTCTCGCGGTAGTAGGCGAGGATCGACGCCGGGTCGAGATCACGCATCTCGTTCACGTCCGCCCCAGCGGAGAAGTCCCGGGCGCCGCCTGTGACGACCACGCAGGCGCTGCCACGCACCGGCTCGTCGCGGAATGCCTCGGACAGCTCCCGCTCGAGCGCGCTCGAGAGGGCGTTCAGCTTCTCCTCCCGTCGAAGCCTGATCACGGCGGCGGCGCCCCGAGACTCGACCTCCACGAGACCGCTCACGCCCGCAACACCACCCGCGCGTCCAGTCCCCGCGCGCCATCGGGAAGAGTCAGAAGCGGGTTCACCTCGATCTCCGTGATCTCAACACGCTCAAGGCTGTCCGGCCTCCGGCCGCGGCGGGGGCTCCGCGAGTCCCCACGCGTCCGCCCCGCCATCCACGACGATCGTGGTCCCGGTCACGTAGGCGCCGCCTGCACTCGCGAGGAACGCGATCAGGGCGGCCACCTCCTCAGGCTGCCCGAGCCGCCCGAGCGGCACGGAGCGCTCCCATGCCGCCACCGCATCGTCGCCGTACGCCGCGAGCGCCTCGGTCCGGATGGTCCCCGGCGCCACGCAGACCGCCCGGATGCCGTGTCGGCTCCACTCGATCGCGAGCCCGCTCGCCAGGTTGGCCACCGCGGCGCGCCCTGCGGAAGCGTGAGCGAAGCCGGGAATCCCGCGCAGCGGGCTGAACCCGACGAACACGATGAGCCCGCCGCGGGCGGGGATCATGGCCCGCCTGGCGGCCGTCCGGGTGACGCTCCAGACGGCGTCGACCGTCGCGCGCTCGACCGCGCGCCAGCCGTTGTCGGAGATCTCCTCGGCCGGCGCGGAGAACTGGCCGCCGGCGTTGTTCACGAGCACGTCGATCGCCTCGAAGCGATCGAGCGTTGCCTCCACCACCCGATCCACGTCGTCGGACTCGCGCAAATCGGCCGGCACCGCCAGGCACTCCCCGCCGAGCTCCCCGACCTCGCCGCGCACCTGCTCGAGCGGCTCCTCGCGGCGGCCGCAGACGACCACGCGCGCCCCAGTGGCTGCGAGCTCGAGCGCGGTGGCCCGGCCGATGCCGGTGCCGCCGCCGGTCACGAGGGCCACCCTGCCCGCGTTGGCGTCTGGCCGGAGCGGTGACCGGTAGCCGGCCATCAGCGGGTATCCAAAGCGATCGGGCACATCGCGGCGGCAAGCGTCTCACGAGCGCGCCATGGGAGGGTTCGAGATCGGTTCATCGATACCCCTAGGGGGTAAGGTAAGCTGCAGTGAGCATGGAAGCCGCCACGCACCATCACCACGCGATGCCCACCTCCGGCCGCGCGCTCACCGGGGTTGCGCTCTCGGCCACGCTGCACTGCCTGACCGGCTGCGCGATCGGCGAGGTCGCCGGCGTTGCCATCGGCACGGCGCTCGGATGGTCCAACCTGGCCACGATCGCGCTCGCCATCGGTCTCGCCTTCTTGTTCGGCTACGCCCTCACCAGCCTCCCGCTCCTGCGGGCGGGTATGGCGCTGGCCACCGTGGTGCCGATCGCGCTCGCGTCGGACACGCTTTCGATCGCCGTGATGGAGATCGTGGACAACGCGATCCTGCTGATCATCCCCGGCGCGATGGACGCCGGGCTCGGCGACGTCCTGTTCTGGGGCAGCCTCTCGGTCGCGCTCGTGATCGCCGGCGCCTTCGCGCTCCCGGTCAACCGCTGGCTGATCGCGCGCGGCAAGGGCCACGCCGTGGTTCACGAGACGGGCGTGCACGGCGGCCCGTCGCCGCGGCTGATCGGCGCGATCGCGATCGCTGCCGCGGTCTTCGGGACCGTGGTGCTGCTGGCAGAGGCGTTCTCCGGCTGAGGCTGAGCACTCAGCAGATTTCAGGCGAGATAAGGTTCCGGTCCGCCCCCACGGAATGGAGTCCGAAATGACGAAGCAGGCCGCTGGGGTTGTCGACCGGCGTCTGGCAAAGGCGCTGTCGCACCCCCTCCGGGCGCACGTGCTGGCAATCCTGAACGAGCGCGTCGCGAGCCCGAACCAGATCGCGAACGAGATCGAGGAGCCGCTCGGCAACGTCTCCTACCACGTGAAGACGCTTGCCGAGATGGGGTGCATCGAGCTTGTGCGCACCGAGCCGCGGCGCGGCGCGATCGAGCACTTCTATCGCGCTGTCGTACGCCCCTTTTTCAGCGACAAGGACTGGAGGCGCCTGCCTCCGTCGGCACGCCAAGGGATCTCCGACGCCACCCTCCAGCTGATCTGGGAGGACACCTCGGACGCTCTCGATGCGGGCACCTTCGACGGGCGTACCGATCGCCAGCTGAGCCGCAGCCGCCTGGTGCTGGACCAAACCGGCTGGGAGCAGGTGAACGACCTGCTGGTCGAGACGATGAACCGGGTCGGCGAGATCGAGGCCGAGTGCGCGCAGCGGCGCTCCAGCAACGGCGAAGCGGGCATCAGCACCAGGATGGTGATGATGCACTTCGAGTCCTCGGGGACGGCGGACGGCAGGAAACGCTCCAAGCAGAACCGCTCGAAGCGCACCAAGAAGGCGCGCTGAGGGACCGGACGCACGCCGGGGCGAAGCCCCCAGACGGGGGGCCGCTCAGCCGCGCAGCGAGTGCCCGAAGGCGAAGAAGGTGGCGTAGCCCTGGTCGCCGCCCAGCGCGACCAGCTGGGTGCGCGCGTTCCGCAGCGCGGCGTCGTCGCCGGCGCCCCAGTGCCGGGCGGCCGCCCTCCGTCGCCTGAACGCGACGAAGCGGACCATCCTGTTGTAGATGTCGCCGGCCAGGTAGTCGGCGGGCACGGTCTCCTTGAACTGCCGCACTGGCTTCAGGAGCTTTTCGAAGGTCTTGCAGGTGCCGAACCCGGTGGCGGCCCCGTAGTAGGCGATGCGCCTCTGCCACGCGTCGACTCCTGCCTTTAGCACCGGGTCGTCCAGCCGCCCGTCGAGCCGCTCGACGAATCGCTCGTAGGGCTTCCGGTAGACGTCGAGCGCGGCCGTCTCCCCGGCCACCTCGTTCAGGTCCTTCCAAAGCGCCTTCGCGCCGCGCCTGAACAGGCTCCGCTGGGCCGGCACACGCACGGCGCGGATTCGCTCCCAACCCGGGCCCCGGCGCTTGCACTTCCGCAGCGCCCTATCCCCGGCGCGCTTGCCCGCGGCGACCTTGTCCGCGGCGGCGCGCTTGGCGTTCGCCAGCTCGATCACCGCGTCCTCTGTGCGCACGACATCCTCCGGCTGCTCGGGCGCCTGGGCCCCGGCGGGCGACGCGGCCGCAAACCAGGCGCCGAGCGCCGCGAAGAAGACGAGCCGGAGACGGCTCATGGGTAGAGCGGCGTGGCGGCGAAGCGGTCACGCGCAAGGAACCAGGCCGGCTTCTTCTCGCCGTCGTAAGTCAGCAGGCCCTTGTGGTGGCGGGTGTTGGGCTCGAACTGGGGCGCCCGCCGCCCCGCCCCGCCGGTCCAGCCAGGGTAGATCTCGAACTCCCGCACGGTCCAGTAGATCGAGCCCGAGATCGGGGCGGCGTCGGCCACGTCGAGCGTGCGCTGAAGGTGGAAGCTCTGGAACGCGTAGCCGCCCTTCAAGTCCGCGGGCGCGCTCGCCAGCTCGGGCCGCGCCTCCGCTCCGAACTCGGTCATCACGAGCGCCAGCTGCGGGTAGAGGTCGCGCATCTCCTGGAGGTAGAGGGGCAGGTCGTCGAAGTTCTCGACCCAGCTGTACCAGCCAAAGTACTGGTTGATCCCGAGCATGTCGAAGTCGTGGTAGGTGAACTGCTCGGGGTGGTGGGGCCGTCCGTTGACGTCGACCGAGATCGGCACCGTCGGGTCCAGCTCGCGCGCCTCGCGCTGCGCTGCGTCGAGGTACCGACGCGTGACGCCGGGGCGCTCGTCGGGCCGTGACCAGAGCTCGTTCGCCACCGAGTGCGTGATCACGGACGGGTGGCTGCGGGCGGCGATCACTGTGCGTCGCACCGTCTCCCAGGCCCGCCTGCGCTGGCTGTCGATGCGCAATATGTTGGCGCCCCGGTCGCGCTGCCAGATCGGCGCCTGGTTCCACACCATGATGCCCGCGCGGTCGAGGCGCGAGAGCAGGTCCTCGTTCAGCACGTAGTGCGAGCGCGTCACGTTGGCGCCCAGCTCCTCGAGGTCGGCGACGATGCGCGCGTTGTCGGCCCGGGTCAGCGCCGCGCCCCTGCCCGGCATGTCCTCGTGGATCGAGGCGCCCGCCAGCTTGATCAGGCGGTTGTTGAGGTAGAGCTGCCCGCCCTTCACCTCGACCGAGCGGAGCCCGACCCTGCGCCGCTCGACCTGCTGCACCCGGCCCCGGTCGCTCAGCGTTATGCGCGCCCGGTACAGGCTGGGCTCCTCGGGTCGCCACAGCTGCGGCGCGGGCACCGGCACGGACACCCGAACCCGGCGGCGCTCACCCTGCTGACGCGGCAGGCGGAAGACCCTGCGCGTACGCCTGCCGCTGGGCGAGCGCAACGCCACCTCGAGCGTGGGCTCGATCGGGCGGTCGCCGCTTCTCTGCAGCACGCCGTCCACGAGCAGCTCCGCGCGGCAGCCGGCAGCGGGGCCGGTGCAGGTGACGTCGGACATGGTCCCGAGGTCGTGAAGGTGGGCGCTGCCGGCCGGGATGAGGCGCACCGGGCGCACGATGCCGCCCCAGTTCCACCAGCCCTCCGGCAGGCGCGGGTCCTTGCGGCTGTCGACCACCACGAGCAGCCGGTTCTCACGCCCCGGCCGCAGGCCGCGCGCTTCGAGCGTGAAGGGGGTGTAGGGATCGGTGTTGCGGCCGAGGCGGCGCCCGTTCAGCAGCACCGTGGCGGCGCGCCGGACGCTCTCGAAGCGGATCAGCCAGCGGAAACCCTCCGGCGTGCTGGGGCCCGTGAAGCGCAGCCGGTAGCGGCGCACGGCTCCTTCGTACTCGGAGGCGACCGCCCTCGGGTTGAAGACGCTCGGCACAGTCGCCTCCGTCCACCCGGGCGGCGCCTGGCTCACCCGTCCGCGCGGGGAGCGGGCCGCCTGTGGTGCGCCCGGCACGCCCTCGGGCTGGCCCTCGAACGGCGGTGGCGGCTGCGGCGGAGCGGGCGCGGCGGGCTGGCCCCGCATCTCCCAGCCGCTCGAGAGCGTCTGCGCGCGCGGCAGCTCGGCCGCCACGGCTGCGGCCGATGGCAGCACCGCGAATGCGGCGGCCGTCGCGAGCGCGCGAACCATCCGCGCGGACGCGGGTCCTGTGCGAGCGAGAGCCCTCCTCACGCGCCCCTCACCGTACCCGGATTGCCACACGCTTTCCGAACCCGTGATTCATGCGACAGTTTCGCCGGTGCCGCCCTTCGCCGCCGCAGTGGACTTCCTGGAGGAGCCGGTCGCGGTCTTTGGCCTGCTGCTAATGGCCGGCGCGCTCGTGGCCGGTGTGGCGCGACGCAGCTTCCTCTCGCTCACGCCCGTATTCGTCGTCGCGGGGTTCATCCTCGGCCAGGGCGGACTCGAGGTGCTCGATATCGACCCGACCTCGGACTTCGCTCAGGGGCTGGCCGTGATCGCCCTGGTGCTGATCCTGTTTCGGGACGGCCTCGAGGTCGAGGAGGAGATGCTGCAGAAGGCATGGCATCTTCCACTCCGCAACCTGGTCCTCGCCATGCCGATCACTGCCGGGCTGGTCGCGGTCGTGACGCACGCGCTGACCGACCTGGGCTGGACGGAGTCCTTCCTTCTGGGCGCGCTGCTCTCGCCCACCGACCCGGTGCTGTCCTCGAGCGTCGTGACCAACCCGCGCGTGCCGCGGCTGATCCGCCACTCGCTCAACCTGGAGTCCGGGCTCAACGACGGCCTCGCACTGCCCGCGGTGCTCGCCCTGACCGCCGCCGCCGAGGCGCGCGACGACTTCGTCTGGTGGGAGTTCGTGCTCCAAGACATTGGCTTCGGGCTCGCCACCGGACTGGCCGTGGCGTTCGTCGCGGCGCGCGTGATGCCCCGCGACAAGGGACTGGGGGGAGGTACGAGCGCGCACCAGAAGTCGATGTACGCGCTGGGCGTGGCGTTCGCGGCCTACGGGCTCGCGGTGCTGCCGCCGGAGGGCAACGGATTCATCGCCGTGTTCGTGGCGGCGATCGCGTTCGGCATCTGGCGACCCGACATCCGGGAGTGCTTCGAGGTGCGAGCCGAGGACATCCTCGAGGTCGTCAAGCTCGGCGTATTCCTGGTCTTCGGGGCCATCCTCACGTTCGACATCATGTTCGAGGACGGCTGGGCGGCCGTCGCGATCGCGTCGTTTACGCTGCTCGTGGCCCGGCCTGTGGCCGTCTTCACCGCGCTCGCCGGCAGCCGGCAGGTGGACACCGCCGCCAAGGCGTTCATGTCGTGGTTCGGCCCGAAGGGCGTGGCCACGATGACGTTCGCGCTGTTCGTGCTCGGGTCCGCCGCGCCGGACACCGAGCGGCTCACGGGCATCGCCGCCCTCGCGGTGTTCGCCTCGATCATCGCCCACGGGCTCACGGACCATCCCGGTGCGGAGTGGATGGCGCGGCGTGCCGAGCGCGAGCCCGATCGCGCCGTGGCATAGCATCCGACCCGAGGCCACAGGGGGTAATCGGAAATGGACACCTGGGACGTCGCATCGCTCTCCGTCGAGCCGCGCCAGCCGGAGGTGCTTCGCTCGGACGACGAGACGCGCGTGATCGCGATCAACCTGCCCGGCGGCGAGAGGCTCCAGGAGCATCAGGTGCACGAGCGGGCCTGGCTCATGGTGGCGTCCGGCGAGATCGAGGTGGAGCAGGCCGGACGGACGGTCACCGGCGGCCCCGGCTTCCTCGCCCACTTCGAGCCCGCGGAGCGCCACGAGGTGCGGGCCACGGCAGACGCGCGCCTGATCCTGCTGCTCTCGCCCTGGCCCGGCGACGGGCACCCGAGTCGGCGCGACTGACGCCTGCCAAAATCCCAGGCGATGAACCCGGCCCGGAAGCGGAAGCTCAGGCTTGCGGTGGCGCTCGGCGCGGCCGTCTGCCTCGCCGCGGTGCTCGTCTACACGAGCTTCAGCGCCTCCTCCGAGGCGGCGAAGCCGTCGGAGCTCCGCGAGGGCCGCTCCTACGACCTGACCGGGAAGGTCGTGAAGGACTCCATCGCACGGCGGGGCGACGAGCTTCGCTTCGAGATCCGCGATCGCGACGGCACGGCATCGGTGCCGGTCGTCTACACCGGCGTGGTCCCGGACCCGTTCCGGGAGGGGCGCGAGGTAATCGTGTCCGGCGAGCTGACCAGGGGCACGTTCGTCGCCGAGCGCGACTCGCTCGTCACCAAGTGCCCGTCGAAGTTCACCGAGGACAAGTCGACTTAGTGCTTCCCGCCGAAAGTAGCGCGACGGTAATTGAGGCGGGGAGCGCTTAGTGGCGGGGGTCGGCTCCGCCTGCCTGACCGTCGGCCTGCTGACCTCCCTGTACGCGGCCGGGGCGTCCGCGTACGGCGCGGTCACCGGACGGCGTCAGTGGGTCACCTCGGGCCGGCGGGCGATCTACTGCATCGCGGCGCTCTGCGTGGCCGCGTTCGCGATCCTCGAGTCCGCGTTCCTGCGCTCGGACTTCTCCTACGCGCTGGTCGCCGAGGGATCGTCTACGGACACGCCGACCTTCTACAAGGTCACGGCCGTCTGGGCCACCCAGGACGGCTCGCTCCTCCTGTGGGCGACCCTGTTGTCCCTCTTCGCGAGCGCGGTGCTCTTCCTGACCCGGCGCACCCTGCGCGACATCGCGCCGTGGGCGACCGCGGTGCTGGCGGGCGTGGCCGGCTTCTTCCTCCTCCTCATGGTGGGCTGGGAGAACCCCTTCGACACGCTCGCCGTGGCGCCGCAGGAGGGCGCGGGGCTGAACCCGCTGCTCCGCCATCCGGCGATGATGATCCACCCGCCGATGCTCTACACGGGCTACGTCGGCTTCTCGATCCCCTTCGCCTTCGCGATCGGCGCGCTGGTCGCCCGCCGCCCCGGTGCCGACTGGATCCGGGCCACCCGCCGCTTTGCCCTGATCGCCTGGACCTTCCTCGGCACCGGCATCTTGCTGGGCGCCCTGTGGTCCTACTCGGAGCTCGGCTGGGGCGGCTACTGGGCGTGGGACCCGGTGGAGAACGCGTCGCTGATGCCGTGGCTGATCGGCACCGCGTTCCTGCACTCGATGATGGTGCAGGAGAAGCGAGGGATGCTGAAGGTGTGGAACGTCTCGCTGATCTGCGCGACGTTCACGCTCGCGCTGCTCGGCACCTTCCTGGTGCGTAGCGGCATCCTCGACTCGATCCACGCCTTCGGCGCCTCCACCATCGGCATTCAGATGCTGGTGTTCATCGCGTGCGTGATTGCGCTGTCGGCGGGCCTGATCCTCCTCCGGCTGCCTGACCTGCGCTCCGAGGCCCGCCTCGATTCGCTGCTCTCCCGCGAGGCGTTCTTCCTGCTCAACAACCTGGTGCTCGTGGCGCTCTGCCTGGTGGTGCTGTGGGGCACCTTCTTCCCGCTGATCTCGGAGGCGCTGACCGGCACCGAGGAGACGGTTGGGCCGCCGTGGTTCAACCGGATCGTGACGCCGCTGGCGCTGGTGCTGGTGCTGCTCACGGGGATCGGTCCCGTGCTGGCCTGGCGGCGCGTGACGCCGCGGCGGCTGGTGCGCATCGTCGCGACTCCGATCGCCCTCGCGCTGGTGGCCCTTGCAGCAATGCTCACGCTTACGGAAGCAGCCCAGAGTGTGCCCTCGCTGGTCATGTTCTTCTTCGTCGCCTTCGTTCTCGGCGTCGTCGGGCAGGAGTTCGTTCGTGGGGCCTCGGCCCGCCGCGTGATGACCTCGGAGTCGTGGCCGCGTGCCCTCGTGCGGCTGGCGGGGCGGAACCGGCGCCGCTATGGTGGCTACCTGGTGCACGCCGGGATCGCCGTCCTCATCCTCGGGGTGGCGGCATCGTCGGCGTTCCTCGAGCAGCGCGACGTGCGCCTGTCGCCGGGGGAGAGCATTCGCATCGACGACTACGAGGTGACCTACCGCGAGGCGACCGCCCGGCTCGGCGGGGACGGCGGCGGCACCGGGGCGCCGATCTCGCTCGGCGCGGTGCTGGACGTGCGCCGGGGCGGCCAGGCCTTCACGCTCCACCCGTCGCGCAACTACTACTCGACCGCCGATCCCTCCAAGGGCGCGATATCGCGGTTCTTCGAGGGCGAGGCGACCAGCGAGGTCGACGTGCGCTGGGGCCTGCGGCGCGACCTCTGGCTGGCGGTCCGCCCCGACCTGGTCTCGCTGGAGGACCCGATCGCCCGCGCGGATCGGCAGTTCGCCGAGTCGCCCGGGCAGGTCCAGGCGTTCGTGATCCGCACGCTCGCCGACCTCTACCGCGACAATCCGCCGCCGGCCGCCTTCCGGGCGATCGTGTCGCCCCTGGTGGCCTGGATCTGGATCGGCGGCGCGATCGCGGTGCTGGGCGCGCTCGTGGCCGTCTGGCCGTCGCCGGAGGCGCGGCTGCGCCGGGTGCGCTCGCTCTACGCGGCGCGGGTGGGCCGCGAACTCACGCGCGCCTGACGTTGCCCGCGCCATGCGGGGCTAACGTCAAGCGCATGGAGTACGGGCTCGCCCTGATCGTGCTGGTCGCCCTCATCGCGGTCGTCGTTACGCGTCCGCTGCTCAGCGGCGAAAGAGCGGAGCGCCACGACCAAACCCGCATCGAGGAGCTGCGCGCCGCCAAGGAGGCCAAGTACCGCGAGATCCGCGACGCGGAGCTCGACCACCGGATGGGCAAGGTCTCGCGGGAGGACTGGCGGGCCGTCGACCGCGACCTGCGCGGCGAGGCGATCGAGATCCTGCGGGAGCTGGACCGGCTCGAGGGTCGCACGCCCAGCTAGGTGGTCACTAAGCCCGGATCCACCGATCGGGTGGCTGGGTGATGTGAAATCGGGTGCGCGGTGGCTCGCTGGCGTACGGGGTCTTCGTGGAGGTTGTGGTCGGGGTCGTCGGGGCTTGGCGGTGTTTCCGCGGAGGCGTTTTGGGGTGCTCGCGGGCGGCGGTGCTTGCGCTCTGATGCGCGCGGAGGGTCTTCGGGTTGTGGTTAGCGCCGGGCCGCTGTCAGGCGGCGGCGGGCAGCACGCGGATCCGGTTGAGGGCGCTGATGTAGTCGCCGTGCCAGGGCCAGCGGGCCGGGAGGTGAAGCGTCCAGCCGCGGGCGTGACGGGTCAGGCGGCCGGGGATCTCAAGCAGGCGGCGGCGTAGGGTGCGGGCGGCGCGGACGGTCGTGTCGGGCAGGCCGAGCAGCTGTGTCCAGCGCAGCAGGTTGTGCGCCAGCACGGCGAGCACCGTCCACGCCGCGTTGGCGTTGAACTGGCCGGAGGGGAAGTGCGCCAGCGCTTGGTCTTTGAGGTCTGCGATGACTTGCTCGACGACGGCGTGCTCGCGGTGCTCGGCCTCGACGAGCGCGATGTCCTCGTCGCGGTTGGTGATGAACGCGAAGTGGCGCCAGTCGGGCCACAGCTCGGCCTGCGGGCCGACCAGCCGGGTGCGCCTGATGATCAGCCGCCGGCCGCCATGGACGGTCTCGGCGATCTGCGCCTCGCCTTCGTCGGGGTAGTCCTCGACCTGCTTCCAGGCCCGCTCGGGGATCGCTTCGACCGCGGCGCGGACGGTCTTGATCATCCGCACGCCGATCGAGTACTGCCAGCCCGCGCGCTCGAGGCGCTCGAAGACCTTGGTGTTCCAGAAGCCCGAGTCGGCGCGCAGCAGCTTGACGCCGCTGGCGCCGGCGCGGGTCACACGCGCGATCAGCTCGTCTGTGAAGCGGACAATCCCTTTCTGCGTGTTCGCCGAGCCCTTTCTGAGGCGGATGTGCAGCGCCTCGCGCGTGTCGGCCCGGGTCGCGAGTATCGGGTGGTAGCCCAGCAGCTGCGTGTAGCCGTAGGCGGCGCCCTGCTTGAGCCGGCCGCACACTTCGCCGACGAAGCTGTCGACGTCGATCACTAGCCGCTCGTCGCCCGGGCCGGCGCCCGCCTTCCAGGCCCGCTCGAGCGCCTGGCCGAGCAGCTTGTCGAGCTGGCGCACGTGCCCAAACGTGAACGCGCGCAGGAACGTGCCAAGCGTCGAAGGCGCGGGGATCCAGCCGCCCAGCAGCCGGCCCGTGCGCCCGGCGCGCAGCACGCCACAGTCGTCGATGCTGTCCGCGCCCAGCACCATCGCGTAGAGGACCGCCATCACCTTTCGGCCCGCGTTGGCCGCCCCCGGCCGGTCGCGCCGCAGCCCAACCAGATCGCCCGCCAGCGCCTCGATCCCCAGCCGCTGGGCGAGCGTCGCGACGACCATCACGCCAGCGCACGAGACCGCCCGCTCATCGTCGAACTCGACCTTCACAGCGTCCAGTCCGACCGACTCGTCATCCTGCACCATGAAGGTGACCTCCTGACGCAGGACGCGACCGCCCTAATCGGTCGCTTTTTCCCTGCTCAGGGGGTCATTCTTCATCCCGAACCGGACGGAACCGCCCGACCGAACCGGTGGATCCGGGCTAAGCTCCACGGCGGATGGAAGCGATTCTCAGCGGACTTCAGATCATCCTGTGCGTGGTGCTCATCGCCCTCATCCTTATGCACTCGGGCAAGGACTCCGGCCTGTCCGGCGCGTTCGGCGTCGGCACGGGCGCCGGGCCGTTCGGCGGCGGCTCGCTCGTGGAGCGCAACCTGAACCGCTGGACCGTCGTGTTCTCGCTGATCTTCGTGGCGAACATCATCATCCTGCTGAAGATCTGAGCTTTGCGGCATCCCGCCCGCGCTACCCCGCGGGGCCCGTGAAGCGCACCGCGCTCGCACGTAGGCCGGGGCATACGACGCCGTAGGCGAACCTGCGGCCGTAGAACTCGCCGTCGCTCGTGAGCTCCTGCCCGGCGGTCAGGTCGGAGGCGCGCGACAGGATGCGGAGCACGGAGTCGGTCACGCGGAGGTCCCTGAGCGGACGCGTCACGCGCCCGTCCTCGATCAGGAAGGTGCCGTCGCGAGTGACCGCCGTGATCAACGTCTCCTTGGGCCGAACCACGTTGGCGTACCAGAGCCGGGTCACGTAGATGCCGCGGTCGACCGGCGCGCACAGCTCGTCGAGGTCGGTGGCACCGCCGCCGGCGAGCACGAGGTTCACGGGCCTCGGGCCGTGCGGGTGGCCCCCTGGGGCGGTGGCGTGTCCCGTGGTATCGACGCCCGCCAGCGCTGCACTGTGCCGGTCGTGCACCACGGCGCCCGCCACCCCGTCCTGGATCAGCGGCATCGGCGTCTTCGGCACGCCCTCCGCGTCGAAGGCGCGCGGCAGTGTGGACGCCCCGCGCGGGGAGTCGGCCAGGTTGATCGCCGGAGCGGCGACAGCCTGCCCGAGCCGGCCGGCGAACGCGCCGCGTCGCTCGGCGTGTGCGAGGCCGTTCAGAGCGGTGTCGCCGAGCAGGTCGAGCAGCCAGCCGGTCGCGTGCGGCTCCATCACCACTGGGTACTCGCCCGAAGGTAGCTCGACCGGGGCGCCGGGGACCGCGGCCTTGGCCGCCGCGCGCTCGGCGAGCCGATCGGCCTCAAGCGCCCCGGCGGCCACCGCGGTTTTGGCGGCGTAGCCGGAGCGGCCACCGGGTGCGATGCAGATCACCTTCATGTACGCGTCCGTGGTGCGGTCGAGCGCGGAATGCCCGGAGGAAGTGGCGAAGGCCCGCTCCTGCTCGGCCGCGCTCCAGATTCCATGAGCGGAGAGGGCATGGCGCTCGGCGACGGCGAAGACGCCGGACAGGGCCACACCCCCTATTGAGGGATTGAGCTCGGCAGTGGAGGGGTCGTGCCCCTCGTTGCCGCCACCGCATGGCGCCCCGATCGCCCCGAACCCCGGATGCACCCCGTGCCGCGAGGCTGCCGCCGCCGCGTCCCCGGCGGCCTCCGCCCGGCGAGCGCACCCGGCGAGCGCCTCCCCGTGGAGTGCGTTCGTCGACGCCCGTCCCACGTGACCGTCGCGCACCACCGCCACCTCCACCGACAGGTCGTCGAGGGCGGTTGCCTGTGTCGGGCGCCCGTCCGCGAATCGCAGCGTCAGCGAGCGCTCGCGCGTCACGTGCGCGAGCGCGTCGCCCCGCGCCTCCGCCACGGCCCGCTGGGCCAGCTCGACGCTGTTCACGCCACGCCGACCTCCACGTCGCGGAAGCGCGCCGGGGCGCAGCCGTGCGACACCCGAATCACCTGCCCCGGCTCACCCTTGCCGCAGTCGAGCAGCGACACGAGGCGCCACTCCGACGGCGAGCAGACGGCGTCGCAGCTCGCCCAGAACTCCGGCGTCACGCCTGCGTAGCTCGGGTTGCGCAGCAGCCGTCCCCGCTGTCCTCCCGCGATCTCCCAGGCGGCCTCGCCCTCGAACTGGAAATGCAGCCGCCGGTTGTCGATCGACCAGGAGCGGTTGGTGTCGATCAGCAGGCCCTCATCGGTGGCGGCGATCAGCTCCTCGAGGGTCCCGGCGTCGCCGGGCTCCAGGTTCACGTTCGTCATCCGCACGATCGGCTGCCGGGCGTGGCCCTCCGCGCGCATGCACCCGCCTGAGCGTTCCAGGCCGATCTCGGCCGCCGTCTCCCGCGAGGACAGAAAGCCGGCCAGCACGCCGGAGCGCACGATCGGCACCGCCCGCCCCTCCACGCCCTCGTCGTCCCACCGGAACGAGCCGAGCCCGCCGGGGCTGCCCGCGTCGGCCGTAACGCTCACGTGCGGCGAGCCGATTCGAAGCGAGCCGGTCCCGTCCGCGGGCACGAAGCTGGTGCCCGCGTACGACGCCTCCCGGCCGAGCACCCGGTCGAGCTCCACCGCGTGGCCCACCGACTCGTGCACCTGCAGGCCGAGCTGCTCCCCGACCAGCACGAGCGTCCGCCGGCCGGGCGGGCAGGCAGGCGCCCGCAGCAGCGCCACCGCCTCCTCCGACACGCGCGGCGCCTCCCCCGCCAGGTCGAGCGAGAGGAAATGCTCGTAGCCGGCCTGCGCCACGTGCCCCCCGTGCGACGCCGGAAACGAGCGGATCTGGCTCTCGTCGCCGCTCACCGCGACCGCCGTCAGGCCCCCGCCGCACTCGGTGAGCCGCTGGCGGCACAGCGCCCCCTCGGTGGACGCGAACAGCTTGTCCACGCGGAGAGCCTCGAAGCTCGCCAGCGTCAGGACCACCCCCGGCTCGGTGCGAAGGCCCGCCTCGGCGGCCACGAGCACCGCGAGCTTCTCCTCGAGCGGCACGGCGAACGGGTCGCGGCCGGCCGGGCTCTCGTAGTCCCCGCGCGCCGGTGGCTCGGGGGCGAGCGGCGCGCCGGAGGCCGGCGGCTGGGCGGCGGCCACGGCAAGCGCGCGGTCGAGCGCTGCCTCGCTATCCGCCTTGCCCGTCCCGCCCGTGGCGGCAAAGCCCCACGATCCGCCGGCTCGCACCCGCACCCCGATGCCCTCCTCCTCGATGGAGTCGAGCCGGTCCACGGCGCCGTTTCGCGTGGACAGCCGCTCGACCCGGGTGTGCACGAAGCGCGCGTCGGCGTACTCGGCCCGCCTCGCGGCCGCGTCCATCAGGTCCGATAGAAGCTCGCGCACGGGCGCGCAGGCTAGCGCGGCGGCTCGCTCCCCACGGACCCCTCGAAGAGCTCGGCGACCATGTGGCCGTGTCCATCCGGATCCCGTGCACAGAGCCGAGCGCCTCGTAGAACGCGATCGAGCGGGCGACGTCGCTGACCAGGATGAACGGGACCAGGTCGACGATCACGCGCGTCGGATGGGCGCCATCTGGGGCACCGGATCGGTGGTCAGGAAGTCGACGACCATCCTGTTGCAAAGGTCGGGCTTCTCCACCAGCAGGCCGTGGGAGGTGCCCGGCACGACCGCGAGCTCGCCGTTGGGCACGCCGCGGTACATCTCGACGGCGTGCTCGAGCGAGACCTCGTCGTCGTCGCCGACCATTACGAGGGTGCGGCTCCTCACTTCGTCGAGGTCGGACGCGCTCAGCGTGGGCTCCGAGGCGTGCATACGGGCCATCTTGCCCGGCACGCTGTCGGGGTCGAGCCCCTCGGGCCAGTGCACCGCCGAGGGGTGCCAGCCGTCGCGGTGGAAGACACCGGCCACCAGCACCAGGCGCCGCACGAGGTCGGGGCTCACGGACTCAGGGGGTCTGACCCCTTGAGTCGGTCGGGCTTAGGTCTGCGAGGGCGCGCCCAGCAGGTTGCGCACCTCGCGCACCGCCACGGGCAGGGTGGTCGTGTCGAACACGCGGCCCACGCGGATCTCGGCGAGCGTCTGGAGGCAGCGGTCGGAGGCGGGGTTTGCCGCCACCCAGGCGTCCACGCGCTCGTTCGCGGTGCCGGCGGGCGGCGCATCGCGCAGCACCGCGGCGGTCAGGGCCCGGTGCAGGCCGTACAGGTCGTCGCGAAGGGCGGCCCGGGCGAGCGCGCGCCAGCGGTCGTCGCGCGGCAGCGCCACGATGCGGTCGCGCAGCCAGTGGAGCTCGAGCTTCTCGCCCAGCTGGAAGTGCACCGCGGCCACCTGCTCCACGTCGAGGCCCGCCTGCTCTGCCACCTCCACGATGTCGAAGGTGGCGAACATCGTGCCGAGGCACGCCACTCGCATGGCGAGAGCCGACGGCACGCCCGCCTGCTCGAGCTCCTCCGCGCGCACCGCCAGCGGCTCCAGGTCCGAGGCCCCCAGCAGCCGCGGGACCGCGTCGTAGAGCACCGCCGCGCCGGGCGCGAAGAAGTGCACGGTGGTCCCGATGTCGAGCGGCCGCGGGCGGTTGCGCAGGAGCCAGCGCGAGCCGCGCTCGATCAGCCGGCGCCCGGCCAGCAGCATCTCGATCTGCACGCCGGCCCCCACGCGGTTGTCGAGCATCTCGATATCGCCCCACTGCGGCCGCATCTCGAAGATGTCGCGCGCGGCCGCGTACGCGCGCGAGATCTCGGACGCGGGGGCCCCGCTCTCCTCGTGCAGCCGGAACGTGAAGGTGGTCCCGCCCCCGTGCAGCACGTTGTTGACCACCTGCGTGGCGATGATCTCGCGCCTCAGCCGATGGCTCCGCATGAGCTCCCCGAACCGCTCCGGCAGCGGGTCGGGGAAGTAGCGGTCGAGCTCCTCCGACAGGTGCGGGTCCTCCGGCACGTCGGAGTCGAGCAGCTCGGCGTAGAGGTCGATCTTGCTGTAGGCGAGCGCCACCGCCAGCTCCGGCCTCGTGAGCCCCTGGTGTGCCCGCTTGCGCTCGGCGAGCTCCTCGCCGCCGGGCAGCGCCTCCAGCTCGCGGTTCAGTTTGCGCGAGGAGTCGAGCCGGTCGAGGAAGCGGGCGTGCACGTCGACCATCGCGGACGCCTGCACCTCGGCGAGGCTCAGCGTCTCGGACTGCTCGTAGTTGTTCTTCAGCACCAGCTCCGCCACCGCCTGCGTCATCCCGGCGAGCAGCTCGTTGCGCTGCTTGGCGGTCAGGTCGCCGTCACTCACCGCGGCGTCCAGCAGGATCTTGATGTTGACCTCGTGGTCAGAGCAGTCCACGCCGGCGGAGTTGTCGATCGCGTCGTTGTTGATCTTGCCGCCGGCCGCCGCGTACTCGATCCGCGCGCGCTGCGTCAGGCCGAGGTTGCCGCCCTCGCCGACCACCCTGCAGCGCAGCTCGCTCGCGTCCACCCGCACGCCGTCGTTCGCCTTGTCGCCGGCCTGGGAATGCGTCTCGCCGCTCGCCTTCACGTACGTGCCGATCCCGCCGTTCCAGAGCAGGTCCATAGGCGCCCGCAGCACCGCCCGGATCAGGTCGTTCGGGGCGAGCGCCTCGTCTTCCACGCCCAGCGCGCCTCGCGCCTGCTCCGACAGCGGCACCGACTTGGCGGTGCGCGCCCACACCCCGCCGCCCTCCGAGATCAGCTCGCGGTCGTAGTCGTCCCAGGACGAGCGCGGAAGGTCGAACAGCCGCCTGCGCTCCTCGAAGCTCGTAGCCGCGTCCGGGTCCGGGTCGATGAAGACGTGGCGGTGGTCGAAGGCGGCCACCAGACGAATGTGCGGCGACAGCAGCATCCCGTTTCCGAACACGTCGCCGGACATGTCGCCGATCCCGACCACGGTGAAGTCCTCGCTCTGCACGTCGTGCTCGAGCTCGCGGAAGTGACGCTTGACCGACTCCCAGGCTCCGCGCGCGGTGATGCCCATCTTCTTGTGGTCGTAGCCCGTCGAGCCGCCCGAGGCGAAGGCGTCGCCGAGCCAGAAGCCGTACTGGGCGGACACCTCGTTGGCCACGTCGGAAAGCGCGGCCGTGCCCTTGTCCGCCGCCACGACCAGGTAGGGGTCGTCCTCGTCGTAACGGACGACGTCGGGCGGCGGGGTCACATCGCCGTCGACGATGTTGTCGGTGAGGTCGAGCAGCCCGCCGATGAAGGTCCGGTAGCAGGCGTCGACCTCGGCGAGAATCTCCTCCCTGTCGCCGCCCGGCGGCGGGCGCTTGACGACGAAGCCGCCCTTGGCGCCCACGGGCACGATCACCGCGTTCTTGACCATCTGCGCCTTCATCAGCCCGAGCACCTCCGTGCGGAAGTCCTCGCGCCGGTCGGACCACCGGATCCCGCCCCGGGCCACGCGGCCGCCGCGCAGGTGGACCCCCTCGGTGCGCGGCGAGTAGACGAAGATCTCGAAGCGCGGGTGCGGCAGCGGCAGCCACGGAAGCCGCGACGGGTCCAGCTTGAACGAGAGGCACGGTTTGGGCCCGTCAGCAGGGGCGGGCTGGAAGAAGTTGGTGCGCAGCATCGCCTGCACCACGTCGAGGAAGTTCCGCAGGATCCGGTCCTGATCAAGGCTCTCGACGGCGTCGATCGACTCCCCGATCGACTCGACCAGCTGGTCGACCTCCTCCGCATCCGCGTGCCCAGGCTCGAAGCGGGCCCTGAACAGGTGCATGAGCATCCGCGCGACTGGGGCGTTCGTGCCCAATGCCTGCTCCACGTAGCGGTCGCTGAACGTGGTCCCGGCCTGGCGCAGGTAGCGGCCGATCGCGCGGATCACGGTGGTCTCGTGCCAGGTGAGCCCGGCGCGCAGGACCAGCCGGTTGTAGCCGTCGCTCTCCGCATCGCCGCGCCAGACCCGGATGAAGGACTCCTGGAACGTCTCCCGCACCAGGTCGGTCTGGAGGTCTTCCCCGCCGCGGTAGGTGAGGCCGAAGTCGTAGATCCAGACGCGCTCGCACTCGCTCGGCTTGATCTCGTACGGGCGCTCGTCGGCCACCTCCACGCCCATGTCCTCGAACAGCGGCAGCATCGAGGACAGCGCCAACGGCGTCCCCGCGCGGAACACCTTCGCGCGGAGCGTCCCCAACGGCGCCTCGAGCGGGCGGTAGAGCCGGAGCGCGAGGTCATCGGGCTGCCGCAGCGCCTCGATCTGACCGATGTCGGCGAGCGCCGAGCGCGGCACCCAGTCGGCCCGGTACGCGGGCGGGAAGGCGTCGCGGTAGCGACGGAACAACATGCTGCCCCGCTCCTCCCCGTGCTCCTCGAGGAGCGCCTCCTCGAGGTCGTCGGCCCAGGAGCGGGTGGCCGCCACCAGCAGCGTCTCGATCTCCCGCTCGTCGATTCGCGGCAGCTTCCCGGGCTCCGCGTAGACCAGATAGTGCAGCCGCACGAGCACGGACTCGGAGACGCGCGTGGTGTAGTCGATGCTGGTGGCGCCGGTGGCACGCCTAAGGATCCCCTCGATGCGGCGGCGGTTCTCCGTGTTGAAGCGGTCGCGCGGGACGAACACGAGGCAGGAGAGGAAGCGGTCGAAGGTGTCCCGGCGGGCGAACAGCCGCATCCGCTGGCGCTCGCCCAGGTGCAGGATCCCCATGGCGATCCGGAAGAGCTCGTCGATCGAGATCTGGAACAGCTCGTCGCGCGGGTAGCTCTCGAGGATCTCGAGTAGCGCCTTCTCGTTGTGGCTGCCCTCGGGGAACGCGGCGCGCTCGAGCACGGCGTCGACCTTGCGGCGCAGGATCGGGATCTCGCTAGGGCTGGCGTGGTAGGCCGTGTGCGTGTAGAGGCCGAGGAAGCGCCGCTCGCCCACCACGTTCCCCTCCTCGTCGAACTGCTTGACTCCGACATAGTCGAGGTAGGCGGGTCGGTGCACGGTGGCGCGCGAGTTGGCCTTCGTGAGGTTCAGCAGGTAGGGCTCGAGCGCGCGGGCGCGCACGGCCGGCGGCAGCTTGTCGAACCCGCGTGCGCTCTCCTGGCCGCCCGCCTGGCGCAGCACGCCGAGCCCCGAGCCGGGCACCGACACCAGCCGCGTCTCGCCGTCCTCGTCGCGCGAGAGCTCGTAGTCGCGCGTCCCGAGGAACGTGAAGTTGTGGTCCTCGAGCCAGGCGATGAACGCCCTCGCCTCGGGGATGTCGCTCCCGTCGATCGGCGGCGGGTCCGTGCCGAGCTCGGCCACCACGTTGAGCGCCCGGGCGCGCATCTCGGTCCAGTCCTCCACCGCCGCCCGCACCTCGCCGATCACGCGGAGCAGGTGGCGCTCCAGCTGGGCGAGCTCCCCCGCGTCGGTGTGCCGGGCCACCTCCGCGTGGATCACCGACTCGGCCACCGCGTCCTCCGCCTCGGTGCCGTGCGGGAGCACCTCGAGCAGGCAACCGTCCTCGTCGCGCCGTACCTGGATGACGGGGTGGATGATCAGGTATACGCCGAAGCCGCGCCGGTTCAGCTCCATGGCGACCGAATCGATCAGGAACGGCATGTCGTCGGTCACGATCTCGACCGCGGTGTGCGTCGAGCGCCAGCCCTGCGCCTCGAAGCGCGGGTTGTAGATCCGCACCTTCGGGGTGCCGGGCGTACGCCGCCGGGCGAGGTCGAAATGGGCGAGCGCGGCGCCGTAGACGTCGAGCTCGCTGCGGTCGGCGAGGTCTTCCGGCGAGACCCAGCGGTAGTACTGGCGTGCGAACGCCTCCGCCTGTGCCGCCTCGTCGCCGCTGAGGTGCTCCCGGAGGCGGGAGCAGACAGTGTCTAGAAGCGCCTCATCGACATCCTGGACCGTCACGAGTCACGGCCAGTCTACCTCCGGGGCAACCCCGTCTTCTGTTGGGGTTTGTTGTCCGAGTCTGAACGTATGTTCGGGTCATGGGAGATGTCAGCCTGATCCGGCAGGCGTATCGGTTTGCGCTGGACCCGACGGTCGAGCAGCAGGGACTGTTGGCTTCCTTCACCGGGGCGTCGCGGTTCTGGTTTAACCAGGTAAGCCCCAGCACCCGTGCCGGGCACAGCCCGCCGAAGCGCGAAGACTCGCCGTCAGGCGAGCCAACCCAGACCCGCGAGGGCCTGGCTGTCGCCGCCTAATCTCAACGCTAAGCCACAGGGGGCCAGATGCAGGAGTCGATCAGCTCGCCCACCTGCTCGGCGGGCACGGGGCCGATGCGGAGCGCCCACGCGCGCCCTCCGTCGGCACTGGACGGATGCGACTCCACCCCGGCGCTCGCGAGCACCCGCCGCACGAACACGGCGCGCAGGACGCTCTCGCGCCCGCTCCACTGCGCGTGGATCTCGAAGCGGCCGTCGCCCGCCGGGCGGACCGTCAAAAGCTCCGGGTGGACCGCGCAGTACTCGTCGACCTCGGCCCGGAACGCCGCTTCGGCGGGTGTCATGCGCGCACTCTCGCGCGCGGGTCAGCGCGCGTGTGAGGGGTGCGTCACAGAAGGCTCATCGGCCTCGTCGGCCGGAAGGAGCTCAGCCGCCAGGTGGCCCACCTCCCGCTGCGACGCGCGGAGCAGCGGCCACAGGTCCGGCAGCTGGTCGCGGTCGGCCACGATGCCGAAGTCCACGTGGTCGAGGTAGCTCATGACGGTCATGTTGAGCCCCACGCCATCCACCACCGCCGACACCGGGTAGTGCGCCTCGAGTCGCGCCCCGCCGAGGAACAGCGGCGAGCGCGGGCCGGGCACGTTCGAGATCACGAGGTTGAGCGGCGGCCGGGTGCGGCCCAGGATTCCCACCGTGGTTCGCGCGGCGAGCGCCGCCACCGCCGGCGGGACGAAGGCCGACGCGTCGGTGAGCAGGTCGGCGGGCAGGGCCGCGTGGTGCTCCTTGGCGCTCCGAAGCAGCTCGTGCGCCCGCTCGAGGCGCCCCACCGGGTCCGCCACGTCGGTGGGGATCGGGACGATCATCGTCGAGATACGGTTGCCGAAGGTGCCCTGCTCGTCCTCGGCGCGCACCGAGACGGGGACCATCGCCACCAGGGGATCGTCGGGCAGCTCGTCGCGCTCGAGCAGGAACTCGCGCACGGCGCCCGCGCAGACCGCCACAACCACGTCGTTCACCTTCACACCCGCCGCGTCCTTGATCGCCTTCACCGTGTCGAGCGAAACCGATCCGAAGGCAAAGCTCCGGTGGGCGGAGATCGGGCCGTTGAAGCAGGTGCGCGGTGGACGGGCGCCGGTGACCTCGAGGATGCCGGGATCCTGCGGCCCGCCCAGCGCGTGGCGGGCGCCGGTCAGCGCGCGCGAGAGCGTCGGCACGCCGGGGAACGCGTTGGCGCCCGGCAACTCGGTGAGGTTCGGAAGGGCGGTCGGTACCGAGCGCAGCGCCCGCACCGGCTGGCGCGCCAGGCCGGCGAGCCCGCGGCCGAGCATCTCGAGGTCGCCGGGGCGCCGGCCGGCCGGGCCGTCCTCGCCGGGAGGCTCGATCACACGGCCCTCCGGGCTGGGATCGAGCAGGACGGTCAGGATCTCGTTGCCCGAGACGCCGTCCACGACCGCGTGGTGGACCTTGGTCAGCAGGGCCACGCGGCCCCCCTCGAGGCCGTGGATCAGGTACAGCTCTCACAGCGGGCGCGAACGGTCGAGCGGGCGGGCGAAGATCCGCGCGACGGTCTGCGCGACCTGCCGGTCGTCGCCGGGCGGGGGCACGGCCGACTCGCGGATGTGGAAGTCGAGGTCGAAGCCCTCGTCCTCGGTCCAGTAGGGGAGGTCGAGCCCGAGCGGCACCTGCACGAGCCTCCAGCGGAAGGGCGGCAGGAGGTGCAGCCGCTCGGAGACGAGCCGGCAAATCTCCGGGATGCCGAGCCTTGCCTCCGGGGCCGTCGCGGGGTCGTAGACGGCCAGCCCGCCGACGTGGCCATAGGTGCGGCTCGTCTCGATGGCGAGGAACTGCGCGTCGAGCGGAGTTAGCTGGCGCATGACCCCTCCTTACCCGGGTAGAAATTTGTATGCCGTGGTGCCGCGCTGCCCGGCGGCCGACCTGTGCCGCGGGGCCCCGCAACTGCTCGCGCGTTCGACTGGTGCCTGCTACGAAACGCCTTCAACGATGCGCAGATCGCGCTCGGCGCCATCACCCAGCGCGCGCAGCGCTTCCTGGTAGCCAGGGCTGTGGTAAGCAGCGACCGCTTGGTCCACGCTGTCGAACTCGATGATGACCGTACGCTCCATCACGCCGGCCTCGAACACCCTCGCCGGTTGACCCCGAGCGAGGAAGCGGCCACCTGAATCGCGCATCGCTGGACCGGCGAGCTCTATGTACTGGGCGAGCTTCTGAGGATCGCGGACTGAGCGAAAGGTGTTGATCCAATATGCCTTGGCCACGGGCACCCGCCGATCGTGTTGCGCGGCCACGGAAGCTACCGGGCCCCGCTCCGCGCTCGTGGCTCGGCCCGGGCTCCCGCGGAGGCTCACGGCTCCGCGCCGGTTGTCTCATTCCTTGTCTCAAACGTCGCCGTATGAGGCCCTACGGCGCCCTCCGCTGACCGTTGCGGCCTGTGCAGGTCGTCTGTTAATGCTCGCTTGGATACAGACCGCTTGACCCCCGGCTGGCGGCAGCCGTAGCGTGGGTCGTCACTGATACAGGCGAGCGCAACGGATGAGCGGGACGGCACCTGCACCGGTCGCACCGCCTGGCGAAGGTGCTCAGCCGGCGCGCCACCGGGCTCGTGCGGCTCGGGACGCCTTGGCGCGTGCTCGTCCTGAACTTCGCCAACATCGGGCTCACTTACATCTGGTTCACGTTCTGGATCACTCCGGGCGTGTTCCCGCGGAGCAACCTGTTCCTCAGCCTCGCGGTCGCGGGTATGGGCACGGCGGTCTTCGCAGTGGTGCTGGCCGCGTTCTCGTCGTCGTTTCCCCGCTCGGGCGGCGAGTACGTGCCACGTCTCGCGCCCCGCACTAAGGAGGTCTCCCATGGGGAGACGCCCCCATCGCCCTTCTCGCCGCGCCTTCGGCCATCGGCGTGGCCTCACCGCCCACGACCTTCCCGGTGTTCGGCCGCAACCGCGCAAGACGCCTACCGAGGACAGGACAGCACCGCATCTGTCGGCCGCCCCCGGCGGAGTTCGATCCAACGGACGCCGCTGGGATCTACCCGCAGAAAACGGGAGCGCGCACAGGCACCAGAACGCGTACGACCACGCCAGTGACGTGGCGGATGGCTACGCCGTGGTCGCGAAACTCTACGACCGCGACACCTCTTCGGGGGAAGCGCACACAGCGGCCCTGATCGCGATCGAGGGCCGCCTGAACTTGATCGCCCATTGTCTCCGCGCTATG
Source organism: uncultured Thermoleophilaceae bacterium (assembly GCA_963733885.1). Classification (GTDB taxonomy): domain Bacteria; phylum Actinomycetota; class Thermoleophilia; order Solirubrobacterales; family Thermoleophilaceae; genus JACVRW01. The sequence goes on along the minus strand of CAVTES010000013.1, from coordinate 57,170 downwards.
GCTGACAACTCGGGCGCCAACGTGTCAACCGTGTCGATGGTGGGCGCTGAGAAGGACAACGAGGAGGCGCGGCGCGCTTGAAGCGGCGAAAGTCGCCGAGCTCGGCGGCGAGCACGGGGGTTGGGCTGAACATCTCGTTCTTCAACTCGGCCGGCGAGCCGGGGCCGGGCGGGTAGTCACAAGCATTCCCCGCCCGAAGCTGTGCGCTTTCGGCTTGCGCCCCGCGTCCGCGTGCGCGGGATGTAGCGTCCGGCCGGGTCGCCGCGGGGGAGGAGCTGGGTTGCTCCGGAAACGCCCGCTTGGTTCGGTACGGATGAGCGCCCTGCTGGTGCTGGGCGTGACCACAGCTTTCCTCGCGGCCGGGCCCACCGCGGCGGCCGGGCCAAGCCATGCCGACACGCTGGAAGCCCGCACGATCTGTATCTCGGAGCGCGCCACCGGCGATGCTTTCCGGGCGCGGCAATTCCGGATGCTGTACGGCGAGAGGAAGGCGTTCCGCCCGCTGCATCCGATTCCACGTGCGGCAGGTCGTCATCCAGCGGCGCATGAGGCTGCCGACGGTCTGGGCGGAGTGCCGGTCGGAGGCGCGTTCGACGCCGGTCGAGTTCCGCTTGTCGTATCCCGGCGGACTCCACCAGTGCGTCAGGTTCGAGGCGCTTCCGTAGCCGAGGCTGCCGGCTCGGCTGCTTCGCCACGAGAACGCGACCCCGGCGGCAACGGGAGCCGCTGGGGTCGCGCCCATCCCCGGCTGCCACCATGAAGGCGTGCACACCGCTCCCCGCGATCTCATCGTGGACCGCCTCGCGGATCCCGGCGAGTCGGCCCAGGTCGTGTGGCTCGAAGGCATGGACGTGCGCCCGGCGGACCGGCGCGAGCCCCATCGGCACGACTACCACGAGCTGATCTGGATCCGCTCGGGAAGCGGCCGGCACCTGATCGACGGTGCGCCGCTTCCCGTCGAGGAGGGCAGCGTCACGATCATCGGCCGCGGCAGGTGCACGTGTTCGAAGAGGGCGAGGATCTCCCACCGTCATGACCACGACTTCCACAGCCACCCTGCCCGCCACGCTGCGGCTGGGGCCCGTCCACCTGACCGTCACCGACCTTGATCGGTCCGTCGACTTCTACGAGAGATCGATCGGTTTGCGCACGCACCGCTGCGACGGCGACGAGGCGGCTCTTGGCACCGGCGGCGATCACCTGCTCGTGCTGGCGGAGCAGCCCGATGCGCGGCGGGCGGGCCGGCACGCTGGTCTCTACCACTTCGCGCTGCTGAACCCGTCGCGGCTCGAGCTGGCCCGCGCGGCGAAGCGGCTGATCGCGACCCGGACGCCGATCAGCGGCGCGTCGGACCACAACATCTCGGAGGCGATCTACCTGCCCGACCCCGACGGCAACGGCATCGAGCTTGCCGCCGACCGGCCGCGCGAGACCTGGGGCGACCTGAGCGACCCCACCGCGATCGGCGGCCCGACGCCGCTCGACCTCGAGGACCTGCTCGCGATGGTGGAGGACGAGCAGCCCCAGGTGGAGGCCTCGCCAGAGCTGAAGGTCGGGCACCTGCACCTGCACGTCGGGGACATCGAGCGGGCGCTCGGGTTCTGGCGCGATGGCGTCGGCTTCGAGGTCATGACCGCCTTTCCCAGCGCGGCCTTCATCGCCGCCGGCGGCTACCACCACCACCTGGGCCTCAACACCTGGCGGGGCGAGGGCGTGCCCCCGCAGCCGGACGGCGTGGTGGGACTGAGGCACTGGACGATTCTGCTGCAGCACCCCGCGGAGGTGGCGGAGGTCCGCGAGCGTGTGGCGGCCACCGGGGCGGAGATGGAGGAGCGCCTGGGCGGCTTCCTCGCCCGCGACCCGTGGCGCAACGCGGTCGCCATCGTGGCGTGACCCCACAGCACACCATCCGCCGCGCTGAGGTCTCCGACGCCGAAGACGCGGGCCGGCTGCTCCATGACTTCAACACGGAGTACGACGACTACACGCCGGGCGCCGAGGCGTTGGGGAAGCGGATCGGCGAGCTCCTCGAGTCCGGCGACGTGCTGGTGCTGCTCGGCGGCGACGGCCCGGACGGGCTGGCACTGCTGCGCTTCCGGCCATCTCTGTGGTCGGAGAGGCTCGACTGCTATCTGGAGGAGCTGTACGTGGTGCCGGACCGGCGCCGCGAGGGCCTGGGCGAGGCACTGATGCGGGCGGCGATGGACACGGCCCGCGAGGAGGGCGCGGCGCACATGGACCTCGGCACCGCGGAAACGGATACGGCGGCGCGCGCCCTGTACGAAAAGCTGGGCTTCGACAACCACGAGGGTAAGCCCGACGGGCCGGTCAACTACTTCTACGAGCGGGAGCTCTGAGGAAGCTCAATCGCCAAGGCCGGAAAACGGCCACTTCTCGTGCGGTGCCGTTGTATCGCCAGCCCGGGAACGAAGAGGTCCAGTTCGGGGTGACCAGCGTGAACTCGTCCCAGCGGTCCTGCCAGCCTCCGCCGAGCGCGTCCCGGCGCTCGAGGACGACGTGCTCACGGCCCGCCTGGGTCAGGAAGCTCGACATCGCCAGCCCGGCGTGGCCGGCGCCCAGATCTTCTACGCCGTCGCGCCCTCGCGGCTGTACGCCGAGCCCAAGCGGCTCGAGCAACTCGGCTACGTCAACTCCGAGAAGCGATCCGGCAAGACGCGCGAGCGGACCTTCTACACGCTCACCGCCAAAGGTAGGAAGGCGCTCCGCCGCTGGGCGCTCGAGCCACCCGCCTTCCCACGGATCCAGAACGAGGCCGTCCTCAAGCTGATGTGCGGTCACATCGTCGGCGACGACGAGAAGCTCCTCGACACGCTGCTCACCCTGCGCGATGAGATCGAGGCGCAACAGGCAAAGCGCGAGGAAGCCCGACAGCGATACGAGGCGCTCCCCCACCGCAAGCGTTACCTACTCCTCAACCACAAGCTCGGCACCCTCCTGCTCCATGTCCACCGCGAGTGGCTCGACGAGGTAGAGAGAGAGCTGAGACGACCCTAACGATGCGGCCACCATCCGCGCCTGGGGGTGGGGCCGGTAGCACGGAAGTCCCTAGGAGTCGGTGCGCCAGAGGTGCATCAGCGCGTACGACCGCCACGGGCGCCAGCGCTCGGCGAGCCGGCCGGCCGCGGCCGGGCGCCCGTCCTGGCCAAGCCGCTCCAGCGCGCGCCGCACGGCGGCGTCACCCGGTGGGAAGGCATCGCTGTCGCCGAGCGCGCGCATGCCGACGTAGCTCGCCGTCCAGGGCCCGATTCCCGGCAGCTCGAGGAGCGTGCGCGTCGCGGCGGCGCGGTCGGCGCTCGGGCTGAGGTCGAGCTCGCCGTCGAGCACGCTGCGGGCGAGCGCGCGCAGCGCGTTCGCCCGCGCTCGCGGCAGGCGCAGCTCGAGCGAGTCCACCTCGGCGACCGCCTCCGGCGTGGGGAAGAGGTGTGTGATCGCGCCGGCGGGCTCATCGAGCGGTCGCCCGTACAGGGCCACCAGCCGCGCCCCGGTGCTGCGCGCGGCGGCGAGCGTGACCTGCTGTCCGACGATCGCCCGGACGGCGAGCTCGAACCCGTCCGTTGTGCGGGGCACGCGCAGGGCGGGGCGTCGCCGTATCAGCGGCGCCAGGAGCGGGTCGCCGCCCAGCGCGCCGTCGATGCGCGCCGTGTCGGCGTCGAGGTCGAGAAGCCGCCTGCAGCGGGCGAGCGCGTCGGGGCGGTCGCGTTCGTCGTCCAGCCGGAGCTCGATCCGGGGGCCGCGCCCGGACGCGGCCACCTCGGCCACCCCGGCGCCGTGCTCCAACGCCAGCGAGCGCCGGTACGAGTGCCCGTCCACCTCCTCGAGGCCGGGCACGGCGCGGGCAGCCAGGAACCGGAGAAGCTCGTTCATGCCGGACATCACAACGACGCGCCACGCGGCGTTGTGATGGGACGATGACGAGCACGGACACGACCCTGTACGACACCGTCGACTCGCCGCTGGGCGAGCTGGTCCTTGCCGGCGACGGGACCGCGCTCACTGGCGTCCACATGGGGGTTCGTGTGGGACCCCGTCCGCCGGGGCCCGGCTGGCGGCGCGACCCCGGGCCCTTCCGCGACGCGGCCGAGCAGCTTCGTTCCTACTTCGCCGGCGAGCTGCGCGAGTTCGATCTTCCGCTCGATCCACACGGCACCCGCTTCCAGCGCCGGGTCTGGGCCGCCCTGCGCGAGATCCCGTACGGCAGCACGATCAGCTACGCCGAGCTGGCCGTGGCCGTCGGAAGGCCCGGCGCGGCGCGGGCGGTTGGCGCCGCCAACGGCCGCAACCCGATCGCGGTGGTGATCCCCTGCCACCGCGTTATCGGCGCATCGGGCGCGCTGACCGGGTACGGCGGCGGGCTCGGACGCAAGCGGCTGCTGCTCGACCTCGAGCGCGGCAGCCGCACCTGGACGCTCATCGGGGCCGACGGGCAGCCGTACGAGTCGCCCACGCCGGGCACGCTCGGCGGCCACCGCAGGAGCAAGGGGTACGGGCGGCTCGACTGCCGGGCGGCGCTCCGCTGGATCGCCAAGGGGCATTACGTGAACCACCGCGTCTTCTTCGCGGACGAGACCACCGCTGTCGCCGCCGGCTACCGCCCCTGCGCAGTCTGCATGCCCGAGCGCTACGCGGAGTGGAAGCGGCAGCACGCCGCTTGACGCTCCCCTAGGCCCCGCGCGGCGACGAGTCCTCGAGCACCACTCGCATCAGGTCGCGGATCGAGAGCATCCCGACCACGTTCTCGCCGTCCACGATCGGCACGTGGCGGAAGCCGCCGTGGATCATCAGGACGGCGGCCTGGCGGATCGGCTCGTCCGGCTCCATCGTCTCCGGATCGCGCGTCATCCAGTCGGCCACTACGGTGTCGTCGCGAATGCCGCCCGCGACCGCGCGCAGGACGTCCCGCTCTGTGAGGATCCCCACGAGCCGCTCGCCCTCCAGGACGAGCACGGCGCCGACGTCGCGCGAGACCATTCGCTCCGCCACCTCCGTGAGCGGAAGCCCGGGTTCCACGGTGAGCAGGCCACGCGACATGTGGGTGCTGGCATCGGCGATCCGGGGACTCTAACCCGACACGCCGTCCGGACCGTCGTCGGCGTGATGGCCGCGGCGGGTGAGTGCCAAGCGGGAGCGGTCTTAGCCGCTAGGCTCGCGCCGCCTGCCCCCACCCCCCAGGAGGCTCAGTGAATCGTCTCGTCCCATTGGCCGTTCTGGTCGTGGCCGCGACCCTGCTCGCCCCGGCCTCCGCCGGTGCCATCGTCCAGCTCGACCGTGGCATCGCCGGAGCTCGGGTCGGCAACACGAAGGCCCAGGTCAGGACCGCGCTCGGCCAGCCGAACCGTGTCAGGAACGGCACGAACGACTTCGGCCCGTTCACGGTGTTCGTCTACGCGGGAGGCATCCGCGTGACGTTTCAGAGCGGCAACACCGTGACCGCCGTGAGCACCAAGGGCCTGGGCGACCGCACGGCGCGGGGCATCGGGGTGCGCTCCACGCGGGCCGCGGTCGAGCAGCGGGTGCCGGGTGTGGACTGCAACACGTTCATGGGCACGACCATCTGCCAGCGCGGCGCGGGGCTCCCGGGCCAGCGCATTACCGCATTCTTGATCCGGGGCGGCCGGGTGGTTCGCGTGACCGTGGGGATCGTGATCGACTGATGGCAGAGCTCGAGGTCAAGGTCGAGCCGTGGGGCCCGGATCCGGATGAGATGGACTCCGCGGTCGGCGCCGCGCTGGACCTGCCGGAGGTGCGGAGCGAGCTCGACGGGACCGAGCACCGGGTCCTGTCGGTGACGCCCGTGGAGCCGGAGCCCGGTCCGGGGGACGACGACGTGCCCGATCCCACCCACGTGCGAGCGACCGTGTACGACTACACGAGCGAGCGCACGCTGGTGATCGACGCCGACCCGCAGGGGCAGGATGGCGCGACCGTGCACGAGACGGTGAAGCAGCCCCTCCCGAGTGCCGAGGAGTTCGAGGCAGCCGTGGAGGCGCTCTCGAACGACTCGGCACTCGGGCCCGCGCTCGGGAACGAGGAGCTCGTGCCATACCGGCCCATGCCGCCGCTTGTGCTCGACGAGCAGGAGGACGGCATCGTGCCGCGCACGGTCTCGGTCGGCCTGCGGCCGGCGGAGGACGACGGCGAGGGTCACGAGATCGTGGGCGTCAGGCTGGCAAGCGGGGAGATCGTGCGCTTCGAGGAGGGAGCGCCGCATACGTCGCGCGCGGAGCGTCACGCGTGCGGCGTGGCGAACGCGGGCCAGCGGACCACCGACCGGGGCACGCCCGGACGGGCCAAGGTGACCGTCACGCGGGGCGGCGAGACGCTCTGGACCCTGATCGCGGTGCGGCCGGCCGCCTCCGCGGGCACGATGGGCTCTGGAGTCGAGCTGCGCCGCGTGGCGTACCGGGGCAAGCCGGTTCTGCGCCGCGCGCACGTGCCGATCCTGAACGTGCGGTACCGAAACGACGCCTGCGGGCCGTACCGCGACTGGCAGTACGAAGAGAGCATGTTCAAGGCCGCGGGGTCAGACGTGGCGCCGGGCTTTCGGCTCTGCTCGGGCAAGGCGGAGACGGTCCTGGAGTCGGGCAAGGACCAGGGCAACTTCCGCGGCGTCGCGATCTACGTGGACGGGGAGGAGGTGGTGCTGGTCAGCGAGCTCGAGGCCGGCTGGTACCGCTACATCAGCCGGTGGCGGCTGCACGCCGACGGCACGATCTCGCCGCGCTTCGGATTCGGAGCGGTGAAGAGCAGCTGCGTCTGCAGGAAGCACTTCCACAACGCCTATTGGCGCCTCGACTTCGACGTGGCCGGCCGGGAGCACAACGAGGTGCGCGAGTTCAACGACCCGCCGCTCGGCGGCGGCAACAAGTGGCGCCGCCTGCGCAACGAGATCCGCCGCGCGCGCGACGGGAACCGCAAGCGCCGCTGGCAGGTGCGCAACACCCAGACCGGCGAGAGCTACACGCTCATCCCTGGCGGAAACGACGGCCACGCCGACGCGTTCGGCGTGGGGGACATGTGGGCGCTGCGCCACCGCCCCGGCCAGATCGACGACGGCGTGGGCTTCACGACGGATCCCGCGGAGGCTCGCGCCCACCTGAACCGGTTCGTCAACGGCGAGTCGATCCGCGACACGGACGTGGTGCTCTGGTACGCGGCCCACTTCACGCACGACGTGCACGAGCACGAGGTCGGCCACATCGTGGGCCCGAAGCTGGTGCCCGAGGGCTGGTAGGGGCGCCGCGTCAGTGGGCGAAGTGATGCCCGCAGTGCGGGCACTCGACCACGTCGTCCTCTTCGGCCGGCGGCGGGTCGGGCGCCGCCTTCAGGCGTGTCCGGGCCAGGTCCGCGCGCGCCGCCGAGCGCTGGCGCGCCTTCCGCAGCTCGGCTCGCAGGGCGCGCACCGACAGGCCGCCGGCCTCGACTCGGTCGAGCCACAGCTCCTGGTCCTCGGGCGGCAGCCCGGCCAGCTCGGCGTGGTGGCTGAACGAGAGGCCTGGCCGGCGCCGCGACGCGTCGAAGCGGCTCGCCACGTACGCCATGTTCATCAGGCTGTGCACGTCGTAGCCGGTGACCTGCGAGGCCGCCGAATACCTGTCGCCGTACCTGACGCTGCCGTAGCGGACCCAGTCGCCGATCCACCACGCGCTCCCTCGGCCGATCGCCCCCAGGCATCGGCCCTGTTCGACCCACTCCGACACGGCCAGCTCGCAGCCCGCTGCCCAGGACGTGGGCGTCAGAGCCGTGAGCGGACGTGCCGTGGGCGGGGGACCGGGGGTCCTTGCGAGCGGTTCCGTGGGGGCCGGCGAGCGCATGATGCTCGATTCGGGAGAGGGGGGAGGAGGAGCGGTCGGGGCAAGCTAGCACCGGCATCCGGTCCCAGAAAAGGTTGCTGGACGTTTGTTCGAGGGACAATGCTCCCGATGTCGGGAGAGGCTCGTCCTCCATGCGGGTGATCGTCCTCGGCGGTGGCGTGGCCGGCATGAGCGCCGCCCACGAGCTGGCCGAGCGCGGGTTCGAGGTGGTGGTCTTCGAGTCCCGGGACGCCCCGGGAGGCAAGGCCCGCAGCTTCCCGTTTCCCGGCAGCGCGACGGAGGGCCGGCTGCCGCTGCCGGGGGAGCACGGGTTCCGGTTCTTCCCGGGCTTCTACCGCCACGTGCCGGACACGATGCGGCGCGTCCCGTATGGCCGCCACGGCGGGAACGTGTTCGACAACCTCGTCACGGCCAGCGAGGTCCAGATCGCGCGCGCCGACGGCCGGGAGCTTCTCTCGCCGGCCCACCTGCCGCGCAACTTCCGCGACCTGGACAAGGCCTTCCGCTTCCTGCTCGACTACGCCGGGGGCGTGGGCATATCGCCGAAGGACACCGCCCACTTCGTCGACCGCCTCCTGCTGCTCCTGACCAGTTGCGAGGAGCGGCGCTTTGCCGAGTACGAGCGGCAGAGCTGGTGGCAGTTCTCCGGCGCCGCGGCGCGCGGGGGCGCGTACGCCAAGTACCTCGCCGACGGGCTGACGCGCACACTGGTGGCCGCCCGGGCGCGCGAGATGAGCGCGCGGACCGGTGGCTACATCCTCCTGCAGCTGCTGTTCGACCTGGCCCAGCCGAACGGGCAGGTCGACCGCGTGCTGAACGGCCCCACGAGCGACGTCTGGATCGACCCCTGGCTCGACCACCTGAAAGGGATGGGCGTGGATTTCCGCACGGGACACCAGGTGCAGGCGATCCATTGCCGGCGCGGCCGCGTGGACGGCATCGCGGTCGTGGCCGGGGGCCGGCCGTCGACGCACCGGGCCGACTGGTACGTGGCCGCCCTGCCGGTGGAGGTGATGCGCCTGCTGGCGAGCGAGCAGCTGATGCTCGCCGACCCCCGCCTGGCCCGGCTCCACCGGCTCCGGACGCGCTGGATGAACGGGATCGTCTACTACCTGGACCGCGACGTCCGGGCGGTGCACGGCCACACGGTCTACATCGACTCGCAGTGGGCCCTTACCTCGATCTCCCAGCCGCAGTTCTGGCAGCCGCGCTTCCAGCCCGATCAACTGGGGGACGGCCGCGCGCGAGGCGTCCTCTCCGTCGACGTCTCGGACTGGGAGGCGATCGGGAGCGGGATTCGGAAGCAGGCGATGTACTGCTCGCGCGAGGAGATCGCCGCGGAGGTGTGGCACCAGCTGAAGGAGAGCCTCGACGACGACGCAATGCGCGAGCTCGACGCGGTCCGCGTGCTCGGCTCGTTCCTCGATCCGAGCATCGTGCACCCCAACCCGACCGAGGCGGCGAACCTGGAGCCGCTGCTCGTTAATACGGTCGGCTCGTGGAGCGACCGGCCGAGCGCGCAGACCGAGGTGGACAACCTCATGCTCGCCTCGGACTACGTGCGCACGCACACCGACCTGGCGACGATGGAGGGGGCCAACGAGGCCGCGCGGCGCGCCGTGAACGCGATCCTCGAGCGCTCGGGCTCGGCCGCGGAGCGGTGCGGGGTCTGGCCGCTCCGCGAACCGGCGCTGTTCGCGCCCGCCCGGGCTCTCGACCGGGTCCTGTTCAGGCTCGGCCGCCCGCCGCGGCAGCAGCTGCGGATGGCCGACGGCCGGGTGCGCGCGGCGCCCTATCTGCCGCTTGCGGAGAAGTGGACCGGGTCCTGGGCCCCCAGGGCGTTGAAGATGCGCGGCGAATAGGGGCACCTGCGCATGAGCTGCCCGAACGTGGCGTAGTCGCTCACGTCGATCGCGCCGGCGGGGTTCGAGCTTCCGGCGTGATTCGACGCGCGGCCGGCGCAGCGGCCCGGGCAGCTCGGCGCACCGCACATCGACATGCAGAGCTTCTCCGAGTACGCCGGGTCGCGGAATCCGCTGTTCAGCGTCCCCTTCCAGCCGTTCTGGCGCGCCCAGTCCAGGTAGGGCTTGAGCCACGCGGCGACCGGCCGGCCGTCGAAGGTCGCGACGCCGGTCCGCGGTGCCGCCGACGCCTTGGCGGCCTTGCGCTGCTTCGCACGGCGCGCGAAGGCACGTGTCAGCATGGCCGGGGTCGAGCGGCGCGGAGAGCGGGGGTGTCGCATGCGCCGCACGAACTCCGGCTTCACGGTCGCTGAACGCTGCGGCTTGCCCGTGTAGCCGAGGTGGTACTTCACGGTGGTGATCCGGCGCGCGGTGGCGTGTCCCTTGATGCCGTCGACGATGATCGGGCCGACGCCCTCGAGGTACTGCTCGGTGAACCGGTTGAGGCTCTTCTGGAGCCGGCGCACCTCGTCGGGGCTGAGGGTGGTGGGCCTCCGGCGCGGCCGCTCAGGCGGACGCGGCCGGGCCCTCGGCTTCGGCGTGGGCGGGCCGTCCTGGGGCGGCCGGCTGGGGCGGGGGCGCACGCGGTCGCGGGGCCGGTCGGGCTCGCGCGGCCGCTCGGGCTCACGCGGCCGCACCGGCTCTCTCGGGCGAACCGGCTCGCTCGGGCGAAGCGGCTCCGTCTTGGGGAGCAGCTGGATGAGCTCCCTCTCGGCGCGCGCGTACCGGGCGATCAGCACGCCGCGGATCGCCCCGATGGCCCGGTCGAGGCGCTCGGCGCGCTGCTCGAGCTCCTCGGTCGAGAGGTCCGTGATCTTCACTCGCCGCTGCGCGGCCGGTGGAGCGGGCGGCGGCTCCCCGCCGTTCGTCGTGCTGGCAGCCCGGGGTGCGGCGGGTGTGGCGGGAGCGACGGGAGCGGCGGCCTCCGGCTCGAGCGCGGCCTGCGGCTCGGGCGCGGCCTGCGGCTCCGCGGGGGCCGCACCGCTCGCGGCCGGCATGGATGAGGCAGGCTCTGGCGCGGCAGGCACCGGCGCCGAGGGCTCCTCCGCGGAGGGCTCCGGCGCGGCCGGCACGATTGCCGCGGGCTCCGTCACGGCCGGCACGGTCGCCGCGGGCTCCGGCGCCGCGGCCGGAGCCGCCGCCTCCTGCGGCGCCTCGACAGTTGCCGCGCCGGCCTGCTCCAGCTCGACGAGCGCCTCGAGCTTGTCCTCGATCCGGAGGAGGACGGTGGCGAGGTCGGACAGGTCGACGCGCTCGCCGCCCTTGCCGCGGCCGCGCAGCTCCGCGAGCAGCCGGCGGCGCCGGGCGGCATAGGCCGCGAGCTCCTGCCAGGAGCGGTCGGTCTGGGCGTCGCCCAGCCGGACCGCGCCGACCAGGTCGGTCAACCGGGGGGGCGCGCCGCGACGTTCGCGCGCTGTCCCCGGAGCGGGGACAGAGGGGACAGAGGGGTCTGACCCCTTGAGTCGCGGCCGCTCAGGGGGTCTGACCCCCTTGGGCGGCGCGGGCTCGCGCCGGGCGGGCTCGCGCCGTTCTCGCGCGCGACGCTCGCGCTCCAGCGCCACCGCGCGGTTCAGCGCTCGGGCGCTCCGGCTGCCGAATACGCCATCGGCGTCAAGCCGGTGGTCGCGCTGGAACGCCTTCAGAGCGGCCTCGGCCTCCGCGTCGAAGCGCCGGCGGGCACCGTCCAGATACGGCCTGTCGGTCCGGCTCGAGCGGACGAGCGACAGACGGCGCGTGATCCGCTCCACGAGCCTTCCCTCGTCGCCGCGGCGAACCAGGCGTGGACCCGCGGGGTCGGCCACCGCGTGGCCGGCCAGCTTCGCCTCCCAGATCCGCGTCTTTGCGAGCAGGTCGCTGCTGTAGGCCTCCGCCGCCGGACCGCTGCCGTTGTAGCGCCGTGCGCCGTCGGCCTCGCCGTGCTCCGAGATCAGCGCAGCCAGGTGGCGGAAGCCCACGCGCATGTTGACCTCCGGACGCCAGCAGCCGCCCTCGCGGTCGGCGGTGTCCTGGAATGCCCACCACGTCAGCTGGCAGGGCCCGACGCCCTGCATCTGGCGATTTCCGCTCGCCACGCGGCGCCGCTTGTACTCGGCGTACTTCGCGCGGGTCACCTCTCCCGCGCCCACGAAGATCGTCGGGTCGTGGCCGAACACGTTCCGCCCCCTGCCCGACTCCTTCTCGAGCAGGGCACAGGCGAGCGCCAGCCGCAGGTCGGCCCGCCGCGCCTCCTCGACGACCGCCTGGGGCCGGAGGACGTCCTCCGCCCGGAGACGCTCGATCAGCCTCGGCGACGCCATGCTCAGCCTCCTGCCGGCGCGGGCTCATCTTCCTCGGCCAGCAGCCCCTCGTCGATGTCGTCCAGGTCCTCGAGCGCGTCGAGCTCGTCCAGCTCGTCGAACTCCCCCGATCCGTCGTAGAAGTCGGCCTCGATGTCGGAGTCGACGGCGATCAGCGTGGGCGGCGCGGCGTGGGCCAGCTCGACCGCGTGCTGGGCGTCCGCCTCGCGGGCCTCGAATTTCTGCCAGCCGTTCAGCCATTGCGCCGCCGGCGCGAGCGCGGCCAGAGCGCCGGCGATGAAGATCGCCTCGAGCGCGCCCTGGTCGATCGACACGCCTGGCACGTTGTCGGCGAGCCAGGTGGCAACCCAACCTGCGGCCGCGGCAAAGAGTGGAGTTGCCAGTACGACCGCGCGATTCAACGACATGCGGGGCCTCCTTAAGGGGGATTCGAGCGGGCCAACGCTCGTGCTGAAGGTAACTATGACCCCCGGTCCGGCGAGGTCAAGTGCTGCGCACCAAGTCGGTCCGGCGTGCGGCCGCCTTGCCCCGCCTGAACTGCTCGATGTACGCCTCGAAGTCCCATCCGTCGAGGAAGGTCATCGCCGCGTCGTAACCCGAGTCATACAGGGCCGTCACCCGGTCGGGGCTGATGTCGAACTCGGTGGTGCCCACCCCGAGCGTCGGTATCGGGATGGTGCGCGCGAACGTGGCGTTCTCCACGTAGAGGCGGTCGCGCGCGGCCATCACCGTGGTTGCGAGGCTCTTCATGTAGTCGATCAGGGAGCCGCGCGGCACGCCGTGGTCCTCCTCCCTCCGGAGCCGGTGGCCGAGCGGAACCTTCGGATCGGGCTCCACCAGCATCAGCCCGAACGTCGGCCAGCGCGGCTCGCGGCCCTGCGCGTCAAAGAGCCAGACCGGGAAGTTCGACAGCATCCCGCCGTCGACGATCAGGTGCTGGTCGCCTGTCTTCGGGTTCTCGTGCACCACCGGCTCGAAGAAGATCGGGATCGACATGCTCATGCGCACGGCGTACGCGATCTCGAGCTCGTCGGGATCCACCCCGAGGTGGGCGGCGTCGTCCGGCAGCACGAGCATCCGCCGGTGGGTGATGTCGGAGGCGATCACCTTCAGCCCGTAGGCCTTCCCGGGCGGATCGTCGGTCTCGAAGGACAGCTGGCCGAAGCGGGTCTTGCCCTTCGCAGCGAGTAGCTTCGCCATCCAGTCCCGGAAGTACTTCCCCTCGTAAATGCCCTTCTCGCGGATCAGGCTGGTCAGCTTGCCCGGGGTGCCGAGCCGGTCCATCCAGTCCGGATCCTTGAAGCTGTCGAACGGAAGGTTCCTGACTATTTCGTCGACCTCCGCCGAGGTGTAGCCGGCCGCCACCGCCGCGGCTGTGATGGCGCCCGCCGACGTTCCGGCCACGCACTTGGGCTCAAACTTGCGCTCGGTGAGGGCGGCGAAGGCGCCGGCGAGCCCGATGCCCTTGACCCCGCCTCCCTCGAATACCAGGTCCGCGTATTGATCCTTGTCCGCCATCGCGGAAAGAATGACCTTCTCACCGGACCCCTACAACCGCGGAGGCCCCCCAATGCCGAAGAGGAAGCAGGTCAAGAGGATCCTGAATGTCCTGCCGTCGCGCGACACCGAACGCGACTGGCGCATCGAGCACGCCGACCACGCCGGACTGCTGGCGGCACGCAGGGCCGCCTTGCCGGCCTCGAAGGACCTGCGCACGACGTGGTGGAAGATCGGAGACCAGGGCGGCAGCGGCTCGTGCGTGGGCTGGGCCACGGCCGACGCCATCCTGCGCTGGCACTTCGTCAAGGCCGGCCGGCTCAGGCAGAGTGAGAAGCTCGCGTCGCGCTTCACGTGGATGGCCTCGAAGGAGACCGACCAGTTCTTCTCCGCGCCCACGACATTCATCGAGGTCGCGGGCACGAGCCTCAAGGCGGCCCTTGACGTGTCGCGGAAGTACGGCGCCGTGCGGGAGCAGGTGCTGCCGTTCAACGGCAAGCTGTTCACCGGGGAGGAGCAGGCGTTCTACGCCCGTGCCGCCGAGTTCAAGATCTCGAGCTACTTCAACCTCACGCTGAACCGCCCGAGCGACATGGAGGAGTGGAAGCGATGGATCGCCACCAAGGGGCCGATCCTCACGCGGCTGGACGTCGACCGCACTTGGTACGACGCGAGCGACAACTCCGGCAACCTCGACACCTACCGGCGCGAGACCGCCCGCGGCGGCCACGCGGTCGCGCTGGTCGGCTACACGCCCGACCGCTTCATAGTGCGCAACAGCTGGGGGACGACCTGGGGGGACAAGGGCTTCGGCTACGCGTCGCTCGCGTACGCCGAGGACGCCTTCACGGAGGCGTACGGCGTGTCGGTCTGAGCGACAGCCACCAGGGGTTGCGATCCGTCGCGGCCGCGCCGTACAGTCGCGGCATCAGAATCGCTGCCCCCATCGAGGCGGCCGCGCCGCGGCCGTCGGACCGCGAGCAGCCGGGCCGCCGCTTCCTCCCCGGACCGGCGCGCAAGGCGCTCGCCGCGCTGGCCGAGGTGGTCGTGGACCCCGAGCGGCTGCCGCCCGACGAGGTGGCGGGCAACGTGGATCGGTACATGGGAGGCTTCCGCGCCCAGCGGAAGTGGGTGGTGAAGGTGGCGCTCTTCGGGCTGTGGCTCTACCCGCTGCGCTTCCTCAAGCCGCCGTTTCCGATGATGAAGCCCGAGGCGCGCCGGGAGTTCGTCGAGAAACGCTTCATCCGTGACATCACGTTCCGCCGCATCCGGATCGGCCGCAACCTGATCCAGGCGATGTTCCGCCTCTCGTCGCAGATGGCGTACCTCGGCTACTACGGCGATCCCAGGACCTTCGACTCCGTCGGCTACAAGCCGTTCACGGAGCGCGACCGCTTCGACGAGAAGCTCAGGGACGTCCCGGCCGGCCTCCCGCGCCTCGCCTGCGTGTCCCCCGCCGAGCTGAACGGCGACACCATCGAGGCCGACGCCGTGGTGGTTGGGAGCGGCGCGGGCGGCGCGATCGTCGCCTACCGCCTGGCGGAGGCCGGCAGGCGCGTCCTGGTGCTCGAGCGCGGCCTCCACCTACATCCGTCGGAGTTCGAGGAGGACGAGGTCAAGCAGATATCGAACCTCTACGCGGACGGCGCGCTCCAGCTGTCGCGCGACTTCAGCTTCCAGGTGCTGCAGGGCATGTGCGTGGGCGGCTCGACGGTCGTCAACAACGCGGTCTGCTTCGACCTGCCGGACGACGTGCGGGACCGCTGGAACGGGTCGAAGCACGAGGCCGGCCTCGACAAGGAGAGGCTGGCGGAGTCGTTCGCGAGCGTGCGGAAGTGGCTGGGCGTCGGCCGGCCGCCGAGCCCGCACCTCCAGCGGGGCGCCGACAAGTTCGTCGAGGGTGTCGAGGCACTCGGGCTCAGCGACGGGCCGAACGAGGTCGACGTGGTCGCCACGAACATCTCGAACTGCCCGGGGAGCGGCTACTGCAACATCGGCTGCCCGTACGGCGCGAAGCTCTCCATGCTCGACAAGGTCCTGCCCGAGGGCCAAAAGCGCTTCGGGGCCGACAAGCTCCGGATCCTCCCCGAATGCCGGGCGGAGCGGATCGAGACGAAGAACGGGCGCGCCGAGGCGGTGCTGGCGCGCCTGAGCGACGGACGGAAGCTGCGGGTAAAGGCGAAGCACCGTCGTGGTCTCGGCCGGCGCGATCGCCTCGAGCTGGCTCCTGATGGAGAGCAAGATCGCAAAGGCGCGTGCCGGGCGCGACGTCTGCTTCAACATGGGCTCGCCGATCACGGCCGACTTCGACGACGTCGCTCGACTCCTTCGACGGCGTCCAGATCTCCCACTACCTCCAGCCGCGAGGCGGGGAGCGGGTTCGTCATGGAGAGCTGGTTCAACCCGATCGTCAGCCAGGCCCTGAACATGCCCGGCTGGCTCGACGACCACCGCAAGAACATGGACCGCTTCCGCAACCTCACCGCCGCCGGGGTGCTGGTCGGCACGAAGCGGGACGGGCCGGCTCCGCCCCGCGCTCACCGGCGGCGTCGACATCGACTACACGCCCGCGCGCGAGGACGTGCAGACGCTGGTCGATGCGCTGAAGCTGCTCTGCCGCATCTACCTGCCGGCGGGCGCGCGGCGCGTGATGCCGTCGACCTTCCAGTTCCATGCCTTCACCGACGAGAGCCGAGCTCGACGAGCTTGACCACTACGTGAAGAACAGCAGCTACCTGTCGATGGGCACCGGCCACCCGCAGGGCGGGAACGCGCTGAGCGGCGACCCGGGCAAGGGCGTCGTGGACCCGTCCTTCCGCGTCCACGGCTTCGAGAACCTGTTCGTCTGCGACGCCAGCGTGTTCCCCACGGCCACGACCGTGAACCCGCAGCTGACCGTCATGGCGCTGGCCGAGTACGCAGCCCCCGGCATGGCGGAGGCGAAATGACCCCCTGGACGTTCGAGACGCTGGCGGAGGCCGACCGCGACAAGCTCGAGGAGGTGGTGCGGTCGGGCACCCCGCCCGGGTACGACCAGCTCGAGGGCTACATCTACTGCGGCTGGAACCACGAGTGGGTGGGGCGGCTCTCGGGCGAGAAGTTCAAGAAGGGCTTCCGCCGCAAGGACGAGCGCACGGTCGGCTACAACGAGATCTGCCGCCAGGACCGCGACGGCTACAAGGGCGAGTGGGATGTCAAGCTGAGGGAGGGCCGACCGATCCAGGTGGGCTACTTCCGCGTGGGGCTCATCGAGCACGAGCCGCGGCAGAAGCTCTACGAGCCCTACCTGCACGCCGGGCACTTCAACTACGACGTCGACCTCAACACGGGGCGCAACCTCCCGTTCCGGGTGATCCGCGACATGGTCGTGCTGCCGAACCCGGGCGACCACGAGCTGATGCTCGCCAAGGCCTACTTCCAGGTGGCCGTCCTCCACGTCTTCTACTGCTACTTCCTGCTCGGTCACCGCCAGCCGATCGAGCACGAGCCCTGGTGAGGAGGCGGTGGCCGCCGACGTCCTGTTCGAGCCCCTGCGGTTCCGCAACCTGACGATCAAGAACCGGATCCTGCGCTCGAACATCTCGGGCCGGTTCGACAACTACGACGGCTCGGGCACGCAGGCGCGCATCAACTGGGAGGAGAAGTTCGCGCGCGGCGGCGTGGGGGCGATCGTGTCCTCGTACTCGCCCGTCCACATCCGCGGGCGCATCCTGCCGAACTACGCCACGATCGACCGCGACGAGCGGATCCCGTTCTGGCGCCGGGTGGGGGAGACCGTGCACAGCACGACTGCAAGTTCATCCTGCAGCTCAGCCACTCCGGCCGGCAGCAGGATGTGGGCGGCGTGGAGAACGTGGGCAGGAAGGCGCTCAGCTCGACGAGCAAGACGGAGTCGTTCCACGGCTTCGAGTGCCAGGCGATGACGCTCGAGCAGATCGAGGACACGATCGCGCGCCTTCGCCGCCGCCGCCCGCCGCGCGCGCGAGGCGGGGCTCGACGGAGTGGAGCTGCACGCCGCCAACGGCTACCTCATCACGCAGTTCCTGAGCTCGGCGATCAACGACCGCAAGGACGAGTTCGGCGGCTCGCTGGCCGGCCGCGCCCGCTTCCTGCTCGAGATCATCCGCGCCATCCGGCGCGAGGTGGGGCGACGACTTCCACCTCCAGGTCAAGATCAGCGCGGTGGACCACAACAACGCCGTGATCTTCTGGGACAAGCGCGGCAACACGCTCGAGGAGTCGATCGAGGTGTGCAGGTGGGCTGAGGAGGCGGGCGCCGACGCGCTCCACGTCTCGACCGGCAGCATGTTCCCTCATCCGCGCAACCCCGCGGGCGGCCTGCCCGTGGACGTGGCCCGCGAGACCTACGACACGATGCTCTCCAGCGGGCTCTACACGTTCCGCAACTACCTGCTCGCCCGCTGGGCGCCGCTGCGCCCGATCTTCCGCTTCCTCTGGAACCGGACCACGCGCCGGCTCGAGGTCGAGGGGGCGAACGCCGCCGACGCGGAGGCGATCAAGAAGGCGGTCTCGATCCCGGTGCTGTGCACGGGCGGCTTCCAGACCGCCTCGGTCATCCGCGCGCTGATCGAGGAGGGCCGCTGCGACGCTGTCACGATCGCGCGGCCGCTGATCGCAAACAACGACCTCGTGAAGACGTTCGCCGCGGGCCGTGACCGGCCCGAGCGGCCGTGCACCTACTGCAATCGGTGTCTCGTGAACGTGATCGAGAACCCGCTCGGCTGCTACGAGCCGGCCCGCTATGACGGCGACACCGAGCGGATGATGAGCGAGGTCATGTCCGTGTACAAGCCGACCGGCTTCGAAGGAGTGCGATGACCGACCAGGAGCTGCTCGAGCGCCACAAGCCGATCCTGAAGTTCGACCCGCAATACGACTACCGCGCACTGAGCGCGAGCTCCGCGCTGGCGAATCCCGGCAACTCGCTGGTCAGGCAGCACGGCGAGGTGGTGGCGCGCAGCAGCGAGTCGACTCCCCTCGGGCTCGCCTCGCTCACTGACTACGAGACCGAGCCGGGCGACTTCCTCACGCTGGCCGCCGACTACCCCGGCGACGCCGGGCGCATGGAGTGGGAGGAGGACCACCGGGGGCGCATCTACGGACGCGTTGCGCGTGACGGCGGGCGGACGTGGCTCCAGTACTGGTTCTGGCTCTACTACAACCCGAAGCACCTGTTCGGCTTCGGAAAGCACGAGGGCGACTGGGAGATGATCCAGATCGGGCTCGGCGAGGACCAGACGCCCGAGGTGGCGAGCTACGCGCAGCACAACTCGGGCGAGGCACGGCCGTGGAAGAACGGGACGATGGACTTCGCCGAGGATGACCCGAACCGGCCGGTGGTCTACGTGGCGCCGTTCTCGCACGCCTCGTACTTCAAGCCCGGGTCGCAACCTTACGTGCTCGGTCTGGACGATCCGCGGGGCGACGGCCCGCCGGCCGACCTGCCGCTTGCGGAGCTCGGCGACTGGGCCACCTGGCCGGGCAAGTGGGGAAACCCGGAGCGGTCGTTCGCGGACAGGGTCGGCCGGGGGCCGTCGAGCCCGGCGCATCAGGGAGACAAATGGGGTGCCCCCGACGCCTGGCACCGCAAGCTCCGCTATCGCAAGCTGCGAGTGCTGCTGGGGCGGGTGTTCCACCGGCTCGGCTTCCTCACCTATCCGCGCGAGCCGGCCGAGCTGAGCGCCCGTTCGGACGGCGACCGCGTGACGGTCGAATGGGAGCTTGCCCCGCGGCGGCGGGGGCGGCACCTGTACGTGACGCTCCACCAGGACCACCTCGTGATCGGCGCCAGGCGGGTCCCCGGCGCGGGCCGGACGGGAGAGACCTCGCTGCGGGTGCCCGACGGCCGCACGCCGACCGCGGTGATGGTGAGCGTCTACAACCGGTTGCGCCAGCGGAGCGTGCCGAAGAGCGCCTCGCTGGGCTAGAGCGGCGCGCTGGGCTAGCCGCGGCGGTGGCGCTGCAGCCGCAGCCGGCGCCGGGCGAGCCGGCGCGCCAGCTCCTCGTCGTCCACGCGGGCCTCGCGCGCCATCTCGGCGGTGGCGTCGTCGCCCGCCCGTTCCGCGAGGCGCTCCACGGTGTCGTAGGTGGCCACCTCGAGCTGCTTCATGAGCACGGCCTGCCTCAGGCGCTCCTCCTCGGTCGTGCCGCGGCGGCCGCGTGCGATCCCACGGGCCGCGGCCAGGATCCCCGCGCCCGCGCTGGCGCCGCCCGGCGCGGCCGCCCCGAGGGCTTTCAGCCGGGCGAGCACGCGCTCCCGGTGCCGGCGTGAGTTGCGGCGGTGAGTGCTGACAAGGCTCGCCAGGCTGCCGTCCGAAGCGCCCTCCACGAGCGGGTCGAGCGCCGAGACCGCGGCGAGCTCCATGGAGCTCGCACGGCGGAGCTGGTGGATGAGGCGCTTGCGAATCTCCTTGCTGGTCACGAGTCAGAACCCAAATTAGCGACCTCCCCGGAGGTCCGGTGAACGCCCTGCTAACAGCTCGGTGGCTAGCGTGTACTACAGCCAGCCGCGCTCCTCGGCCACCCGGATCGCCTCCATGCGGCTGTGCACGTCCAGCTTCCGGATGATCGAGGAGAGGTGGTTGCGCGTGGTCCCGTGAGAGAGGTGAAGGGCCGCGGCCAGCGCGGCGACGCTGCCGTGCCGGCGCGCCTCCGCCAGCACCTCCTGCTCGCGCGCGGTGAGCGGGTTCTCGCCCTGGCTCAGGGCGGCGGCGGCCAGCCCGGGGTCTACCACCCGTTCGCCCGCTGCGGCCGCCCGGATCGCCCGGGCCAGCTCGCCGGCTGGCGCGTCCTTCAGCAGGAAGCCTGCCGCGCCCGCCTCCATCGCGCGGCGCAGGTAGCCCGGGCGGTTGAAGGTGGTGAGCATGACCACGCGGACCTCCGGCAGCTCCTCGCTCAGGGCAGCGGCCACCTCCAGCCCGTCCATGCCCGGAAGGCCGATGTCGAGCAGCGCCACCTCCGCGCCGGAGCGGCGGGCCGCGTCGAGCACCGCCTCGCCGCTTCCCACGTCCGCCACCACCTCGATGTCCTCCTCGAGCCCGAGCAGGCTCACCAGCGCGCCGCGCACCATGGCCTGGTCCTCTGCCAGCAGGACGCGGATCACGCCGCGGCTTTGTCCGCCCGAGCGGGCATGCTGACCCGCAGCGTGAAGCCGCCATCCGGGTCCACGGCGGCCTCGACGGTGCCGCCCACAGCGTGCGCGCGCTCGATGAGTCCGGCGAGGCCGTGGCCCTCCGGCTCCCGGTCCCCGTTCGTGCCCGGCGCGCCGCGCCCGTCGTCGGAGATCTCGAGCTCGGTGGCGGCCTCGCCGGCGGTCACCGTGATCTCCGCGCGGCTCGCACCGCTGTGGCGGATGATGTTCGTGGCTCCCTCCCGCACGGCCCAGGCAAGCACCGACTCCGTGTCGGGATCGAGCGTCTCGCCTGCTCCGTCGACGTGGAGCTCGATGCCGGCCGCCTCGAGGGCGATGCGGGCCCCCGCCAGCTCGCCGGGAAGCGTGGGCCGGCGGTAGCCGTCAACCGCCTCGCGCACCTGGGTCAGCGCGGTCCGGCTGAGCGATCGGATGTCGGCCACTTCGGCGGCCGCGTCGTCCACCCGGGCCGGGAGCAGCTTGCCAGCCAGCTCCGCCTTGAGCGCGATGAGCGACAGGTCGTGGCCGAGCAGGTCGTGCATGTCGCGCGCGAAGCGCAGGCGCTCCTCGGCCACGGCCAGGTCGGCGAGCTCGGCGCGGGCCTCACGGAGCGCCGCGTTCGAGCGCAGGATCCCGCCGATCAGGAACCACAGCGTGCCGGTCGCGAACACGGTGCCCGTGATGCCCCAGAACAGCGCACTCTCCGGATCGGTAAGGGCGAGCGCGGCCGCCGCCACCGCCGTGACGCCGGCCACGGCGAGCAGGGCGTCCCGCCCGGACAACCGCACGGCGGCGGCGGAGGCGGCGTACACGAACATCAGCGCGAAGCTGTCGATCGCCGCGAGCGTCAGGGTCACCGAGATCGCGAGCATCGCGGCCAGCGGGACGATCACCGGCCGCTCGGTCATGACGACCTGGAGGAACAGACCGCCGAAGGCGATGACGCCGGCGCCGGCCAGGACGGACTGCCAGATCGTGGGGTCCGAGAGGCTGAGGTCGACTGACGGAAGGGCGAGCCAGAGGAGGCCCCAGACCGGGGCGGCCCAGGCCCACCAAGGCGTCCGGCGGCACTCGGTGGTGCTGTCGTTTGTTGTCGTCTTCGTCATGAGAGGAACGCTAGGCGCCCACCCGCCAGGCGACCAGTGCCGCGCGTCCCGAATGCACCGTGACGTTCGTCATGCCTCGCAATGTGCTGGATCGCTCACAACGGCGGCGCGCGGCATGCGACCTTTGACACATGTCCGAGTGGACGGCGACAGCCCGAGCGAAGGCAACGCCCTGCCAGGTGCTTCAGGTGCTCACCCACCCTGAGGAGATCCGCCGCTGGTCGCCCGTCGACTTCGACCTCGACGACCTGGACGGCCGCCGCCTCGCCGCCGGCACGCGCGGGCGTGTGACAGGACGGCTGGCGGGTGTGAAGGTCGGCTTCGACGTCGAGATCCACGCCGCCGACGAGGCGATCCTCGAGCTGTCCGCCGACGGTCCCGTCGGTCTCGACGTGCGCTACGAGCTGTCGACCGACGAGTCCGGAGCGGAGCTGATCGCGTCGGTGTCGATGCGCCGCGGCGGCGGCATCGCGGGCCGCCTCGTGGCGAACGCCACGTCGGCGCTCCTCTCCGCGGGCGCGCTCGAAGGCGCAGCCGCACGGATCGCCCGGGTCGCAGAGGCGCGGCCCAGCGCCGCCGTGGCGTAGCCGGCTCTCCCAGGCAAATCTCGCCCCGGGGACGGCCGACGGTGGGGCTTTCGATTTCCTCGATTTCGAAAGCCAACCGAAGGCATTGACAATCGCCGACGGCCAACTGTAAGGTCACCCGCGCCGGTTGTGAAAGAGCCGCAGACTCGGCGGAAAGGTCTCTATGGCCCAGGATGTCGCGAATCTGTCGCAAGACGAGCGGATGCAGGAGGTCCTGCGAATGCTCGAGACGCGTGATTCCGTGCACGTTGCGGAACTTTCGAAAACCTTCGGCGTGTCAGAGGTCACGGTCCGGAGCGACCTCTCCCACCTCGCTCGCCAGGGGCTTGTGGCCCGCGTTAGAGGGGGTGTCCGGCCGCTCCAGCGCGGCCAATCGGAGCTGGGGTTCGACTTCCGGCTGCGTCTCGAGGTCGAGGCAAAGCAGGCCATCGCGAAGGCGGCGGCGGCCATGGTGGACGAAGGCGAGGCGATCGCGCTCGACTCGAGCACTACCGCCTACTACCTCGCGCTCGAGCTGCGGACCAAGAATGAGCTCGTCGTCGTCACGAACGGCCTCCTGATCGCCGCGGCGCTGGCGGACGCTCCAGGGATCTCGGTGCTGGTGACCGGCGGGATGCTCCGGCTGCACGCGATGTCGCTGGTGGGCGACCTCGGGGCCGACGTCCTCCGCGCCACCAGGATCAGCAAGGGGTTCCTCGGCGCACGCGGCCTGAGCATCGACAGCGGGCTCATGGATCTGAACCCGGAGGAGGTGCGGATCAAGCGCGAGATGGCGAACGTCTGCGAGCGCGTGATCGGCCTCCTCGACGCGACCAAGTGGCACCGGACGGCCCTCCTCCCGTTCGTCGCCACAGAGCAGGTGGACGCCATCGTGACCGACACGAGCGCGCCCGCCGAAGAGGTGGAGACCTGGCGGGCGCGCGACGTCGAGATCGTCTGCGTCGATCCGGTCGAACGAGCGCAGCCCGCCGCGCCGCCAGGCCTCCGCCGCTACAGCGGCCGGTATCCGCGATGAGCTCGCTGCCCGCCTCGGCCGGCGCGGACGGGCGCGCTGCGCCCGCTCCGGTGATGGAAATGACCGGGATCTCGAAGCGATTCGACGCGACGCAGGCGCTGGACGACGTCTCGTTGACGCTCTACCCCGGGGAGACCCACGCGCTCCTGGGCGAGAACGGCGCCGGCAAGTCGACGCTCATCAAGGTAATGACCGGCATCCACTCGCCCGACGGGGGCGCGATGCGGCTCCACGGCAAGGACACGACCTTCCGCAGCTCGGGGGACGCACAGAAGGCCGGCATCGCCGCCATCTACCAGGAGCCCGCGATCTTCCCCGATCTGAACGTGGCGGAAAACATCTTCATGAGCCACCAGGACCGCGGCGCGCTCGTCAACTGGCGGCGCATGTACCAGGACGCGGAGGCGATCCTCGCCCGGATAGACGTGCGCCTGGACGTCCGCATGCTGGCGAGCGGCCTCACCGTGGCCTCGCAGCAGGCGGTCGAGATCGCGAAGGCACTCTCGCTCGACGTCCGCGTGCTGATCATGGACGAGCCGACGGCCGCCCTTTCTGCCCACGAGGTGTCGGAGCTCTTCAAGCAGATCAGGCGCCTCACCGAGTCCGGCGTCGCGGTGCTGTTCATCAGCCATCGCCTGGACGAGGTCTTCGAGATAGCGGACCGGGTGACCGTGCTCAGAGACGGCCGGCTGATCTCCGCGAGGCCGAGAGAGGAGGTCACGCAGGGGCAGGCCATCCGGGACATGGTCGGACGGGAGATGTCCGACTTCTTCGCGCGCAGCGACCACCCGCTGGGGGACGTCGTCTTGCGCGTCGAGGGTCTGGCACGGGAGGGCGCCTTCTCCGACGTGGGCTTCGAGCTGCGCGAGGGCGAGGTCCTCGGGTTCGCGGGCCTCGTCGGGGCCGGCCGCACGGACGTCGGTTTGTCCCTCTTCGGGATCGCGCCGCCCGACAGCGGTGTGGTCGAGTTCCGTGGAACGCGCCTGGCCGTCCGCTCGCCTCGCCATGCGCTGCGCACGGGGATCGCGTACCTCTCTGAGGACCGCCGCCAGCTCGGGCTTTCCCTCCCGCAGTCGGTCACGGCGAACATCACGCTCGCCACGCTCCGGAACTACGTGACGCGGCTGCGCCTGCTCAACTCGTCGGCCGAGCGGGCCGTGGCGAGCAGGTTCCGGGACAAGCTCACCATCCGGACGCCGTCGCTCGACACGCCGGTCGAGCAGCTCTCGGGCGGAAACCAGCAGAAGACCATGCTGGCCAAGTGGCTCAACGCCCAGCCGACCGTCCTGATCCTCGACGAGCCGACGCGGGGGATCGACGTCGGCGCCAAAGCGGAGGTCCACCAGATCATCGACGAGCTCGCGGGCTCAGGGATGGCGATCATCCTGATCTCGTCCGACCTCCCGGAGGTCATCGCGATGAGCGACCGAGTGTTGGTCATGCGCGAGGGCCGCCAGATGGGGCTGTTCGAGCGCGCCGACGCGACCGAGGAAAGCATCATCACGGCGGCCATGGGGGCCGAATGAGCGCCGTGCTGCGACTCCGGCCCGAGCGGCTCAGGGAGCTGTCGCTCGTCGTGGTCCTCGCCGCGGCGGTGTTCGTCTTCAGCCTGCTGATCGACAACTACATCGGCGGCAGCTTCTTCAACCGCGTCACGACGAGCGTCGCGATCACAGCGATCCTGGCGGCGGGCCAGACGCTCGTCATCCTCACCCGGAACATCGACCTGTCGGTGGGCTCGATCGTGGGGGTCACGGCCTACCTGACGGGCGAGTACCTCCAGAGCCACCCGGACCTGGCGCCCGTGCTCGCGGTGGCCTACGCGGTCGCGATCGGGGCTGGCCTGGGCCTCCTGAACGGCGTGCTCGTGGCCTACGCGAGGGTGCCCTCGATCATCGTCACGCTCGGCACGCTGGCGATCTTCCGCACCTGGCTGATCAACCACTCAGAGTCCAAGACGATCACGTCCGACTCGATTCCCGACTGGGTGGTCGACCTTCCCAACTCGACCCTCGTCAGCTTCGGCGAGTTCGACATCCGGACGGTCGTCGCGGGCGCCGTCGTGCTCATCCTCGTGCTGCAGCTCTTGCTCGGCGGCCTCAAGTGGGGCCGCTGGGTCTACGCGGTGGGCTCGAACCCGGATGCCGCCCGCCAGGCCGCGCTGCCGGTGGAGCGGGTTATCCTGGGCGTCTTCATCGCCTCCGGAGCGCTGGCCGGCCTGGCCGGGTTCCTGTTCCTGTCGCGCTTCGGGACGATCACCGTGAACGCCGGGAACGGGCTCGAGCTCCAGTCCGTCGCGGCCGCGGTCGTCGGCGGCGTGAACATCTTCGGAGGGTCGGGGACGCTGTTCGGCTCGTTCCTCGGCGCGATCCTTATCAACCTGCTGGACCAGAGCCTGCTGCGCGTCCCGGGGCTCAGCGAGTTCTGGCGCGACGCCGTGCTCGGCACCCTCATCCTCACGGCCGTCGCGGTCGACTTCCTCCTCGGCAAGCGGCTCGGACGCCTTTCGACTCGCGCAAGGGGGCGGCCCACGGGCGGCGTGCCGCCGCCGGAGCAGGGGGTCGCGTCAGATGCGTGACAAGGCCCTGCGGTGGCGCTGGGAGCTGTTCCTCGTGGTGGTGCTCGTCGCGGTGTTCTTCGTGAACATCTCGATCTCGGAGTTCTACCTCGGAGAGCAGAACTTCATCAACATGTTCCAGCTCTCCATCGAGAAGGTGATCGTCGTCGTGATCATGACGTTCGTCATCATCAGCGGCGAGATCGACCTCTCGGTCGCGTCGGTGATGGCCTTCAGCGCCTGCGTCCTCGCGGCGCTCCATCAGGGCGGTTCGGTCCCGTTCGAGCTGGCTGTCGTCATCGCACTTCTCGCGGGGGCGTTCGCCGGGGCCCTTCAGGGCGTGTTCGTCGCGTTCATGGGCCTGCCGTCGCTTGTCGTCACCCTGGCCGGCCTGATCGGGTTCCGCGGCGCCGGGCGCATCCTCGTCGAGGACAACTCGATCGGGGACTTCCCGGAGTGGTTCGAGACGCTGGGGCAGGACCCGCTGATCGGGCGCTTCTCGTTCGCCCTGATCTTCTTCATCGTCATGCTCGTCCTCGCGGGGATCATCCTGCATCGCAGCGCGTTCGGCCGATCCGTGTTCGTGATCGGCAACAACGCCAACGTCGCGCGCTACTCGGGCGTGAACGTGGCCCGCGACAAGATGATCATCATGACCGCGTCGGGCTTCTTCGCCGGCCTGGCGGGCGTGCTCTTCGCGGCCAGGCTCGGCTCGGTCCGCGGCGATCTGGCCATCGGGTTCGAGCTGGACATCATCACGATGGTCCTGCTCGGCGGGGTGAGCATCTTCGGAGGCTCCGGAACGATCGTGGGTGTCGCGCTGTCGATCCTGATCGTGCTCAACATCCGCAACGGCCTGGGGCTCGCAAACGTCGACCAGAACACCCAGACCGGAGTCATCGGCGGCCTGCTGATCCTCTCGGTGATCGTGCCCAACCTCGTCGCCCGGCTCGCCGGCTCGTGGCGCGTCGCGGGGACCGGAGAGAGGGGTCCGCCCACCGCGGGCGGGCGAGAAGAGGGAGGTGATACCCCGAGACAGGAACCGGATCTGCACCCAACGCAACGTTGACCAAGAGGAGAGGTCTATGAATCCAGAGGGATCGCTCAAGAAGAGGCGATTCGAGGGAGGCCTACGAGGCATCGCGTGGATCCTCGCGGCCTTGATGGTTGCGCTCATGCTCGCGGCCGCCGGCTGCGGGGATGACGACGACGACGCACCAGCCGACGACGGTGGCGGCGGCGCCGCCGAGACGGGTGGGGGCGACGGGGGCGGCCCCGTCAAGTTCACGACGGGGGAGGAATTCAAGTCCGTCTTCATCCCCAAGCAGACCGGCATCGCCGTCTTCGACCAGGCGAATCAAGGCGCCAAGGAAGCGGCGGGGGAGCTCCAGGTGGACGAAGCCGAGTTCCTCGGCCCGTCGTCGCCCGACAACTGCGTCTCGGGGCAGATCGACACCGTGACCAACGCCGGCACGCAGGGCGTCAACGGGGTCATGATCTCGAACTGCGCCGGCGATCAGATCGAGCCGGCCGTGCAGCAGGCGTCCGAGGCGGGCGCCACCGTGGTGTCGTGGGACTCGCCGATTCCATCGGGCGAAGGAGAGAGCGTCTTCATCGCCCAGGTGGACTTCGACGAGACCGGCAAGGTGATGGCCGACCTGGCCCTCGACATCCTCGGTGAGGAGGGCGGCGAGTACGCCATCCTCTCGGCCGCCCCCGACGCCGCGAACCAGAACGCCTGGATCAAGGCGCACGAGGAGGCGATCAAGGACCCGAAGTACGCGAACCTCGAGCTCGTCGACACCGTGTACGGCAACGACGATTCCGAGAAGTCGTACGACGAGGCGCTCGGCCTGGTCGACAAGCACCCCAACCTCAAGATGATCATGGCTCCGACGACCGTGGGAATCGCCGCGGCCGGCAAGGCCATGACGGACGAGGGCCTGTGCGACAAGGTCAAGGTGTCGGGCCTCGGCCTGCCCGACGAGATGAAGGAGTACACCCTCAGCGGTTGTGCCCCGAAGTTCGCGCTCTGGAGCTTCACCGACCTGGGCTACCTGGCGTTCTACACGGCGTACGGGATCGCCACGGGGCAGATCGAGGCCGAAGAGGGCGCCCAGTTCGAGGCCGGCCGTTTGGGCGACTACACGATCGAGAAGGATCCGACCCGCGACAACGGGCTGAGGGTTCTGATGGGTCCGTTCGAGGAGTACGACGAGACCAACGTGGAGGAGGGGTAACGGACTGTCATCGACTTCAAAGTCGATGGGCTGGGGAGAGGCGGGAGCGCTTCCGCTCCCGCCCCTCCGCCGTTTCGGATGATGTCACTTTCGGATGATGTCGAAATGAAAGCTGCGACTGGGCCGTGAGCGTGGAGCGTGTCTGCTTCCTGCTCCACGTCCGGCCCGATCGCTTGGACGAGTACCGCGCCCGCCACCGCGAGGTGTGGCCGGACATGCTCGAGGCGCTCCGCGAGACGGGCTGGCGCAACTACTCGCTCTTCCTTCGCGAGGACGGCCTGCTCGTCGGATACTTGGAGTGCGACGACTTCGAGACGTCGCGTGCGGCGATGGAGGAGCGCGACGTGAACGCCCGCTGGCAGGCCGAAATGGCGCCGTTCTTCGAGCTGCCGCGAGAAGAACGCCCGGACACCGGGCTCGAGCGGCTCGAGGAGGTGTTCCACCTTGACTGAGGCCGCCTTCGCCGCGATCGACCTCGGCGCCGAGTCCGGCCGGGTGGTGGTCGGCCGACTCGACGGCGAGCGCACCTCGCTCGAGGTCGTGCACCGCTTCGCGAACCGCCCCGTGCGGCTGCCGGACGGCGTGCACTGGAACCTGATGGCCCTGTTCACCGAGGCTCTCGAGGGGGTGGCGCGGGCCCTGAAGGACGTCTCGCTGGACGGCGTCGGCGTGGACACGTGGGGAGTGGACTACGCGCTGCTCGACGACGCCGGCCGAGTGCTGGGGCTGCCCTACCACTATCGCGACCGGCGCACCGCCGGCAATGGTCGCGCGCGCTCACTCGCGCGTGCCCCGCGGGGAGCTCTACGGCGTCACGGGCATCCAGACGCTGAGCATCAACACGATCTTCCAGCTGCTCGCGGACGAGGGCTCGCCGGCCCTCGGCGCCGCGAAGCACATCGCTTTGATTCCCGACCTCCTCGCGCTCTGGCTGAGCGGCGAGCTCGCCAACGAGGTGACGATCGCCTCCACGACGGGGCTTCTCGACGCCCGGGCGGGCACCTGGGCACGGCCCCTCGTCGAGCGGCTCGGGCTCCCCGCGGAGCCATTCGCCGGCGACCCGGTCGAGGCCGGCACCACGCTCGGCCGGATG
This sequence comes from uncultured Thermoleophilaceae bacterium, assembly GCA_963733885.1. Lineage (GTDB taxonomy): Bacteria > Actinomycetota > Thermoleophilia > Solirubrobacterales > Thermoleophilaceae > JACVRW01. The sequence goes on along the minus strand of CAVTES010000013.1, from coordinate 27,835 downwards.
CTCCCCCACCACGGCCTCGGCCGGCTCCCGGTGCACGCGGTGGCCGGGCACGACACCGCATCCGCGTTTGCCGCGGCGCCTGTGCAGACTCCGCACGCGGCGGTCCTCTCGTCCGGCACCTGGTCGCTTCTCGGCCTCGAGCTCGACGAGCCTGTGCTCACATCGAAGGCGGCCGCCTTCAACCTCACGAACGAGCGCGGGGTGGATGGCACGATCCGGCTGCTGCGCAACGTGATGGGCCTCTGGCTCGTGCAGGAGTGCAGGCGCGCCCTGCAGGTGGACTACGCCGCGCTCCGCCGGCTCGCGGAAGGGGCGGGCGGCGACGTCCCGCTGTTCGATCCCGACGACGAAGCGCTCCTCGCGCCCGACGACATGCCGGCGGAGATCGCCACAGCCTGCACGCGCGGCGGCCAGTCCGCGCCGGACACACCGGGCCGAGCTGATCCGCTCGATGCTGACCTCCCTCGCCTGCAAGTACCGCCTCGTGCTCGAACGGCTCACGCTCGTCACCGGCCGCCGCATCGAGGTCGTGCACGTGATCGGCGGCGGCGTCCGAACGAGCTGCTCTGCCGCCTGACCGCAGACGTCGCGGGGCTGCCCGTGCTCGCCGGCCCGGTGGAGGCCACCGCGCTCGGCAACGTGCTGATGCAGGCGCGCGCGACCGGAGACGCTCGGGTCGCTCGCGGACCTGCGCGCGGTCGCGACCGCGTCCGCCGATCCCGCGCGTGTTCGAGCCGACCGGCCGGCGCGACGAAGCCGACGCGCTATACGGGCGCTTCCTCGAGGTCACCGGACTGGCCGTGGACGAACCGGAGCCCGCAATTGCCTGAGCTCTCCACACTCTCGATCGAGACTCCGTCCTGGGGGTACGGCGACTCGGGCACGCGCTTCGCCACCTTCCAGCAGCCGGGCCGCCCGCGCGATGTCTTCGAGCGCGTCGACGACGCGGCCGAGGTGCACCGGCTCACCGGCACGGCGCCAGCCGTCGCGCTCCACTTCCCCTGGGACTCCGTTGACGACCTCGGCGCGCTTCGCGCACACATCGAGGGGCGCGGCCTCCGCGTGGGCGCGGTCGAACCCCAACCTCTTCCAGGACCCGAAATACAAGCTCGGGTCCATCACACACCCCGACGCGGACGTGCGAGCGCAAGGCTGTCGAGCACCTGCTCGAGTGCGTCGAGATCGCCACCGTCGCTCGGCTCGACCGGGCAGTCGCTCTGGTTCGCGGACGGCACCAGCTACCCGGGCCAGGACGACTGCGCGCGCGACGCCGCCGCATGCTCGACTCGCTCGGCAAGGTCTACGCGGCGCTGCCCTCGGAAGCAGGAGCTCCTCGTCGAGTACAAGCCGTTCGAACCCGCGTTCTACGCCACCGATCTTGCCGACTGGGGCTCGTCGCTCTCGGTCTGCCAGCGGCTCGGAGAGCGCGCACGGGTGCTCGTCGACCTCGGCCACCATGCCCACGGCACCAACATCGAGCAGATCGTGGCCCTGCTCGCCGAGGAGGGCCGGCTCGGAGGCTTCCACTTCAACAACCGCAAATACGCGGACGACGACCTGATCGTCGGCTCGGTCAACCCGTTCGAGCTGTTCCTGATCTTCAGCGAGCTCGTGGCGCTCGACGGGCTCCCGCGGCTGACGATCGACCAGGCGCACAACGTCGAGCCGAAAGTCGAGGCGATGGTCTTGAGCGTCCTCAACCTCCAAGAGGCCTACGCCAAGGCGCTGCTGGTCGACCGCGACCGCGCTTCGTGAGGCGCAGGAGGAGGGTGACGTGCTCGCGGGACACGAGTGCTGCTCGAGGCCTTCCAGACCGATGTGCGCCCGCTGTGCGCACGAGCCCGCGCCGAGCTGGGCGCCGCCGAGGACCCGCTCGCCGAGCTGCGCGCACTCCGGCTTCGCGGAGCGGCGAGCGGCCGAGCGCGGAGCGAGCGAGGCCATCGCGGGCGGGTGGGGCCGGTGACCACGCTCGAGCGCATGGTCGCGCTTGCCGAGGACCGCTGGCCCGCAGTCGCCGAGATCCCCGACGATGCCCTCGGCCAGGTGCTGCTCGCCTCCCATCTGCTCGGCTCGGACCGCGCCGTCGCGAACTTTGGCGGCGGTAACACGTCGGCGAAGGGCATGCGGCCGACCATGCCGGCCGAGAGCTCCGAGACGATCTGGGTCAAGGGCTCAGGCAGCGACCTCGCCACGATGGGGGCGACGGACTTCACGCCGCTGCGCCTCGACGAGGTGCTCCCGCTCTTCGACCGCGAGGAGATGAGCGACGAGGACATGGTGGCCCACCTGGCCCGCTGCCAGCTCGATCCAGCCGCGCCCCGCTCGTCGATCGAGACGCTGCTCCACGCGTTTGTGCCGGCCCGGCATGTCCACCACACCCATCCCGACGCGATCAACGTCCTGGCCGGCACGCGGGACGGGGAGCGCCTGGTTGCCGAGTGCTTCGGCGACAGGCCGCCTGGATCCCTTACATCCGGCCCGGGTTCCACGCTCGCCAAGCAGGTCGGGGCTGAGGTCAGGCACACGCCCGGCCTGCGACTCGTGGTTCTCGCCAAGCACGGCCTCGTCGTGTGGGGCGACAGCGCCGAGGAGGCCTACCGGCGCACGATCGAGGTGATCAACGAGGCGGCCGAGTTCGTGAACGCGACGACCGCGGGGCAGCCGCGCTTCGGTGGACCGCTGTCCCGTGACGGCCTCGGCGCCGCGACCTCCTGCGCGAGGTGCTGCCCGCGCTGCGGGGCGCGGTTTCGGAGGAGCGCTCGAAGGTCCTGGTGGTCGACACCTCTGCCCGGGCGCTCGAGGAGTTCGTCTCCTCGCACGATGCCGCCGAGCCTCGTCACGGTCGGCGCGGCGTGCCCCGACCACCTTGTCCACACGAAGCGTGCTCCCGCTCTGGGTTCCGTTCGATCCGGGACGCGACGACGCGGCAGCGCTCTCCGAGCGAGTCCGCGAGCTCGCGGCGCGGTACCGGGAGCCTACCGGGCCTACGTCGAGCGTCACCGCGACAGCGGACACCGAGCCCGCCGACCCGGACGCGCGCGTCGTGCTGATCCAGCACGTCGGGCTCATCGGCGTCGGGCGGTCTCCGAAGGAAGCGCGGCTGTCACGCGACCTCTACCACCGAGCGATCGAGGTCATGGCCGGGGCGCACGCCCTCGGCGGCTTCACTTCGCTGACCGAGGAAGAGAGCTTCGCCGTCGAATACTGGCCGCTCGAGCTCTACAAGCTCTCGCTGCGACCGCCGCCCGGCGAACTGCAGGGACGGGTCGCGCTCGTGACCGGAGCCGCCGGCGGAATCGGACGCGCCGTCGTGGACGAGCTCGCGCGAAGGGGCGCGTGCATCGTCGCTTTCGACCTCGATGGGGAGGGCGCCGCCGACGCCGTGGACAGCCTCGGCGACGCGGAGCCGCGGTGGCGGGTGACGTCACCGACGAGTAGGCGGTCCGCGAGGCATTCGGCCGCGCGATCGAGGCGTTCGGCGGCGTGGACATCGTGGTTTCCAACGCGGGCGTCGCATCGAGCGCCCCGATCGAGGCGACCACGCTCGAGGAATGGAACGCATCCACTCGATCCTGGGTACCGGCTACTTCCTGGTCGCGCGCGACGCCTTCTGGTCGCTGCGGGCGCAGGGTCGCGGCGGCTCCGATCGTCGTCGTCGCCTCGAAGAACGCGCTGGTCGCCGGGAAGAACGCCGCCGCCTACTCGTCCGCGAAGGCCGCCGAGCTGCATCTCGCGCGATGCCTCGCCGAGGAGGGCGGGGCCGAGGGCATCCGCGTGAACACGGTCAACCCGGATGCCGTGCTGCAGGGCTCGCGGATCTGGGACTCGAGCTGGCGCGAGGAGCGCGCGGCGGCGTACGGGATCGAGCCAGAGGAGCTGGGCGAGCACTACCGGAAGCGAACGGTGCTGGGCGTCAACGTCCTGCCCGACGACGTCGCACGAGGCGGTGCTGCACTTCGCGTCCGCCGCGCGCTCGGGAAAGAGCACCGGCAACGTCCTGAACGTCGACGGCGGCGTATCGGCGGCCTACCCGCGCTAGCGTAGCCCCAACTATGACGAACGCCACGGATATCCCCATCGTCTTGATCCACGGCTTTTGGGTCACACCCAGGAGTTGGGAGCACTGGATCACCCACTACGAGAGCAAGGGCCACCGCGTGATCGCCCCCGCATATCCGGGGTTCGAGGTCGAGGTGGAGGCGCTGAACGCCGATCCAACCCCGATCGAGCAGCTGACGGTGCCGGCGATCATCGAGCACCTCGAGTCAGTCGTCGACGCGCTGGACACCCCGCCCATCCTGATGGGGCACTCAGCAGGTGGCGCCTTCACGCAGATCCTGCTCGACCACGGCCGCGGCACGGCCGGCGTCGCGATCAACTCGGCCCCGACCGAGGGGGTCCGCGTGGTGCCGCTGTCGCAGGTCAAGGCGGGCTTCCCGGTGCTCAAGAACCCCGCCAACCGCCACCGCGCCGTCGGGTTCACACACGAGCATTGGCACTACACATTCACGAACACCTTCAGCGAGGAGGAGTCGCGCGCGCTCTACGAGCGCTACCACATCCCCGCCTCAGGCTCGATCTTCTGGGGCAGCGCGCTGGCCAACGTCTACCCCGGCCACCAGGACACCTGGGTGGACTACAAGAACGACGATCGCGCGCCGCTGCTGTTCATCTCCGGCAGCGAGGACCATCTGATGCCGCCGAAGATCCAGCGCTCGAACGCCAAGCACTACAAGTCGGACACGGTCACCGAGGTGAAGGAGTACGAGGGCAGGGCCCATCTCCTGCCGGCCCAGCAGGGCTGGGAGGAGATCGCCGACTACGCGCTCGAGTGGGCGCTGAGCCACGCGGCGCGTCCGAGCCGCGCTTGACCGAGGTCCGCCTAACGCACATAGGCGGGCCGACCGTTCTGATCGAGGCCGCCGGCTGGAGGCTTCTGACCGATCCGACCTTCGACCCTCCGGGCCGGAGGTACAAGTTCGGCTGGGGCACCAGCTCGCGCAAGCAGGCCGGGCCGGCGGTCCCGGCCGCGGAGCTCGGCGGGATCGACGCGGTGCTGCTTACCCACGACCACCACGGCGACAACCTCGATGACGCCGGGCGCGCGCTGCTGCCGTCCGCCGGCGTCGTGGTGACAACGGCGCCCGGGGCGGAGCGGCTGCGCGGCGGCGCACGCGGCCTCGCGCCCTGGGGGACCACCCGGCTCGAGACCGGCGGGCGGCCGTCCATCGAGGTCACCGCCACGCCCTGTCGCCACGGGCCGCCTCTCAGCAAGCCGCTCGCCGGCGAGGTGATCGGATTCGCCCTCCGCTGGGAGGGCCAGGAGCACGGCGTCCTGTGGATCTCCGGCGACACCGTCCTGTACGACGGCGTGCGCCAGGTCGCCGAGCGGCTGCGGGTCGGCACCGCGCTCCTGCACCTGGGCGGGGTCCGCTTCCCGGTCACCGGGCCGGTGCGCTACTCGATGACGGCCGCCGACGCCGTCGCGCTGTGCAGCCTGCTCCGCCCCCGCACCGCGATCCCGGTCCACTACGAGGGCTGGAGCCACTTCCAGGAGGAGCGCGCGGCGATCGAGCGCGCCTTCGAGGAAGCCCCGGAGGACGTCCGCCGGCGCTTTCGTTGGCTGCCGATCGGGGTCGGGGTGGACCTGAGCGCCTAGCTCGCGTCGAGTTCGTGGCCCTCGGCTCGGACGGGCGAATCCAGGGTGGCTATCAGTTCATCGAGACTGTCACCTAAACCTCAATCATAAGCTTAGGATTGGACCGGGGCACATGTCCTAGTGCGAGCGATCACATCTTTGAACCGGGCGCCAACAACGGGTTCCTGATCCGCGACGCCACGGAGAACGGCACCGGCCTCGATCAGAGCTTCAACAGCCGCGAGAAAGGGCACGGACAACCTGCCGCGGCTGGTGCTGACGCTCGCTTCCTGACCGGGCCTGGGCCGCCTCGGCAGAGCCCCGGTGCTCTAGGTTGGGCTCATGGTGGCGGAGCGGGACCTTCGCCTCGAGGACGGCCGCACTTCATACGATCCACGGGGACCCTGATGGCGCACGTCTTGTTCGTTTGCCTGCACAACGCCGGGCGCTCGCAGATGAGCGAGGCGCTCTTCGAACGCGCCGCCCAGGGTAGCCACAGCGCCGCGTCCGCCGGCACCCGGCCGGCCGAGCGCGTCCATCCTCAGGTGGTCGAGGCGATGCGCGAGCTCGGCATCGACATGGCCGATCGCAGACCGAGAGCGCTCGACCGCGAGCTCGCCGCACAGGCGGACGTGGTCGTGACGATGGGCTGCGGCGACGAATGCCCCTACATCCCCGGAAAGCGCTACATCGACTGGGACCTCGAAGATCCCTCCGGCCGGCCGCTCGACCAGGTCCGCGCCATCCGGGTCGACATCGCGAGGCGGGTCGAGGACCTGCTGGTCGAGCTCGACGCCCAGGTCGAGTAGGAGCCCTCAGGGCCGCTGCCTTCCCGGGAAGATCGGGCCGGCGCGGGCGTCCTACCGGGTGAAGGGTCGTCGACGTCCTGGAGGTCCTCCGTTGTCAGCGAAGCACGTACGGGTCGAGCTCGCCCACCGGTTCGCGGTGGGGCCGCGAGACGGCTTCGACTACATCACCGACCTCGGCAACTGGCCCGAGTACTGGCCCGGCCTCGTTCGCGTCGAGCCGGGCTCCCGGTGGAGCGATCCAGGAGACCAGGCGCGGCTTGTTCTTCGCCTGCTCGGCAGGGAGACAGAGATGACCATGACCCTCGGGCGCTTGGAGCCGTACCGGCTGGTCGAATACGCGAGCGAGCAACGCGGCCTGCCCGATGCCCGCCACGAGCGCCATTTCTCAGACGATGGCAGCGGTGGCCTCGCCTACCGCCTGGTGGTCGAGTACGTTCCCCGGCGCGGACTGCGCGGACTCTTCGATCGCGTGCTCCTCCGGCGCGCGATCAAGCGGGCGCTTCGGACGACGGTCGCGAACCTCGACGGGCGATTCCACTCCCCCTAGCGCTCACGCTTGCGAGCGAGGAAGGCGTCCACTCCCGACACCGCACCATGGCGGCTGCTGTCCACCGGAAGGCGCGATCACGCATCGGCCGCGCCCGCCGCGAGCGCCAGTGCCACCCGCTCCCGGGCGCGGAACACCCGGGTGCCGACGGTCGGCTCGCGCACGTCCAGGGCCCGTGCGGCCTCACGCTGGGAGAGGCCCACGACGTCGACTGCCACCATTGCGAGCCGGAACTCGGCGGGGAGCGCGGCGATCGCCGCGACCGCCTCCCGCTGTTCCAGGGCCGCCTCGGGCTGCGCGATCGACGACGCCATGACCGCGCTCTCGTCGACCGGCAGCCCGGTCGTGCGGGGACGCCGGTTCGCCGTGCGTACGCCGGTCAGGTAGGTGTTGCGAAGCGCTTGCATCAGGTACGGGCCCGGGTCGCTGCGGCGCAGGCGCCGCGGCCGCGCGAGCACGCCCACGAGGGTTTCCTGGACCAGGTCCTCGGCATCGTGCATCGAGCCGCTGAGCGCCCAGGCGGCGCGATGGAGGCGGTCGAGCAGCTCTTGCGACAGCTTCACAGCAGCTCCGCGATCCGTGCGGCGGCGCGGCCTGCGCCGTCGGTCTCGACGGGTGCGTAGTCGACCTCGCTCCCGATCTCCTCGGCGATCGCGACGGCGATCTCCGCCGGCCCGTCGCTCTCGTAGTCCATCCTCCTGCCCGCGCCGTATCGGTCGAGGCGGTGACAGACGTGGAAGTTCTGCTCGAAGTGGTGGCGTAGCGGGAAGTACAGGAACGGCCGCCGGTTGGCGGTCAGCTCCATCGATGTCGTTAGGCCGCCCTGGACGATCGCGAGGTCGCACGCGGCGAGATGCCGGTAGAGGTCGTGCACGTAGGTGCGCACCTCGAGCCCTTCGGTCTCCGGCAGCGACCGTGGTTCGATGCGAGGGCCGGCGACGACGATCATCCGCACGCCGGGCACGAGCTCGCGCACGTGCGGCAGCGCCGCGATGACGCGCCGAAGCAGCGCCGCGCCGACGCCCGAGCCGCCGACCGTGACGATGCAGACGCGCTCGCCGGGGGCGTAGCCGAGCTCGGCGCGCAGACGCTCGCGGTCGGCGAACTCGCCCGGATCGAAGCCGCTCACGTAGCCGGGGAACTCGAAGTGGCGCTCGGTCCAGTCCCGGATCGCCGGCAACTCGGGCCCGAAGCTTTCGGGCACGACGTCGTCCGGATTGCCGACGAACAGAGCTCTGTCTCGCACGCGCGGGAAGCGCGCGATGTGCTCGATCATCTCGGCGTTGTAGTCGGCGGTCAGGAACGCCTCTCGCTCGCCGCCGTCCGGCATGGGCAGCCAGCCGACGAAGTCCGTGAGCCAGACGTAGGCGGCCCGCTTGCGCTCCGGGTTCTCGTGGAGGTAGTAGTCGACCTCCCATCCCTCGTCCGCGATCCAGAGGTCGTAGTGCTCCTCGGAGGCGAGGTCGTCGAAGACCATGTAGTTCGCGCACAGGATCTCGTCCATGCGGCGGATCGCCTGGAACGCGTGCAGGTCGTGCTCGGCGGATTCGCTCTCGATGTGGTGGGACTCGTTGGCGAGCTCGGCGCTCGCGGGATGGATGCGCTCGCCCTCCCTGTCGAGGACCCTCGTGACCGGGTCCTGCGCGAGCCAGTCGATCTCCAGCTCCGGCACCAGTCGGCGGAGCTCCCGGGCGATCGCCACGTCGCGCCGGGCGTGCCCGAGGCCGATCGGCGAGGAGATGTAGAGGGCGCGCTTGCGGCGGGAACGGCCACGCGTCCAGGTAGAGGAGCTCGTGACGCTGCCGGAGCCGCCCGGCAGGGTGCGCTCGGCGAAGTCGCGAAGCAGGAGGTTGACCTTCACCGGGTCGCGAGCCTGGGGGCAATGGCCCGACCCCTCGAGCGTCACTAGGGCGCCGCGGGTCAGCTCGGCGAGCGCCTGCCCTGAGTCGTGGGGGCGTATGGCGTCGTGGCGTCCATGGATGACGAGCACGGGACAGCGAATCCGGGCCGTCAGCTCACGCACGCTGGCGGCGTCCTCGAAGCGCGGCGCGAGCTGGGTCGCGACCAGCGTCTCGGCGTCCGTCTCGAGGCCCCAGCCGACCGCGTCCTCACGCTGCTTCGTGGAATGGGGCTCGGTGAAGCACTGAGAGAAGAAGAACTCGAGAAAGTCCTCGTAGTGCTCGATCCAGTAGTGGCGGTTCCACTTCTCCCAGCCGCTGTAGGTTTCGCGCGGCTCGTCGAACACCTGGGCTGCCCGCGCGCGTGGCATTACCGATCCGATCGGCAGCGCCGGCGCGATGAACGCCATCCCGTCGACCCGCTCGGGGTGTCCGGCGGCAAGCAGCAGCGACCGTTCCGCTCCGCGGGACAGCGACACCAGCACCGCCCGCTCGGTGCCGGTCGCGTCCATCACCGCGAGAGCGTCGTCGGCGAACTCCTGCTCGGCGTAGTCCAATGGCTGTGGCGGGCGGTCCGACTTGCCGTTGCCGCGCCCATCGAAGACCACGACGCGGTGGTGACGCGCGAGGTACGGGACCTGCAGCTTCCAAATGCGGGAGTGCATGATCGACCAGGTCGGCATGAGCAGGACCGTGCGCTCTCCCTGGCCGTACACCTCGTAGAAGGTGCGCACGCCGTCGCGCTCCACGTAGCCGTCGGCATCCGGATAACGGGCGCGCGTCTGCTCGGCCGGAGCGACCGCGCGTTGGGTGATGGTCATGCGCCTGCCTCCTGTTCTGCGAGCCAGCTGTCGATCCACTCGAGCAGCTCGGGGTGGCCGGCCTCGATCCCCGAGAGGCGCTCCAGGATCAACCCCTCGTTGAAGGTCACGACCAGGGCCACGAGCGCCTCCAACGGGATCGGGAGGCCGTAGCGCTCCAAGGGTTCACCGAACGCCTCGCACAGGACGGCGCGCCACTCGGCGTTGACCTTCGCGACCCGGTCGCGCAACTCGGGCCGGCTCCAGGCGAGCGCCTGGAGCTCATACCAGATCCGCTGGTAGTCGCGGTCGGCATCCAGGTAGTGCATTGCCGTCCGCCACTTCTCGATGAAGGGCTCGTCGCTTGCGTACATCCGACGCTGGCGATCGATCAATCGCTCCGTGAAGCGCTCGAGAACGCGCACGAACAGGTTCTCGATCGAGCCGAAGTAGTAGTGGACGAGGCCGTGATTCGCGCCGGCCTCCTGGGCCACCCGGCGGGTGGTGATCCCGGCATGTCCCGCCTCCACGAGGAGCCGCTCGGCCGCGTCGAGGAACCTGTCCTCGGTGTCCGCGCGTGTCACCTTCGCGAGCGACATCAGAGCGGTAGTTTAGACGATCGACTAAGGCTTGCGACTAAGAGCTGCTATAAGCGGCGTTCATGGAGGTCAGCGTCGCGGTCGGAACGCGGCCCGAAGTTCCCCCCGAGGAGGAGCTGAGGATGGCCGTGCTGGCCGATCGGCTCGGGTACGGCGAGCTATGGGTCGGCGAGGGGTGGGTGTGGGACGCCTTCGTGCTGGCGACCGCGCTCGGCGTGGCCACCGAGCGCATCCCGATCACGGTGGGGCCGCTGCCCGTTCACGTCCGCGACCCCGCGACCATTGCGCGGGCGGCCGCGTCGACCGCCGCCCTGGTCCGCCGCCCGGTCGGCGTGGCGCTAGGCACATCGAGCCGGCGCGTGGTCGAGCGCATGCACGGCCGCTCGCGGCGTCGTGCCGCCGCGGCGCTGGCCGAGACCGCGCAGGCGGTGCGCGCCTATCTCGCCGAGGGCGAGGCCCGCATCGACGGCGAGGTGGTCTCGACCGGCTATCGGCTGCGCCTCGCCCCGCCCGGCGGGCCGCTCACTGTGGCGGCCTTCGGCGACCGGGCGATCGCCGTCGCTGCCGAGCACGCCGATCGCATGGTGCTCGACCTCGTCACGCCCCAGTTGGCCGGCGAGTACCGGGCCAAGCTCGAGGCGATGGCCCGGCGCGCCGGCCGGCAGGCGCCCAGACTGGCCGCCTGGATCCCGGCAGCGGTCGACCCGGACCCCGACTCGCACGCCCAGATCATGGAGAGCCTGGCGGGCTACATGGGGGTGGCCGGCTATGCCGAGATGCTCACCGCCGCAGGGTTCGGCAAGCCCGTGGAGATGGCCCGCGCGGGCGCCGACGCCGATGCCGTGCGGGGCGCGCTGCCGCCCGACGCGGCGGCCACGATCGGCCTCGTCGGTGATGCCCGGGGCGTACGGGGGCGGCTGGATGCCTACGCGGACGCGCTCGACGAGGTGGTCCTGGTCCCAGCCACAGCCGGCGACCCCGGCGGCGAACGCACGCTGACCGCCCTGGCCGTGGAGGCCTGAGCAGTACGCCCAGGCGGACTCGAACTCCCCGCTTCCACGGCACAAGCCGCGACTCGCCCCTACTGCCCTGTGTTTTGTATCTGGTATGCCAGGGGACGTAAACACTGCTTGACTCGGTCGTCACAAGTGGAGCCGCTGGAGGAGACGCGAGACGGTTCGCTGGTCATCGCACCCGTGCGAGCCGAGGCGGTGAGCGTGGGCCAGCTGGCCTATCAGGGGCTGCGCGACGCCATCCTGGCCACGGACGTCTACCGGCCGGACGCCGACCTGCGCTTGGACGAGCAGCGCCTTGCGACTGCCCTCGGCGTCAGCCGCACACCCGTACGCGAGGCGCTGGCCCGGCTCGAGCACGAGGGGCTGGTGGAGATAGTTCCCCGCCGGGGCGTCTGGATCGTGCGCAAGAGCAAGGCGGAGATCACCGAGATGATCCGAGCATGGGCGGCGCTCGAGAGCATGGCCGCCCGACTGCTGTGCCAGCGAGCGACCGACGAGGAGATCGGCAGCCTGCGCGCGCTCTTCTCCACGTTCGAGGACGGCCAGCTGCGTCTGCGCCTGAACGAGTACTCGGAGGCGAACCTTCGTTTCCACCAGCGCATCATCGAGCTCGCCCGCTCGCCCGTGATCAGCGAGCTGGTAGCCGGCCTGCTCGTGCACGTGCGCGCGATTCGCGGGCACATGATCGGGGAGGACGACCGGGCCGAGCGCTCGATCGTCGACCACATGCACATCATCGAGGCGCTCGAAGCGCGCGACGCGGAGCTCGGGGAGCGCCTCGTCCGCAAGCACGCGCTGGATCTGGCCGACGACGTGGACCGTACGCCTGCCCGTTGGACTGAAACCCCCCGCCCCGGGGATAAGAGCCTCGGCGCAGGGACCCGGACGGAGAGGAGAACGACGTGACCGCCACGAGCACCGCGGTACAGGCTGAGGCCCCAGCCGCACGCGAGACCGAGATGATCTCGGGTGGCCACCTGGTGGCCAAGGCACTTCGCGCCGAGGGGATCGACGTGATCTTCACCCTCTGCGGCGGGCACATCATCGACATCTACGACGGCTGCATCGACGAGGGCATCAAGGTCGTCGACGTTCGCCACGAGCAGGTCGCCGCGCACGCCGCGGACGGATACGCGCGCGTGACCGGACGGCCGGGCTGTGCGGTCGTCACCGCCGGCCCGGGCACCACCGACGCGGTCACCGGTGTCGCCAACGCGCTGCGTGCCGAGAGCCCGATGCTCCTGATCGGCGGCCAGGGGGCGCTCAACCAGCACCGCATGGGCTCCCTGCAGGACCTCCCGCACGTGGACATCATGAAGCCGATCACGAAGTTCGCGTCGAGCGTGGTCACCACCGAGCGCGTCGCGGACATGTGCTCGATGGCGTTCCGCGAGGCATCCGCCGGTGCACCGGGCCCGGCGTACCTCGAGATCGGGCGCGACATCCTCGACTCCAAGGTGCCGCTCGAGAGCGCGGTCATCCCGGAGCCGGGCCACTACCGCGCCTCGACGAAGAGCACCGGCGATCCGAACGACATCGATCGCCTGGCGGACATCCTCATCAAGGCCGACAGGCCTTGCGTGCTGCTCGGCAGCCAGGTGTGGACATCGCGCGGCGCCGAGGCCGCGCAGGACTTCGTCCGCCGCCTCAACATCCCCGCGTTCATGAACGGCGCGGCCCGCGGCACGCTGCCGCCGGGCGATCCGCACCACTTCCACCAGACGCGCCGCTTCGCTTTCAAGAACGCCGACGTGATCCTCATCGTCGGGACGCCGTTCGACTTCCGGATGGGCTACGGCAAGCGCCTGAGCCAGGAGGCCACGGTCGTCCAGATCGACATGGACTACCGCACGGTGGGCAAGAACCGCGACATCTCACTCGGGCTCGTCGGCGACCCGGGCGCCATCCTGACCGCCGTGGCCGACGCCGCGGAGGGCCAGGGCTTGAAGGGCGCCGCCCGCGACCGCGAGTCCTGGCTCCAGACGCTGCGCGACGAGGAGCAGAAGGCCAAGGAGGAGCGCCTCCCGAAGCTGATGCGCGAGGACGCGCCGGTCCACCCGCTCCGGCTCGCGCACGAGATCAACGAGTTCCTCACCGACAACACGGTCTACATCGGCGACGGCGGCGACGTCGTCACCTTCTCCGGCGGGGTCGTGCAGCCGCGGGGCCCCGGACTGTGGATGGACCCCGGTCCGCTCGGCACGCTCGGGGTTGGCGTTCCCTTCGCAATGGCCTCGAAGCTCGCCCGGCCCGACCGCGAGGTGGTCTGCCTGTTCGGCGACGGCACCTTCAGCCTCACCGGCTGGGACTTCGAGACGATGGTCCGCTTCGACCTCCCGTTCATCGGCGTAGTGGGCAACAACTCGTACATGAACCAGATCCGCTACGGCCAGATCCAGAAGTACGGCGAGGAGCGCGGGGACGTCGGCAACAAGCTCGGCGACGTGAAGTACGACCTGTTCGCCAAGATGCTCGGCGGTCACGGGGAGGAGGTCCGGGAGCCCAAGGAGATCCGTCCCGCGCTCGAGCGTGCCCGGGAGTCGGGCAAGCCGTCGCTGATCAACGTGTGGATCGACCAGAACGCGTTTGCGCCCGGGACGATGAACCAGACGATGTACAAGTAGGGAGGCACGCGGGAATGAGCAAAGCCCTCGAGGGAGTCCGCGTCGTGGACATGACCCACGTCCAGGCCGGGCCGGTCTGCACGCAGCTGCTGGCCTACATGGGCGCGGACGTGATCAAGATCGAGCGGCCGGGCGGCGGAGACGTCACCCGGAGCCAGCTGCGCGACCTGCCGGACGTCGACAGCCTCTACTTCACGATGCTGAACGGCAACAAGCGCAGCCTGACGCTGAACATGAAGTCCGACGAGGGCCAGGAGGTCTTCACGAAGCTGCTGGAGCGCAGCGACGTGGTGGTCGAGAACTTCGGCCCCGGGGTCATGGACCGGCTGGGCTACACCTGGGAGCGCATCCACGAGATCAACCCGAAGATCATCTATGCCTCGCTGAAGGGGTTCGGACCGGGCGCTCTCGAGAAGGCGAAGGCCTACGAGAACATCGCCCAGGCGACCGGCGGGGCGATGAGCACCACCGGCTTCGAGGACGGGCCGCCGGTCGCGACCGGCGCCCAGATCGGGGACTCGGGCAACGCCGTCCACCTGTTCGGTGCGATCTGCGCCGCGCTGTACCAGCGCACGCAGACCGGCCGCGGCCAGCGCGTGCAGATCTCGATGCGCGCGGGCATCCTCAACCTCTGCCGCGTGAAGATGCGCGACCAGCAGCGGCTCACGCACGGGCCGCTTCGCGGAGTATCCGAACAAGGAGTTCGGCGACTTCGTCCCGCGCTCCGGCAACGCCTCCGGCGGCGGGCAGCCCGGGTGGGCGGTGCGCTGCAAGCCGACCACGGAGAAGGGCGCGAACGCCTGGCTGTACGTCGTCATCCAGCCCCAGGTCTGGGAGCCGCTGATGCACAAGATCGGCCGGCCCGACCTGATCGAGAACCCCGACTACGCCACGCCCGAGGCGCGCCTGCCTCACCTGCAGGACATCTTCGACGTGATCGAGGAGTGGACGATCCAGAGGACCAAGTGGGAGGCGTTCGAGGAGCTCAACTCGATCAACGTCCCGTGCGGGCCGGTGCTCAGCACGAAGGACCTGATCGAGGACGAGGGCCTGCGGGCCGAGGGACTGATCGTCGACGTCGACCACCCCGAGCGCGGCACGTACTCGACGGTCGGGTGCCCGTTCACGCTGTCGGACTCGCCGGTGGAGGTCAAGCGCTCGCCGCTGCTCGGCGAGCACAGCGCCGAGATCCTGGAGGAGCTGCTCGACATCCAAGAGAGCGAGCTCGAGCGGCTGAGCGCGGCGGGGGCCGTCTGATGGCGTCCACAATGACGGAAGCCCGCGGCCACCGCCACCGACCAGGGAGACGGTGCGCGAGGTCCTGGACGCAGTCCGCGCCGACGGGCGGACCGCCCTGAGCGCGCCCGAAGCCAAGCGGGTCTGTGACGCCTATGGCATCGCGGTGCCGCAGGAGGGTCTCGCCACCTCCGCGGAGGAGGCCGTGAGCCTCGCCGAGGAGATCGGCTACCCGGTGGTCCTGAAGATCGTCTCGCCCGACATCCTCCACAAGACGGAGGCCAAGGGCGTGCTCGTCGGGCTCGGCAGCGCCGGCGAGGTCTCGTCGGGCTACGAGTCAGATCGTCGAGAACGCGAAGGCCTACAAGTCCGACGCGGACATCACCGGCGTCCAGGTGCAGCAGATGCTGTCCGAGGGCCAGGAGGTGCTCATCGGCGCCGTCACCGACCCGTCGTTCGGGCCGGTGGTGACGTTCGGCATCGGCGGCGTGCTCGTCGAGGTGCTCCGCGACGTGACATTCCGGCTCGCCCCGACGTCGGCCGAGGACGCCGCCGAGATGGTGGACGGCATCCGCGCGGCCGAGGTGCTGAAGGGCGTGCGCGGCGGCGCCGGCGTGGACCGCGCGGCGCTGGCCTCGATGATCCAGGCGGTCTCGCAGCTCGTGACCGACTTCGACGAGATCACCGAGGTCGACCTGAACCCGGTCCTCGCGCGCGAGGATGGGGCGACCGCGGTGGACGCCCGGTTCGTCGTCTCGTTCGATGAGTCCGACACGACACCGCCGCGGTACTCGCAGGAGGAGATCCTCGAGACGATGAAGGCGCTGATGCAGCCGCGCGCCATCGCGGTCGTGGGCGCCTCGGGCTCCGAGGGCAAGATCGGCAACTCGGTCATGAAGAACCTCGTGAACGGCGGGTTCGAGGGCGAGATCTACCCGATCAACCCGAAGTCGGAGGAGATCCTCGGCAAGAAGGTCTACGCCGACGTGGACGACCTGCCGGACGGCGTCGACGTGGCGGTGTTCTGCATCCCGGCGAAGTTCGTGCCGGACACGCTCGCCAAGGTGGGCCAGAAGGGCATCAAGGCCGCCGTGCTGATCCCCTCGGGCTTCGCCGAGACCGGCGAGGAGGAGCTGCAGAAGGAGCTCCAGCAGAAGGCCCGCGAGGCCGGCGTCCGCTTCATCGGCCCGAACATCTACGGCGTCTACTACACGCCGGGCAACATGAGCGCGGCCTTCACGACGCCGTACGACGTGAAGGGGCCCGTGGCGCTCGCCTCGCAGAGCGGCGGCATCGGGATGGGGATCCTGGGCTTCGCGCGCTCGACGAAGCTCGGCGTGTCGGCGATCGTCGGCCTCGGCAACAAGGCCGACATCGACGAGGACGACCTGCTCACGTTCTTCGAGCAGGACGACGCCACGAACTGCGTCGCGTTGCACATGGAGGACCTGAAGGACGGTCGCGCCTTCGTGGACGTGGCCCAGCGGGTCTCGAAGAAGAAGCCGATCGTGGTGCTGAAGGCCGGCGCGACGCCGGCCGGGACGAAGGCGGCGGCGTCACACACCGCGGCGCTCGCCGGCGACGACAAGGTCTACGAGGACATCCTCCGCGAGGCCGGCGTCGTCCGGGCGCGCGGGCTGCAGGAGCTGCTCCAGTTCGCTCGCTGCCTGCCGATCCTGCCGACTCCCACGGGCGAGAACGTCGTGATCATCACGGGCGCCGGGGGCTCGGGAGTGCTGCTCTCCGACGCGTGCTTCAACAACGGCCTCCAGCTGATGGAGATGCCGGACGACCTCAACGAGGCGTTCATGGAGTTCATCCCGCCGTTCGGCGCCGCCGGCAACCCGGTGGACATCACCGGCGGTGAGCCGCCCGAGACGTATCGCAACACCGTGGCGCTCGGGCTGGAGGACGAGCGCATCCACGGGCTCGTGCTGGGCTACTGGCACACGATCGTGACCCCGCCGATGGTCTTCGCCGAAGGTGATGACCGAGGTGGTGGAGGAGTTCCGCGGCCGCGGGATCGAGAAGCCGATAGTGGCCTCGCTCGCCGGCGACGTCGAGGTCGAGGAGGCCTCGCAGTACCTGTTCGATCACGGGATCCCGGCGTTCCCGTACACGACCGAGACGCCGGTGGAGGTGCTGGCGGCCAAGTACCGCTGGGCGAGGATGGCCGGGCTGCTGGACGGCAGCGTGAGGTGAGGGAAGGCTGACGGCCGCATCGAGCGGCCGCGGCGCTGGGAGGACGAGGGGAGAGTCATGGCACATGTGGAGAACCGGGTAGCGGGCCCGGTCACGCTCGACCGGGAGGGTGAGGAGCGCGTCTGGCGCGCGGGCAAGCTGCCGCCGATGAAGATCCGCAAGCTGCCGGAGGCGCCGGCGGCGGCGCACGTGCTCGGGCCGGCGATGATCCTCGTCGCGCTCGGGGTCGGGTTCGGAGAGACCTACCTCTGGCCGCGACTCGTGATCGTCTTCGGGCCGGACATCCGATGGCTGTTCACGGTCGGAGTCCTCGTCCAGACCGTGGTGATGCTCGAGATGGCCCGTTATGCGATGGCCACCGGCGAGTCGATCTTCTTCGGCGCGGCGCGCATCGCGCTGCCGCTCATGTGGATGTTCTTCCTGATCGCCGCCCTGGTCTACATCTGGCCCGGGCACATCTCCGGTGGCGCGGAGGCGCTCGAGGAGATCACCGGCATCTCGTGGCAGGTGTCCGCGACCGTCGGCCTGCTCATCATCGGGGTCATGTTCACGATCGTCAGGTACATCTACAACTTCATCGAGGGGCTGCTGGCGTTCGCGGTCGGCGTCCTCGTGATCGGCTCCGCGATCGTGGGAGCGATCGTGGGGAGCATGCACGACCTAGGCGTGACCCTGGCGGGCACCGTCCGCTTCGACACTTGGATCCCGTCCGAGGCCTTCACGGCGGCGTTCTTCCCGGTCGTCGTCGGCGCGCTGGCCTTCGCCGGCCCGTCCGGCATGCAGCAGATGTGGTACACGCTGTGGCTGCGCGACAAGGGCGCGGGAATGGGCGCGCACATCCCGAAGGTCCGTGGCCTGCTGCACTCGCAGGAGGAGGAGACGATCCCCGAAGCCGGGTCGATGTTCGACACCGACGATCCGGAGGAGTGGCGCAAGTGGCAGGGCTGGCGCAAGTGGGTCACCTTCGACGCGCTCGTGCTCTTCTTCGGCATCACCATGCTGGTCACGATCATCTTCACGGTCATGGCCCTGAACGCCGCCGAGCTCAACCCCGAGGCCCGGAGCGCGCTGCTGGAGGGGGACCGCGACGTCGCGCTGCCGGCGATGGGGGACGCGTTCGCGGAGGCCGCCAGCTACTTCGACACGCTGTTCTTCATCTTCATCGCGATCGTCGGCTTCAAGGCGAGCGTCGGCCTGTTCGACGCCTTCGCCCGCGGGCAGTCCGACATGACGTACTACTTCCTGCCGGGCGCAAAGCGGCTCAAGATGTCCTACCTGTACGGGATCTACCTGTGGTTCGTGATCATCTTCGGGATCATCATCCTGAACTTCGGTCCGGCCGACGGCCCGGAGGGCATCCTGGACATCCTGGCGTTCCTGTCGGCGTTCGTGATGGGGGCCTACTGCCTGACGCTGGCGGCGGTCAACAACATCAGGCTGCCGAAGAAGCTCCGGCCGCACTGGGCCTTCACGGTGGTCCTTGTGTTGGGCGGGATCGGCTACCTGACGGCGATCATGTACAGCGTCATCAAGTACGGCGTCTCGGACATCGGCTGATGGCGACCGCCCGCGTGGAGACCGCAATCTGGGGAAGCCTCAGCCGCCGGCAGGTCGTGGAGCTGACCCTGCCCGGGGTGGCGATCGGCGTGCTCGGCGGCGTGATCCTGGGAGTCGTGGTCGCGGGCGGCGGCGCGGCCTTCCACGTGGCCCTGTTCGCGGCGGTCACGCTCGGCGTGCCGCTGGCCGTCGCCGGCGCCGGGTACGAGATCCTGGTGGCGCAGGGGAGGATCCCGCTTGGCGTGCTGACGCCCGTGGCGCTGTACTGGGCCGTCGCCTTCACCGTCTGCCGCGTGTTCCAGACGGCACTCCTGGATCTCTATGCCGGCTCGGAGGTCGCGGTTCCGCACGGCTGGCCGGACTTCCTCGCGTACCAGGCTCTGGTCAGCGTGGGCTTCGGCATCGGCTACTGGTGGCTGCACGAGAACTTCGCCCCGCTCTGGTGGATCCGTATCCGCGACCGCAATCCTGTCGCCGATCACCTCGTCCGGGTCAAGCTCGAGTTCGCGGGCGCGGTGGAGGAGCAGCGGGCGGCGCGGCGGAGGTAACCAGTGGACCTGCTCGAGTACCAGGGCAAGCAGCTATTTGCCAGACACGGCGTCCCGGTGCCGTCGGGGCGTCCGGCCGAGACCGTCGACGAGGCCGTGACCGCGGCCGATGCGATCGGCTACCCGTGCGTGATCAAGGCCCAGGTGCAGATCGGCGGGCGCGGCAAGCTCGGCGGGATCAAGGTGGCCGCCGGGCGGGAGGAGGCCCGCCAGCACGCCGACGCGATCCTGGGCATGGACATCCGCGGCCTGCGGGTGCACGAGGTGTGGATCGAGGAGGCGTCCGAGATCGAGGCCGAGTACTACGCGTCGATCGTCTTCGACCGCAGCGCCAAGGCGCCGCTGATCATGCTCTCGACCAAGGGCGGCATGGACATCGAGCAGGTCGCCGAGGAGGACCCGGGCGCGATCGCCACCCTGCACGTCGACCCGCTGCTGGGCTTTCAGGAGTTCCACGGGACGCTGGCTGGCCTTCGAGGCCGGCGTCGACGGCGACCTCGTGCGGCCGCTCACGGGCATGCTGGCGAAGCTCTACGAGACGTTCGTGGGCGAGGACGCGATGCTGATCGAGGTCAACCCGCTGATCGTGACTCCCGAGCGGGAGCTGCGGGCGCTCGACGCCAAGGTCACGCTCGACGGCAACGCGCTGTTCCGCCATCCGGAAAACGCCGCGCTTCGCAATCCCTCGGCGGAGGATCCGCAGGAACAGATGGCCAAGGAGCGCGGCCTGATCTACGTCAAGCTCGACGGCGACATCGGCATCCTCGGCAACGGGGCCGGGCTGGTGATGTCGACGCTCGACGTGGTGGCGCAGGCCGGCGGCCGGCCGGCCAACTTCCTCGACGCCGGAGGCGGCTCCAAGGCCGACGCGATCGTCGCGGCGGTAGAGGTGATCCTCTCGGACCAGAAGGTGAAGGCGGTGCTGTTCAACATCTTCGGCGGGATCACCCGCTGCGACGAGGTGGCAAAGGGCTTGATCGAGGCCTTCGAGCAGGTGAAGCCGCAGGTGCCGTTCGTGGTGCGCCTCGACGGCACGAACGACGAGGAGGGGCGCCGCCTGCTGGCGGACGCCCAGCTGCCCAACCTCGAGGTCGACGCGACGATGCTCGAGGCCGCGGAGCGAGTGGTCGCGCTCGCCGCGGCCAGCCCGACCCTCCAGGCGCGATGAGCATCCTCGTCGATCGCGAGACGCGCCTCTGCGTGTCAGGCATCACCGGGCGTGAGGGCACCTTCCACGCGCTCAACAACAAGCGCTACGGCACCAACGTCGTGTCCGGGTGTGACCCCGGGCAAGGGCGGGCAGCAGGTCGACGGCATCCCGGTGTTCAACTCCTTCCGCCAGGCGGTCGAGGAGACGGACGCGAATACCGCGATGGTGTTCGTGCCGGCGCGCTTCGCCGCCGACTCGATCCTCGAGGCCGCCGAGGCCGGGATCCGCACGATCATCGCGATCACCGAAGGCATTCCGGCACACGACGAGCTGCGCGTGAGCACCCACCTGGGCCGGCTCGGCGACGTGCGGCTGATCGGCCCGAACTGCCCGGGCGTGCTGTCCCCCGGCAAGGCCAACGTGGGGATCATCCCGGCCGACTTCTTCAAGGAGGGCAACGTCGGCGTCGTTTCGCGCTCGGGCACGCTCACCTACCAGATCGGCAACGAGCTGGCCCAGGCCGGTTTCGGCAATTCGTCGATCGTGGGGATCGGCGGCGACCCCGTGCCGGGCTTGAGCTTCATCGACGTGATCGAGCTGTTCGAGGCCGACCCGGAGACCGCGCTGGTCGTGATGAGCGGCGAGATCGGCGGGTCGGCCGAGGAGGAGGCGGCGGAGTTCATCGCCGCCAACGTCTCCAAGCCCGTGGTTGCCTACATCGCCGGGTTCACCGCGCCGCCCGGAAAGACCATGGGCCACGCCGGGGCGATCGTGTCCGGGTCGAAGGGCACCGCGGCGGCCAAGGCGGAGGCGCTCGAAGCAGCAGGCGTCCGCGTCGGGCGCACGCCCACCGAGGTGTCGGAGATCGTTATCGAGAGCCTCGACGCCTGAGCGCGGCCGTGCCCGCCTGAGCGATGGACCTGCTCGCGGGCGCTCTCGTCGTCGCCGCGGCCGCTTTTCTCGGGGGCGTAACCGGCTTCGGGTACTCGCTCGTCGCCACGCCGCTGCTGCTGCTTGCTCGGCTTCCCCTTGCCCTTCGTCGTGACCGCCAACCTGGCGGTCGCCTGCATCACGCGGATCTCGGTGGCATACCGCTTCCGGTCCGACGCGAAGCCGCGCCGAGCGGCCGGCCTCATCGCCGGCAGCGTCCCCGGGCTCTGGCTGGGCGCCGTGGTGCTGACGACGGTGGACGACTCGACGATCAAGCTGGCGCGGGACTGGTCGTGATGGCCGCGGCCGTCCTGCTCTGGCGAGCCGTGAACGCGCCGCCTCCCAGGGAGCTGCCCGGAGCGCCCGTCGCCGCCGGGTTCGCCGGCGGCTTCCTGGGCGCGGCCACGTCGCTCAACGGCGTGGCGTCCGGTCCTCCTGCTCGCGCGCGACAAGGCGGCGCCGCGCAGCGTCATCGCGGATCTCGCCATCTACTTCGTCGCGGCGAACGCGATCGGACTGGCCGTGCTGGCCGTCCAGGGAGCGCTCGACACCGACGCCCTGTTTCCGGCCTTCGTGCTGTGGCTGCCCGGCTCGCTGGCCGGCAACTGGGCCGGCACCGTGGTCGGTCCGAGCCTGCCGGAGGCCGCCTTCCGGCGGCTCACGCTCGCGATCGTCTTCGCCGCCGGCGCGGTGACGGCGCTGACCGCCTAGACGGGCGCCGGCGCCCGGGAACGACGGGAATAAGGAGGGGCCCACACGAAACGGCGATATAGCCGCCTTTCGTGTGGAACCCCTTTTTCGGAGGTCGCCTGCGAGCGCCGAACGTAGGTCGGCCGGCCGCGAGCCGGCCGACCTGGCTTGGCTTGTTGCTCGGCCTTAGCGGCGAACGGCTCCCCACAGGCGCTTCAGCGCCCGTGCGGCCGTCTCGGCGCCGCGCGATGCCAGCGCCCCCTTGGGGCCCGCGGACATCGGAGTGTTCGGACGATTCTGGTTGGTCATGGTCGATCCTGTGAGACCGGGTTCAATGAATCAGAGAAGACCAGCCGCCCTCGAGAGAGGTGGTGTGGCCAGTCCCACCTCCAATTTTAGCGCGCGAGGCGATCAGCCGTCGTCGAGCTCGCCGGACCAGGGCACATGGCGCCAGTCGGCGGGGTTGCCATGACCGTGTCGATGTGCGAGAGGAGGTCGAACGTGGGCCCGGCTCGTGCCCGCGAAGACGGGCAACGAGGTTCGGCCAGCCGGGGCGTCGCCGCCCACGAGTGTGGGCCCTCAGCGTCACGCATATGGCGCCTTTGAGGGCCCACACGCCGGCAGGGTCCCTTCTTTCTCTGAGTGTTGGCCCTTTCATGCCCCCATACGGTGCATTGGAGGGCCCACACGAATCGCGCGCGTGCCCTTACTTCACCGCTGCCGTTCCGTTCGCGCATAGGAGACGCCGATGAGCGGTCCGCGCGTCCGCCCTCCCCCTCGGGCTCAGGCGGCTCGTAGCTGACGCTGAGGTCGCCCACACCGTCGATGTGACCCTCGAGGCGGTCGCCCGGCTCGACCCGGCCGACCCCCTTGGGCGTCCCGGTCATGATGAGGTCGCCGGGACGCAGCGCGACGAGCGTGCTCAGGAAGCTGATCGTCTCGGGCACCTTCCAGATCTGCTGGTCGAGGTCGCCCTCCTGGCGCGGCTCCCCGTTGATCCGAAGCCACACGGCCCCCTTGGTCGGGTGGCCGATGTCCTCCACCGCGCGGATCTGGCCCGTGGGCGCGGACTGGTCGAAGCCCTTCGCCATGTCCCACGGGCGGCCCATCTTCTTCGCCTCCGCCTGCAGGTCGCGGCGCGTCATGTCCAGCCCCACCGCGTACCCGAAGACGTGGTCGAGGGCCCGCTCCACCGGGATGTCGCGGCCGCCCTCGGCGAGCGCGACCACCAGCTCGATCTCGTGGTGCAGGTCCTGCGTCTGGGTGGGAAACGGCAGGCTGCCCGGCGGCACGACCGCGTCGGCCGGCTTCATGAAGAAGAACGGGGGCTCGCGGTCCGGGTCGTGCCCCATCTCGACCGCGTGCTCGGCGTAGTTGCGCCCGACGCAGAACACCCGGGCGACGGGGAAGACCGCATCCATGCCGGCCACCGCGACGGTGGTGATGTCGGGCGGCGCGATTGCGTAGCCGGCCGACCGGTCAACGGCTTGATGCATAGAACGCCACCTTTCGTTCGAAGTAGGCGACCGCCTCCGAGGCCAGGAAGGCGAAGGCGAACAGGATGATGAGCAGCGCCCAGAACTCCGGCATCAGGAAGTTCCGGGAGTACAGCTCGAACAGGTAGCCGACCCCGAGCACGGCGATCAGCAGCTGGCCGATGACGACGCCCTTCAGCCCGCGGATCAGCCCGAGGCGGATGCCGGCAAGCAGCTCGGGCAGAGCCGCCCGCAGGACGATCCGGGAGTACAGCACCCGCTTCGTGGCGCCGAAGGACCGGCCCATCTCGACCAGCGAGGGGTTGACCCGCTCCACGCCGACCTGGGTGTCGAGCGCGATCACCCAGACCGAGAACAGGACCACGGTCACGATCATCGTCTCCAGCCCGAAGCCGAGCAGCGCCATCAGCGCGGGCACCATGGCGGTCAGCGGCGAGCTCTCGAAGATGTTCACCCACATCCCCATCACCGAGCCGACCGCGCGGCTGGTGCCCATCAGGATGCCCACGCCGATGCCGACGGTGAAGGACATCGCCCATCCCGATCAGGAACGCCTCGAGCGTGATCCTCGCGGCGTCGGCGAACGTCTCCGACGACACGACCTCGGGGAAGGCGGCGATCACCTCGGTGAAGGGCGGGAGGAGCGACACCAGGTCGAGCTGCCCGACGACCTCCCATATGGCGAACCACACCAGCAGCGAGAACGCCATCGGAATCCGGTGACCGCGCAGCTCCATGTCACCTCTCCAGGTAGCCGCGGAGCTCGTGCCAGATCTGCTCGACCCAGTCGAGGTAGGCGGGGTCGCGCCGGATTTCGTCGGGGCCGCCGCTGCGGTCGATCCCCGGGCGGACCACCTTCGACACGCTCGACGGGCCCCGGGTCAAGATGACGACCTGGTCGGAGACGTAGACGGCCTCCTCGATCGAATGGGTCACGAAGATCACGGTCTTGCTCTCGTCGCTGAGCAGCCGCAGCAGGTCCTCCTGGAACTGGCGGCGGATCTGCTCGTCGACCGACGCGAAGGGCTCGTCCATCAGCAGGATGTCGGCGTCCACAGCGAGTGCTCGGGCGAGGCCGACGCGTTGCCGCATCCCGCCGGAGAGCTGGTGGGGGTAGGAGTCCTCGAAGCCGGACAGCCCCACCTTGTCGACGTACGCGCGCGCGGTCTCCTCGCGCTCCTTGCGGGGCACGCCACGCAGCTCCAGGCCGAAGGCGACGTTGCGCAGCACCGTCGCCCATGGCATCAGGGCGAAATCCTGGAACACGAACGCCCGGTCCGGCCCGGGCCCAGTGACGGGGGCGCCGTCCACCTCGACCCGGCCCGACGTCGCCTCGACCAGTCCCGCGATGATCTTCAGCGTCGTGGTCTTGCCGCACCCGCTGGGGCCGATGATGCTGGTGAGCTCGCCCTTTGGGCACGTCGAAGCTGAGGCCGCCCAGGGCGCGGACCCCGCCGGGGAACTCCTTGGCGAGGTCGACGATGCGGACGGCGGGCTCCCGGCCGTCCTCCATCGCGGCGCCCACACCGGGCTCCGAGGTGATGCCCGCGCTGTCGGTCATGCCGCCCTCAACTCGGGACGGAAGAGGCGCCGCTCCAGGTTCTGAAGCAGCGTCACGCTGACGCTCGCGACCAGGATGATGGACAGGATGGCCGCGAACATCTGGGGATACTCGGCGGTGGACCGGTAGAAGGTGATCAGGTCGCCGACGCCGGTCGGGGTGATGATGAGCTCGGCGAGGACGACGCCGGTGAAGCCCTGGGCGAGGCCGAGCCGCAGCCCGGCGAAGATCAGGCCGCTGCCTGCCGGGATGACCACCTTCCAGATCTGTTGCCAGCGGCTCGCCAGGAAGGCGTTGCTCATCTCCAGCAGCGACCGCGGGGTGTTGGCGATGCCGCGGTAGGAGTTGAGCACGATCACGGGTGCGCTGAGCAGCACCACCGCGAACACCTTGGCGGTGAAGCCGATCCCGTAGATGAACGTGATCAGCGGGACGATCGCCGCCGACGGCGAGGCCTGCAGCACGATGAACACGGGCAGCCCCAGCCACTCGGCCCGCGGGGAGAGGCCCATGACGAGCCCGGCGAACACGCCGCCGACGGCGGTGAGCAGCAGCGCCGACGATGAGGGGTCCGGCGGTCTCGGCGTAGGCCTCGGCGAACGTGCCGTCGACCAGCATCTCCCAGAACGCGGCGAGCGTCTCGGTGCACGTGGGAAACGCGATGTTCACCGGGCGCTCGCCGGCCCACTCCCACAATCCGAGCACGAACAGGATCGACGCGCCGCGCAGCAGCCAGGGGCTGCTCAGCCGGGCCGACGCGCGGCCGGCCGTCGCGCGGCCGGCGCGGATCCGGACCGACGTGGCCACCGTCAGTTGCCCGATTCCTCGACCGCGCTCAGCGCGCTCTCGGAGGGCTCGAGGGTCCAGAAGTCCTCGACCTTGAGGTCCGCCGGGTCACCCTCGAGCTGGCCGGCCTCCCCGTAGAACACGAAGTCCTCCTTGGCGGCCGGCTCGCCGCCGCAGTCCTCGGTGAACAGACCCTCCTCGGCGGCCTGCTCGTAGTAGGGCAGCAGCTCCTTCTCGAGCTCGGCCGGCAGGTCGGGCAGCAGCCCGAGCCGCTCCCTCTCCTCCACGACGAACTCGGGGTTCTCGACCATGGATTGCCAGACCTTGAGGATCTCCTCGAGCAGTACCTGGAGGGACTCCTGGTTCTCCTCCATCCACGCGGTGTTGCCGAACAGCACCTCGTCGCTCGCCTCGGTCTCGGGCGTCGGGAGCGAGTGGAACTTGCCCGGCGCCTCGGACATGACGAAGTTCTTGGTCGGAATGTCGAGCATGGCGGCCTTGAGGTTGCCGCGCAGCAGCGCGGTCGCGCGCACCTCGGCGCCCGGCACGTAGCTGATCTCGCCGAACTTGATGCCCTCCTCCTCCTCGATGATCCGGGCGAGCGCCTCGGACGTCGAGCCTCGGGAGTGCACGGCGAAGGTCTCGCCGTCCAGCGACTGCCAGTCGGGATAGGCGGCCTTGTCGACCACGGGGAAGAAGCGAATGCGCTGGAGCTGGCAGACGATCCGCAGCGGAGCGCCGGAGCCCTGGATCAGGCCGTAGGGCGCGCCGAGCCCCACATCGGCCTGCCCGCCGACCACGGCCTGGTTGGCGAGGTCCTCGTCGGCGAGCTCGATCAGCTCGACGTCGGTGCCCCGCTTGCGCACCCGCTCCATGGCGATGAAGAGGGCGAGCGTCTCGACCGACTCGATGTCGCCGAGAGCGACCCGGATGCTGCCGCCGCCTCCGGCTTCCGAGCCCCCGCCCGAGTCGTCATCGTCGCCGCACGCCGCGAGCGCCAGCCCCAGCGCCAGTGTCGCAACGAGTGCCCAGACCCTCTTCATGACCGCTCCATTCGCTCAGTCCCGGGACCAGGGCGGACATATCAGATATGTTCTGCCCTCCGTCGTTTCTTACCCGCAGTCTCAAGAGAGGAAACGCGGTCCATGACCCATCTGAAATCGCACGCGATCTACTTCGCCCTCCGTGAGCGGATCCTGTCCAACGACATCGGGCCGGGCACGCGCTTGGTGATGCGCGACGTCGCGAACCAGTACCGCGCCAGCGACATCCCCGTCCGCGAGGCGCTGCGCATGCTCGAGGGAGACGGCCTGGTCGAAACCGCTCCGTACCGCGGGGCGAGAGTTACCACGCTCACGGCCAAGGAGGTCGAGGAGACCTACTTCATCCGCTCGCACCTGGAGAGCATCGCGACGGGGCTGGCAGCCGAGCGCATCACCGATGCCGAGCTGGCCCAGCTCGACCTGCTCATGGACCAATTGAGGACGGCCGTCGATTCACAGGACGGCCCGACGTTCTCCGACCTCAATCTCGAGTTCCACCGCACGATCGTGGCCAGCTGCGGCAACGACATGCTGCGCGAGCTGACGATGGACATCTGGCAGCGCCACTCCGGCTTCCAGCGGGTGTTCCGGATGGTCCCCGGGCGACTCGCCACCTCCCAGCGCGAGCACGAGGGCATCATGGCCGCGCTTCGCGACCACGATGCCGAGCGGGCATCCAGGCTCGCGCTGCTGCACAAGCAGTCT
>CAVTES010000012.1:0-42917 GCA_963733885.1 uncultured Thermoleophilaceae bacterium | reverse complement strand
TGCTCCGCGCCGTACAAGGCGAGGCGGTGGTCGAGCAACTCGGGGCCTTGCTTACCCCAGTAGCCGGCCCAGTTGGCGCTGGCGGCGCCGTAGCCGTCGAGGCTGGAAAAGACGTCGAAGGTGTAGCTAGCGGTCATGTCGTTCTCCTTGAGTGCGGTTGATTGGTGTGACCGGATTCGTGAACCGGTTCGTCGATTGTCCGAGCGATGCGCCGGCCGACTACGACCGCGCCTGCCGACTTCATTTCTTGAAGACCTGCTCGGGCGCGCCGAGCCGGGTGGCTGAGACCCCAGCGACGGACCGTCGCCGTGCCAGACGCCCAGCCAGTCATGCGGGCGCTCGCCGCCGACGCCGAGCCCGTGCTCGTCGTCGTCGCCGCGACCCGCACTAGACCCATCGAGCGACATCGACATCTCCAAGACCGCTGCCGAGGCGTTGCCTTCGTTCCCACGAATGACGCTTGCTCACACGTCGAACAAGACCGCCCAGATTCGACACGCCTCGCGCAGGAGCAGAGCGCTACGGCTGGCTCCCTGAAGACGCGCGTTGCAGGAGCGCGGTGCAGGTCCTGCCCGGCTCCTCCTGCTTGTCGTCCAAGGGGCGGTCGGTGTTAGCGGGAATCGAGCGAGCGCTGGCTCCTCGTTCTTCGTGAGGCTGTCGCGCAAAGGTGCCGAACCAGGCTTGATCGCTTGGGCCAGCCGCGTTTGCCACCGGCTTGCCGATCAGTCGAGTGGGTTGATGTGGTGCTGGTGGAGCTTGCGCAGGTTGTGGGTGGTGGCCATGAGTCGCCATTCGGTGCGGGCGGCGGCTCTTCAGCCGGCGGCCATAGGTCGACCGGGCGCCGGCATCCTTGAGCGTGGCCGACGCGACGGTCTTGAAGGTTCCGCCGCGGCGGCGCTTCTGGATCCCATATTGCCCCCACGAATTTGCTTCCGGGGCCGCTGGGAGATAGAGAAACCCGCTGTTTCCAGCGGGTTTCTGAGTAGCGGGGCCCGATATGTCCCTACGAGCGACGCTCGCATCACGCAGGGGTATCGCTTGGCGGCCTGAACCGCTGCTATGGCTTGTCGAGCACGGGGAGCCCGGGGGTACTGCTGGTTCTCCACAAACTCAGCATCGACGACTTGCTCGCGCCGCGGCCCTGGCCGTGAGGCGCTGTCGCCGCGCGCTGGGATGGCGGCGCGCGGCGATTGCACTATCGGTCGGCCGCTGGGGTCACTTGAGCAAGAAGTTGGCGCTGTGGGCCCCGTCGTCAGCGAGGGTCACGAACAGCTCGTAGCAGCCGGCCAAGCTCGGGGTCTTCCAGTTGTAGACGAACTGGTCGTCTTCGAAGCGCAGGCTGGTGCCGCCGGTGGCGGTCGTCTCGACCGCGTCGCTGGGATCGCCGGAGAACGATCCACAGCTGACCGCCTTGGACTTGATCGAGCTGACCGCGGCGAGGCTTGTAACGAGCCTCCCGTTCTCGTCGCGGATCTGGAACTTGACCGGGTAGATCCTTCCGGCGCGACCGGTGTTGATGGTGGGCGGGTTGTCGACCGGCTGGAGGAAACCGCGGAAGGTGTGGCTGTCGCAGGCGTCGCCGGTGCCGTCGCCGTCGGCGTCGGCCTGGTCGCCATTGGCGGTCCCGGGCAGTTGTCCGCGGCGTCCGGCACGCCGTCGCCATCTCGCTCGAGCCTGACGCCGAAGAAGTCGACGGCCAGTTTGGACATCTGCTGCTCGACCTGATCGGTGTCGAGGCCGGTGCAGGGGACGGTGGTGATGATGGTCACGCACGTGCTGGTGGACGGCCCGGAGGTGGGCGGGATCACTCCGCACGCGGCGGCGGTGCAGCCATACTCGGCGTTCGGGGTGGCCGCGACCAGCTGCTCGATATTCACCGGCGTCGTGAAGATCTGTGCGGCGCAGTAGTGCACGGCCTTGCCGGAGAGGAAGCCGGGCGCGGAAGCCGCGATCAGCCCGACGGTGTGGCGGTCGAAGATCCGGCGGTCGGCGAGCACGCCCGGGTTTGCGGCCTCGGTGGCGCTGACGACCCCGTCGTGGTTTGTGTCGAACGCCGCCCCGGCCGACTGCAGCTGCGCGCAGTAGGTCGAGTCGAAGCTGCGGTGGGTCGCGCCTGGCAGCTCGACGAGGGTCTTGTCGGTGGTTGCGGGGATTCCGACTTGGGCGAACCTGCTGTTGTCGGGCGGCGAGTTGTCGTCTTCGAGGCCGGCGACCAGCAGCGTCGGGACGGGGATGCCGGCTAGGTTGACGCCGCGGATGATCGGCAGCGCGCCGATCGCCATGCCCATGATTGCCTTGACCTGCGGCTCGCGCTGCAGCGGCCAGCACCGGTCGTTGGCAGGCTGGGTGGGCACGCAGTTGAGGTCGCAGGAGTGCCGGGAGGGGGAGGAGCGACCCAATCGGCGCTGCCGCCCGCGGCGGCGAGCGCGGTGACGGTCCCGCGGGAGTGTCCCATCACGCCGGCCCTCGACGTGTCGACGCGACTCCCGAACCAGGCGGGAAGCTCGTTCAGCACGTGTGTGATGTCCCGGCCACGGTCCGCCATGCTGAACGGAACACTCCCTCTGGAGCATGGCGCGGCTCGCCCGTCGTTGCACGTGAACAGCGGGGCGCGGCGGGTCCTGCGCCGCGGGCTTGCCCGTTGATGAAATCGATCCGCGCGTCGTCCTGCGTGTTGTTGGTGTGCGCCGGCGCCGCGACGACGAAGCCGCCGGCCGCTATCAGCTCCAGCGTGTGGGCGTAGTCGATCGGGTCGTTCGTTGAGCCGTGGGAGAACACGATGACCGGAAACGGTCCGCCCTCGGGATCGACCGCCGCCCCCTCGCGGGCGATCTCGGCCTCGATGGTCCACGACAGCGGATCCCAGAGATCCCGATACAGCGTCTTGCCGTGCAACGCGGACTTGTAGACGGCCTTCGGCCCAGCGGACGCCCCGGCGTCGGCGGGATACCAGAGATGAACGTCGACCGCCCTGATCTCACCGAGGGATCCGGCACGCTGATGTGCTTGACCGTATGGCCCACCCGGAGTTGCGTTGCCGGCCCCACGCTGGCCGCGGCCGATGCATCTCGGGGAATTTGCCCGAGAGCCCAAGCGCAAGCGTTGCCGCGACTAGAGCGGCGACTGCTCGCGAGGGGCTGACCGGCTGGGCGCCCGTCGCGATGCCGCTGCTCCGATTGGGGGGTGCGTGGAGTTTCATGAGGCCTCCACTTCGGGAGTGACGCCAGACGGATCCGCTGTGGTCGGCATCACGGTGGTCTACCGTCGGACGAGCCTGAAGTTGGCGGTTGTCGTCTGACCCGAGCTCACCGCCACGGTTTGCGTCGACGGCACGTAGCCGTTCGCGCTGGCCGTGCAGCTGTAGGTGCCGGGGGCCACGCCCTGGATGAGTAGCGGCCGTCCGTCGCCGCTGGTAGCCGCGTTGCCGCTGCCGCAGTTGACGCTCGCGCCGGGATCGCCGCGTTTGTGCTCTTGCGTCGAACTGTGCCCCTGATGGCGCCCGGCCTCGCCTTCACCGCTGCCGTGGCGGCCGAATCGGCCGAGCCGGAGCCGTAGGCGTTCGTCGCCGTCTCGCGGACCCGGATCGTGCGACCGACGTCCGCGGCGGTCAGCGTGTAGGTCGTGCCGCTCGCAGCTGGCGATGTCGAGGCAGTTGGCTCCCGCCGAGTCGCAGCGTCGCCACTGGTAGGAGCGGGTAATCGTCTCGCTGCCCGACCACGTGCCGGGATTGACCGTCAGCGTCTGACCGTCGGTAGCGGTCCCCAAGATCGTCGGCGGGGCCGAGTTCGTCGGTGCCGTGCCCGAGGCCGACCCGCCCTCGTAGCGCGCAAGCGCGAAGGTGCCGTTGTGGGTTCCGGCGGCCACGATCTTGCCGTCGGGCTGCAGCGCGACGTCGAAGGCACGGTCGAGCCCGCCGACGTCAGTGGTCGCCTTGCCGTCGCCGCTGAAAGAGCTGTCGAGCGTGCCGTCCGGGTTGTACCGGGCGAGCGCGAAGTCGACGGCGGATTCCCCGGCCACCACGATCCGGCCGTCGGCCCCAAGCGCCATGGAATGTCCGTAATCCCGGTCGCCGAAGTCTGTGGTCTGCCAGCCGTCGACCGAAAACGACGGGTCAAGAGTGCCGTCGTCGTTGTAGCGGGCGAGCGCGAAGTTGCCGTCGTCACTGTCGCTGGTTCCGGCAACGACGATCTTGCCGTCGGCCTGGATCGCCACGGCCTCGCGTCGTGCCGTTCGCCGAAGTCCGTGATCTCCCTGCCGTCGTCCGAGAACGTGCTGTCGAGCGAGCCGTCCGGGTTGTAGCGGGCGAGCGCGAAGTTGCCGTCGGCGCCGTGGAGGCTGGTTCCCGCGACCACGATCTTGCCGGCCTGGATCGCCACGGCCCGCCCGTGGTCCAAGCCACCGAGATCCGTCGTCTGCTTGCCGTCGCCCGAGAACGACGCGTCGAGCGAGCCATCGGTGTCGTTGTAGCGGGCCAGCGCGAAGTCGCCGTCGCCGGTGCGGCCCACCGCCACGATCTTGCCGTCGGACTGAAGCGCCACGTCGTAGGCCCCGAAGTCCGTGCCGTAGTGGGGGTCGCCAAAGTCGGTGATCTGCTTGCCGTCACCCGAGAACGAGGTGTCGAGCGTGCCGTCGCGTTGTAGCGCGCAAGCGCGAAGTCGCCCCCGCCCGTGTGGCCCACAGCGACGATCTTGCCGTCGGACTGAAGCGCGACATCGTAGGCACCGAGTCTTGGCCGCCGAAGTCGGTGGTCTCCCTGCCGTCACCTGAGAACGAGGTGTCGAGCGTGCCGTCCGCGTTGTAGCGGGCCAGCGCGAACTCAGAGGGAGAACTGCACCAAATGTCCTCGCATACCGTGTAGAAGGCCGTTCCCGCGACCACGATCTTGCCGTCAGTCTGGAGCGCGACGCCAGAGCCAAACGCCTCCTTACCGAAGCTCGTCGCCTCCATGCCCGTCGCCCGAGAAGGTCGGATCGAGATCGCCGGGCGCCGCCTGCGCCGGCGCGATCGCCGGCAGGCTAGCGGCGAGGACCACGAGTGCGACGGTGAGCGCTCCAGTGCGTGTCCTCATGTCTTGTGCTCCTTGGCGGCGAGCATGGAAGGCGCATGCCGCCAGCCTGATCCGGTCGTGTCGGTCATGGCTTGCTTCCTCTGGGCCGGGTAAGGCGAAGCTAGCCTGCGACCGAGCCCCGGCCAATCCTGGCAACGGGCTTCTTCGGGGGGGTGCTAGCAGGGCAATCTGCGGCCCGGCTGGCTGGGTTGACAGCGAGCGCGGAGGGGAGTCAACTCTGCATATGGACGAGGTGCTGCTCGTCCGCGGACTCCGCAAGAGCTTCGAATCTGGAGGGGCACCCTTGCGTGCGCTGCGCGGCGTCGAGCTCGAGTTGAGGAGGGGCGAGTTCGTCGCCGTGATGGGCCCGTCGGGCTGTGGCAAGTCGACGCTCCTGAACCTGATTGCCGGCGTCGACACGCCCAGCGGGGGTGAGATCGTCCTTGCCGGGCTGCAGGTCTCCGACATGGACGAGGACGAGCGCGCCCGCATGCGGCGCCAGCACATCGGCTTCGTCTTTCAGTTCTTCAACCTGCTCGAGGGCATGAGCGCGCTAGAGAACGTCGCGCTCGCTGCGCTGATCGCGGGCGCCCCGCGCCGGCGCGCGGAGGCGAGCGCGCGAGGCCTTCTCGACCTGCTCGGACTCGCCGAGAAGGCGGACGACGCTCCCCGGCGTCCTGTCGGGCGGCCAGCGCCAGCGGCTCGCGATCGCCCGCGCGCTGGTGAACGAGCCGACGCTGCTGCTGGCGGACGAGCCCACCGGCGCGCTCGACTCGGCGGGCGCTCTGGAGGTGCTGGAGCTCTTCCGGCGTCTGCACGCGCGCGGCCAGACGATCCTGCTCGTCACCCATGACCAGCGCGTGGCCGGGGCGGCCGAGCGAGTCGTGTCGATGCGGGACGGGCGGACCGAGGCGGCCGGGCGTGAGCCGCTGGCTCCGACGGCGGGAATGTGAGATGGCCGCCGTCTGGTTTCGCCTGCGCGCCGAGCTGCGCTCGCGCTGGCGCGCCTGGCTGGCGCTGGCCGCGGTCGCCGGCGTGGCCGGAGGCCTCGTCACGGCCATCGCTGCGGGGGCGCGGCGCACGGACAGCACCGTCGCGCGCTGGCGGGCCGTCACCCAGAGTTTCGACGTCTGGGTCGGGAGCAGCAGGGTGTACGCGGTGGAGGCGGACTTCGCGCGAGTCGAGCGGCTGCCGGAAGTCGCCGACGCCGTCCGCTCCGCCGACCTCGCGTTCTGGGGCCGCACCGATGCCGGCCGCCCGGTAACGGTCAACGAGATCGAGCTGAACGCGCCGGTCGAGGGCCGCGACTGTTGTGCGAACCGGCCGAAGCTGCTCGCGGGCAGGCCCCCGGACCGAGACCGTGCCGACGAGATCTTCGTCGACTCCGCGGCGGCCGAGCGCTTCGACCTGCGGGTTGGGAGCACGCTGCTAGCGCGGTTCGCGACGCCGCGCGAGCTTGCCAGCATCGTCGAGACCGGCGAGCACGACCCGCGTGCCGATCCCGCAAGCGCGGGCAGTGGGCCGCTGCTCAGGTTGCGCGTCGTCGGGATTCGCGCCGAGCTCCAATCTCAGGACGCGTTGCCGTTGATCACCATGTCGCCGGCCTTCTACGAGACCTACGGCCGCAGGGTCGCATCATGGATCGAGTTCACCGGAATCCGGCTCGAGCGGGGCGACGCGGACTTGGGCGCCTTCCGGGCCGGGGTCGAGCGGATAGCGGCCGGAGAGCCGGTCGCCATCTACCCAAAGAAGACCCTCGTGTCGAAGCTGGAGCGATCGATCCATCTGCAGGCGCAGGCGCTGTGGGTGCTCGCGGCGCTCGGGGCGCTCACCGCTCTGCTTCTCGTCGGGCAGGCGCTGGCGCGCCAGGCCACTCTCGAGTCGAGCGCGCATCCGCTGCTGCGATCGCTCGGGATGACCAGCCGCCAGCTGTTCGCGCTCGGCCTGGCGCGACTCGTCCCGGTCGGGCTTGCGGCCGGCGCGCTCGCCGTCGCCGTCGCCGTGGCCCTCTCGCCGCTGGCCCCGATCGGCGCCGCCCGGGCGGCGGAGCCAGAACCCGGGCTGGCCGTGGACTCGCGGCTGGTCGGCGTCGGCGGTGTGGCGACAGCGGCGCTCGTGCTGCTGGCGGCGCTCGGCCCCGCCTGGCGGGCGTCGCGGACGCCCGTCCATCGCGCACAGCCACGGTCCTCGTCGGCGGTCGAGCTGGTCGCGCGCGCCGGCCTGCCGCCGAGCAGTGTGGCCGGTGTGCGTATGGCGCTCGAGTCCGGTCGCGGCGGGACCGCGGTGCCGGTGCGCACGACCCTGCTCGCCGCCGTCGTCGGCGTCGCCGCGGTCACCGCCGCGCTCACCATCACGGCGAGCGCCGATCGTCTACTCGGCACGCCCAGGCTGTACGGGCACAACTGGGACGCCGTGATTGGTAACGGCACAGACCCGAGCTACCCGAAGCGCTTCGTCGACCGTCTGCGCGCTGACCCGTCGATTGCGCACCTTGCGGGCGGCACAGTCGTCGAGGCACGGATGGGGGGCCGGCCGACCGGCGTGCTCGCCGTGGATCAGCTCCGCGGATCGCTCGCGCCCACGCTGGTCGACGGCCGGGCTCCGGCTGCGGTGAGCGAGATCGTCCTCGGCACGAAGACGGCACGTGCTCTCCGCGTCGAGATCGGAGATGAGGTCGAGGGGCGCATAGGCGACCGCTCGCTTGCGTTCCGAGTCGTCGGCCGCGGCGTGCTGCCCGAGGTCGGGGTCGCGGGGCTCGCTCCCCTCGGCCTTGGCCAGGGTGTCGCGATGACCTTCGCGGCGCTGAGGCGACTCCACCCGCGAGCATCGCGCAACGTCTTCCTCCTCGGGCTGGCGGCCGGTGCCGACCGGCAGGCGACGCTGGCGCGGCTCGAGCGCGACGCTTCGGCCGAGCTACCGAGCCGGCCCGCCGACGTCGCCAACTGGGGGCGCGTCAGCGGCTTCCCCTACTTGCTCGCGGCGCTGATCGCGGCGGCCGCCGCCGCCGTGCTCGCCCACGCGCTCGTCACCTCGATCCGTCGCCGCCGGCGCGACCTCGCGATCCTGAAGACGCTCGGCTTCGACCGCCGCGACGTGCGGATGGCGGTGGCCTGGCAGGCGACGACGATCGCGGCGATCGGCGTCCTCGTCGGGCTCCCGCTGGGCGTGGGGCTCGGCCGCTTCGCCTGGAACCTCTTCGCGACGGAGCTCGGCGTCGCCCCCGAGCCGCTGGCGCCGGTTTGGCCGGTCCTCATCCTCATCCCGTCCACGCTTCTGCTCGCCAACCTGATCGCCTTGGTTCCGGCCCGGACCGCTGCGGCCACGCGACCCGCAATGGTCTTGAGGGCTGAGTGAGATGGCCGCCGCGGGCGTAGGCGTCGGCAAGCGGCGCCACGCACGCCGACTCGATCGGTTCTTGGTCAACCTGATGCTGCTGGGCGGTCTCCTGGCGGTGATCGTTGCCGTTCAGTTCGTGGTACTGCTCGCTCTCGGCCGTTTCCCTACGGACGAGGAGGGCACGCTGCTGGCCGCGTCGGTGATCGCCGCGGCAGTCGCGGCGCTCCTCTTTCAACCGGTGCGCGGGCGATTGGAGAGCGTGGCCGGTCGCCTGTTGCCGGACCAGCGGCCGACGACCAGTGAGGAACTGGCGGCGTTCGGGTCACGCCTGACCCGCGAGGTCCCGCTGGACGAGCTGCTGCTGGAGCTCGCCCAGGCTCTCCGCCGTGGGCTCGTGCTCGAGTCGGCTGAGGTCTGGACGGGATCCGGCGGGCTGTTCGAGCGGACGGCCTCGGCTCCCGATCGCGGCTGGGCAAGCCTCTCCCTCGACGCCGCCGAGGAGTCCGTGATGGCCGCAGCCGGAGTCTCCGGGCCGGCGCGGCTGGAGGTCTGGCTGCCTGCCGTTCTCGAGGGCCGCGAAGACCGACCGCTCAGGGCTGCCCCGATGACTCAGGGTGGAGAGCTCTTGGGGCTGATCGTCGCGGAGCGCGCGCCGGGCCGCGAACCGTTCGGCCCGCACGAAGAGCACCTTCTCGCAGACCTCGCGCGGCAAATGGGCCTCGCACTGCGCAACGTCCGCCTCGACTCGCAGCTGCAGGCCTCACTCGACGAGATCAGAAGGCAGACCGAGCAGCTGCGGGCCTCGCGCGCCCGCGTAGTGTCAGCGGGCGACGCCGAACGGCGGCGGATCGAGCGCGACCTCCACGACGGCGCTCAGCAGCAGCTGGTCGCGCTCAGCGTGAACCTGCGTCTCGCGCAGGAGCTCGCCGGCTCCGACCCTGCCGAGGCCACCGCCCTGCTCGACCGGCTGGGGACCGACGTGGAGGCGGCGCTCGAGGAACTGCGGGAGCTTGCCCACGGGATCTATCCGCCGTTCCTGGCGGAGCGCGGCCTCGCTGAGGCTCTTTCGGTCGTCGCGGCGCGTGCCCCGTTGCGGACGCGGCTCGAGGCCACCCGCATCGGCCGCTATCCGCCCGAGGTCGAAGCGACCGTGTACTTCTGCTGTCTCGAGGCACTGCAGAACGCCGGCAAGCACGCAGGCGAGGCGGCCACGGCGACCATCCGCGTGCGTGAGACGGAGGGAGCTCTGCTCTTCGAGGTGGCGGACGACGGCGCGGGCTTCGACCGCGGCGGCGAGACACACGGCGCGGGGGTGGCGAACATGACCGACCGGCTCGGTGCCATCGGCGGCAGCCTTCGAATCGAGTCGTCGCCCGGCAAGGGAGTCCGCATAGCCGGCGCGATCCCTCTCGGGGACTGAGCGATGGTCGGGGTCGTCGTTGTCGATGACCAGCCGCCCTTCCGGCGGGCGGCCCGCGCGGTGGTCGCCGCGACGACCGGTTTTGAGCTGATCGCCGAGGCGTTCTCGGGTGAGGAGGCCGTCCAGCTCGCCCGCTCGCTGCGACCGGACCTCGTCCTCATGGACATCAAGATGCCGGGCATCGGAGGGATAGAGGCGACCAGGCGAATCAGCGCGGCCAAATCCGCGACGGCGGTTGTGCTGGTGTCGACCTATCGAGAGACCGATCTTCCGGCGAGCGCCCACGCATGCGGCGCAGCGACCTACATACACAAGAAGGGCTTCGGACCCCGCGTCCTGGAGGAGGTGTGGCACTCGCTCACGCCTGGCGCCGCTGCTCGGACAGGTAGAGCAGCACCGCCTTGACGCGCCGGTGAACGTCCGACTGCCACGTGAGGCCGAGCTTCTGAAAGATCGAATGCACGTACTTCTCCACCGATTGCTCGGTCACCACGAGCGCCGAGGCCGTCGCGGCGTTGTTCTTGCCGCTCGCCATGTGCTCCAGGACCTCGCGCTCACGCGGCGTGAGCGCATCGAGAGGCGATTCCTCCCGCTTCGAGCCCGCGGCCACAAGCGATTCGACGACCTTGGAATCGATGGCGGAACCGCCCGCCGCAACGTCGGCGATCGCGCCGGCGAGCTGGTCCAGATCATGCACGCGCTCCTTCAGCAGATAGCCGCGCCCCTCCGAGCCGCGCTCCAAGAGGGCCAGCGCGTACTCCGGGTCGGCGAACTGGCTCAAGACAACGACCCCCACCTGCGGGTGGGTATCGCGCAACCGCGCGGCGGCCCGAATGCCCTCGTCCCCAGCCCCAGGCGGCATTCGGATGTCCGTCACCACCACGTCGGGGCTGTGTGCATCGACCGCCTCCATCAGCGAACCGAGATCACCGCAGGTAGCCACCACCTCGAGGTGCTCGCGGGTCTCGAGGAGCCGACGGACTCCCTCCCGTACCAGGTAATCGTCCTCCGCCAGCACGATCCGGATGGCCAAGGGGACATCGGATCACACCATGGCACGCCGAGGCAACCCGGCCACCCCTCTCTTGACATCCACTGACTGCCGCAGCGGACCGGTGAGCACGCGTCTCGGCTATCGCCGCACACGTGCCCGCTCGGGACGAGTACTGAGCATCCGGCGGGGGCACAATCGGCTCAGGGTCGCTGAGACGAAAGGCAAGCGACCGTCGGCGTGCGATCGGCTCCCGCGTCAGTCCTGCCTTTGTGGACACCCACCTGCGCACCGTCGGTCCCCAGTTCGTCGACAAGCAGCACTGTCGACCCGTGCTGCTGCTCGTCGACGAGGAGCAGGAGCGCACCCTGAGACTGCTGCTGCTCGGCGAAGCCGGGCGTCCGCCCGCGCTGGTCCGGATGGCCGGGCCGCCGGCGCCCATCGGCGGCTGGGTCTCCGAGCCCTTCCGCGGCGGTCCGGCGGCCGGATTGGCCTCCGCAGGCCGGAGGCGGGAGTTCCTGATTCAGGAGCCTCGGAGTGCCTCTTGCTGGCCACCTGATTTCCCTGCTCAGCGCGATTTCGGCGCGGGTGTCCAGTCGGTGGCCCGATATGTCCCTGGGAGCGACGCACGGATCCGCCAGGAGTATCGACTAGCGGCCTGAACCGCTGCTACGGCTTGTCGCGCACGGGGAGCCCGGTCACTGCTGGTCTCTCACAGATGGAGGAGCGGGGCAGGAGCGGATCACACGCCCGCCGACACCCGGACCTCGTCCGGAGCGGGCGTCGGCGGCTCGGCTTCGAGACGCCCGCTCCTAGCGCGAAGCGGCAGCCCGCGGTTCTGTTCGCGCCGGTGATACACCAGCTCGCGACGGAATAGGATCTTCGGCGAACGCAATGAGCCTTGCCATCCATGTCCTCGGGAATCCGCGGGTCGAGTGGGATGGTGAGTTGAGGCCTGCTCCTCGCGGCCGCAAGGCATGGGGGTTGCTTGCGTATCTGCTGTGCGGCGCGGCGCGACCGTCGCGGCAGCATCTCACCGGGCTGCTGTTTGCCGAGGCGGACGATCCGCTTGGATCGTTGCGCTGGAATCTTGCGCAGCTCCGGCGGCTGCTCGGGCCCGAGGTGCTGAAGAAGCGGTCGCTGGAGTTGGAGCTGCCAGCGGGCAGCTTCGTTGACGTCCATAGGCTCGTGGATGCGCCGCCGCTCGAAGCCGTGGCGGTGCCGGGAATCGGGCGAGAGCTGCTGGAGGACATGGATTTCTGTGCGACCCCGGTGTTCGAGTCGTGGCTCCTGCTCGAGCGCCGCGGGCTGATCGGCGCCGCGGAGGCGGCTCTGCGAGACGCGACGCTGAGGCTGCTCGCGACCGGGGATCCGGCGCACGCCGCGCGGCTCGGAGGGCGACTGGTGGCCCTCAATCCATACGACGAGAACTTCCAGCAGCTTCTTATTCGCTGTTATGCGGAGTCCGGTGACCAGGACGCGGCGGCACGTCAGCTGCAGTCATGCGTCGCGCTTTTCCGGCGAGAGCTCGCGCGGGAGCCGACATCGGCGGTGTTCCGGGCGGCAGTGCCGCCCGCCGCGACACCGCCGACCGGCCCCGGAGGACGTCACGCTGCGCGCGCCCGCTTGGACGCCGGCTGTTCGGCGGTGAACGCAGGGGCGCTGGAGTCCGGACTGCGCACCTTGGCGCTCGCCGCCCGCGAAGCCCACGCCTGTGACGACGCCACGCTGGAGGGCCAGGCACAGCTTGCGCTCGGAACCGCGCTCGTTCACAGCGCACGAGACGTGAACGAGGAGGGCGCGCGCGCCCTAGCGCGGGCAGCGGAGCTGTCGATCGCCGTCGGCGACCGGGCGGTGGGCGCCGCTGCGATGCGGGAGCTCGCCTACATCGACGTGCTGCAGGGTCGCTTCGCGCGGTGCGCGCTCAGGCTTGGGCAAGCCGCTGCGCTCGCCGACACCGATGAGGAGCGAGCCGGCGTCGAAGGACTTCTCGGCCTGGCGGCTATCGACATCGGGCGGCACGACCTTGGGATCGCGCACGTCTCGCGCTCGATCGAATTGGCAGAGCGCTCCGGCAGCCCGAAGCAGCTCGTCTTCTCGCTCGGTCTGCTCGGCCGCAGCCGACTGATGCGCGAGGAGTGGGACGAGGCTGCCGACATACTCGAGCGCGCCGTTTCGTTGGCCCGTCGAGAGTGGATGACGTACGTGCCCTGGGTGGCGTCGCTGCTTGCCCAGGTGGAGCTGCGGACCGGTTTCGCGGATTCTGCCTCGGCCCGGCTCGAGCATGCCTATGCGCTCGGCTGCCAGCTCGGCGACGCCTGCTATGAAGGCCTCGCATCTCACGGCCTCGGGCTTGTCACGGCCGCGCGGGAGAGAAGGAGGAGGCTGTCACGCAGCTCGAGACGGCCCTGCGACGCGTCAGCGAAGCCGCGGACGTCTACGTCTGGTTGGAGGCGTACATCCTTGATTCGTTGTGCGAGCTCGCGGTCGAGGGTCCGCCGGGCCGACTGGAGAATTGGAGCTCCGCCTTGACGGAACTGGCCGCCCGCACCGGAATGCGCGAGTGGAACGTGCGGGCCTGTCTTCGGCGCGTCGCGGCAGGCGATCCACGCGCGGCGGACACGGCCCGGCTTCTACTCGGGTCGGTGGAGAACCCGAGTCTCGGCGACCGCGTCGACGCTGCCGCCGCCCGGGCAGCGGCCTGATCTTCGTCACACGCCCGCGCACATGATCGGTTGGGAGGCTGCTCTCGAACCCCAACCAAAAGAGAGGCGTACTCGCATGCAGACCTACATCATCCTCCGCCGCAACGGCTTCGCGTCACCCGAAGAGCTCGAGAGAGCGGGGGAGCGTTCGACGAGCGCGGGTGACGCCATGGCGGACGACATCCGCTGGATCCGCTCCTACGCACTCGACGAGGAGCACGGCATGGGCACCGTCTGCGTCTATCAGGCGTCAAGCCCCGAAGCGATCCGCAAGCACGGCGAGAACGCCGACCTGCCGGTTGACGAGATCATCCGGGTCGCCGACACGGTGATCGTGCGCGAAGACCCCCAGCCAGTGCTCTCCTGACCCTACGCTCAACCCCGATCATGCCTGCAAACTGTCCTTGAGAATCAAAAGTTTGCAAGCGATGAAGGGCTTCAGCATTAAGGGCGCCGTCCAAAAGGGCGACTGGCTGGAGGTTGAGAAGATCAAGGACGGCGGTCGGGTCAAGTCGCTTGTCAATCTGACGACGGACGTCCGCGTCAAGACCAAGCTTTTCTAGCTGTCGTAAGTACGGAGCCGTATTTGTGAGCCGCAGACGCGGGGTGGCCCGTGGCGCGACCAAGAACCGCAAGCTAGGCGCTGGGACGCCGGAGTTATTGGCGTAGCGCACTCGCGCCGCAATCGGCGCTGAGCATGCTGCTGGAGGAGATCGAGGAGGAGTGGGACGAATCGCTCCCCGACGAGGACACGTATTGCGTTCTCGCGGAATTCAAAGGCGAGGTGGTCGGCCAGATCGCGCTAATCCCGGCCAGCGGAGCGGTCCATCCGAGCCACGACCCCGCGCTCGGGCACATTTACAACGTCTTCGTTTCCCGCGACTTGTGGGGCACGGAGCTCGCGGCAGATCTGCACCGCGCGGCTCTAGACGCAGCGCGCGTTCGCGGCTTCAGCGAGCTGTTGGCTATTCGTGCCGGCCGGTCAAGCTCGCGCGCGACGTTTCTACGAGCGCGTGGGCTGGCATCCGATCGGCAACCAATTCGACGACCCAATCTCGGGGTTCACACTGGTCGAGTACCGCTACAGGCTCTAGGACCGCATCCGAGGCGTAGGAGCCTCGCGACCAGGCCCGCAGCGTACGCCCGCTCGGATGAGTCACCGACCGCGAGAGCCCGTGCCGCGACGGGGCTCTCGCGGTAATCGGGGCGACTGGATTTGAACCAGCGACCGTTCGGCCCCCAGCCCGACGGATCGACTTTCTGTGAGACAGGTTTGGCTTAACTAAGCGGCGTCGAGAGGTCTTGGGTGCTCTCAGTTCCCTCAGTTTGGACCCCGAATTGGACCCCATATCTGCAGCCGTAGAGAAGGCAGCGTTGACCATTGCGACCTCTTGCTCTGAGGGGGCATAGTGCGCGTAGATCTGGGTTGTCTTGGCGTCGGCATGGCCGAGGAACTCCTGGATCGTGCGAAGGGGCTGCCCCGAGGCGGCCAGGCGCGTTGCGAACGTATGGCGCAGGTCGTGAAAACGAACAGCTCGTACACCAGCGACGCGGCAGGCGGCCGTAAAGCGCCTACTCACCTTCGTCCCATCGAGCGGCCGACCAGTGTGCGGGTGGGCAAAGACCAGATCGTCGTCACCGCTAAA
Organism: uncultured Thermoleophilaceae bacterium; assembly: GCA_963733885.1. Lineage (GTDB taxonomy): Bacteria > Actinomycetota > Thermoleophilia > Solirubrobacterales > Thermoleophilaceae > JACVRW01. The sequence goes on along the minus strand of CAVTES010000012.1, from coordinate 27,772 downwards.
GACAGTTCGTTGGGACCAACGATCGAGCTCGCCTACGAGTCGGTCCGCCAGCGGCACCGAGCGCCGTGTCGAGAGGTCGGACTTGCCCGCCGTGGAATGTTCCCCGAGCACGTAGGCGTTGCGAACTCGCAAGCGCTGGGCCTCCCAGTCGACGTCGCGCCAGCGCAGCCCGAGAAGCTCCGAGCGTCGCAGCCCCGTCATCGCGGCCGTGAGGACTACGACCCGCAGGGCCGGCCCTAGCAGGTCCGGAGGGGGTGGCGGCGCCGAACCGGCACGCCCGCGGCGACGCTCGGCGGGCACTCGGTGCACGACGTGATCGGGGATGGCTCGGAGCACCGCCTCGAGCTCCGCCATGCTGAGGAACTGTAGGTTGGGAGCGGCAGGCTGCAGTGGCCCCGGCGCGGCGGCCTGATGTGGCCCCAGTTCGCGTCGGTTGACTTGGTAGTGAGATGTTGCCCGAACGGTTGGTGTCGGTGCTGCGCGCCGGTCGTGGCGGAGCCGAGCCCGTAGGGCGAGGCGGAGCGGCGATCGGCGCGCGGGGCCTCGGCGGCGGGGGTCATCGCTTGGCCTTGGTGCGCGCGAGGCCGTGGCGGAAGCGCCAGGACTCGGTGCCGGTGCGATGATGTGGGCCTTGTGGGTGAGGCGGTCGACGACGGCCTTGGCCAGGCGGGGGTCGGGGAACACCTGGTCCATTCGCCGAAGGGCAGGTTGGTCGTGACGATCAGGCTGCCACGTTCGTGGCGCTCGGAGAGGACTTGGAAGACGAGTTCGGCGGCGCCGTCCGGGAGGGCGAGGTAGCCGGTTCATCAAGAACGACGAGCTCGGTGCGGGCGTAGCGGCCGACGACCCTGGCAAGCTCGCGGCGGCTCTGGGCTTGTTGGAGCTCGTTGGCGAGGCCGGCGAGGGTGGTGAAGCGGACGCGGCGGCCTTGCTGGCAGGCGCAGACGGCCAGCGCGGTTGCCAGGTGTGTCTTGCCGCTGCCGCTTTCGCCGACGAGGATGACGCTCTCGCGGTCGTCGATCCAGGTGCCTTCGGCGAGCGCGGCGATGGTGGCCTGCGGGACGTTGGGGTTGTCGGCGAAGCGGAAGTCCTCGAGGCGCTTGAGGAGCGGGAAGCGCGCGTCGATCAGCCGCCGCCGTTCGCGGCGTTCGGCACGTTCACGGACCTCGGCGTCCAGCAGCGCGGCGAGGTAGGCGACAGGGGTCTGCTGCTCGCGCGTGGCCTCGGCGGCGAACTGGCGGAAGCGGCGGCGCACCGTCGGCAGCTTGAGCTCGACGGCGTGCGCCTCGATCAGCGCCTCGATCGCGGCGGTCTTCGCGTTCGGGGTCATCGGCGGGTCTCCTTGAGCAGCTGGTCGTAGTCGGTCAGGTCGGCGCCGGTCGCTCGTGGCCGGCCAACCGGGGTTCGAGGCCGCACAGCGGCGCAGCCGGCTCGCGGCGATCGGCCTTGACGGCCAGCACGGCGACGGCGCGCCCGTCGTGCGCGCCCGCAGCGAGCGCCCCGCGGACGGCGAGCTCGACGTGCTTGGGCCCGTGCTCGCGGACGAGCATGAGCACGTCGACCATCTGGCGCGCGGCCTCGGAGGCGCCCACCTTCGCGGCGATCGCCTGCCAGAGCTCGTCAAAGCAGCTGGGCCAGCGCCGCGCTCGCGCTCTTGGTGCAGCGCCAGCGACCCGGCCAGCCCACCCGGCTTGCGCCGCAGCAGTCGAGGTAGTGGTCTAAGCGCGCGCTGACCGCGAAGCGCTCGGCGAGCCGCTCGTGGCGGGCGACGACCCGCCCGTCGGTGACGATCGTGATCTCGCGCGCGCCGACCCGGGCCAGCACGCGCCGGCCGGCTAGCGCGACCGCGACCGAGTAGCGGTTCTGACGCACCGTGACCAGCACCTGCTGTCGACCTCACCGACGAAGGCTCATCAGTGTCCGCCGTCTCGGCCGCAACGCCCGCAGCAGCGGCCGCTCCCTGGCCAGCGCCTGGCCGACCGCTTCGATCGGCCAACGATCGTGCGTTGCAAGTCAGACTCGCAGCCGGCGCGGATCAGCGCGTTGAGCTCGGCCAGGTCGCCACCTCGGGCACTGGAACCAGGTGGTTGCGGCGAAAGCGGCCGACCTCGCCCTCGACGCCGCCCTTCTCGTGCGCGCCCTCTAGCCCCGCCAACGTGAAGGCGTCGAACAGGTAGTGCGAGCGCAGCGCGACGAACCTATCGTCTCCTCGCGCCGCCGCCCGCGCAGCACCAGCTTGACCGCTGCCGCCAGGTTGTCGTAGCGGACCAGCGCGAAGACGCCGCCGAACCACGCGAACGCCTCGACGTGCGCCTCCAAGAAAGCCTGCTGGGTGCAGCGGCGAAAGGCCAGCAGAACGCCGCGCCCGAGAAGCCGCACGCAGGAGAACAAGGCACCTTCACCGGCCGCCCGCGACACTACCTGCGCCTCGCCCCATCGGCCTCGGCCTCGACCCCGCCTGGTGGATCTGCGGCACGAACACCTCGCCCGGCTCGCCCAGCTCGCGCCGCCGCGCGGCGACGTACTCGCGCACCGTCGCTCTGCCACCTCCGCGCCGTGCTCGTCGAGCAGTCGCGCCAGATCCGCCGAGCCGTTGACGCTGCTTGCGCGGCGCAGCCCGTCGGCCTCAAGCCACTCGTCGATCAGCGCCCGAAACGGACCCAGCGCCGGCGCCAGCCGGCCCTCCGGCCACTTCCTGGACGGCGGCAGCGGCGACGCAACGCCTGCCGCACCGTCCGTCGATGCACCCATGGCGCGCAGCAAGCGCCCGGATCGACAGCCCCTCCCCGTCGTGATCCCGCGGATCCGCTCAAACGCTCCACCCTGAACCCACCCCTCTGCCGACCCCCCAGCGCGCGTGACGCGCGCACGCTAGCCGACAACGACGAAGCCAAAACAACCGCCACAATGGGAACTCACGTCATCGGTCTGGGTTAGCGTCCCGCGCCCTTCGCCGCTTCGGCTTTGCAGCCCTCCGGACGGGGTTCTCGTTCGTCCAGCCCCGCTCGATTGCGTGCTCGAACACACCGTGCAGGAAGACCAGCACGTTGTGCACACTCTTGGGTTTCAGACCGCTAGCGAGCATGCGCGACGCCATCGCCTCGATGTCAGCCATGCAGACCGCTGGCAGCGGTTCGCTGCCGAGACGGGGATCGATGTGAACGCGCTGCATCGACTGGCAGCCGAGCAGATACGACTTTCGGGCGCCTTGCAACGCCAGCTTGCGCCGAAGTGAGTCGGCTGCTTCGGTCACCGTGGCTTGGCCGGCGGGAGCGGCGGGTGGTCGGCTCTCCTCTTCTTGCTGCAGGCGCCGAAACTGGCGCTCCGCCTCGCTACGGCCGAGGCCATCGCGCGAACCGGGACTACGCACTGGGCCGATGCGGCGGTTCAGCTTGCGACCGTCGGCAGTTCGCCACCGGCCGTAGTACGCGCCATGCTTTTCGTAGATCTGTCCTGTGCCGTAGCTCCGTCGCTGGGTCATCGCCTACCTCTCAAGGGCCCTCACGTACGCCCAGAGTTTGCCGAGCGGTTCCGACATCCTGTCGTTCGGAACCCGGCCTCAACCTTGGGCGGCCGGCGTCAGCCGCTCGAACGGACGTGCGTCCTTCTGATGGTGCCTCTGGCCTTCGCTGAACGTGGTCATCACCCCCGGGCGCCCCGCGCGTGTACTGCCGCACCCGGGGCCGACTCGAGATCACGTACCCACGCCTCGATCGCTTCGCGGCGGTAGCGGCGGTACCGACCGAGCGTGACCGTGGGGATCCGGCCATGCCGAGACTGTTCGTAGACCCATGTCCGTGGGACGCCCAGGAGTCGTGCCACCTGCTCGGCGGTTAGCAACCCGCCGGATGCTTCTCGCCCGCCGGCTGTCCCACGGTCACCGTCAGGCAGCTGCGGCTGCATTGATCGTGTCCCCTCTATTTGCCGCCAACCTCGTTGGCGGCTGCTTCACCGTTGCGGGTGGAAAGCCTGACCGCCCGCACTTCGGAGTCGGGCCGTGTCGGGGCGGGTAGGGCGGGAGCCTACGGGCGTGGCAGTGGCCGAGGTGGGAGTCGCGCTCGTCGCAGTCGTCCCAGCGCCAGAAGACAGGCCGGCAACGGCTGCAGCGTGCGGACGATCGGTAGGCTCGGATGGGCATACGCCTCTACCAAAGAGAGGCCCGCACCTCCGCAAACGGCCCCCCCCTCGCACCCCCGCGGCCGGCTGGCCGCGCCGGCCCGGGATTGGTCGCGCGGCGCGCGCCGCCGGTTGCCAAAGGGGGCGCGGGGCGCCGCCGCGCCGCCGGCGCCGGGCCGCAGCCCATGCGCCGCGCGCGCGAGCGTGCACGACGTCCGACAGCGGCGGCATCGCCGACACGGCCCCGCAGCAGCAGACAGCCGCGACCGCCACACACCCCGAGCCGACACCGACAGAAGCCGATCGAGCCCCCACCGACGCCCGACCCCGCCCTTCCGCCACCCGTCCCTACTCCCAACTCCTCCCGCCCCGGACCCCCCGCCTCCTCCGCGTCGCCTCAACGGTTCACCCACCGGCTATCACAACACGCACCAACCCACCTCACCACACGCTCCCCCTGCCCCGTTGCCGCCGCCCCGCCCCCGGCCCACCAGCACCCGCCTGGGCTGGCCCGCCCAGGTTTACCTGGACGGTCGAGGAAGGGAGGCCAGCGCACAGCGATGGCCTCCCTTCCTCGAAAGCCCAGGCGGGAAGCGGAAAACAAGCCGGGGGCGGGGCGGCGGCCCGTTCGCGCTTAAGACGAACCCCTAGAGACGAACACCAAGAAACGAACACCAAGAAACGAACACCCCCGGAACGAACGTCCGCTCGCGCCGGCTGATCCCCGGACGTCGATGGGCTGGTCGTCTCGAGGCCCGCAGGACGAATGCCAGAAGGTCGTCGGCGCACATGCGAATCGCGGCACCGGTCGCCGCTCACCCCCCGGTGGGGCCGGCGGTCCAGTGATCGCGCTCGAGCGCGGCGAGTGCTTCCAGCACGGTGCCGGGAAGCGAACCGCCCACACGCGACCGGTACAGCGGACCGGAATGGTCGTTGACGAGACGGGCTGTCATCGCCAAGCCCTGAACGCCGAGTTGCTCGCCGTCACGAAGACGGTCCGCCAATTCCAGCAGCAGCTCGTCGCTGTCCCGGATCGCTGGGCGCCGCAGTCTTGTCGAGATGAGGGGCGCGCGATGCCCGTTCGCAAGTTCGACCGCCCCGCGGAGCGCACAAACGAGTCGCACCCTCGTCCCCGCCGAGCGGAGCTGGCCGACGCGGAGGCTCAGCTCGTCGCTCACCATGGGATCGGCCCCGTTCGCAAGCTGACGATCGAGATCATGGGCTCGCCACCTGGTAAGGACGCGCAGCCAGATCCCGCCAAGCAGCGGGCCTCGCGATCGCCGCGCCAGGCGCCCGCCTGGCAGCCAGCGCCGCCTTCGGATCGGCCAGACGCTCATCGGAGCACCGCCTCCCCAAGTCGCGACATGGCTGACGTGCTGCTCCTTTGCCGGTCGGCTGCTCGCAAACCACGACAGCTCACCGTCCGGCTGTCCGGTCGGGTCTCGCTCGGCGTGCATGCTTCGCGAGATGAGCGGCGTGACGGCCGACCGGCCCTCCCGACAGGCTCGTGCGCATCGCGCAAACGCTGCGGCCACGTCGTGAAGCGCCCCCATGAGCCGCACTTCTTCCTCGCGAGACAGCCCGCCCCCGTCCGGCAGCGCGCCCGCTTCGGTGCCTCGCTGACGGTTTCGATCGGCAACGTCGGGCCCAGCGTCCGCGGCCAGCCGATACCAGGCCGTGCTGAGCGCCTGAAGCGCTTCCTGCAGAGATGCCAGGGACTCAGGAGCTTCCAGATGGCTTCCTCGAGTCTCGGCGGCACGATGGAACGCGTGGGCAGCCTCGACCAGTGCGGATGCGGGGTCGCGCAGGGAGTCTTGGGAAGTCATGGCAACGATGCTGCTCCCGGAGGGGCCTCTGGCCCATGGGTGTCAATCCCCAATCGGCCCACTGGAATCCCCCATCCGCAGCGTCGTGGTGGGCTATACGCGAAGCTGTCGCCGCCGATGTCCTTGGTCAAGCGCCGGCGCGAAACGAGCGTCGGCTGGAGCTTGGCCTCGATGCAGCCGAGCAGCTGCTGGTACGAAGTCGAGCATGTCTCTCAGCGTGTCGGCGAGCCGATCACCGACGAGCAGCCGCTCGCGTTCGCCCAGCATTCGTCTCGCCTCGACCAACGCGATGCATGGGTGCTGTTGCACGGCGAAATGCAGCTTTCACCCCATACGTGCGTCCAGCCCACGCTGCGAGCCTCCTGCCAAGCGTCGAAGGGATGAACCGTGACCCCTCAAGATCGTGTTGGCAATCGAGCCGGGCACCGCCGAACGCGTCGCGAGGACAGGCGGCGAGCTGGCAAGAAACCTGGGAGCGAGGATCGTGCTCGCCCACGTGCGCAACGACCCGCCGCTCTTCAACTCGCTCAGAGAACGGGAGCGAGCCCGACACCGCACCACGCGGCGCGGGCGCGCGATCCTCGACCAGGCCCACGCCGCGCTGCCTGATGGCGTCGAGGCCGACCAGCGCGTCGAGCTGGGCATCGCCGTCCCCCGGTTGAGCGAGCTCGCATCCGAGGTCGATGCCGCACTCATGGTCGTGGGCTCCCGCGGTCGCGGTCCGCTCGCCTCGGCGCTCCTGGGAAGCGTGTCGCAGGCACTCGCCCGACAGGCGCCGTGCCCGGTAATGATCGTTCCTGATGCTGCCTCCGCAGGAGCTCCGAGTCGTATCGACGGGACGCTGCGCGAGTTCTCGGCGATCGTCGCGGCCGTCGACAACTCCTCGGAGTCGAGCAAGGCCGCCCGCTTCGCCAGGGAGCTCGCCGACCGTTTTGGCGACGAACTCCTGATCGTGCCCATCCACGCCGCAGCGGATCCGCCCGCCCTCACCGTGCCGACGATCGCCGCGCGTGAGCAGGCAAGACTGATCGTGATCGCCGCCCGCCTTGGCGACGCCGGCGGCATCACGCTCCCGAGCTCACTGGCGGCGCGGATGCCACAGCTTTCGGGACGGCCGGTCATCGTCATTCCCGAGGGGGCCACGGCCACGCTCGCTCAAACCGGCGATACGGTCGCCGGGCGGGCCGCGTAGGACCCACTGCTCCTTGCGCCCTAATCTCTGGAGGGCGTTCTACGGTTCTTCGCCTGACGACGATCTAGGTCCGCAACGTCCCCGACGACGTCTACCGCGTGCTGCGCACTCGGCCGCCGGCGCCGACGTCTCCCTTTGACGTCGAGCGAGCGCGGCCGAGCGGCGCCACGGGAGGCGTTGATCCGCACGCATCACGAAGGTCCGGGGCGGTGATTGGCCAAGCCACAGGCCTGGCATCCGGACGACCTCGGCGGCGAGGTCGTCGACCGGAGGTAAGAACTGCCCGCCGGCCCGCGCTAAGGAGGGGTGGGACTTCGAACCGGAAGACAATCCGGAGTCGGGCCTGGGGAGGGCGAGATCGTCGCCTGGCGTCGCAAACGACTGCGCAAGGCCGGCTTCGACGACAAGCTAGCCGAGCAGCTTTCGCGTGAGTGCGCTGTGGACCTGCACGCTTTGATCGAGCTGGTCGAGCGCGGCTGCCCCCCAGCGCTCGCGGCGCGCATCCTGGCGCCGCTCGAGCACGAGAGGCGCGGGTGCTGAGCACGACGCCTGCTGTTAGCTTCGGGCCGGGCATGAGCTCACGCCTGCCGATCAGCGCCGCCGACAGCGAACCGGGGCGCGCGCAGGCCGACTCGAGCGCGTGGCTGAGCGCCCTTCGCAGTACGGGCGCCGAGCGCGACGAAGCGGTGGCGCGGCTACACGCGCTGCTCGTGCGCGCCGCCCGCTTCGAGGTCTCGCGCCGTCGCGCCGCGCTTTCCCACATACGCGGCGAGGAACTGGACGACCTCGCCCTCCAAGCCGCCGACGACGCGCTCGTGGCTGTGCTGGCCAAGCTCGACGACTACCGCGGCGCGAGCCGCTTCACCACCTGGGCCTACAAGTTCGCCCTGCTCGAGGCCGGCGTGCGTCTGCGCCGCCGGGCCTGGCAGCAACGCGAGGTCGTACTCGAGCCGGATGCCTGGCCGCTGATGGCCGACGCCGGCCACGGCCCCCAAAGCCAGGCCGAGACGAACGAGCTGATAAAGGCGCTGCGGTGCTCGATCGACGGCTGCCTGACCGACCACCAGCGCCAGGTGCTGGTCGCGCTGGCGCTCAACGGCGTGCCCCTCGATGTCCTCGCCGAGCGGCTCAACACCACCCGCGGCGCGCTCTACAAGACACTGCACGACGCACGCCGAAGGCTGCGCTCCGACCTCGCCGACAGGGGCTTTACGCTCGACTCGATCTAGCGGAGAGATGATGGACAAGCACACGAACGAGAAGGCGCTGAAGCGGCTACTTGGCCCCGCCGAGCCGGAGCTGCTCTGCGACGAGTGCTTCGAGAAGCTCGACGAGTACGTCGACCTCGAGCTAGCGGGTGCGCAGGCCGACATCCGGATCCCGGGCATGCGCGCCCACCTCGAGGGCTGCCCCGCCTGCCACGAGGACTACGAGAGCCTGCGCGAGCTCGTCCAGAGCGAGCCGAACGGTAGAGCGTTCCGCGCCGGCGCCTCCGAGCACTCGGGCCGCCGGCACCAGACCCGGTAAGAAACGCCGTCGCTCGGCCGCTAAGCCCGGTGATCCATACGAACCGTGGCCAGCGTGGACTTCCAAGACAATCCGAGCCGAGCCGACCTCTCTCGCCTGCTCGTCGCCGCCGTGAACCGCCCCCGCGCGTCTCAGCTGCTGGTGCTCGCGCTCGCGTCGAGTGCCGGCGTGCACGCCGGGCTCGCCCCCTCCCGCGCTGCGGAGTCTCCGGCGCTCGGGGCGATGTTCGCGCTGTCGGCGCTGGTCCTGGTGGGGGTGGCGCTGCGTGTCGATCGCAGACCCGGCCCGGTCGCGCTGGCCGCGGCCGTGCTGCTGCTCTGCTCGCTGCACGCCCCATGCCGCGACGCGCCGTGTCGCGCTGCCGCCGCTCACGCACGCCGAGCCGGTCGACGCGGTCGGCGCCGCTACCAAGCTGGTCGAAGCGGCGGCGCTGGTGCTCGCGCTTCGCCTGTTGCACACCCCAGCGGGACGCGCAACGGCGCTCCCCGCGCTACGAGAAGGAGCCGGCCCATGAGCAGCACCACCCACATCGACAGACGACGGTCGAGCCTGCCGCTCGCCGTGCTCGTCGCAGTAGCGAGCGCCGTGCTGGCGCTCGCCCTGGCCGGCGGCCACGCCGCCCAGGGCCATTCCGGCGAGCACGCCGAGGCCGCCAAGAAGAGCGGCCTGAGCGCGCAGCGCCTCGCCTTCCACGACGAGATGCGCCGCCTCTGGGAGGACCACATCACCTGGACGCGGCTGTTCATCGTGAGCGCCTCCGCCGACCTGCCCGACACGCCGGCCACGACGCGGCGGCTCCTGCGAAACCAGGCGGACATCGGCGACGCGATCAAGCCGTTCTACGGGCGCGCCGCCGGCGAGCGGCTGACCACGCTGCTCCAGGAGCACATCACCGTCGCCGCCGACCTGCTCGGGGCAGCGAAGGCGGGCGACCATGCCGCCGTCGAGCGCCACAGGAGCGCCTGGTATCGCAACGCCAACCAGATCGCGGACTTCCTCAATGAGGCAAACCCGCGCCATTGGCCCCGCCGCGAGATGCGCTCGATGATGCGCGACCACCTCGACCTGACCCTGACCGAGGCAGTCGCCCATCTAGAACGCGACCACCGCACCGACATCCGCGCCTACGATCGCATCCACCGCCAGATCCTGACGATGGCGGACATGCTCAGCGACGGGATCGCGGCCCAGTTCCCCGGCCGGTTCCGCTAAGCCGGCCAAGCGACCACGCACCGAGCGGCGCGCGCCTCGCGCGCCGCTCGCGTGTTTGTCTCTTAGGCTGCGATCGCCAGGTCCTGGGTGGCCGGACGGGTCGCATCGAGGGCAACCCGCGCGGCCCGGATCGCGTGCTGCAGGTCCTGTCCGCTGTCGCGGTGCAGCGGGCTCGCTGCGTTGTTGAGCAGCCGGGCCGTATTGGCCGCGCCCCGGACGTCGATGGGCTGGTCGTCTCGGAGTCGCAGGATGAGTGCCAGCAGCTCGTCCGCGGACTCCCGAATCGCGACATGCTGCCTCCGCGTCTTCATCCTGAACGCGCCGAGGTTGGGGCCGCGGGCATCTCCGAGGGACTCCACGAGCGCGTTGGCCAGCCTGGAGCGCACCGCCCTGGAACGCAGCTGAGCGGCGCGAAGACCGAGCTCGGCGCTCGCGGCCGGGTCTGCGCCCCGGGCGAGCTCATCGTCGAGGCTGTTGCGCCTCCAACGGGTCCGGACGCGAAGCGCAAGGCTGGAGCGCACATCTTCGCTGCGACTGGGGGTGGGACGGAACTCGGGAACGGGGAAGACGCCGGGCGACACGTCCGCCTCCTTGGGGTCGAGTACGCCTGCCAGCGTGCCCTCGAAGCGGTTGCTCGCCCATGGGTATGAACACCGATCCGGCGGTCGGCTGACACCCATGTCTCAGGCGGCGAGGGCCGCGCCGGGCCCGCGCGGAAGCGCCGGGCCACGCGGCAGGCCACCGTCGATCCGGAACTCCGAGCCCGTCGAGAAGCTCGCGTCGCTGGAGGCGAGGAACAGCACCAGCCGAGTCACCTCCATGGGATGGACGGAGCGCGAGATGGCGGAGGTGTCCGCGGGCGCGGCGGTCGAGGATGCCACGCGGCCGGGGCCCTTCATCGGCCATCGGCGCGTCGATGCGCCTGAGATGGACCGAGTTGACGCGAATGTCGTCGCGACCGAGCCGAGCGGCTCCGCCTTTCGGCCGACAGGCGTACGGCCGCACTGCCCACGCGGCCGGCCCGTCATGCGCGCCCGAGCTCAGGCGGCAGCTCCTGCACGACCGGCCAGGGGCAGAGAGGCGCGGTGCTCCCGTCGGCCGGACGGTCTTCCGCCCTGGATGGGGGACCGCTCGCGCGTCAATGCACACAACCACGCATTGCCGCCCCCTCGTGCCCGCGCCACCATCGATACAGACGACCAACGGGCCAACGAAGCCGACCCGGTGGATGAACTCAGGTACAGGAGGGAAGGCAACATGACCTCTCACCGCAACGCCCCGACAATCCCGGACGGACCCTCTGTCTCGCCACCGCGCCGGTTCAGCGAGGGCATGGAGCGCATGCCGCTCGCGCCGTCGTCGGCGCGCATGGGTCGTTTTAGCGACGGAATCGCGCGCTCGCCCTTGAGCGCCTCGGCGCAGCGCATCGGCTGCTTCGCCGACGGGCTCGCGCTCCGGCCGAACGCCCGCTCCGCTCGCCGCGTCGGCAGCTTCAGCGACGGATTCGCGCGAGGCGGCGGAGAGCGGGGGACCGTGCCGCGCGGCGACTCGCAGCGGAATACCGAAGAGGGCCGGATCGCCGCGTAGCATTCGCGGCGAGTCACCCGCGCAGCCGGTCGCGCGCCGGAACCTCTGACCGTCAGCCGCCGGCCCGATCGAGCGCCGGCTTGAGCTTGGCCTCGATGCAGCCGAGCAGCTCGTGATAGGAGTCGCAGAAGGAGCGGACGCCCTCGCGCTCGAGCTCGGTGGTGACGGCTTCGAGATCGATGCCCGCGTCGCGTGCGCGGCGCAGCGTCGCGTTGGAGGCCCCCGCGACGCCGAGGGGGTGATACAGGTCGCCGTGGTCGGCGAAGGCCCGCAACGTGGCTTCTGGCATCGTGTTGACCGCGTCCCTGGTGATCAGCCTGTCGACGTAGAGGGTGTCCGAGTAGGCGGGGTTCTTGGTGCCGGTGCTCGCCCAGAGCGGCCGTTGTGGCCGAGCGCCGGCGCCGTGTAGCGCGCGCCAGCGGTCGTCGGCGAGGCAGGGATCGTCGCTGAAGCGGTCGAGGTAGTGGGCGTAGGCCCGGCGGGCGTTGGCGATCGCGACGCGGCCGCACAGGCCGGAGTCGGCCGGAAGGAGCGGGTCGACCTTGGCGTCGACGCGCGAGACGAAAAACGAGGCCACGGAGGCGATCGCTTGGACGGGCTCGCCCGAGGCCAGTCGTCGCTCCAGGCCGCTCAGATAGGCGTCGATCACCTGCTCGTAGCGCGCCACCGAGAACAGCAGAGTGATGTTGATGTTCACGCCGCGGGCGGTGAGCTCCTCGATCGCGGGGATGCCGGCCTCGGTGGCCGGGACCTTGATCATCGCGTTGGGCCGTTCGATCCGGCCCACAGCTCGAGCGCCTGCTCGATCGTCGCCTGGGTGTCGTCGGCGAGGTCGGGCGTGCACTCGAACGAGACGAATCCGTCGCCCCCGTCGCTGCGGTCGTAGGCGGGGCGCAGCAGGTCGGCGGCGCGGCGGATGTCTTCGAGCGCCAGCTCGAAGAAGAGCTGCTGCGGGTCCCGCACCCCGGAGGCGACAGCGGCGCGGAGCTGATCGTCGTAGCGGTCGGAGCCGGAGATGGCCTTGGCGAAGATCGTGGGGTTCGAGGTCGCGCCGGTCACCGCGCAGTCCGCGATCAGGTCAGCGAACGCACCGCTTTCGAGCAGCTCACGCGAGAGCGTGTCGAGCCAGATCGAAACTCCGGCATCGCGGAGTGCCTGAAGGCGGTTCATGCGACGCCGCCTCGCGCTGGGGACGCGATCTCGTCGAGCGGGACGTCGGGGTCGGCGAGGCGTCGTTCGTCGACGGTTACGCGCGCGCTAATGAGGCGCTTGATGGGATCGGTGACGTCCCAGACGTTGACGTTCATGCCGGCCACGACGCGATCCTCGACCAGCCAGAAGGCGACGAACTCCCGTGTGGCGGGATCGCCGCGGAAGACGACGCGGTCCCAGGTGCGGGCGAAGCCCGAGTACTCCATGCCGACGTCGTACTGGTCCGAGAAGAAGTACGGCAGGCGCTCGTAGGCAACTGACTGGCCGAGCATGTTGCGCGCGGCGGCCGGCCCCTGGTTGAGGGCGTTGGCCCAGTGCTCGACGCGGATGCGCTCGCCGTAGAAGGGGTGATGGGCGTTGGCCACGTCACCGGCGGCGAACACGCCAGGCACGCTCGTCTGGAGCTGCTCGTCCACCAGGATGCCGTTGTCGACGGCCAGGCCGGCCTGCGTGGCGAGCTGGATGCGCGGCTGGACCCCGACGCCGACGACGACGAAGTCGCAATCCAGCTCGCGCCCGTCGCCGGTGCGGACGCGCTCGACCGCCCCGTCGCCCTCGAACGCCTCGACGCCGGTGCCCATCAGCATCCGCACGCCCTGGTCTGTGTGGATGTCGCGATAGATGGCGCCCACCTCGGCGCCCAGGACCCGCTCGAGCGGAACCAAGGCCGGCTCGACGACCGTCACCGCGAGACCGCGCTGGCGTGCCGACGCAGCCACCTCGGCGCCGATCCAGCCGGCCCCGACGATCACGACCGATCCGCCACGGTCCAGCCGTTCGCGCAGGGCGTCCGAGTCCTGGACGCTGCGCAGGTAGAGCACGCCGTCCAGGTCGCTGCCGGGAATCGCGAGGCGGCGCGGCTCGGCCCCGGTCGCTAGCAGCAGCCGGTCGTAGCGCAGCCGCTCGCCGTCGTCGAGCTCGAGCTCGCCGCTCGAGGTGTCGAGCCTCACCGCCGTGCGGCCCACGCGCAGTTCGATGTCGTGCTTCGGCGTAGAAGCCTTCGTCGTGGACGTAGACCTTCTCGCGGCCGACCTCTCCGCGCAGGTAGTCCTTCGACAGCGGCGGGCGCTCGTAGGGGCGCTCGTTTTCCGCGCCGACCAGCACGACGCGCCCGTCGAAGCCGTCTTGGCGCAGCGTCTCGGCGGCCTTGGCGCCGGCGAGGCTGGCGCCGACGATGACATGGGTCTGCTCACTGGTCATGGAAACTCCTAGTGGTCAGGGCCAGGAACTCCTGGCGGGTGCGGGCGTCGTCGCGGACGAGGCCGCGCAGCGCCGAGGTCACGGTCTTGGCGCCGAGCTTCTGCACCCCGCGTAGCGACATGCACAGGTGCTCGGCCTCCAGGACGACGCCGACGCCCTTGGGCTCGAGCTCGCGCTCAAGCCAGTCGGCGACCTGTGTGGTCAGGCGCTCCTGGATCTGCAGGTCGCGGCTGAAGAACTCGACGACGCGGCCCAGCTTGCTGAGGCCGATGATCCGCTCGCTGGGGAGATAGCCGATGTGCGCCACGCCATGGAACGGCAGCAGGTGATGCATGCACAGCGAGTGGAACGGAATCGCGCGCGCCACGATCAGCTCGTCGTAGCCGTCGTCGTTGGGGAAGGTGGTCGCCCGAAACGGTTGCGGCGTCAGCAACTCGGCGTAGGCGTCGGCAACCCGTCGTGGCGTGTCCTCCAAAGGCCCGGCATCGACGTCGGCCCCGAGCGCCCGGAGGAGCTCGCGAGCCGCGCGTTGCACGGCGCCGTGGTCGATGCGGCGGGGGGCGGTGGCTGGGCCGGGCGGTTCGGCCAGCGCGAGCACCGAGGGGCGGTGATCGTTCCCGGTCATACCAGGTTTGCGTCCGGCGCGCGCGAGTTCTTACCGGCGGGAGGTGCGACACCGATCACGAGCCCGTAAGAGATCGACGCGCAGTGACGCTGAAGTACACATGGACATCCGCCTGAAGCGCGCGTACGAGCCTGCCTCACCCGAGGACGGCTATCGCGTGTTGATCGACCGGCTGTGGCCACGTGGGCTCTCACGCCAGGAGGCCAAGCTCGACGACTGGGAGAAGGAGCTGCCGCCGAGCACGGAGCTGAGACGATGGTTCGGGCACGATCCCAGGCGCTTCGAGGAGTTTCGCCGCCGCTACATCGAGGAGCTCCGCGACGAGCGCCCGCGGCTGACGGCCCTCCGGCGCAGCGCGCGGGAGGGCACGCTCACGCTCGTGTACTCCGCCCGCGACACCGATCACAACGACGCCGTCGTCCTCGCGGAGGTCCTCAAACGTGGGCTGCCCAAGGCTCAACGTCCCACGAAAGGACGCTGATCGTGCTCTGCTATCCCTGCGCCGAAGAAGGAACCGAACAGCCCGCGGTCGCGCTGTGTCGCAAGTGCAATGCCGGGCTGTGCCTGGACCACCTCCGCGCGACGGCGGAACACCTCGCATCGAGCCACATGCTCGACACCTGTCGTCACGACACGTGGACGTCAGCGCGCGCGGGTCGATCTCCGGACAGAGAACAAACCTGAGCGTGCCGCTGGCGTCCAGCGGATCCTCGTCGCTAGTGCGCAGCCGCCGTCGCTACCCGGCGTGGTCGTGGCCGGGGCGGTGGATGACGAGTGTCGGCCGGTCGGCGTGATGCACGACGGCGTTCGAGACGCTTCCCAGCAGCATCGACCGAACGCCCGTGAGGCCCCGGGAACCCATCACGATCGCCGACGCGTGGCGATGGTCGGCGGTTTCGACGATGGTCTGCCAGACAGGTCCGGCGGCCTTGACCGCGACGGGGCGCGCCTCGAGGCCCACCTCCCGCGCGATGCGGACACCCTCGTCTGCAACGCGGCCGCCGTGCTCGGCGGCCGCACGGTCAAGCTCGACGAAATTCACCATCCCCGCAGCCGCGCCCGACCAGCCGACGCTGTCGAGGGCGGTCGGTTCCCACACCGTGAGCACCAGCGCGCGCCTGGAGGCGAGCAGGGCGCCGGCGCTCTCGATGGCGTGCTTGGCATCCTCGGATCCGTCGTAGCAGATGAGCAGCGGGCCGTCACGATCCGCGGGCCCGTGCTCGTCGATGCGATCGGCCGAGCTCATGCCGCGGCCGCCAGCTGCTCCTCGACGGCCGGCTCCTCGATCTGGCGGGGCATCAGGATCTCACGGGCGATCACGAGACGCTGGATCTGCGAGGTGCCCTCGTAGAGCTGCATGATCTTGGCGTCGCGCATCAGCTTCTCGACGGGGTAGTCCTTGATGAAGCCGTAGCCGCCGTAGATCTGCACGGCATCGGTCGCCACGTGCATCGCCATGTCTGCGGCGAAGCGCTTGGCGTGGGAGGACTGCGGCGTGTTGCGCCGGCCTTGGTCGAGCAGCACCGCCGACTGCCAGGCCAGCAGACGGGCCGCCTCGATCCCGGTGGCCATGTCGGCGATCATGAACTGGATCGCCTGGTGCATGGCGATCGGGACGCCGAACTGGACCCGCTCCTTCGAGTAGTCGGTTGCGAACTCGAAGGCGGCGCGGGCGACGCCGGTGGCCATCGCGGCGACGCCGGGGCGGCTGCGGTCCAGCGTCATCATCGCCAGCTTGAAGCCGTGGTTCTCGTCGCCGAGCAGGTGCCCGGCCGGCACCTCGGTCCCGTTGAAGCTGATCGCCGCGGTGTTGGAGGCGCGCAGCCCCATCTTGTCCTCGTGCTTGTCGACCGTGACGGTGTCGTCGCGGGGGACCAGGAAGGCCGAGATGCCGCGGTGGCCGGCCTCGGTGTCGGTCTTGGCGTAGACGGTGTACCAGTCGGCGTAGCCACCGTTGCTGATGAAGGCCTTGGAGCCGTTGATCACGTACTTGTCGCCCTTGCGCACCGCGGTGGTGCGCATGGCCGACACGTCTGAGCCGGCGTCGGGCTCGGTCAGGCAGAAGGAGGCGAGCCTGGGCTCCTCGGCGAGCATGCCGAGGTACTTGGACTTGATCTGCTCCGAGCCTCCCAGCAGTACCGGCGTCGCCGCGAGCTCGTTGATGCCGAGCGTGGTTGCGATGGCCGCGCAGCCCCAGGCGAGCTCCTCGCCGATCAGGACGCCGTCGAGATACGAGGCGCCGGCGCCACCGTACTGCTCGGGCAGCTGCGGGTTCATCAGCCCCACCCGCCAGGCCGTCTCGATGATCCGCCGGGGCCAGGTGGCGTCGCGGTCGTAGTCCCACGCGACCGGCCGGATCTCCTTCTCGGCAAACGCGTGCGCCATCTGGCGCATGTCCTCTTGCTCTGCGGTTAGGCTGAAATCCACCATCGTCTTGGCTTCCTTTCGTGACGACCGAGGGGACCTAGTGGGCCTCGGGGTCGGGTGTTAGGCCGTCGCTCGCCAGCCGCGCGCGCAGCTTGCGCCGGCCGTCGTGCAGGGTCTTGTAAAGGGCGCCGCGGGTAGTGCTTCGCCGCTCCGCCAACACGTCGATCGGGACGTCGTTGAGCGTGAGCGCGACGAGGACCGCGCGTTGATGAGGGGTCAGCACCTCGGCGATCGCGTCGCGGACGGCGTGGATCAGCTCGGAAGCCTCCGCATGGCCGGCGGGAGATGTTGCGCGGTCGTCGCGCAACTGGGCAAGGCCGTCGTCTTCCATTGGGAGCTCGCGCCCGATCCACGGGCGTCGGCGCAGCCTTACGGCGGCCTCGAGCAGGGCGAACTTGTACGCCCACGTCGTGAAGCGACTGTCGCCCCGGTAGGTGTGCAGCTTGCGGAGCAGGGCGACGAGCGCGTCGTCTGCCGCCTGCACCGCGAGATCGTCGAGCTCGCGCTCGCCCACGTCCGCGACCCCCCGACGCCGAGCGACCTCGGCCCGGGCGGCGCGCAGCAGCAGCGCATGCAGGCGCTCGACGGCGCCGTCGCGCTCGGGGCCTGTGCTGGAGAGCTCTCTCAACCAGCCCAGTGACTCGACATCGGTGGCGGGTCGCGGGGCGGTCATGCGGCTCTTCCGTTCGTCCAAGCGTCGCGCCGGGCAAGAAGCGTCGGCTGGAGGCCGAGCAGCCGCATGTCTCTCAGCGCATCGGCGAGCCGATGCCCGGCGAGCAGCGGCTCGTCCTCGGCCAGCTCGAGCTCGACCAGCCAACCGACATCGAGTTCGGTGTCCGGCCGACTCTGCGTCAGCCGCGACAGCCGCACGGTGGCATGCGGCGCTTCGGCGTGCAGCTCGTCGACCTGCCGCGCGAGCCAACCTTCCAGCTCGTCGGCCGCGACGGGCGCACACGGATGGCAGCGGATCGCGAACTGAACCATGGACCCAAGAGTCGCTGCCGCCGACGGCGACAACAATGGGTTCCATCGTGCATCCCGCCGGGCGCCAACGGGACGACCTGAGGAGACATGGTCCTTTAGCCGTATGGGCGGCTACGTCTCAGGGGGCGAGCATCAGGCCATGCGACGCAATCCCTTGGTCAACTTCCACCGCTCGGCCGAGACCGCCGGCTACCCGGCCCTGCTGATCGTTTCGATGATTTCCCTCGGCTTGGTGGTGGTGCCGGTGGCGCTGCTCGCCCTGACCCGAGCCGGTTGGGTGCTCGCGCTGGCACTGCTAAGCGTGCCCTTGGCGCTTGCCGTCCTGGCGGCTGAGATCGGCGCGGCCTTCAGCGAGAGCGACGAGTCGATCGCCGGGCCGCGGGCGAGGGCCCCGGCCGGCCGGCATGGCGACTCGGTCGCGCCGCTGCCGCGACGTGAGCCGGAGATCCGCGAAGACGACCGCCAGCGGCGGGCGGCCTAGCCATGGCCGTTCGATATCAGGGCACGACGAGCCCGCGGCGGATGGCGTAGCGGGTCAGCTCGACGCGGTTGCGCATCCCGAGCTTCTCCAGCATGTTGGCCCGGTGACGGTCGACCGTCTTCTTGCTGATGAATAGCTGCTCGGCGATCTCCTCGCTCGTGAACCCCTCCGCGATCAGCTTGACGACCTCCAGCTCGCGCGGGCTGAGCGGGTCCTCGGGCGTCGTCTCGCCGCGGCTGGCGCGGTCGAGGTAGTCGCGCACCAGCGCCCTGACCGCAGCCGGGTAGAGAAACGGCTCGCCGCGCATCGTTGCGCGGCAGGCCTCGATCAGGTCGCGGTTCGCCACGGACTTGAGGACGTAGCCCGAGGCGCCCGCCTTGAGCGCCTCGAAGAAGTACTGCTCGTTGTCGTGCATCGACAGGATCAGGACGCGTAGCTCGGGCTTGCGTCGCGACAGCTCGAGCGCCGCCTGCAGGCCGGTCATGCGGGGCATGGTCACGTCCAGCACGGCCAGGTCCACGTCCTCCGAGAGCGCGAGCTCGACGGCCTCGGCGCCGTCGCCGGCCTCGGCGACGACCTCGAGGTCAGGCGCCGAGTCGAGCACCATCCGAAGCCCGCCCCGCACGACCTCATGGTCGTCGGCTAGCAGGATGCGTGTCTTGAGCGGGACGGTCACGGGCCCTCCAGGCCAACCGGGATGGACAGTCGCACCTCGGTGCCGTGGTCCGGCCGCGAATCTATCGAGAGCCGGCCGCCGACGAGCAAGGCCCGCTCGCGCATGCCCGCGATCCCCGCCGTACCGGAGGGCAGATGCGCCGGCATCCCCTTCCCGTCGTCGACGACGCGCAGCGTGAGCGTCTCCGCGTCCGCCTTGAGCGACACGGTCGCCGAGCGGCCGCCCGAGTGTCGCAGGGCGTTGGTGAGGCTCTCCTGGGCGATCCGGTAAATGACGAGCTCGACGTCCGGCGACAGTTCCGGCAGCGTCCCCTGAAGGTCGCGCCTCACGACGGGACCGTCCTGGGCGCCGATCCGCGAGCAGAGCGCGATTAGCGCATTGACGAGACCAAGGTCGTCGAGCGCCTCGGGGCGAAGCTCGCGGGCGATGCGGCGGACCTCGTCCAGGCTATCCCGGACGGCGTCCGCAACGCGACGCAGCGCGTCCGAGGCCAGCGCCGGGTCGCCGTCCGCCGCCCGCTCGGCCTGGATGGTGACCGCTGTAAGCGTCTGGCCGATCTCGTCGTGAAGCTCCTGCGCGACGCGTAGCCGCTCGCCCTCTTGAGCGGCAAGCGCGGTCCGCGCCGCTTCGCGCCGGGCGCTCTCCAGCCTGTCGAGCATGGCGTTGAACGCGGCCGCGAGGGCCTGGCCCTCGGCGCTGCGCGGATCGATCCCGGACAGGCGCCGACCCGGCCTGTCCGGATCGACGGAGCTCATCGCCGCGGTGAGCTGGAACAGGGGCGCGAGCACCCGCCGCAGCAACAGCAGGTTCAACGCGACGAGCACGACAAAGCCGGCCAGCAGGAGCGCGAACTGGCCCGTCTCGATGGGCGCGTCGATCGTGATCGGGCTGAAGGCGAGCAACAGCAGCGCGACGACCAGCACCGAGGCGTTGGCAATGAACACCCACCACAGAAGCGACAACGGTCGCGAGCTGCGCGACCGCGAGGATTGGGTCGGCACGCCAGCCTCCGGCGGAGGCGCGCCCCGCGCGTCGAGCGACGATCTGGTTGCCGACGGTGTCGAGCTCATCGGGTGGATGGTCTCCGGTAGCTCTGTGAGAGTCCAGCAGAACCCAGTCCCGTTGTTCGCGGCGAGCTCGTACGGCCGCGGACGTGTACGTCTGCCCAGCGCGCGCTGCCTGACTGGCGTCATACGCCCAGCATCGGTCAGAAATCGCCCGCGAGCCATGGGTAGAAGGACGCATCTGTCCGGCGCCGACTCAGTCGGGCACTTCTGGATGCACGCTCCGCCCCATTCGTGGCCGGGCGTGGCGCTGAGAGGCTCGCCGGCATGGCACTGCACAAACATCGCAAGCGGTAGCGGTGGCGTTGAGCGTATTCGTGTGGGCGATGATCGGAATCGCCCTCTGGCACTTCACCGTGTTCGTGCCGGACAGATTCTGGGGCGGCATCATCGGCGCGTTCCTCGCGGCGCTCGCAGGAGCGCTTCTCTCCGGCGAGCTGCTCCCCGACCCTTGGCGTCCCGGCCCCCACTCCACCGGGCCTCGGCGAGGCCGTCTGGGCCATCCCGGGCTCCCTCCTCACCCTCCTCGCAAGCTACCTCTACGGGGCGCGCAGGGACAATGCCCGCGGCATCATGAGGAATTGAGCCGGCGGCCGCCGTGGTGCACCCTGCCGCGGCGCCGAATGGTCGTCTTCACCCATACCGCGACCGCCCGAGCGCGCGCACCATGGGCCCATGACCGCGCAACTCCCCCATGGCTCGACACCCCCCATCGCCGACAAGCCGTCGCCGGGAAACGGTGCACGGGCGGCCGCGGCTGCGCTCATGACCGCCGCCAGCCTGGACGAACTCCGCGGCGAGCTGGAGCAGCTGCGGGCGCGGACCCGGGTCGAGATCGCACAGCAGCTGCGTGAGGCACGTGCGTTCGGACGCGGCTCGAACAACGACGAGTTCCACGCCGTCCGAGAGGAACAGATGGTGATCGAGGCCCGCATTGCCTCGCTCGAGGAGACCGTTGCCCGCGCCGCCGTCGTCGACCCAGGCGACGCTGAACGGGGAGCGGCGGTCATCGGCTCCACCGTGCTGATCGAGGACCTCGACTCCGGCAAGGTCAGCCAGCACCGGCTCGCCAGCGCCCACCACTCGCTCGGACCGGACACCATCTCAGCGGCCTCCCCAATGGGCCAGGCGCTCGTCGGCGCCACGCCAGGGACGATCGTCACGGTCGACCTGCCGAACGGCCGCTCCCGGAGCGTGAGGCTCGCAGACTTGACAAGCCACGGCGTGGCAGACCCGCGCTCGCGAGCCGCCGCCTGAATACGGGCGTAAGGCATGCTCACAGTCTGAGCCCCTTCTAGGCCTCTTCGAGCACTCCTAACGATCAATGGAGGAAACCGATGCCTGAAGCCGACGAACGCCACCTGCGCAGGGCGGTCGAGCTGGCGGCCGCGGCTCGCGCCGCGGGCGACATGCCCTACGGATCGCTGCTCGTGGGGCCTGGTGGCGACGTGCTCGTCGAGGACCGCAACACGGTCGTGACGGAGCAGGACATCACCGCCCATCCCGAGCTCAAGCTCGCCCGATGGGCCGCTCGGCACCTCGACGCCGACGTGGCGCGGCAGACCACCATGTACACCAGCTGTCAGCCGTGCCAAATGTGCACGGGTGCGATCGCGCGCTCTGGGCTCGGACGCGTCGTCTTCGCGCTGTCGGGCGAGCAGCTCCAGCAGCTCAAGCCGTCCGGAGCCGTCAGCCCGGACGCAGCGGAGGTCGCCTACGAAGGCCCCGCGTGTTCATCAGCCTGAGCACCACGAAGACGCATCTCGCGAGCCTCATGAGCAAGCTGCGCGC
Source organism: uncultured Thermoleophilaceae bacterium (assembly GCA_963733885.1). Lineage (GTDB taxonomy): Bacteria > Actinomycetota > Thermoleophilia > Solirubrobacterales > Thermoleophilaceae > JACVRW01. The sequence goes on along the minus strand of CAVTES010000012.1, from coordinate 5,852 downwards.
CCGCAACCGCGTCGAACTCGCGATGTGGGCCTACGAGACGGACCGCGTCAAGCATGCGCCTGGGGATCGCTGATCACTTCGGCTGGGCGGTGGCCGTCACGGCGTCTGGAGACCACGCGGTCGTGGACCGCCGGCGGATCGAGTTGGTCGAGCCGGGTGTCACCCCGGCTCCGATTCACTACGAGAGCCACCGCCTCGATGTCGACGCCACGGCGGCGCTGGTCAAGACGGTGCGGGCGTCCGTCGCTCGAGCGTCGTCCACTGCCCTCGACGACATCGCGAGCGCCATGCCCGACCCGATCGTCTCGATCTCGCTCCGAGCGTGGCCGCTGGACTTCCCCGACGACATCGCGGTCCAGCGTCGCACCCCGTATGAGGCCCGTGCCGACGCGATCATGTACCGCCAGGTGCTCTCCGAGCTCGCGCACGAGCGCGGGTGGGAAGTCCATCTCTACGACGCGAAGGCGGTCGAAGGCCAGGCGGCCGGCTTGCTGGCCGATCGTGCCGAAGCGGTCCTCCACGGTCCGCGGGCAACGCTCGGTCCGCCGTGGGCGAAGGACCACCGGATCGCGCTCGCCGCGACGATCCTGGCCTGCGGTTAGGCTCGTCGCCGTGGACTCCGTGCTGACCGGCGCGACGCCGCGACTGACCACCGCCGACGCCGTCGAGATCGGCGCGACGTTGTTCGGCGTGCACGCTCGCGCCGCACGCGACCTCGGCAGCGAGCGCGACCGGACGTTCCTCCTGGCGGGCGACGCGCCGGTGGCGATCCTCAAGGTGTCCAACGCCGCCGAGGACCCGGACGTGCTCGACATGGAGGCCGCGGTCGCGCTGCACGTCACCGCGGTCGACCCGGACCTGCGCGTCGCCCTGCCGTGGCGACCGGCGTCGACCGGCGACCCCGGACCGGCCCGCGCCGGCGACGAACCGGCGCGGTTGCGCGCTCACTGGCAGGCGCACTGGACGCGGCTCTACGACGTCCTTCCAGGAAGCAGCCGGATCGCCGCCGCCGATCTCTCGGACGCGGCGCTCGTCGCCTGGGGCGAGACGACGGCTCGCCTGGGGCAGGCGCTCCGCGGGTTCATGCATCCCAGCGCCCAGCGCGTGATGCCGTGGGACATCCAGCACGCGCTCCGCGCCCGCGCGATGCTCGACGACATCCGCGACCCGCACGCGCGGGCCGCGGTCGAGCGCGTGCTCGACGAGTTCGAGCGACGGGTACGCCGGTCTGGCCGCGCCTGCGCGCGCAGGTCGCGCACACCGACCTGAGCGTCGACAACACGCTCACCGACGCGTCGGGGTTCATCACCGGCGTCATCGACTTCGGCGACATGAGCCACACGGCGCTCATCACCGAGCTCGCGTCGGTGCTGGACTCCGTGTGCGGCGGCCGCGACGGCGCCGAGCTGATGCGCGCGGCCCGGCTGGTCCTCGACGGCTACCAACGCCGCGTGCTGCTCGAAGACATCGAACTCGACGTCCTGGGCGTCGCCTGGGCGGCGCGCTGTGCCGTGACGATCGCCATCAGCTCCTGGCGCGTCGCCCAAGGCGTCGAGGAGCAGGAGTTCGCCGAGCGCTACAACGCGCCGGCCCTGTTGATGATCGAGACCTTGGAGTCGGCCGGCTGGGACGCGGTGGCGCGAGGGTTCGGCGCCGAAGGCTCCGCGGCGCCCGACCCATCGCTTGCGGCTCGCCGCGCCACGGCCTTCGGGCCGGCGATCGATCCGCTGTTCTACTCCGAGCCGATCGAGGTCCTGCGCGCCGAGGGCGTCTGGATCACCGACACCGCCGGCCGCACCTATCTCGACGCCTACAACAACGTCCCCTGCCTGGGACACGCGCACCCGCGCGTCACCGCCGCGATCGCGCGCCAGAGCCGTCGCATCAACACCCACACGCGCTACCTGCACCCGAGCGCCATCGAACTCGCCGAACGCCTCACGGCGACGTGCCCGCCGGAACTCGACACGGCGATCCTCGTGAACTCCGGCTCGGAGGCCAACGACCTCGCGTGGCGCATCGCGACCGCCGTCACCGGCCGCCGCGGCGGACTCTGCACCGCGTACGCGTATCACGGCATCACCGAGGCCACCGCCGCGCTCTCGCCCGAGGGCTGGCTCGGAGCCCCCGGCCCGGACCACATCGAGACGTGGGAGCCGCAGCTCGATGGCACGGCGTTCGCGGCCGCGCTGCAGCGTCTCGGTGAGCGCGGGCACGCGCCGGCGGCCGCGATCCTCGACGGTGTGATCACCAGCGACGGGATCGCCGACCTCGAGCCGGCGTACGTCCAGGACCTCGTCCGTCAGACCCACGAGGCCGGTGCGCTCTGGATCGCCGACGAGGTGCAGTCAGGCCACGGCCGCACCGGCGACGCCCTGTGGGCCTTCGACCGCGCCGGCGTCGTCCCGGATTTCGTCACGCTCGGCAAGCCCATGGGCAACGGCCATCCCGTCGCCGCCGTCATCACCCGCAGCGACATCGTCTCCCAACTCGTCGGGCACACCACGGTGTTCAGCACGTTCGGCGGCAACCCCGTCAGCGCAGCGGCCGCGCTCGCCGTGCTCGACGTCATCGAGGACGAGCGCATCCTCGAACGCGTCCAGCGCACCGGGCGTGCACTCCGCGCCGCGCTGACCGAGGTCGCCGACGGCCGTCCCGAGATCGGCGACGTGCGCGGGGTCGGTCTGGCCTGGGGTGTCGAGTTCGTCGACAGAACGCGAGCACGCAGCGTGCGCGACGCGATGCGCCAACTGGGTGTGCTGGTCGGCACCACCGGGCCGCACGGCAACGTGCTCAAGATCCGCCCGCCGCTGGCCTTCGACGAGCGCCACGTGCCACAACTCGCCGACGCGCTCCAGCGCGCGCTGTCTACGCCGGTGGAACCAAGCGCTGTACGGAGCGCGGGAGGCGGGCATTGATGCTTGCCGCCCACGCTTTCCCGTAGCGGGCCAGGGCGATCCGAACGCCATGATGCCCAGGCCGAGAACGGCGACGGCGAGCGGGAACAGGAGCGTGTCGGCGAAGACCTCCGCGGACAGCCACCCGAGCCACGCGACGATGCCGAGGCCGCCGAACACCGCGTAGACGCGCCGCCGCAACAGGACGGCGACGACGAGGCCGATCGCGCCGAGCAGGCCCTGCACGTGCCATGGCCAGTCCGACCCTCGACGCCGAGGTAGCAGAACGCTCCGGTGATCGACATGAGCCCGAAGAGATGCAGCCAGAACGCGTGGGCGCGGCGGCGCCGCAGATCCAGCATCCAGCCGGCGGCGAGCATGACCAGGCCGACGGCAGCCGACACGCCTGCACGCGCGTCATCCGAGGCGTCGGCGCCGAACAGGACCTCCGTGAGGTCCATCGAGGCGAACCACCCGACGAACGCCAGCGGCGCGACGAGGAACGGGAACCCGACCAGTCGCAGGGCCAGTAGCGCGGCGAGCACGGTCGCGACCTCCATCGCGAACCAGCCGCCCGAGATCCATTCATAGAAGTCGCCGTACTCCCCCAGTTCCCGGTCGGGCCAGATCCCGACGACGCGCTCGAACGCGTACACGATCAGTGGGACGAGCGCCACGACGACGGTGGCCACCAGCCCGCCGGGCACGCGCCACCCGCGCCGCAGCAGCACGCTCGACAACAGCGACAGCGCCACGGCGGCGCCGACGGCGATGGCCAACGCGGCACCGACCCCGGCGGCATCCCACGTCTCGCCTGCATCGAACCGCTCCTCACCCTCGCGACGCGCGGTGAGCGCCGCCCACACGGCGTCCGCACGCTCGCGGTCTATGCCGGCGATCGCGACGGCATCGTGCAGCCGCAGCGACCTTTTCGCCGACCGCTCGGGTTGAATGGGGTCGTGGTCTCTTCGATTCTCTCCGCGCTGCTCGCTGCCGCGAGCGTCGCCGTGTACCCACTACCTGACAGCACGACCGCGTCCCGCGAGACGCAGATCAGCTTTCGCGGGACGACCGAACTCGGTGAGGTGGTGGTCACGGGCTCGCGTACCGGCCGCCACCCCGGACGCGTCCGCGAGCACTCGGACGGTCAGGGTGCGAGCTTCCTCCCAAGCCGGGCGTTCGCGTCCGGCGAGACCGTGCGCGTGCGATCGGCGGCGCGGACGTACTCGTTCAAGGTCGGGAGTCGCCCGACGCCCGCCCCAACGCGCTCGGTGTCGCCGGACACCGATGCGGCCGCGATGCGCTTCGCCTCGCGCCCGGACCTCAAACCGCCGTCGGTGACGATCACGCGTTCGCGCGCCGGACGTGCGCCCGGCTACGTGTTCATGGGCCCGAAGGGCGGACGCGCGATGGGGCCGATGATCGTCGACGACCGCGGTGAGCTGGTCTGGTTCCGGCCCGTCACCGGCGGCAAAGTGGCGATGGACGTGCGCACCCAGACCTACCGCGGCGAGCCGGTGCTGACGTGGTGGGAGGGCCGCCTGTTCGGCGGCGGCGGCCGCGGCGTCGGGATGATCCTCGACGAGCGCTACCGGACCATCAAGCGCGTCCGGATGGGCAACGGCTTCCAGGCCGACTCGCACGAGTTCACGATCACGCCGCAGGGCACGGCGCTGCTGAACGCGTGGGACGCGGTCAACCGCCCCGAAGGGCGCGTGCTCCAGTCGGTCGTGCAGGAGGTCGACATCGAGACGGGGCTCGTGCTGTTCGAGTGGCACAGCGCGGGCCGCATCGCGACCTCGGAGTCCTACCGCCCGCGCGAGAGCCCGCGTACGGCCTGGGACTACCTGCACCTCAACTCGGTCGCACTCGACGGCGACGGCAACTTCATCCTCTCGGCCCGCTCGACCAACGCGGTCTATCGCGTGGCGCGTACGGACGGCGAGATCCTGTGGCGGCTCGGCGGCAAGCGGTCGGACTTCCGGTTCGGCGCCGGCGCGCGGTTCGCGCAACAGCACGACGCCCGGCCGGGACCCGACGGCACGCTCACCCTGTTCGACAACGGCAACGCGGCGCGCTCGCGCGCGGTCACGCTCAAGCTCGACGGCCGCCGCGCGACGCTCGTGCGCGGCCTCAGGCATCCCGACGGGCTGCGCTCGAGCACGCAGGGTGGGGTGCAGCCATTGGCCAACGGCAACACGTTCGTCGGCTGGGGCTCGCAGCGATGGTTCAGCGAGTACGACGCCGACGGCCGGATCATCTTCGACGGCCGGCTCGCGAAGGGCAACGACAACTACCGCGCCTATCGCGGCGAATGGGTCGGGCAACCGACCGGGCGCCCCACCGCCGTCCGGCGCGGGAAGACGTTGCGCGTCAGCTGGAACGGCGCGACGCAGGTCGCCACGTGGCAGGTCGGCGAGAACAGCTACCCGCGAACCGGGTTCGAGACCAGCGTCCGTGCGCCGAACCGCACCGCGGTCCGTGCGCTCGACGCGAACGGCGTCGTGCTTGGCGAGTCTCCGGCGCGCTGACCGGTGACGCGATCCTTCGGGCGCCCTCGAGGCGCCCGACCCGCCCGCGGGGTCGGGTTAGCGCCGACCGCCGAATTCCCAGTCGAGGATCTCCACGTCGACGCCGGATCGTCCACGCCTGAGGAGGGCGTCGACCGCTTCACGAGTTTCCGCCTGGAGCGCCAGGACGACTCCGACCGGCCTCGCGTCGTCGGGCGTGAGCAGCCCACCGTGGACGATCAGGCGCTCGCTCGCCGGAGCGGTGAAGTCGGGCAGCCGTGCAATGACAAGGAAGCGAGGATCGTCGGACCCGCCCGGGAACTCCCACATGGTTCGGCCCAGCAGGTTCCTGAAGCGGCGGATGACGTGATGCGCGACAGGCCCGCGCGGTGGTACGGCTCACGGTCGACGAACTCGCGCGCCGCTGCGGCGTTCGGCAGGTCGA
>CAVTES010000011.1:0-316677 GCA_963733885.1 uncultured Thermoleophilaceae bacterium | reverse complement strand
GCACACTTCGAAGGCTCCGTAAGAATCCTGCCCTGGTCCTGGTTGCGACGCTTTCGCTCGGCCTCGGCATCGGCGTGAACACCACGCTTTACAGCGTCTTTCGCACGGTCTTCCTGGCGGCGCCCACCGCGATCGCGCCGGAGAGGCTGGTGCGGATCGAGCCGGGCAATGGCAATCAGATCGGGTATCTGAACTATCGGGACATTCGGCCCGGCGACACGTTCGAAGGCCTCGCCGCCTACGCCATGACACGGCTGAATCTGCGTTCCGGCAGCGACACGGAGAAGATTAGCGGCATGATGGTCTCGCCCGAGTTCTTCGGACGTGCTCGGGGTGCGGCCTTCGATCGGGCGGACGTTCGCCCGGGAAGAGCGCATCGCAGTGGTGACTCACGATTCTCGCAGGCATCGATGGTCGCGTGCCGCGGCGCCGTGCTGAACCTGAACGGCCATTTGTTCACCGTGATCGGGATCCTTTCGCCAGGCTATCGCTCGGTCACCGGAGCGCTTGGCCCGCAGGTTTACGTTCCGATCAGCGAGGAGCTTGCGCCCGGCATGAACAAACGGAGCCAGGCATTTCTGACCATGCTCGGACGTCTCCGCGAGAACGTCGGAACGAGGCAGGCGCAAGCCGCGTCACGGCGCAGGCGCAAGCGCTCGAGCGGATGTATCCCACGGACAACCAGGGCTTCGGCCGGCCGGCGCACGTGTTTCCCGTCTCCGGCCTGGGAAGTTGGCGCACGCGCGACATGCCGATGGCATCCCTCCTCGCGATCACGCGGTTCCTTTCGTGATCTTCGGACTGGTGCTGCGATTGCATGCGCCAACGTTGCCGGCCTGCTGCTGGCTCGCGGAGCGGCGCGCCGGCGCGAGATCGCGATCCGGCTGGCGATCGGCGCGTCCCGCTCGCGCGTGATCGGCACCCTCTTGGCGGAGAGCCTGGTGCTCTCGGCGCTTGGTTCCGCGGCGGGACTGCTCTTGACGTATTGGTTGTGCGGCCTGGTTAGTCTGTCCCGCTCCCGCAGGCGCCCGCACCGCTTACGGTGAGCCCGATCTCTCGTGCTTTCTATGCGCTGTTCCTGGCGCTGATCACCGCAGTGGCGTGCGGGCTCACACCCGCCATCGCCTCAACCAAGCCTCAGCTCACCGAAGCGTTGAAGCAGGACACGCCGTCGCATGGCCGCCGTTTCACGGCTCGCCGCTTTCTGGTGATCGGGCAGGTGGCGCTCTCGACCCTGCTGCTGTTCGTCTCGACCCTGTTTCTCCGCAGCTTGACCTTCATTGGCACCGTCGACCCCGGATTCGATCTGGAACACGTCGTCACGGCGCGCGTCGATCTCGATCGCGACCGGTACCCGGCGGACCAGCGCCTGCGCTTTGCCGCCCAGGCGCAGAGACGGTGCAGGCGATCCGGGCGTCGTGTCCGCAAGCGTCACCAACCTGATCCCGCTCGGCGGCGATTCTACGGCACGACTTACGAGGTCGAAGGCAAGACCCTGCCGCGCACGAAGAGCCTATTACATGAACGTCGGCCCGGACTATTTCCGACCATGGGAATTCGTTTGCACCTGGGGCGCGAGTTCACCGGCGCGGACCGGCGGGTGCGCCGCGCAGTGGCGGTCGTCAATGAGGCTTTTGTCCGCACGCACGGGCTCGGCTCGAATCCCGCCGGCGCGCATGTGCGGAGCGTGCGGCCGATCCGTGGCGCGAGATCGTCGGCGTCGTGGCCGATTCCAAGTACGGATTCTTCGGCGAAGCACCGCACCCCATTCTGTATCAGCCCTATCTGCAGGCAGGCGGGAGTCTCTGGATGGTCGCGCGCACCGCCGGGTCGCCGGCCGCGCATGATTCCCGCGGTGAAGCGCGCGCATCAGCGAGGTCGACCGCACCGCGATGGTCGAGGCGCGGACCATTCGCGACGCTACCAGCCTGGAATTCTCCTCTGCGCCGCATGGGCACCTGGCTGCTCGGCGCGATCGGAGGGCTGGGCCTGGCGCTGGCGCTGGTGGGCCTTTACGGAGTGATGTCGTACACGGTGAATCGCCGGACCCCGCGAGATCGGAGTTCGGATGGCGCTCGGCGCGTCGCGTCCCCGATCCTTTGGATGGTTCTGCGCACCGGCCTGGGGCAAGTGGCGACGGGCGTCGGCATCGGGACCGCGATCTCCCTCGCCGCCGCGCGGCCGCTGGCTTTCCTGATGAGCGGCATCACGACAGCCGACCCGGTGACCTCGCGGACACCGCGGTTGCTCTTGTCGCGGGGCTCGCCGCAAGCTATTTTCCGGCCCGGCGGGCGACGCGCGTGGATCCGATGATCATGCTGCGTTATCAGTGACGTGACGAGTCGCCCACGATACGCGCAAGCTGCAACAGCCTGGGAGCTGATCTTCAATCCCCGCCCGGCTGAACGGCGCCGAGATGGATCTCGAACCGGACTCGCTCCTCTGTCCAGGAAGAAGCTGATGACTTAGTGCCTTGCGACCCCAGCTCCGGAAATTCAGGGACACAGTCAGAATCTGCTTTCCGGCGACGGCCTAGCGCGACCTCGAGTCGCGACCTTTTTCTTCGCAGGCGGGCCCGATGTAGATAGGATTGCAGGAATGCATCTTATCCACGGGGGGACGGTTTTCGCACCGTTACCCGACCGCGACCCAGAAGCGCTCACCGGCCAACCCTGGCCTTCCAGGTAACGCAGCCATCTCAATCGTCTCACGATGATGCAGAAATCAAATCGATCCGGAGTTTTGCCGCGGGCCATTCCACGAATTTGCGAAGTTCGACCAGAAAACCGGCCTTAACCGATACTTCATCCGAGACGGAAGATTGGGCGAAGGCGCTGAAGCAGAGGAATACCAGATACAGGGGCCTTTCTGGTCCGGGACATCAGGGGCATCGCATCCATTTTACTTTCATGTTTATCGGCCCGTTCCTGCACCGGCCCTTAATTCACGTCCTGGTTTAATCTTTTCCACGATCCTTGAGGCCGATTAGATAGCTCAGTGTTATTTCGATTTCTTCCGATTCGCACTATTCGCCGGTTACGCTCACGCCCAAGCACCCCCCAGGCCAGAGAGCGCTGGAGCCTGCGCCCGACCTGTCCATCGAACAACTGCTGGACGTTCCGGGTGGAGACAGCAGCCCTGAAACAAGAGCCTTCGTGACGCGCCCGCCGGATGTCACCGTGGTCACGGCCGCGGAAATACGGCGTTACGGATATCGCACTCTCGGCGAAGCATTGTCCAATGTTCGTGGCTTTTACACCACCCACGACGGCGGATTCCAGTACTCGGGCGTGCGAGGGTTCTCCCTGCTGGGCGACTACAACACGCGCTTTCTGGTGATGATCAACGGTCATCAAATGACCGACAACGTGTACGGCGCGATGTACATGTTCGGCCAGGATTTCGGGCTGGACATGGACCTGGTGGAGCAGATCGAAATCGTCCAGAGGTCGTCTTCGGCCCTTTACGGAAGCAACGGCATTTTCGCCACCATTAACATCATCACAACCGCGGGCCAACAGATCGTCTGGCCGAATGAGCACGGAAATCGGCTCGTTCGGCGAAACCAAAGCACTGGCGTCGACGACATTTCAGTTTGGACGAACCGGCCGGGAATGATTTCCGGTTCGATGTTTCACACCGGCGGCCGCACCGTTCGATTGAACTCGCCCGACGGTTCCGATCTGCGCATCCCGGCGTTCGGCAAGGAACAGGGCTATCACTCCTTCGCAACGCTTTCCTGGAATCGATGGACTTTGCGGCGCTGTTTGGCGAGCGCCGGATCGCGGTTCCCACCGGATTTTTCGGGACGGATATGGGAGACTCGGGCACCCGCAGTCTCGAAGCCCGCAACTTCGTCGAACTAGCGTGGCATCGGCCGTTCGGCCAACCAAGGCCTGAAGTGGCGCGCCTATTACGACCAGTATCGCTACGACGGCATCTACAATTACCTGCGGAACGCAACTACCAGAACCTCGACGGAGCCGCCGGGAGATTGGGTCGGAAATCAGCTGCTCTATCAGCAGGAACAGACCAAGCTCGGTTCCATCACCCTTGGCGCGGAAGCGAATATCGACATTCGCAATTTTCAATACAATGTCTCGGCTTCACGGCGGCAGGCCGCGGCTCAAGAGCAGTTTTCGATCCGGCAACCCAATGCCAGTTATGCGTTTTTCGTCCAGGACGAATGGAAACCCGCACCTGCGTGGACTGTGTACCTGGGAGGCCGATTCGACGGCTCCCGCAACAATCCCAGCACTTTTCTCGCCGCGCACGGCGGTGGTCTACAAAGAGAAACGCGACCACTTACAAAGTGAACTACGGACGGGCGTTCCGAAACCCTTCCACGTTCGAGCGCTACTGGTCCCCGAACCGTCACTCGCCGCCGAGCGCATCCACAGCATCAGAGTTGTGCGAGAGAGCAGCAATTCCATCAACGACGGAAGCCTGCTTACGTCGCGTCTTCCACTATCGTCTGAGCGGCCTCATCGAAGGCGTGCCGATCTCCGACAACATTCTGCAATATCGAAACCCCTCGAAGGCAACGGCACCGGATTCGAAACGGAGGTGAATGGACGCCCGTCGATGGCTGAATACGACGGCGAGCTACACGATTCATCGGGTGCGTGGGACGGCAGACGAGCACCGGCTGGAGAATTCACCGGTCCGGCTGCTCACTTTCGGGCCGCCGTTCCGTTCGCCCGGGACCGGATGGTGGTGGCGGGCGCGGTTCGCCGCGTGAGCTCCCGTATCACGGCGATTGCCGGCCGCGCCCGCGGCGACGTGTCGACCTGACGGCTACAGTCGCGACTCGACAGTCGGGCAATCGACCTGCAGTTCGGCGTCCGCAACCTTTTCGACAAGCATTACTCGGATCCGTTGAGCGCGGAGCACACTCCGCGGTTTTGCCGCGGCCCGGCCGGGCGGTCTATGTGAAGCTCACTCGGCGCGGCGAATAACCGAAGCCGCATCACTCGTACCGCAACGCCACCATCGGATCGACCCGCGTGGCCCGCCGCGCGGGAATATAACTCGCCGCCAGCGCGACTGCCGCGAGCAGTACCGGCACCGCCGCGAATGTCAGCGGATCCAGCGGCGCCGTGCCGAAGAGCAGCTTCTCGATCAATCGCACCAGCACCACCGCTCCCGCCGAGCCCAGACACGTGCCCGCGCCGATCAACGCCGCCGCCCGGCCAAGCACCAGCCGCAGCACATCGCCTTGGCTCGCGCCCACGCTCAGCCGGATGCCGAACTCGCGCGTCCGCTGAATCACCAGGTAGTTCATCACGCCGTAAATTCCGATCGACGCCATCACCAGGGCAAGGATCGAGAAAGCCGCCAGGATCACGGTGCGGAAACGCGGCTGCGCCACCGACCCCGATATCAGTTGCTCCATCGTCTCGATCCGGTCCACCGGCATGTCGCGATCGATCGCCGAAACCGCCGCGCGCAGTTCCGCCGCCGCGGCGCCCGCATCGAGCGACGTTCGCATCACGATGGTCGGACCGCTCTCCGATGTTGGGCGCCTGCTCGACCGGAACGTACATCTCCGGCCTTGGCTTCGCCGTCCAGCCCCTCGTGCAGCACGTCGCCCACGACTCCGATCACCGTGCGCCAGACGTCCGGCAAAACGCAGCCGCTGGCCGATCGGGTTCTCCGCTCCCCAATACTCGCGCGCCATCGCTCGTTGATCACCACGACCCGCGGCGATTCTGCCGTATCCGCCGGCGTGAACGACCGTCCTCGCAGCAATGGAATCCCGATCGTCTCGAAATAGCCCGCACTCACCGGCCGGTACTTCGCCATGTTGTACACCCCGACCGGCAGCGGCGGACGGCCTTCGATGAAAAACGACCAGCCGTTGTCCGTGCCGCTCGAGCGGCAGGTAGGTCGCGAACCCGGCGGACTGAATGCCCGGTCTGCCGCGCAATCTCTCCAGCAGTTCCCGCTCGAAGGCCGCGATCCTCCGGTTATCGGGATAGCGGGATCTCGGCAGCGACAGGCGCGCCGTCAGGATGCTCTCCGAACGAAACCCCGGCGCGACGCGCATCAGCGCCCAAAAGCTCTTCGCCATCAGCCCGGCGCCGATCAGAAGCACGATCGCGATCGCGATCTGTGCCACCGCCAGCCCGTTCCGCAAACCGGTGTGAATTCCACCCGCAATTCGATTGCTCTGCTTCAGCGATTCCCCCGCGTTCACGCGCCGCGTCCCGAACAACGGACCGAGTCCGAAGAGTACTCCGGTCGCGAGCGAAATCGCCGCGGTAAACAGCAGCATTCGCGCGTCCACCGCAATCCCCGCGGCCCGCGACAGATCGGCAGGCAAATGCGGAGACAGCGCCGCAATCGCGGCCAGCGCGAAAAGGAAGCCCGCGACGCCCGCCGATGCCGGCCAGAAACAGGCTCTCCGTCAGAAGCTGCTGCGCCAGCCGCCCGCGGCTTGCGCCCAGCGCCACCCGCACCGCCATCTCTCTCTGGCGCGCCGCCGCCCGGCTCAGCAGAAGGTTGGCGACGTTCGCGCAGGCGATCAGCAGCACCAGGCCGACCGCGCCGAGCAGCGTCTGGAGCGCCACGCGAACACTCGCCGTCACTTGCTCCGCCAGCGGAACCGCCGCGATCCCCTTGCCCTTGTTATCCTCCGGATACAGCCGCGCCAGATTCGCCCCATGACGTCCAGGTCCGCCTGCGCCTGCGCCAGTTCCACTCCGGGCTTGAGCCTCGCGATGACACGCAGCGGATGCGTGCCGCGCTGCAGTTTCTGGAGATCGAGCGCGATCGGCACCCAGATGTCGGCCTGGCTGCGCGCCTGAAAATCCGACGCGCTACTCGCGAATTGAAAATCCGCCGGCAGCACGCCGACCACCGTGTAGCTGTTGTCGTTCAGCGTGATCTGCCTTCCCGCAATATCCCGGTCGGCGCCGAACCGTTCCTGCCAGACCCGGTGGCTCAGAATCGCTACGCGGTTCTGTCCGGGCCGGTCCTCCTCCGGAAGAAAATTGCGGCCCAGGGTGAACCGGACTCCCAGGAGCGAAAATGTCGGCCTGGCGGCCGATCTTCGATGCGTTCGAGTCGCGGGACGACGAGCGGATTGTCGCTCACTGCGACCCCGAGATCGAGTGGCATACGCTCTGGCCGGGCATGGAGCGCGTCTTCCACGGGTGGGAGGGCGTCACCCGATGGCGAGCGGCCATCGACGAAGCGCTGGGCGGGCTTTCGCTGCAGATGGATGAGGCGATCAAGCTGAAGCCGAATCTCTTCTTCCTTGCCTACCGCCTGTCCGCGCAGGGTCGCCACAGCGGCGTCGCCTCGCACATGGAGATCTACGACCTCTGGAAGCTGCGCCACGGGAAGCTCGTCTGCAGGCGCACCTTCCGAGCGCGAGATGACGCGCTCGCGGCGGTTGGGGAGCTGGCCGGCTGATGCCGCACTTCAGCGAGCAGGTCGACACGCTCGAACGCTGGCGGCTCTTCCCGGGGCGGGAGCGCGCGGACGGGGCCGAGCGGATCGCGCTGACCTTCGACGACGGCCCAGACCAAGACGACACGCCGGCGGTGCTCGACGCGCTCGATGCCGCCGGTGCGCGGGCCACGTTCTTCCTCGTCGGCGAGCAGGTGGAGGCCGAACCCGCCATCGCCCGGGCGATCCTCGAGCGCGGCCACGACGTTCAGCCCCACGGTTACGGACACGTGGCCCACGAGCTCCTGGCGCCGGATCAGGCTCGCGACGACCTGGAGCGCGGCCTCCGACGCGCTGCGAGAGGCCACCGGCGCCGACCCGCGCTTCTACCGCCCCCCTTACGGTCGCTTCTCGAAAGCCTCCTACGAGGCGTGCCTGGCACTCGGCCTACAAGGCGGTGTACTGGTCGGCCTGGGGGACGGACTGGGAGACGATCTCCCCGCAGCGGATCGCCGACCTGGTCATCCCCGACCTCTCGGCCGGGGCCGTGGTGCTCCTGCACGACTCCGCCCGCTACGGCCACCGCCCCCGCGCGCGGCCGACGGTCGAGGCGCTGCCGCTGATCGCGGCGGGCGCCGCCGACGTCGGCCTGCGGTTCACCACGCTGGCCGAGGCGGTCGACGGCGGCTAGGCGCTCGCCGCCGCGTTGACGGGTACCTCCTGACGCACGGACCGCCTCACTCGCGACGAAACCGAGCACGTATCAATCGCCGTCCGCCGGTGTCGGCCGCGTCATTGGGAGGTGCGCGCGCCAGAATGCCGGGTGGTGCGCCTGGACGGTGGTGCTTGGTGCTGGTTTAACGAGCCGCGCGCGGTCGTGGTCGGCGATCTGACGGTCTCGGGCTGGGTGGCGCGCAACGGAGACATCCGCGTGGCCTCGTACGACAACGAGAGCGGTGAGGTGGTCGTGCGGACGCTGCACGCCCGGCTGCAGCGCGACGATCACGCCAACCCGGCGTTCTACGTGCGCCGCGACGGGCGGATCACGGCGTTCTACTCCAGGCACGCCGGCAGGCCGCTCTACCATCGCACCACGCGCGATTCCGGACGGATCGAGCGGTGGGGGCCCGGCGGACGGTGGGGACCAACCGGCCGGGGCCGTACGGCTACACCTATCCGAACCCGGTCTGGTCGCCGCTGGAGTCAAGGCTCTACTTGTTCTGGCGCGGCGGCAACTTCCTGCCCACCTTCTCGACCAGCGTCGACGAGGGCCAGAGCTGGGCGCCGGCCCGGACGCTGATGGACGACAACCAGCCGGAGAGCCATCAGCGGCCCTACGTCAAGTACGCGGCACGCAACGGCGTGATCCACCTCGCCTACAACCAGGCGCACCCTGCCAAGCGCGTTACGAGCGTCTTCTATATGAAGTACACCCCCGGGATCGGCTGGCAGCGCGCCGGCGGTGCCGAGCTCGGCGAGCCTCCCTTTTCCCCACGGACGGCGACCGCGTCTTTAACGCCTGGCAGCACGGCCAGCGCTCCTGGATCCACGACATCGCCGTCGCCGCCAACGGACGGCCGCGGATCGTGTTCGCGAGCTTCTCGCGCGCCGCCGACTACACCGATCACCGCTACTGGTATGCCCGCTGGGACGGCCGGCGCTGGCGTCCGCGCCAGATCGTGCGCGCCGGCCCGTCGATCGACCCCGACGGCTCGATCATGTACTCGGCCGGGATCGTGCTCGACCCGGAGAACCCGGGGATCGTCTACCTAGCCAGAAAAAAGGGCAACCGGTTCCAGATCGAGGTGTGGCGCACCGCCGACGGCGGCGCCAACTGGCATGTCACCCCGATCACGACCGACGCCCGCAACCACATGCGCCCCGTCGTGCCGCGCAACCGGCCCGGCACCCGGCAAGTGCAGCTGCTGTACATGTACGGGCGCTACAACAGCTACCGCACCTACCAGACCGCCATCGCCCTCACCAACCGCACGATCGCCTAAACCGCCCCCCCGTGTCGGGCAACCGGCAACGATCAGCCGGAGCGCCTCGGGAAGAAAGGCCGCGGGATGGGCCTCGCTCGAGTCGCGAAAGCAGCACGTTGCGGCCGGGCAGCTACGTCGGCGGCTGGGCGTTGCGGGCGCGATTTCGATGCGGCAGCGCTCGTGGGAGTCGGGCCCGAAGGTCTCCGACTTGGCGTCAACTTCCCAGTAGAGCTCGCCGTGCTCGCCGCGGCAGTTCGGGAGGGCATCGGGTTGCCTGAGAGCTCTGCGCCGGGCGGAGCGCCGACGTGGCTTGGTCTTCGGTCAGGCCGTCGTCGAGTCCCGGCCCGCCCGCCCGGCCGATCAGCAGGACCACGACCACGGCCCCGACGGTCATCAGCAGACCGACTACGAACATGCCCAGCCCCGCCCAGATCGCCCACTCCCAGCTCGACACCCGGCATCCGCCTCGACGTCGATGCCCCGGGCTCCGTCGGCATTCATCACGACCGCCGTCCAGCGCCCGAACTCGGCATCCCACGTAAGCGTCCTGCTCGCCGGAGCCCTCGGACTCGGCGACCCAGAAGCCCTGATCGCCCGGCGGCGTCCGTGGGCGCTCTGCCCCTGTTGTCGGTCGAATGCCCGGGGGTGTCGCCCGTCGAAATCGATCAGCTCGTCGTAAGCGACGTCACCGAGGTAGCGATCGACGTCGTCATCGAGGGCCGATGCCGACGAACACGGGTTTCTGGCCTTCCACCCGAACTCGGACGTTGCCGAGGACCTCGTCCGGGGCCCAGTCGGCCTCGTCCCTACGCCGAGGTCGATGTCTTCCGTGGTGATCGCGTAGTTGGGGCTCTCGAGCTGCTGTCGATCCGAGGTGAAGTAGCCATCATCGTCGCGGCCGAAAGCGTAGGCGGCCAGCACGGCGACGCCGCCGACCAGCAGCACCAGGCCGATCAGCCCGCCGATGCCGGCGAAGACCATCCCGATCACGCGGCTCGCGGTCCAATTCGAACGCGCCCAGGAGCCGGGCTCGCTGCCGTATTCGAGGGCGAACGCTGCTCGTCGCCGTCCGTTCATCGGGCCAAGCCTACGTGGCGCAAAGCGGCACGCCGAGACTCAGAGTCTCCAACCTCAAGTAGGAGACCTCCGTGTATCAGAGAGCGAGCGTAAGCGCTCTTAAGTCTCAACCTTGCAGTCGTGCCCTTGGAGTGAAATGACCGTTCAACAAGCATCCGAAGTGACATGCCGGAAGTGCGGGACGCTGGATTCCGGCACTTATTGCAGTGGCTGTGGGGCGTTCTTGTCTGCCGCCAGCGGGCGCACGTGGCTGCAGTTCGTGGACTCGTTCTTCAAGCTCAGGGATCGAGGACTGTACCTCCGGACTTATTGCCGGATACTCGGGTCGCCGACGCGAACCACCTTGGCATTCTACGCGGAGGGAAATCCATCCGGCGCCTTTCAGTCCTCCAAACGAGCCTTGCTGATCTACACTCTGGCCGTGATGTCGTCAGGTCATCAGCGGAGGCCCGATCATCTCGATGGTCGCCATTCCAGGCGATCTTTCTGTGCTCGCAGGCGATCTTTCCTCGCGGTCTTCTATTGGCTGGCTCGCCGTACATCGCAGAGCGGGCACTCGGGCCACGAGTTCCTGATTCTGTCCGCTTACGGCACAGGGTTCACGCTGCCGATCACGGCGGCGCTGCAGGCGTTTCAGATCGTGGAGCCGCTGTGGGGCATGCTGGCCCTGCTGGTCGCTTGCATTCCGATGTACGTGTACATCCTGCGGGTGTCCGTCGGTCTTGGCTTGGCCGCCGCGCCGGGCGTCGGCATGGACGCCACCTTTCGTCCAGCGCGACTTCGGGGACGTCTAGCTCCTCCGAGCCGATCAGGCGCCGGCGCGGCCGGGGCGGTCCTCGCTGGCAGGCCGGCCGGTTTCGGCGGCGGCCATTGCCGCGCGCCATCGAGCCGAAGCGGTTGATCACCACATGGGTGGGCGGGATCTCGTCGCCGTCGGGTCGGCGCCACTCCGAGCTGAGCGGCGGGCGACCGTGGCGGTCGATGTGCGCGTGGATCGCCTCCAGCACCCGCTCGCGGGTCCACGCCACCGGTGCGGGCGCGACGCCGGCGGCCTCGAGCGCCGCCCGCCAGGAGCCGAAGCGGCGCCGGGCGAGCGCGGCGGCTGGGGTGGTCGGGCGCGGCGCGCTGCCAGTCCGGCGAGAGCGGCGGCTGGCCATGGCGGGCGGTCCACGCGCGCAGCGCCTCGAGGATCTCGCCGTCGCTCCAGCGACGCGCTGGATGGCGGCACGAGTCCGGCCGCACGCAGTCCGGCGGCCCAGGAGCCGAAGGCGCGCGCGACGCTGCTCGCGTTGGGCCGGTGCGGGGAGCCGGTCGCCCATTCGTGTTGAGTCGGGGGGCGGCCGAGCCGACCCGCCTCGCGCCTCAGGGCGGCGATCAGCTCGTCGGGCGTGTGCCCGCGCCAGCGGGCCCGGTAGCCCGCGGCCCGCAGCGCCGCGTCCCAGCTTCCGAAGCGCGAGCGGACCAACTGCGCCGAGGGCCACCGGTCGCTCTCCCGCAACCACTTCGGCGCGGCGCGCTCGCCGGAGTCCCACTCCGAGGTGGTGGGCGGGGCGCCGGTCTCCGCGGTCCAGGCGCGCAGGGCTTCCATGATCTCCGCGGGCGTCCAGGCGCGCTCGCGCCTCCGCTCGAGCGCGCAGCGAAGGCAGCGCTCGGCACCCGAGACGACCGCCGTGCCGCAGTCGCGGCAGGAGCGGGCGCGCAGGTAGTTGCGCACGGTCGCCGGGTGGACGCCGAGGTGGTCGGCAATCGCCGCGGTCGGCTCACCGGCGGCGGCCAGGCGCCGGGCGGCCTCGACGCGCTCGGGCAGCGCGAGCTCGAAGACCAGCGGGCGAGCCGGGAAGCCGGCGACCTCGAGCGCCTCGTTGAAGCGGCCGAAGTGGTAGCGCAGCGTGTCGGTGCCAGGCCAGCGCGGCCAGTCGCGCTCCCACCTGGCCGTCGCGCTCGTTGTAGAGACCGAGCGAGCGCGCGGTGCCGGGCGACCACTCGTACGAGCGCGGTGGTTCGCCCATCTCCGCGGTCCAGGCGCGCAGGGCAGCGAGGATCCGTTCGTCGGTCCAATGTGGCCACGGCCGGGAGGGCATTGGCGGTAAGGGTGCCGATCAGCGCCCGCGCATGCTCAGCCAGAGCCTCCCTCTACGGAACGGTCGCCGCTCGAGCGCCGGAGCAGGGGTGGGCATATCGCATCTGCGGAGCGCGGGACTTCGAGATGCTCGTGCGAACGCCCGGCGTGCCGGAGGCGATCCCTTCGAGCTCGCCGGCGAGCGCTGGATCGGCCGCTGGGGCCCTCACCCAAAATCGCGGCAGCACACGCTGACGTGGTCGGGAGCGTCGGCCCTTCCTCGCCGATCTCCTCGTTGCCGCGCGGCGCCGCCACAGATGGCTCCTTGTGCAGCGGTTTTGTCGCACACCGCGCGTACCGTCACCGGCAGGTTGGCAAGACGGACCGGTTGAGAGGCTAGGTCGCTGCGTGACTGTGATAGCCGAGGTGTGGACGGGCGAGCAGCGGGACGCAGACCATGTCGAGGCGGCGGCCCGGAGATTTGCGGGAGGAGCACCACGGGCTGGCCACCGAGAGACGAGGCGAAGCCGCTGAGCGCGACGCGGCCACGACGCCCTCTCGAGCCGGTCCCGCGGCTCGCGCTAACACGCGCCGAGGCCGCACAGGCGCTCGGAATGGGCGTGACCTCCTTCGAGCAATACGTCCAGCCGGAGGTGCGCTGCATCCGGCGCGGCAGCCTGCGCCTGTTCCTGCCCGATGATCTGGCGCGCTGGGCCGCGCAAAATGCGGGCATCACCCTGGGACGGTCGCGGCGATGAGGGGTAAGGTCGCCGCCACCCGACCGGAGGAAGACCCGATGCCGCCGAAACGCCGCCACGACGGCCTCCCCGAGGGCATCTACGCGCGCCACCGCAAGAGCTGCCCGAACGCAGGTCAGCCCGAGTGGTCGTGCGGCTGCCCGGCCAGCTATCAGGCCCAAGCCTGGTCGAAGCGCGACGGTCGCCGACCGACCCGCACATTCCCCAGGTTGCGCGAGGCCGTCAAGTGGCGCAACGACGCCCGCAGCGCGGTCCAATCAGGCAAACTCGCCGGGTCGCGCGCACTGACGCTGCGCAGGGCCTCGCACGACTTCATGGAGGCTGCCGAGACCAAGCTGGTCCTGAACCGCTCCGGCCGCCCCTACAAGCCGTCCGTGCTGCGCTCCTACCGGACGGCGCTCGAGCTACGCATCCTGCCCGACTACGGCGCCCACCCAGTGATCGAGCTACGCCGCTCCGACTGGCAGCGGCTCGTAACGACGCTGCACAAACAAGGGCTCGCCCCCTCCACGATCCGAAACACGTTCGACCCGGTCCGCGCGATCTACCGCCGGCTGCTCTCGCTCGACGAGCTCGACGTCAACCCGACCCGCGGGCTCGAGTTCCCGGTCACCGAGGAGGCACGCGACCGCGTCGCCGCGCCGGCCGAGGGCGCGCTGCTGCTCGCGGCGCTCAGCTACCCGGAAAAGGCGATCTACGCGACCGCCATGTATGCCGGCATGCGGCGCGGCGAGCTCCAGGCCGTTCAGGACGCCGACGTCGACCTGGACGCCAACCTGATCGAGGTCGGGCACGGCTGGGACCAGGAGGCCGGACTGGTCGCGGTCAAGACCAAGGCCGGCCGGCGCACCCTGCCGATCCCGAGAGTGCTGCGACCAATCCTGCTCGACCACCGCATGCGTCGCCGGTGGCGCGACGGCCTGTTCTTCGGCCGCGAGCACGACAAGGCATTCACCCCGTCCACGATCCGTAGACGCGCGAGGGAGGCGTGGGGCTGGAAGGAGATACCGGACACGAAGCGAAGCGGCCCGCGGACGACATGGGTCAAGGCCCGCGAGGACGCGCTCGAGCCGATCGGGCTGCACGAATGCCGGCACACGTTCGCTTCGCTGATGATCGCCGCCGGCATCCGGGCAGAGCGCAACCCAGTCGCGATCGCCAAGCAGCTGTGCACGCTCATGGGCCACGCCTCGATCACTCAGACGCTCGACCGTTACGGCCACCTGTTCCCCGGCTCAGAGGGCGAGGCCGCCGCGGCGCTCGACGCGTACCTGGAGGGGCACGGATGATCTCCTCGTCCAGGGCATCGCCGGCGGGCAGGTGAAGATCAGCCCGGGTGGCGATGCCAGCTCCGGCTGGCTGACATGCGATGCGGTTCGCCCGTCCCGCAAGGTGGTCGCCGGGTTCCACCTGCCGCGTCACCACGCGGCGCGGCTCCATCGCCGCGTCGGGCCCGATGGGATGCACGGCGAGTGGTCGCCAGCCGAGCCCGATCCGTCGCGACTCGCGACCGCTGGCTGTCTAAACACCGCGCGACGAGCTGCGGGCTGGCTCGCTGATACCTGAGCCGACGGGCCGTCCCGGGCGGGAGACCAGACCGCGTTTGTCGAGCCTTGGCTGCGCACCCGGATCGGAGCCCTGGCCGGAGTAGCGCCGACCTGCGCGCGGAACTCGCCGAGGCCACAGGAGTCCTCGACATGCCGATGTCTCGGCGCGGCCGCCATTGGACCAACGGCAGACGCGTATGCGACCAGGAGCGGCCCCGTCTTATGGCGCCGGCGCGACGCCGGAGCGTCCTTGACGAGCGACGTTGCAGCGAGCGTTGCAGCGCAGCTACCCCTTGCTCCGCTCTGCGATGCGGCATAGAGGCAGTACCGCCACGGGGATTCGAACCCCGGTTTCCGCCGTGAGAGGGCGGCGTCCTAGTCCCCTAGACGATGGCGGCCCGTCGGCGGGCGATTGTAGCGGCCGGGGGTTTGCGTGCCCAGGTCGTCCGGCTATGCTTGCGCCGTTCATCGGCCGGTGGCTTAGGGAAGTCCGGTGCGAAGCCGGCGCGGTCCCGCCACTGTGAACGGGCGCTGATGCGTCGCCGATGCCACTGGGGAGCCGACGGCTTTCCGGGAAGGCGCGGCGCTGAGCCCGAAGCCAGGAGACCTGGCCCCGGTCGGAGCCATACGACCCTCGAGGAAAGGGTGGCCAAATGACCAAGAGCATCCGGGGCCTGGCAATCGGCCTCGCAGTTATCGCGACCGCAGCTGGCGCGCCGAGCGTCGCAGCGGCGCCCGTGTCGGTGAACGTTCGCGTCGAGGGTGTGGCAAGGACGATCTTCGACGGAACGGTGACCACCGAGGGCCACGTCCTCACGACATCGTCGAGCGGAGGTCCCAGGACGTGCGACGGCACCAACGCCGGCGCTCACCAGACGCCGGTGCCGGTGGCCACCGCGGCGCTCGACGACGCGAGCCGGACGGGCGCGTTCGGCTGGGACGGCACCTATGGCAACTTCGGCATCGACGACTTCTTCGTGACCCGCATCGGCGACGAGACCGCGGATCCCGACAGCGAGTTTTGGTCGCTTTACATCAACCGGAAGACCTCCGACCTGGGCGGCTGTCAGAAGCAGGTCGGCGCTCGGGACGAAGTGCTTTGGGCGCGGATCTCGTTCGTCGGGCCGCCAGCGGTCCCGCTGGAGCTCCGCGGGCCTGGCGCCGCGCACACGAGTGAGACGGTGAACGTGCGAGTCGTCGACGGCGAATCGGGCGCACCGCAGCCGGGCGCCACCGTGAACGGCTCGCCCACCGGGAGCGACGGAATAGCCGCGCTCAGCTTCGCCGAGGCCGGGGTGTACCGGCTGAAGGCCGAGAAGCCGGGAGCCATTCGCTCCAACTCCCTCACGCTGTGCGTCGATCCGCTGGGCGCCGACCCGTGCACCTCAGGCGACAAGACCGCACCGACCGTGGTGGACGTCGACCTGCCGGGCCGGGAACTCGCCAGCGAGCGCGGCCAATCCCGCACGATGGTTGTGTCATGGCAGGCTGACGACGGGGCGGGCGCCGGCCTGGCGTACTACGCCGTGGAGGTGCGCGAGATGGGCAGCGGTGTCCGGACCGCACAGGTCCAGCCCGGCGAGTGGAGGTCGCTCACGGATCGCACGGCCACACCCTCGGTGCGCTTTCGCGGCGAGTCCGGCAAGGCGTACCGGTTCCGCGTGACCGCCGTCGACCGGGCCACCAACAGGGGGACGGCTGAGTCGAACACGATCCTCATGCCGGTCGACGACCGCGACCGCAAGCTCCTCCGCTTCTCACGCGGCTGGACGCGCACGCCGCTCCCGGCCGCCTGGGGGACCACCGTGCGGCGCGCCGCCGAAGCGGGCGCGACGGCCAGGCTGCCGTTCACGGGTCGCCGGGTCTCGTTGATCGGCCGGCGGATCCCGAAGGGGGGCCGGCTGCGGGTGAGCGTGGGCGGTCGCAGAAAGGTCCTGAACCTGCGAGGACGCTCGGCGCCCCGGCAGGTGCTGTGGACCAGCCGGCGGATGCGGGACGGCGCCCACGTCTTGCGGATCCGGAGCATGGGCGGGGGGCCGGTTGAGGTCGACGCCGTGGCACCGCGGCCATGAGGAAGACGGCCCTCGCCGCGCTCGTTGTTCTGATGGGCCTCGGGGCGCCTGCCGATGCGGCCGCCCCGAAGGTCCGCCAACTCGTCGTCTTCCGCGACGGCAGCGCCACGAGCGACACAGTTTCCACGCGCGCGACGCGCGTGCGCGTAGAGGGCCGCCGCTGCACAGCCGGCGAGGGGACGGCACTGGCCGCGCTCAACCGCAGCAGGACAGGCCGGCTCACGCTGCGCGACTTCGGCGCCTGCTCGAGGCGGGCCCGCGACGGCGCCGGCCTGTTCGTTGAGGGCATCCGCGGTGACCGGAACCGCGGCCAGAACGGCTGGGTCTACAAGGTGGGACGCCGCGCCGCCACGGCCGGGGCGGCCGATCCCGGCGGGCCGTTCGGCAGCGGCCGTTTGCGCGCCGGCCAGCGCGTCACGTGGTTCTACTGCCGGCTTCGGGACGGGGGCTGCCAGCGCACCCTCGAGCTCAAGTGGCGGGCCGAGCCCGGCACCCTGGTGGCGACCGTCCGGGGCTACGACGACGACGCGCGCGGCGTGGCCGTGGAGGGCGCGACCGTGCGCGCCGGCGGCATCTCGGCTCTGACCGACGCGGCCGGACAGGCCCGTCTCCCCCTGACCGCCGGGCACTACCGCGCGGTGGCCGAGAAGGCGGGGCTGGTGCGGTCCTTCGCCGAGCGGGTCGAGGTGCCGTGAGAGCAAGGCCCGCGCTCGCCGCCCTGGCGGCCGCCGCCGCGCTGCTGGGCGGCTGCGGGCTCGGCGCCGGTGAGGAGCAAGAGGGTGGCGCCAAGCTTCGGGTGACCCGTGACTTCGGCCACGAGGAGCTCGGCTCCGCCCGGCTCGACGCGCTGCGAGAGGATCAGACCGTCATGCGCCTGCTGCGCTCGGAGTTCGACGTCGAGACCCGCTTCGGCGGCCGCTTCGTCCAGGCGATCGATGGGCTCGAGGGCGCCGGTCCGGCCGGCACGAGGGACTGGTTCTTCTTCGTGAACGGGATCGAGTCCGGCGAGGGCGCCGCCGAGTACGAGCTCTCGCCCGGCGACCGCGTCCAGTGGGACCACCGCAGCTGGGGCGCCGCCATGCGCGTGCCGGCGATCGTTGGCGCCTTCCCGGAGCCGTTCCTGCACGGCACCCAGGGCGAGCGGCGGCCGGTGCGGGTGGAGTGCGATGACGACGAGTCGGATCCCTGCCGGAACGCAAGGCAGGCGCTCGACCGCGCAGGGGTGCCCACGTCGGGCTCCTCGCTCGGCGCGCCCGGCACCGAGGCGGTCACCCGCCTGGTGGTGGCCCGCTGGCCGCGGGCCCGCATCGTGCGCGGTGCCCCCACGCTGGAGGAGGGACCGGAGGCGAGCGGCGTGTTCGCCCGCTTCGCGGAGGACGGCCGCTCGCTCGAGCTGCTCGACGAGCAAGGCGAGGTGGCCCGCACAGTTCGCCCCGGCGACGGTACCGCGCTCGTGGCCGCCCTGCGCCCGCGAGCCGAGGAGCTGCTCTGGCTCGTCACGGCGCTCGACCGGGAGGGGCTCGGGGCGGGGGTCGCGGCGCTCGAGGAGAACCGGTTGCGCGACGCCTTCGCCGTAGCCGTGACCGGCCAGACCGTGGAGAAGCTTCCCCTCATCGAGCCATGACCCTGATCCCGACCTACCGAAGCCGGCCGAGCGCGCTGCACGCGGCGCGCGCCGGCGTCGGCGCCGCCTTCTGCTGCGCGTTTGCGCTGGCCGGCGCGTTGTATCGGCACCCGCTGATCCTCGCCGGCGCGCTCGGCGGGATCGTCGTGGCCGGCGTGGCCGCCGGCGTCGGCCGGGAGGTCGCACGGTCCCTCAAGCTGGCGCTTCCGTTCGCGCTGCTCGTGGCGCTCGTCAACGCGATCGTCTACCAGGGCGGCGAGACCCTGCTCGTCCGGGGCGGCGAGTTCCTCGGCCGGCGCTGGGACGTGACGCTCGAGGCCGCCCTCGAGGGCATGTTCATGGGCCTTCGCATCGTGGTCCTGATCGCGGCCCTCGGCGGCCTGATGTCCGCGGCTGTGGACCCCGATCAGCTGCTGAAGGCGCTCCGACGCGTCTCCTACCGCTCCGCGCTCACGGCCACGCTCGCCACCCGTCTCGTCCCGGTGCTCGCGCGCGACGCCGGCCGCATGGGCGACGCCCGGCGCTGCCGCCCCGAGCCGCCCAGACGGCTGGCGGTGGTGCGGGCGGCGCTGGCCGGGTCGCTCGACCGCGCCGTGGACGTGGCCGCCGCCCTCGAGGTGCGCGGCTACGCGCTCGCCGGCCGGCCGGGCCGGCGCCCGCGGCCATTGTCGCGGCACGACCTGCGAATCGCCGGCGCGGCGCTCGCGGTGGCGGCTGTGGCGATCGCGGGAGCCGCCGCAGGCGCGGGCCGGGTGGAGGCCTACCCAACGCTCGACATGGCCCTCGGCCCGGCCGAGATCGCCATCGCGGCGGCCTTCGTGGCGCTGGGGGCCGCGCCGTTCGCCGGGCGCGGCGCGAGGATGGGGGTGCCACGTGGCTGAGCCCGTTGTTCGCGCAGAGCGGTTCGCCTACTCGTACCCAGATGGCGGCGGTCGCTCGCTCCACGACCTCTCGCTCGAGATCGAGCCCGGGACCTTCACCGTGCTGGCCGGCCTGTCCGGCTCGGGCAAGTCGACCCTACTGCGTGCCCTCTGCGGGCTCGTGCCGCACTTCCACGGCGGCGAGGCGAGCGGCGAGCTCGTGGTCGGCGGCCTCGACGTTCGGGAGCACGGGCCGGGCGAGCTGGCCGCCGTATGCGGCACGGTGTTCCAGGAGCCCGAGACCCAGGTGGTGATGGGCGGCGTGCGGGCCGAGCTCGAACTGCCGCTCGAGCACCGCGGCGAGCCGCCCGCCGCGCTGGCGCGGGCAGTGGAGGAGACCGCGCTCGCGCTGGGCGTGGGGCATCTGCTCGAGCGCCGCACCGAAACGCTCTCCGGGGGCGAGCTGCAGCGCGTCGCGCTGGCGGCGGCGATGGTCCACGGCCCGGAACTGCTGCTGCTCGACGAGCCGACGTCCCAGCTCGACCCCGTCGCCGGCGACGAGCTCGTGTGGCTCCTGCGGAGGCTGAACCAGGACTGGGGCACGGCGGTGGTGGTGGCCGAGCACCGGCTCGAGCGCTGCCTGCCCGCCGCCGACCGCGTGGTTGCGCTGGTGGAGGGCCGCGTGGCGTGCGACGCTGCGCCCGCCGACTACCTCGCGTGGGCGGCCGAGTCGATGCCGGCGCTGGCCACCCCGGCGTCGCGCCTGTTCTCGCTGGCCGGCCTCCCGGGGCGGCCGGCCTCGGTAAAGGAGGCCCGGGCGGGGCTGCGTGAGGCGGGCGTGGCGCCGCCGGCGCGGCCCGCAAGCGCCTCACCGGAGACCACCGGTCGAAGGTGGTGGCGGCGGGACCCCCGCCCCCCGCCCGCCCTCGCACTGCGCGGCGTCTGGCTCGAGATCGAGGACGGGCCGACCGTGCTGCGCGGGCTCGACCTCGAGCTTCGCCCGGGCGAGCGCGTGGTCCTCATGGGCCGCAACGGGGCCGGCAAGAGCACCCTCCTGCGGCTCGCCAAGGGCCTCGCCGAGCCCACGCGCGGCCGGATCGAGCGCGCCGGCGAGGTGGCTCTCCTGCTCCAGACCCCGGGCGACTACCTCATCCACGAGCACGCCGTGGACGACGCCGGGGCGACGGGCGTTGCCGCCGCCGGCCTCGCGGGGCGGGAGGGGGCCAATCCGCGCGACCTCTCGGGCGGCGAGCGCCAGCGGCTCGCCCTGGAGGTGGTGCTGGCAGGCGGCTCGTGCGCCGCCGTGCTCCTCGACGAGCCCACCCGTGGAATGGACCGCGCCCACAAGGACGGCCTCGCCGAGCGGATCCGCGCGCTCGCCGCCGAGCGAGCGGCCGTGGTCGTGGCGACGCACGACACCGAGTTCGCCGCGTCGTTCGCCGACCGCGTGGTCCTGCTCGGCCAGGGCGCGGTGATCGGTGACGGCCCGCCGGCCGAGGTGCTCGGCGGGGGCCGCCACTTCTCGACCGAGGTCGCCCGGGTGACGGGCGGCGCCGCGCTCCTTCCGGAGGAGGCGGCTGAGATGCTCCTCGCCACGGAGGTCGTCGGGTGACCTGGCAGGCCGCCTCGATCATGGTGCTGGCGTGCGTGCTGATTGCCGGGTTCGCGTGGTACGAGCGCGACAAGCCGCCCGCACGCGTGGTCGCCCTGGTTGCCACGCTCGCAGCGCTCGCCGTGGTGGGCCGGCTCGCCTTCGCCGCGATCCCGAACGTCAAGCCCACCACCGACATCATCCTGTTCGCCGGCTACGCCCTCGGCGCGGTCCCCGGCTTCGCCGTCGGCGCCGTGACCGCGCTCGTGTCGAACGTCTTCCTGTCCCAGGGGCCCTGGACCCCCTGGCAGATGGTGGGCTGGGGGGCCGTGGGCGTGGCCGGAGCGCTACTGGCCCGCGTGCTTCGCGATCGCGAGCCAGGGCGGCTCGTGCTCGCCGCGGTCTGCGGGCTCGCCGGCCTCGCGTTCGGCGCCTGGATGGACCTGTACCAGCTCACCCTGGCCGCACACCAGGACCTCGACACGTACCTCGCCCTGTCGGCGAGCTCCCTGCCCTACAACATCGCTCACGCGATCGGAAACGTGGTGTTCTGCCTCTTGATCGGACCCGTCTTCATCCGCGCCCTGCGCCGCTACCGGCGGCGATTCCAGGTCCGCTGGGCCGCCCCGGCGGCGGCGGGCGCGGCGCTGATCCTGCTGCTGCTCGCGCTGCCGGCGGTGGCCGGCGCCGCGACGCCGGCCGACCGCGCCGAGCGCTGGCTGCTTCGCGCTCAGAACGACGACGGCGGCTTCGGAGCCGCGCCTGGGCAGGCGTCCAGCCCGCTCTACACGGGATGGTCCGCGCTCGGGCTCGCCGCCTCCGGCCACAACCCGCGCGACGTGCGGCGCCGCGGCGGGCGGTCGCTCGCCTCGTATGTGCAGCGCGACGGCGGCTCGGTGAGGGACATCGGCGAGATCGAGCGCACGGTGCTGGTGCTGGAGGCGGCCGGGATGTCTGCGCGCCGGTTCGCGGGACGCGACCTGGTCGCCGCGATTCGCGCGCGGCGGCGGGCCAACGGATCGATCGCCGGTTACGTGAGCTACACCACTTTCGGGATCCTCGCCCTGCGGGCGGCGGGCGCGCCCGCGGGAGGCTCCACGGTCGCGTGGCTGGCCTCGGCGCAGAACGACGACGGCGGATTCGGCCTCGTGCCCTCCTCGACGAGCGACAGCGACATGACCGGCGCGGCCCTGCAGGCGCTCGCGGCGGCGGGGCGCGGGCGGCGCGCGGCCGCCCGGCGGGCCGTGGACTGGCTCCGCGCCAACCAGAACGACGACGGCGGCTTCGGGCAGTTCCGGGGCCGCGACTCCAACGCCCAGTCCACCGCCTACGCGGTGCAGGGGCTGGTGGCCGTGAACGCGGGCGGCGCCACGCTCTCGCGCGCGCTCGCCTACGTGCGCGGCCTACAGCGCCGCGACGGCAGCGTGGCCTACTCGTCCACGAGCCGCCAGACGCCGGTATGGGTGACCGCCCAGGCGCTGATGGCGCTCGAGCCGACGCCGCTGCCGATCGCGGCGGTGCCGCGCGCGAAGCGCGCCAGCGCGGCGGGAGACGAGGCCCCGGCGGCGGCGACACCCGCCCCGGCGCCCCCGGCGGGCGACGAGAAGCAGGCTGCCCCGAAGCCGACACCGGCGAGTCCGGCCGACATCCCCGGCGCCGGCGAAGGGGGCGCCGCGAAGCGGGCAGGCGGGGCGGCCGCGGAGGTACCCGGCGAGGCAGCGGCCGTGCTGCCGGCGGACGGGACGGCCACGCCGCGCGCGGATGCGGCGTCCGCCGCGGCGGGCGAGAGCGCCGTGCGCGCGGCGGACGACGCGGGCGACGACGGCGTGCCCATCGGCCTGGTGGCCGGGGCGCTCGCCGTGACGGTCGTCCTCCTTGCGCTCTTCCGCCGCCGCCTCGTGCCGAAACGCCTCCGGCGCTCGAGCGACGCTGTGACATAGTCCCCGGATGGCTGAGCCGCACCCCTTCGACGGCGCCCTCCAGCGGGTGGAGCAGCTGCGGGAGCACTACGACGCGCCCATGGAGGCCGCGGTGCGCAAGGACATCGGCCGCATCGACGACCTCTGCCGCAGGCTGATCGCCGCCGCTCCGATCGTGTTCGTGGCCACCTTCTCGCAGGAGGGCCGGTGCGACGTGAGCCCGCGAGGCGGTCCGCCCGGCTTCGTCACCGTCCTCGACGACGAGCACCTGGCCATCCCGGACGCCACCGGCAACCGGCGGCTCGACACGCTCGAGAACGTGGTCGATAGCGGCCGCGTGGGGCTGATCTTCGTGATCCCCGGCCGCGACACCACACTCCGGGTAAACGGCAGCGCCGTAGTGAGCGCGAACCCCGGCCTGCTCGGCTGCATAACGCCGGTGGGCAAGCCTCCGAAGACGGCGATCGTGGTCGAGGCCGAAGAGGTCTACACCCATTGCCCGAAGGCGTTCGTGCGCTCGAAGCTGTGGGACCCGTCCACGTGGTCCGACCCGGCGGGGCTGCCGTCATCGGCCGAGGTCTCGCTCGCCCATCAGCGCATCCCGGACCTGACGCTCGAGCAGGTGAAGCAGCGCGAGCGCGAAGCCCTGCTGTACCGGCTCGACTGACGAACAACCGCGGTACGGCTAGCCGTACCCCCGGCCCTCGGGGTAGCCGCATTAACGCTGCGGGCGGCGGGGTGCATCCTCGACGGTCATGACTGCCGCCGAGACAGACCGCACGCGCTGGGCCGCCCTCGTCGTGCTCTGCGTCGGGATGCTGATGATCGTCCTCGACGCCACGATCGTGAACGTCGCCCTACCGTCCATCCAAGACGACCTGGACTTCTCACAGTCGAGCCTCGCCTGGGTCGTGAACGCCTATCTGATCGCGTTCGGCGGCCTCCTCCTCCTGGCCGGCCGCCTCGGCGACCTGATCGGGCGAAGGAAGATGTTCCTGCTCGGCCTCGGCGTCTTCACGGCCGCCTCGCTGCTGTGCGCGGTGGCCCAGACGCAGGGGATGTTGATCGGCGCGCGCTTCCTTCAGGGCGCCGGCGGAGCAATGACCTCGGCGGTCATCCTCGGAATGATCGTGACGATGTTCCAGGAGCCGCGCGAGCAGTCGAAGGCGATCGGCGTGTACAGCTTCGTGGCGTCTGCCGGCGGCTCGATCGGGCTGCT
Organism: uncultured Thermoleophilaceae bacterium; assembly: GCA_963733885.1. Taxonomy (GTDB): domain Bacteria; phylum Actinomycetota; class Thermoleophilia; order Solirubrobacterales; family Thermoleophilaceae; genus JACVRW01. The sequence continues at coordinate 292,571 of CAVTES010000011.1, read as the reverse complement.
CCTGGGTGGGGTGCTGACCGAGACGATCAACTGGCACTGGATCTTCTTCGTCAACCTTCCGATCGGCCTGGCCACGGGCATGCTGGCCCTGAGGCTCGTCGAGCGGGACGAGGGACTCGGCTTCAGCGAGGGCGCCGACGCGCGCGGTGCCCTCTACGTCACCGGCGCGCTGATGCTCGGCGTCTACACGATCCTGGAGGCCGGCGACCAGGGCTGGGGCTCCCTCCACACGCTCGGCCTGGGAGCCACCGCGATCGCCCTCCTGGCGGCGTTCATCGTCCGCCAGACGCGGATCCCCAACCCGCTGATGCCGCTGCGCCTCTTCCGCTCGCGCAACGTCGCGGGGGCCAACGCCGTGCAGGCGCTGTTCGTCGGCGGGATGTTCGGCATGTTCTTCCTCGGCGCGCTCTACCTGCAGCGCGTCCTCGGCTACGACGCGCTCGAGGTCGGCCTCGCGTTCCTGCCGGTCACGCTCGTGATCGGCACGCTCTCGCTGGGCTTCTCGGAGCGTCTCAACATGCGATTCGGGCCGAGGACGACGCTCATCCCAGCCCTCGTCTTCATCGGCGCCGGCCTGCTCCTGTTCGCGCGCACGCCGGTGGACGGCGGGTACCTGGTCGACGTGCTCCCGTCGATGCTCCTGCTCGGCGCCGGCGCGGGCCTGGCATTCCCCGCCCTGATGACGCTCTCGATGTCCGGCGCCACGCCGAGCGACTCCGGCCTGGCGTCCGGCCTGGTGAATACGACGCTTCAGGTGGGCGGCGCGATCGGCCTGGCGGTGGTGACCACGTTCGCGACGGAGCGCACGGAGGGCCTGCTGGCCGACGGCGAGTCCACCGCGTCGGCGCTCACCTCGGGGTTCCACGTCGCGTACCTGATCGGCGCCGGCCTGGTGGCGGTCGCCCTAGTGATCGTGCTGACCGTGATCCGTCCCCCGAGCGAGGCCGCTCCGCAGCCGGCCGAGATGGAGCCGGCCGAGGCCGCCGCGTGACGCGCAGGACCACGACCCGCCGGGATTCACGGCGCGAGACGCCGCGGCGGCCCTCGTCTGAACTGCCGCAGCCTCAGCCGCCCATCGCCCGCCCCACGAGGCGGTCCAGCACCCGGGCCGGCAGCACTGCGGCAACGGGGGCGCGCATCTTCGCGTCGCGGCCGACCAGGTAGCGCGCCCGCGGGCGCTTCGCGGTCATAGCGTGGCCGATCGCCTCGGCCACCTCGCGCGGCTCGACCCCGGTCTCGGTCGCGATCTTCGTCGTCTGCTTCCGCAGCGCCTCGATCATCCGGCCGTACAGGCGCCCGGCGTCGGGCGGCATGTCGGCCGCCAGCTCGGTGGCGAGCTCGTCGCCCTTCCTCCAGATCGGCGTCTTCACCCCGCCCGGCTCGATCACCACGACGTCGACCCCCTGCCGCACGAGCTCTCTGCGCAGCGTGTCGCTGACCGCCTCGAGCGCGAACTTCGAGGCGTGGTAGGCGCCCAATAGCGGCAAAGCGACCCGTCCGCCGATCGAGCTGACGTTCACGATCCGCCCGCGCCCGGCACGAAGCGCCGGCAGGAATTGCTGAGTGACCGCGAGCTGGCCCACCAGGTTGACCTCGAGCTGGTGGCGTAACTGGTCGAGGGGGAGGAACTCGAGCGGCGCCGCCACTGCGACGCCGGCGTTGTTGACGAGCCCGGCGAGCGGACCGTCGCCCACGTTCGCGCGCGCGGCGGCGATCGACTCGGAGTCGGTCACGTCGATCCTGACCGTGCGCAGGCCGCTGACGGCCAGCCGCTCCGCGTCCTTCTCCTTGCGGACGGCGGCCACGGCGTCGTAGCCGAGCTCCTTCAGGTGGAGCGCGGTGGCCTCGCCGATGCCCGACGAGGCACCGGTGACGAGCACGGTTCCGGACGGCACGTTGCGAGCGTATTGGCTCCGCCGGGCATCCAGCCCCGCGTCTTGAAGCCAAGGGCGACATCCGGTCGCCTAGGTCGCTAGCTTCGCTAGCTCGCAGTGGAACTGGAAGACGCCATTCGCACGCGCCGCACCCACAAGGCCTACGGGGCCGACCCCGTGCCGCGCGAGACGCTCGAAGAGCTGTTCGAGCTGGCCCGGTGGGCCCCGAACCACAACCTCACGAACCCGTGGCGCTTTCGGGTGCTCGGGCCCGCGGCGCTGGCCCGGCTGAAGGAGGCCGCAGGCCCCGAGGGCGCCGCCAAGCTGGACCGCGCGCCGACGCTCGTGGCGGCAAGCCAGGTCCGTTCCGACGACCCGGTGCAGGACGAGGAGGATCTCTGCGCCGCGGCTACCGCGTGCTACATCGTCCTGCTCGGCGCCCACGCGCGCGGGCTCGCCGGGTACTGGCGCACCCCCGCGGTGCTGCGCACGTCCGAGGGCAAGGCCGCCCTGGGGGTGGGCGACGACGAGCGCCTGATCGCTCTGCTCCACCTCGGCCCCCCGCGCCAGGAGCGGGAGGCGCCCGAGCGGCTGCCGCCGCCCGATTTCGTGACCTTCCTCGTGTAAACGGCCACCTACGTAACCTGAGCCCCATGATCCCGCGCGCGGACGCGCTGGCCGCCCTCGAACGCGAGTCCTTCGACCTGGTCGTGGTGGGCGGCGGGATCACCGGCGCCGGCGTGGCGCTCGACGCGGCGTCGCGCGGGTACAGCGTCGCCCTGCTCGAGAAGGCGGACTACGCCGCCGGCACCTCGAGCCGCTCTTCGAAGCTGATCCACGGCGGCCTTCGCTACCTCCAGAACTTCGACCTCGGCCTGGTGCGCGAGGCGCTGCTCGAGCGCTCGCTGATGGTGAAGCTCGCCCCGCACCTGGTGAGGCCGCTCCCGCTGCTGGTGGCGAGCTTCGAGGGCAAGCGCCCCGACCGCCTGACCGGCGTAGGCCTCAATATGTACGACGTCATGGCCTGGCGCCGCGGCCGCGACGAGGAGGAGGATTGGAGCCCGGCGCGGCACCGGATCGTGGAAGGTGCGGAGGCGGTGGAGATGGCGCCCGCGCTGGCGGCCCGCGACCCGAGCTCCGCGTACCTCTTCTACGACTGCCAGACCGACGACGTCCGCCTGGTGCTGAGCGTGCTCGGCGAAGCCGAGCGCTTCGGGGCCGTGCTGGCCAACCGCTGCGAGGTGACCGGGCTCGTCGAGCGGGACGGCCGCGCCGCGGGCGTGATCGTGCGCGACGCGGAGAGCAGGGGCGAGTTCGAGCTCGCCGCCGCCAACGTGATCAACGCCACCGGGGTGTGGGCCGACCGCCTGCGCCCCGACGAGCTCTACCGCGAGGAGGAGGTGCCGCGCATCCGCCCCAGCCGCGGCACGCACGTGACGGTGGGGAGTGAGCTGCTGCCGGTGGATGCCGGCGTGATCGCCCCGGCCGCGGGCGGTCGCACGATCTTCGTGCTGCCGTGGCTCGGCCGTACGCTGGTTGGCACCACCGACAACGACTACCAGGGCTCGCTCGACCACGTGCCCGCCTCGGACGAGGATGTGGCCTACCTGCTCGAGGCGGTCAACGGGTACTTCGGCACCGAGATCGCCCCGGTTGACCTCACCGCGGCCTACGCGGGGGTGCGGCCGCTGATCTCCACAGGCGATCCGAAGAAGTCGGTGGACATCTCGCGCCGGGCCGAGATCTACGAGACCAGCTCCGGCCTCGTCACGATCACCGGCGGCAAGCTCACCACCTGGCGGCGGATGGCGAAGCTGGCCGTCGATCGGATCGTCGAGCGCGAGGGGCGCGAGGCCCCCTGCCGCACGGAGGAGATCCCCATCGGCCTGCCCGAGGACCCCGCGGTCCTGCCCGACCTGCCCGGCGTGGAGCCGGACACCCGCGCCCACCTGGCCGCCCGCTACGGCCATGCGGCGCGCGACGTGCTGCGGCTCGCCGCCGCGGCGCCCCAGCTCACCCGCCGGATCAGTCCCGACCTGCCCGACATCGCGGCCGAGCCGGCCTTCGCTGCCGGCCACGAGCAGGCCCGATCGCTCGCGGACGCGCTGCTGCGCCGCACACGGCTGGGGCTGCTCGACGCCAGGCGCCTCGCCGCGCCCGGCTCCGAGGGCGCGCGGCTGGCCGCGCGAGCGATGGGCGGCGAGCTCGGCTGGGACGAGGCGCGCGTGGAGCGCGAGCTGCGTGACTGGGTCACGGTGGCGGGGCTGGAGGGGCTCGTGCCGGGCGGTGCCGAGCCGCCCGCTTGGCCGGCCGCACCGGAGGAGGCGCCGCTGCGGGCGGGCGCCGCCCCCGAGGAGGCGGCGTGACCCTGCTGATGGGGATCGTGAACGCGACGCCGGACTCGTTCTCCGATCGTCCGGGCGCCAAGCCGCTCGACGAGCTCGTCGCGCAGGCGCACGCCCTGGTCTCAGACGGCGCCGCGATCGTCGACGTGGGCGGCGAGTCCGGCCGCACCGACCGCGCGGCCGTGCCGGTGGACGAGGAGATCGCCCGCATCGTGCCGCTGGTGGACCGTCTGGCGGGCGACGGCCTGACAGTGTCGGTCGACACCTGGCGGGCGCCGGTGGCGCGCGCCGGTCTGGCCGCCGGTGCCGCGATGATCAACGACGTGAGCGCGCTGAGCGATCCCGGCGTGGCGGACGCCTGCGCGGCGGCCGGGGCCACGCTCGTGGTCACGCACACGCGTGTGCCCCCGAAGGTGAAGGGCTTCCCGGAGTACGCGGACGTCGTGGCCGACGTGATCGCACTGCTCGAGGACCGCGCGACCGCGGCGCAGGCGCGGGGCGTGGAGCGTAACCGGCTCGTCTTCGACCCGGGCATCGACCTCGGCAAGACCCCCGCCGAGTCGATCGAGTTGCTGCGCCGCCTCCCCGAGCTCGCGGTGCTGGGCGGGCCGCTGCTCGTGGCGGCATCGCGCAAGGACTTCATCGGCGCGCTGACGGGCGGGGCGCCTGCCGCCCGCGATCCCGGCACCCTGGCCGCCGTGGACCGGGCGGTGGCGGGCGGCGCAGACATCCTGCGCGTGCACGACGTGGCCGGCACGCGCGACTTCCTGGCGGTGCGAGCGGCGCTGGACGGCGGGGACGCGGACGCCGGGCTCGCTCTCGCGGACCACCTCCGGCGGGAGGCGGTATGAGCGCCGTGCCGGATGGCGCGGGGTGGCCCGCGCCGAACGAATCGCCCTTCACCATCGCCCAGCTGTCCGACCTGCACTGTGGCTCCCCGCATTTCGTCCCAAGCCTGCTCGACCGCGCGCTGGTCGAGATCAACGAGCTGGAGCCGGACGTGGTCATCGTATCCGGGGACCTCACCGGCGACGGGCTGCGCGCCGAGTACCAGTCGGCACGCGACTATCTCGACCGGATCACGTGCGATCGGATGCTCGTGATCCCGGGCAACCACGACTCGCGCAACGTCGGCTACGTCCACTTCGAGGAGCTGTTCGGCGACCGGAGGTCGGAGCTCCACCTGGACGGCGTGTCGATCCTGGCGGTCGACTCGACCGAGCCCGACCTCGACCACGGCGTGATCGGCCGCGGCCGCTACGAGTGGATCGAGGAGCGCTTCGGCGCGTACGACGCCTTCCTTCGGATCTTCGTGCTGCACCACCACCTGTTGCCGGTGCCGGGCACGGGGCGCGAGCGGAACGTCGTGCACGACGCGGGGGACACCCTCGAGTGCCTCCAGCGCGCCGACGTGCACCTGGTGCTGTCGGGCCACAAGCACGTGCCGTACGCCTGGCGGCTCGAGAACCTGTTCGTGGTGAACGCGGGGACGGTGTCCACCACGCGCCTGCGCGGCAAGACGAAGCCCTGTTACAACGTGATCGAGGCGAGCCCGGAGCGGGTGACGGTGTTTCGCAAGTACCCGTTCCACGAGCAGGACGCGATCCTCTCGTTCGACCCGAGCACGTACGAGTACGCGAAGAACCAGTCGCTGCTGGGCGAGACGGCACACGGCTGAGCCGCCGTGCTGCCGCACCGGCCGGGCAGAATGCCCCGCGTGCCGGTCATCGCGCTGATCGACGGAGAGCACCATCCCGCGGCGGTCCGGGATGTGCTCGCGGGCCTCGACCTCGCCGGGGTGGTCTTCTGCGGGGGCGAGGAGAAGCTCGGGCCGGGGCCGCTGGAGGAGTACTACGGACGCCCGGTCGAGACCGAGCCGGAGGATGCGCTGCGGCGGCTCGCGCCCGGCGCCGAGGCGGTCGTGGACCTCGCCGACGAGCCCGTGCTGCCGCCGCGCGCCAAGCTGCGGCTCGCGGCGCTCGCCCTCCATCTTGGGCTCCGCTACGAGGCGCCCGGCCTGCGCCTGGATCCGCCTCGCTACGCACCCGTCGACTTCGATGGCCCGACGCTGGCCGTGATCGCCACGGGAAAACGGACCGGCAAGACCGCGCTCGCTTGCCACATGGCACGGCTGCTCCGCAAGCACGCGCCGGTGATCGTCTGCATGGGGAGGGGAGGGCCGCCGCAACCGGTGGTGGCGTCGCCCGAGACCTCGCTCGACGACCTCCTCGCGATCGCCGACGGTGGCGCCCACGCCGCCTCGGACTACCTCGAGGACGCCGTGCTGGCCGGAGTGCGCACCGTCGGCTGCCGGCGTGTGGGTGGCGGCCTGGCGGGGGCACCGGCCGTGTCGAACGTGCCGGAGGGCGCGGCGCTGGCCGCGTCGCTCGAGCCCGGCCTGATCCTGTTCGAGGGCTCCGGGTCGTGCATCCCCCCGGTGCAGGCGGACCGCACCGTCTGCATCGTCGGACCGGGCGAGCCGGAGCCGCTCTCCGAGTACCGCCTGCTGCGCGCCGACCTGGTGCTGGCCCGCGAGGGGGCCGCGGCGCCTGCGGCCGCGCTCAGCTTCGAGCTCCGGCCCGAGCCGGCCGAACCGCTCCCGGACGGCGCGCGCGTGGCGCTCTTCACCACCGGCGCCACCCGGTGCGACGGCGTCGAGCCGGTGGTTGCCTCCACCAACCTGGCCCGCCGCGCGGCGCTGGCGGATGACCTCGACCGCGCCGTGGAGGAGCGATGCGACGTCTGGCTCACCGAGCTCAAGGCGGCCGCCATCGACGCGGTTGCGGCTCGGGCCCGCACCGAGGGCGTGCGCGTGGTGTTCGTCCGCAATCGCCCGGTTGGGGACGGGCTCGACGAGGCGCTCGTCAAGCTCTACCGCGATGCCGCCTGAGAGCCCCAGCGAGACCATCGTCGTCCGCAAGGGCCACGGCCTGCCGTACTCGAAGGGCCTGATGGCCCAGGCGCTGTCTGCGACGGCGCTGTCGCAGGGGCGCTCCTTCGAGCTCGCGCGACTGATCGAGCGCCGCCTGGGGCAGCGCGGCGAGCCCGAGATCGACGTGTCCGCCCTGCACGCGCTCGCCGAGGACGTGCTGCTCGAGGAGGAGGGCGAGCTGGCGGCGGCGCGCTACCGCGGTTGGCGCCGGCTCGACCGGCTGGACCGCCCGCTGGTGGTGCTGATCGGCGGCACCACCGGGGTGGGCAAGTCCACGCTGGCCACGATGCTGGCCGCCCGCCTCGGCGTGAACAGGGTCATCGCGACCGACGTGATCCGCCAGGTGCTCCGCGCCTTCTTCACGGTCGAGGCCATGCCGACCGTGCACCACTCGGCGTTCGAGGCGGGCGGGGTGGCGGGTTATCGCGACCAGGCGGAGCGGGTCGGCACGGCGATCGCGGCCATCGTGGAGCGGGCGGCGGCGGAGGCGAAGCCGGTGGTGGTGGAGGGCGTACACGTGGTGCCGGGCGGGATCCATCCCCGCGTGCGCGAGCGCTGCGTGCTGGTGGAGGCCCTCGTGGTGGTGGACGATCCCGACCTCCACCGCGGGCACTTCTCGCTGCGGCCCGGCACCCGCCCGGCCGAGCGCTACCTGGCCAGCTTCGACGACATCCGGCGGCTTCAGGACCACCTCTGGACGCGCGCCCGGTCTGAGCGCGTGGCGATCGTCGACAACGAGAACGTGGACCTCGCGCTGGCCCGGCTGATGGAGCTCGTGCTCGACGCCGTCAGGGAGGACGTGAAGTAGGGTTCCGCGGCCATGGCCGTCCTTCAGCGCAGCGAGCTCGAGTCAAGCCCCCTCGCCGACCTTCACGCGATCGCGTCGGAGCTCGGGCTCGAGGGCTTCCGCAGCAAGCGGAGGGACGACCTGATCGGCGCCATCCTCGCCGCGCAGGGTGGTGAAGAGCCGGGATCGGCGGTCGAGGAGGAGGAGGAGGAGGAGCGCGAGCCGGACGAGGTGCCGTCGGAGGAGGCACTCGAGCCGGCGGCGTTCGTGGGCGAGGCCGAAGCGGACGAGGAGCCGGCGGCCGAGGATGAGGAGCCGGCCGCCGAGGATGAGGAGCCGGCGGCCGAGGATGAGGAGCCGGCCGCCGAGGATGAGGAGCCGGCCGCCGAGGACGAGGAGCCGGCCGCCGAGGACGAGACCGAGGCCGCCGCCGGCGAGGCCGAGGCCGAGATCGTGGAGGAGGAGCCCGAGGTCGAGGAGCAGGTCTCCGACGAGGAGATCTCCACCGGCGTGCTCGACGTGCTTACGAACGGCTCCGGCTTCCTGCGGCTCGATACGGCCGGTCAGTCGCGCGACGACGTCTACGTGTCGCCGGCGCAGATCCGCCGCTGCGAGCTGCGCGCCGGCGACGAGGTGAGCGGCCCGGTCAGGCCCCCGCGGCGCAACGAGCGCCACCCCTCGCTGGTGCGGGTGGAGACCGTCAACGGGGCGGATGCCGAGCCGCCCGAGGAGCGGCCCTGGTTCGGCGACCTCACGCCGGTGTTCCCGCGCGAGCGCCTCGCCGCCCCCGCCGCGTTCGACGCGGTGCCCTTCGGGAAGGGGTCGCGGGTGGCCGTGGGCGGGCCGCCTGGCGCGGGCGCGAGCACCCTGCTGCTCGAGGTCGCCCGGACGCTCGCCGAGCGGTACCCGGACATGAGTCTGCAGGTGGTGCTGGCGGGCGTGAGGCCCGAGGAGGTGGCCGCCTGGCGCGAGGGCGGTCAGCCCATCGTCGGGGGCAGCTTCGAGCGCTCGCCGGAGGCGCAGGCCCAGGCGGCCGAGCTGGCGGTGGAGCGGGCCAAGCGCCTGGTCGAGCGAGGCGGCCACGCCGCAGTCGTGATCGACGCCCTCGACGCGCTTCCCCCGGGTGTCCGCCGCCGCCTCTTCGGCGCGGCGCGGGCCACGGAGGAGGGCGGCACGCTCACGGTCGTGGCGGCGACGGGTGACGACCGCGAAGTGCTGCGGTGGGCGAACACTCGTCTCGTCCTGGAGGGCGGCGGGCAGGCTGCCGGCGAGCAGTCCGGCACCCTGGGTGCGGACCGGCTCACGTAACGCCTAGTACACGCTAGCGGCGGTACGCGACCTCGCGCCAGCTCGGCTCAGGCGACAGCTCGATCAGCTCGAAGTTGCGATCCGGCTGGGCGTAGCCGAAAGAGCTCGTGCCCTCGTCGAACACGACCTCGAGCTCGCCTTCCATCACCCGCTGGTCGAGCCACGCGCCGCGAAACACGAGCCGACGGATCCAGTGGACGAGGGAGCGCTCGGAGGGCCCGTTGAGCTCCCCCCAGCGGTCGTTGATGTGGTTGCCGAGCTCGGACTGCGGCTCGGTCACCTCGCCGTTGACCGCGAGGTTCACGAGGTCCTCGCGCTCATCGTCGCCGAGCGTCCCGCCCACGAACCCGAGCTTCGTGGCCGCCTGCTCCACGCGCTCCGTGAAGTCACGCTCGTTGAACGTGAAGCGGAGCTCCCCGTACTCGAGCACATAGTCCGACCCGGACTCGTAGTTGCCTCGGCGTGCCGTGTCCATGTCCCTCGACCGGGCGAGCCCGGCGCGTCGTCATCCTACGGCCGTTTCCTTCCGCGGCGAGTGAACTGCAACCGGGTTTGCACGCGGGCCCGGGTCAGTCGAGGTCGAGGCCGTCGAGGGCCACGGTGGCGTCGCCGTACTGGCCGGCCGGCACGCGCAGGGCGATGTCGCCCCGGCCGAAGCGGTCGAGCGGGTGGTCGGCCGTCAGCTCGGCCGTGAGGCCGAGGTCGCGCAGGCGGTCGCGGAAGGCGAGCGCGGTCTCGAGGTCCTCGTAGTCCTCGACGAGCGCCCAGTCGTCGTACTGGGGCGCGTCGACGTGGACCTCGGCGCGGGGCTTCAGGAAGCGAGGAAGCCGCATTCGTGGAGCGTAACCGGGGCGAGGCCGGGGGCGGGGCAGCTTCATCGGACCAATGGACTCGCGTGACCCCCCGGAACGGGTGGTTCGGAGGAACCCGGCAATAGGCGTCGGTGCAGGATCTCGCGCGCCCTCAGCGAGTCGTCACGCGGCGGGCCGTGCCCTCAGTTCGCGCGCGAGCCGGGCCGCTTCGTTCGGGTCTCTGCTGAGGGCGGCGGCGATCCCGAGGCCGTCCTCGCCCGAGTACTCCCAACCGGAGAGAGCGCCGCCAACCTCAATGATCGGCTCCTCGGCCCAGCCCCCCAAGTCGACCGGCGTGAAGCCGACGTCGCGGATCAGCCCTGCGACCACCTCCTTGGCGGCGGCGTCCTCGCCGGTCAGGAACACGGCGGCGCCGCGCGCCGCGGCCTCGGCCAGGGAGTCGGCGGCCAGCGTGTTGAATGTCTTGACCAGCCGCGCGCCCGGCATGCGCTCCTGGTTCGTCTCGCCGACGGTCTTCGGAAGCTGCTCCACGCCACCCTCCGGCTCGCCGGTCACGAACTGGTTGGTGGTGTCGATCACGATCTTGCCCGCCAGTGAGCCGGTCTGGGCGAGCAGCTCGTCGACGGCGGGCCACGGCACAGAGAAGAAAACGACCTCCCCGAACTCCACCGCCTCACGCGGCGAGCCGCTGCGGGCGAACGTATCGACGGCGAGCTGCTCAAGCCGATCCGGGTCGCGCGATCCGCTGAAGAACACCTGGTGCCCGGCGCGGGCGAACAGCTGTCCCGCGTTCCGGCCTACCCGCCCGGCGCCAACGATTCCGATTCTCATCGTGCGCTCCTCAGCATTGTCCAGTCCAGTCATCGTGTCGTTCATGCGCGGTCTGCCGTACGCGTTGGTTCGGTGGCTGCCCGTAGAACTTCTCGAGCTTCCGCTGCTCCTCGTCGGAAGGGCGCGAGCCCGTGACGTGACGCTGAATCAGCTCTCGAATGCGGTCAAGCGGTCGGGGTGTCTCTTTCATGCCGTCGAGAGTGTGGCGGCGTCTAATGGGCGGCCCAGTAGGCCCTGGCGATTACCCGATAGTCGTTCCCTTCCCGCGGGACGAAGCGTCTGCTGGCCCCAAGACCCTTCGGGCGCAGCTTGATGCTGCCTCCAGGGCGGGGTAGCCTCAGGGCGCTCACCGCCCCGGAAAGGAGAGCGTCATGGAAGGTGGCTCAACAGCGGGAACCGTCGTTCTCGTTCACGGCGGTTTCGTGGACGGCTCCGGCTGGCAGGGCGTCTACAGCGCACTGAGGAAGGACGGCTACAAAGTAGCGATCGTCCAGAATCCGACGCTCTCGCTCGAAGGCGACGTCGCCGCGACCAAGAGCGTCATCGACGCGCAAGGCGAGCCGGTGATTCTCGTCGGCCATTCCTATGGCGGAGCGGTGATCACCGAGGCCGGAACCGATCCCAACGTTGCAGCGCTCGTCTACATCGCGGCCTTCGCGCCTGACGAGGGCGAGTCGGTTGAGACGCTCATTGCCGATCCGCCGCCCGACGCACCGGTACCACCAATTCTGCCGCCGCAGGACGGCTTCCTGTTCCTCGACCGGGAGAAATTTCACGCTTCATTCGCGGCTGACGTAAGTCCCGAAGATGCAGCATTCATGGCCGACTCGCAGGTTCCGTGGGGCGTTGAAGCCCTGAGCGGGACGATCAGCGAGCCCGCGTGGCGGACCAAGCCAAGCTGGTACATGATCGCGACCGAAGACCGGATGATCCCCCCGCCGGCCCAGCAATCGATGTCTGCGCGGGCGGGTTCGACCGTCGTGGAGGTCGCGGGCAGCCACTCGATTTATGTCTCGCAGCCCGAAGCCGTGGCTGAACTCATTGAAAAGGCTGCTTCCGAAGTGAGCTCGGCCGCTCGGTAGGGCCCGACACCCGACCACAACTGGCTTCGGGATCGCGTAACCCTGGGGCGCACATGCCGCTCCGCACGGGACCTCGGCGCCCTGGAGCGCCAAGCTCGAATGCGTCGCTCGTCACCTCGCTCGCCGAGCCGCCGCAACCCTGGGCCGCCGGCCGGGTTCGATCGAGCACCATGACGCGTGCGCTGGTACTCGTGCTCGCCCTCGCTCTGCCGGTCGCCGCCGGCCTGGTGGCCGGGAGCGGCCCGGCGGCGGTGGCCCAGGCTCCGGGGGTCAAGCCGAACCTGCTCGTGATCATGACCGACGACCTGGAGACGGACGACCTGAAGGCGCTGCCCAGCGTCCAGCTACTCGCTCAGCAGGGCACGACGTTCGGCAACTCGTTCGTCGGCTACTCGCTGTGCTGCCCGTCGCGCGCGACATACCTGACCGGCCAGTACAACCACAACAACGGCGTGCTCTCGAACGCTCCGCCGGACGGCGGCTTCGGGCGGCTCGACCACACCAACACGCTGCCGGTGTGGCTGCAGGCCGCCGGCTACCACACCACCCACGTAGGCAAGTACCTCAACGGATACGAGAGCCCGAGCTTCCATACGACGGTGCCGCCCGGCTACTCGGACTGGCAGGGGTTGGCGATCGGCACCTACCGGATGTACGACTACTCGATCAACGACAACGGCACGCTCGTGCCGTACGGGACCGACCCGGCGGATTACCAGACCGACGTGCTCGCCGATCGCGCGGTCGCCGCGATCGGTGAGCGCGCGCCCTCGCCACAGCCGTTCTACCTGAAGTTCTCGCCGCTGGCGCCGCACAGCTCGGGCGCCATCGCCGGTCACAACGGTCAGGGGCCGGATCCCGCGCCGCGCCACCGCGGCAGGTTCGCCGGCGAGCCGCTGGACGTCGGCCCCGCCTACGACGAGGCGGACGTGGGCGACAAGCCGGCGTCGATCCAGCAGCTGCCGAGGATCAGCGAGCAGGTGCGGGCGCGCATCGACACCCGCAACCGGCGGCGGTTGGCCTCGCTGCTGGCCGTCGACGAGGCGATTACGCGCATAGTCGACGCGCTAAGCGCCGCCGGCGAGCTCGACCAGACGATCATCGCCTTCACGTCCGACAACGGCTGGCAGGAGGGCGAGCACCGAGTGGCCCAGGGCAAGGTCCGCGTGTACGAGCCGTCGATCCGGGTGCCGCTGATCGTCCGCGGTCCCGGCTTCGCCGCCGGCGCCGTGGTCCCCACCATGGCGATCAACGTCGACCTGCCGCGCACCCTCGCGGCGGCCGCGGGCGCCTTCCCGGGCCGACTCCAGGACGGCCTGGACCTGCGCGAGGTGGCCGGCGGATCGCAGCGCGCGCTCGCCCGGCCACTTCTGAACGAGACCGGGGTGCCGGGGCTCTCGAACCGCAACTTCCATCAGGCGATCCGGACCGGCACACACAAGTACGTCGAGCACGCAAGCGGCGAGCGCGAGCTCTACGACCTGCGCAGCGACCCGGACGAACTCGTCAACGTCGTGAACGACCCGGCGCAGGCGGGGACGCTGGCGCAGCTCCAAGCACGGCTCGCGGTGCTCAAGACCTGCGCCGGCGAGTCGTGCATCGACCCGCAGCCGCCCACCGTACCTCCGCCGCCGCCCGCTCCGTCGGCTTCAGTCCTGGACTCGGTTACTCCGGTCGAGCGGTCGGTCCGGCTGCTTGACCGACGCATCCGGCTCGGCCGCGACAAGCGGATCGGCATCCCAATGCGCTGCGCCGCGGGTGCCGACGACGGCTGCTCGGGCACGCTGACGCTGCATGAGCGCCGCACCCGTCCGGGGCCTGACCGGCTGGTGCGGATGGGCTCGAGGCGCTTCTCACTGGAACCTGGCCAGTACAAGCGGGTCGAGGTGAAGGTGCGTGCGGCCGCCCTGCGGCGACTGGCACGAAAGCGCCGGCTGACGGTCCGCGCCAGCGCGCGCTACGTGACCGTCGCCGGTGAACTCGAGCGCGTCGCACGCACCTACCGGCTGACCGCGGGATGGCTCAGGGCCTCCGAGTAGCCCGCAACCAGGCGATTGCGAAAGTGGGGCCGTGAGGGGAACGCGGCGCGGCTGGTCAGAGCGCCCGTGCTCTGCCTATGCAACCGCCGAACAGAAGCGCCGGCGGTGTCACTCCGACTCATCGCGGGCGCGCCCGTAGCGCTCGTAGATCACGCGCGAGCCGAACGTCCTGGTCTCGATCAGCTCCAGCGCGATGTCGTCGGTGACGGGTGGCAGGAACAGCGTGCCGCCACCGACGACGACCGGGTTGCGGAACATGCGCAGCTCGTCGACGAGGCCGAGCTCGACCGCCTGCGCGGCCAAGCCGGCGCCGCCAATCTCGACGTCCTTGTCAGTCGCGTCGAGCGCCGCGGCGATCTCCTCGGCCAATGACGCCTCGGCGAGCCGGGCGTTGCCCTCGACGCTGTCGAGCGTGCGGCTGAAGACGACCTTCGGGATCGCGCACCAGACATCTGCGAACGCGGCCCCGAGCTCGTCCTCGCGCAACGACGGATCCGTCTCCCACACCAGCATCGTCTCGTACAGCCTCCGGCCGAGCAGACAACCGCCGAGCTCGCTTACCAGCGCGGTGTGGAAACGAAACAGCTCCTCGCTAGGGGCGCCCCACCCGAACGCGCCCCCGCGGTCGGCGATAAAGCCGTCCACCGAGACGCTCATCGAGAAGATCAGCATGGCTTCAGATCGTCGCACCGGCGGACGGCTGGAGGACCACCCACCCTGGGTTGCATGCAAGGCAGCTGTCCGCTCCGCTCGGACCCGGACTTGCGCAATCACGCGAAAAGCGAGAGCACTGCGGCGGCGTTGCCGCTTCGCTCAGCGGCGCTTCAACCGGAGAAGGGCGCTCACACGTGCGCCGTTCTCGGGAGCGTCGCGAGTGAGGCGTCGAGGATCTCGGCCGCGAGGTCGATGTCGTCGTCGGAGATCGTCAGCGGTGGCGCCATGCGCAAGCAGTTGGCGGCGCCTCCGGTGCCGCCGCGGACCAGATTGACCGACAGCCCTCGCCGCTCGCACTCCTCGGTCAGCGCCAGCCCCATCGCCTCTGCCGGCCGGCGGCTGTCGCGGTCCTCGACCAGCTCTAGCCCGCACAGCAGCCCCATCCCGCGCACATCACCGACGATTTCATGGCGGGCGGCCAGTTCGTCGAGGTGCCCGCGCAGGCGCTCGCCGGCGCACGCGGCGCGCGCGGGCAGGCCGTCCTCGCGCACGACCTCAATGACGGCCAGCGCGGCAGCCGCCGGCATGGGGTCCGAAACGTGCGAGGTGACGTGCACGAAGCCGCGCTCGTGGCAGGTGGCCTCGATCGCGGCGCTCGTGATCACCGCACCGATCGGGACGCCGCCACCGAGCGTCTTCGACAAAACCAGGAAGTCCGGCACCACGCCGAAGGCCTCGAAGCCGTACATCGTCCCTAGCCGCCCCAGGCCGGTCTGGCACTCGTCGAAGACGACCAGCATCTCACGCTCCTGGCACAGCTCGAGCAGGCGCGCGAAGTAGCCAGGAGGCGGCACGATCACGCCGCCCGCCGATAGCACCGGCTCCGCCACGAGCGCAGCGGGCGACCCGACCGAGGCCTGATCGAACAGCTCAAAGCCGGCCTCCAAGCAGGTGCAGTCGCATTGGGCGTCGCACGCGCGGACTGGGCAGCGGTAGGCATACGGCGCCGGCAGAGCGAACGAGCCCGGGAGCGTCGGCCCATACCCGCGCCGCCCAGCGGCGAGCGTCAGCGCCGCGGCGCCGCCGGTCAGTCCGTGCCAGCTGCGGGTCAGCGACGCGACCTCGAACCGGCCCGTGCTCAGCTTCGCCATGCGGACCGCGACCTCGATCGACTCACCGCCGGTCGAGAGGAACATCGCGCGCTCCAGCGGAGCCGGCACAGTGTCCAGCAGCACGTCGGCGAGGTCCAGCACAGGCGGCGAGAGCATCCACGAATTGAGGTGGATCACCTCATCCAGCGAACGATGGATCGCGGCCGTCACCCGCGGGTGGTTATGCCCGACGGTCGCGCAAATCTGGCCGGCGGTGAAATCCAGCACGCGCCTGCCGCCGGCCGTCTCCAGCCACGAGCCGCTCGCACGGACCACGAGCTCCTCGGCAAAGCCGCCGCCGTAGCGAATCAGCCGGCCGCTCTCGAAACCGCCCATGAACCTCGAGTTTGCCAGGCACCCGGGCCACCGAGCAAGCACCAGAGCCGCCCGCACCAGAGGCGCCCGCCCGCGCTGGCGGGCCCCGCGCCACGCAGCGGTCTCGGTGCGGCCCGCTGGTCGACCTCCAGCCCGGGCATAGGCGAGTAGCGCGGGAGCAACGCGCGCAAGCCGGCGGGAGGGGCGACCCGCTGACGGGCCGCCCCCCTCGCAACGGCGCGGAAGCTACGAGCCCTCGTGGTGCTCCTGCGCGGCGCCGCCGCCGCTGCCGACCGTGCCCTCGGGACCGGCGGGCGCCGGGATGGTGAACTTGCCGGGCACCTTCTTGCCCGGCACGCCGTTAACCGGCTCCGTCGAGTACGCGTACGTGAGCACTGCGAACGCGACCGCGTCGGAGTTGATCGTGAGCGCGTGCAGGCTGTTGTTGGCGAACGTATCGCAGGCCTGGTGGTAGCACGGGTCGTACTGGGCGCCGACAGTGCCGCCCCAGATCGCCGCCTGCGCCGCCGTCTTGCGTACCTCGGCCCCCGTGAAGAGGCCGCCGGCCGGGATCGCGTTGTTGATGAACGCCTGGTAGTCGCTGCGACCGCTGAACTCGGCGTCGTCATACGGCTCGCTTCTGAGCGTGTAGAACGACTCGAAGAGATCCTCGATGGCGATCGAGCCCGGCGGAACGGGGACCGGAGCCTCGAAGCCCGACTCGTCGCTGTCGTAGACCATCTGGATGTAGTTCGACGAGCCAATCATGTCGAAGTTCAGGTAGAGCGCGATCCGATCCTTCTCCGCCTGGCTCAGGCCGTTGACGTAGTTCGTCGAGCCGACGAGCCCGCTCTCCTCGGCGCCCCACCAGGCGAAGCGCACGGTGTTGGTGGGCTTCACCTTCGCCATCTGGACGGCCGTCTCCAGGATCGCGGCGCTGCCCGAGCCGTTGTCGTTGATGCCCGGGCCCGCGAGCACCGAGTCGAGGTGCGCGCCGGCCATCACGACGTTGTCGTCGTTCGCGCCGGTCTTCTCGGCGAGCACGTTGAAGGTGGGCAGGATCTGGCGGAGCGTGTTGGCGAAGACCCGCATCCGCAGCCCCGGCGTGTTGGAGAGCGTCACACCCAGCGCATAGGTGGTGCCGAGCACCGGGATTCCGCTGGTGTTGTTGGCCGTGAGCGTGACGGCCGGGATGTTGTTGCGGTCCTCAGCGTCCGTGTTGCCCTGGTTGAAGATCACGATCCCGGCGGCGCCGGCCGCCGCGGCGTTCTCGGCCTTGATCTCGAACGTGCAGGTACCACGCTGCAGCAGCGCGATGTTCCCGGCAGGGAAGCCCGCGAAGTCGGCAGCCTCGCACCCGCTGGTCGAGGTGTTGCCGATGCCCAACTGCAGGTCGACGGCCGTGACCGCAGCGGTGACGTCGCCGGGGTCGGTCTGGGTGATTGCGCCGAAGTCGACGCCCTCGACATAGGTGACCGAGCCGGGTGCGGTCTGCTGGAGGGCCGAGGGGCCGACCACCTCGTAAGCCTGGTAGTCAAACGCCTGCACCTCGGGGTCATAGCCGGCGGCCTCGAGCGTCTCGACCACGTAGTCGACAGAGGCGTCGTAGCCCGAAAAGCCGGAGAAGCGGTTTCCGTCGTTCTCGTCGGCGATGGCCTGGAGCGCCGCCTGATGCTCTCGCACCCCCTCGACCCGCACGCACTCAAGCAGCTTGTCGTAGGTGTTGTTCGTCCGGCTGTCACAGCCGGCCTGTGATGGCGCCGCCGCCGCGCCGCCTGGCAGCGACGCCACGGCAGCTGCGGCTACGACCCCCAGAACGCACGCACGCCTGCGGCGACGCGCACGACTCGTCAATCGAGACATCCCATTCCCTCCCTCGCGGCGGCGACCCTCCGTCATCCGCCTCCAAAGGCCGCGACGATACAGGGTCCGCAATCACCGGGTGCCAGTGGTCTGCTTGCGAACGAAGCGCACGGACCTCCGCCGTCTCTGGCTCTCAGGAGAGGATATGGCGGATGATCACCAGTTCCGGTTGGCGGACCTTCAGCGAGCCCTTGTGACGCGTTCGAGTACCCGGGCTGCGAACGGCATGTGCGGAGTGCGCCATACGTGTCGCTGCTCGGAGGGCCAGGCGTAGATCGGGTTGCCGTCGCGGACCAGCTCAAGCAGGCGTGGTTCGCCGAGCTCCTCGGCTGACCACTCATACAGGCGTTGCAGCCGTGGCACGATCACCGCGTAGTCGAGCATCCGGCCAATACGCTGCTCGTCGGCGATATAGCGCTCAACGTCGAGCGCGAGCGGATAGCGGTTTGGCAGCACGCGGCGGAGTGAGAGGAAGATGCCGGCCATCCCGAGCCGGGGGTCGCCGAGCAGGCGGCCGAGCGGAGCGCACCGTCCGAGCGCCAGGCGCGGCGCCGCGGCGAGTGCGTGCGCGTACAGCACACGTACGAGCGCGACGTTCATGAAGAAGCGCTCCGGTGCGCCCTCTGCGTCGGCGAGGATCCGGTGCTCCAGGTATCCGGCCACGATGCTCGCGTTGTGCGCTCGGTACCAGTTGCGTCCCGTCGGTCTCGCGCTGAACTCCAGCCAGAGCCGCACGGCCGGCGATGAGGGATCGCCGGCCAGCCCACCGAGGAGCGCGACCGTTTCGCATCCGTCCCGCAGCAGTCGCTCGTTGACTGCCCGCCACCACACGCTGCCGGGCGGCGACGCGTCGAGCCGATTGAGCACACCGCGATGCGCCTGCCAGCGCATGAACGACAACGCCGCCCGTCGAAACGGCAGGTGTCGCGGTGCGCGGCCGGTCGGCCCGTGGAACAAGCGCGCCATCAATGCCAGACGCGCCGCCGGATCGTCGCGCACGGCCGCGACCTGCTCCTCAACCGAGGCGAGCGCGCCTGCGTGGTGGCTCATCGCCGAGTAGTGATAGCCATTCGATGGCGCGCAAGAGCGGGCCGGACGCCGCCTCAGGCGGGCGCGGGCTCGCCAGGGCCCCGGGTGATCGGCAGGATCACCTGGTGGCGGATGCCGGGCCCGTCGTCGTTCACCCAGACGCCCGCAGTGATGTGCATGGCGCTCACTGGCGCAAATGTGTGGGCGAGAGCTCTGAAGCGCTCGCCGCGCCGGTGGCCCAGACCGCGATGCGGAGTTGGCGGACCAGCGTGGCGGCCGTCTCGGACGCGGCGTCAGCGCGGGCGCCGAGCAGGAACGCGCGGGCAAGGCCGGCCGCGCCGGCCCCGAGCGCGAGCGCCTTGGCGGCGTCAACGCCGTCGCGCAAGCCGCCGCTGGCGATCAGCGCCAACTCCGGCGCCGCGGCGCGGGCCTCCACGAGCGCGTCAGCGGTCGGCACTCCCCAGTCGGCGAACGCGGCGGCCACCTGCCCCGCGCGCTCCTTGCGGCGCCCCTCGACCAGCGCCCAGTTCGTCCCGCCGGACCCCGCGACGTCGACCGCCGCGACTCCCGCCTCGCGCAGAAGCGTCACGTCGGCGCCGTCCATCCCAAAGCCGACCTCCTTGACGACCACCGGCAGCGGCGCCAGGTGCCCCACGACGGCGGCGATGCCCTCGACGACGCCGGCGAACTGCGGCTCGCCCTCGGGCTGGACCGCCTCCTGGATCGCGTTCAGATGGATCGCCAGGCCGTCTGCACCGAGCACGTCGATCAGCCGTTCGGCCCGGCCGGGCGCGTCACGCAGGCGCACCTGGGCGGCGCCGAGGTTGCCGAGCAGCAGCGGAGGCCGGTCGGCGCTGCGGTAGGTCGACAGCAGCGACGGGTCCTCGAGCAGCGCGCGGCCGGACCCAAGCACAAGCCCGAGGTGGTGCTCGCAGGCGGCACGCGCCAACCGTGCGTTGATCACCCCGGCCTCCTCGGTGCCGCCGGTCATCGCGGACACGATCAGCGGCGCTCCGAGCCGCGCGCCAAGCAGCTCGGTCTCGAGGGACACGTCGGCGAGGTCGCGCTGCGGCAGGGCGCGGTGGCGCAGGCGCAGGCGCTCGAAGCCGGTGCCGCCCGCGTGAGCCACGTCCGGCCCTGCGGCGATACGCAGGTGGTCGGCCTTGCGGCCGACCACCGTCATCGCGCCACCGCGTCCCGCGCCGCCACGCCCAGGTGGCGCAGGATCAGGTCGTGCACGTCAGCGGCGGCGACGTCGCCGTCCGGCAGCAGGTCCGTCTGCTTCGTCATCAGCAGCGGCCCGGAGGCAGGATCGTCTGGGATCCGCCCGTGCGAGCCCTTGACCAGCGTGGCATCGAGCGGAATGACGTCGAGGAGCGTGCGGAAGCCGAGCTTGCGACGGATGATCCGCGAGCCGACGGCCAGCGGCGGCACCCGGATCTCTGGGTCCAGAAACAGCTCCACCGGGTCGTAGCCGGGCTTGCGGTGGATGTCAACCGTGCGGGCGTAGTCGGGCGCCTTAGCGTCGTCATCCCAGTAGTAGTAGGTGAACCACGCGTCCGGCTCGGCGATCAGCACGAGCTCGCCCGAGCGCTCGTGATCGAGCCCGTACTCGCGCTTGCCGGCCTCGTCGAGCACCTCGGCGATCCCCGGCGCACTCGTGAAGAGCTCGCGGACCTCCGCCACCTGCGCCCGGTCGTGCACGTACACGTGCGAGATCTGGTGGTCGGCCATCGCGAACGCCTCGCTGCCGCCGATGTCGATCACCTCACGGCCGAGCTCCATCCGATAGCTGACGAGCCCGGCTCGGCGCAGGATGCGGTTCGGGTGCACAGGCCGCGACACCGGGACGATGCCGTACTCGGACAGCACGATCACGCGCGCGCCGCGCTCCTCGTAGAAGTCGATCAGGTCGCCGGCGATCGCGTCCAGCTCGCCCAGCTGCGTGCGGATCCCCGCGAGCGCCGGTCCCTTCTTCTGCAAGTCGTAGTCGAGGTGAGGGAGGTAGACGAGCGTCAGCGCCGGGTCGAACCGCCCGTCCACCCTCTTGGCCGCCTCGGCGATCCACCGCGTCGAGTCGATCGACGCGGCCGGGCCCCAGAACTTGAACAGCGGGAACTGACCAAGCTCGGCTTGCAGGCTGTCGCGCAGGTCGCCGGGCTTGGTGTAGCAGTCGGGGATCTTGCTGCCGTCGGCCGGATACATCGGTCGCGGCGTGAGCGTGACGTCGGCCGACGAGTACATCGCGAACCACCAGCACAGGTTCGCGGTGGTGATCCCGGGCGCGGCCTCCCAGACCTTCGGCGCCTGGACGAGCCGGTTGGACTGCTGCCACAGGCGGACCTCCATCGTGTCCTTGAAGAGCCAGCCGTTGCCGACTGCCCCGTGCCCGCTCGGCGGCCGGCCCGTGAGGTACGTGCTCTGCACGGTGGCGGTCACGGCTGGCGTGACGCCGCCGAGCGGCACCATCGCGCCGGCGTCGGCGAACGACTTCAGGCGCGGCGTGGCGTCCCCGAGCAGCTCCGGGGTCATCGCGACGGTGCACAGGACGACGGTCTTCTCAGGCATGGGCTATCAGGTCCCCGCGATCTTGGTCTGGAGGGCGACTGTGGCCACGAACGCGGCCAGGCAGACGGCCACCGCCGCCGCGCTGCCCTCCACGCTCGCGACGGCGAGCGCGTCGAAGAGGGCGATGCCGGCGATCAGGCCGCCCACCGCCGGGCCGATCATCCGCCGCACGAACAGCAGCCGCAGGGTCCATGCGAGCCAACCGGCGAAGGCGGCTAGCAGCAGCGCGGCCCAGGCTGACGGCACCATGATCGCCCAGTAGACGACGGGCGCGAGCACCGCGACGACCGGCCACCGGCTCAGGATGCCACCGCCCTCGGCTTTGGCTACCTGGGTGAGCCCGACGACGTAGACGAGCAGCAGCGCGGCGGCCCCCCACAGCTCCCCGGGCAGCGAGTCGGCGACGGCGAGGCCGGCGACGACGTAGACGAGCGCCCGGCACCCGCCCATCATCACCGGGGAGAAGGGGTTGCCCTTGTGCCAGAGGTCATACAGCACGATCAGGGCGACCAGCCCGACGCCCGCGAGGAAGGGCTCGAGGCCCTCGCCGGCGAGAAGGGTGAGGCCGACGGCGATCAGGCCGCAGAAAACGGCGATCGCGGCGAGCGGACTGACCGCGCCGGACGGGATCGGCCGCTCCGGCCGCTCGCGACGGTCGATCTCCGCGTCCGCGATGTCGTTCAGGACCATCCCGGCCGTGTAGAAGAGCGCCATCGCGACGGCCACGAGCACGACGGTGCCGGTCCCGGCGGTGGTCGACACGAGCATGGCTCCCGCGACCGCGTTCGAGACGACGGTCGGCGCGTTCGAGACCCGGGCGAGCTGCAGCCACGCGCGCCAGGCCGGCATGCGCGTCGCGACGGCGTCAGCCAAGGACATCGAGCACCCACTTGTACTCGCGCGCGATCGAGTCGACCGAGGACGCCTTCAGGTCGGCCGGCAGCACGTCCCAGGTGTAGGTCTCGATCTCCAGGTGCGACGTCGCGCCCCGCACCAGCTCGATCGTCCGCCGCAGATGGTCCTGCGTGGACACCAGGGAGCCGTAGCGCTCGACGAAGATCGGGACGTGGAAATGCACGCGCCACTCCTCGCCGTCGCCGTTGGCGGACAAGGCCTCGGGCAGGTCCGGCCACGAGCGCAGCGTCCCGTCCGCGTTGCGCTGGGTCACCTGGTGCAGGTAGATCGGATCGGCGAACCGCTGCAGCGCGGCGCGCTCGGCCGGCCGTAGGCGCAGCGCAGCGCTGAGCTGCGCCTTGCCGATCCGGATCCCGGCGTCCGCCAGCGCGGCGAGCGCGGCCGCCGGCTCCTCGTAGGCGACGGCCGAGTGGCAGGCGTCGAAGCAGACGGTCACGAGGTCGCGGTCGAGCCGGTCGTCCCACCAGCGGACGATGTCGCCGATGTCCGCCAGCGCGCCGTCGGCCTCGGGCTCCAGCGCCAGCGCGATGTGGCCGCCGTATCCGCGCAGGCCTTTCGCGACGCGGACGATGTTCGCCGTGCACTGCTCCCAGGCATCCGGGTCGTCGTCGATCCACGGGCCGTACGAGAGCGGGTTGGTTGAGATCGTGCCCGACTGTCCGGCGGGCAGCAGGGCGGCGAGGATCTCCGCCAGCCGCAGCGTGTACGCCACGCGCTCGTCCGAGCGCCAGTCGGGCGCGTGCACGTCCGCCTTCACCGGCTGCCCGTGGAACGCGCCGTGCGGGAAGCCGTTGATGGTGAAGACGTACAGGCCCTCGGCGTCCAGCCAGTCGCCGAAGCGGGCGAGCCGGCCCCCCTCGAGCAGCTCGGCGCTCTCGGCGCCGGACAGGCGCAGACCGATGCCGAAAGGCGCGTCCGGGCTCAGGCGCGCCTTCAGGGCCGGGGCGTGCGCGCGCAGGCTGTCCTGCACGGCCTTCCAGCCGTTGGCCGGGTGAATGTTCGTGCAGTAGGTCAGGTGGAGGCCGTCGCCGACCTCCATCAGACCGCTACGGCGCTTCGCTCTCGATCCGGCAGCCGGAACTTCGGCGACTGGCCGAGAAACTCGATCGGGTTCTCGTAGACGACCCTGCGGATCAGCGAATCCGGGTGCCCGCGGCGGCGCATCTCCATGATGAACTCCGGCACTGCCAGCGGCCGGCTCTCGCCCCAGTCGCACGCCGCCGCGACACAGATCCGGTCCGGACCGCGGGTCTCGATCACGTCGACCGCACGCGCTGGCGAGACCTTGGTGATGGGATACAGCGTCAGCCCCGTCCAGAACCCGTTGTCGAGGATCATGTCGATGGTGTGCTCCTCCGCGTGGTCGACCATCACGCGGTGCGGCTCGATTCGGGAGTCGGCGGCCAGCGTTTCCACGATCACCTTCGTGCCCTTCCACTTGTCCTCGAGGTGGGGCGTGTGAATGTGGATCAGCTGCTCATGGTCCATCGCGAGGTCCACGTGGTCCTTGAAGCCCGCGAGCTCGTTCTTGGTAACGCGATTGAGCCCGATCTCGCCGATCCCGAGCACGGTCGGCAGCTCCAAATAGCGCGGGATCACCTCGAGCACCTGGCGCGTCAGCTCGCGGTCCTCGGCCTCCTTCGGGTTCAGGCACATCCACGTGAAGTGGGCGATCCCGTAGGTCGCGGCGCGCTTGGGCTCGAAGTCGGTCAGCCGGTTGAAGTAGTCGATGAACGCGTCGACGCCCGGGCGGTCGTAGCCGGCCCAGAACGCCGGCTCCGTGACCGCGACGCAGCCGCTCATCGCCATTGCCCGGTAGTCGTCGGTCGTGCGCGACACCATGTGGGCGTGAAGATCGATGTACTCCATTGCTCTCTAGGCCTCCGGGTCGTAGGCGCCCTTGGCGCTCTGGGTGTCAAGCTCCTCCAGCAGCTCGCTGCGAGGGTCACTGAAGATCATCTGCACGCGCTGCGTGCGGTCGCCGTCGCCGTCGACGAGGACGGCTAGTGCCGCGCGGATCGAACGCAGGCGGAAGTCGTCGTCGGCGTCGATCTCGCGGGCGCGGTCGAGGCGGTCCAGGAAGGCCGCCAGCTCAAGCACCTGCACGCGGTGCTCCATGAAGTACTCGGCGATCAGCTCCCGCTGCGTCAGCGGGCTCGTGCCGGTGTGTGCTCCCATTCCTCGCCCTCTCCTCCTTCGACTCGGCGCCGCAGGAGGTCGGAGGCCTCCAGGAGCACCGCCTCATCGAGCTCGTGTACCTCGAAGCCCGAGCCGATGCGCTCGAGCAGCATGATGGTTAGCCGCCCTCCCAGGTGCTCACGGAACTCCTCCAGCCCGGCCAGCACGGCCGGGCGGCCTCGAGTGCCCGGCGTCGCCATGTCCGGATGCCAGATCGGCAGCCGCAGCGCCTCGAACAGCTCGACGATGCGCAGCCAGTGGGCGTGCGCGAGGCTGCCGGTGAGGTAGCTGTACGTCGAGTCCAGCGCGATGCCGACCGCGACCGCCTCGCCGTGCCGCAGCTCGTGGCGAGAGAGCCGCTCGAGCTTGTGCGCCGCCCAGTGGCCGAAGTCCAGCGGCCGCGACGAGCCGAGCTCGAACGGGTCGCCGCTGGTGGCGATGTGGTTCAGGTGCAGCACGGCGGAGCGGTGCACGACGTGCGCCATCGCCCGCAGCGAGCGGTCGTTGAGGTCGCCGGCGTGCAGCTCGATCCAGGCGAAGAACGCCGGGTCCTTGAGCAGCGCGACCTTGATTGCCTCGGAGACGCCGGCGCGCCAGTCGCGGTCCGAGAGGGTCAGCAGCAGGTCGTAATCGTTGAGCACCGCGTGCGGCGGCGCGAACGACCCGACGAAGTTCTTCTTGCCGAACGCATTGATGCCGTTCTTGACGCCCACCCCCGAGTCGTCCTGCGACAAGACGGTCGTCGGGACGCGGATCAGCCGAACGCCGCGGTGGGCGGTGGCGGCGGCGTAGCCGACGGCGTCCAGCACCGCACCGCCGCCGATCGCGACCACGTAGGAGTGGCGGTCGACGCCGTGGATGTCGATCGCAGTGCGGATCTCGTCGACCGGGCCGGCCTGGTTCTTGATCGCCTCGCCGCCCGGGATCACGAGGGGCCGCGCCTGCAGCTCGAGCACATCCGCGTGCGCGGCGCAATACTGCTGGACGTCGTCGAGCAGGCTCGGTTGGGCGTCGGCGACGCCCTCGTCGATGACCACGAGCAGCCGCGCACGGTCGTTCGACTCGACCACGTCGCGCAGCGTCGGGTTCTGTACATCAAAGAGCCGGCGCGTGAACCGCACGGCATAGCGGAACCTGACGACGACGTCCTGGTCGATGCCCGCGAGCGCGTACGGCTGGATCCCGTCCGGTTCTCGGCCGTGGTCGACGCGGCTCTCGGTCAGTCTGATCGCCATTATGCGATGGGCCAGACCAAGCGTGAACCTAGCACGTCGTTCCCACCCGTGTTTCACACCCGCGGCCCAAGCGATCAGCCGCGTAGTTCCCTCATGTTGTGGGCGCTGAACTTGGCGAGGCGCAGCGACTGTCCGGGGTCGGCGCTGCCACCCGGGGCGTTGTCCTGCTCGTAGTTGGAGTTGTGGTAGCCCTTCGCCCCGATGCCCTTGTAGAACCCCTGGAAGTTGATGTCGCTTCGGGGGTCCCCAAACGGAATGAAGTTGTAGCCGTTGCCGATCCCTGGCGCCTCGCCGGTGCTGTCACCGTCCTTGGTGTGGAAGAGGCCGTAGCGCTTGGTCTGCTTCGCGACCTGGCCGGTCGGGTCGAAGATGTCCTCGACGCGGTTGCCGTCCCAGTCGTAACGCCAACGCCACTGGTGCTGGGCGACGTGTGCCCAGTAGATGTCCAGCTCGATGACGCACAGGTCCGGGTCGGTGATGTCGAGGTAGTGCTGCATGAGGCGCTTTCCAGACTCCCCACGCACTTGTGTGGGCGCAATCGGCGCGCCGGTGACGCGATCCTCCGTGACGGTGACCATCGGGCCGTCCTGGAGGAAGTTGTACGCCGGCGAGTGGTTGTGCGGGTAGAGGTGGATGCCCCACTGCAGGCTGAGCGCGTTGAGCGCCTCCCACTTCTCGCCGGAGATGGTCCACGGCTCGATGTTCCGGTTGTTGGCGCTCGTCGGGTCGTTGCCGGTGCCCATGTAGGGCATCCCGAGGATCGATGCGAACTCGAGCTCGGTCTGGTAGCGCTCGTAGTCGGTCGTCGACATGCCACCGCCTGGGCTGTTCGGGCCCGGCCAGGTGTTCGGGATGAAGCCGTGGTTGCCGATCGCCTCGAGCTCGAACTCGTCAAGGAAGCCCCGCAGTGTGCGCCCGTAGGCCAGGTAGGCCGCGCGCGACGCCGGGGTGGTGACACCGCCGGGCGCCGGGTTCGGCGCACCCCCGCCGGGGTTGTTTGCGTTCTGCCCGTAGCCGGCGAACTCGATCTGCTTGAAGCCGGCGCCCCTCAAGAACTCGAGCAGCTCAAGCCAACCGCCAGGCAGCGGCACGAGCGGCCCGAGGTCGTTCGGGTCCTCCGGGAAGTCGGGCCCGCCGACAAAGCCCATCGTCGGGGCCACTCCCAACGCCGCGCTGGCCGCGATCCCGACCCTTGACGGAACGTCACGCTGGGTGAAGGTGATCGTGCCCAGCTTCCCCCCGGGGATGAGCCGCCCATTCGGGCCTTTCGTGGCCTTCGACTTCGTGGCGGCGAACACGTTCCCAGGGCCGATTGAGCACGCCAGGGCGGCCGTCGCACCCGCGCCGGCCAGAAGCTGGCGGCGGCTGATCGTCCTGTCCAAGGCCTCCCGCAGACTCAGTGGTTGGTGGCTGCCGCTCATGAATTTCTCCTCTCTGCCCCGTACGGGGCATCCGGGCAGGCTCGCTGGCGCCCGGCTCGGTTGTTGACGCTAGGGCGTCCCGACCCCCCCGCCGACGAACTCGACCCAGTTGAGATTGAAGAACTGGCCATCCTTGCCAAGCCTGCGAATCGCCTGGACGCCGGCGTGGATCGAGGCGTGCCGTTCGCCCGCCATCTTCGTGAACACGAGGACCCGGTAGTCCGGCTTCGAGCTATGGGGAGGAGGAGCGGCGAGAGGTGGCAGCGATGCGAACGCCAATCCGGCGACGCGACAAACGCCGAATGCGGTCCTCCGTAGACTCACAACACCCTCCTCGGTGGCGTCGCAGCCCTAGTGGCTCCGGCTATATGGCGCTCCGGCTATATGGCGCGGACGCGCGCATCAGGTTCTTACCCAATCGTCAATTTCCCATATCCCCGGGTGGATAACGAAGCTATCCGTTGGAACCGATTCAGCTCGACGAGGAATGGGAGTGTCTTCGTATGGCGAGCACTTCGCGTCCGCGCCATACCCGGCCGCGGGCCTCCTCCGCGCGTGGGACCACCGACGTGGGTGCCGGGCCGGGCCGTCGCGTGTCGAATGACCGCACCGGACAGCGGCTCGACGAAACTCTGTGTCCTCCTCTGGTAGAAGCTGTCCCGATGACGCGGCGCCGCCGCATGCCTCCTGGACCGCGCGGGCGAGTCGTGGCGTGGCTGGCCTGGTTCGCCGCGCTGAACCTGCTTTGGCTTGTGTTCATCTCAGCCTGGGTTCTGGAGGAGGCGATTCTCGGCGTGTTCGCTTCCGCCGTGGCGGCGACGGCTGCCGAGGCGGTGCGCGAGCAGGGCGTGGCCGGCTTCCGCTTCCGTGTCCGCTGGCTGTGGCGGGCCAGGGTCCTTCCCTGGCGGACGGTGCGGGAAAGCGGCGTGGTGTTGGCGGCTCTTTGGCGTCAGGTGACGGCACGCGGTCCGGTCAGGGGGAAGTTCCGCGTCGTGCCAGTGACGCTTCCTGACGATCCGTACGAGCAGGCGGCCAAGCGGGCCTTGCTCACGGCTGGCGAGTCGTTCTCGCCCAACTCGTATGTGCTCACGATCGACAACCGGAGGAATCTGATGCTGACCCACGAGCTGTTGCCGGACGAGCGCCGTTGACGGCGTACTTCGCTGCCACCGCGGTGCTGCTCGCCGGGCTCGCGCCGCTGATCGTCTTCTCGGTGCGCGCCTCACCGCCGGATGGGCTGGTCGCGCTCAACCTGGGCGGCACGATCGCCACGCTCGGGTTGATGCTGCTGGCGGAAGCGACAGAGCGCCAGCCCTTTTTCGATCTGGCCGTCGTCTCCGCGGTGCTCTCGTTCGTCGGCGGGCTGGCGTATGCGCGGTTCCTGGAGCGCTGGCTGTGAGCGTCGCCGAGGTCATCGTTTGGGTCCTGTTGGCCATCGGGGTGGCCGGGTTGCTGCTCGGGGTCGTCGGCGTCCTCGTCGCGGACGACGTCTATGACCGGTTGCACTTCATCGGCCCGGGCTCGATCTTCGGCCCGGCTGCCCTGGCACTCGCGGTCGTGATCGACGAGGGCCCGTTCTCGCAGGCCGGGTTGAAGTCGATGCTGGTCGCCCTCCTGCTCCTCACCCTGAGCCCGGTGCTAGTGCACGCGACGGCGCGGGCGGCCTACGTGCGGGAGAGAGGCAACCTTCGGCTGCCCGCGACAGCCGAGGAGCCGAGCGAGTGATCGCAGTCCAGACCGTGGCGCTGCTCCTGGTCGCACTGGGAGCCTGGGCGACGGTCATGGCCCGCGATCCGGTTCGCCAGGCGGTCGTGGTCAGCCTCTACGGCCTCACCCTCGGGATCCTGTTCTTCTCCTTTCAGGCGCCTGACGTGGCGCTCTCGAACATCGTCATCGGCGCCGTGGCCCTGCCGACGATGATCATGCTCGCGATCGCCAAGACGAGGAACTGATGGAGGCCGGTGCGGCGCCGCGCCGGCGCCCCGGCGAGCTCTCCTTCGCCGCCCGGCGGCGGCTGTTCCTGATCGGGGCGGCCGGCCTCGGCGCTCTGATGCTCTGGGGCCTCGGCGGTTTGCCTGACTACCGCGACTTCACCCCCTTGTACGGGCAGGTGATGAACCAGGTTGCGGTCGAGGAGCGAAGCACGACCGCCGTGGTCACGGCGGTCAACTTCGACTACCGCGCCTTCGACACGCTGGGCGAGGAGTTCATCCTGTTCGCGGCGGCGCTGGTGCTCGTGCTGCTGCTCCGCCGCTTGCGGGAGGAGCGTCTTGGGCCCCCGGCCGACGACGCCCGCCGGGTGCATACCACGAGCGCCGCCGTGCGGCTGACGTGCGTCGCGCTGGTCGGCCCCACCGTCCTCCTCGCCATATACATCACGGCGCACGGTCACCTGACCCCGGGCGGCGGGTTCCAGGGCGGCGTGATCGCGGCCACCGCTTTGCTGCTCGTCTACCTGGGTAGCGACTACGCCACGATGCGACGGGTCCGGCCGATAAAGCTGGTGGAGACCGCGAAGTCAGCCGGCGCCGCCGGCTTCGTGCTGATTGGCCTCGCCGGGCTGCTGGCCGCCGGCTCGTACCTCGAGAACTTCTTGCCACTCGGGGAGCCGGGCGAGTTGCTCTCGGCGGGAACGATCCCGCTGCTAAGCGTCGCCGTTGGCCTCGAGGTCTCCGGCGCGTTCGTCCTGTTGATCTCCGAGTTCCTCGACCAGCTGCTGGTGATCCGGCGCGGGCGGGACAGCGACGCTTGAGCTTCATGCCGTACTTAGTGGCCGTCTGGGTGTGCCTGGTCGGCCTGTACGGGATCGTCACCAGCCGGAACCTGCTCCACACGATCGTCTGCCTGTCGGTGGTGCAGTCCTCGACCTACGTGCTCCTGCTCGCGGTTGGCTACCGCGAGGATTCCGCCGCTCCCGTCTTCATCGACATTCCGCGGGATACGCCTGCGGTCGACCCCGTCGTGCAGGCCCTGACGCTGACCGATGTTGTCGTCGGCGGCGCGGTGACGGCTCTCCTGCTTGCGATCGCCGTGCAGATCGAGAAGCACCTGGACACGCTCGACCCGGATGAGCTCGATCCCCTTCGCGATTGACGTCGCCGAGCTGGCGCCGCTCGCCGTGGCGGTGCCGTTCGGCTTTGCGGCCGTCCTCGCCACGAAGCTGCCGTTCCCGTTTCGAAGGCAACACGCCGAGCTCGTCGCGGCCGTCGTCGCGCTCCTCGTCGGGCTCTTGTGCGTGCTGCTGCTCGCCGAGGCGCTCGACAGCGAGGGTCCCGTCGTCTCGCAGCTCGGGGGGTGGGAGACACGGCCAGGCGGCGTCGTGGTCGGCATCAACCTGGTCTTCGATCCGCTCGGAGCGGCGCTGGCGCTGCTTGCCGCGGTGCTGGTGGGCGCGGCGCTCGTCTTCGCCTGGCGCTTCTTCGAAGCGGTCGGGCCGACGTTCCACGCCCTGATCCTCGTCTTCCTGGGCGCCCTGGCCGGGTTTGCGCTGACGGGCGACCTGTTCAACATGTTCGTCTTCTTCGAGCTGATGAGCATCTCCGCGTACGCGCTCACGGCGTACCGGATCGAGCGCGCCGACTCGCTGCAGGGCGCGCTCACGTTCGCGATCACCAACAGCGTCGGGGCGGTGATGATCCTGTTCGGGATCGCGCTGCTCTACGGCCGCACGGGGGCGCTCAACCTCGCCCAGGTCGGCGAGGCGCTCGCCCAGCAGTCGAGCGACGAGCTGGTCGTAGCCGCGTTCGCGCTCATCACCGGGGGGTTCCTCGTCAAGGCCGCGATCGTTCCCTTCCACTTCTGGCTCGCCGACGCCTATGCGGTCGCGCCCACACCCGCCGCGATCGTGTTCACCGGGGTGATGAGCGACCTCGGGATCTACGCCGTCGCCCGCATCTACGCGACCGTGTTCGAGGCGCCGCTCGAGCCGCACGCCGAGGCGCTGCGCGCAGTTCTGGTCGGCTTCGCTGTCGTCACGGCGCTGGTAGGGGCGGCGATGGCCCTTGTGCAGGACCATCTCAAGCGCCTGCTCGCGTTCGTCACCATCAGCCAGATCGGGCTCGCCCTGATCGGGATCGGGCTCCTGACTCCGGAGGGCGGGGCCGGCGCTGCACTGCTGATCCCGGCCGACGGCCTGCTCCGAGCGGGCCTCTTCGTCTGCATCGGCGCAATGCTCCACCGCCTTGGGTCGGTCTACCAGTCCCAGCTGCACGGCCGCGGCCGCGTCCTTCCCCGCGCGTTCATCGTCTTCTTTGCCGCCGGCGTGGCTGGGCTTGCCGCCTTGCCGCCGTTGGGCGCGTTCCCGGGCAAGGCGCTCATCGAGCACGCGGCCGCGGAAGTCGGTTACGGCTGGATCGCCATTCCGTTCGTGCTGGCCACGGCGCTCACCGCCGCCGCGCTTCTGCGCGCCGGCGCGGGGGTTTTCCTGGGCTGGGGTCGGGCGTATCCCGCTCGTGCAGATCCGCGTGAGCCGCCCACCGACGAGAGCGAGCTGGTCGGCTCACGCGGGCGCGTTCCGGAAGTCATGTTCGCCAGCGCCGCGGTGCTGATCGTCGGCGGGCTGATCGTGACCGCGATACCAGGCCTGGCCACGCAGGCCCAGGAACACGCGCAAGCATTTTCGGACCGCGCAACCTACGCCGCACCCGTGCTCGGGCAGCCGCTGCCGCGCCCCGCGCGGATCGACTACCTCCATCCCGGCACAATCGACGTGATTCTCAGCCTCATCACCGTGCTCGGCGCCATCGGGCTCACCGCGATCTTGCTCGAACGGCTGCGCCTGCCGGTCACGATCCCGCCGGGGCTGCGGCGCGCCAGCTCGACCGGGGTCGAACTCCTGCGGCGCCAGCACTCCGGCCAGACCGGCGACTACGTCGCCTGGGCCACCTTCGGCTTCGCTCTTCTCGGAGCCCTGTGTGCCTTAGCGACCTAGGGGGCGAGCTCCACCGCGAACGGAAGCATTCGCAGCCTCGCGACCCCGCAGCTCAGCCCCTCATCCCCTCGACACCCGCACACAGCACCATGCCCGCAAAGCTGCCACGATCCCTCGCGCGCGACTCGCGGCGCCCTGGGAAGAGCTGGGCGCTCGCCGCGCAACCGCGGCAAGGTTCTGCACCGCGGTGCTCCCTTGCGGTGTGGATGCGCAGCGCCTGATCCTGGTGGTCGAGGACGACGACGCGACGCGCGCTTTCCTGCTCGACAACCTCACCGCTGACGGCTTCAAGGTCGCCGGGGGGAGCGGGGCGGGGGAGGGCCTGCGCGCGATCGAGGTGCGCCAGCCGGCGTTGGTGGTGCTCGACCTCCTGCTCGACGACGGCAGCGGCCTCGCCCTCCTCGACCGCGTCCGTGTGGCGGATGGCTCTCGTCGCGCATCGATCCCGAGCTCCCGGCGCAGGCGCCGCGATGTGATCCTCGAGACGGCTCTTCTTCGCGCGAAGCGGCAGCCCACATCACCGGAGAGGGAGACTGTGTCGACATCAGCGCCCACCCGGACCCGGCCCATCCACCGTCGAGCAACCGAGCGATCGAGAACCTGATCGCAACGTACGCCGAGCTCGTGGACGACGGCGATTTCCGCGGGGTTGGCACCCTCCTCGCGGACGCCACCTTCACGGGCTCCGCCGGGTCGGTGAGCGGCCGGGACGCGATCGAGAAGATGCTCCGGGACAGCCTGATCGTCTACGACGACGGCACGCCGCGGACCAAGCACATCACCACCAATATCGCGATCGAGGTCGACGAAGGGGCGGGCACGGCGGTCTCACGTTCGTACTTCACCGCCCTTCAGGCGCTACCCGGACTGGCTCTGCAACCGATCGTTAGCGGTCGCTATCTAGACCGCTTCGAGCGCCGCGACGGGCAGTGGCGCTTCGTGGCGAGGCACGTCCGAACCGATCTCGTCGGCGACGTGAGCCGGCATCTGCGCCACACCGACGCCGGCCCGTAGTCCTCCCGGCGCGCACGCGATCGTCGCGCGGAGCAGAAGTTAAGCCAGCGGAGCTGCCCTCCGCCAGCGAAGTCGTGCGCCGATTGACGGCCCGGTGATTTCCAATGGCAATTCGAAGCCGAACGCCACAGGATCACGATCAGATCACGAAGACGCACGGAGTATGGCCCGTCGCCCGCGGCTCGCATCACGGCGATCATCTCATCGACGCGAGGCGGGTCGGCCGGGGAACTGCGCTCGGCGGTGGACCGGGCGCGTCGGCATGACGGCGATGGCCTCGTTCATAAGCCTCCTCCTAGTCGAACAGCTCCCATCGGAGCCGATTGACCGACTGTCACGGCCAATCGTCCTGGCGGGAAAGCGCGGCCGCATGGCTACTCCCTTCGCGTGAACACGGCACTCTCGCCAACACTCTGGCCCAGCGCTCTAGCCACGCGCGAATGCGGTAGGCGCCATAGGCAAGCTCGACGTCCGCGCCGAGCGGTGCGATTGGCGGCTACTCCGCACGCGGTACGCGAAAGAGTCGCGCGGCGGGGGACGACGGGTCGGCCGCCGGCGGACATAATCGACGCCATGACCAAGCACCTGATTCGCCGGCTGCGCGCCAATCGCGGTCAGGAGGACGGCGATCCCGACCGGGCCGCGCAAGTCATCCTCGACGTCGTCGACCTCGACGAACCGCCGCTACGGCTGCTGCTGGGCAGCTATGCCCTCGCGCGCGCGGCCGACATAATCGAGCGCCAGTCCGCCGAGGACCGGAACGGGGCCTTCCTCAGCGAGAGGACGGATTTCCAGGAGGTGGCCGCGTAATGAGCGGAGTCACGCACGTCGACGAAACCGTGACGATCGGCGGCGACCTGACCGTTGGGCGCATCGGTTACGGGGCGATGCAGCTGACCGGGCCGAAGGTCTGGGGCGAATACCCCGACCACGACAAAGGTGTTGCGCTGTTGCGCGAGGTCGTGGCCGCCGGCGTGACGTACATCGACACAGCGGACGTCTACGGCCCTCACTCCAACGAGGAGCTCATCCGCGAGGCCTTGCACCCGTACCCGGACAACCTCGTGATCGCCACCAAGGGCGGGTTCGTCCGCAGCGGCCCCGAATACGCCGACATGGGGGCCGTCGGGAACAGGCACTACCTGCGGCAGGCGGCGTACATGAGCGCGCGCCGGCTCGGCCTGGACCAGATCGACCTCTACTACCTGCACACGCCGACGATGACCGACGCTCCATTCGAGGAGATCATCGAGACGCTCGCGGCGATGCGCCAGGACGGCCTCATCCGCCACATCGGCCTCTCCAACGTCAGCGCCGACCAGCTCCGCACCGCCCTAGCGATCACGGACATCGCCGCCGTCACCGTCCACTACAACGTCGCCGTGCGCCTCGGCGCCGCCGTGCGACAGGTCGCCCAGGAGACCGGCATCGTCTTCTCCCCCTGGCACCCGGGCGCCATCCCCGGAGGCGACGAGGGCCGGCCGTTCCATGCCGTGATCGACCCGATCGCCGAGAAGTACGACGCCACTCCTCAGCAGATCGCTCTCGCTTGGCAGCTGTACCGCACCGAGCAGGCGCTGCCCATCCCCGGCACCACCAGCGTCCAGCACCTCAAGGAGAACCTCGCCGTCGCTCACATTTCACTGACGCCAGACGAGGTGGACGCCATCACTGCGCTTGCGCCCGAAGAAAACTGAGATCGATCGACGAGGACCGGCAGCGTTCCGACGATCGGGAGAGCCCAACCCATCGGCGGCCACGCGCAAGCGCGTCGGGCTCGCCACCGTGGCACAGAGACCATGCTTCGTCGGGATGCAGCGCTCGTCGCCGGCGGGCCGGAGATGGTCGAACAGGACGACGGGCAGGAGTTTGAGCGCGGGCGGGGCTCGCTATCGCATCGAGACAGGAGGAGCAGCCGCCGGTGTGCCGGCCGCGAGTGCTGGGAGCAGGCGAACGAGCAGGCTGTCGCCTTACGATGGATCGGCGTTGGCCCCGTTGTGTCAGCCCAGCGGCAATGAGAGCGAGCGGGTGTTGCCAGCCCGGTCGCGCGCCGTCAGCCGCAGCGTGAGCTTGCTGCGCCTGGCCGTCCGGCCCGCCCCCTTCAGGCGGATCCGCAGCCTGCCGGTCCCGGCGCGGCCGATGCTGTCGGTCGCCGTGCCGACCGTCTTACCGCCGAGCCGCACGGACGCGCGCACGAAGCACGCCTCGTTGCACGAGAAGCGCACGCGCAGCACGCCGCGCTTGAGCGCGCCGGCCTTGGCGAGCAGCACGGGCGCGGTGTTGTCGTTGCCTGGCCCGGGGCTAGGCTGCGGCGTCTGAGCGGTGTCGTCCACCACGACCACGCTGGTCGATGACTGCGGCCCGAGGATCGCGTTCGCGCTCTCGCCGCTCAGCGTGATCGTGACGTTGCCGGTGGTCGGCACCGTGATGTTCTCCTGGTAGTCGCCGGGCGCGAACGTCAGCATCCCGCCGCTGCCCGTGGAGAGGGAGTACGCCACGGTGGCCGTGCGGTTCGCCGGTCCCGTGCGCGTGACCGGGATCTGCACCTGGCCGCTGCTCTTCCTCACCGCCGTGGCGGACGAGGGGAACTGGAACACCGAGGCCGGGACCACGGACAGACTCTCGAGCGGCATGCCGCCCGCGATCGTGCCCACCGGGGTGGCGGTGCCCGTCGACAGGTTGAGCCTGTGCAGCACCGAGCTGCCCGGGCTGCCGGCCAGCTCGAACGAGGCATAGGCCGTGCCTGACGCCTGCGCGATGTCGAGGCCCGCGTTGTCCGTGGTGTCGACGCCGAGCGGGCCGACATCGATCAGGTTGCCCGTGTTCGGCGACACCGGCGCGCCGCCGACCGAGCCCTGGGTCAACACGCGGTCGGAGCCCGAGTCGATGTCGTAGAGCGTGGTGCTGGTCGCGCCGTCGACCGAGTTCGTGTAGTCGGCGGCCACGATGCGCGGGTCAC
Source organism: uncultured Thermoleophilaceae bacterium (assembly GCA_963733885.1). Taxonomy (GTDB): domain Bacteria; phylum Actinomycetota; class Thermoleophilia; order Solirubrobacterales; family Thermoleophilaceae; genus JACVRW01. The sequence goes on along the minus strand of CAVTES010000011.1, from coordinate 256,329 downwards.
CGGGGTTGAGGTTTCCGTCCAGCCCGAGCGAGTTGCCGTTGTTCGGGCTAAAGCGGAAGTTCAGGTTCTCCTCCTCGACGACGCGGATGGCGTCCGCGACGGGGTTGAAGCCGAAGCCGAAGTCGTTGAGGAAGCTGCTGAAGAAGGGGCTGACGAACGGGGTGACGTTGACCGCCGTCGCGTTGAACTGCCCCGCCGCCGCAGCCGGCGTGAGCACGTAGAGCGTGCCACGGGTCGCTTGGGCGTAGAGGCCGCCGCCGCGCGGGCGGTGGTCGAGCCCGATGAGGTTCGTGTCGGGCCCAAGGATGCCCCCGTCGACATTCGGGAAGTTGATCGTCGCCGGCGTGGCCGCGCCCGGGTTGCCCACCGGGAAGGTCACGAGCGTGCTCGGGTTCGCGTTGGTCAGGCCGACTGCAGTCTCCGCGGCGCTCGCCGCGGCCGCCGTGAATGCGCTGAGCACCCCGGCGACCGCGATCCCCGCGGCGGCTCGGGTCGCGCGCTTGCGCGTCATCGTTGCGTCCTTTCGTCATGCCCCCGGGAGGAGGAGCGGGATCCCTTACTGCTGTGGACTGCGCGCCAGCCGCCGCTACGGATCACTCCGAGGGCGCCACGATGTCGAGCCCGGGTCGCCACGATCGTGTGACCGCCGAGCTCGTACTGAACGTCGATCGAGTCGTTCTTGCCGTAGCTCGAAATCGGCGGCGACCTAGCGGTGCCGGCATCGGACGACGACGTCGACGCGCTCGCGGGGCGTTGGATGCGAGAAATCGAGCGGGCTACCGGCCTGCCCCTGTGGGAGCCCGGACCCGAGGCTGCGGCAGCCACCGGCGACGTCTAGGTGTAGGACCCGAGCAGGTTGTTCAGCCGTGTGAGGGGCGGTTGGCGGCCGATGGCTGGGTGTCGGCGGCGATGGTTGTAGAGCAACGCCGACGTTGACCCCGCCGTCCAGCGCCACCACCAGCTACCGGCGGCCACCCAGGCGGCCCACGCGCGCGAGTCGGCTCGCGCAGCACGAGCAGCTTGAGCCGCCGCCGAAGGGCAACAGGACTTCGCCGCGCCGGTGTTCGCTCCGTAGGCGTCGGGGGTGAATCCGCGCGTGGTGTGTCTTCGCCTGGCATGGACGCCGCACGCCCACCCGAGCCCCGCACCGTGCTGGTGGTCGAGGACGACGACGCGACCCGCGCCTTCCTGCTCGACAACCTCGCCGCCGACGGCTTCAAGGTCGCCGGGGCCAGCGGGGCGGGGGAGGGCCTGCGCGCGATCGAGGTGCGGCAGCCGGCGCTCGTGGTGCTCGATCTCCTGCTGGAGGACGGCAGCGGCTTGGCGCTGCTCGATCGCGTCCGTGCCGCGGACGGGCTCTCGTCGCGCATCGATCCCGAGCTCCCGGTGATCGTGCTGAGCGGCCGTGCGGGGGACGCCGACCGCGTGCGGAGCTTCGCGCGCGGGGCGGACGACCACCTGTCAAAGCCGTTCCTGTACCAGGAGCTGCTGGCGCGGATGCGCGCCGTGCTGCGGCGAACCGACGGCCGGCGGATCCAGGGAGTGATGAGGGTCGGCGATCTGACGATCGACCCGGCCACGCGCGCCGTGCGCCTGGCGGGCCGGCGGGTGGAGCTGTCGGCGAAGGAGTTCGCGCTGCTGCACAGGCTGGCCGAGCAGCCGACGAGGGTGTACCGCAAGCACGAGCTGCTGCGAGACGTGTGGGGCTACCTGTCGATCGGAAACACACGCACCCTCGACGCGCACGCCTGCCGCCTTCGCAAGAAGCTCCGCGGGACCGGGCGGCCGTGGGTGGTGAACGTGCGCGGGGTGGGTTACAAGCTGACGGAGGCGCTGTGAGCTCGTGGTCGGCGATCATGGGCGTGGCGGCGTGTGCCGGTTGGGGTGTCGCATTCGCGCTTGGCGTCTCCATGCGGCGCCGGCTCTCGCTCGCGGCGGACGCGGAGCACGAGCTGCGCGGCGCGGCCGCCGCGATCGGGCTGGCCGCGGAGCGCCTCTCGCGGACGGGGGCGACGGTGGCGTTCTCCTCGCTTGTCCGCCTGCAGCTCGACCGGATGGCCGCCGGCCTGCAGGACCTGGCGGCGGCGCGGGCTCCTCGAAGGGCGGGCTGGGCGGGAGCGCTGTCCGAAGCGGAGATGGACGCCGGCCGCCTGGCCCAGGTGCTGGGCAACCTGATCGCGAACGCCACCGAGCACGGGGTCGGCAGCGTGGATGTCCGGACGAGCCGCCCCGCCGGCGCGGTCCGGATCGAGATCCGAAACCGCAACCGGCCGCGCGAACTCGACGACGCGACCGCCTCTCGAGCCGCCGGCCGGGGGAGGGGCCTGGCGATCGCCGAGCGCGCGGCGCAGGAGCTGGGTGGCCGGCTGAGGGTGAAGTCGGCCGGAGGGGAGACGCGGGCGGAGCTGGAGCTGCCGGCGGTGGAGGGGGGCGGAGTCGGGTCCCCGGTGGCCGCGACGGGCGCGGGCCCGACAGCGGCGGACAGGGGGGAGTCGACCGGGGCCGCTGGAGGGGTGCCCGGAGCCGTCGGGTCCGTGGTGGGCGAGACGGGCGCGGGGCCGACGGCGGCGGCCAGGGGCGAGCCGTCCGAGGCCAGGGCCGGCGAGGATTCCCCCGAGGCTGCGGCCGGCGGTCGCGCCTCTCGCGCCGCATGAGACCGCGGCGGCGCCGCGGGCTTCTACTTCTTTCCCTCGCCGTCGTGAGCGGTGGGCTCGCGGCTTCGCAAGTCCGTGAGCGGGAGCGCAGCGTGGACGCGAAGGTCGGTCCGCTGGTGCCGGTCGTGGTGGCGAGCCGCGACATTCCGCCCGACGAGCTGTTGCGGCCTGCCGACCTTGCGGTCAAGCGTGTACCCGCTCGTTTCGTACCGCCTGACGCGCTCGCCGCTCCTGCGCGGCTGGCCGGGGCACGGGCCGCTGTGCCCGTCGCCGCCGGCGCCTACATCACGAGCGGCGTGCTCCAGGGCGCCGCCAGCGCGGGGGACGGGCCGCTCAAGCCCGGCGAGCGCGCCCTGGAGCTCGGCGTGGCCGGCGGCGGGCTGGCCCTAGCCGCGCCCGGCTCGCGTGTGGACGTGCTTGTCTCGACCCAGCGCCACGACGGCGCCGGCCGGACCTTCGTGGCGCTGGAGGACGTGATGCTGCTCGACCTCCGGCCGTCGGGCGCCACGGATCTGGGCAGCGAGGAGAGGCTCGAGACACCGGCGACGGCGGCGCTCGCGACGCTTCGCGTGACAACCCGCCAAGCCGTCTACCTAACGGCGGCCGAGACGTTCGCGCACGAGATCCGCCTGCTGCCCCGGCCGCCCGGCGACCGCCGCCGGACCGGGCCGGTCGCCGTATCGGAGGGTGAGCTGTGAAGTGTCCTGGATAGGGGCCGGCGAGGGCTCCAAAGCGTGACACTTGCCGGCGCGGCGGCCGAGCCGTGGCGAGTCAGCGCTCCAGTACCTCCACCGAGCCGTCCGGGCGGCCCAACAGCGCGCGTTCGGCCCGCCCGATGAAGAGGCCGTGCTCCACCACGCCCGGTAGCTGGTTCAGCGCATGGTCGAGGGACAAGAGGTCGGTGTCGCCGGGGAGCGTGCAGTCCAGGATGAAGTGGCCCTCGTCCGTGACATAGGACTCGCCGTCCTGGGCCAGCCGCAGCGACGGGTCCGGCAGCAGTGCGCCCACACGCCGCCGCGTGTCGCGCCAGGCGAACCGCACCACCTCCACCGGCAGGCGGAAGCCCTCGCCGAGCCGCTCCACCCGCTTGCGGGTCTCCGCCACCACCACGAAGCGGCGTGCCGCCGACACCACGATCTTCTCCCGCAGCAGAGCGCCGCCGCCGCCCTTGATCAGGCGCAGCGAACCGTCTACCTCGTCCGCCCCGTCCAAAGCAAGGTCGAGCTCCACTGACCCGTCGAGCTCGACTACCTCGATGCCCTCGCTCCGGGCCATCTCGTCCGTCCGCGAGGAGGCGGCGACGGCCCTGATCCCTCCGCCCAAGAGCTCGTCGCGCCGCCCCAGCAGCTCCGCGAGCTTCCACACCGCCCGTCCGGACCCCAGCCCGATCGTCATGCCCGGCGACACCAGCTCTACGGCCGCCGCCGCGGCCGCGGCGCGGGCGGCGGTGTCCGGGTCGCTCACTCGACCAGCGAAGCCTGCAGCTCGATCGAGCCGACCGACGCCAGCGCCTGCGACACCGGGCAGCCCTTCTTCGCCCCCTCGGCCACACGCTGGAACTCCTCGTCGTCCACGCCCGGTACCCGCGCGCGCGTCTCGAGCTCGATCCGTGTGATGGCGAAGCCCTCGTCGACCTTGTCGAGGTGCACGGTCGCCGTGGTCTCAACGCTCTCAGCCGAATGCCCCGCCCGTCCCAGCTCCGCCGACAGCGCCATCGAGAAGCAGCCGGCGTGCGCGGCCGCGATCAGCTCCTCCGGATTGGTCCCGTCGCCCTCCTGGAAGCGGGACTGGAAGGAGTACGGCCCCTCGTAGGCCCCACTCGCCATCCGCATTGTCCCGCTGCCCTCCTGCAGCGATCCGTCCCAGCGCGCCTCGGCGGTCCTCTTAGGCATGTCCTCGTCCCTCTTGGTCGTGTGCCGCCCGGACAGTAATCCCGAAAGCCCGTCAGGTCCCCTGACCATCGCTAAACTTGCTTACGTAACGTAAGGCTTATGGAGACGCACATGGAAACCCTTTGGCTGGTCCCGGTTGACGACTCCGTCGTTTTCCCGAACATGACTATTACGCTGGCGATCGACGTCGGCGACGAGGACCGTGTGGTTCTGGTTCCGCGCAAGGGCGACGAGTTCGCCGGCGTCGGCACGGTCGCGAACGTAATCGAGCGGGTGCGCCTCCCCGGCGGCGGCCGCGCGGTGGCGATCGAGGGCGCCCACAGGGCGCGGATCGGCGCTGCCCGCACCGATGCCAGCGGAGCCCTCCGCGTGGAGGTGGACCCGCACCCGGACGACGTGCCGGTCGACGGCCGCACACGCAACCTCGAGCGCGAGTACCGCGCCGTGGTCGAGGAGATCCTCGACCTGCGCGGCGACGACGGCCGTGTGGCCGCGTTCATCCGCTCGATCACCGAGCCTGGCGCGCTTGCCGACACCGGCGGCTACTCGCCCGACCTCTCCTACGAGCAGAAGGTCGAGCTGCTCGAGACGCTCGACGTGACCGACCGGCTCGAGCTCGCCCTGAAGATGCAGCGCGAGCGGCTGGCCGAGCTGCAGGTGCGCGCGCGCATCCGCGACGACGTCCAGTCGGGCGCCGAGAAGCAGCAGCGGGAGTACTTCCTGCGCAAGCAGATGGAGTCGATCCGCAAGGAGCTCGGCGAGGACGACGGCTCGATCATCGACGAGTACCGCACGAAGATCGGCGAGGCCGGCATGCCTGAGCACGTCCGCGAGCAGGCCGAGCGCGAGGTCGACCGGCTGGAGCGCATGGGCGAGCAGGGCGGCGAGGCCTCGATGATCCGGTCGTACCTCGACTGGCTGATCGCCGTGCCGTGGGGCGAGCGCTCCGAGGAGCGGCTCGACCCGGTGCACGCGCGCGAGGTGCTGGACGCCGACCACGCTGGCCTCGAGGACGTGAAGGACCGCATCGTCGAGTACATCGCCGTGCGCAAGCTGCGCCTCGAGCGCGGCATCGAGGAGGACAAGCGCTCCGGCGCCATCCTCACGCTGATCGGCCCGCCCGGCACGGGCAAGACGTCGATCGGCGAGTCGATCGCGCGCGCGACGGGTCGCGAGTTCGTGCGCATGTCGCTCGGCGGCGTGCGCGACGAGGCCGAGATCCGCGGCCACCGGCGCACTTACATCGGCGCGCTCCCGGGCCGCTTGGTCCGGGCACTGAGAGACGCCGGGACGATGAACCCGGTGATCATGCTCGACGAGGTCGACAAGGTCGGCGCCGACTGGCGCGGCGACCCGAGCGCAGCCCTGCTCGAGGTGCTCGACCCGGCACAGAACCACTCGTTCCGCGACCACTACCTGGACGTGGAGCTCGACCTGTCGCAGGTTGTGTTCATCGCCACCGCGAACATCGCCGAGACGATCCCGGCGCCGCTCCTCGACAGGATGGAGATAATCCGCTTCGACGGCTACACGACCGACGAGAAGGTCGCCATCGCGCGCGGCTACCTCTGGCCGCGCCAGCGCGAGCGCAACGGCCTGCGCGAGGATGAGGTCACGATCGACGACGCCACGGTGCGCGCCGTCGTGACCGAGTACACGCGCGAGGCGGGCGTCCGCAACCTGGAGCGCGAGCTCGGCACCCTGCTCAGAAAGACCGCGACCAAGCTGGCCTCCGGCCAGGTCGAGGCTCCGGTCCAGATAGGCGAGGCCGAGCTGCGCGACGGCCTCGGCCGGCAGCGCTTCTTCCAGGAGGCCGCCGAGCGCACCGCAGTGCCCGGCGTTGCCACCGGCCTGGCCGTGACCGGCGCGGGCGGCGACGTCCTGTTCATCGAGGCGACCTCGATGAGGGGCAAGGACGGCCTCGTGCTGACCGGCCAGCTCGGCGACGTCATGAAGGAGTCGGCGCGCATCGCGCTCTCCTACGTGCGCGGCCACGCCGACCACCTCGGCATCGACGAGGACGCCTTCGACGAGCGCGAGTACCACGTGCACATCCCGGCCGGGGCGATCCCCAAGGACGGCCCGAGCGCGGGCATCACGATGACCACCGCGCTGGCGTCGCTCCTGAGCGGGCGCCCGGTGCGCCACACCGTCGGCATGACCGGCGAGGTGACGCTGCAGGGCCGCGTGCTGCCGATCGGCGGGCTCAAGCAGAAGGTGCTGGCGGCCCACGCGGCCGGGCTCACCGACGTGATCCTGCCGGAGCGCAACCGCGGCGACCTCGACGACGTGCCCGAGGACGTCCGCGAGGCGATGAAGTTCCACCCGGTCATGACGGTCGGCGAGGTGCTCGACCTGGCGCTGGAGCCGCAGCCGGCCGCACTCGCCGCCTAAACCGAACGCAGCGCAGCCGGCCGAGCCGGCTGCTCGCGCAAGGCGTGACGACATGCCCCCCTTCGCGTAGAAGGGGGGCATGCTTCGTCTTGCGGTCGTGCTTGCGTGTTTCCTTCTTGCCGGCTGCGGCGGCGGGGAGGATCGCGAAGACCGCCCCTCCGGTCCCGCGACCGAGCTCACGGTGAGGGTCTGGCCGGAGGGACGGGGCGGCCCGATGCTGGAACGCCGCGTCGAATGCCCGGGGGCGGCCGCCTGTGGTGAGCTGTCGGCACAGAGCCTGGCGCCCGTCCCGCGCGACATGGCCTGCACGGCCATCTACGGCGGCCCCGGCGTGGCCCGTGTGACTGGCACACTGCGGGGCGATCAGGTGGACGAGCGCTTCAGCCTCGAGGACGGCTGCCAGATCGCCCGGTGGGAGCGGAACGGCGACCTGCTCGGCCCGCCTCAGGGCCGCCCCTGAACCGGCCCTGAGAGACCGCTCAGGTACGTGAGACGAGCGCGAGATTCAGGTGAAACGCGTGAGTCCGCCGTCCACCAGAAGGGCCACGCCGGTCACGTAACTTCCCTGCTCAGAGCACAAAAACGCGGCGGCGGCGGCCAACTCATCGACCGTGCCGAGGCGCGCAGCGGGCACTTCCTCGCGGGCCACGGCCTCCGCCTCCTCCAGCGAGCCGTACACGTGGGTGAGGCGGTCGGTGGCGATCCTGCCCGGCAGGATGGTGTTGAAGGTCACGCCGTCTGAGGCGACCTTCCGGGCGAGCGTCTTGAACGTCGCCAGCATGCCGCTGCGATGGGCGCTTGAGAGCATCAGGTTGGGGATCGGCTCGCGCGCGGCGCTCGAGGAGATGTTCAGGATGCGGCCGAACCCGCGTTCGCGCATGCCGGGCAGCACGGCCTTGATCAGCGCCATCGGGCCGAGCATCAGCTCCCGATGGGCGTCCCGCCACTGGTCATAGGTGAACTCGAGCGGATCGCCGCCGGGCGGACCCCCGGTGCTCACGACCAGCACGTCAACCGGCCCGAGCTCCTGCTCCACACGTTCCACCAGCCGCGGCGCGCCGTCGAGGTCGGTGGTGTCGTGCACGTAGCCGCGTGCCCCGATCTCCGCGGCGGCGGCCTCGATCCGCTCGCGTGTCTTCGACGAGATCGCCACCCGCGCGCCCTCGGCTGCGAGCGTGCGGGCGATGCCGAAGCCGATCCCGCGCGAGGCGCCGGTCACCAGGGCGACCCTGCCTTCAAGGCCCAAGTCCACGGCGAGAGCGTATCCGCCGGCGAGGCGCAGTTCGGACATCCCGCCGGCGAGGCGCAGTTCGGACATCCGGGCCGACGTTTCGCCGGCCGATCTGATTGGGTACCGAGCCTCGTAACCAGTTTGCCGAGTCCTCGCCGTTCCGGCGGCGGGGAGCGGGGGACCCACTCGCGGCCACCAGGCCGCTGGGGCGAATCGCAGCGCCAAGGCTGCGTAGCGCCACTTTCCGGCGCGAGCCCGTCAGCTCACCCCGTAGGCATCGGAAAGGGGACCAAGGAAGTTGCAAGCGATTGTCGATGCCGTCGCGGCGCCGCAGGCCTCGCGCACACCGCCGCGCGTGCGGCGCCTCCTGCTCGCGCTCGCCGTCTCGGCAACAGTGTTTGCCTACACCGCCGACATCTCGGCCGCCGACCGCATCGGCGCGGCCTCCGCGGCGAGCGAGGTCGTAGTCAAGCGCGGCGACCGCGGCGACGCCGTAAGGAAGATCCAGTCGGCCTTGGGGGTCGCCGCAGACGGGGTGTTCGGCCCGGTGACCGAGAGTGCGGTCAAGCGCTTCCAGCGCAAGAAGGGCCTCGTGGTCGACGGCATCGTCGGCCCGCAGACGCGCGGCGCCCTCGGCCTGGATCCGTTCAGCAGCAGCGGCGTCACCCGCAGCACGTCGCTGCCCCGGATCCTGCACCGGATCGCGGAATGCGAGTCCGGGGGCGACCCGACGGCGGTGTCCCGCAGCGGCCGCTACCGCGGCAAGTACCAGTTCAGCATGGACACCTGGGAAGGGCTGGGCGGCGAGGGCGACCCGGCGGAGGCGCCCGAGTGGCTCCAGGACCGCATGGCCCTGAAGCTGTACCGGCGCTCCGGAACCACGCCCTGGCCGAACTGCCCGTAGCCCAGGGCTCAGCTCGTCGCCGGTGAGCCTGCGGCGGCCCCTCGTCCCAGCCGGATCACAGCGGCGAGCGTCGTGGCGCAGGCCAGGCCGAGCAGTCCGTAGGGGACGGCGTCCGAGGTGGCGTCGGCGAGGGCGGCGCCGAACCCGCTCCCGAACAGGTGGCCCGCCGCCCAGGCGAGGTTGGAGATCGAGAACGCGAGCGCCAGGTCGAGGCCGGCGTGCTCGGACACGTCCGAGAGCATCGCCATCGCCGGCGCCCAAAGGACCCCCAGCGCGGCGAATGTGAACAGGACGGTGACGCCGAGCAGCACAGCGGTGCCCGGCAGCGGCAGCAGCACCGCCATCACCGCCGCACCCGCGAGCCCGGCCCGGATCGGGAAGAGCCGTCCGCGCCGGTCAGAGACGCGTCCCGCCACCGGGCTCAGCACCGCCTCCACCGCCGCGGTCAACAGGAAGATCGCGCCGATCGCGGCGCCGCTCGCTCCCAGATCGTCGAGCCGCAGCGGCACCAGCACCTCGATCACGCCCGCGAACAACGCCGGCAGCGTGAACAGCCAGAACGCCGGCCAAGACGGGGCGGTCTCGCATGGCGGCCAGGAGCGCGCCGAGCCCCGGGCTCGGCTCCGGCGCCACGCCCGGGATCCGCAAGGCCCAGGCGACCAGCCCAGCCGCCACCACCGCCACGCCGCTGAACACGACCTCCGGCCCCACGAGCGTCGCCGCGCCGCCCAACACGGGGCCGAACAGGAGCCCGATGATCGCGGCGGCGAGCGCCGACCCGATCAGCTCACCGCGCCGCTCCGGGGGCGAGGCCGAGACCAGCCAGGCCATCCCCGCGGCCCACATGAACGCGCCCCCGACGCCCTGCACGAAGCGGGCGGCGTCCAGCAGGACGATGTGGTTCGCGAACCCGAACACGAGGCTTGTGACCCCGAGCATCGCGACGCCGCAGATCAGCGTGGGCTTAACGCCCCACCGTGCCGCCAGCCAGCCGCCCGGCAGCGAGCCTGCGAAGGTCCCCGCCGGATAGGTCGCCGCGAGCACGCCGGCCGCGGTCTTCGAGAGGTCGAGCTCGTCCGAGTAGTGCGGCAGGAGCGGCGCGACGGCCGCGAAGAACATCGTGTCCACCAGGACCACGGCCGCCACCAGGGGGAACAACCGCCGCATTGCCCGACTGTACGGAACAGGCACAATGCACCCCCGATGCCGGACCTGCGCGAGGAGCTCGACGATTGGCTGCGCATCCCCTCCGTCTCCACCGGCGGAGGCGACGCGGCGGCGCTCACGCAGGCCTGCGGCTGGGTGTGCGAGCGGATCGAGGCGGCCGGTGGCAGCGCCGAGGCCGTCACGGTGGACGGCGGCCATCCGATGGCGGTGGGCGAGCTGCGCGCCGCGCGCCCGGAGGCCCCGACGATCCTCTCCTACGGGCACTACGACGTGCAGGCGCCGGGGCCGCTCGAGGCGTGGGACAGCCCGCCCTTCGAGCCGACGGAGCGCGACGGACGCCTCTACGCGCGCGGCGCCGCCGACGACAAGGGCAACTTCCTGCCGCTGCTGCACGTGGGCTGCGAGCTCGCCCGGGCCGGTGAGTTGCCCGTGAACGTGCGCTTCCTGGTCGAGGGCGAGGAGGAGATCGGCAGTCGCTCGGTGCTGAAGCGGCTCGGCAAGGGCGAGGACCAGGCCGACTGCGCGGTCGTGTTCGACACGATCATGGTGGACGAGCGGACCCCGGCGATCACCGTGGCCAGCCGCGGGCTCGCGCAGGCGAAGATCGAGGTGCGCACGGCCGCCCGCGACCTGCATTCCGGCTTCTACGGAGGCGCCGTGCTGAACGCGGCCCACGTGCTGCTGGCGATGTTCGCCGAGGTTGCGCCCGACGCCGCCGGCCGGGTGCGGCCCGAGCTCGCCGCCGGGGTGGCACCGCTCTCGCCCGAGGAGCGCGAGTCCTGGGAGCGGCTGCCTCCGGGCCGCGAGGCGATCGCCGCGGTGGGCGGCGTCGAGGTGTCGCCCGGGGCTGGGGACGAGTTCTACGTCCGCACGGGCGCCGCGACCGCGGTGGACGTGAACATGTTCGCGACCGGCGAGCCGCGCACGATCGTCCCCGCCGTCGCTAACGGGCACGTCAGCGTGCGGCTCGCCCCGGGCCAGCGGGCTGAGCAGATCGGGGCCGAGCTCGAGCGGCTCCTTCGCGCCGCCGCGCCCGAGCGGGCCGAGGTCTCGATCGAGATGCAGCTCGCCGACCCCGCGCTGTTCGACCCCGCACACCCGGCGCTCAAGCTGGCCGCGGGTGCCATGGAGCGGGCCTGCGGCAGGCCTCCGGCCCTGGTGCGGCTGGGCGGCACGCTGCCGCTGCTCGCCGTGCTGGCGGAGCGCGGCATCCCCGCGATCGTCAGCGGGTTCGCGCTCCCCGACGACGCTTTCCACGCGCCTAACGAGAGCTACCGGCTCGAGAGCCTCCGCCTCGGTGAGGCGGCCGCGCACGAGCTGTACCGGACGCTGTCCGAGCTGCCGGCGTAAGCCTAAGACCGCAGCCGCAGCCGGTGGATCCGGACCCGTGCGGCGCGCGGGCTGTCGGTGGTGCGGAGCTCCCAGCGCTCCTCCGCCCGCTCGAGAAAGCGCTCCGCGGGCCGCCGGCTCGGGTCGGCGATCAGTACCTCGCCGGTGCGGTCCACGAGGCGCGGCAGCAGCTCCAGGAGCAGGTCCACGTTGCGCGCCTCGTACAGGACGTCCGACGCGAGCACGTAGCGCCACGGCGCGCGCTCGACGATCGGCTCCGGCGCCCCCCACGACACCACCGCGGTCTCGACCTCCGCGCCGTTGCGGCGAGCGTTTGCGGCCGTGGCCCGCAAGGCGTCGGGCGACCAGTCGGTGGCGAGCACCCGGCCGCCGGCCAGCGCGGCGGCGATGCTCGGCAGCCCGAGCCCGCACCCCAGCTCCAGCACGCTCGCGCCGCGCAGCGAGCGGCGCGCCACGTCGTGCGCGAGCGCGACTCCGCTCGACCACAGCTCGGCCCAGTAGGGCAGGAACTCCTCGTGCTCGAACTGCTCCTCTGAGAGCAGCGCGTCGGCGTCCCGCGGCCGGGTGAGCGCAACCTCGCCGACCGGGAGCGGGATCAGCTCCTCGACCGTGTCGGTCATCCGGTCCGGCCGGCCTCCTCGGCCGCGCGCTCGGCATCCCCGAGCTGCCGCTCGATCAGGTCGAGGCCGGAGCTCCAGAAGCCGGGGTCTGTGAGGTCGACGCCGACGATGCGGCCGAGCTCCTCGGGCGGGCGCGAGCCGCCGGCGCGCAGGAGCTCGAGGTATGAGTCGACGAAGCCGTCACCCTCCTCCTCGTAGCGGCGGTAGACCGACAGCGCCAGCAGGTTCCCGTAGGCGTACGCGTAGACGTAGCCCGGGGCGTCGACGAAGTGGGGGATGTAGGACCACCAGATGCCGTAGTCGTCGTGCGGCTCGACCGCGTCGCCGAGCAGGTCGGCCTGCGTCTCGAGCCAGAGCTCGGCGAAGCGGTCGACCGGCAGCTCACCCTGATCGCGTCGGCTCGTGTGCATCGCGTCCTCGAAGCGGTTCATCGCCACCTGGCGGAAGACCGCCGCAACGGCGCCGTCAAGTGACCCAGCGAGCAGCGACAGGCGCTCTGCCGCGTCCGGCGCGCGCTCCAGCAGCCGCTCGAGCACGATCGTCTCGCCGAAGATCGAGGCGGTCTCGGCCATCGTCAGCGGCGTCGTGAACTGGAAGATGCCCTGCGGACGGGCGAGCGATGCATGCACACCGTGGCCCAGCTCGTGGGCCATCGTGAGCACGTCATGCGGGCGCGAGGTGTAGTTCAGCATCACGTACGGGTGGCGCGACGGCACCGTGTATGAGCAGAACGCTCCGCCGCGCTTGCCCGGCCGCGGCGGTCCGTCGATGTAGCCGTTCTCGAAGAACACCGCCGCCGCGACGCCGAGCTCGGCCGAGAAGCCCTGGTAGCAGTCGAGCACGATCTCGCGTGCCTCGTCGTAGGGGATGCGCTGCTGGGTGTCGCTCACCGGCGCCATGCGGTCCCAGAAGGCGAGCCGGTCGAGGCCGAGCAGCCGCGCCTTGAGCCGGTACCAGCGCCGCGCGAGCTCATAGCGGCCCACCACCGCCTCGATCAGGGCGTCCACGGACTCGTCGCTCGCCTCGTTGGCGAGGTTGCGCGAGGCGAGCCAGTGCGGGTAGTCGCGCAGCCGGTCCTTGGTCGCCTTGTCGGCGAGGAGCGTGTTCAGCAGGTATGCGCGCGTGCGCGCGCCGGGCTGGAGCGCCTCGGTCACCGCCCGGGCCGCCGACTCGCGGGCGGAGCGGTCCGGGTCCTGGAGGCGGCTGAGCGCCTCCTCGAGCGAGGCCCGCTCCTCCGCGCCCGGCAGCGCCACGTCGAGCGCCGAGATCTGCTCGGTGAAGAGCCGCTGGAAGGCCGAGGAGCCGGTCACATCGAGCTCCGTCACCACCCGCTCCTCGGGCTCGCTCAGCTGGTGCGGGAGGTAGCGCCGGACGGTGCGCAGGTAGTGGCGGCAGAAGTCGAGGCCCTCGGACTCGAGCAGCCGCTCGGCGTGCTCGTCAGGCAGCTTGTTCCACTCGAGTTCGAAGAAGAGCAGATGGGTCTCGATCGCGGCCCCGAGCTCCCGGGCCTTCTGCACCCGCGCGCCGCGGGCCGGGTCGGCCGTGTCGAGCGTGAAGTCCAGCATCGCGTAGGAGGCGGCCCTGCCGGCCAAGTCGTGGATCTCGGCCAGCTCGCGCATCCCGTCCGCGAGCGCCGCGGCGTCCAGCTCGCCGAGCCGCCCTCGATAACGCTCGGCGAAGGCGGTGGCGCGGTCGCGCGCCTCGGCGAGGAGCTGCTCGACGCCGTCGGCACCCAGGCCGTCGACGAGCGGTTCGAGATTCCAGGCGGCGGCCTCCAGGGCGGGGTCGGTCGCAGTACTCATGCGTGCGAGATTAGTGTGCGCCGCGTGGACCCTGCGACGCCCCTCGAGGAGGCGCCGGCCGACCTCGCCGCCGGGCGCCGGCTGCTGCTGAAGCGCGAGGACCAGCACGAGCTGGGGGCGTTCAAGTGGCGCGGGGCGCTGCCGTCGCTCGAGTCGTACCGGAAGCAGGGCGCCTCGGCGGTCGTGACCGCCTCCACCGGCAACCACGGCGCGGCTACCGCTTGGGCGGCGCAGCGGACCGGGCTGCGGGCGGTGGTGTTCGTGCCCGAGGAGGTCAGCCAGGAGAAGGTGGCGCTGATGGAGGGCCTGGGCGCCGAGCTGCGGGGGGTGGGCGCCGACGTGGACGAGGCAAAGGACGCCGCCCGCACCTTCGCGAGCGAGGGTGGCCTGCCGTTCTTCGAGGATGGGGCGGAGGAGACCCAGTTTGAGGGCTATACGGCGATCGGGCGCGAGATCGCCGCGCAGCTCGGGGAGACGCCCGCCCTGACCATCGTCCCGGTCGGCAACGGGGCGCTGCTGATAGGCGTGGCGCGTGGGCTCGAGGGAGGCGCTGTCGTCGGCGTCGTCTCGAAAGATGCCCCGGTGATGGCGCTGAGCGTGGCCGCCGGCCACCCGGTCGCGTGCGACCGCATGAGCACCTTCGCGGACGGGCTCGCCGTGCGGGTGGCGGTGCCGCTGGCCGTGGAGGAGCTGGTGCGGCTCGGCACGCCCTTCGTACAGGTGTCCGAGCGGGCGATCGCCCGGGCGGTGGGCGCCTTCGCAGCGGCCGGCCTCCGCGTTGAGGGGTCGGCGGGCGCCGCGCTGGCCGCGCTCGCGGCGCTCGATGCGCCCGACCTGCCGGTGGTGCTGGTGGTGACCGGGCGCAACATCGATGACGAGCTGTACCGCCGCGCGGTGGAGCGGCCGGAGAGCTTCTCGGACTAGCTTTTTGCGGCCGCTGTCTTGCGGCCCGTCTTCGCCCTGCCCTTGCCGTCGCCCTTGCTCGAGCCCATCCGCTCGAGCGTCGCCTGCAGCGCCTCCATCAGGTCCGGCGCCGGCTTCGGCTCCTTGGGCTCGGATGGCGCCTTCACGCGTTCGCCCTTCTGCTTCTGCTTCACCACGCGCTGCAGCCGCTCCCGATAGCAGTCGGTGTAGCGCTCCGGATCCCAGTCGGCCCCGAGCGACTCGATCACCGCCACGGCCTGCTCGATCTTCTGCTTCGCGGGCTTGCGCCCGCCCGGGGCGATCCCGTCGGTTGGGCGGACCTCGTCGTGGAAGCGCATTGTGGTGAGCGACAGCAGTCCGTCGCGCGGCCGCACCAGCACGAGGTACTCCTTCGTGCGCATCACGAAGCGGCCCAGCGCCGCCCGCTCGGTGGACTCCATCACCTCCACGAGCAGTCGGTAGGCGCGCCTCGTGCCCTGGCTGTCGCCAGCGGGGACGAGGAACCAGGTGTTGTCGAAGTAGATCGGGTCGACGTCCTCGAGGTCGACGAAGGACTGCACGTCGATGGTGCGGGTCTTCTCCGGCTGCACCGAGGCAAGCTCCTCGTCGGTCAGCACGACCTGCTTCCCATTGTCGAGCTCAAAGCCGCGCCCGATCTCCTCCCATTCGACCTCCACGTCGTCCTGGGAGCAGAAGCGGCGCTGCTCGATCGGCGCGCCGTCCTTCTTGTGAAGCTGGCGGAAGTGGAGGTCGAGGTCCCGGGTGGCGCCGGTGAGCTGCACCGGCACGTTCACGAGCCCGAACGAGAGCGATCCGTTCCAGAGCGGGCGCGGCATCGTCAGGACCTCTTGCCCCTCAGGCTCGCCTTGAGCGCGGCGGCCAGGTCGTCGGTCTCATCGCGCTCCTCGAACTCCACTCGCTCGATCTTCTTGCCCTTCGCCTTCCGGTCGATCAGGTCGAGCACGGCCTCGCGATAGGTGTCCTCGTAGTCGCCGGGGTCGAACTGCTCGTGCAGCGAGTCCACGAGCTGCTCGGCCATCTTGGCCTCCTGCCTGCTCGGCCCCTTGCGCGGGATCGTGACCTCCAGGTCGCCGGCCTCGATGACCTCGTCGTGGAAGCGGAGGGTGTGCAGGGCGAGCACCCCGTCGAGCGAGCGGACGGCGGCGAGGTACTCCCGGTCGTGGTAGGTGAAGCGGCCGATCCCCACGCGGCCGGTCTCCTTGAGCGCCTCGTGGAACACGCGGTACGCCTCGCCGTCGTCCCGGCAGCCGACGAAATAGGTCTTCTCGACGAAGATCGGGTCGATCTCGTCGCCCGGAACGAACTCCTCGATCTCGATGACCTTGCCGCGCGCCCCGGCCGCCGCCTTGATCTCGTTCTTCTCGAGCACGACGTATTCGTCCTCGGCCACCTCGTAGCCCTTCACGACGTCCTTGTAGGGCACCTCCTTGCCCTCCTCCGAGCACATCCGCCGGTGCTCGATGGGGGCGCCGTCGCTCAGGTGCACCTCGCGGAAGGAGACGGTCTTCGACTCGGTCGCCGAGTAGAGCTTGATCGGCACGTGGGCGAGGCCAAAGCTGATCGTGCCGTTCCATATCGACTTGGGCATTGCCCGTATCGGGTACCCGCTGTGCGGGAAATCGAACGGCGGTCGATTCTTCAGCCGCCGGCTACCCTGAGCCGGGCGACGCCCTCGCTGGGGAGCGGGAACCAGCGGATCCGCTCGAACTCCGGCGGCAGAGCCGGGTCGGCGCGCGACGGTGTCTGGACGGACTGAATGATCCGCCGCCCCTCGTCGAGATGGCGCGCGAGCGCACTGTCCGGATCGCTCGTTGTGGGGACCGGCGCGAGTTTGTGCAGCGTGGGCGCGGGCCAATGGCTCTTGTGCTGCCAGAGCCCGGTCACCGGGTCGAAGCGGTAGAGCGGGAGCAGCTTCCAGGCGTGGTCGGCGAGAAGGTGGACGGCCGCGAGGATGTACTCGAACACCGCCTCGCTGATGAAGTAGTTGAAGCCGAGTCGCACGAACGCGAGCGTTGCACCGAGGTGCCCAATGCGGCCTGCTCGTGCATCCCGGCCGACCACGGCTCGTCGACCGGATACATGCGATGGATGTACGGCCCGGCGCAGAAGCAGCCGCTGCGCGCCTGGATGCCGAACAGGTCGCTGAGCAGAGCGACGACGAAGTTTGAGTGGAGGAGCCGCGGCGGGTGCTTGAGGCCGAGCGAGACGATCGCGAGCCGGTCGAGCTTTGGGTTGCCGAGGATCTCGATGTTCGGGTTGCCGCCCCAGGACTCGAGCGCGCGGCGCGCGAAGTCGTGCTCGCGCCGGCGAATCTCGTGGGCGCCGACCGCCTCCTTCAGCGCGAACACGAGACCCGCCCGGATCGACTCGACGATTGCCGGGGTGCCTGCTTCCTCGCGGATCTCAGGGTCGGGGTGGTAGGTGTAGGAACGCGGGCTCACATAGAGGATCGTGCCGCCGCCCGGCACAGACGGGACTTCGTTGCGCAACAGCGAGCGCTTCACCACGAGCACGCCCGGAGTGCCAGGGCCGCCGACGAACTTGTGCGGGGACATGAACACGGCGTCCTTGCCGGCCATGTCGATCGGCAGGTACGGGGCGGCGGACGCGTAGTCCCAGCACGACAGCGCGCCGTGGCGGTGGAGGACGGTCGCGACGCCGTCGACGTCGGTGATGATCCCCGTCACGTTCGAGGCGGCCGAGAAGCTCCCGATCTTCAGGCCGCGGTCGGCGTGTCGCTGGAGCTCGCCGTGGAGGTGATCGAGGTCGACGCGCCCATCGGGATCCTCGCGAATAGTGACCACGTCGGCGACGGACTCCCGCCACGGCAGCTCGTTCGAATGGTGCTCCTACGGGCCTACGAACACGACCGGGGGGTCGCGCGTCGGGAGGTCCAGCACACGGATGAGCTTGTCGATGGCACCGGTGGAGCCCGAGCCGCAGAACAGCACGACGTCGTCGGGACCGCCGTTCACGGCGCCGTGGATGATCCGGCGCGCGTCCTCTCTAAGCGCGGTGGTGTGCAGGCCGGTGGCCGAGGCCTCGGTGTGCGTGTTCGCGTAGAGCGGCAGCACCCGCTCGCGGATGAAGTCCTCCACGAAAGTGAGCGAGCGACCCGAGGCCGTGTAGTCGGCGTACACGAGACGTCGCGGGCCGAACGGCCCGTCCATAACGGCGTTGTCGCCGATCACCGAGGTCCGAATCCGCTCGATCAGCTGCTCGGCGGTCCCCGGTCCGATGAAAGCCATGTCGCAGGGAGAGGCGTTACATCGGATCGAACAAAGTTCTTCGCTTCAGTCGTAGATCGAACGGCTCGCGCCCAGCCGGGCGTTCGGCGGGTAGGGCTCGAGGTCGTTCATGAAGCCCTCTGTGGCCTCCACGCGCTCGATCCAGCCTTGCACCGCCGGGTAATCGCTCAGCTCGAATCCCGCCTCATTTGCCACGTGAACGTAGGCAAAGAGGGAGATGTCCGCTACGGAATAGCTGTCTCCGGCCAGGTAGTCGCTCTTCTCCAGCCTTTCGTCCAAGACCTTGAGGGCTGCGTTGCCCACGCTCGTGCGCCACTGCACCTCGCGGCCGTCCGGGCGGATGCGCTCCGTGATGAGGCGGAAGCGGAGGCCGGCGATGCCCGGGATCACCTCGGCCTGCTCGAAGAAGAGCCAGCGCAGCGCCTGGGCGCGCTCGTCCGGGTCCTCCGGCAGGTACTCGGTGCCCTCGGCCAGGTGGACCAGGATGGCGCCCGACTCGCTCAGCGGATCGGCGCCATCGCGCTCGAGGACGGGCGTCTGGCGGGCGGGGTTGATCCGCGCGTAGTCGTCGCTGAGGGTGTCGCCCCCGAAGATGTCGACGGGCACGCGCTCATAGGGGAGGCCGAGCTGGGCGAGGAGCAGCCGGACCTTGTAGCAGTTGCCTGAGGCCGAGTAGTCGTGCAGGCGGAGGGTCATGACGGGTTCAACGCGTAGCCCTCGCTGCCCATGAGATGGAGCGACACGTAGGGCTCGTCCCCGACCACCCAGCTGTCGTGGCCGGGCGGTACGTGGAAGAACTCGCCATCGCTCATCACGCGCTCGGTGCCGTCGGCCATCTTCACCGCGGCCCGGCCGCTCACCACGAGGCCGACGTGCTCGACCTGGCACAGGCTCTCGCCGCTAGCCGCGCCGACATGCTCCGACCAGCGCCAGCCCGGCTCGTAGGTGGCGCGCCCGAGCGTCATCGGGCCGACCTCATAGAGCTCGAAGCGGCCCTTCTCGAAGGTGCGCGTTTCCGTGGGCCGGTCGAGGGGGAGGAGAGTGAGGTCCACAGGTGCTCCTAGCGGGCGGGCCGGGCGGCGGGGTGGCGCGGCAGGCCGTCGTCGGGGACGGGCTCCCAGGGCGCTGCGTTGGCGACGTACTGGTGGTAGGAGGGGCGCACGCCGGGGTCGCCGTCGAAGGTGCCCATGCGCACGCCGATCTCGTCGGGTTTCTCGGGGTTGCGGCTGAAGAGGGCCGAGCCGCAGCCCGCGCAGAACGCCTTCTCGAAGCCGTCGGCCGGCCTGTAGACGCCCACGAGGTCCTCTCCGCTTGTGATCCGGAACGAGCCGAGCGCCGCGCGGGCGCTGATGGAGGCGGCGCCGCCGGTGCGGCGCTGGCAGCGCGTGCAGTGGCAGTAGCCGGCGTACTCGGGAGGGGCGGTGAGCTCGTAGCGAACGGCGCCGCACATGCAGCCGCCGGTGAGGGGCAGGTCCACCGGGCGAGGGTACCGGGGGCGAGCCGCGGCTCCCGCTGCCTTTGCTTGGAATGGAGGCCCTGGACGAGCTCGCGGATGCGCTGCGTGCGCGGCTGGTGGAGCGGGCGCGCTCCGGCGAGACCGGCCCGGATGGCCTGGAGGGCGAGGTCCGCCGGCTCGTCGAGCGCGAGGCGGCACCGCTCCCCGAGGCCGAGCGGGACGCCCTGTGCCGGCGGGTGGTGGTGCTCGCCACGGGGCTCGGGCCGCTCGAGCCGCTCCTGGCCGATCCGGCCGTGGACGAGGTGATGGTGAACGGACCGGGCTCGGTGTACGTGGAGCGCCGGGGCAAGCTGGAGCGTGCGGGAGTGGAGTTCGCCGGCGAGGCGGAGCTGATGCACGCCATCGAGCGTGTGCTGGCTCCGCTGGGGCGGAGGGTGGACGAAGCCGCGCCGCTGTGCGACGCGCGGCTGGCCGACGGGTCGCGCGTGAACGTGGTGATCCCGCCGCTGTCGCTCTCGGGTCCCTGCCTGACGATCCGGCGCTTCCGCCGCGAGGGCTTCTCGCTGCGAGACCTCGTCGCGCGGGGCACGCTGCCCCCCGCCGTCGCCGAGCTGCTGGCCGTGTGCGTGGCCGCCCGGGCGTCGATCCTGGTGAGCGGCGGCACGGGGTCCGGCAAGACCACGACCCTGAACGCGCTCTCGGGCGCCATCCCGGGCGAGGAGCGGATCGTGACGATCGAGGACGCGGCAGAGCTGCGACTGCGCCAGCGCCACGTGGTCCGCCTGGAGGCCCGCCCGGCGAACCTGGAGGGGCGCGGCGAGGTGACGATCCGCCAGCTGGTCAGGAACGCGCTGCGGATGCGACCCGACCGGATCGTGGTGGGCGAGGTGAGGGGCTCGGAATGCCTGGACATGCTGCAGGCGCTGAACACGGGCCACGACGGCTCGCTTACGACCGTGCACGCCAACTCGCCCTCCGACGCGCTCCGGCGTGTGGAGACGCTGGCGCTGATGGCGGGCCTGGGCCTGCCCCACGCCGCGGTGCGGGAGCAGGTGACGAGCGCCATCGACCTGGTCGTGCACCAGGCCCGGCTGGCGGACGGGAGCCGGGCGGTGGAGTCGGTCACGCAGGTGACGCGGGCGAACGACAGCAGCCAGGTGAGGGAGCTCTACCGCCGCGGCGGCCCCCTGGAGGCGCCGGCAGAGGGGCGGCTGGGGGAGCGGATCGCACTGCTACGGCGCGAGGGACCGCGGTGAAGCTCGCCGAGCGGGAGTGTGGGCCCTCACCGTCACGCATATGGCGCCTCTGAGGGCCCACACTCGCCATCTAGGAGCGCTCCGGGAGCCCACACCCTTTATTGCTGCCGTCCGAACCGGCCGAAACGCGGCGCACGCTGGAGCGGAACGCCACCCACGTGAGGGCCCGAAGTGACCCCTGCCCTCGCCGCAATCGCCGGCTCCGCCGCCGCACTCGCCGCCTGGGACCTCCTCGGCCCGAGCGTGGTCGAAAGGGGCGCCGGAGCCGTGAGGGGCCTTGCGGGCCTCGTCGACGCCGTAGTCACGCTCGGGCGGGAGGGGCGCAATCCGGGGGTGGTCGAGCGGAGACGGCTCCTGCTCGTCGGCGCCGCGCTCGCGCTCGGTGCCGGCTGGCTGCTGGCCGGGCCGGTCGCGGGCCTCGCGCTCGCCGCGGGCGGGCCCTGGGCGGTCGCGCGCCTCCTGCGTGCCCGGCGCGAGCGGTACCGCCGCGCGGTCGACGCCGAGCTGCCCGCCCTGGCGCTGGCCCTCGCAGACTCCCTCGCGGGCGGCCACTCGCTCCGGGGCGCACTGGGGGAGGCCACGCGTTCCCTCAGCGGCGCCGCCGGTCACGAGCTGCGCCGCACGGGCGCGGAGCTGGCAGCGGGGGCGCCCACCGACGTCGCCCTCGAGGCGATGAGGGCGCGGGTCCGCTCGCCCCGGCTCGACACGGTCGTCGCCGCCTGCCTGCTCCAGCGCCGCGCGGGCGGCGACCTGGCGCGCCTCCTCCGTCAGACCGCGCGGGCGATGGAGGAGGAGGCCCGGCTGACGGGCGAGCTGCGGGCGGCCACGGCGCAGGCCCGCTTCACCGGCGTGCTCGTGGTGATCCTCCCGCTGGGCGGCGCGCTGCTCGCGGAACTCGCGAGTCCCGGCTGGTTCGCCGGGCTGTGGAGCTCCTTCCTGACGGCATGGCTCGTCGGAATCGCGCTGATCCTCCAGCTGGTGGCAGCGGCGCTGATCAGAAGGCTGGGGAGGGTGAGAACTTGAGCGGGGCGTCCGTCCTGACCTGCATTGCTGCAGTTCTGGCGGTGACGGGGCTCGGCGACCTCCTCGGCAAAGCGGGGGCTGTGGGGCCGCGTGGAATGCACCGTCCCGGACCCCGCCTGCTGCGCGTCCTCGCCCGCCTCGGCCGGCGGCTCCGGCCCGCCCGGGCGCCCGCGCCGGGTGACCTCGAGGCCCGCATCGCAGCGGCCGGGCGGCCCGGCGGGCTTGGCGCCCGGGAGGTCATGGCGGCCAAGGCGGCCGCCGCGGCCGGCGGCGGCCTCGTCGCGGCTGCCCTCTCGGCCGCGGCGCCCGGCAGGCTCGGCGTCGCGCTCGTCGTCGCCGGGCCGGTGGCCGGATTCCTCGCGCCCGACGCCTGGCTCGCGCGCCGCGCCGCCGAGCGCGCCCGGCGGGTGCGCGCCGAGCTGCCGGCGCTGCTCGACCTGCTTCGCGTGAGCGTCGAGGCAGGCAGCTCGCTGCCAAAGGCGTTGCGCGAGGTCGGGGCCCGCGCGCGCGGGCCTCTCGCTGCCGAGTGGCGCGCACTGGGACATGAGGTCGCGCTCGGCGTGCCGCTCGAGGTGGCGCTCAGCGGGACGGTCGAGCGCCTTCCGCTCCCGGAGGTCAGGTCGCTGGTGGCAGCGCTCGAGCGCGCCCGCCGCCACGGCGCCCCGCTCGCCGACACCCTGGCGGCGCAGGCACGCGACGCTCGCTTCGCCCTCGCGCGGCGCGCCCGCGAGGAGGCCGCGCGCGCCGGGCCGAAGATCCAGCTGGTCGTGGCCCTTCTGCTGGTCCCGTCGGTGCTGTTGATGGTGGCGGCCGCCCTCGTGGCCGCGCTGCTGGACGGGGGAGGAGCCGCCTTGCCGATCTAGGTCCCGGCGGCTCCTCCCGCCGACTTAAGTGCTCAGCAGGAGACGATCAGGTGGAACGAGCGGTTCTCGATCTCTCCCGCGCTGTTGCGCGTGACCACGCGCACGCCGTTCACGTTCGCCGCCGCGGAGGTGACGGAGATCTGCCCGTTGCCGGGACCCGCCGCCGACTCGTCGCCGAGCGTGGCCGCGTAGACGCAGCTGCGCACGTCGCGGTCGAGGACCACCTGGTACTGGCCGGGCCCGGTCTGGGCGCTCGAGGCGACGCCGCGGCCGCGCACGGTCGCGCCGACGTTCGAGACGACCGCCTGCCGGGTCACGCCCTCCGCGGTCACGGATGACACCGCCGACGGGACCTGCTTGATCTTGCCGGCGTCGAGTGACTCCTCCTTGATGCCACCGCCGCCGAAGCCATCACGCTTGGCCTCCTGGCCTCGCAGGGTCCCGTCCTTGAAGTCGGGGTTGCGGATGGAGCCGTTGATGATGTCGTCCGAGCCGATGGTGGCCACCGCGTAGGCGGAGCCGCCGAGGCTGACGAACAGCGCGATCAGCGCCACGACCATTGAGGGGGATGGAGCGCGTAGACGGCGCTTCATGAGATTCGTACCTCCCGTCCGTCCGGGTTCGCTTGCCCCTGTTCCAACAGCGCGAGCCCTATCGGGGTTGCGGCACAGGCCCTTCCCGGTGCAACGGGAATTGCAGGAAGGGGCCACAACCGGCTCCCCCGGAGCCCCCGAATTCGGCTCTGCAGAGCGTGCTCACGGGACCAAGTGGGCGGCGTCGGACGGAAAGTGGGAAATCGTGTTGCTAGGTGGGAGAAAGTGGGGTAGTGTGGCGCCAAGCAATCGACCGGAGTGGCGGGGCTCCTCCCACTCCGCCACTCCGGTCCAACGCACTCGCGCGGGATATGACCGTTGGCGTTTCGAGGCCACTTCGAGCACTCCCTGGACTCCAAGAACCGGCTCAGCATCCCGACCCGGTTCCGCACCGCCTTCTCTGGCGGAACGGTTCTCGCCAAGACGCCGGAGCCCTGCATCGCGATCTGGACGCCCGAGACGAACGAGGCGATCATCGAGCGCGCGCTGAGCGGCCTGAACCCGATGGGCTCGGAGTACCGCAAGATGTCGCGCTTCTTCCAGGGCAACTCCTTCGAGGTCGACCTGGACGCGAGCGGCCGGGTGACGCTGCCGCCGCCGCTCCTGGCGCACGCCGGCATCGAGAAGGAGGTCGTGGTTGCCGGGGTGGGGGACCACCTCGAGGTCTGGGCGCGGCAGCGCTGGCAGGAGGAGCAGCAGGCCCTCGACGCCGAGATCGGGGAGGTGACGGAGCGCCTTGGCCATCCTTCTTGACATGAGCCGAGTCCACGTGCCCGTGCTCGCGGGCGAGCTGATCGACCTCACGGCGCCCGCGCCGGGCGAAACCGCCGTGGATTGCACCTTCGGCGCGGGCGGCCACGCCCGCCTGGTCGCGGACCGGCTCGGCCCCACCGGGACGCTCGTCTGCATCGACCGCGACCCCGCCGCACAGCGCCACTTCAACGAGCTCGCGGCGGAGGTTGCCTGCGACACGCGCTTCCTGCGGATGGACTACGCCGACGGCCTGGCCCTGCTCGCCGAGGAGGGGCTCGAAGCCGACATCGCCTACCTCGACCTCGGCGTCTCCTCGATGCAGGTCGACGCCCGCGAGCGCGGCTTCTCGTACTCCTACGACGCGCCGCTCGACATGCGCATGGACCCCGCGCAGGAGCTCGACGCCCGCGCGGTGGTGAACGAGTGGGACGAGCGCCAGCTCGCCCAGGTGTTCCGGCGCCTGGGCGAGGACCCCAACGCACGCCGCATCGCCCGCGAGATCGTCAGGCGCAGGCGCTCGGCGCCGATCGAGACCACCGGCGAGCTGGTGGAGGCGATCGAGGCGTCGCTGCCGGCTGCCGTGCGGCGAAGCTTCGGCGGCGGCCATCCGGCGAAGCGCGTCTTCCAGGCCGTCCGGATCGCCGTGAACGGCGAGCTCGATTCGCTCGACCGGGCGCTTCCGCTGGCCTGGAACCTTCTCAGGGAAGGCGGTCGCCTCGCGGCGATCGCCTTCCATTCGCTCGAGGACCGGCGCGTGAAGCGCTTCCTGGCGGCGAGGGCGCGCGGATGCATCTGCCCGCCCGACTTCCCGGTGTGCGTGTGTGGCCGCGAGCCCGAGGCAGAGCTGCTGACCGGCCGCGCCGTGGCGCCCACGCCTGGCGAGGTGGCGACCAACCCGCGCGCCAAGTCCGGTCGCCTGCGGGCAGCCCGCAAGCTCGGTGCTGGGGAGCCCACCTGATGGCGCGTGCCGCCCGCGCGACGGCGCCGCAGCCCACCGCCGGCGGCGCCCCGCGCGGTGCACGCGCCGTGGCCCCCCGCCGCGCCGCCCCCGCCCGGCACGCTGCGCCGAGCCGCACCACGGCCCCGGCGCGCCGGGTCTCCGGACATGCGAGGTCCACTGCGCGCGTCGCCGCGCTGCCTCGCGGCGCCCGCGTGCTGGATGCCCTCCTCACCGGCCGGCTCTGGATCGGCCTCATCGGCGTGCTGCTCGCGGGCATCGTCTTCTTCAACGTCGACCTGCTCCAGATGAACCGCGAGATCACGCAGATGGCGGACAAGGCGACCGAGATCAAGCGCCAGAACGACCGCCTCCGCCACGACTACGCGCGCCTCGCAAGCAGCGAGCGCATCCAGGAGGCGGCCGTAGCGCTCGGCCTCGTCTACCCGGCCGCCGGCGAGGTCCGCTACCTCGAGTCGAAGCCGAAGCGCGACGCGCACAACGCCTCCAAGCGCATCACCGCGCCCACCGGGACCGCCACCCCCGCGCCGATCGCGCCCACTCAGCCGGCACCCGCCACCAACGCCGCGCCCACGGCCACGACCCTCCTTCCCGAATGAGATCGTGCGCGCACCGCGCGCTCGCCATCCAGGCATGAAGCTCGTCGAGCGGCGGATCGGGCTCCTATTCGCCCTCTTCCTGTTGCTGCTCGGCGCCGCCACCGCCCGCGCCGCGTGGCTCGGCACGGTGAAGTCCGACTCGCTCGGCGAGCGGGCGGTGGAGCAGCAGGTCGAGGACCTGGAGGTGCCCGCGCCGCGCGGCACGATCTTCGACCGCCACGGCGTGGACCTCGCCGTGTCGGAGGACGCGGTCACCGTGTTCGCCCATCCCTTCCTGATCGACGACCCCGCGCGGGTGGCGACGAGGCTCTCACCGCTCGTCGGCCGCACGGAGGAGGAGCTGCTCGAGAAGCTGAGTGATCGCGACGCCGGGTTCGTCTACCTGCGCCGCAAGATGGACGCCGCGCTCGGCCAGCAGATCGAGGATCTCGGCATCGAGGGCATCGACACCGTGGTCGAGCCCAAGCGCAGCTACCCGCAGGGTCACCTGGCCGCACAGGTGCTCGGAATGGTCGGCACCGACAACACCGGCCTGTCGGGGCTCGAGTACTCGCGCGACGAGACGCTCGCCGGCGAGGACGGCCACCGCCGTCTCGTCAAGGATGCCCTCGGAGAGCCGGTCAGCCTCGTCGAGACCGACCGCGCGGAGTTGGGCGAGGACCTGCACCTGACGCTCGACGCGGCGATCCAGGAGCGGGTGGAGGCGGTGCTGTCCGAGGTGGGGCAGACCTACACGCCGGCCGGCGCGACGGCGCTCGTGATGGACCCGCGCACCGGGGCAATACTCGCGCTGGCGAACTGGCCGCGCGTGGACGCCAACAACGTGGCCGGCTCGCCGGCGTACGCGAGCCAGAACCGCGCCATCCAGTTCAACTACGAGCCGGGCTCGACATTCAAGGCGTTCACCGTGGCCGGCGCGCTCGAGGACGGCCTGATCGAGCCCACCACGCCGTTCCAGGTGCCGCCGACGATCCAGGTGGCGGACCGCGTGATCGGCGAGGCGCACGACGGCGGCGGCGGCACGTTCACCACGGCCGACATCCTGGCCCGCTCGTCCAACGTGGGGACCGTGATGATCGGCCTCAAGCTCGGCGCCGAGCGCTTCGACCACTGGGTGCGCCAGTTCGGCTTCTCGAAGCCGACCAGGGTCGACCTGCCGGGCGAGAACCAGGGCATCGTGCTCGACGTGGAGGACTACTCCGGCTCGTCGATCGGCAACATGCCGATCGGGCAGGGCATCTCGGTGACGCCGATCCAGATGGCGTCCGCCTTCAGCGCGATCGCGAGCGGCGGGGTCAGGCGCCGGCCGTACATCGTTGCCGGCCACGGCTCACCCGGGAAGCGAGTGCTGTCGAAGAGAACCGCGAATCGGGTGTCGCGGATGCTCGAGGGCGTCCTGGCGGCGGGTGGCACCGCGGCCGAGGCGTCGGTCGAGGGCTACACGCTCGCCGGAAAGACGGGCACCGCCGAGAAGGCGGAGAACGGCACCTACTCGAAGACCGACTTCGTGGCCTCGTTCATCGGCTACGCGCCGGCGCGCGACCCCGAGCTGCTGGTCTCGGTGATGGTCGACGAGCCGCGTGGCGACATCTACGGCGGCACCGTGGCGGCGCCGGCCTTCGAGCGCATCATGGAGTTCGCGCTGCCGTACCTGAAGATCCCGCCGCGGTAGGGGGCGCGGGGTATCCTGCACGCGCACACATGACCCTTCGAGACCTGATGGGGAATGGCGCCCCCGAGGTCGAGGTCTCGGGGCTCGCCTACTCGAGCCGGAGCGTCACACCTGGGACGCTCTTCTTCTGCGTACCGGGCTTCCGAGCGGACGGGCACGACTTCGCGCCCGACGCGGTCGCCCGCGGGGCGGTCGCGCTCGTCTGCCAGCGTCCGCTCGGTCTGGGCGTGCCGGAGGTGCTTGTCGACGACGTGCGCGCCGCCATGGGCCCGGCGGCGGCGCGCTTCTACGGGGATCCGACCGCGGAGCTCGAGGTGGTCGGGGTCACCGGCACGAACGGGAAGACCACCACAGCCTTCCTGGTGCGCCACTTGCTCGAGGCGGGCGGGCGCCAGACCGGCCTGCTCGGCACCGTCAAGCGCGTGGTGGGCGGCGTGGATGAGGAGGTCGAGCGCACGACGCCGGAGGCGATCGACCTCCAAGCCACCTTCCGGGCCATGCTCGACGGCGGCGACCGCGCCTGTGCGATGGAGGTCTCGTCGCACGCGATCGAGCTGGGCCGGGTGGCCGGCATCAGCTTCGCCTGCCGGATCTTCACCAACCTGACCCAGGACCACCTCGACTTCCACGAGACGATGGAGGCCTACTTCGCCGCCAAGCGGCGCCTGTTCGAGGACTCTGGGCTGTCGGTGGTAAACGTGGACGACGACTACGGGCGGCGAATCGCGGAGGAGGTGGACTGCGTCACCTTCTCGGTCGGGCACGAGGCCGACTACCGCGCCCGGGAAGTGGAGTTCGACCTGATGGGCTCGCGCTTCCGCTGTGAGACTCCCGACGGCGAGCTTCGGCTCGAGTCGCCGCTCCCGGGGCTGTTCAATGTGCAGAACGTGCTCGGCGCCGTCGCGGCGGCGCGCTCGCTCGGGGTGCCGGGTGACGCGATCGCCGCCGCCTTGCCGTCGTTCGGGCGCGTGCCGGGGCGCTTCGAGCCCGTGGACGAGGGGCAGGACTTCGGCGTGCTCGTGGACTACGCCCACACCCCTGAGGCGCTCGAGAACGTGCTGCAGGCGGCGCGTGAGGTCACGCGGGGCCGCCTCCACGTCGTGTTCGGCGCGGGCGGCGACCGCGACCGCGGCAAGCGCCCCCTGATGGGCGAGGCGGCGCGGCGCCTCGCGGACCGCGTGGTCGTGACCTCGGACAACCCCCGCAGCGAGCCGCCCGAGGCGATCGTGGACGCGATCATGGAGGGCGCCGGCCCCGAGGCCGAGCGCGAGACGGACCGGCGCCGCGCGATCGCGCTCGCGATCGACACGGCCGAGCCCGGAGACGTGGTGGTGATCGCCGGAAAGGGCCACGAGCAGGGACAGGAGTTCGAGAACGGCCGCAAGGAGCCGTTCGACGACCTGAGCGAGGCCCGCGGCGGCCCTCCGCGCCCGGCTCGGAGCGCGCGCGTGAGGCGGCAATGATCGACCTCTCCGCGGCTCGCGTCGCGGCCGCCGCCGGGGGCGAGCTGGCCGCGGGCGACCCCGAGCGCGCCGGCCCCGAGCGCGCCGTGATCGACTCGCGCGTGGTGCGGCCGGGCGACCTGTTCGTCGGCCTGCCGGGTGCCGCGGCCGACGGCGGCGACTACGCCGCCGCCGCGCTCGAGGCGGGCGCCTGGGGGGCGGTGGTGGGGCGTGAGCATCGCGACTCCGCGCTCGACGCGGTCGAGGGCACCGTGGGCCACTCGGCGTGCAGCAAGGCCGCGGTCATCGCGGTCGATCAGCCCCTCGCGGCGCTCCACGCGCTCGCCCGCGCCTGGCGACACGAGCTGGGCGCCCGGGTGGTCGGCGTGACCGGCTCGACCGGCAAGACCTCCACCAAGGACATCCTTGCCGCGCTGCTCGGGGCGCGCCTCGTCACCCACGCGAGCCGGGAGAACTGGAACACGGAGATCGGGCTGCCGCTCACGATCCTCGAGGCGCCGCGCGGCACGGACGCCCTGGTGCTCGAGATGGCGATGCGCGGCGAGGGTCAGATCGCCGAGCTGGTGGCGGTGGCCGAGCCGGACGTGGGGGTGATCGTGAACGTCGGCCCCGTTCACCTCGAGTTGCTCGGCACCGTGGAGCGGGTGGCGGCGGCCAAGGCCGAGCTGATCCGCGACCTGCGGCCCGGCGCCGCCTGCGTCGTCCCGGCCAGTGAGCCGCTCCTCGCCGCACACCTGCGCGAGCAGGAGCTCGACACCTGGACGTTCGGCCCGGGCGGCCAGGTCAGGCTGCTTTCGTTCGACGAGGGCCGCTCCGAGATCGAGGCGCGCGACGAGATCGTGCACCTCGAGCTGCCCTACTCGGAGCCCCACAACCTGCTCAACACGCTCGCGGCCGTGGGCGCCGCGCGGGCACTCGGGGTCCCCGTTCGCGGCCGGGTCGACGTGCGCTTCTCCTCGCTGCGCGGCGAGGTGGTGGAGCTGCCCGGGGGCGTGACCGTGGTGAACGACTGCTACAACGCCAACCCGATGTCCATGCGGGCGGCCCTGGATCACCTCGCGGCGAGCAGCGCGAACCGGCGGATCGCCGTGCTCGGCACCATGGCCGAGCTCGGTCCCGGCTCCGACGGCTACCACCGCGAGATCGGGGCCCACGCAGCCGCGCTCGGCATCGACGTGCTCGTGCCGGTGGCCGAGGAGGCGCTCCCCTACACCGAGGGCTTCGACGGCGAGACGCACCCCGTGGCGAGCCCCGAGGAGGCCGGGGCGCTGCTCGAGGAGCTCGCCCGCCCCGGCGACCGCGTGCTGATCAAGGGCTCGCGCTCCGTAGGCCTCGAGCGGGTGCTCGCCTAGACAGACATGCTCGGCGAGGTCCTCATCGGGGGCATGGCCTCCCTGCTCATCTGCATGTTCCTCGGGCCGCGCTTCATCGAGTACCTGCGGCTGAAGGAGTTCGGCCAGCAGATCCGGGAGGAGGGGCCCGCGGGACACCACGGGAAGGCCGGCACCCCGACCATGGGCGGGCTGGCGATCTTCCTCGCGGTCTGCGTGCCCTTTCTGATCCTGTCCGAATACCGCGCGGCCAGCCTGGCAGTGCTCGCCACAGCGCTCGCGATGGCGGGGCTCGGCTTCGCCGACGACATGACCAAGCTCCGCAAGCGCCGCTCCCTCGGGATCTCGGGCCGCACCAAGCTGCTCGTGCAGGGCCTAACGGCGATCGGGCTCTGGCTCGTGGTGACCGAGTACCTCGACTACCAGGACACGCTCGACCTGCGGGTGGTGGACGCCACCGTGGACCTCGGCGTTGCGTATCCGGTGCTGATCTTCCTCGTGCTGGCAGGGGCCACGAACGGGGTGAACCTGACCGACGGGCTCGACGGGCTCGCCGCGGGCTGCGCGGCGATCGTGTTCCTCACCTTCACCGCCATGACCTTCATCACCGGCGGGAGGCGCCCGTTCAGCTCGACCTCGCCCTGCTGTGCGCCTGCCTGGTGGGGACCTGCGTGGGCTTCCTCTGGTTCAACTCGTTCCCGGCGTCGGTGTTCATGGGCGACACCGGCTCGCTCGGCCTGGGCGGGGCGATCGCCGGGCTGGCGGTGATCACGAAGACCGAGGTGCTCCTGATCCTGATCGGAGGCATCTTCGTGATCGAGGCGCTCTCGGTCGCGATCCAGGTCGTCTCGTTCCAGCGCTTCCGCAAGCGGGTGTTCCTGATGGCCCCGATCCACCACCACTTCGAGCTGCTCGGCTGGTCGGAGACCAAGATCATCCTGCGCTTCTGGATCGTGGCCGCGATCTGCGCCGCGATCGGCTTCACGCTCTACCAGCAGTCGATCACCCCGTGAGGCCGCCGCTTCCCGCCGGCCCCTTTCTCGTGGTCGGGCTGGCCCGGTCGGGAGTGGCAGCCGCGCGCATGCTGGAGGCGCACGGCCGGGTGGTCGGCACGGACTCGGGGCGCCCGGAGGTGCCCGCCGGGCTCGAGGCGCACCTCGGCGTGGACGGGGTCGAGCTGCTCGACCGGGCGGCCTGCGTGGTCAAGAGCCCCGGCGTGCCGAACGAGGCGCCCGTGATCGCCGGCGCGCGCGAGCGCGGTCTGCCCGTGCTGGGCGAGCTCGAGCTGGCCTGGCGGCTGCTGCCGCAGCGCTTCGTCGCGGTCACGGGCACGAACGGCAAGACCACCACGGCCGAGCTGCTGGGCGCGATCTGGCGCGAGGCCGGCCGGCCCGTGGCGGTGGCGGGCAACGTCGGCACGCCGCTCGCCTCGCTGGTCGGCAGGCTCGAGGCGGACGCCACGGTGGTGTGCGAGGTGTCGAGCTTCCAGGCCGAGGACTCGCTCGAGTTCGCGCCCGACACCGGGCTGCTCCTCAACCTGAGCGAGGACCACCTCGACCGGCACGGGACCTTCGAGGCGTACCGCGACGCCAAGCTGCGGATGTTCGCCCGCCAGCGGCCCGACCAGGCTGCGGTGGCGCCGCCCGGGCTGGCGCTGCCGGGGGAGGCAAGGCGAATCACGTTCGGCGATCCCGCGGACCTGCCCCTGCCGGCGGAGGAGATCCGGCTGCGCGGCCCGCACAACCTCGAGAACGCCATGGGCGCGTCCGCGGCGGCGCTCGCCACCGGGGTGCCCGCAGCCGCCGTGGCGGGCGCGCTGCGTAGCTTCCCGGGCGTGCCCCACCGGCTCGAGGAGGTGGGCGAGGCCGGCGGCGTCCTGTACGTGAACGACTCGAAGGCCACCAACGTGTCCGCGGCGGCCCGCGGGATCGAGTCCTTCGAGGGCGGGGTCCACGCGATCCTGGGCGGCAGCCTGAAGGGAGGCGGGTTCGAGGGGCTGCGGGAGCCCGTGGCGGCGCGCTGCAGGGCCTGCTACCTGATCGGGGCGGCGGCGGGCCGGCTGGCCGCCGACCTCGAGCCCGCCGGCGTGCCGCTGATGCGCTGCGGGGACCTCGAGACCGCCGTGCGCGAGGCCTCGGCGGCCGCTCGTCCCGGCGAGGTGGTGCTGCTCTCACCGGCCTGCGCGAGCTACGACCAGTTCCGCGACTACGAGGAGCGCGGCGATCGCTTCCGGTCCCTCGTGCCGGCGGAATGAATCCGCGGCCGCGCGTCGAAGGAAGGCCGGATGGGTTCGCGCGTTGCCGCCGCGAAGCGACCGGTCGAGTACTCGATCCTCTACACCGCCACGCTCTGCCTGCTGGCGGGCGGAGCCGTGATGGTCTACTCGGCAAGCTCTGCCGAGTCGCTCCTGAGCGGCAGCGGCGATCCCTCGTACTACCTCAAGCGATACCTCCTGTTCGGGCTGATCGGGCTCGCCGTGATGCACGCGGCGTCGAGGCACGGGCTCGCCGCGATCCGCGCGGTAGCGCCTTTCTTCATGGTGGCGTCGTTCTTCCTGACGGTCCTCGTGATGCTGCCGGGGTTCGGCGTGACGGTGAACGGCGCCACGCGCTGGCTCGGCTTCGGCCCGCTCCAGTTCCAGCCCTCGGAGCTCCTGAAGGTGTCGCTCGTGCTCTATGCCGCGCAGGTGCTGGCGGCGCGGCCGCGCGCCACCAAGACGCTGAGCGGCCTCGTGAAGCCGCTGCTGATCGTGGTGGGCGTGGCCTGCCTGCTGCTGCTGAAGCAGCCGGACATGGGCACGGCGATGACGATCTGCTTCGCGCTCGGCGCGCTTCTGATCGCCGCCGGCACGCCGCTGCGGCTCCTGGGCGGCATCTTCGGCGCACTCGCCGCCCTGGCCACGCTGATGGCGCTGGTGGAGCCTTACCGGCGCGAGCGGCTCACCTCGTTCCTCGACCCATTCTCGGACGCGGGCGACTCCGGCTTCCAGGCGGTCCAGGCCCTCACGGCGATCGGCTCGGGCGGCTTCTTCGGGGTTGGCCTGGGGGAGTCCGTGCAAAAGATCTTCTACCTGCCCGAGGCCCACACGGACATGATCCTGGCGATCATCGGCGAGGAGCTCGGCCTGATCGGGATCCTCGGAGTGATCGGCCTCTACGGGATGATCGCCTACGCCGGGCTGCGGACCGCCAAGGCGGCCCGCGACCTGTACTCGAAGCTGCTCGCGACGGGCGTGACCTCGCTGATCCTGTGCCAGGCGACGCTCAACTTCTTCGCCGTGATGGGCATGGCGCCCCTCACCGGCGTGCCGCTTCCGTTTCTCTCGTACGGCAGCACCAACCTGATCGTGCTGCTCGGGGCGATGGGGCTGTTGCTGAACGTGGCCGCGACGCGCGGGCGAGCGCCTCGCAGGGAGACCCGGCCGCGGCTCGAGGCGATCGAGGGAGGACGCGATGCCCAGGATCGTGATCGCGGGCGGCGGGACGGCCGGGCACGTGGTGCCCGCGCTGGCGGTCGCTGACGCCCTCCGCGCGCGCGGCGCCGACGTCGAGTTCATCGGGGGAGAGCGCGCCGAGACCGAGCTCGTGCCCGCGGCCGGGTACCCGTTCCACCGCCTGCGGGTGGAGGGGATCGACCGGCACGACCCGCTTCGGGCGCTCCGCGCCGGGATGCTGGCGGGGCTCGCCGTGCCGCGCGCCCGGCGGCTGCTGCGCCGGCTCGGCGCCGACGCCGTGCTCGGGGGCGGCGGGTACGTGGCCGGCCCCGTGGGGCTCGCAGCCCGCAGCCTGCGGCTGCCGCTCGTGCTCACGGAGGCGGACAGCCGCCTCGGGATGGCGAACCGGCTGCTCGCGCCGCTCGCCGCGCGCGTCTTCCTGGCATTTCCGATCGAGGGGCTGACGGGCTCGCGATGGATGGTGAGCGGCCGGCCGGTGCCCGCCGGTACGGGCGCGGCGGACCGCGCGGCGGCCCGCGAGCGCTTCGGGATCGGCGCGGACGAGGCGTGCGTGCTGGTGTTCGGCGGCTCGCTTGGCGCCCTTCGGCTGAACAACGCGGCGCTCGACGCGTTTGGCACCGCCGCGCCGGGCGCGGTGCTCCACGCCTCGGGCAGGCGCGACTACGACGACCTGAGCCGCCGCCTGGAGGCGCTCGGCTCCCCGCCGCACTACCACCTCTACCCGTACATCGAGCCCTTCGCGGACGCCCTGGCCGCGGCCGACCTGGCGGTGGCCCGGGCCGGCGGGGGGGTGCAGGAGCTGCTTGTGGCCGGCCTGCCGGCGGTGCTCGTTCCCTATCCCCACGCCACGGCCGACCATCAGACGAAGAACGCGCGCTGGGCCGAGCGCGCCGGAGCCGCCGTGGTGGTGCCCGACGACGAGCTGGACGGACCCCGGCTCGCCCGCGAGGTGGCCGCGCTGCTGGGCGCCCCGCAGCGAATGGCGGAGATGGGGAAGGCCGCGGCCGCCGCGGCGAAGCCCGACGCGGCGGAGCGGATCGCGGACGAGCTGCTGGAGCTGGCGGGCCGGGACTAAGGTCAGCCGGCGATGGCAAGCGACTCCGCCCAGCCCTTCAGGGGCCGCACCCTGCACTTCGTCGGCATCGGCGGGGCCGGCATGAGCGGGCTCGCGCTGGTCGCGCACGAGCTGGGCGCGCGCGTCACGGGTTCGGACCGCGCCGACTCGCCCTACTGCGAGCGCCTGCGCGCCGCGGGGATCGAGCCCACCATCGGCCACGACGCGGCGAACTACCCGCCGGGGGCCGAGCTGGTCGTGTCGACAGCGATCCCGGACGACAACCCCGAGCTCGCCACCGCCCGCGCGGCGGGGGCCACCGTGCTCCACCGTGGCGACCTGCTCGGGCAGGTCTCGCGCCTCAAGCGGACGATCGCGGTGAGCGGGACCCACGGGAAGACCACCACCGCGTCGATGGCCGCCCACGTGCTCCGCGAGACCGGTCGCGATCCGGCCCTCCTGATCGGCGGCGAGCTGCGCTCCGCGGGCACGAACGCGGCCTGGGGCGCGGGGGGGTGGGCGGTGATCGAGGCCGACGAATCGGACCGGTCGTTCCTCAAGCTCAGCCGTCCCGTCGCCGTGGTCACGAACATCGAGCTCGACCACCACGCCACCTACGCGACCCTGAGGGAGCTGGAGGAGGCGTTCGCGGAGTTCGCCGAGCCGGCAGACCTGAGGATCCTCGGCCCCGGCGTGGAGCTGGCCGGCCGCGGGCGGGAGGTGCGCTTCGACGTGCGGGGACGGGTGGAGCTGCTTCCCGGCGGATCGCGCTTCGACGTCCAGGGAACCGAGGTGCAGCTCCGCGTTCCCGGCCGTCACAACGTGCTGAACGCCCTCGCGGCGCTCGCCGCCTGCCGGGCAGCGGGGGTCGACCCGCCCGAGGCGGCCCCGGCGCTCGCCACGTTCACCGGCGCGGCCAGGCGGTTCGAGGCCCACGGCCGGACCGCGTCGGGGGCGCTGGTGTTCGACGACTACGCGCACCATCCGACCGAGGTCCGCGCCACGCTGGAGGCCGCCCGCACGCTCGCCCAGGGCGAGGGCGGCCGGCTCGTGGCGTGCTTCCAGCCCCACCTCTACTCCCGCACGCGGCTCCTCCCGCGCGAGTTCGGGCGCGCGCTGGCGCTCGCCGACCTCGTCGTGGTGCTCGACATCTACCCCGCGCGCGAGCGGGGCGAGGACTTCCCCGGCGTGAGCGGCCTCCTGGTGGCCCAGGCCGCGGCGGATGCTTCCGCCGGGCGACCGGTGTGGTGGCTGCCCCGGATGGAGGACGCCGAGCGGATGCTGGCGGCGGAGCTCCGCGAGGGCGACCTCCTCCTCACCCTGGGGGCCGGTGACGTGGACCGGCTCGCGCGGGGGCTGGCCGGATGACCCCGCCGCAGGGAGTCGAGCGCGACTACCCGCTCGCCCGCCTGACCACGATCCGCACGGGGGGCCCGGCCGACTGGTTCGCGCGTCCCGACTCGCCGGAGCGCCTCGCCGAGCTGCTGGCCTGGGCGGACGCGGGAGGGGATCGCGGTAGGAGTGGTGGGGTCGGGATCGAACCTCCTGGTAGCGGATGCCGGTTTCCGAGGACTCGTGTTGAAGCTGGACGGCTCGCTCGTCGACGATCGAGCAGGATGGCGACCGCCTGCTCTGCGGCGGCGGAGCCCGCCTTCCGCAGGCCGCCGCGCGGGCCGCGCGCGCCGGGCTGACCGGCCTCGAGTTCGGCGTGAACATCCCCGGCACGGTCGGCGGCGCCGTGAAGATGAACGCGAACGCTTACGGCGGCGACCTCTCGCGAGTGCTCGAATGGGTCGACATCGCGACCCCGGGCGGCACGGTGCGCCGCACGCCCGGCGAGCTCGGATTCAGCTACCGGCGCTCGAACCTGGGCCCGCGCGAGATCGTGGCCCGGGCGTCCTTCGCGCTTTCGCCCGCCGAGCCGGACGCGGTGAAGGCCACGCTCGCGGAGATGCGGGCGGCGCGCAAGGCGGCGCAGCCGTCGGGCATCAAGACGTTCGGCTCGACGTTCAAGAACCCGGACGACCCGCGGGCCGAGGGCCGGAGCGCGGGCGTGCTGCTCGACCAGGCCGGCTGCCGCGGCCTGACGGTGGGCGGCGCGCGCTTCTCCGAGAAGCACGCGAACTTCGTCGAGAACCCCGGCGAGGCGACCACCGCCGACGTGATCGCGCTGATGGCGCGAGGGCAAGCGCCGCGTGCGCGAGCGCTTCGGAGTCGGGCTGGAGGCCGAGGTGCAGTTCCTGGGCGAGGTAGACGCCTCGGCGCTGCGGGAGGAGGGACCCTCCTCGTGAGCGGCGCCGCCACGCCGGCCGGGCGCCTGCGCTCGCTTCCGCGGCTGCCGCGCGTGAGCGACCGCGCGC
Organism: uncultured Thermoleophilaceae bacterium; assembly: GCA_963733885.1. GTDB lineage: Bacteria > Actinomycetota > Thermoleophilia > Solirubrobacterales > Thermoleophilaceae > JACVRW01. The sequence goes on along the minus strand of CAVTES010000011.1, from coordinate 219,287 downwards.
GTTCCCTCGTCGCGTCGAAGCCGGGTTCGGCGCCGCCTGCTCGTCGGCCGTCGCGGTCTCCTCGCTGCTCGCCGCCGGCTACCAGTTCTGGCTGCGCGACTCGTCGTTCGTGGCGGTCGAGAAGGTGACCGTCACCGGGCTCAGCACCTCCGACTCCCAGCGCGTCCGGCTGGCGCTCACCGACAGCGCGCCGCTCGATGACCACCCTGCACGTCGACCACGAGGCGCCTCGAGCGCGCCGTGGCCGGCTTCCCGGTGGTGCGCGAGCTCGAGGTGACCACCGACTTCCCCCACGGCCTGCGAATCCACGTGGTCGAGCACGTGCCCGCGGCGGTCGCGGTCGGCGACGGCGGCCGGGTGCCCGTGGCGGCCGACGGCACGATCCTCCGGCGTGCCCGTCGAGAAGGCGCCTGCCGACCGTGGAGGTCGACGGAGCCTTTGGCGTGCGAGCGACCTGCGCGACGCCACCGCGCTCGCCGCCGCCGCGATTGCGGGCGCCGCGCCCGCCGCCCTCCGCGGGCGCATCACGGAGGTCGGCGAGGACGGCCAGCTGCGGCCAGGTCGCGCAGCTGAGAGACGGCCCGGAGCTGATCTTCGGCGACGCCGCCCGCGCTGCGCGCCAAGTGGGCGGCCGCCTCGCGGGTGCTCGCCGACCTCGAGGCGAGCGGGGCGAGCTACGTGGACGTGCGGATCCCGGGACGGCCGGCCGCGGGGGGCTGCCGGCGGAGACGATCGTCCCGGTCGCCCCGGCGGGTGCGACCTCCACGGTCCCGCCCGGAACGCCCACGGACGCGACCCTCGGGCGCCCGTCGACCCGGCGGCGGAGGCGCTCCCGCCGGTCGACGGCACAATCCCGCCCGCGACCGGCACGATCCCGCCCCCGGATGGCACGGTCCCGCCGGCACCACCGCTCCGGCGCCCGGCACGGTCACCCAGACCGGCACGACCCCTCCGACGCCGACCACGAGTCCGGCGCCCGCCACCCCCGCGCCGGCGCCGGCCGCGCCGGTCACCGACGGCACCGGAGCCGGGGCCGCGGCGGCGCCGTCGCCCTGAATTGCGGGCAGTTCGAACGGCCGCGACATACTCTCAACCTATGGTCGAGACTTCACCAACCCTCGACCTCGCATTGAGTCTGCTCGTGCACGATTTGTTGCGAGGGCGGTTGACACTTTCGGCGAATCCCGCCTACAGTGCGGTCCTTGCGACTATCGAGGAACCCTCGATGATCGCTTGAGCTTGAGCGGCAGAGAGGAACGGGACCCTCCATGGACACTGGCAGCTACCTGGCGGTCATCAAGGTCGTCGGCATCGGCGGCGGCGGCACGAACGCCGTCAACCGCATGGTGGATGCCGGGCTCAAGGGCGTCGAGTTCATCGCGGTCAACACGGACGCCCAAGCGCTCCAGATGTGCGACGCCGACATCAAGCTGCAGATCGGCGACCAGCTCACCAAGGGCCTCGGCGCGGGCGCCGACCCCGAGGTCGGCTACGGCGCCGCCAACGAGAGCCGCGACGAGATCAAGGAGGCGCTCAAGGGCGCGGACATGGTCTTCGTCACCGCGGGCGAGGGCGGCGGCACCGGCACCGGCGCCGCGCCGGTCATCGCCGAGGTGTCGAAGCAGGAGGTCGGCGCGCTGACGGTGGGCGTGGTGACCAAGCCGTTCGACTTCGAGGGCTCCCAGCGCATGCGCCAGGCGGTGGACGGCATCGACCGCCTGCGCGAGCAGGTGGACACGATGATCGTGATCCCCAACGAGAAGCTGCTGGCCGTGGTCGAGCGCCGCACGAGCATCCTCGACGCCTTCCGCGAGGCCGACGCGTGCTCCGCCAGGGCGTGCAGGGCATCACCGACCTGATCACGACCCCCGGCCTGATCAACCTCGACTTCGCCGACGTCCGGACGATCATGCAGGACGCCGGCTCGGCGCTGATGGGCATCGGCGAGGCCTCCGGCGAGAACCGGGCGGCCGAGGCGGCCAAGAACGCCATCTCGAGCCCGCTGCTCGAGCAGTCCGTCGAGGGCGCCACCGGGATCCTGCTCAACATCACGGGCGGCACCGACCTCGGCCTGTTCGAGGTCAACGAGGCCGCCGAGATCATCCAGGGCGCCGCCGACGCGACCTCGAACATCATCTTCGGCGCCGTCGTCGACGACGGCATGGGCGACGGCGTGCGCGTCACGGTGATCGCGACCGGCTTCGAGCGCCCCGAGCCGCACGCCGCTCTTCACCGAGGACTCGACCGGCCGCCGCAGCGAGCCGCGCCGTCGCGACGTGAAGATGGACGACCGCCAGCGCCGTTCGCTGGAGATCACCGACGACGACATCGACGTTCCCTCCTTCCTGAAGGATTGAGCCGTGCGCGAGGGGGCGGGCTCGGCCCGCACCGGAGCGATCGCCGTGCGCGAGGGGGCGGGCTCGGCCCGCACCGGAGCGATCGAATGATCGAGGCGGCCCCTCGGGTCGCGCTGGTCGCGGAGCGGGAGCTGGAGGCCCTCGTCGGCGTCTCCACGCCCTCAGGCGACGTGGCCGGGGCCGAGGAGGCCGTTGCGCTGTCCGCCGCCTTTCTCCCCCCGGAGGCCGAGGTGGAGCGCGTCGAGTGCTCCACGCCGGCGCACGTGCCCGACCTGGTCGGCCTGCTCAACGGGTCGGGCTCCCGGCGGCTGCTGTTGCTGGGCCACCTCGACACGGTGGTCGCCCACGCCGCCCACCGCCCCCTCGCCCGCGAGGGCGACCGCCTCACCGGCTCCGGCGCCGTGGACATGAAAGGAGGCGTGGCGCTGGCGCTCGGCACGATGCGGGAGCTCGCCGACCGGCCCGAGCTCTACGCCGAGGCCGCGATCCTGCTGGTGAACGACGAGGAGTGGCGCACCGCCGCGTTCGCGCACGCCGAGCGCTTCGCCGGCTTCGACGCCTGCCTCTGCTTCGAGGCCGGGGAGCGCGACGCCGAGGGCCGCGAGGCCGTGATCGTCAAGCGCAAGGCGGCCGGGACGCTGCGGGTAGAGGCCCACGGGCGGCCGGCCCACTCGGGCTCCGCGCCCCAGAAGGGCCGCAGCGCCCTGCTGGCGCTGGCGGAGGTGGCCCGGCGCGTGGCCGGCTGCAGCGACCCGGACGGGCCCGACAGGCTCACCGCCGTGCCCACGATCATGCGCTCGGGCGAGGCCTTCAACGTGGTGCCGGCGCACGGCGAGCTGGTCTGCGATCTGCGCGCAGACACCTTGGACGCCTTCGATCCCGTGCTCGACGTGGTGCCCAAGGAGCTTGGCGACGTGCACGTGGAGCCCAACATGGTCCGCTCGTGGCCCGGCATGGACACGCGCGCCGTCTCGGGGGACCTGCTCGAGCGAGCGAGCGGCCGCCTGGGCCGGCCGCTCGTGGCCGCCGAGCGCGGCGGGGCCAGCGACGCCAGCCACATGGCCGCCGCCGTGCCGCTTACGATCGACGGCCTTGGCCCGCGCGGCGGCGGCGCTCACACCCCGCAGGAGTGGGTGAGCGCCGAGTCGCTTCGAACCCGCGCCGAGGTGGCGCTGGCGCTGGTGGCCGCCCTTCTGGAGGCCTAGATCGGCTGCTTCCACGGCCCTAGCGATAGCCTTGGCGCGCGCTTGTCGCACGTCGCCGACACCCTGCGCCGTACCCCTCTGTTCGACCGCCACGAGCAGGCCGGCGCAAAGCTAGTTCCCTTCGCCAGGTGGGAGATGCCGGTGCAGTACGAGGGGATCCGCCAGGAACACGTTGCCGTTCGCACCGCGGCGGGCATGTTCGACGTCTCTCACATGGGGCAGATCGAGAGCTCGGGCCCCGACGCCGAGGCGTTCCTCCAGCGGATCCTCTCGAACGACGTGACGAAGATCGCCGAGCGGGGAGCGCAGTACTCGGTGCTGTGCAGGGAAGACGGCGGGGTCCTGGACGACCTGTTCACCTACCGGCTCGGCGATCGCTATCTCACGGTCACAAATGCGGCCAACCACGAGAAGGATCTCGCCTGGTTCTGCGAGCAGACGGGCGAATTCGACGTTGATGTCAAGGATGCGCACGCAGACTGGGCCATGCTCGCCGTGCAGGGCCCCGATGCCCGCGCGGCGCTCGGACAGGGGCTTCCGGCCCGAATGCGCACGGCCGATGTCGAGATCGCGGGGGTCCCCGCGCTCGTCTGCGGCACCGGCTACACCGGCGAGGACGGCTGCGAGCTGATGCTTCCCCCGGACGGCGCAGGCGCGGTCTGGGACGCGCTGCTCGAGCGCGGCGTGCGGCCGGCCGGCCTGGGCGCGCGCGACACGCTCCGCCTGGAGGTTTGCTTCCACCTCTACGGCAACGACCTGTCCGAGGACCGCGACCCGATCCAGGCCGGCCTGGGCTGGTGCTGCAAGCTCGATACCGGCTTCGTCGGCTCGGACGCCCTGCGCGAGCTCGAGCCCGAGCAGACGCTCGTCCCCTTCGCCTTCACCGGGCCCGGAATCCCGCGCCAGGGCAACCCCCTGAATGCCCCGCACGGCGAGGGCGTGGTGACCAGCGGGAGCCTGTCGCCGTGCCTCGGGATCGGCATCGGAATGGCTTACGTGCCACTGGAGGACGCCGAGCCGGGTACGGGCATCGAGGTGGACGTTCGCGGCAAGCCTCGCCCGGCCGAGGTGAGGAGCAAACCGCTGTACGACCGGAAGGAGACCAGTGGCTGAGGCCAGCTACCCCGAGGACCTCAAGTACCACGCCGAGCACGACTGGGCGCGGATCGAAGGCGAGGAGGCGACGTTCGGTATCACCTGGTACGCCCAGGACGCTCTCGGGGAGGTGGTCTTCTTCGATCCGCCCGAGGCCGGCGCAAACGTGACCAAGGACGGTGCCTACGCCGAGGTGGAGTCTGTGAAAGCGGTGTCGGATGTGTTCGCGCCGCTGTCCGGCGAGATCCTCGAGGTGAACGAGGCGCTGGCCGACTCGCCTGAGAAGATCAACGAGGACCCCTATGGCGACGGCTGGCTCGTGAGGGTCAGGCTGAGCCAGCCCGACGAGGTCGACGCGCTGCTTGACGTGAAGGCCTACCGGGAGCTCCTTTGAGCCGATACACGTCCGTAACCGACCAGGACCTCGAGGCGATGCTCGGCGCGATCGGCGCCGCATCGCTCGACGACCTGTTTGCGGACATCCCGGATTCGGTCCGGCTGGGGCGGCCGATCGACCTGCCGGAGGGACGCTCCGAGCAGGAGGTGAACGACCACCTGTCGGCGCTCGCCGCCCGCAACCGCCACTGCGACGCCGAGGTCAGCTTCCTCGGCGCCGGGATGTACGACCACTACGTGCCGGCGCTGGTCGACAACCTCCTGTCGCGCTCGGAGTTCCTGACCCCATACACGCCCTACCAGCCCGAGATCTCCCAGGGCGGGCTCCAGGTGATGTTCGAGTTCCAGACGGCGATCTCGGAGCTGACCGGGCTACCGGTGTCGAACGCGTCCGTGTACGAGGGGCCGAGCGCGGTGGCCGCGGCCGGCTACCTTGCGAAGCTCGAGACGCGCCGCACCAAGCTCGTTACCAGCCGCGGCGTCCACCCGCACTCGCGCGCCGCGCTGCGCACGCACGCCGCGGGGTACGGCATGACCGTTGAGGAGGTGCCGCTCACGGCCGAGGGCGCGACCGACCCCGCCGCCCTGGCCGAGGCCGTGGACGACGACACCGCCGCCGTATTCGTGCAACAGCCGAACTTCCTCGGAACTGTCGAGGAGCTGGCCGAGCTGGCCGAGGCCGCCGGGCGCACCGGCGCCGTGGTGGTCTGCGCCGCCGACCCGCTGCCGCTCGGCATCCTCAAGCCGCCCGGCGAGCAGGGCGTGGACATCTGCGTCGGGGAGGGGCAGACGCTCGGCAACAGGCTCGACTTCGGCGGTCCCTCGTTCGGGTTCTTCGCGGCGGGCGAGCGCTTCCTGCGAAAGATGCCCGGCCGGATCGCCGGCGAGACCCGCGACGTGGACGGCAAGCGCGGCTTTGTGCTCACGCTCCAGACGCGCGAGCAGCACATCCGGCGTGAGAAGGCCACGCACAACATCTGCACGTCGCAGGCGCTGAACGCGCTCGCCGGCGTCGTGTACCTGTCCTGGCTCGGGAAGCGCGGCGTGGTCGAGCTTGCCGAGCTGATGCTGCGCCGCACGCACTACGCCCGCGAGGCCCTGGGGCTGGACGCCATCAACCCGGGCCCCGTCGTGCGCGAGTTCGCGGTGCGGGTGCCGGATCTCGACGGGCTCTTCGAACGGGCGCGCGCCGAGGGGATCAACCCGGGCTTCCGGCTCGGCCGCGAGTACCCGGAGTACGAGGACGGCCTGCTGGTGGCGATCACGGAGCGGCGCACGCGCGACGACATCGACCGGCTGGCGGGCCTCGTGCGGGCCCGCGAGGGCGTGGCGGCATGAACGACGACACGCTCACAATCTTCGAGCAGTCCCGTGAGGGCCGGCGTGCCTTCGTGGCGCCTCAGGCGGATGTGCCGGAGGTGCCGGTCGAGGAGCTGTTGCCCGCCTCGCAGCGCCGCGAGCGCGCAGCGGAGCTGCCCGAGGTCTCGGAGCCCGAGCTGGTGCGGCACTACGTGACGCTGTCGTCGAAGAACTTCCACCTCGACGAGGGCTTCTATCCGCTCGGCTCGTGCACCATGAAGCACAATCCGAAGCTGCACGAGCGCGTCGCGGCCCTGCCCGGCCACGCCCGCCTCCATCCGCTCCAGGACCCCGAGCACGCCCAGGGGGCGCTCGAGCTGATGTGGCGCCTACAGGGCGCGCTCGGTGAGATCGCCGGGCTGCCGCACGTTTCGCTGCAGCCGAGCGCGGGCTCCCACGGCGAGCTCGCCGGCCTGCTCCTCACCCGCGCCTACCTCGAGGAGCGCGGCGAGCGGCGCACGAAGGTGCTGACGCCCGACACGGCCCACGGCACCAACCCGGCCACGGTCACCATGGCCGGCTACCAGGTCGTCAAGGTGGGGACGGCCGAGGACGGCGGGGTGGACTTGGACGACCTGCGCGCCAAGGCGGACGACGAGGTCGCCTGCCTGATGCTCACCAACCCCAACACGCTGGGGCTGTTCGACCGCAACATCGAGGAGATCGCCGAAATCGTCCACGGCGCCGGCGCCACGCTCTACTACGACGGGGCGAACCTGAACGCGGTGATGGGCATCACGAGGCCCGGCGACATGGGCTTCGACATCGTCCACTTCAACCTGCACAAGACCTTCACGCAGCCGCACGGCGGCGGCGGACCCGGCGCGGGGCCGATCGCGGTGTCCGATCGGATCGAGCCGTTCATCCCGTCGCCACAGGTGGTCCGGAGGGGCGGCGACAACGGCGCCGAGCCGTTCTTCGACCTCGACCACGACCGCCCCAAGTCGATCGGCAAGCTGCGCGGTTTCCAGGGCAATTTCGGCGTCTTCGTCCGCTCGTACGCCTACATCTGCTCGCTGGGGAGCGACGGCCTCGAGGAGGCCTCGAAGGTCGCGGTGCTCAACGCCAACTATCTCAAGGCGCGGCTCGCGGAGGATGGAATCGGCGAGTACCTCCCGATCGCCTTCGACCGCACCTGCATGCACGAGTTCGTGCTGTCGGGCAGCGCAGCGAAGGAGAAGCTCGACATCCGGACGCTCGACATCGCAAAGCGGATGCTCGACCACGGCGTCCACCCGCCGACGGTGTACTTCCCGCTGCTGGTCGACGAAGCGCTGATGATCGAGCCGACCGAGACCGAGACGAAGGAGCGCCTCGACCACTTCGCCGACATGGTGCGCTCCATCCTCGAGGAGGCGGCGGAGGACCCCCAGATCGCGCGAAACGCGCCCTACAGCACGCCCGTGCGCCGCCTGGACGAGGCGGGCGCGGCAAAGCGCCCGGTGGTGCGGTGGCGCTCCGAGCAGGAGAACCCGGGCGACCCCGAGCGGGCCCGGAAGGCGCCCGCGAGCGGCTCGGGCGCGATGTAGCGGGGCGGCCGTTTCGCCCCCTCGCCGGCGGCGATCATGGGGGCGCCTTCGTCGGCCGCGCCAGGTGGCGCCCTCGCCCGGGGGTTCCGCTGCCTGCGCCACGTGGTGCCGGCCGGTTCGGACGGCAGCAGTCAAGGGTGTGGGCTCCCGGGCGCACTTGCGCTGCGAGTGTGGGCCCTCAAAGGCGCCATATGCGTGACTCTGAGGGCCCACACTCGGCTCGGCGGCCCTTCTCACGGCGAGCCCTCGCGGCGCAGCAGGGCGATCCGCCCGGCCAGCCGGCCCTCTGCCGGCGCTTCGAGGGGTCCGCCCTGATGCTCCTCCTGTTCGGCGCGGGCAGCGGGTTCGACGCCGGATTGCTCGAGTACTAGAGTCGCCGGAATGGACTCTGCCCCCGCCGGCACGGTCGCCGAGGAGGCCTTCACTCTCGCCGAGCTTCGGCTCGCCGCCCGCAACCACGGGTTGCCGCTGGAGGCCCTCCGCTACCCGATCACCCCGGCCGGCCTTCACTACCTCCTGATCCACTACGACATTCCGGCGGTCGAGCCGGACGCCTTCCGGCTCGAGCTCGGGGGCGCCGTGGAGCGGCCGCTCAGCCTCTCGCTCGACGACCTGCGCGCCCGCGAGCGGGTGTCTCTGCCGATCACGTTCGAGTGCGCCGGCAACGGCCGCGCCCTGCTGGCGCCCCGGCCGCTGAGCCAGCCATGGCTCACCGAGGCGGTCGGCACGGCCGAGTGGGGCGGAACGCCCCTGCGCCCGCTGCTCGAGGAGGTGGGCATCGCCGAGACCGCCGTCGAGGCCCTCTTCACCGGGCTCGACAGCGGGGTAGAGGGAGGCGTCCCGCAGGCGTACGAGCGCTCCCTGCGGCTGGCCGACACCGAGCGCGCGCTCCTCGCCTACGAGATGAATGGCGGGCCGCTGTCCCCCCAGCACGGCCATCCGCTCAGGCTCGTGGTGCCGGGCTGGTACGGCATGACGAACGTGAAGTGGCTCGCCCGCATCACGCTCCTCGAGCAGCCCTTCCAGGGCTACCAGCAGGCCGTCGGGTACCGCCTCTACAACGCCGAGGGAGTGCCCGGTGAGCCGGTCACCCGCATGCTCCCGCGCTCGCTGATGGTGCCACCCGGGGTGCCGGACTTCCTGACCCGCGAGCGCACGCTGGAGCCGGGCATCGTGACCCTCACGGGACGCGCGTGGTCCGGGCACGGCCCGATCGAGAGCGTGGAGGTGTCCACCGACGCCGGGGCGACGTTCGCTCCGGCCCTGCTCGACGAGCCGCTCGGCGACGCCGCCTGGCGAGGTTGGCGGTTCGAGTGGGACGCGCCGCCCGGCGCGCACCAGCTCGGCTCACGCGCCACGGACGCGGCAGGTAACACCCAGCCCCTGGATCCCGCCTGGAACCTCAAGGGCTACGCGAACAACGCCGTGGAACGCATCCCCGTGCAGGTCGGGCCCGCATAGACTGCCGCGCTCCGTGCGCATCTTCTCCGGCATCCAACCGACCGGCCGCAAGCACGTCGGCAACTACCTCGGAGCGATCCGCGGCTGGGTGGTGGGCCAGGACCGCGGGGACCCGACCATCCACTGCATCGTAGATCTCCATGCGACCAGCGTCGCGTACGACCCCGTGGCCCTGCCTGGCTATGTGCTCGACACCACGGCGATGCTGATCGCAGCGGGACTGGACCCGCAGCGCTGCATCCTGTTCCGCCAGTCCGACGTCCGCGAGCACACGGAGCTCTGCTGGCTGCTCGCCTCGGTCACGCCCTACGGTGACCTCCAGCGCATGCACCAGTTCAAGGAGAAGTCGGCGCGCGAGAGGGACCTCGTCCGGACCAGCCTGTTCCTCTACCCGGTGCTCCAGGCGGCCGACATCCTGCTCTACAAGACCGACGAGGTGCCGGTGGGCGACGACCAGCGCCAGCACGTGGAGCTCTCGCGCGAGATCGCGCGCCGCTTCAACATCACCTACGGCGAAGCGTTCGTGGAGCCCGACCACGTGATCCCGGAGGTGGGCGCCCGGATCATGGATCTCCAGGATCCCGGCGCCAAGATGTCGACCAGCTACGGCAGCGACGCCGGCCTGATCTACATCGACGACGAGCCGGACGCCATCCGCCGCAAGCTCAAGCGGGCTCAGACGGACTCCGGCAGCGAGATCGTGCGGGCGCCGGACAAGGCCGGGATCTCGAATCTGATCGAGATGCTGGCCGTGACCCGCGAGATCGCGCCCGAGCAGGTGGAGGAGGAGTTCGCGGGCCAGGGCTACGGCGCCTTCAAGACGGCCGTGGCCGAGGCGCTGGTGAACATGCTCGCGCCGGTCGGGGAGCGCTACCGCGAGCTGCGCGCGGACGAGGAGGGCCTCGAGCGAACCCTCGCCATGGGCGCCGAGCGCGCCCGGTCCATCGCGCAGGAGACGATGTCCGAGGTAAGACGGGTCATGGGTATCGGTCCGGGTGACGTCGGCCCGCGCGTCTAGCCTGTCGACGGCGATGTCCCTCGCGACGCTCGACCTCGACCTCGAGGTCTTCCACGGTCCCTTCGACCTGCTCCTGACGCTCGTGCTCAAGGAGGAGGTCGACCTCCTCGAGGTCGACCTCGCGGAGGTGGTGCTGGCGTACGTCGAGCACCTCGAGCGCGCAGGCGAGCTGGACCTCGAGGCCGCCACGGAGTTCCTCGTCCTGATCGCCGCGCTGCTCGAGCTGAAGTCGCGGCTCATGCTCCCGCAGGAGGACGAGGAAGGGTTCGACCTCGAGCCGCGCGAGGCCGCCGAGGAGCTGCTCGCCCGGATGCTCGAGTACCACCGCTACCGGGCTGCCGCCGAGCACCTCCACGAGCGACTCGCTGCCGAGCACGGCCACCGCTACCGCTCCGCGCCGCTCCCGCCGGAGCTGCGCCGCATCTCGGTCGAGGCGGCCGAGGCCGCATACGACCCGGAGCTGCTCGCGCGCGCCGTCGGCGACCTCCTGCACACGCCGCCGCCGCTCGACCTCGCCCACGTGCGCCGTCCCGCCGTGTCCGTCGAGCAGCGCCTCCGCCACCTACGCGGCCTGCTCGCCAGCCGCACGCGCTTCTCGTTCGACGACGCCGTGCAGGGCGCCGACCGCCTCACCGAGGCGGTCACCCTGTTCGCCCTCCTCGAGCTCTACAAGGCGGGAGAGGCGAAGTGGGAGCAGGAGGTGCCGTTCGGGCCGATCACGGTGGTGCCGAGCTCGTGAACGACCTCGCCCGCACCGTGGAGGCGCTGCTCTTCCTCTCCTCCGAGCCAGTCTCGGTCGAGCGCCTTGCGGACGCTGCAGAGGTGTCGGAGGGCGAGATCGTGGAGGCCCTCGCCCGGCTGCGCGAGCACTACGCCGAGGGCTACCGCGGGGTGGTGCTGCGCGAGGTGGCGGGCGGGTTCACGCTCGCCACCGACCCCGTCGCCGAGCGGGCCGCCCGGCGCCTCCTGGCCAGGCCGCGCACGCCGCCGCTGACCCAGGCACAGGCCGAGTGCCTGGCGATCGTGTCCTACCTGCAGCCGGTCTCCCGCCCGGAGATCGCCCGCATCCGCGGCGTGGCCTCGGAGTCAGCCGTCGGCACGCTGGTGGAGCGCGGGCTGATCGACGAGTCGGGGCGCTCGCGCTTCGGCGCCACGCTCTACCGCACAACGGAGCTGTTCGAGAAGCTGTTCGGGCTGTCCGGCCTCGACGAGCTGCCGGACCCGTCCGCGTTCGACCCCTCCCCAGAGGAGGCGGGCGAGCTGCGCGAGCGCCTGCTCCGCGCGGGCGAGCAGCGGGCCGGCCGCGCCTAACCCGCGGCGAGCTCGAGGCGCGCTTCGCTGAACTCCTCCGCGACGTCCTGCAGCGTCTGCAGCATCGCGTCGCTCGCGGGTGAGGCGTAGGCCCCCTCGAGGCGCGCCGCCCAGACGCGCCGCGCGGGCGGATTCGCCAGCCGCCGCGCCACCACGCCGGGGTGCAGCGTGGTCAGGGCCAGCTGGGGGAGCATCGTGACGCCCACGCCGGCCGCCACCAGCGCCTGGGCCGCCTGCGTCTCGTCGGCCTCGAATGCCACGCGCGGCTCGAAGCCGGCGTCGCGGCAGACGCTCTCGGTTATCTGCCGGCAGCCGCAGACGGAGGTCGAGGCGACCCAGGGATCGCCGGACAGGTCCGACAGGGACACCCTGGCGCGCCCCGCCAAGGCGTGGCCGGTGGGCAGAATCGCGTCGTAGCGGTCGTCCAGCAGGTGGGTCAGGCTCAGGTCGGGGCCGAGCAGACCCGGCGTCGACTCGTGGTCGTAGACGAGCGCGAGGTCCACATCGCCGCTTCGCAGCCGCTCCGCGGCCTCCTCCGGCTCCGCCTCGAGCATCGAGAGCTCGACCTGCGGGTGGCGCTCGTGGAAACCGGCCACGGCCCGCGGGGCGAGCGTGGCGCCGCCGCTCTGGAAGGAGACCAGGCGCAGGCGGCCGCCGCGCAACCCGGCCAGCGCGGCGAGCTCCTGCTCGGCGCAGTCGATGCGGGCCAGGATCGCGTCGGCATGGCCCACCAGCACCCGCCCGGCGTCGGTCAGCCGCACGCCCCTGCGCCGGCGCTCGACGAGCTGGGTGCCGGCCTCTCGCTCCAGCGCGGCGACGTGCTGTGACACCGCGGACTGCGTGAAGCTGAGCGCCTCGGCCGCGGCGGAGAACGAGCCGCAGGCAGCGACCTCGCGCAGTACCCGCATGCGGCGGACGTCGAGCATCAGCACAGCTTATCGCCTGCCCAAGCCGTCTTCATTTGGACTGATGGCCGTTGTCTGCCATCCTCGAGGCGAATGTCGCGCCGCTCCTGGGTCATGTTCCTGTCGCTGGCAGCGGTCTGGGGCGCCTCATACCTCTTCATCAAGGTCGCGCTCGAGGACGACCTGGCGCCGCCCTTCATAGTGTTCGCGCGCACCGCGCTCGCGGCGCTTGTGCTGCTCCCCGTGGCCGCCCACCTCGGGGCGCTGACCGGCGTACGGGAGCGGCTCGCGCCGCTGTTCGTGCTTGGCCTGATCCAGGTGACCGGCCCGTTCATGCTGATCACCATCGGCGAGCAGGAGATCTCCTCCTCGCTGACCGGGATCCTCGTGGCGGGGGCGCCGATCTTCACGTTCCTGCTGGCCTTCGCGCTCGAGGGTGAGGAACGCGCCACGCCACTGTCGCTCGCCGGCGTGGCGCTCGGCATCGCCGGCGTGGCCCTCCTGCTGGGCGTGGACGCGCCGGGGGGTACCGCCGCGCTCGTCGGCGGCCTCCTCGTCGTGCTCGCCACCACCGGCTACGCCGTGGGCGCCTGGTTCCTCAAGCGCCGCGTGCCCGGCGTGCAGCCCGTGGGCGCCGTGGCCACCACCTGCGCGGCCAGCGCTCTGATGACACTGCCGGTGGCGCTCTTCTTCTGGCCCGGCCACGTGCCCAGCCTCGAGGCGTCCGGCTCCCTCCTCGCCCTCGGCGTGGGCGGGACTGGCATCGCGTTCGTGCTGTTCTACTCGCTGGTGGGCACGGACGGGCCGCGCACCACCTCCCTCGTCGCGTACGTGGCGCCCGGCTTCAGCGTGATCTACGGGGTCGTCCTGCTCGACGAGAGCTTCGGCGTGGCCACGGCGGCGGGGCTGGTCCTGATCGTCGGGGGCTCATGGCTCGCCGCGAACGGCGGGGCGCGCCGCGAGCTGCCCGCACGCTGCGTCGATGTCGCGCCCACGGGTCAGGCGAACGGTCGTCCGGAGCCCGCGTTGCTCGAGGGCGGCGCGGAACGCGGCGATCGCGTCACGGCCTGAGCCGCGGAACCCCGCATCCGTGGGGTTGTAAGGGATCAGGTTTACCTTGAAGGCCGTGTGCGGCTGGAGCACGGCAGCCAGCGCGATCGCCTGCTCGTAGCGGTCGTTCACGCCGTCGAGCATCAGGTACTCGACGAACACCCGTCGCCGGCGGCGCTCGTGCCACCGCAGGCAGGCGTCGAGAACCTCGCGGAGCGGGTAGCGCTCGTTCACCGGCATCAGCTCCGAGCGGAGCGCCTCCTCGGCGGCATGCACCGACAGCGCCAGCCGGACCGGCGGGCCCTCGCGCGTCATCCGCTCGATGCCCGGGAGCCAGCCCACGGTGGAGATCGCGGTGTTCGAGGTCGCGATGCCGATGTCGGGCAGCCGCTCGCAGGCGGCTAGCACCGCGTCCAGGTTCATGAGCGGCTCGCCCATGCCCATGAACACGGCGTGGTTGACCGGCCCCTTGCGGCTGAAGTGGAGCGCCTGGTCCACGATCTCCGAGGCCGTGAGGTTGCGCCCGAAGCGCATCCGCCCGGTGGCGCAGAACGTGCACGTGAGCGGGCAGCCCGACTGGCTCGACAGGCAGAGCGAGCGGCGTCCGTCGCGGTAGCGCATCAGCACCGCCTCGACGGGCCGGCCGTCGCCTGTCTCGAACAGCGCCTTCTCGGTCCCGTCACGGGCGAGCGCCTCCCGCACCGGGCGCAGCGTGGAGTAGGGGACCTCGCCCGCGAGCGCCTCACGTAGATCGCGTGGCAGGTTCGTCATCTCCTCGTAGGAGGACGCGCCCCGCGCGGCCCACTCCCACACCTGCCGGGCGCGGAAGCCGGGCTCGCCGCGGGCATCGAGCCGCTCGCTCAACAGCACGAGGTCCATTCAAAAGAAAGTGTGGCGAAGGGTGGGACATCCGGCGTTGCCGTGCGTTTACAAGCTGTAGATGCACCAGCCCCCGCAAGACACCGTCCCCCTTACGGGGGGCGCGATTCTCGACGCCGTGCTCGACGCCGCCGCGTCCCTTGTCCTCGTGGTGGACGCCCAGGGCCACCTCCTGTGCTGGAACCGCGCCTGCGAGCGGTTGAGCGGCTACGCCGCCGAGGAGCTGAGCGGCGGGGAGGACGTCCTCGAGCGCATGGTCCCCGAGGACGAGCGGCCGAGGGCGATCGGCGTGCTGGATGCGGTCGCGCGCGGGGAGTCGCCCGTGACCCTCGAGGTCCACTGGCGCACGCGCACCGGGGACGTGCGCCTCATTTCGTGGTCCTGCACCGGGCTGACGGCGCCGGACGGCACGGTCAGCCACATCGTCGCCACCGGCATCGACGTGACCCAACGGCGCCGTCTCGAGCGGCGCCTGCGCCACCTCGCCGACCATGACGACCTGACCGGGCTGATCAACCGGCGCCGCTTCCAGGACGATCTGGAGCGCCACCTGGCCGAGGGCCGGCGCTACGGGATGACCGGCGCGCTGCTGGTGCTCGACCTGGACGGGTTCAAGGCAGTCAACGACGCCCACGGGCACAGCGCCGGCGACCGCGTTCTGCTCGGGGTGGCCGAGACCCTTCTCTCCCGGCTGCGCGGTAGCGACATCGTGGCCCGCCTGGGCGGCGACGAGTTCGCCGTGCTGCTGCCGCGCGGAGGCGCCGAGGTGGCCGAGCGGGTCAGCGACGCGCTTCGGCGCGAGATCCCGGAAGAGGTCAAGGCGCCGGACGGGCGCGCGGTGGAGGTCAGCGTCGGCTACGCCGCGTTCGAGGACGGCGTGGTGTCAGTGGACGACGTACTCTCGGCCGCGGACGCTTCGATGTACGCGGTCAAAGCCGCCCGCGCGGGCCGCGACGGCCGGGACCGCTGAGCCTCAGCCATGCCAGGCTTCACGCCGTGCGCCTCGCCAAGTACCTCGCCCACGCGGGGGTCGCCTCGCGGCGCGCGGCCGAGCGGCTGATCGCGGACGAGCGCGTCACGGTCGGCGGCCAGGTCGCGACAGATCCGGCCCGCGACGTCGACGAGACGAGCGCGGTGGCGGTCGACGGGCGGCCGGTCCGGCCGGAGCCGCGCGAGGTCCACGCGCTCAACAAGCCGGCCGGCGTGCTCTCGACGGCCCGGGACACGCACGGGCGTCCGACGGTCGTGGGTCTGGTGCGGTCGCGGCGGCGGCTCTATCCGGTCGGGCGGCTCGACGCCGAAACCACCGGCCTGATCCTGCTGACAAACGACGGTGAGCTGGCCGAGCGGCTCACGCACCCGCGCTACGGCCTCGAGAAGGTCTACCGGGCTCGGATCCGGCCGGCGCGGGTGTCGCCGCGCGCCTTGAAGGCGCTCCGCGAGGGGGTGGAGCTCGAGGACGGGCGGACGGCGCCCGCCCGCGTGCGCCAGCTCGCTCCCGGCGTGCTCGAGATCGCGATCCGCGAGGGCCGCAAGCGCCAGGTGCGCCGGATGTGCGAGGCGGTCGGCCACCGCGTGGTCGAGCTCGAGCGGGTGGCATTCGGCCCCCTCGGCCTCCGCGGCCTCGAACCCGGGAAGAGCCGGCGGCTGAAGGACGCCGAGGTGGAGCGGCTGCGGCGCGCGGCGCGGCGCTGACACAATCCCGCGCCGTGCAGCTGCGAGCGCTACGGGGCGCGATCACGGTCGAGGCGAACGAGGCGGATGCGATCCTTGCCGCCACGCAGGAACTCGTGCGCGAGGTCATGGACCGCAACGGGCTGACGCCCGACGACCTCGTGAGCTGCATCTTCACCTGCACGGCCGACCTCGACGCAGAGTTCCCGGCCGTGGCCGCGCGGGAGGTCGGGCTGAGCGCCGTGCCGTTGCTCTGCGCCCGCGAGATCGACGTGCCGGGATCCCTCCCTAGGGTTATTCGCGTGATGGTGCATTGCTACTCGGAGGGCCCGGCGAAGCACGTCTACCTCCGCGACGCCGTGTCGCTGCGGCGCGACCTCGAGGGCGCGCAATGACGGCCGCTCCCCGAGCCACGGAAAGCCGGCGGCCATGACGATCGAGTTCAACCGCCGCCTCGAGGACATCCCGGTATACCCGGCGGCCTCGACGTACGCGTTCGAGGGCGAACTGGTCAAGCTCGCCTCGAACGAGACGCCGTTCCCGCCGCACCCCCAGGTGCTCGAGGCGGTCGAGGCCCAGCTCCGCACCCTGAACCGCTATCCGGACCCGGAGAAGTCCGTCCTGCGCCGGCGCATCTCCGAGCGGACCGGCGTGCCGGTGGGGCGCGTCGCCGTCGGCAACGGCTCCTGCGAGCTGCTGCTCTCCGCGGCCGAGGCGATGCTCGAGCCGGGCGCTGAGGTCGTGTACGCCTGGCCGTCGTTCTCGATCTACCCGCACCTGGCCGCGATGTCCGGCGCCCGGGCAATCACGGTCCCCCTGAACGACGCCGGTGAGCATGACCTCGAGGCGATGGCCCGAGAGATCACCGCGGCCACCCGGATGGTGATCGTCTGCAACCCGAACAACCCGAGCGCGACCGCCCTGCTACCGGCCGCGATCGACGCCTGGGTGGCCGGCCTGCCGCGCCACGTGGCCGTGATCCTCGACGAGGCGTACGTCGAGTTCTCGGCGCTCCAGGACCCGGACGACTCCCTCGACCTCGTCGCGCGCCACCCGAACCTCGTGGTGCTGCGGACCTTCTCGAAGGTGTACGGGCTCTGCGGGCTGCGCGCCGGCTACTCGCTCGGCTCCGAGTCGTTCCGGCTGGCGGTGGACCGGGTTCGCCAGCCGTTCTCGGTAAACGCGCTCGCCCAGGCCGCCGCTGCGGAGGCGCTCGGCCACCAGGACGAAGTCGAGCGCCGCGTGGAACAGAACGTGATCGAGCGCGTGCACGTGGAGTCGGAGCTCGAGGAGCGCGGCCTCGAGACCACCGACAGCCAGGCGAACTTCTCGTGGGTCTCGCTGGGCGAGCGCGACGAGGACGAGATCGTGGACGGCCTCGCCGCCCGCGGCGTGATCGTCCGGGCGGGAAAGGCGCTCGGTGAGGAAGGGCGCATGCGGGTCACGTACGGCACCCGCCGCGAGAACGACCGTTTCCTGGCCGCGCTGGACGAGTTGCTCTAGCTCTGGTACAAGAGAGATAGTGCCGAGACTCGTGCAGACCTGGCGATTTACCTAGACGCCCCGCCGGCGGCGGGGCGTTCCGCCCGTTCTGCCATCTGCCACGCTGTACGAGGACTCACATGATGATCGTGATGAAAGAGGGGGCGACGGAGGCGCAGGTCGCCGCCGTCGTCAAGCGCGTCGAAGCCGTAGGCGCGCACGCCCATATCTCCCAGGGCGAGCTCGTGACCGTGATCGGAGCGATCGGGGACCGCGAGCACGTCGCCAACCTCGGGCTCGAGGGCGCGCCGGGTGTGGACCACCTGGTGCCGATCCTGAAGCCCTACAAGCTCGCGTCCCTGCAGTACCGACGCGACGAGCGAACGGTGGTCGAGGTCGACGGCCGGAAGATCGGCGGCGACCACTTCGCCACCATCGCCGGCCCGTGCACCGTCGAGTCGCGTGAGGTCATGCTCGACTCGGCCCGGGCGGTGAAGGAGGCCGGCGCGCAGCTGCTGCGCGGCGGCGCCTACAAGCCGCGCACCTCGCCGTACTCCTTCCAGGGCCTTGGCGAGGCCGGCCTACGCCTGCTGGCGGAGGCGCGCGAGGAGACCGGGCTCCCGATCGTGACCGAGCTGATGGACGTGCGCGACCTGGAGCCGGTGCTCGACGTGGCCGACGTGGTCCAGCTGGGCGCGCGCAGCATGCAGAACTACGTGCTCCTCACGGAGGTGGGCCGTGCCGGCAAGCCGGTGCTGCTGAAGCGCGGTCTGTCGGCGACGCTCGAGGAGCTCCTGATGGCGGCGGAGTACGTGCTCAAGGAGGGCAACCCGAACGTCATGCTGTGCGAGCGCGGCATTCGCACTTACGAGCCCAGCTACCGCTTCACCCTCGACCTGATGGCGGTGCCGGTGCTGCGTGAGCTGACCCACCTGCCGATCATCGTGGACCCGTCCCACGCGGCCGGGAGGCGCAGCCTGGTGGAGCCGCTCTCCCTGGCCGCCGCCGCGGCCGGTGCGGACGGCGTGATCGTGGAGGTGCACCCCTGCCCCGAGGAGGCGGTCTGCGACGGCCCGCAGGCGCTCCGCGCGGAGGAGTTCACCGAGTACCTGCGGAAGCTCGAGGCCGCCGCGGAGCTCGCCGGCAAGCAGCTGGCGGCGGTCTAGCGGTCAGTGCGAGAACCAAGCTCGCCAAGGAAGAGGCGCGAAGCCTTGGTGGGCCAAGGCGAGCGCCGATGACACCGGCGAGCGCCGGTTCGCAGCCCTGATGCGCATATCCGTTCTCGGGGTAGGGCTGATCGGCGGGTCGATCGGCCTCGCCGCCCGCGAGTTCGTCGAGGACGCCCAGGTGATCGGGTTCGGGCGCGATCCCGGCCGGTTGCGCGTGGCGCTCGAGCGCGGCGCGATCGACCGCGCGGCGGACTCGGTGGCGGAGGCGGTGGACGGCGCCGACCTTTGCTTCGCGTGCGCGCCAGTGGGCGCGCTGACGTCGCTCGTCTGCGATGCGCTGGCGAGCGCCGGGCCCGGCTGCTCCGTCACCGACGTGGGCTCCACCAAGCAGCAGCTCGTGGCGGCCGTGGACGACCCACGCTTCGTGGGCGGCCACCCGATTGCAGGGGCCGAGACCGCCGGAGTGGAGCACGCCCGAGCCGATCTCTTTCAGGGCGCGGTCTGGTACCTGACGCCGCTGCCGACCTCCGAGGGGCTCCTGTATGAGCGTCTCCACCGCTTCGTGGTCGACGTCGGGGCTCGGCCGGTTGCGGTAGACCCCGCCACGCACGACCGGATGGTCGCGGTGTTCAGCCACCTGCCGCACGTGCTCGCGAACGTGCTCGCCTCCCAGGCTGCGGATCGCCTCAGCCGCCAGGGTGAGGCGCTGCGGCAGGTCGGGCCGAGCTTCCGCGACATGACCCGGGTGGCGGGCGCGAACACGGTCATGTGGGCGGACATCTACCGCGCGAACCAGGCCGCCATCGTCGAGGAGATCAGGGTGTTCCGGCAGGCGCTGGAGGCGGTCGAGGAGCGCCTCTCGGGCGGCGACGTGGCGGGCTGGAACGACCGGGCCCGCGAGGACCGCCGCGCGCTGCTCGAGGCGGGCATGGCGGGCGGGCCGGTGCACGAGCTCCGCCTGACCGTGCCGAACCGCCCCGGTATCGTCGCTCAGGTGGCGCTGGCGCTCGGAAAGGCGGGGGTGAACATCGTCGACATGGCGCTGGCCCCGGCGGCGGACATGCGGTCCGGCGCGATGACCCTGTGGATCGCCGGCGACGGCCAGGCGGCGCAGGCGGCGGAGCTGATCGGCGAGCTGGGCTTCCCCGTCGCCGAGCAGTGACGAGCGTCCGCTTCGATCCCGGCCTCCCCCTGCGGGGCGACTACGTGCCGCCACCCGACAAGTCCATCTCGCACCGGGCCGCGCTGTTCGGGGCGATGACCGACGAGCCGGTGATGGTGCACAACTACCTCGACTCGCGCGACACGCGCTCCACGATCGACACGCTGCTCAAGCTCGGGGCGGCGGTGGACGAGGACGCGGGAGGGACCCTGCTGGTGCGGGGCGTAGGGCTGCGGGCGCCGCTCGAGGCCACCGGCGGGATGCTCGACGTGGGGAACTCCGGCACGCTCATGCGCCTTCTGCCGGGGTGGCTGGCAGGGCAGCCCGGCGGCGTCTGGACGCTCGACGGCGACGACTCGATCCGCCGCCGGCCGGTGGACCGGGTGGCGGAGCCGCTGCGGCAGATGGGCGCGCACGTGGAGGCGCGCGACGGGCGCCTGCCGCCATTCACCGTGCGGGGCGCGGACCTGGCCGGGATCCTCTACCGGCTGCCAGTGCCGAGTGCCCAGGTCAAGTCCTGCGTCCTGATTGCGGGCCTGCTCGCGGCGGGCTCCACAACCGTCGTGGAGACACACCAGAGCCGCGACCACACAGAGCGCATGCTGCGCCGCGCCCGCGTGCCTTTCACGCGAGAGGACGGTGGGGTAACCGTCGGCCAGGTCGACGAGCTCGAGCTGGACGAGATCGTCGTGCCCGGCGACCCGTCGTCGGCGGCGTTCGTGGTGGCCGCCGCCACGCTGGTACCGGGGTCGCGTGTGGTGATGGGGAACGTGGCTCTCAACTGGACCCGCACCGGCTTCCTGCGCATCGCCCAGCGGATGGGTGCGGTGATCCTGGGCGATCTCGAGGAGCCCGGCACCGAGGCGGACGACGAGCCGGTCGGCGAGCTGGACGTGGCCTCGGCGCCGCTTGAGGGCACGGTGGTCGATCCGGAGGAGGTGCCGCTCGCGATCGACGAGCTGACGCTCGTGGCGCTGCTGGGCGCGGTCGCGGACGGCGATACGGTGGTGCGGGGGGCGGAGGAGCTCCGCTACAAGGAGTCGAACCGGATCGCCGCGGTGGTCGAGGGGCTGCGCGGTCTCGGGGCGGACATCGAGGAGACGCCCGACGGCTTCGTGGTCCGCGGCGGGGGGAGGCCGTTGCCCGGCGGGAAGATCGACTCGCACGGCGACCACCGGATGGCGATGCTGGGCGCGGTCGCCGGCCTGGCCTCGACGGACGGCGTCGAGGTAATCGGAATGGACGCGGCCGCGGTGTCGTACCCGGGCTTCGAGCGCGACCTGCGCGGGCTGCTCGAGGACTAGCCTCCGGGCGAATGGTGGTGGCGATCGACGGGCCCGCCGCGGCGGGCAAGAGCAGCGTCGCCCGGGCGCTCGCGCGCGCGCTCGGCTTCACCTACCTCGACTCGGGCGCCATGTACCGGGCCGTCGGCCTGATGACGCTCCGCCACGGCGGCGCGGCGTCGGAACAGGCGCGGCGCCTCGAGCTCGAGCTCGGTGACCGTGTGATCGCGAACGGTGAGGACGTGACCGAGGCGATCCGCGCCCCCGAGGTGTCCGAGGCGGCCTCGCGCGTGGCCACAAACGACGCCGTGCGCGCCGCGCTCGTCGAGAAGCAGCGCGAGTGGCTCGCACATGGCGACTGGGTGGCCGACGGCCGCGACATCGGCACCGTCGTGGCGCCCGACGCCGCGGTGAAGGTCTTCCTGACCGCGAGCCCAGAGGAGCGCGCCCGCCGCCGGGCCGAGGAGCTCGGCGCGGACGTGGAGACCGTGTTGCGCGACCAGGCGCTGCGCGACGCGCAGGACAAGAGCCGCGAGCACTCGCCCCTCGCGGTGGCTCCGGGGGCCGTCGAGCTCGACACCACCGGGCTGACCCTTGACGAGGTGGTCGAGCGGATCGCCGACCTCGTACGAAAGGCGCGATGAGTAGCGGATCGCTCCGGTCCGGGCCGAGCCCGGCCCCTCGCGCACGACGCCCCAAGGTCGCGGTGCTCGGCTACCCGAACGTGGGCAAGTCGACCCTGGTGAACCGCCTCTCCGGCACCCGCGAGGCCGTGGTGCACGAGCAGCCCGGCGTCACGCGCGACCGCAAGGAGGTGGACGCCGACTGGAACGGGCTCGGCTTCACGCTCGTGGACACCGGCGGCGTGGACATGGCCGGGGAGCACGAGATGGCGGAGGAGATCCAGCGGCAGTCGCTCGCCGCGCTCGCCGACGCGGACCTGGCGGTGCTGGTTGTGGATGCCCGCGCGGGTCTCCGCCCCGGCGACGCCGAGCTCGCCCGCGAGCTCCGCGGCGGGCCGGTGCCGGTGCTGGTGGCCGCCAACAAGGTCGACGAGGGGCCCCAGGAGGGTCTGGCGGCCGAGTTCTACGCGCTCGGCCTGGGCGACCCGCTCGCCGTGTCGGCCACGCAGGGGCTCGGGACGGGCGACCTGCTCGACCGGATCGTCGAGCGGCTGCCGGGGGCCGGGGAGGAGGCCGCCGAGGCGACCCGCCTGGCCCTGATCGGGCGGCCGAACGTCGGCAAGTCGTCGCTGCTCAACCGGCTGCTCGGCGAGGAGCGCGTGATCGTGACGCCCGTGGCCGGCACCACGCGCGACGCGATCGACACGCGGATCGAGTTCGACGGCCGGGAGGTGGTGCTGGTCGACACCGCCGGGCTGCGCCGCCGCACCAAGGTGGCCGGCACGGTGGACTACTACGCCCAGCTGCGGTCGGAGCAGGCGGCCGACCGCGCCCAGGTCGCGATCGTGGTCTGCGACGCGACCGAGGGCGTGACGAGCGAGGACTTCCGCGTGGCCGAGCTGGCCATGAAGCGAAAGTGCGCGACCGTGATTGCGCTGAACAAGTGGGACGCGACGCGGACCGACCTGGAGGACGCCAAGGCGCGCGTGACGAAGAAGCTGCGCCAGCGCCCGCAGGTGATGGCCGTGTCGGCAAAGACCGGCCGCGGCCTCAAGCGGCTCGTGGCCGAGGCGCTCGGGCTCGCGGACCGGTCCAGGCAGTGGATCCCCACGCCCGAGCTGAACCGCTTCCTGGGCGACCTCCAGACCCTCCGCCAGCCACCCGCGGTGCGCGGCAAGCGGCTGCGGATGTACTACATGGCCCAGTTCGAGACCGGCCCGCCGCGCTTCGCCGTGCAGGTCAACAACCGCGGCCTCGTCACACGCGACTACGCCTACTTCCTGGAGAACCGCCTGCGCGAGCGATACGGCCTGCACGGCGTGCCGCTGGTGATCGACTTCAGGACCTCGAGGGGGCGAAGCGAGCGGTGAAGTGACGAGGCCCGCAAGCCAGGTCCGGTTCCTTCCGTTCGGTACCGAAGTGCACGTGTACCCTTCCCCGCCTGATGATGACTCGCCAGCCTTCTGACAACGAATTCCTCTTCACCTCGGAGTCGGTGACCGAGGGCCATCCCGACAAGATGGCCGACCAGATCTCCGACGCCGTCTTGGACGCCGTGATGGCCGAGGATCCCGCCGGCCGCGTGGCCTGCGAGACGCTCGTGAATACCGGTCTGATCCTGGTGTCGGGCGAGATCACCACGGAGACGTACGTGGACATCCCGCGGATCGCCCGCGAGACGGCCGAGCGGATCGGCTACACGGACGCCCGCGCGGGCTTCGACTGCCGCACGTGCTCGGTGATCACGGCCATCGACGAGCAGTCGCCGGACATCGCCCAGGGCGTGGACGTGGCTTACGAGGCACGGCGCGATCCCTCGGACGAGGACCCGTTCGACGTCGTAGGCGCGGGCGACCAGGGCATGATGTTCGGATACGCCACGCGCGAGACCAGGGAGCTCATGCCGATGCCGATCCTGCTCGCGCACAAGCTCGCGCACCGGCTGGCCGAGGTTCGCCGCGGCGACGTGATGCCCTACCTCCGCCCGGACGGCAAGACCCAGGTAACGGTCCGCTATGAGAACAACCGCCCGATCGAGATCGAGCGCGTGCTCATCTCGACGCAGCACAAGCCCGGGCTCGACTCGGAGACGTTGATCAAGCCCGACCTCTTCGAGCACGTCGTTCATCCGATGCTTCCCGGCGAGCTGTACGACGAGAAGAAGCTGCTCGACGACGAGGGGCGCAACTTCCTCGTCAACCCGACGGGCAAGTTCGAGCTTGGCGGGCCGATGGGCGACTGCGGGCTGACCGGGCGCAAGATCATCATCGACACCTATGGCGGCATGGCGCGCCACGGCGGCGGCGCGTTCTCGGGCAAGGATCCGTCGAAGGTTGACCGCTCGGCCGCCTACGCCGCGCGCTACGTGGCGAAGAACGTGGTGGCGGCCGGGCTTGCCGACCGCTGCGAGATCCAGGTCGCCTACGCGATCGGCGTGGCCCGCCCGGTGTCGGTGATGGTCGAGACGTTCGGGACGGAGAAGATCTCGCGCTCGGAGATCGCGCGGCTCGTGGACGAGCACTTCGACCTGCGGCCCGGCGCGTTCCGCAAGGAGCTCGACCTGCACCGGCCGATCTACCAGAAGACCGCGGCTTACGGCCACTTCGGCCGCGAGGACCGCGACTTCACCTGGGAGAAGACCGACAAGGCGCAGACGCTGCGCGAGGCGGCGGGCCTCGGCGAGCGAAGCGGCGCCCCGGCCTAGGCCGAGCGGGCTGGGGCCGCCAGAGCGCCCTCGCGCTCGAGCAGGAGCTCGCCCAGCGCGCGGGCGCGCCGGGCGGCTTCGCGATCACCCTCGCCGGCGGCAACGATCGAGCCCTTCATGAGGATGTGCCACTTGCACGCGACGGCCTCGGGGTCGGCCACGCCCGCGTCGTCGGCGAACTCCTGCACCAGGCCTCGGATCGTGGCGAGGTGCTCTGTCGTCGCCTGCCTGATCGGGTGATCGATCTCGCTGAACTCGAGCAGGACGTTGATGAACGAGCAGCCCTCGAAGTCGTGTCTGCTGGAACCAGTCGTCGAATACGTCGAAGATCGCGAGCATCCGGCCCGCGCCGTCCTCGGCGCGGCGGCTCGCCTCGGCGTGGAGCCATTCCATGGTCCATCGCTTCTCGCGCTCCTGTAGGAACGCGAGCACGAGGGCGTCCTTCGAGTGGAAGTGGCGATAGAGGCTCATCTTCGCCACGCCGGACGTTGCGATGATCCGGTCCACCCCTACGGCCCTGATGCCGTGATGGCTGAACAGGTCGTAGGCCGTGTCGAGGATGCGCTCACGAGCAGAGAGCATCGGACCGAGCATAGCGTTGCCTAGTTGCGGGCCTGTTCGCTCGACCGCACTCGGTAGACGTCGACCTCGCCGCGCACGCCCTTGATGCGGCGGCTGCCAACGTGCGACCAGTCGTAGCCGTCGCGGGCCGCGTCGTGCACCTCCTTGGAGGTCACGACCGTGCCGCGCCGGGCGAACGACGTGAGGCGCGAGGCGAGATTCACGGGCCGGCCGTAGAGGTCGCCGGCACGCGGGAGCGCCTCGCCGGAGGCGATGCCGGCGCGCAGCAGAGGACGATCGTCCTCCTCGCGCGAGCTCTCGACGAGCTCGAGCATGGTGTCGAGGACCGGCGGCGCCTCGGGCGCCGCGAGCATCGCGGCGTCGCCGATCGTCTTCACGAGCCGGACCGGTGAGCGCAAGGCGGCCTCGACCTGGTCCTCGAAGCCGCGCACCACGGCGCCGAGCTCGTCCGGCTCCACCTGCTCGCCGAGCTGCGTGAAGCCGACGATGTCGACGAAGCCCACCACCAAATGCTGGGCGTCAGGCAGCCGCCCGCTCTGCAGCTCGGCCTGGCCGACCACGGCCTGGCGGATCTGTTCGCGCAGCCGCAGGTTCAGCATGTGGGTCAGGCTCGGGCCTGCGAGGGGACCGAGCTCGCGCAGCGTCTCGGCGTAGCGCAGGCCGAGATCGCGCTCGGTGTCGCCGGGGCGGAGGAGAGCAGAGCCGAGGGTCGAGGTGAGGGCGGCGGCCACGCCCGCCATCGCCTGGCTCATCGCCCGCGTGAGCTCGAGGAAGTCCTGCCGCTCGATGCCCGCCTCGAGCAGGGTCGCGGCGCTGCGCGCCAGCTCGACTTCGTCCGGGGTGAGCACGGCGTCGTCCGGGTCCACCGCCGGTAGGCCGAGGGCGCGGCGCGCCTCCGTCAGGAAGTCGACGCCGAGGCCGGTCTCCCCTGCCAGCTCGCGCTGGCTCACCCGCTTGCCCTCGCCGGCGAGCACCACCTCTATGGGCAGGAGCGCCAGCCGGCCCTGCCGCGTCGCCTCGCGTAGCTCGTCCAGCGGGATTCCGGCCTCCTCGAGCGTCTGGAGCAGCTCCCGGCGCGCCTCACGGGCGCGCTCGTCCCCCGCCCCCTCGAGCAGCCCCTCCGCCTCGAAGTCGGTCGCCACGGGCACATCGTCACAAATCGCGGCGCAGGGGCCCGTCCGGGCGCTCGCGTACGTTCGAGGGCCGTGATCGCCAAGGTCGAGCCGCTGACGCCCGCCCGCGCCCTGCGCGGCCCGTTCGACTACCGGCTCGCCGGGGCGCTCGAGGGAGTGGGGGTGGGGAGCATGCTCGTGGTGCCTTTCGGCCGGCGGCGGCTGCTCGGGGTCGTCGTGGAGCTCGCGGAGCGCAGCGAGCTGCCGGCGGAGCGGCTGGTGCAGCCGCTCGCAGCGCTCGAGGCGGACGTGCCGGAGCCGCTCGTCAGGCTTGGGCTGTGGGTCGCTCGCGAGTACGTCTCCACGCCGGCGCGCGGGCTCGCCCTGGTGCTGCCGCCCGGCACCGGGACAGGCGCCGGCCGGCCGCTGCGCCCCCGCCGCTCGCTCCGTGCCGCGCTCACCGAGGAGGGTCGCCGCGCGCTCGCGTCCCGCGTACGGCTCGGCCGTCGCCAGGCGGCGGTGCTCGACGCGCTCACGGCCGGGCCGGCCTCGGTGGCGGCGGTGGCGAGGCACGCCGGCGCGGACCACTCGACGGTGCGCAGCCTCGAGCGGCGCGGCCTCGTCTGCCTGGAGAACGCCGCGGAGCCCGCCGCGGCGGCCTTTACTCGAAGCCGTGGGCGCCCGGGCGGGTTTGGTGGAGCCGACGGGCGCCCAGCGGGCGGCGCTCCAGGCAGTCGTCGACCGCCTGGGCACCGGAGCCTCGCCCGCTTCTCATCCATGGGGTCACCGGCAGCGGCAAGACCGAGGTCTACCTGCGCGCGGCAGCGGCCGCCCTCGAGCGGGGCCGCTCGGCGATCGTGCTCGTGCCGGAGATCGCGCTCACCCCGCAGACCGCGGGCCGCTTCGTTGAGCGCTTCGGCGACGCCGTGGCGGTCATGCACTCCCGCCTGTCGCCGCGCGAGCGCTACGACGAGTGGTGGCGAATGCGCCGCGGCGAGGCGCGCGTCTGCGTCGGCCCGCGCTCGGCGGTCTTCGCACCCTTCACGGACCTCGGCCTGATCGTCGTCGACGAGGAGCACGACGGCTCCTACAAGCAGGAGGGCGACCCGCGCTACGACGCGCGTGTGGTGGCCGAGCGCCGCGCCGAGCTGGAGGGCGCCCTGCTGGTGGCCGGGAGCGCCACGCCGCGGCCGGAGAGCTTTGTTGCGCTGCGAGCGGATCGTGCTGGCCGAGCGGGTCGACGGCCGGGGCCTGCCGCCGGTGGAGGTTGTCGGTATGGCGGGCACGGCCGGGCCGCTCCACGAGCGCACGCGCCAGGAGCTGGACGGAGTGCGCCGCCGCGGCGAGAAGGCGATCGTGCTGCTGAATCGGCGCGGCTGGTCGAATTTCCTGTCCTGCCGCCTCTGCGGCCGGGTTTGGGAGTGCCCGGACTGCGACGTCACGCTCGTGCTCCACCGCGCCGCCGCCGAGATGGCGTGTCACCACTGCGGTCACCGCGAGTCCGTGCCGTCGGCCTGCCCGGACTGCGGCTCGGTCTCTGTGGCCCGCCACGGCGCCGGCACGGAGCAGCTCGAGCGCGAGCTGGGGGCGCTGGTGCGGCCGCTGCCGGTGTTCCGGCTCGACTCGGACGTCGCAGCGGCGGCCGGGCTCGCCACCGTGCTGCGCCGCTTCGACGAGGCCGCGGCCGGCGTGCTGGTCGGCACGCAGATGGTCGCCAAGGGGCACGACTTCCCAGACGTCACGCTCGGCGTGGTGCTCGACGCCGACGCCACTCTGCGCTTTCCCGACTTCCGCGCCGAGGAGCGCACGTTCGCGCTCGTGGCGCAGCTCGCCGGCCGCAGCGGCCGCGGCTCTCGCGGCGGCCGTGTGATCGTGCAGGCCCTGGACCCGGACGCGCGCGCCCTGCGGCACGCGGCAGCGCACGACTCCGACGGCTTCCTGTACGGGGAGCTCCCGCGGCGCGAGGCGTTCGCGTACCCGCCCTATGGCCACCTGATCCGGGTGGTGTGCTCGGCGACCGACCCGGGGCCGGAGCAGGCGGCGGCCGAGGCGATCCGCGGGCTGGTGGCGGACGCCGGCGTGCCCGTGCTCGGGCCCGCACCGCTCTTCCGTCGCCAGGGCCGCCTCCGCACGCAGCTCGTGGTGCGCTCGCAAGAGCGTCAGCCCGCCATCGCAGCTGTGCGCGAGGCTGTGGAGGCGGTCGCTGCCGACCGCACCCACGCGGCGGTCGCGTTCGCGGTGGACGTCGATCCGCAGTGACTCCGCGGTCCGGGCCACGCCGCTAGACTCGCCCCGGATGGCCGAGGACAGGGAGCGCACCCCGGAGGACGCGGAGCTCGAGGAGCGCGAGCCGCTCGGCGAGGTGACGCCGGACGCGCTCGCCGAGACGGAGCCGGGCATGACCGAGGAGCCGCCGCCGCTCGACCCGGAGATCGAGGCGCGGCGGGCCGCCGCGATGTCGTTCATCCGGAAGCTCGGCGACCCCGTGCTGAAGTCCCGCGCGACTCCCGTGGACCGCTTCGACGACTCGCTGCGCCGGCAGGTGAGCCGGATGGCCGGGATCATGAACGACGCCCTCGGCGTCGGCCTCGCGGCGCCGCAGCTCGGCATCTCGCAGCGCCTGCTCGTCTACCGCGTCGGCCCGGACGCGCCTCTGATCGCGCTGGCCAATCCCGAGGTTGAGTGGTCGAGCCCCGATCTCGAGGCGGGCGAGGAGGGCTGCCTGTCTATCCCGGGCGTCACGGTCGACGTGGAGCGCCCTGTGCACGTGCGCGTGCGCGCGCTGGACGAGGAGGGCGACCAGCGTGTGGTGGAGGCGTCCGGGCTCGAGGCGCGCGTGATCCAGCACGAGATGGACCACCTGGACGGGGTCCTGGTTCTCGAGCGCACCAGCCGCGACGAGCGCAAGCGCGCGCTGCGGGAGCTGCGCGAGGCCGAGCGGTCCCGCGAAGCGGCCTAGCGAACGTTGCCGCAGGAACCAGCCGGCGGCGCCGTACGAGCCTCGGATGAAGACCGCGAGCGAGTCGTGGCGGCGCTCAAGGACCACTGCACCGCCGGGCGGCTGACGCTCGAGGAGCTGCCGGACCGGGTGGAGCGCGCCTACGCGGCGACCACTCTCCAGGAGCTCACGGAGCTGACCGACGACCTGCCCGGCCGGCTGCCGAAGCGGCGAGAGGGGCCCTCGGCCCCGACGCGCAAGCCGCCGCGGATGCCCGGGGTGGCGCCGTTCACC
Organism: uncultured Thermoleophilaceae bacterium; assembly: GCA_963733885.1. Lineage (GTDB taxonomy): Bacteria > Actinomycetota > Thermoleophilia > Solirubrobacterales > Thermoleophilaceae > JACVRW01. The sequence goes on along the minus strand of CAVTES010000011.1, from coordinate 189,699 downwards.
GAGACGGTCGAGTTCGACCGTCCGGTGGCCGAGGTCGAGACCGCGGTGCTCCGCCAGCTCGCCCCGCTCCTCGGCCGGACGGGCTTCGTGCTGATCGCCACCGATCGCCGGACGCTCACCTTCCACCGGTCGGGAATCCTCCGGACTCACCGTGTGCAGCTGACGCTGGACGACCTCGGCGACGAGCGGACGCGCATGACCGCCCACGGCTCGGCGTCGCTCGCGATCCGGCGCGCGTTCGCGGAGCTGCGGTAGCCCGGCGTACCAGCCCCGTGGTCGCCGAGAGGGTTAGCGCGCGCCGCGGCCTGGCGCGTCCGCCAGTCGCTTGCGGAAGATGAGGAACTCGCTCGGCGCGGCGAGCTGGGACGCGAGGTGCGCCGCCACTTGCTCGAACGGCGCCGACCGGACCACCGCGTAGCCGAGTCGGGTGTACCAGCTGAGGAGGCGGTCCTTCTCGGGATGGACCCAGCCCTTGGGGACGAGCAGCTCGAGCTGCATCGTCGTCACGCCGCGCGACCGCATCAGCTCCTCCGCCGAGCGCACCAGGTCGCTCCCGATGCCGTTGCCCCAGTAGTCCGGCGCCGTCGATATGAGGCCCAGATCAGCCGTGTCCCCGTCGAGCGGCCGCACGTACGCGCAGCCGACGAGCCGGCCCTCGAGCCTGGCGGCGAGCATTCCACCGGTGCGGATCGCCTCGGCGATCTCGTCGGGACGGGTCCGGGTCGCACCCTCGAGCCACAGTCCGGCCTCACCGATGTCGTAGGCCGCATTGATGATGCGAACGAGTTCCCCGACGAGTGCCTCGTCGCCGGCCGCGTCGGGGGCGAGCGGCTTGACCTCGGCCGTCACCACGAACGCTTTCGTGACGATCAAACGCTCACCCCGCCCGGAGCGCGAGACGGGGCAGCAGGCGGCGGCCGCGGAGCGCGGCCGCAGGCGCGTGCCGGCGGGCCGCATGCTGGCGCAGCAGTTCGATGAGGTGCAGCGACGCGACGAACGGGTCCGCGACGGCGCGGCCGGTCGACAGGCACAGCGCCGCGACGATCACGCCGTTCTCCTCGGCGAGGAGAGCGGGACCCTCGAGCGGACGCGCGCCGTCCAGCGCGGCCAGGCGGATGAGGTCGGCGGCGTCGTCGGCGCGGGCCGCGCGCAGGAGTACGCCGTCGAGGCGGGGAGAGGTGGGCGGACTGGGCATGGGCCAAACGGTGCCATGGACGGATCCATCGTGCAATGCGAAGATCTGTCAGCACTCAGAAGCTATCGAGATAAATTGTCCACGTGGAGCTCCGCCAACTGCGCTACCTCGAGGCCGTCGCCCGCCGCCGCTCGTTCACTCAGGCCGCGCTGGACCTCCACATCGCACAGTCGGCGCTCTCGCAGCAGGTGGGCCGCCTCGAGCGGGAGCTGGGCGTGGAGCTGCTGCGCCGCACCACCCGTCGCGTCGCCGTGACCGAGGCGGGCGAGCTCGTCCTGGCGCGGGCGCGGCGTGCGCTCGCCGAAGCTGACGGCGTGCGGGCGGACCTGGACGCCCTCCAGGGGCTGGTCCGGGGCACGCTCCGCCTCGGCGGGGTCCCGCCGGTCGGGCCCGTGCCCCCCGCCGCGCTTATCGCCGACTTCAGCCGTGCCCACCCGGGGCTGGCCATCACCGTGCGAGAGGACGTGGCCTTCAGGCTGCTCGGCCAGCTCCGCGACGGCGGCCTGGACCTCGTGATGGCGCTCGTCGACCCGGACGTGCTCGACGGGCTCGAGGGCGTGCGGCTGCCCGACGAGGAGCTCGTCCTCGTCACGCCCCTGGATCATCCGCTCGCGCGGGCCAAGCGCGTGCGCGTCGAGCGCCTGGCCGGCGAGGCGCTGGTGGCCTACGGCGTCGGATCGGCGCTGCACGATGCGCTGCTCGCCCTGATACCGGGCGGCCGCGTCGTCGCCGAGGCCAACGAGCTGGAGACCGTGCGGGAGCTCACCGCCCGCGGGCTCGGCGTGACGCTCATGCCGCGCACGGAGGTGGCGTCGCACGGCGACCGCCTGGCGATCCGTCCGCTGAGCCCGCCGCAGGCGCTGCCCGTCTCGCTCGTCTGGCGCGCAGGCGAGCGCCCGACGCCCGCCGTGCAGGCGTTCCGCGAGCACGTGCTGTCCAGCATCCGCAACTGACGCGGCTACGCGGCGCTGGCGCCGGCGTCCGCCTGGGTGGCGATCTCCTTGTTCTCCGGCACGAACATACTGGCGATGAACGTCGCGCCCTGCGGATCGCTGATGACCGTAAGCCTGGACCATGGAGCGTCGAAGGGCGGGACGATCACGTTGCCGCCGAGCTCGGTGGCTTTCGACGCCGTGGCGTCGGCGTCGTCGACGGCGAAGGTCACGCTCCAATGCGGCGGCGTGTCGGGCTGGTCGGCCGGGATCGGATTGATGCTGGCGACCACGTCCTCGAAGCCCTCCGGGCCGCCCATCTCCGCGATCTGCTTGCGGAGGCCCGGATTGTCGCGCTCGAGATGATCACCGTACCCCGGCTGCGTCCACATCTCGCCCGCGTCAAGCGCCAGCGTCGTCCAGCCGAAGACCGACCCGTAGAAGGCCCTCGCACCGTCCACGTCGCGCGTGTGTAGGCCGTTGAAGTTCACCGAGCCGTGCTCGTTGACGATCCGCGCGCCCCGATGCGCGTTCGCCTGCCAGCCGCAGAAAACGGCTCCTTCGGGGTCGGTGAAGACGGCCATGCGCCCGAAGTCCATGATGTCGAACGGCTCCATGACGACGCTTCCACCGGCGTCGCGCACCTTCGCGGCTATATCGTCGGCGCTCGCAACCCAGACGTAGGTGTTCCACATCGCCATCGGCGGCAGGTCCTCGGGGACCGACCCGACCGCGGCAACGTCACCGCCGCGGAGCCGGGCGACGAAGTACTTGCCAGGCGAGTCCGAGGGCAGCATGCTCTCGAACTGCCAGCCGAAAAGCCCGGTGTAGAAGTCGAGCGCGGCATCGGGATCAGGCTGGCTCGTGTCCACCCAGCAGGGAATGCCGGGGATGTATCCGTCTCGCTCGGGCATGGCCGCTCCTTCTCGTGGCTTGGGCTGGCGAACCCTAACCCTCGAGCTTCAGCAGCTCCTCGTACGCAGGCAGTGTCAGGAACTCCACGAACTCTTCCCCGCTCAGCGCCACTCGTTCGAACAGGGAGCGAGAGAGGTCGGGGCGGCCCTCCTTCTCGAACCACTCGTCGTCGCCGATCTCGCCGCGGATCCGCTCCAGCTCCGAGTCGGCCAGCTTGCGAACGAGGTCGGGCGTGACGGGACGGCCGTCGTCGAGCGTCTCGCCGTGTCGGATCCACTGCCAGACCTGGGCGCGCGAGATCTCCGCCGTCGCGGCGTCCTCCATCAGGCCGTAGATCCCGGCGGCGCCGTTCCCGCGCAGCCATGACGACAGGTACTGGATGCCCACGTTCACGTTGGAGCGCAGCCCCTCCTCGGTGACCTCGCCCGGCGTCATCGCCACCGCCAGCAGGTCGTCGGCGTCCACCGACACGTCGTCGCGTTGGCGGTCCACCTGGTTCGGGCGGTCGCCGAGCACCGCGTCGAACGCGTCCATCGCCACGGACACCGAGTCGGGGTGCGCGACCCACGTGCCGTCGAAGCCGTCGCCGGCCTCGCGCTCCTTGTCGGAGCGCACCGCCTCGAACGCCTTGCGGTTGGCCTCCTCGTCGGTGCGGCTCGGGATCACCGCCGCCATCCCGCCCATGGCGTGGGCGCCGCGGCGGTGGCAGGTCTTGACGAGCAGCTCCGTGTAGGCGCGCATGAAAGGCACCGTCATCGTCACGGCGCTCCGGTCCGGCAGCACGAAGTCCGGCCGCGAGCGGAAGCGCTTGATCGTCGAGAAGATGTAGTCCCACCGGCCCGCGTTCAGGCCGGCCGAGTGGTCGCGCAGCTCGTAGAGGATGGCGTCCATCTCGAACGCCGTCGGCAGGGTCTCGATCAGAACGGTTGCCTTGATCGTTCCGCGGTCGAGCCCGAGCGCGTCTTCGGCGATCACGAACGCGTCGCGCCACAGCGCCGCCTCGCGCGCCGACTCCAGCTTCGGAATGTAGAAGTACGGCCCCGCCCCGCGCTCCAGCAGCTCCGACGCGTTGCGGTGCATGAACAGGCCGAAGTCCATGAACGCCCCGGCTACGTCGCCGCCGTTGAGGCGCAAGTGGCGCTCCGGAAGATGCAGGCCACGCGGGCGCACGAGCAGCACGGCGGTCTCCTCGCCCAGCTCGTAGTGCTTGCCGTTCTCGTCGTGCTCGATCGTTCGGCGGACCGCGTCGGCCAGGTTGACCTGACCGCCCACCATGTTGGTCCAGTAAGGCGAGTTCGAGTCCTCGAAGTCGGCCATGAACGCGCGCGCGCCCGAGTTGAGCGCGTTGATCACCATCTTGCGCGAAGCCGGACCGGTGATCTCGACGCGACGGTCCTGGAGGGCGTCCGGCACGGGCGCGACCGTGAACTCCTCGGGCGCCGAGACGAAGTCGAGGGTGCCGCCGGAATCCAGCTCCGCCTGGCGCTCCTCGCGCGCCGCGAGGAGCGAGCGGCGCGTGCCGTCCAGCTCGTCGTGCAGCCGCCCGACGAGCGCGAGCGCGTCGTCGGTCAGCACCTCGTCGTAGCGGTGCTCCACTGGTGCCTGGATGTCGATGCTCATGTTCTGGTCAACCTCTTGTAGGTGATCCGGTGTGGCCGGTCGGCCTCCGCACCCAACCTTTCCCGGCGATGCTCGTCATACGCCTCGAAGTTGCCCTCGTACCAGACCACCCGCGAGTCGCCCTCGAACGCGAGCACGTGGGTGGCCACGCGGTCGAGGAACCAGCGGTCGTGCGAGATGATCACCGCGCAGCCGGCGAATGAGAGCAGCGCCTCCTCGAGCGCGCGGAGAGTGTCGACGTCCAGGTCGTTGGTCGGCTCGTCGAGCAGGAGCAGGTTGCCGCCCCGCCGCAGCAGCTTGGCGAGGTGCACGCGGTTGCGCTCGCCGCCCGACAGCGCGCCCACCTTGCGCTGCTGGTCGGAACCCTTGAAGTTGAACCCGGCGGCGTACGCACGCGAGTTCATCTCGCGCTCGCCCACCTTGATCTGGTCGTAGCCGTCCGAGATCTCCTCCCAGACCGTCTTGTCCGGGTCGAGCGCGTCGCGCGACTGGTCCACGTAGGCCGGCTCGACCGACTCGCCGAGCCGGAGCTCGCCGGCATCGGGCGGCTCCTCGCCGACGATCATCCGGAACAGGGTCGTCTTACCGGCGCCGTTCGGGCCGATCACGCCCACGATCCCCGCCGGCGGCAGCGTGAACGACAGGTCCTCCATCAGCAGGCGGTCCCCGTAGCCCTTGCGCACGCCATCGGCCTCGACGACGACGTCGCCGAGCCGTGGCCCCGCCGGGATGTGGATCTGGACGCGGTCGAGCTTCACGTCGCGCTCCTCGGCCAGCAGCGCCTCGTAGCGGTTGAGCCGGGCGCGGGCCTTGGTGCGCCGCGCCCTCGGAGACTCGCGCACCCACTCGAGCTCGCGCGCGATCGTCCGCTGCCGGGCCGACTCCTGGCGCTCCTCCTGCGCGAGCCGCGCCCGCTTCTGCTCGAGCCACGCCGAGTAGTTGCCCCTGAACGGGATGCCGCGGCCTCGGTCCAGCTCGAGGATCCAGCCGGCCACGTTGTCGAGGAAGTAGCGGTCGTGCGTGACCGCGACGACGGTGCCCTTGTACTCCTCGAGGTGCTTTTCGAGCCAGGCGACCGACTCGGCGTCCAGATGGTTCGTGGGCTCGTCGAGCAGCAGCAGGTCGGGGGCCTGCAGCAGCAGCCGGCATAGCGCCACGCGCCGCCGCTCGCCGCCCGAGAGAGTCTCGACGTCGGCCTCGCCTGGCGGCAGCCGCAGCGCGTCCATGGCGATCTCGAGCGTGGTGTCGAGCTGCCACGCGTCGGCGGCGTCGATCCGGTCCTGGAGGCGGGCGAACTCGCCGGCGTTCTCCTCCGAGTAGTTCGCGGCCAGCTCGTTGAAGCGGTCGAGCATGTCGCGCATCTCGCGCACGCCGTCCTCGACGTTGCCGCGCACGTCCTTCGACGGATCGAGCTGAGGCTCCTGCTCGAGCAGCCCGACCGTGGCGCCGGGCGCGAGCTGAGCGTCGCCGCGGAACTCGGTGTCCTGTCCGGCCATGATCCGCAGGAGCGTCGACTTGCCGGCGCCGTTCGCCCCGAGCACGCCGATCTTGGCCCCGGGCAGGAACGAGAGCGAGATGTCCTCGAGCACCCGTTTGTCGGGCGGGTGAACCCGGGACAGCTTGTACATCGTGAATATGTACTGCGTCGACATGAGCGGTCGAGGATAGAGTCAGGGCTGTGGGACAGGACGTCTCCGTGGCGGTCTTCTCCCGCGAGGACCGACAGCGCTACCGCCAGAAGGTGCGGACGTGCCTCGACGTGTTCGCGCGCATGCTGCGCGAGTCGCGCTTCGACGCCGAGCACCGCTCGGTCGGGCTCGAGATCGAGCTCAACCTCACCGACGAGCAGGGCGATCCGGCGATGGCCAACGCCCGCGCGCTGGAGGCAATCGCCGACGCCGACTTCCAGACGGAGCTCGGCCAGTTCAACGTGGAGATCAATATCCCGCCGCGGCTGCTCGAGGGGAACATCGCCTCGGAGCTGGAGGAGGCCGTGCGCGGCAGCCTAAACCGGGCCGAGGAGCGCGCCCGCACGGTCGGGGCCCACATGATGCTGATCGGGATCCTGCCGACCGTCACGGACCGGCACCTCACCGCCGACAGCTTCAGCGAGAACCCGCGCTACGAGCTGCTCAACCAGCAGATCTTCGCCGCCCGCGGCGAGGACCTCGAGATCTCGATCAGCGGCGTGGAGCGGCTTCAGACCTTCGCGGACACGATCGCGCCGGAGGCCGCCTGCACCAGCGTGCAGCTCCACCAGATGGTCGATCCCGAGGTGTTCGCCGACTACTGGAACGCCGCCCAGGCGATCGCCGGCCCGCAGGTGGCCGTGGCCGCCAACTCGCCCTTCTTCTTCGGCAAGGAGCTCTGGCGGGAGACGCGCATAGCCCTGTTCGAGCAGGCCACCGACACGCGCCCGGAGGAGCTCAAGGCACAGGGCGTGCGGCCGCGCGTCTGGTTCGGCGAGCGCTGGATCAACTCGATCTTCGACCTGTTCGAGGAGAACGTGCGCTACTTCCCGGCCCTGCTGCCGGTGTGCGAGGACGAGGACCCCGTCGAGACGCTCGACCGGGGCGATACGCCCACTCTTCCCGAGCTGCGCCTCCACAACGGCACCGTCTACCGCTGGAACCGGCCGATCTACGACGTGGTGCGCGACCGGCCGCACCTGCGCGTGGAGAACCGGATCCTCCCGGCCGGGCCGAGCGTGGTGGACATCGCCGCCAACGCCGCGCTGTACTACGGGTTGCTCCGCGCGCTGGTCGAGGAGGAGCGCCCGCTCTGGTCGCGGATGTCGTTCTCAGCGGCCGAGGACAACTTCCACGCCGGCGCCCGCGAGGGGATCGACGCACGGCTCTACTGGCCCGGCGTGGGCGAGGTGCCCGCGACCGAGCTGGTGCTGCGCCGCCTGCTGCCCGCCGCCCACGAGGGCCTGGAGCGCGCCGGCATCGATGCCGCCGACCGCGACCGCCTCCTCGGCATCATCGAGCGCCGCTGCGTGACGATGCAGAACGGCGCCGCGTGGCAGGCGGGCGCATTCCACCGCCTCTACGAGGACCGCAAGCTCGACCGCCTGGACGCGCTGCGCCGGATGACGGTCATCTATCGCGAGCACATGCACGCGAACGAGCCGGTCCACGAGTGGCCGCTGCCGTAGGGCGGCCCGGTCGACCTTCTGCGACCACACACGAAAGCGAAAGCCGCCAAACGAGCTCGATTGGTCGATTGTCCCGCCTATAGGGCGTCAAATCGACCAATCGGCGAGTGAAGCGCCCGCGCACGACTCGTCCTCGCCCGTGGCGACAGTCCGGTCGCGGTGGTCCCAAGACGCCTCCTTTGTCCGCGAGGCCGGGAGCGACGGGGAGCCGATCGCACGACGGTAGACGCCAACTTTCCGTCCCGCGCGAGACCCGAGACGAGCCGAGGAGCTCGGGCCCTGCTGGAGGCTCGGCAGCGCGGCAGCGGGTGCTTGGCGTGGCGGGCGTCGCCAGGGCTAGGGCGCGCGCACAGGCCCGAGCTGCTGAGCCTTCGTTGCAGCTGTCACGCGGCTGTGGACGTCGAGGCGTCGTGCGCGGGTTCGTCACCGAGGTCGAGGCGCGCTTGGCGGAGCGGCTCGGCGCCGCCACGCTGAAGCGCTCGCGGGCGCTGCTCGTCGAACTCGATGAGGCGCTCTAGACCCGCTCCGTGCGCAGCTCGTGCGTCTCATCGGGCAGCCGGGCCTCGTAGTAGATGCGGTAGCCGCCGTCTGGGAGCGGCAGCGCCTCGAGATAGCGGGCGTCGGCGAGCGGCTCGCGGGTCGCCACGTAGCGGCCGCCGTCGGGCTCGGCGATCCCGGTCCGCTCAAACCAGTTCTCCTCCGCAGTCGCGCGGCCGTCGTAGGCGGCGCGGCCGTCGGGGAGGATCGTGGTCAGGCGCGCGCCGCGGGAGTCCCACTCGCCCGGTCGGCCTTCGAGCACGGTGCCGTGCCAGTCCCAGTTCCAGCCGTCCGCGCTCGTGGCGTAAGCCGTGCTCATGCGGTCCTCGGCATCGGGGATCTCGAGCGGGTGGCAGCAGATCCACGCCTGCCAGACGCCGCCCGACACGCGCACGATCGGGTCCTTGACGCCAATCCGCTCGTCGCCGGCGAACGCGGTCCGGATCTCGGCGGCGGCCAGCCCTTCGAGCGTCTTCGCCTCGGCGGCGGCGATCCGCCAATGCTTTGTCCCGGGCGTCGCGCAGCCGACGAACATCCGCCAGCCGGCGGCCGTGCGCACGAGCGCAGGCCGCTCGGTCCACTGCGCGCCGAAGTGATCCTGGTCGAGCGTGAGCACGGTCGTCAGCTGCTCGCCGTCGTCGGAGCGCGCGATCACGGTCTGGTCGACGCTGTCCGGGCCCTTGCGGACGCGGTAGCCGACGACGTAGGTGCCGTCCTCGTCGAGCACGGCGCACGGCGCGCCGGCCCAGAACTGCGGGCCGGCGCCGGGTGCCTCGGCCGCGACGACGGCGGGTGCGGATCCGGGTAGCGGGAAGCTCTTCATGCCGCCAGTGTCGCAACGGCGCGGCCGCGCGACATCAGGCGGATGGAGCGGATGACGCCTTATTAGCGGGCCACAAGGAGGGCCGGTGCGAGGGGGAGCGCCTCGGCGCTCCCGCATACCCTTGGCGGAGCGGGCGCCCGAACCGGCGCGGCCGGGAGCGCCGGAGCTCGTCCATAGCAGCGGCGTGCACTGGTCCGGCCCGAGACTCTCGCTCGTGCCTCAGAGGAGCCGTGATCGACGTCGGTCCGATCCCGTCGTCGCGCTGCCCGGATTCGCGCAGAGCGGTAGCGATCGGACGCAGCCGCGGTGCGCGCTTGCGGGCTAGGAGTGGCCGAGGAAGTCCAGGACGGTGTCGGCGAACAGCTCGGGCGCGCGGTGCAGGCAGCCGTGGCGCTGTCGGGCGAGCAGCGTCAGGCGGGCGTCGGGGAGACCGGCCGCCACGGCCTCCGCGTCGGCGCGGACCGAGGTGGCGCTCTCGGCGCCGGCCAGCACGAGCGTCGGCGCGGTCACGTCGGCGTAGCGCTCGGGTGCGAACCGGTACTCGTTCTCGACCTGGAGCTCGCGCTCGAGCACCGCCACGCCCGCCACCGACGCCGACCAGCTCGCGGCCCGATGATCCCGCGCCAGCTGGGCCGGCCCGTGGTGCTCGACCCCGGCCAGGACGACGTCGAGCGCCGCCTCCGGCCGTCGCGCGCGCACCAGCGCGTCCACGCGCTCGGCCAGACCGTTCGGGCTAATCGTCCGCCCGTCGCGCGGCACTCCCTCGTAGAGCACCAGCCCGCGGACCTCGGCGCCCGCTCGCGCCGCCTCGAGCGCACACAGGGCACCGAAGGAATGCCCGATCAGGTCGACCGGTCCCGGCACGGCCGCCACCACCGCGGCCACGTCCTCGTACTCGCAGCGCGGCGCGTACCTGGGCGCGTCCTCGCTGTCGCCGTGGCCGCGACGATCGAGTGCGTACACCGTGACCCGGCGCTCGAGCAGCGGGCGCACCGCGCCGAACGCGTGTCGCCGGTCCGACAGCGCCCCGTGCACGAGCACTAGCGACGGTCCTGAGCCGCCCGCCTCGTAGGCGATCGCGGTCCCGTCGGAGGAGCTAGTGCGAAGTACCGGAACCGGCGCAGGCTACAACGACGACCGACCGCCGTGAAGGACGGACCCCCCCTGCTGAACGCTCCTAAGCGGCATCTCCTCGGCGTCGCGCTGCTCGTCGGCTTCCTCGCCCTCCTCTGGTTCGTGGTCGTTCCCGCGCTCGACTGACGCACCATTTGGGCCCGCGCGAGACTCCTGCCTTCGCCTGGTAGGAGCGGCCTCCCCCAAGGCGCGCCCGCTGCTGCTGATGCCTCGACGCAGAAGTGTGGCGAGTGACGATCCGGCTGCTTCGACGGCCCCGTCGAGCCCGCCGAGGAAATGTCTTCGAGGGGGTCCCGCGCGGAGCTTTTCGAGAGACCTCGGTCTGCCCGTTCCGCCGCAGTCCTAGTACCGCATTTGCATGATTTTGGTGGCGCATTTGGGGAGATGCCGTTAGGGCTACGGCGTAGCTCTGGGCCCATGCAACAAGGACTCGGCCCCGAAGAGGAAGCTAGGAGGAGAGATGAAAGGTTGGATCGCTCTGAGTGCGATGCTGTGTACTGTCGCCATGGTGGCGGTGGCCGCCCCGGCTTCGGCCAGCGTGCCAGGCGGCCAAGGTTTGGCGATCTTCGGCTTGTTTGACTGCGGGGACCCCCTCGGTGAGGTCGAGGTTTTCGGAGCGCCCGCCGTGGGCGCCGCCAACGCCTACCTGATCGACACGGACGAGGGGACCGGCCCGCACGTCGTCGCGACGCGCTTCGAATTCAAGTCTGCTGCGGGCGAGGTCTTCTTCGAGAAGAACTTCGGCAAGAAGGCCGGCCTGACCACGTTCAACTGCACGCAGACGGGGGACCTGGGGGATGTCTTCACCCTGACCGTCGCGGTTGTTCCACGGAAGTCGTAATTCAAGGTGCGGAGAGCGTCCTCCGGGGCGCTCTATCCGCTGTTCCTGCATGTCCTCCGCCCCGTGTCCAGCGGGGCCTCCGCTTCGCTTTCCTTGCGACTCGAGCGACGCGACAAATCTGGTCGCCGTGCCGAGCCCGCGACACTGCGCTGCTGCTTCCGCCTGGTTGCGAGCGTCTCACAACTCGAGCGCGACCGGACCGGCTTGTCCCCAATTGGGGTCGCTTCCTCGGAAGCGCGCCTTCCGCTCGCGCGAACAGCAGCAGTCACGAGAGGTGCACGCTCGATTTCGCGGCGGACGAGACGCAGCAGCGACCGGAGTCCTGGCACTAGTCGAACGGGTCTGAGATCAGCCGATCGAGCGCGCCAGCAGCTCCATCGGATGCAGGACGGGCAACGCGCGGCCGAGCCGCTCCGTGTGCGCCGTGATCTGCAGCACGCAGCCGGGGTTGGCGGCCACCACGGCCTCCGCGCCCGTGTCGAGCAGGTTGCGCGCCTTGCGCTCGCCGAGCTCGGCGGCGGGCTCCGGCTTGACCAGGTTGTAGACCCCCGCCGAGCCGCAGCAGAGCTCCCATTCGCGCGGCTCGACCAGCTCGAGCCGGGGGATGCCGTTCATCAGCTCCCGCGGCTGTGAGCGGACTCCCTGGGCGTGTGCAAGGTGGCAGGCGTCGTGGTACGCCACCTTCATCGTCACGGGCCCGCGCTCGGCGCGCGGGCCGGCCTCGGCCAGGAACTCGGTCGCGTCGCGCACCTTCGCCGCAAAACGCTCGGCGCGTTCGGCCCAGTCGGGCTCGTCGCGAAGCACGTGTCCGTAGTCCTTCATCGCCGAGCCGCAGCCGGCCGCGTTCACGATCACCGTCTCGTATCCCTCGAGCGCCTCGATCGTCGCCTTCGCGAGGTCGCGCGCCTGCGGGTCGGCTCCGGCGTGGAGCGGCAGCGCGCCGCAGCAGCGCGGCAGGCGCGGCACGTGCACGTCGTAGCCCTCGGCGGCCAGCACCCGCGCGGTCGCCTCGTTCACGTGGCCGAAGAAGACGCGCTGCACGCAACCCTGGAGCAGCGCCACCTCGCCGCGCCGCTCGCCCTGCGCGTCGAAGCGCTCCGGCAGCCGCGTCAGTGAGCGCCGCGTCGACGTCTGCGGGGTCATGCCCACCAGCGCCGCGAGTTTCGGGGCGAGCCGTCGCACGCGTGGACGCCGCGCGAGCCGGGGCAGGCCGAGCCGGTGCGCCAGCGCAGCGCCGGGGGCCAGCGCGCGCAGCCGCCCGGGTCGCGTGAACACCTCGAACACGAGCCGCCGGTGGGCGCCCTCCGCCGGCGGCCGCGCGAAGTTGCGCTCCACCTGCGCGCGGGCGTCCTCGAGCAGCTTGTCGTACTGGACTCCTGACGGGCAGGCGGTCACGCAGGCCATGCATCCGAGGCAGTTGTCGAGATGCTCCACGAGCGGGGCCGAGATCTCCTCGTGCCCCTGCTTCATCAGCACGATGCGCCCGCGCGGGGAATCCATCTCCTCGCCCCACAGGACGTAGGTGGGGCAGGTGGGCAGGCAGAACCCGCAGTGCACGCAGTCGTCGATCAGGTCGAGCTGCGGGGCCCGTGTCTCGTCCCACGCCGCCTGCCGTGCGCGAGGGGCCGGGCTTGGCCCGGACCGGAGCGATTCCGTCATATCAGCCGCCCATCGGGGTCGAACCGCTCCTTCACGCGGTCGGTGAGCAGGCGGGCGCCGGGATCGAGCGGGGCCGTCGCGCTCGACCTCGAGCCCGGCCGGCCGGTCCAGGACGACGGCCGTCCAGCGCCGGCGCAGTGCCTCGACGAGCCCGGCGTGGTCGCCGTCGTCGAGTCGCAGCCAGTGGAGCCCGAGCCCGGCGCGGCCGGCGAGCGTGACGCCGCGGTCACGCGCGAGCCGGATGAGCTCGGGCAGGTCCGTCTGCAGGGCCGACACCTTGACCACGAGGCCAGTAGGCGACCGCTGGGCGTCGCGCTGCGCCTGCCACAGCGCATCGTCGTCCTCCACGATCTCCGTTCCCACGCCGGCGTCCTGAAGCAGGCGCTCCGCCGCCTCGGCCTGCGGGAGCGCGGCGGCGCCCCCGAACCGCGACAGGATCGCGCCGGCGCCGTCCTCCCAGCGCACGTCGAGGCCCATCTGCTCGATCCGCGCGTGCGACAGGGCGAGCGCCGCACGGCCGAGCGCGTCCGGGTCGTCCGACCGGCCGACCGCGCTCGCCGTGTCGGGCGGCAGCGGGTGCAGGCGAACCGACACCTCGAGGATCGCCCCCAGCGTGCCGTACGAGCCCACGAATAGCTTGCCGAGGTCGTAGCCCGCCACGTTCTTGATCACCTTGCCGCCGCTTTTTGCGACCGTGCCGTCCGCCAGCGCCACCCGCATCCCCACCACGAGGTCGCGCGCTCCGCCGTAGCGGGTGCGGAGCGGCCCGGAGTCGCCCGTCGCGACGACGCCGCCGATCGTGGCGCCGCGGTCGGGCGGGTCGAGCGCAAGCATCTGTCCTTCCTGCGCGAACTTCTCCTGTGCCCGCGCCAGCGGCACGCCGGCCTCGAGCACGGCGGTGAGGTCGCCCACGTTGTGCTCCACGATGTCGTCGAGGCCCTCTGTCGAGAGCTCGACCGCCGGTTCCCCGCGCGTCCACGCGAGCTTCGTGCCCGTGCCCCGGACCCGTACGGGCGCGTCCGCCTCAGCCAGCGCCGCGGCCAGGCCGGCGGCCATCAGAAGCGCTCCGCCAGGCCGGCCTCTTCGAGCGGGTGGCGGCGGTACGGCCCGGGTACCTCGCCGCACAGGCGCGGGGTGGGCATGACCTTGCCGGGATTGGAGCGCTGCTCGGGGTCGAAGGCGCAGCGCAGCCGCTGGAAGGCGCCGAGGTCGGCGTCGCTGAACATCTCCGGCATGTAGCGCTTCTTGTCCACCCCCACGCCGTGCTCCCCGGTGATCGAGCCGCCCGCGTCCACGCAGGCCTTCACGATCAACCCGGCGCACTCCTCCGCGCGCTCGGCCTCGCCGGGGTTCGAGCCGTCGTAGCAGACCAGCGGGTGCAGGTTGCCGTCGCCCGCGTGGAACACGTTCGCCACCTGGAGCTCGTACTCGCTGGCGAGCTCCTCGATGCGTCCCAGCACCTCGGCCAGCCGGGTGCGCGGGATCACGCTGTCCTGCACGTAGTAGTTCGGCGCGATCCGGCCCATCGCCGCGAAGGCCGCCTTGCGCGCCTGCCAGATCACCTCGCGCTCGGCCTCGCTCTGCGCGACCTTGATCGAGTCCGCCCCGGCGCCCTCACAGATCGAGACGACCTGGTCGAAGCGCGTCTCGCACTCGGCCTCCGAGCCGTCCAGCTCGACCACGAGGGCGGCCCCGGCGTCGGTGGGGTAGCCGGCGTTCGTGTAGCCCTCGGCCGCGCGGATCGAGAGGTTGTCCATCATCTCGATCGCGCCGGGGATGATGCCGCTGGACACGATCTCGGACACCACCTCGCCGGCCTGCACCGGCGAGCCGAAGAACGCGACCAGCGTGCGCACGGTCTCGGGCTTGGGCACGATCCGCAGCCAGATCCGCGTGGCCACGCCGAGCGTGCCCTCCGAGCCGACGAAGGCGCCCAGCAGGTCGGGACCGGGCCGATCGATCTCCTTGCCGCCGAGCCGCACGAGCTCGCCGTCCGGCAGCACGAGCTCGAGGCCGGTCACGTAGTTGGTAGTGAAGCCGTACTTGAAGCAGTGCGCGCCGCCCGAGTTCTCGGCCACGTTCCCCCCAATCGTGCAGACGATCTGGGACGAGGGATCGGGCGGGTAGAAGTGGTCCGGCGCGACGGCCTGCGAAACGGCGATGTTGGTCACTCCCGGCTCCACGAGCACGCGCTGGTTGTCTAGGTCGACCTCGAGGATCCGGCGCATGCGGGAGAGCGCGATCAGCACTCCGTCCTCCACCGGCAGCGCACCGCCCGAGAGGCCGGAGCCGGCGCCGCGCGCGACGAAGGGCACACCGGCGTGGTGGCACGCGCGCACGACCGCCTGCACCTCCGCGGTCGAGTCCGGCAGCACGACTGCGCCGGGCGTGACGGCGTACTGGAGCAGCCCGTCCGACTCGTACGTGCGCAGCTGGTGCTCGTGTGTCACCACGTGTTCGGCGCCCACCGCTGCGCGCAGCTCGCTGACGAGCGGCGCCAGGGCGGCGCCGGCCGTCACTTCACGACCATCCAATCCAGCACCGCTGTCGATTGCAGGTAGACAAGTACGCACATGGCCAGGATCAGCACGAGGCTCCAGCCCAGCACCTTACGGAAGAGGTCGCCCTCGTTCCCCGCAAGCCCCACGGCGGCCGCGCCGATCGCGAGGTTCTGCGGCGAGATCATCTTCCCGAGCACGCCGCCGGAGCTGTTGGCCGCGGCGAGCAGGGTCGGTGAGAGCCCGGCGTCGTTCGCGGCGGTCACCTGCAGGGCGCCGAAGAGCGCGTTGGACGAGGTGTCCGATCCGGTCACCGCCACGCCGAGCCAGCCGATCAGGGCCGACAGGAAGGCGAAGAAGTCGCCGGCGCCCGCAGCCCACAGGCCGAGCGTGATCGTCTGGCCGGACTGATTCATCACGTAGGCCAGCGCCAGCACCGCGGCGACCGTCACGATCGCCCACTTCAACTGGTTCAGCGTTTCGCCGAACGTGCGGAGCGCCCGGGCCGGGGAGAGGCCGAGCACGAACATCGTGATCACGCCGGAGATCAGCATCAGCGTGCCCGCGGCGGGCAGCCAGTTGAAGTTGAACGTGAGGCTCGACAGCGGCTCGCCGTCCGGCGAGGTCACGTCAAGCCCAGGCCACTGGAACGTCGTCGTCCAGGGCGACTCCGCGAGGGCGTCCTTGACCACAGCGATCTGCGCGATCGAGAAGATCGCGATGATGATGAGGTAGGGCGCGTAGGCCCGGAAGACCTCGATCGGGGGGTCCTTCTTGGTGTCGTCGCGGCGCTCGATCTCGCGCTCCATGGCGGGGTCGTGCAACTCGCTGCCTGCCACGGCGGGACGCGTGAAGCGGCCGTCGGGCGCCTCGGCGATCACCGGCTCGGACGGCTGCCAGAAGCGCAGGAAGAACACGATCGCGGCGGTGGAAGCGAGCGCGGCCACGATGTCGGTCAGCTCGACCGAGATGTAGTTCGAGCAGAGGAACTGGCCGACGGCGAACGTGATCCCGCCCACCACGGCGACCGGCCAGGCCTGGCGGATGCCGCGCCGCCCGTCGACCATACCGATCAGGATCAGCGGCACCACGAGGGCAAGGAAAGGCGTCTGGCGGCCAACCATCGCGCCGAGGTCCTCCTGCGGAAGCCCGGTGACCTCGCTGAGGGTGGTGATCGGGATGGCGATCGCGCCGAACGCGACGGGGGCGGTGTTGGCGACCAGCGCGATCGAGGCGGCCTTGATCGGCTTGAACCCGAGCGCCATCAGCATCACAGCGCTGATCGCAACGGGCGTGCCGAACCCGGCGAGCGCCTCCATCAGGGCGCCGAAGCAGAACGCGACGATCACGGCCTGGATCCGCTGGTCGTTCGAGATGGCGCCGAACGATCGCCGCAGCACCGCGAAATGCCCGGTGGCGACGGTCATGTTGTAGACCCAGATCGCCGTGACGACGATCCACATGATCGGGAAGATCCCGAAGGCGGCGCCCTCGCTGGTCGACAGCGCGGTCTGGCCGAAGGGCATGCCGTACACGATCAGCGCGACCAGAATGGCCACGCCGAGGGAGATCAGCGCCGCCCACTGCGCCTTCAGTTTGATCCCGCCCAAGAGCACGAACAGGCAGATCAGCGGTAGCGCCGCGAAGATCGCGGTGAGGCCAAGCGAGTCCGAGACTGGGTTGAAGTCCTGCTGGTACACAGTTCTCCTCAGGTCGCCGGACGTTGGTTTCTCGTTTCCCAGTCAGGGCATGGAGAAACCGGAAGCGGTAGCCCTCGTGCGCGTCTCACTCTTCGTCACATGCTTCAACGACACCCTGTTCCCTCAGACAGGGCGCGCCGTAGTGCGCCTGCTGGAGCGGCTCGGCTGCGATGTAGACTTCCCGCTCGAGCAGACCTGCTGCGGGCAGATGCACATGAACTCCGGCTATGCGCGGGAGGGCGCGGCGCTGGCGCGGCGCGTCTCGCGGGTCTTCGACGGCTCCGAGGTCGTGGTGTGCCCGTCGGCGTCCTGCGCGGGCATGCTGCGGCAGCACATCGACTCCCCCGAGGTGCTCGAGCTGAGCGAGCTGCTCGTCGACCGCCTCGGCGTCCAGGACGTGGGCGCCTACTTTCCACACCGCGTCACGTTCCACCCAACCTGCCACTCGCTGCGCGAGCTCGGCGTGGGGCACAGGCCGCTGAGCCTGCTGCAGGCGGTGAGGGGCATCGAGCTCGTTGAGCTGCCGTCGGCCACCGAGTGCTGCGGCTTCGGGGGCACTTTCGCCGTCAAGAACTCCGAGGTCTCGTCGGCGATGCTGGCCGACAAGGTTCGCGCCGTGCTCGACACTGGCGCCGAGGTGGTGTGCGCCGCCGACAACTCGTGCCTGATGCACATCGGCGGCGCGCTGTCGCGCCAGCGCACGGGGGTGCGGACGATGCACCTGGCCGAGGTGCTGGCGTCATGAGCTTCCCGAAGGCCGCCTCTGTGACGCTGCGCGACTCGCAGCTGCGGCGGAACCTGACCAAGGCGACCACGACGATCCGCGCGAAGCGCGAGGGCGTGGTCTCGGAGCTTCCCGACTGGCAGGAGCTGCGGCGGGCCGGCAGGGCGATCAAGGATTCCGCCCTCGGTTCCCTCGATGTGCACCTGGCTGCCCTCGAGACGGCCGTGGTCGGTGCCGGCGGCGAGGTGCATTGGGCGAAAGACGGCAACGAGGGGTGCTCGATCGTCGCGGACATCGCCCGGTCACATGGGGTGGACGAGGTCGTGAAGGTCAAGTCGATCGCCACCGACGAGATCAAGCTGAACGAGGCGCTTGCGGCTTCCGGCGTGCGCGCGGTCGAGACCGACCTGGCCGAGCTGATCATCCAGCTCGGCGACGACGTCCAGTCCCACATCCTTGTGCCCGCGATCCACAAGAACCGGGCGGAGATCCGGGACCTCTTCGCGCGCGAGCTCGACCTGCCCGACCTCACCGACGACCCGCCCGCGCTCACCGAGGCGGCGCGGCTGCACCTGAGGCGCAAGTTCCTGTCGGCGCGGATGGGCGTCTCCGGCGCCAACTTCGCGGTGGCCGAGACCGGGACCGTGGCGGTGGTCGAGTCGGAGGGCAACGGGCGCATGTGCACGACGCTGCCAGAGGTGCTCGTGACCGTGATGGGGATCGAGAAGCTCGTGCCCTCATGGCGGGACATGGAGGTGTTCCTGCAGCTCCTGCCGCGCTCCTCGACCGGCGAGCGGATGAACCCGTACACCTCGTTCTGGAGCGGAGTGCGATCAGGCGACGGCCCCAAGGAGTTCCATCTCGTGCTCCTCGACAACGGGCGCACCCGCGTGCTGGCCGACCAGATCGGCCGCCAGGCGCTTCGCTGCATCCGCTGCTCCGCCTGCCTGAACGTGTGCCCGGTCTACTCGCGCACCGGCGGCCACGCGTACGAGTCGGTCTATCCGGGGCCGATCGGAGCGATCCTGACGCCCCAGCTGTCGGGGTTGGAGTCGGGGCGGTCGCTGCCGTATGCGTCGAGCTTGTGCGGGGCGTGCTACGAGGTGTGCCCGGTTGAGATCGACATTCCGCGTGTGCTGGTGCACCTGCGGTCTCGGGTCGTCGATACGGAGCCTTGGTGGCACCCCGAAAAAGCAGCAATGAAGGGCATGTTCCGTGCCTTCTCGTCGGCTCGCGCGTTCGAGCGGGCGCAGCGGGCGGCGCGGCTGGGGTCCCGGCCGCTCTCGCGGAACGGCCGCATAGGGCGCCTGCCGTGGCCGTTGTCCGGCTGGACGGACACGCGCGACCTCCCGGCGCCGCCCACCGAGACCTTCCGCGAGTGGTGGAAGCGCGAGCGGGGCACCCACGGCGGCGCCGAGATCGACGCTATTGCCCCGCGACTGGTCGATTTTGCACCCTATAGCAGGCAAAATCGACCACTCGCGGAAGGAAAGGACAGTGACGCCCGGGGCGCGATCCTCGATCGCATCCGCCAGGCGCTAGAGGACCGGCCGCCGGCGGTGGAAGTGCCCCGCGACTACAGGCAGCAAAGCGACGAACCGCGCACCCCCATCATTGCCCGCTTTTCAGACCGCGTTGGCGAATACCGCGCAACCGTGCGGGGCGCCACCCGAGAGGAACTGAAATCCGTGCTCAAAGAGCTGTGCGCGGAGGCCGGCGCGGAGCGCCTGGCGGTGCCGGAGGACCTTCCGAAAGAGTGGGATCCCGGCGTCGAGCTCGTCCCGGACGACGGGCTGAGCGCCGCCGACCTCGACGCCCTCGACGGCGCCCTCACCGGCTGCGCCCTCGCCATCGCCGAGACCGGCACCATCGTGCTCGACGGCGGCAAGGCCCAGGGGCGAAGGGCACTCTCGCTCGTGCCCGACTACCACCTCTGCGTGGTGGGAGCGGACTCCATCGTCGCCACCGTCCCAGAGGCCGTCAAGAGCCTCGAGCCCGCCGTCAAGGAGGGCCGTCCGCTCACGTTCGTGTCCGGCCCCTCGGCCACCTCGGACATCGAGTTGATCAGGGTGGAGGGCGTGCATGGCCCGCGCACCCTGCACGTGGTCGTCCTGACCTGAACCCGGCTTTCCGGCCCCGTGCGCCGGGAAACGCGGGCCCGGAGGAAGGAGACGCATGGCCACGACGACGGCCCCCGCCAAGACCACAGGCCCAATACGCCCCCGAGATTCCCACGAGGAACCTCTCGCCGGTTACGGCGTCAAGCAGTTCAAGCAGCTCTTCTGACATGGGGCGCCTCGCCACCCGGGTGCTGGTCGCACTGATCCTGTAGCCCGTAGCCGTCGATGGCACTATCAAGGGCATGAGCGCCTTTCAGGTGCACGCGGCTCTGACTACCCCGTTCCGCGAGGACGGCTGGGTGGACCTCGAGGCGCTGAGGGCGCACGTCGAGCTGCTCGCCGACGACGGGATCGACGGCATCGTCCCGGCGGGCACCACGGGGGAGGGGCCGCTGCTCGAGGAGGCGGAGGTGGCGAACGTGATCGCGACGGCCGTGCAGGCGGCCGGCGGCCGCATGGAGGTGATCGCCCACGTGGGCCGGGCCTCCACGCCGGCCACCCTCCGGCTGGCCCGCGCCGCGGCGAGCGCCGGCGCGGACGCCCTGCTGGCGGTGGTTCCGTACTACTACGACCACCCGCCTGACGCGCTGCTCTCGCACTACCGCGCGCTGCTGGAGGCGGTGAGCGACATCCCCGTGCTCGCCTACACGTTCCCCGACCGGACCGGCAACGAGCTGCCGGCCGAGGTGCTCGAAACCCTGGCCGGGGAGGGCCTCGCGGGGCTCAAGGACTCGACGGGATCGCCCGAGCGCCACATGGAGTACCTGGAGGTCGCGCGCCGGCACGACGGGCTGCGCGTGTTCGTCGGCTCGGAGCAGCTGGTGCTCCAGTCGCTGGACGCGGGCGGCGCCGGCTGCATCTCGGCGCTCGCGAACGCCCGGGCCGACGTGCTGCTGCGGGTTCGCGACGAGCGCTCGGACCCGGCGCAGCAAGCGGTCGACCACGCGCACGCCGAGCTCTCCGGGATCCCCGCGCACAAGCGCGCGGTGGGCGAACGCCTGGCCGAACGGGGCGCGACCTACCCGGCCGGGTCCCGAGCGCCGATCGCCCTCTAGTCTCGCCCGGATGCGCACCGTCTACCTCGGCACCTCCGACTTCGCCGTGGACGTGCTCGAGGCCGTATCGGCCACGCCGCACCGGCCGGTCCTAGTGGTCACGCGGCCCGACCGCCCGCGCGGGCGCGGCCGCAAGGTGCAGCCGCCGCCGGTGGCGGAGCGCGCCGCGCTGCTGGGGATCGAGACGATCCAGCCGGAGGACGTGAACGCCGAGGCGGCGCGGGCAGCCATCGCCGAGGCCGAGCCCGAGGCGGTGCTGATCTGCGCCTACGGTGCGCTGCTCAAGGAGCCGTTCCTGTCGGAGCACGAGATGCTGAACGTCCATCCGTCGCTTCTGCCCCGCTGGCGCGGCGCGGCCCCGATCGAGCGGGCGATCGAGGCGGGGGACGAGGAGACCGGGGTCTCGATCATGCGTCCCACGGCGGAGTTCGACGCAGGGCCGGTCTGCCTACAGCGCGGCGACGCGATCCGGCCCGACGACGACTACGGCAGCCTGGCTCCGCGCCTCGCGGCGCTCGGCGGCGAGCTGCTGATCGAGACGCTCGACATCCGGCCCGCGTGTCGCGAGCAGCCGGAGGAGGGCGTCACGTACGCGCACAAGATCGAGAGCCAGGACCGCCGCCTCGACCCCGCCGCGGACGCGGGCGAGCTCGAGCGGCGGGTGCGCGCACTGACCCCGCACCTGGGTGCCTACATCGAGCTCGAGTCCGGCGAGCGCCTCGGCGTCCGCCGGGCGCGGCTCGCAGCGGGCGTGGACGGGGTCGCCCCGGGCACGCTGGAGGTGGAGAACTCGCGGCTCCTCTATGGGGCCGCTCAGGGAGCGCTCGAGCTGCTCGAGCTGCACCCGCCCGGCAAGCGCCCCATGGCCGCCGGCGACTGGCTCCGGGGTCACGAGCGGGTACCGTGAAGCCGATGGGAGGCGATGACATCACGGGGGGCCCCCAGTGCCCGTCGTGCGGGGAGCCCTGGCTGCGCGGCACCAACCTGGCCGGCCGCTATCGCTGCGTCAACTGCCTGCACCGCTACGAGCTCCGGTCGGAGTGCCCGAACTGCGGCGCCCACTCGACGATCGCCCGCATGTCAGACACGGCGAACGTCACCTGCCGTAATTGCGGCAGCTCGATGCTGCAAGTGATCTGAGGCGCGGGCTGAGGCGCCACGAGCGCCCCGGCCCGGCGGGTCAGCCCGGCGCGATCTCCACCGGGATGCCGTTCAGCACCGCGTTGCCGGACACGCGGTCCAGGCGCGTCTCGTCCGCCAGCACGTTGCTGTTCACGCCCGCGTGCTCCCTGGCCACCCGCATCCGCACCCCAGGTGCGTCGTGCCCCCAGCCGTGGGGGATCGACACGACCCCCGGCATGATCGCGTCGGTCAGCTCGACCGGCGCCTCGATCTTCCCCGCGGCGGAGCTGACGAGCGCGCGGCCGCCGTCGTCGAGGCCCAGCCGCTCGGCGTCGTCGGGATGGATGTGGAGCGTGCAGCGGTCCTTGCCCTTCACGAGCGCGGGCAGGTTGTGCATCCAGGAGTTGTTCGAGCGCAGCTGGCGTCGGCCGATCAGCATCATGCCGCCGTTGCGCTCGCGCTCGAGCGCCTCACGCAGACGCTCCACGTCCGCGACGATGCTCTCCGGGGCGAGCTCGACCTTGCCCGACGGCGTGCGCAGGACCTCCGGCAGGCGCGCGCGGTGCGCGCCGAGGTCCAGGCCGTGCGGATTGGCCTCGAGCACGGAAAGCGTTAGCGCATGAGGGCGATCCCCGTCGCCGGCGTGGCCGTTCTCCCGGAAGGCGTCCCCGTAGGGGCCCACGCGCAGCATGAAGTCGAGCATCCGCTCCGGCCCGCGGCGCGGCTCGAGCGCGTCGAGCAACTCGGCGGGCTCGCGGCCCTCCACGCGCGAGCCGGGCGTGCCGACCTCGCGCTGCACCAGCGTGGAGATCACGAGGTCGTCCACGGCATCCACGTCCGCGTTCGGGCCCTGGCCGCTCACCACGCCGGCCAGTCGCATCAGCAGCTCCCATTCGGGCGGGCCGCTGCCCTCGAACACCGCGGGCGAGTAGTTGGCCACGTTGCGCACCGACAGCTGGTAGAAGGCGAGGTCGAAGTGCGAGCGCTCGAGCGGCTGCGGGGCGGGGAGGATCACGTCCGCGTGCCGCGTTGTCTCGTTCACGTATAGGTCGATGGCCAGCCGGAAGTCGAGGCTCTCGACCGCCTGCTCGAGCCGCCCTGCATTCGGCGTGGACACCACGGGGTTGCCGGCCAGGGTGATCAGCGCGCGCACCTGTCCCTCGCCTGGCGCCTCGATCTCCTCGGCGAGGCACGACACCGGCAGCTCGCCGAACATCTCGGGCAGCCCGCGCACGCGACTGTCCCAGCGCCCGAGCCGCACGCCCTTGCCGCTGCCGCCGTTGCCCGACGAGTTCTTCTGCGCCGCCGCGGCCTGCGCGAACATCGCGCCGCCCGCACGGTCAAGGTTGCCGGTCAGCACGTTCAGCACGTCCACGAGCCACGAGGCCAGGGTCCCGAACTCCTGCGTGCAGGTGCCGACCCGTCCGTAGACCACGGCGCGCGGCGCGGCGGCCAGCTCGCGCGCCATGCGGCGGATCTCCTCGGCGGTGATGCCGCAGGCGCCCTCCGCCCGCTCGGGCGGGAAGCCGCGCACCAGCCGGGTCACCTCGTCGAGCCCGTTCAGGTGCTCGGTGAGCGCACCCGGGTCGGCCAGCCCCTCCTCGACCAGCGTGCACGCCATCGCGGCAAGCAGGAGGGCGTCGGTGCCGGGGCGGATGAAGTGGTGTTCGTCGGCCTCCTCGGCGGTGCGGGTGCGGCGCGGGTCGACCACCACGACCTTGCCCCCGCGCTCGCGGATGCCGCGCAGCCGTCCGCGCATGTCGGGGGCGGTGAGCAGGCTGCCGTTCGACACCAGCGGGTTGGCGCCGAGGATCAGGAGGTGTTCCGTGCGGTCCACGTCCGCGAGCGGGATCGACAGCATCGTGCCGAACATCAGCCCGGACGACACCTGCTTGGGCATCTGGTCGACGGTGGACGCGGTGTAGATGTTCCTGCTGCCGAGCGCGCGCAGGAAGGCCGGCCCATACAGGACCCCGGACAGGTTGTGGACGATGGGGTTGCCGAGGTAGACGGCCACAGCGTCGCGCCCGTGCTCGGCGAGCAGAGGCGACAGGCGCCGGTCGATCTCCTCGAACGCCTCGTCCCAGCTCGCCTCGACCAGCTCGCCGCCCCGCCGGACGAGCGGCGTCGTCAGCCGGTCCGGGTCCTCGTGCAGCTGCTTGAGCCCGTGCGCCTTGGGGCAGATGAATCCGCGGCTGAAGACGTCCTGCTTGTCGCCCTTGACCGACACCACCTCGCTTCCCTCCGTCTCGACCTCGAGGCCGCAGGTGGCCTCGCAGAAGGGGCAGGTGCGGTAGTGAAGGGCCATATGGGCGCAGCCTACCCCGTGTGGCGCTCCGCTCCGGCGTGCGCGTCGTTTCGACCGGTCGGACGGCAGCAACCAGGGGTGTGGAGGTCGTGAGCGCCCCTTTCACGTGAGCGTGGGCCCTCAAAGGCGCCATATGCGTGACCCTGAGGGCCCACACTCGAATGCGGGCCGTCGGCCTACCCGCGCAGCTCGATCCACAGCGCGCGCGAGGCGCAGAGCAGGCGGCCCTCGGAGTCGAACAGCGCGCAGGCCGCGTGGCGCTTCCGGCCCTCCACCGCGAGCGGCCACGACACGAGCGCGTGTCGCTCGCCCACTCGCACCGAGGCCGCCAGCCGCGCGGTGAGCCGGGCGAGCACCATGGGCGGGCCGTCGCCGAAGTTCGCGATGGGCGCGGCGGTAGGACAGTCGAGCGCGGCCCAGACACACTCGGGGCGCACCTTGCCGCTGCCGTCGCCGAGCGACTCGTCCGGCGTCCATGGAGCCGCGTATAACCCGTCGCGCAGCTCGCCCGGGAACACGCAGAGCCCGTCGTGCGGCTCGCGGTCCGGGCCGCACACGACGCAGGTGCGGAACGGGTGGCGCGTCGTCCACTTCTCCCGCCCTGCCAGCGACGCCGCCTCCGCCTTGTCGGGGGAGACCGCGTCGGGTACGTCGAGGCCGAGGGTCTCGGGGGCGCCCTCGGCCACCACGGTGCCGTCGCCGTCGCGCAGCTCCACGTGGTCGCCGTCTCGGACCACCTCGAGCGGGCGCTCGAGCGGGGGCGGCAGGCGCAGCGACACCGCCACCTCCTCGGTGCCCACCAGCTCCGCGACGCGCCCGCACGCGTAGCCGCCGTTGGCCGACGACGGCGGTCCATTGAAGCGGGCGGGGATCGTAAGCGGCTTGGGCATGCCGCATCAAGCATTTCAAGCGCGCCGGTAGAGCGTGTGAAGGAGCGCACACAACACGATTGCGGCGCCGAGGAAGGCCACCTCCACCTGAAGCACGCGGTCGTCGAACTCTGCGAGCAGCAGGAACAGGGCGAACGCGGCGGCGCAAGCGACCCACGCCGCCGCGGCCTGCGGCGCCCGGCCGTGGGCGAGCAGCGCCTGGTTGAGAGTCGCGGCGGCGAGGTACAGGCCCATGCCGAGCGACACGAGCACGAGGCCGCCGCGCTCGTACTCGAAGTCGCCGCCGAACAGGAGGTCCATGACGAGCGGGCCGACCGCGAGCATCACGAGCGCCACGCAGGCGGCGAAGCCGGCGATGGCGCTGAGGGTTAGGTTGACGCTGCGGCGGAACGGGTCGGTCTCGCCGCTCGCCCGCATGCGCGTGAGGTGGGGGAGGATCGAGGTCTGCACGGCCTGGAAGAGCTGAAGCGGTGCGCGGGCGATCAGCAGCACGTTGAAGGTGAAGCCGGCGAGGGCGGCGCCGCGCTCGCCCTCGGACGCCTCCACGAGCAAGGGACCGGCGTTGAGGAAGGTCTGCTCGCTGAGCATGATGAGGAGAACGGCTACCGCGAAGCCCGTGCCGTGGGCGAGGGTGAACTCGGGCTCGGTCGCCGCCGGCTCGTCGCGGGCCGCTGCGTCGAGCGCCTGTGGGTTGGGCTCGCCCTGCTCCGGCTCCGCACGCAGCCGCCGCCCGATCGCCCATGGCACCACGGCCAGCGACACGATCGGCGCCGCCGCCATGCCGAGCGCCACCGCCGTCTGCCCCTCCGCGATCCCCACCGCCACAGCGAGCGCGAACAGGCAGCGCGAGCTCGCCTCCATGAGCACCAGCCCGCCGTACAGGCCGAAGCGGTGGTGCCCCGCCAGGAAACCGCGCGCGAAGTAGCTCGCCGCGTAGGCGAGCACCGTCACGATCAGGATCCAGTAGAGCGCCTCGGAGCCGCCGAACAGGTCGTCCTCGATCGGACCGCGCAGCAGCAGCGCCACCAGGGCGAACAGCACGCCGAGCGACAGCTGGATCGTGGCCGCCACGCGCAGGTGCTCGGTCCCGGCCACCCCGCGGGCGTCGCGGTCGGCGATCGTCCGCGACAGGAGCTGTTCCACCGGCCGGTACAGCACGGACACGGTGATGAAGACCGCCGACCAGAGCAGTGTGATGCGTCCGTACTCGGCCTCCGGCAGCGAGTAGCTGGCGAGCGAGAAGTACCCGAAGGTGATCAGGCCGGTGGCGCCGATCCCCACGGAGAGGATCGCCGCGCCCCTGCCGTAGGAGCCCTCAGCCGAGGCGGACAAGCACCATGGTCCACGGGAACGGCGAGCGCGCCTGCTCGACCGTCCCGTAGCGGGACAGGAGCGAGGTGAACGCCCGCTTCGACCAGTGGTTTACGTGCCCCGGCGTGTTCCCGAGGTCGCGCAGGTAGGCCCCGCGGGCCATGTTGAGGCCCCTCCAGAGCGGCTCGCGGGGAACGCTCACGAGGAGGTGGCGGCGGGCCACGCGGGCCATCTCCCGAAGCGTCGCCTCGGGATCGGGCACGTGCTCGAGCACCTCGATCGCGCAGGCCATGTCGAAGGAGTCGTCGTCGAACGAGAGCGAAGTCGCCTCCTCCACCTGGAACTCCAGGTTCGGCCGCGAGCGCATCTCCCACTCGGCGCGCAGCTTCGGGTCGTCTAGGTCGATGCCCACCACGCGCCCGCCTGTGCCCCGAGGGGCGTCAGCCCCGACTTGGGTGTCGCCCAGCCGGTCGGCCCACTCGACCGTCAGCACCCCCTCGCCGCAGCCCACGTCGAGGACGGAGCCCGGCGCGGCCCGGTCCCAGAGGTCGTCAAGCGTGGCGTGGAAGCCCGCCATGAGCCTCTTGACCAGGGGGTTGGCCGAGCCGTACTTGTCGTAGGTGTTCCCGGTCGGGACCTGGGTGGCGGCGCTCCTACAGCTTGAGGGCCTCGCGATCCTCCGTCTTGCCGGTGGCGCGCCCCGCCCGCGCGCCGGTGGTGGCCTCCTGCCCGGTGTCGCGCGCGCCGGGCTCGTAGTGCGACGGCTCCACGCCGAGGTGGAGCTCGACCCGCCTCACTCGCTCGAGCACGCGTTGCTGGAGCACGCGCGAGCCGGCCAGGATGTCGCCCACCACGGCGAGCGCAGCGAGCTGCACGGCGACGATGAAGAGCGTCGAGCCGAGGATCAGCGACTGGATGTGGTCGCCCGGATCGTCGGCGAACAGGAAGAAGTAGAGGAAGCGGGCCCAGATCACGACCCCGATCAGGGCGAAGAACGCCGCCGCGGCGAGGAACACGCGCAGCGGCTCATACATCGCGTAGATGCGAAAGATCGACGCGGTGTTGCGCCGCACGTAGGCCGCCGTCGACGGGAACAGCCGCGAATCGCGCGTCTGGGGGTTCGTCCGGATAGGGACGTGTTCGACCGCCACGAGCATCTTGCCCGCCTGGATGATCGACTCGAGCGTGTAGGTGAACTTCGAGACCACCTGCATCTGCAGCGCCGCCTCGCGGTTGTAGGCGCGGAACCCGGAGGTGGTGTCGGGCACGCCGGTGCCAGACGCGCGCCGCACGACCGCGCTACCCCAGCGCTGCAAGCGCTTCTTCACCGGAGAGAAGTGCTCGATCTGGTCGGTCTCGCGGTCGCCGATGACCATGTCGGCGTCGCCGGCGAGGATCGGCTCGACCAGCCGCGGGATGTCCTCCCCGCTGTACTGGTTGTCGGCGTCCGTGTTGACGATCACGTCGGCGCCCAGCTTCAGACAGGCGTCCAGCCCGGCCTGGAAGGCGGCGGCCAGCCCCTTGTTGTTGGTGAGCCTCACCACGTGGTCGACCCCGCCCGCGCGCGCGACCTCGATCGTGCGGTCGGTCGAGCCGTCGTCGATCACGAGCCACTCCACCGCCTCGATCCCCGGGATCTTGCGCGGGAGGTCGGCGAGGGTGGAGGGGAGCGTGTGCTCCTCGTCGAAGCAGGGGATCTGGATGATGAGCTTCATGCGGGGCGCCACGTAGCGTAAAGACCCCACAGGTCACCGGCGCTTCACAAACTCGCTACCGGGCCTTCACAACCTCCTGCGGCGCCCTGCCTAGCGTGGCCGGGAGCGATGCTGATAGCGATCGCGGCCTGTATCGGGATCGCGGCCCTCTCGTTGCTGCTGCCATCCGAGCCGAGCTACGACCCGTGGGCCTGGTTCGTGTGGGCCCGCGAGATCACGCACGGGGAGCTCGACACGATGGGCGGGCCCAGCTGGAAGCCGCTTCCGGTGGCGCTGGTGGCCGTGGCGGCGCCGTTAGGGGACGAGTTGCCGGTCGCGCTCTGGATCGTGGTGGCCCGCGCCGGCGCGCTGCTCGCCCTGGTGCTCGCTTTCCGGCTGGCGGCGCGGCTCACCGGCGGATCCCCGTTCCTGCGTGTGGTGGCCGGCACGATCGCCGTCGCGGCGCTGGCTCTCACTCCCGATTGGTTCCAGTTCACGGCGCACGCGAGCGAGGCGCCGCTCGCTGTGGCACTGATGCTGTGGGCGATCCTCCGGCACCTCGACGGCTCCCGCGGCCAGGCGATGGTCTTGGGCGCGCTCGCCTGCCTGATGCGGCCTGAGCTCTTCCCGTTCCTCGCGCTGTACGCGCTATGGCTATGGCGCGCCGAGCCGCGTCGGAGGCTCCTGGTGGCCGCGCTCATGGTGCTCATCCCGCTGGCGTGGCTCGGCCCGGACTGGATCGGCTCGGGCAACCCGTTCGACGGGGGGTCGCAGGCGCGCAGCGAGCCGAAGTGGAGCCTGTCGCACGCCGAGCGCCCCTGGCTCAGGGCGCTCGACCGGGTGCACAACCACGCTGGCCTGGCGCTCGAGCTGATGGCGGCGGCGGCGATCGCGGCCGCTGTGGTGCGCCGCCAGTGGGCCGTGCTCGCGCTGGCGCTGGCGGCGGCGGCGGAGGCCGGGTTGTACGTGGCGATGACGCAGGCGGGCTTCTCGGGCAACCCGCGCTATGTGCTGCCCGCGCTGGTGATCCTCTGCGTGCTGGCGCGGAGTGGGCACGGCGCGGACGGCGGAAGTATGCGGGGCGCTGAGCTGCGCGGGCGGCAGCCGGCCTCTCGGGATTGCGCCGGACCGTCGCGGCGCGGCCGCCCGGCCGGGGGACGGCGGCCGCGCGGCTGTCGGGCGCCGCGCTCGGCCTGACGGTCGTCGGGCTCCTCGCGGCTCCGCTGGTCGAGGAGCGGAGGGGGCGCGTCGAGTTCGAGGTGCGGGAGGTCGGCCGGCGCATGGACCTGCAGCGCGGCCTCGAGCGCGTGTTGACGGTGGCCGGTGGCGCAGAGACGCTCCAGGCGCTCGGCTCGGTGACCACCAACCGGTCACTCCACACCCGCCTCGCGTGGGAGCTCGGCTATCCGATCCAGGACATCGAGCGCGGCTACGGACACCGCGTCATCATCCGCACCTACCAGGAGGGGATGGCCGGCAACGTGCTGGTCTGGGGCATCCCCCGCCAGCGCCGTCTGCTGGCTCGCGCCGGCAGCTTCGTGGCGTACCAGCGCGTCGATGTCTCGTATCGGCTCATTACAGCGCCTTTGCAGGGATTTAACATACGGCGCAAGGTTGCAGCACTCGCCGGCACCGGGTAGTAACGCGCTAGCTTCAATCCGTTCACGGGCTGGCAACACCTCTGCTAGCCTGCACCGTCCCCCGAATCCACTTGCTTGGAGAAACCACGACCATGAGCGTTCTCGCATACCTGGATCCCGGCAGCGGGAGCATGATCCTTCAGATCATCGCCGGCGGTCTGGCCGCGGTCGCTGTGACGGCCAAGCTGTACTGGGGCCGCCTGATGAAGTTCCTGCGCATCCGCAAGGAAGAGCCGGAGGCTGCGAAGGCCGAGCCGGCGCCCGGCGGCGAGTAGAGCTATCCGCGCGCACCCGGCCGAGCCGGGCGCTTGCGGCCCGGCTTTCAGCGCGCGGCGGGCGCGCCACCCCTCGCTACTGTTCCCCGCCCCGTGAGCTCCCCCACGGAAATCCCCGCTTCCGCGAACCTCGAGCCCGGCTCCTTCCGCGACCCGGAGAGCCGGGTGTTCTACGCGGGTGACGACGTATACCGTGCGCTGTCGGCCGACGGGCTCGGCGACTTCGAGGCGCTCCAGGCGACCGGCCTGCTCGACGACCCGCGCGTGGTCCACACCGAGCGCGCCGAGGACACGGCCGCCCTCCACGGCCTGCTCGTGCACGAGCCCGCCGCCGTGCTGCGCCACGAGCGCATCCCGTTCGTCTCATACCCGTACGAGTGGGCCTTCTCGATGATGAAGGACGCGGCGCTCCTGCAGCTCGACCTGCTTCTCGCCGCGCTCGACCACGACCTCGTCCTCAAGGACTCGACGCCCTACAACGTCCAGTTCAAGGGCGCCCGGCCGGTGTTCGTCGACATCGGCTCCTTCGAGCGCATCCGCGAGGGCGAGCCGTGGGTGGGCTACCGGCAGTTCTGCATGCTCTACCTGTATCCGCTCGTCCTCCAGGCGGTGAAGGGCGTTCCCTTCCAGCCCTGGCTGCGCGGCTCGATCGACGGCATCACGCCGACCCAGATGCGCGGGCTGCTCTCGTTCCGCGACCGCTTCCGCAAGGGCATGTTCAGCAACGTCTTCCTGCACGCGAAGCTCGAGGCCCGCTACGCGGACCGGCCCGAGCAGACGAAGCAGGAGGTGAAGCGGCTCTTCAAGAAGGAGCTGTTCGTCGCCAACGTGCGCAAGATGCGCAAGCTCGTGGAGCGCCTCTCCTGGGACCCGCCCGACGGCGTCTGGACCGCGTACGGCGAGCGCAACAGCTACACGGACGACGACGCCCGGCGCAAGGACGAGTTCGTGCGCGAGGTGGCGACCAGCCGCGACTGGAACCTCGTCTGGGACATCGGCGCGAACAACGGCCGCTACTCGCGGATCGCGGCCGAGGGGGCGCGGACGGTGGTGGCCGTGGACGCCGACCAGGGGCCGGTGGAGCTGCTCTACCGCGACCTCCGCGGGGAGGGCGACGAGCGGATCCTGCCGCTCACGATCAACCTCGCCGACCCCTCGCCGGGGCTCGGCTGGCGCGGGCTGGAGCGCAAGGCGCTGACCGAGCGAGGAACGCCGGACCTGGTGCTCGCCCTCGCGCTCGTGCACCACGTCGCGATCAGCGCGAACGTGCCGGTCAAGGAGTTCGTGGACTGGCTCGCGTCGCTCGGCGCCGCGCTCGTGATCGAGTTCCCCACGCGTGAGGACCCCATGGTGAAGAAGCTGCTCGCGCCCAAGCGCGACGGCCTCCACCCGGACTACGAGCTGGGCTTCTTCGAGCGCACGCTGAAGGAGGCGTTCGAGGTGGAGCGCTCGGAGCGGCTCGAGTCCGGGACGCGCGTGCTCTACCACGCGCGGCCCAAGCGGGGATGAGCACGGCCGAGGCTCGGCGCCCGGAGCGGACCCGGCAGCGGGTGACCGCCCGCGAAGCCCTGTGGGCATACCTCGGCCTCGCGGTCCTCTGGACCTTCGCAGTCGCCCAGCCGCTCTTCGACCTGCTGAAGGACAACCCCGAGTTCTTCGCCGCGCGCGGATCGTCGGGCTTCGACATCGTCAGCTTCTCCGTCGCGCTCGTGGTACTGCCGCCGCTCCTGATGCTGGGGCTCGAGCTGCTGGTGGGGCTGGCCGGGCGCGGCGCCCGCGAGGGCGCGCACCTGGTGATGATCTCGATCCTCGTCGGGCTGATCGCCGCTCAGGCGATCAAGAAGACGGTCGACCTGCCCGACCCGGTCATGATCGTCCTGTCGATCGCGATCGGCTCAGCGGCCGCGACGCTGTACGCGGCGGCCGAGCCGGTGCGCTCGTTCGTGCGGGTGCTCTCTCCCGTGCCGGTCATCTTCCTGGCGCTGTTCCTGTTCACGGACCCGATCTCGAAGCTCGCCTTCCCGGACGAGGCACAGGCGCGCACGATCGGCGGGGTCACGCGGGCGCCGATCGTGGTCGTGCTGTTCGACGAGCTCCCCACCACCACCCTGATGGACGATCGCGGCCGGATCGACGCGGCGCGCTTTCCCGGATTCGGGGAGCTGGCGGCCAGCGGCACGTGGTACCGGAACGCCTACACCGTCTACGACTCGACCGAGCGCGCCCAGCCCGCCATCATGGACGGGAACCTGCCGGAGAGGGACAAGCTCCCAACCTCCGCCGACCACCCGAACAGCATCTTCTCGCTGTTCGCGAAGACCCACAGGCTGAACGTCTCCGAGGAGGCGACGAGCGTCTGCTCGCGCGACCTGTGCCACGACGAGCGCCTCGACGAGGCATACGGCAGCCGGATGGGCTCGATGGGCGAGGACCTGGGGCTCGTCTGGCTGCACGTGGTGTCGCCGCCCGACATCGAGTCCGACCTGCCGTCGGTGTCCGAGAACTGGGGCAACTTCGCCGGGGGCGAGGGGGAGGAGCAGCCCGACGCGCCGGCGGTGGACGTCAGGGAGCACACGATGGGGAACCTGCAGGGCGGCCGGGAGGCGCGCTTCGAGGAGTGGATCGCGTCGATCGAGCCCGGCCGGCGGCCGCAGCTCGCGTTCAAGCACACGCTGCTGCCGCACGTGCCGTGGCAGTACCTGCCCGACGCCCGCCGCTACCGCCGCACGCGCCAACGACGCGGTGCCAGGCCTCTCGACCCATTCCTACGAGGACCAGGGCCAGCTGGACGTGCTGCTCCAGCGTCACTTCCTGCAGACCGGCTTCGCCGACTACGAGCTGCGCCGGCTCTGGCGCCACCTCAAGGACGAGGGCATCTGGGATGACGCGCTGATCGTGGTGGCGGCCGACCACGGCGTGGCGTTCCCGCTCGGCTCGGTGCAGCGCCGGCGCCTGGGCCGCGAGACCGCGGACGAGATCGCGCCCGTACCGCTCCTGATGAAGGCGCCGGGCCAGACCCGCGCGCGGGTCGACGATGGCTGGGTGGAGACGATCGACATCCTGCCGACGATCTTCGACGAGCTCGAGCTCGACGCCCGGGTTGAGATGGACGGGCGCCCGGCCGACTCGCCGGAGGTACAGCGGCGCGACGAGCTGCGCATGCTGATCCGCAACACCTTCGAGGTGCTGCGGATTCCCGCCGCCCAGTTCGAGCGCGCGCGGGACGCGGTGGTCGAGCGGAACGTGCGCCTGTTCGGGACGGGCCGTGACGGCCCCGAGCGGGTCTACCGGATCGGACCGAACCAGGAGCTGCTCGGGCAGGCCCGCCTCGGCCGCGGGCGGCCGGCTCGACGTGGACTTGGTCTCGGCTGCCGACTACGAGAACGTCGAGTTGGACTCGCCGTTCCTGCCCAACCAGATCGTCGCCCGGGTGCGAAGCGAGGGCGAGCCGGGCCGTGACGTCGCGGTCGCGGTGAACGGCACGATCGCGGCGGTCGGCAGCACGTTCGAGCTGGTGGAGGGTGACGAGGGCGAGCTCGTCTCGGTGATGGTCCCTCCCAGCGCATTCCGGCAGGGCCGCAACGGCGTCGAGGTGTTCGAAGCGCCCTAGCTGCGCCGGTAGCTCACGGACGGGCGCTACTGCTCGGCCAGGCAGTTCTCGACCTGCTCGAGCAGGTCGTCGCTGCCCTCGTTCACGTAAAGCCAGGTCGCGCCGATCTGCTCCGAGCCCTCGCCCTCCCCCTGGAAATGGGCTGCCTCTGACTCGCCGGAGGTGAGGAAGATCCGGACCCGAGGGGCGCCGGGGCCGTCGCCGATCACGATCTCCTCGTTGCCCTCCTCGCCCTCGAAGTGGGCGGGGATCTCCTCGTTCTCGAAGCAGGTCATCACGGTGGTGCGGATGTCGGAATCATCCGGGGCGGCGTCGTCGGAGCCGAGACTGCAGCCCGACAGGGCCGCCAGGAAACAGGCGGCCGTGATGGCGAGCATCGGCCTGGCGAGCGCGGGCTTCATCCGCGCGGGAGGCTAGCGGGCGGTCAGGGCGCGACGGGCCGGGGCGCGGCCGCGCGGCAGCAGCGGCTTGGTCTTGCGCCACCGCTTGCGCATGTCGAAGTACACGTCCTTCCGCCCGTTGTGCTCCTCGATCAGGCTCTTGTTGTGCCACGGCGGCTGCGTGTAGCCGTCCGGCGCGCCGCCGGACCACTGCGGGTGGACCCGGAAGTCGCGCAGGGCCCACCAGATCGAGCCGTTCACGTATGGCTTCGAGGCGTGCACCCTGAGGTGGTCGATGGCGAACTGGCGCTGGAACTCGAACGTGCCCTTCTGCTCCACGGCGCCGTGCAGGGCCGCCTCCGCTCCGAACTCCGTGATCACGAGCGGCAGGTTCGGGTTCTGGGCGTGGATCTCGTCGAGGTACGGGCCGAGCTCGGCGAGTGTGCTCGGACCGCGCGCGGGGTCGGCGTCGGTCACCGTCCGGTACCAGCCGAAGTACTCGTTCACGCCGAGCACGTCGAGGTGCCTGTAGATGGAGCTCGTGACCGGCTCGCCGATGCGCGAATGGCGGTCGATCCCGATCAGGCGCGTGTCGTCGAGCTCGCGCGCCGCCGCGGAGGCGTCACGGATCCAACTGGCCAGGCCTGACCCGACGGTGCCGAGCTCGTTCCCGTTCTCGGCCGGCTCGTTCACCAGCGCCCACGTCATCACCGAGGGGTGATTGAGGTTGTTGCGCACGGTCAGCACGACGGCGCGCTCGGCAGCCTTCCGCACTCCCGACTCGTCGAAGAACTGGTTGGGCAGCTGGTAGACCGGCGCGTCGACCCAGTACAGGATCCCGTACTTGTCGAACAGCTCGAGGAACGCGGGGTGAAGCGGGTAGTGCGAGCGCGTGACCGTGGCGCGGAGGTCACGCAGGCGCGACACGAGCAGCCGGCGGGTGCCCTGCGAGATGGCGCCGCCCTCCTCGAGGTCGTCCTCGTGGATGCTCGCGCCCCGCAGGTTGAGCCGCTTGCCGTTCAGCAGGATCACGCCGCCTCTGCGGGTCTCGAGCTTGCGGACGCCGAAGCGGAGCTTGTAGGCCGCCCGGCGCGCGCCGCTCTCGTCGGCGTACACGGTCATCGGATAGAGCGTCGGCCGGCCCGGCTGCCAGAGCTTCGGGCGTGCGATCACGAAGCTGGTCGTAAGCTCGCGCTCGTTGCCGGCGAGCACCTCCTCGGTGCCGATCCGGAAGTTCTCGCCCGCGACCCTGAACGACAGCCCGACCCTCCGGTCCCTGCTGGTCAGGTTCCGCACCTTCACCCGCACCTCGACCCTGGCCGGCCCGCCCACGCGCCGCACGCGCGGGAGCACGTGGACGTCCTCGATGTCGATTCTGTCGATCCGCCGCACGTAGACCTCGCGCAGGAGCCCGCCGAAGTTCCACCAGCCGCCCGTGCCGAAGCCGTTGTAGGCCGCCGGGCGCCAGTGGGTCAGGTCCCGGTTGCTACGGAGTGAGGAGACCTTCACGACGAGCGTGTTGCGGCCGCGGCGGAGCCCGTCGAGATCGACCTCGAAGGGGAAGTAGCCGGTGTAGGTGCCGATCTGCTTCCCGTTCAGCCAGACCCAGGTGCGGTAGTTGGAGCCCTCGAAGCGAACCTTCCAGAAGGTGCTCCTCGAGCTGCGGGGCAGGCGGAACTCCTTGCGGTACCAGCCCACCGACGACTGGTTGAGGGTGGTGTCCTGCGCGTTCCAGTTGTGGGGCACGCCGATCGCCGTCCAGCCGACGAGGTCGTCCTGGGCGTACCAGCGCTCGGTGTCGCCCTGCGTGAGCAGGTCGTCCTGGCGGAAATACCACGTGCCGCCGAGCAGCTGGCGGGTGGTCTGGCCCTCGTAGATGAGCGGTTTGCCGCCGGGCTGCTCCACCGACAGCTCGGGCGGGGGAGGCGGCGGCGCGGGCGGCGGCTGGCCGCCGGGCGCGGGCTGGCCGCCGCCCTGGGCGAGGGCCGCCGGGGCAAGAGCGAGCAGCAGAAGGAATGTGACGATCAGAGCGGGCACGAGGGGAGGCGGCGACGGAGGGTAGCGCCGGACTCCGGGGGAACACATCGGAGGCCCCTGGGTTGCGGAATTCCGCACGGGGTACAACAAATACTGCGCATCCGGGCCGAGCCGGATACGTGTTGCACGACTGCTACCGTGCAGATCCGCACACCGGTTGCCCGGCCGGTGCAGCTGCGCAGCAAAAAACCCCTGTCCCGCCCGGCGTCGCCGCACGCGAGCGCCGTTCGAGTCAGCCCATGAATCGACGCTTCGCGCTCATTCAAGCCCTCATCTCTCTGATCGCGCTTGCGGCGGTCATCTGGTGGGCTGCGCATCAAGAGCCGCCAGAGCTGCCCAGCGGGGCGGGTGACGTCGCCTGGCTCGCTGCCGCGCTCGCCCTCTACGCGATCGCGACGCTCCTGCGCGGAGAGCGGTGGCACCAGATCCTCGCGCTCACGGACGTGAAGGCGCGGCGAGCGGACTGCTACGCGCTCACGACGGTGGGCTACATGGGGAACAACGTGCTTCCGGCGCGCGCCGGCGAGGCGCTTCGGGTGGTGCTGCTCTCGAACCGGTGCGGGGCGAGCAAGCGGGTACTGCTCGGCTCCGTCGTGGCGGAGCGGCTGCTCGACGTGATCGCGCTCGGCGCGATTTTCGTGGTGGTGGTCTACGGCGTGCTCAGCTCGACCGTGCTGCCCACCGACCGTCCGCTGCTGGTGGCCGGCATCGGCGGGCTCCTCCTGCTCCTCGGCGCGGGCGTGATCTGGATGCTTCGCCGCCACCACGTGTTCGAACGGGCGCGCGACTGGCTCCGGCCGCTCGCCGACGCCCCGCGTGCGCTGCTGTGCCGTGAGGGCGTGGTCCTGCTGGCGGGCACCTTCGTGCTCTGGGCCTTCGAGGCGGGCGTCTACCTGGCGGTGGCCAAGTCAGTCGACCTCGGCATCAGCGCCACCGGTGCGCTGTACCTGGTCGCGCTCACGAACTTCGTGGCGGCGCTTCCCGCGGCGCCCGGCTCGATCGGCACGTTCGACGCGGCCGTGGTATGGGGCGCCGGCCGGTTGGGGGCGAGCGGCTCCGCGTCGCTCTCGTACCTCATCATGCTCCGCTTCGTGCTGTACGTCCCGATCACCGTCGTCGGGTTCGTCGTCCTGGTCACGCGCTACGGCGGCTGGTCGCGGCTCCGCTCGGCGGTCCGGCTCGACGCCGGGGCCGAGGCGAGCCGCGCATAAACCCGCCATCGATGCGGGCGTCCGTCGCACAGCTCCGCACCCTCGGCCGCCGCGATCTCGGCGACCGCAGCGCGTCCGCGATGCGTGACGAGGCCGCGCGCCCCGGTCTCTCGCACGGCGCCCAGATGGCGCTGATCATGGCGGGCTGCCTTGCGGTGGCGGCGGTCACGCTGCTGTTCCCGTCCACGCCGACGTACGACCCGTGGGCCTGGATCCTCTGGGGCCGCGAGATCACGGAGCTCGACCTGGTCACCGAGGGAGGGCCGTCGTGGAAGCCGTTCCCGATCCTGTTCACGGTCCCGTTCTCGATCTTCGGGCAGGACATCGCGCCGTACCTGTGGCTCCTGGTCGCGCGGGCGGGCGGGCTGTTCGGCTGCGTGATGGCGTTCCGCATGGCGAACCGCCTGATCGGCGGAGGCATGTACGGCGTCGTGGCCGGCGTCTGCGCGTTCCTGGCGCTGTTCTCGAGCAACAAGTACGTGCGCGACGCCGCGCTCGGCAACTCGGAGCCGCTGCTCGCCGCGATCGTGCTGTGGGCCTTCGAGCGCCACCTCGACGGCCGGCGCGACCACGCCCTCTACCTCGGCTTCCTAGCCGCGCTGCTGCGCCCCGAGGCGTGGCCGTTCCTCGGCCTGTACGGGCTGTGGCTTTGGTTCAGGGACCCGCGGCTGCGCCTGCGCCTGGTGGGGTTCGCGGCGCTCATCCCGGCTCTCTGGTTCCTGCCCGAGTGGTGGGGTTCTGACGACCCGTTCCGCGCCGGCGCGCGCGCCAACGCCCCCAACCCGGGCTCCGCGGCGTTCGCGGACTCGCCGGCGGTGGAGCTGGTCCAGCGCTTCATGAGCGTCACGATCGCCCCCGTCGAGCTCGGCACGGTGATCGCGGTGGGCTTCGCGGCCGTGATGTGGCACAGATACAGGCGCGAGGGGGTGACGCTGGCGTTCGCGGCGTTCGGCCTCGCGTGGTTCCTGCTCGTGGCCGCAATGACGGAGGCAGGCTTCGCGGGCAACCAGCGCTACCTGATCGTGACGACGGCGGTGGTGTGCGTGCTCGGCGGGATGGGGGCGGTGCGCGCGCTGCAGGGCGTGGAGGCGCTGGCGCGCCGGTTCTTCGACGCGAACCGGGTGCGGCCGGTGATCGCCGGTGCGGTCCTCCTGGGCTTGGCGGTTGCCTCGCCCACAATCATCGCCAAGGCAGACAACACGGCCCGCGTGCAGGGCGGGCTCGAGCACGAGGCCTATCTCTGGGCCGACCTCAAGGGGCTGATCGACGAGGCCGGGGGCAAGGAGCAGCTACTCGCCTGCGGCGGCATCTTCAGCGGCCCCTTCCAAACGCAGATGGTGGCCTACGAGCTCGGCATCCATGGGATCCAGGTTGGGTGGAAGGTCACGCCGCCGCCCGGCGCGACGTTCCGCGCCCGGACGGTCCCTGACGGCCCGCTCGTGACCAAGCCGACCGACGACCGCTTCCGTCTCGTCGGCACCAACGGCAAGTGGCGCCTTTTGACCGTGCCGCCCGAGGGGCAGACCGACTGCCCGAGGGCCAGCCGCTTCGCGCCCACGTCGGGCTCCGCGAGCAACGAGGCGACCAAAGACGCGCCGCTCGAGGTGATCGGCGACCCCGGCCGCCCACAGGACGGCCGCCCATGACGAGCCGAGCAGGGTCGGTCGCCGTGACGGCGAACGTTGTCATCAGACCTGGAGTCAGGATGGCCCCAGGGGGTATTCCCTAGGCTGGCCTCGTGGCAAGCGTCGCCTCCCGCCTGCGCCCGCTCCCGGGCGTCCGCTCGCTGCCGTCGAGCTTCGTGCTGCCCGCTGCAGTGCTCGTCGTGCTGCTCGCTGTCTCGTTCGTCCTGCGCACCGACTCGCTCGGCGAGTCGCTCTGGATGGACGAGGGGCTGTCGATCGGCATCGCGTCGCAGCCGCTGTTCGACATCCCGGGCGTGCTGCGGGTCGACGGCTCGCCGCCCTTCTACTACATGTTGCTGTCGGTCTGGATGGACCTGGTCGGCGACGGGCCCGGGGAGACCCAGGCGCTGTCCGTGGCGATCGCGCTCGTCTCGGTTCCCGGCGGCATGTGGGCCGGCTGGAGCCTGTTCGGCCGCCGCGCCGGGCTGTTCTGCGCGGCGCTGTGCGCGGTCAACCCGTTCCTCACGCAGTTCGCGCAGGAGACGCGCATGTACTCGCTCATGCTCGTCATGTCGCTGCTCGCCACCGCCGCCTTCCTGCACGTCTTCGCCTTCGGAAGGCGCGGCTACCTGCCGCTCTTCTTCGTGCTGCTCGCCCTCATGCTGTACACGCACAACTGGGGGCTCTTCCTCGCCGCCGGGCTGATCTGCGCGCTCGTGCCCTGCTGGTACGTGTCGGAGAACCGGCACTCGTTCTGGAAGGACGCGCTGATCGGCTTCGGGGGCGCCGGGCTGCTCTACCTGCCCTGGCTGCCGACGCTTCTCCACCAGGTCCAGCACACCGGCGCGCCGTGGCTCAATCCGCCGAACTTCGGCGCGCCGGTCCAGATCTCGAAGTCGCTGCTCGGCGGCGGCACGCCGACCGTCGCGCTCCTGCTGGCGGGCGGTACCGGCCTCGCCGTCGTGCTCGCCCGGAGGGTGGAGGACAAGGAGCGCACCGCCGTGCTCGCGGCCGCCGTGACGGTGCTCGCCACGCTCGCGGTGGCGTGGCTCGTGTCGCAGGTCTCGCCGGCCTGGACCACCCGCTACCTGGGCGTGCTGCTCGGGCCGATGCTGCTGATCGCCGCGCTGGGACTCGCCCGGGCGGGAACCCTCGGTCTCGTGGCGCTCGTGATCATCCTCGGCATCTGGGCGATCCCGCGCTCGTACGGGCTCGAGAACAAGTCGAACGCCTCCGACCTTCGCAGAGACGCCGTGCCGGAGCTGAGCGAGGGCGACCTCGTGCTCTCGATGCAGCCCGAGCAGGGCCCGCTCCTGGCGTACCACCTGGAGGACCTCGGCGGGGCCCCGAAGCTCCAGTTCGGGAGCCCGCTGGGGCTGATGGAGAACGACCGCGTAATGGACTGGACCGACGGTTTCGAGCGCCTCGAGGACGCAACGCCTGCCACGAACCTGACCCCCCTGCTTGATAGGCTGCCGGTCGGCGGGCGGGTCCTCATCGTGCACCCGGTCACGGCGCGAGCCGACGACTGGGACGCCCCTTGGACCCAGCTCGTGCGGCGCGCCTCCGCGCGGTGGGGGGCCGCGCTGGCGGCGGACGAGCGGTTCGAGCGGATCGGGCCAGTGCCGCGCAACTACCGTCGCGCGACCCGGATCGGGGTGCGCGGAGTCCTCTACGAGAAGACCGGATGACGAACGAGAACGCCCAGAAGCAGACGCCCCAGCCCGTGCAGATAGCCCGTCCCGAGATGCGCGACAAGCCCACCGTGATCCTCGGTGGCGGCCCGGCCGGGCTCACCGCCGGCTACCTGCTTTCGAAGCAGGGCCTGCCCGTGCTGGTGCTCGAGGCGGAGGACCAGGTCGGCGGCATCGCCAAGACGGCCGTGCGCGACGGCTACCGATTCGACCTGGGCGGGCATCGCTTCTTCACCAAGGTCAAGGAGGTCGACGACCTCTGGCACGAGATCATGCGCGAGGAGTTCCTCAAGCGCCCGCGGATGTCGCGCATCTACTGGAACAAGAAGTTCCTGGACTACCCCCTCCGCGGCCCCGACGTGATCAAGAAGCTGGGGCCGGTCGACCTCACCAAGGCCTTCCTGTCGTACCTCTGGGCGAAGGTCCGGCCGAAGGGCAAGGAGGAGACGTTCGAGCAGTGGGTCGTCAATC
The DNA here is from genome assembly GCA_963733885.1 of uncultured Thermoleophilaceae bacterium. Classification (GTDB taxonomy): domain Bacteria; phylum Actinomycetota; class Thermoleophilia; order Solirubrobacterales; family Thermoleophilaceae; genus JACVRW01. The sequence continues at coordinate 148,521 of CAVTES010000011.1, read as the reverse complement.
GCTTCGGCCGCTGGCTGTTCAACCAGTTCTTCAAGTCGTATACCGAAAAGGTGTGGGGCGTGCCGACCTCCGAGATCCGCGCGGACTGGGCCGCCCAGCGCATCAAGGGGCTGTCGTTCTTCAGCGCCGCGAAGTCGGCCTTCTTCGGCAACAAGGGCGACAAGATCAAGTCGCTCATCTCGGAGTTCAACTATCCCCGCTACGGCCCCGGCCAGATGTGGGAGACCATGACCGACGACATCCGCAAGCTGGGCGGTCAGGTGCTGCTCGAGCACAGGGTCACGAAGCTTGACTTCGAGGGCGAGCGCTGCGTGCGGGTGCACGTCGGCGACAAGGTGTTCGAGCCGTCGGCGGTGGTCTCGTCGCTTCCGCTGCGCAACGCCGTCGGGATGGCGAGCCCGCATCCACGGCCCGATGTGGTGGCGGCCGCGCGCGGCATGCGCTACCGAGACTTCCTCACGGTCGCGGTGGTGCTGAACGGGGACGACATCTTCCCGGACAACTGGATCTACATCCACGACCCGAGCGTGAACGTGGGCCGGATCCAGAACTTCCGTTCCTGGAGCCCCTGGATGGTCCCCGATCCGACGAAGGCGTGCGTCGGGCTCGAGTTCTTCTGCTTCGCCGGCGACGAGCTCTGGGAGACGGAGGACGAGAAGCTCGTCGAGCTCGGCATGCGTGAGCTGGAGCAACTCGGACTCGCGCGCCGGGACCAGCTCGAGTTCGGCTTCGTCGAGCGGGTGCCGAAGGCCTACCCAATCTACGACGCCGAGTACGCCGAGCGCGTCTCGACGATCCGCACCTGGCTCGACGGGCTCGACAACTTCATCCAGGTCGGCCGCAACGGGCTGCACCGCTACAACAACTCAGACCACTCCATGCTCACCGCCATGCGCGCGGTGGACAACCTCGTGAAGGGCACCGAGCACGACATCTGGGCGGTGAACGCCGAATCGGTGTACCACGAGGAGGAAAAGCAGGACCAGCAGCAGCCCTATATCGAGGCCCCGGACACAGAGTCCATGAAGGAGCCGCTGCACTCGTAGCCGCATGAGCGGCGGCGCGCTTGCCCTCGCGCTCGGCGCCGCCGTCCTGCACGCGCTGTGGAACGTCCTGCTCGCCGGGTCACGCGACAGCGTGGCGGCCACGGGGGCGCTGCTCTTGTTCGGGGTGGTGCTGCTGGCGCCGGCGGCGCTCGTCGCTGGAGACGTCTCCTCCTCCGCCATCCCGTTCATCGCCGCTTCGGCCGCGCTCGAGCTCGCCTACTTCGTGCTGCTCGCCCGCGCCTACCGCGGTGGCGAGCTGGGCGTCGTGTATCCGGTGGCGCGCGGGTCGGCCCCGGTCCTGGTCCTGGGCGCCGCCGTTGTGGGGCTGGGGAAGGGGGTGTCGGTGCTCGCGGCCGTCGGGGTTCTCCTCGTGGCCGCGGGGGTCCTCCTGCTGGGCCTTTCGAGTGTGGGCCCTCAAAGGCGCCATATGCGTGACTCAGAGGGCCCACACTCGCGGGGTCTGGTGCTCGGGCTGGCGATCGGCGTCGCGATCGCGGGGTACACCCTTGTGGACAGCGAGGGCCTCGACCACGCCGACCCGCTCCCGTACCTCTTCCTCATTGCTGCCGTTTGCGCGGTCTCGTACAACGGGGCGCTACTCGGGAGCGGCAGAGCGCAGGAGCTGCGGGAGGCCCTGAACGGGAAAATGCTCGCGGCCGCCGCCGCCACCTTCGGCGCCTACGCCATGGTCCTGGCCGCCCTGCAACTCGCGCCCGCGGCTCCGGTTGCCGCGGTCCGCGAATCGAGCATCGTCATCGCCGCCGTCATGGCCTGGCTCTTCCTCGGCGAAGAGCGCCGCCTCACCGGCGCCGTCCTGGTGGCCGCGGGGGTCGCTGCTATCGCCTACTCGTAGTACGGCAGCGGCCCGCCCGCCGCGTCGAGGACCGTGCGGTACAGCTCCTCGTTCACGTCCGGGTGCTCGTCGAGCACGTTGGCCAGCTCGCGCGGATCGAGGCGCAGGTCGTACATGTGGCGCTCCAGGCCGCGGTTGTCGCCGATCAGCACCCAGTCGTCGGTGCGGATGAAGAAGCGGTTGTACATGCCGCCATAGTGGAACTCGCGCCGCTCGGCGGGGTCGCCGCCCTGTAGCACCGGGGAGAGGTCCGTGCCATCCATCCAGCCCGGCGGGTCCAGCCCGACCATCGAGAGGAGGGTGGGGCCCACGTCGTGGGTCGACGCGAAGTAGGAGCTGGTCTCGCCGGCCGCGCGGCGGTCGGGGTGGGCGAGCACGAACGGCACCTGCGCCAGCTCCGGATGGAGCTGCGAGGGCACTTTGCCGGTGTAGCCGCGCTCCCCGAGCAGGTAGCCGTGGTCGCTCAGCAGCAGGATCACCGTGTTCTCTTCCAGCCCCAGCTCGAGGAAGCGGTCGAGGAAGCGGCCGAGCCAGACGTCGGTCTGCGTGACCTCGGCCGCGTAGATGGCGTGCAGGTGGCGGAGCAGCTCGGGGGTCCAGTTGCGCGCAAAGCCGTAGTTGGTCACGCCCGGGTTGGGGCCCTCGTAGCCCGGGTGCTTGTACATGTCCACGTACTTCGGGGTCGGGCTCCACGGCTCGTGCGGGTCGAAGCAGTCGATCGTCAGGCAGAACGGCTGGCGCAGCCGTGCCTCTTCGAGCGTGTTCGCGCCCTCCCTGAAGACCCGCGCGGCGACGGTTTCCTCCTCGTTCACCCCGCCGCCCGAGTTGGCCAGGTACTTGCGCATTCCGGGCACGTAGCGCTCGTCGCGCAGGAACTCCGGCAGCCAGTCGTACACCGTGCTGAGCGGGATCGACTCTGGCGGCCGCACGAATCCCGACTGGCCCTCCACGGACTTCCAGTGGCTGAAGGTCTTCCGAAACGGCTCGTAGGCCTTGGTGAACGCGAGGTGTGGGTTGTCCGAGACCTGTGCCACCCAGTAGCCGTGGCGGCGCAGCTCGCTCGTGAAGGTGTGCTCGGTGTCCTCGATCGGCAGCCAGCCGGGGCTGGTGCCGAGCTCCTTGTTCGGGACGAAGTCCCGGTAGGGGAAGATCCGCTTGGTCGTGAAGATCGAGCGGCGCGCCGGGATGGTGACCATCGCCTCGGGGAACGCGCGGTTGAAGCGCAGCCCGCGGGCCGCGATCCGGTCGACGTTCGGGGTCTGAACGTAGGCAGCCCCGTAGGCGCCCACGTGGTCGGGACGCAGGCTGTCGATGATCAGCAGCAGGATGTTCATCGGCCCGCCCGCGCCGGTCTCGTCCATCGAGCAGCCCGCGACCGGGAGCACGGCGGCGCCCGCCGCCCCGGCGGCGCCTGCCTGGAGGAACCGACGGCGGTCGAGGCGCATGCGGGCGCTGAGCGTAGCTGAGGCGTGGGCCGCCTCCCCTACGAGAACGGGGGCGGCTCCTTGGCCTTCGGGATCCGGATCAGCGGAGGTCCGTAGGCCTGCTCGCAGTCGTCGAGGCGGTAGAGGCGGACCGTCGGCCCCGGTCGCTCGTACTCCGCCGGGTAGTAGTTGTAGGAGAGGTCGAAGTTGAACGGGACCGGCTCGGCGCCGTCGTCGTAGGGGCTGAAGACGCGCACCAGCTCCGACTCGCGCTCGAGCCGTTCGTAGTAGGCGCGCGCCTGGGGGTCGCCCTCGGCCCGGTCGCGGACCACGTTGACGGTCATCACGAGGCAGTAGCCGTAGAGGCGGTAGTCGTCGATCGTCTCGGGCCCGAGCACGGTGTGATAGGCCGACGCGCGCACGCCGCCGTCGGGGCGCACGAACAGGCCGGGCTTGAACTGCTCGCAGACCCGCTCGCCCCCGGCGGCGACGTACGACCAGCCCGGCTCGGTCCAGCCGTTGCGGGGCGGGCATCGCGACAGCCAGTCGGGGCTGCGGCCCTCCGGGTTCGAGCGGAAGAAGCGACCTGGCACCGCGGGCTCGATCGAGACGCGCAGCCCCGGCGCGAACTGCTCGTCGAGGAAGGCCCGAGCCTGGCTGAGCGTGTCGTCGCGCCCGAGCAGCACCGCGGTCCGCACGTCTGCGGCGAGCGGCTGGGCGAGGACGGCGACCGTGAAGGCGGCGGCCAGCGCGCCGGCGAGGGCGGGGCGGGGTGCGGTGGGCCGTTGCTGCGCCGCCAGCCAGCCCGCCGCCTGCGAGATCGCCACGGCCGCCAGCATCGCCAGCGCGGGGTATGCGGGGAGCAGCCAGCGCCCGAAGTACCGCGACTGCACGGCCAGGTACGCGAACAGCGCGACCGGCACCGCCACGAGCATCAGGCCCCGGACGGGGTCGCGCCGCAGCACGAGCACCGCGCCCGCCAGCGCCGCCGCCATGCCCGCCCACCCGAGACCCCAGGTGAGCGAGTCGAGGTAGTACGACAGCCCGCCCGACTCCTGCCCGGGCTTCGGGTCGCTTGCGGCCACGTCGGCCTGGTCGCGCAGGTCGCGCCACCAGGCGTCGAGTGAGCCGAACACGTACGGGTTGAGCAGCCCGAACACCACCGCCGCCGCAAGCCCGCCGAGCGCGAGTCCGGCGGCGGCGCGCAGGCCGTCGGGCCGCAGCCGCGCCACCGCCGCGATCGCGAGAGGGAGCAGCACTAGCCCGGCCGTGTACTTGAATGCCACGGCCAGACCCCCCGCCGCGCCCGCGAGCAGGTACCAGCGCAGCCGCCCGGTCTCCGCAGCGCGCACCGCGAACAGCAGCCCGAGCGCCACGCCGGCGAGTGCGCCGACGTCGGTGACCGCCACGCGCGAGTAGGCCACCGGGAGGAAGGCGAAGGACAGCACGGCCGCGGCCACCAGCCCCTCGCGCACGCCCCACAGGCGCCTCGCGGCCGCGTACGTGGCCAGCACGCCCGCCATGCAGAGCGCGGCAGCAAGCGTGCGCGCCGCGATCCACATCTCGGTCGGGTCCTTCTCGAACTGCTCCGTGACGTTGCCGTACGGCAGGCCGAACAGGAACCCGAGCGGCCCGTACATCCCCCGCAGCAGCGCGTAGACGAGGTACGTGTAGGCGGAGGGGTTCTGGTAGTAGCCCGGGTCGAGGTCCTGCCAGAACATCTCGACCGCGAGGCTCGCGAAGTGGGAGGCCTCGTCGACCGAGTACACGAACGGCAGCCCGTAGTCGTTGTTCCAGACCCGCAGGGCGAAGCCGCCGATGAGGATCAGCGCCAGGATTAGCCGGTGCACGCGGCCGAAAACTAGTGCGTCCCTCCACAGCCACAACGCGCGCGCTACCTTCAGCGCCGTGGGGAACCTCCGGCTGCCCACGCTGGTCTGCGCAGCGCTGCTCGCCGCGGCCCCGCCTGCCGCGGCGCAGTTGCCGGACCCGCGAGGGGTCGACCCGCTCGGGGTCAACCCGCTCCTCGGCCAGGCCTGGCATGTGCCCACGGGCGACCATCCGGCGTGGCGCCAGTACCGCCGCTACCTGCGCCAGGGGAAGCGTCACCGGGCCGACCTCGTCTGGAAGATCGCCCGCGAGCCGAAGTTCCAGTGGTTCGGCGCCTTCACGCGCCCCCACATGGGCAGGAAGATCACCCGTTACTTCGACTCGGTCCCGGCCGGCACGCTCCCGCAGATGGTCGTCATGCGCCACGAGGGCCGGGCCTGCGGGGGCGGCTACAAGGGCGGCGGGCCGCGCGAGGACGCGCGCACCCGGAAGTGGTATCGCCGCTTCGCCCGTGCCGTGGGCACGCGGCGGGTGGTGATCGCCTTCGAGCCCGACTCGCTCGGCACGATCGACTGCATCGCGCGGCGCTGGCGCGGCAACCGCCTCGACCTGCTGCGCTACGGCGTGGACGTCCTCTCCCAGCTGCCGAACGCCACCATCTACCTCGAGGGTGGGGCCTCCGACTGGGAGTCAGCCAAGCGGACCGCGAAGCAGCTGCGCTACATCGGCATCCACAAGGCTCGCGGTTTCATGCTGAACGCGACGCACAGCGACTGGACGCGCGCCAGCATCCGCCACGGTCTCGCGATCTCACGCCGCACCGGCGGCAAGCCGTTCATCGTCAGCACCGCGACGAACGGCCGTGGACCGGTCCACTTCAAGGGAGCCGGGGGGGGCCGGGTGAACGTCTGGTGCCACGCGCGCTGGCGCGGCCTCGGCATCCCGCCGACGGCCCAGACGCACCACCCGAAGGTGGACGCCTACATGTGGGTTGGCCGCCCCGGCTACTCGGGGGGCGCCTGCAACGGGGGGCCGCTCCCCGTGGGCGCTTGGTGGCCCCTGCGGGCGCTCCAGCTCGCCAAGTATCAGACCGGGTGGATCGGCCCGCCGCGGGGGACGCGGTTCGGCCTCTTCAAGCGCTACAGCATCCGTGAGGTGGCCGGGGATCGCGCCAGTGCGCACTCGGCTGGCCGAGTGCTTCGGCCAGGCGGCTATCTTTGACTCTCGAGTCAATCTATGCCCGACACCACCCGGCATCTCCTCAGGGCCGTCGAGCTCGCGCACCTGACGCGGGGCCAGACGAGCCCCAACCCGATGGTTGGCGCGGTGGTCGTGAAGGACGGCCGCGTGATCGGCGAGGGCAGCACGCAGCCTCCCGGACAGGCGCACGCCGAGCGAATGGCCCTCGCCGCCTGCGAGGAGGATCCCTCGGGCGCCACGCTGTACGTCTCGCTCGAGCCATGCGCGCATCACGGCCGCACGCCGCCCTGTACTGACGCGATCCTCGAGGCCGGCATCGCTCGCGTGGTGATCGCCTCGGACGACCCCACCACAAAGGCGGCCGGGCGCGGCCCGGGGATCCTGCGCGACGAGGGCGTGGAGGTGGTCTGGAGCGACGGGGAGCCGGCCGAGGCGGCGCGGCTGCTCAACCAGCCCTTTCGCAAGCACGCCCGCACCGGGCGGCCCCTGGTGATCCTCAAATCGGCCATGACTCTGGACGGAAAAGTGACCACGGTCAGCGGCGACTCGCAGTGGATCTCCGGCGAGGCGAGCCGCGCCCGCGCGCACCGCTGGCGTGCCGAGTCGGACGCCGTGGCCGTCGGCATCGGCACCGCGCTGTTCGACGACCCTCGGCTGACAGCCCGCATCGAGGGCGTCGCTCGCCAGCCGCGCCGCGTGGTGTTCGACTCCGAGGCCCGGCTGCCGCTCGACTCCAAGCTCGTGCGCGGCGTAGCAGACGTGCCAGTGACCGTGGTTTGCTCGCGGGCGGCCGCGCGCACGTCGGTGCAGGCACTCGAGTCGGCCGGGGTCGACGTGATCGTCGCGACCGGCCAGAACGAGGCCGCGCGGGTGAAGCACGCGCTCGTTGAGCTGGGCGCATGCGACGTCCAATCGCTGCTGCTCGAGGGCGGCCCGCACCTGGCCGGCGCGTTCCTCGAGGCGGACGAGATCGACGAGGCGCGCATGTTCATCGCGCCGCTGTTGACCGGCGGTCGCGAGGCGAAGACGGCGGTCGAGGGGATCGGCATCGAGCGCATCGCGGCCGCTCCCCGCGCCCTGCACGTGGATGTCGACCGGCTCGAGGACGACCTGCTGATCGTGGCCCGGTTGAAGGACTGGTGAGGCATGTTCACCGGGCTCGTGGCAGACAAGGGCACCGTCCGCTCCGTGCACGAGGGGCGGCTCGAGATCGAGACGGCGCTGGGCGCCCACCTGGTGGCAGGTGACTCGGTCGCCGTGAACGGCGTGTGCCTCACGGCGGTGGAGCCTCATGTCGACGGCTTCGCGGCCGACGTGATGCCGGAGACGCTCCGGCGCTCCTCCCTCGGCCCACTAAGTCGCGGCGCGGAGGTGAACCTCGAGCTGCCGCTGCGGGCCGGCGACCGCATGGGCGGGCACGTCGTGCAGGGGCACGTGGACGGCACCGGCGAGGTGGCGTCGGTCCGCGAGGAGGGTAACGCGCGGGTCGTGGCGATCGCGGCCGCTCCGGAACTGCTGCGATACGTCGTCGAGAAGGGCTCGATCGCCGTGGACGGCGTCTCGCTTACAGTGAGCGCGATCGAGGACGAGTCGTTCGAGGTCTCCCTGATCCCGGAGACCCTCGAGCGGACCACGCTAGGGGCCGCCCAGGCCGGCCACACCGTGAACCTGGAGGTGGACGTGCTCGCGAAGTACGTGGAGAAGCTGGTGTCGAGGGGGGCCACCGCATGAGCGGCCCGCGGAGAGACCGAGCGCTCGCGCCCACCGCGCGCGCGCCGTTTCGCCCGATCGAGGAGGCGCTCGAGGACATTCGCGCCGGGCGCATGGTGGTGGTCTGCGACGCCGAGGACCGCGAGAACGAGGGCGACCTCACCCTCGCCGCGCAGTTCGCCACGCCTGAGGCGATCAACTTCATGGCCATGCACGGCCGCGGGCTGATCTGCCTGGCGCTGACACCGGACCGCTGCGACGAGCTCGGGCTCGACCTCATGGCGGCCAAGAACGAGTCGCCCTTCCAGACCGCCTTCACGGTGTCCGTGGAGGCGCGCGAGGGGATCACCACCGGGATCTCCGCGCACGACCGCGCACACACGGTCCAGGTGGCGATCGACCCGAACACGAGGCCGCAGGACCTGGTGCAGCCCGGCCACATCTTCCCGCTCAAGGCGAAGCAGGGTGGGGTTCTGGAGCGCACCGGCCAGACCGAGGCAGCCGTGGACCTGGCGCGGCTCGCGGGCCTCAACCCGAGCGGAGTGATCTGCGAGGTGATGAACGACGACGGCACGATGGCCCGCGTGCCCGACCTCGAGCGCTACTGCGCCAGGCACGGGCTGAAGATGATCACGGTCGCGGACCTGATCGCCTACCGTCGCCGCCACGACAAGCTCGTCGAGCGGGTGGTCGAGGCCCAGCTGCCCACCAAGTTCGGCGACTTCACCGTGGTCGGCTTCCGCTCGCTCGTGGACGACAAGCATCACGTGGCGATGGTCAAGGGCGAGATCGACGGCGAGCCGGACGTGCTGGTGCGGGTGCACTCCGAGTGCCTGACCGGGGACGTGTTCCACTCGCTGCGCTGCGACTGCGGCCAGCAGCTGGAGGACGCCCTGGCGCGCATCGACCAGGAGGGACGCGGCGTGCTCCTCTACCTCGCACAGGAGGGGCGCGGCATCGGCCTGCTGAACAAGCTGCGCGCCTACCGGCTCCAGGAGCAGGGTCGCGACACCGTGGACGCCAACCTGGAGCTCGGGCTTCCGGCCGACCTGCGCGACTACGGGATCGGCGCGCAGATCCTCGTCGACCTCGGGCTGACCTCGATCCGGCTGCTCACCAACAACCCCAAGAAGATCGTGGGCCTGGAGGGCTACGGGCTGTCGGTGAGCGACCAGATCCCGATCGAGCACGCGCCCGGCGATCACAACCGCGACTACCTGAAGGCCAAGAAGGAGCGCCTCGGCCATCTGCTCCACCACCAGGGCCTGGCGCTGGACGAGGAGATGATCCACGAGGAGCGCGTGTCGGACCGCGCCCGCGCGGCCGCGGAGGCGGACCTCTACGGGCAGGGCCCCGCGCCGAGGCGAACGGGTGAGTGAGTCCTACGCGGTCTGCGTGAGCCGCTTCTACGAGGATCTGGCGCGGCGCCTCGTGAGCGGGGCGACCGCGGTCTTTGCCGACGCGGGCGCTTCGGTGGACGTCCACGAGGTGCCCGGTGCCTTCGAGCTGCCGCTGGCGGCCAAGTACTGCGCCGAGTCGGGCCGCTATGCAGGCGTGGCCTGCCTCGGCGCGGTGATCCGCGGCGAGACCGATCACTACGAGTACGTCTGCCGTGAGGCCGCGCGGGGCATCGCCCGGGTGTCGCTCGACACCGGCATACCGTGCGCCTTCGGGCTGCTCACGGTGGAGAACATGGAGCAGGCGTTGGCGCGCACCGGCGGCGGCAAACGCCACCAGGGTGAGGATGCGGCCCGCGCCGTGCTGCGTATGGCAGACCTTCGCCGTGCGTTGACCTCGTGATCAACCTCTACAGCGACACCCAGACCCGCCCGAGCGAGGGCATGCGGCAGGCGATCGCGTCCGCCGAGGTGGGCGACGAGCAGCGCTTCGCCGATCCGACCACGCGGCTCCTGCAGGAGCGGGTGGCCGAGCTGCTCGGGCACGAGGCGGGGCTGTTCCTGCCCAGCGGGACGATGTGCAACCAGATCTCCCTGCGGCTCCACGCGCGGCCCGGTGGCGACGAGCTGATCCTCGACCGCACGGCGCACCCGATCATCGCCGAGGGCGGCGGGCCGGCCTGGAACGCCGGCCTCATGATCCACGCGCTCGACGGGGACCGCGGGATCTTCACCGCGGACCAGGTGCGCGCCGCGCTTCGGCCCGATAGCCGCTACTTCCCGCGGTCCCGCGTGGTGTCCGTCGAGCAGACCACGAACATGGGCGGCGGCCGCGTGTGGCCGCTCGAGACGATCCGCGAGGTGCTCGACGTGGCGCGCGAGCACACTCTCCGCGCCCACCTCGACGGAGCGCGCCTCATGAACGCCGCGGTGGCGGCGGGCGTGCCGGCAGCCGAGTACGCGGGCGGTTTCGACACGGCTTGGATCGACTTCACGAAGGGCCTCGCCGCGCCCGTGGGCGCCGTGCTGTGCGGCTCGCGCGAGCTGATCGAGGAGGCGTGGCGCTGGAAGCAGCAGATGGGCGGCTCGTTCCGCCAGTCGGGCATAGTCGCCGCCGGCTGCCTCTACGCGCTCGACCACAACATCGAGCGCCTGGCCGAGGACCACGAGAACGCCCGCGTGCTGGCGGACGGCCTAACGGAGCTCGGCTGCCAGGTGGTGGAGCCCGACACCAACATCGTGATCTTCACGGCGCCCGACGGCTTCGTGGAGGCGATGGCGGAGCGCGGCGTGGAGCTCTCCGGCACGCCGGACGGCCGAGTGCGCGCGGTCACGCACCTCGACGTGGACCGCGCCGCGGTGGACCGAGCCCTGGTTGAGGCCCGGGCGGTATTGCTACCCTGACCGGCCGTGCCGAAGGTCTGTTACGTATGCCATAAGGGTCCCGCGTTCGGGCACAGCCGCAGCCACTCGATGGTGGCCACGAAGCGGCGCTTCAACCCGAACCTTCAGAAGGTCCGAATCGACGTCGGGGGAGCCCCCCGGCGCGAGTACGTGTGCACGCGCTGCCTCAAGGCCGGCAAAGTGACGAAGCACGTCTAGACCGGCTTCGCTCCGCCCACTGGTGTAAAACACCGCCCGTGCCCGACGAGAGCCTGCTGCGCTTCCGGCGGGTCGTCACCGCCGCCCTCGCGGAGCTCGAGAACCGCCGCCAGGAGGTCAACGACCTGAACGTCTTCCCTGTCGCCGACGGCGACACGGGCGACAACATGGCGCTCACGCTCAGGGCGGTGCTCGACGAGCTCAACCGCATGAACGGAGAGCCCATCGACGTGACGGGCCGCGACGAGATCGTCAGCGCGGTGGCGCGCGCGGCCCTGCTCGGTGCGCGCGGCAACTCCGGCGTGATCCTCTCCCAGATCGTCCGCGGGGCGGCCGAGGAGCTGGCGTCGCGGCCGGGCGAGCTGGTCGACCCGATCCTCGTCTCCGCCGCGCTCGCACGCGCCGCCGACGCCGCCTACGCGTCGGTGCGCGACCCGGCGGAGGGAACGATGCTCTCCGCGGTCCGGGCGATGGCCAGCCGCGTGGCGCACGACCTCGCGCACATGGACACCCAGCGGCTCGGTCCGGACGCCACCGCCGAGGAGCAGGACGAGCTGCTCGCCGAGGTGCTGGAGCACGCCCTCGAGGCCGGCAAGGAGGCCGTGGCGCGAGGCCCTGAGCAGCTCGCGATCCTGCGCGAGTCGGGCGTGGTGGACGCCGGGGCGTACGGCCTCATCGTGATCCTCGCCGGGTGCCTTGCCGGCCTGCGTGACGACGTCCCGCCCCAGCTCGAGCACCAGTACGTGCCGGCCGCGCTCCACCGGCCCGAGCACGAGTCCTCGAGCTTCCGCTACTGCACCAACTTCGCCGTGACGGGCGAGAGCCTCGACGCGGGCCCCTTCACGCCGTGGCTCGAGGACATCGGCGACTCGGTGCTGGTGGTGGGCGACGACCGCACGCTTCGGGTGCACGTGCACACCGACCACCCCGAGCGCGCAGTGGCGCTGTTCGAGGAGGTCGGCGAGGTGTCGCGCTTCGACGTGGCCGACATGCACGAGCAGGTCGCCGACCGCACCGCCCGCCTGTCCGAGACCCCCTCGTGCGTCGTGGTCGCCGTCGCCAGCGGCGAGGGGGTGAAACGGCTGTACGAGGAGCTTGGAGTGATCGTGGTGGACGGTGGCGCAACGATGAACCCCTCGACCTACGAGCTCCTTGCGGGCATACACGCCGCCGCCGGCGCCCAGGTCCTCGTCCTGCCGAATAGCCCAAACGTGATCATGGCCGCGGAGCGCGCCGCGGAGCTGTCGGACAAGCCGGCCCGCGTCGTCCCCACCAGCGCGCCCCAGGAGGGGCTCGTGGCCTTGCTCGCCTTCGACCCCGCGATGGGTTGCGCGAAGAACGCGGAAACCGTCGGCGAGGCGGCGGATGCGTTGAGGGTCGGCGGGGTCGCCCCCGCGGCGCGCGACGACGCCCGCGGCCGCTTCATCGCGGGCGAGGCGGTGGGCTACGCGGGCGGCGAGCTGGTCGCCTGGGGCGATCCGGCCGAGACCCTCGCGACCACGCTGGCCCAGATCGCCGACGGCGCCGAGCTCCTCACGTGCATAGCTGGCCACGCGCCGCCGCTCGACCGCGCCGGCGTGGAGGCCCGCGCCCCGGACGGCGTCGAGGTGGAGTACCACGAGGGCGGGCAACCCGCCTGGTGGTGGCTGCTCTGCGCCGAGTAGAACCCGATCCGCGCGCAGCCGGCCCAGCCGGCCGCTTGCGGCCAAGCGAGTTCGCCTCGAAGGAGCCACTGCCCGAGGACGCGCCGATCCGCTCCTACCCGAAGCCGAGCGCGCTGGCGGAGCCCCTCCAAGGGCCCAAGGCGCTCGAGAAGCTCGGCATACACACCTGGGGCGACCTGATCGAGCACCTTCCGCATGCCCACCGCGATCGCCGCGAGGTCCGGCCGGTGGCCGACCTCTCGCCGGGTGAGGAGGCCACCGTCGCCGTCGCCGTGCGCGGCGTGACGGTCAAGCCGATGCGGGACCGGCGCCGCAAGCGCGTCGAGGCGCGTGTCTTCGACGACACCGGCCCGATGGTGGCCGTCTGGTTCAACCAGCCGTGGATCGCGCGCCAGCTGGGGGAGGGCGCAGGCGTGGTCCTCCACGGCAAGCTGCGCAGGCGCGGCGAGTTCTGGGTCACAGAGCACGAGCCTTTTGGCGACGGCTTCGCGGTGCGTTCGATCGGCCTCGTGCCCGTGCACCCGGCCACCGAGGGCATCAGCGCCGCCCGCCTGCGCGAGCTGATGTGGGACGCCCGTCCGCGCATGGCCGCCACGGTGGAGCCGCTCCCGGCCGCGCTGCGTGTTGAGGAGCGACTGCCGGACCGGCCCGCGGCGCTGACCGCCGCTCACTTCCCCGAGACCGAGGAGGAGGAGCAGGGCGCCCGCCGCCGGCTCGCCTTCGAGGAGCTGTTCCTGCTGCAGCTTGCCGTGGCGGGCCGGCGCCGCGCGCGCCGGGAGGGCAGGCAGGCCCGCCCACTGGCGGCGCGCGGTGTGGTGGTGGACCGCTGGCGCTGGTCGCTTCCGTTCGAGCTCACGGACGACCAGGTCGCCGCCATGGGTGAGATCGACGCCGACCTCGCGCGGGAGCGCCCGATGCAGCGCCTGCTGATGGGCGAAGTGGGTGCCGGCAAGACTGTCATCGCACTGGGCGCGATGCTGCGCGCGGTCGAGAACGGCGCCCAGGCCGCGCTGATGACGCCCACCGAGACGCTCGCCGAGCAGCACCACCGCACGGTCGACTCGCTGCTGGGCGGCGCGATCCCGCTCGAGTTGCTGACTGGATCCACCAGCGCGGCGCGGCGGCGCGACCTGCTGGCGCGGCTTGGGAGCGGCGAGCTCCAGCTCGTGGTCGGCACGCACGCGCTGATCGAGGAGCCGGTCGAGTTCCGCGACCTCGCCGTTGTGGTGGTGGACGAGCAGCACCGCTTCGGCGTCCGCCAGCGCGTGGCCCTCGACGCCAAGGCCCCCGAGGGGCTGACGCCGCACGCCCTCCACATGACCGCCACGCCGATCCCACGCACGCTTTCGCTCACGGCTTACGGTGATCTCGACGCGACGGTCCTGCGCCAACTCCCCAAGGGCCGGCAGCCCGTGGAGACCCACGTGGTAGATGGGTCCCGCGCGCGCGCTCGGGCCTACGAGCGCATCCGCGAGGAGATCGCCGGCGGCAGACAGTGCTTCGTGGTCTGCCCGCTGGTCGAGGAGTCGGAGACGCTGCAGGCGAAGGCGGCGACCGTCGAGTACGAGCGTCTCCGGTCGACCGAGTTCAAGGGCCTGCGGGTCGAGCTGATCCACGGCCAGCTCCCGTCGAAGGTCAAGGCGGCGGCCATGGAGGCGTTTGCCCACGGCGACGCCGACGTGCTGGTGGCCACCAGCGTGATCGAGGTCGGCATCGACGTGCCGAACGCGACCGTGATGCTGATCGAGGCCGCCGAGCGCTACGGGCTTTCGCAGCTCCACCAGCTGCGCGGGCGCGTGGGGCGCGGCGAGCATCCCTCGCTCTGCGTCTTGTTCGGCGACCCGCGGCTGCCGCGGCTGGAGGCGATCGCGAACGAGCGCGACGGCTTCCGCCTCGCCGAGATCGACCTCGAGCTGCGCGGCGCGGGGGACGTGCTCGGCACCCGCCAGCACGGCATGCCCGAGTTCCGCGTGGCCCAGCTGCCGGAGGACACCGAGCTGCTCGTCCGCGCGCGCGACCGAGCCGACGCGATCCTGCTCGGCGATCCGCGCCTCGAGCAGCCGGAGCACTCGCTCCTGCGCGAGGCGGTGGTGTCGCGCTTCGGGCCAGAGCACGACCCGATCCCTGCGTGAGGGTCGTGGCCGGTGAGTTCCGCGGCCGCCGCCTGGCGGCGCCACGCGGCATGCGCACGCGGCCCACCGCCGACCGCGTGCGCGAGGCCCTCTTCTCGATGCTCGGCGATGTGGCGGGCGACAGGGTGCTCGACCTCTATGCCGGCTCGGGCGCGCTCGGGATCGAAGCCCTGTCACGCGGCGCCGGGTCTGCCGTGTTCGTCGAGCGCGACGCTCGCGCCGTCGCCGTGATCGAGCGCAACCTGGCGTCGCTCGGCCTGAAGCAGCAGGTGGTCAAACAGGACGCCGTAGGTTTCCTGGGGCGCGCAGAGGGCACATTCGACCTCGTGTTGTGCGACCCGCCATATGATTCGGCGTCGCGCCTGGCCGGGCCGCTCGCAGAGCGCCTGCCGGCGCTGACCTCCAAAGACGCCCGAATCGTGACCGAATCAGACAAGCGCTCGCCGCTCGAGCTTCCGCTCCCGCTCCTCACCGAGCGCACCTACGGCGACACCCGGATCGCGATACATGGCCGCTGAGCGCAACGGCGGCACCGCCGTCTGTCCCGGGTCCTACGACCCGATCACATACGGGCACCTCGACATCATCGGGCGCGCCGCGGACGTGTTCGACAACCTGATCGTCGGTGTGGTGAACATGCCCGTGCGCAAGCAGAAGACGGTGTTCTCCGCCGAGGAGCGGGTGGCGTTCATCGAGGAGCAGGTTGCGGAATACGGCAATGTGCAGGTAAAACCCTTTGATACGCTGCTCGTCGATTTCGCCCGGGAGCATGGGGCCAAGGCCATCGTCAAGGGGCTTCGGGCGATCTCGGACTTCGAGTACGAGTTCGAGATGAACCAGCTCAACCGGAAGATGGCGCCCGACATCGAGAGCATCTACCTAATGGCGGCTCCGCAGTTCAGCTTCCTGAGCTCGAGCGGCGTGAAGGAAGTGGCTATGTTCGGCGGCGACATAGGCGGCCTGGTACCGGACCGCGTGGCCGCGCGATTGCAGGAAGAATTGAAGCGGTAGAGAACTGAGGAACCGCCCATGGACGTCCTCGTCCTAATCGACAAGCTCGACGACACGATTCACAACGCCAAGCCCGTCCCCTTGACGGATCAGGTGCGCGTGGACAAGGAGGAGGTCTACGACATCCTCGATCAGATGCGCGCCACGATCCCCGAGGAGATCAAGCAGGCGCGCTGGATCGTCAAGGAGCGCCAGGAGATGCTCGCCGAGGCCAAGCGCGAGGCCGAGCGGATCATCAAGGAGGCGCGCGACGAGCAGCTCCGGCTGATCTCCGAGGAGGAGGTCGTGAAGCAGGCGGAGCGGCAGGCCGAGGAGATCATCGAGGACGCCCGCGCGCGCGAGCGCGAGATCCGCCTGGGCGCAGAGGACTACGCGGACGACATCCTCAACACGCTCGAGGTCAACCTGACGAAGTTCATCGCCGCGGTGCAGCGCGGCCGCGACCGGCTGCAGGGCCGGGAGCACGAAGAGGCCGAGGTCGGCTGAGGGTTACCGGGCGGTGTCTCTGCGGGGCAGTCCGCTTCGAGGTGGACCGGCCCAGGGACGTGGTCGTATGCCACTGCGGCGAGTGCCGGCGCTGGGCCGGTCACGTGTGGGCGGCGAGCGCCGCGAACCGCGACGACGTGCGCATCGTCGAGGGCGCAACGCTGCGTTGGATCGACAGCCCTGAGAGCGAGACGCATGCCCGCCGCGGCTTCTGCAGCGAGTGCGGCTCCAGCCTCTTCTGGGAGGCGCCCGGCAGGGAGACCATCAGCTTCGCCGCGGGCGCGCTCGACCCGCCGACCGGGCTGAAGACGGTGCGGGACATCTACACCGAGTACGCGGGCGACTACTACGACTAGTCACGGCTCGCGAGCGCCTCCGCCAGCCGTGCGACGACGGCATGCGGCCGGGCGCTGATCTGGCGCCAGGTGATCCTCATGACGCGCAGCCCGCGCGCCGTGAGACGGGCGTCCCGCAAGCGGTCCCGTTTCGAACGCCGCCCGCCCCGAGTGATAGGCGAAGCCGTCCACCTCGACCACCAGCCCCTGCCGGCGCCAGAGCATGTCCACCTCGAGCCCCAGCACGCGCACGTTGTGCTCCGGGGCGGGCAGCCCCGCGGCGCGAATCAGGTGGACGAGCCGCCGCTCCGCCTCCGAGCGGGTTAGCGCCGGTGCCCGCTCGAGCGCCAGCAGCTGCCGGATTGGCGCTGACCCGGGGCGCCCGCGCGAGGCCTCGGCCTCGAGCGCGGCACGGGTAACGAGTCTTCGGCGCAAGGCGTCCTCGACGGCCCGCTCGATCAGCAGATCGGCCGCCTCGGCTGCCATGTCCACGAGTGTCCGTGCCGGCCCTGCGACGGGGACGCCGTGGCGGCGCGTCACCTCGGCGGGCGTCATGGGGGAACGGTGTACCCGGATCCCGCGGCGGCTGCGTCGGTCCGGCCCGGTGACATGTACGTCGCCCTGCGGGCGGGGCGCCATGCCGTACAGGTACGCCGCGGAGCCGTGGCTGACGACGGTCCGCGTGCCGCAGGCGAGTATCGCCGCCATCTCGCGGTCGTAGTCCAGCGGCGCAGTGTGCCCCACGCGGTAGACCCCCCGATGGACGCGGTGAAGCCGGCCCCGCCTGACCCGGCCGTCGAACGCCCCGGGGCCCATGCCTGTGGCGAGGGCCTGGGCCCGCGAGACGTGGCCGTGCTGGCGCTCGGCCAAGCGGCCCAGCGCCCAGTCTCCACGGAGCCCGAGGTCGAGAACCTCACGGAGGGCCTCATCGCGCCAGAGATCGGGAGGTTCTCGCCCCCCAGGAGCGGAAAGCCCCCGATCGCTCTGAGCGGAACAGAAGTCGGGAGGTTGTGCACCCTGGTCCGCCATGCCCGGGTGAGCGCGGGACCCGCCGATCTCGCCCCCCGGCCGGCCGATAGCCTCCGCCCATGCCCTCCTACCTCCACACCTGCTACCGCATCGGCGACATCGACCGCTCCGTCTCGTTCTACGAGAAGCTCGGGTTCCGGGAGGCGCGGCGCATGCCGATCGGCGACGAGGCGATCAACGTGTTCATGGAGCTGCCCGGCGAGGACCCGGTGCTCGAGCTGACCTACAACCATGGCGTCGACTCGTACGACCTCGGCACGGGCTACAACCACATCGCGCTCGGGGTCGAGGATCTCGAGGGCACGCTCGAGGGACTCGCGGGCGAGGGCATCGAGCCGGAGAAGCCTCCCTACCGGCCCGGCGGCCGCACGACGGGGTCGCGGATCTGCTTTGTGAGGGATCCGGACGGCTATAGGGTCGAGCTCATCGAGCGCGCCTAGCGTCCGGCCCTCGCGGCGGTTCATGAGAATGAACTAATCCGCGGCTCAGAGTCGCCTCATCGCGGGCGGCCAAGGTCTTGATCGTCAGCGAAGTCAACCCCCATCGGAGGTACTGAAAATGGCGTTCAAGGCCACCTACCCCGCGGCCCAGGCCAGGGCGGCCGCTAACACCGGCAACACCAACACCGGTCGGCGCAGGCGCAAGCGCCGCCGTCGGCGTCGGCGCCGGAGCAACACCTAGCGGAACCGGCAGCAGGTAAGCGGCCTCGCCTAGGCGGGGCCGTTTCCCTGTTCGGCTCCCCCGCCTTTACCAAGCCATGACGAAGTCCTTGCCGCCTGCTCGCAGCCGCCTGACTGCCGGGGGGCGAAGCTGTTTGAGACAGCGAAGTCACCCCCACAGGCAAGGAGGTACGAGATGGCATTCAGGGCAACTCATCCAGCCGCTCGGGCAGGCGCCGCGAGCACGCGGACCCGCACCGGACGCAGGGGCCGCAGAGGGCGCCGCCGGCGTCGCGGCGGGACCCGTACCCGCACCCGGACCGGCCGCGGCTGAGCGCGACGCCGCTGGACCCCCGCAGGAGGCGGCCTCGTTCCTCGGGGCCGCCTCCATGCTCGACATACTCCGATGAACCGCCTCCGCGAACGAATCCGCACGCTGCTCGTCCCCTCGGGAGAGGGGGCGCTCGTGAGCGAGGCGCCGCCTGTTCCCGTGCGGGAGATCGTCCGGCGCTTCTGGCCCGATGCGCGGCCGTATCGGAGGTGGATCCCGGTCGGCCTCCTGCTGATCGCCCTCGGCGCCGCCATCGAGACCGCCGAGATCTGGATGTTCAAGCTGGTGGTGGACGAGGTGCTCGTGCCCGGTGAGCTCGAGCCGCTCGTCTGGATCGTCGCGCTGTACATCGGGTTCACGCTCGTCGGAGGGCTGGTCTCGTTCGCCGACGACTACCTCGCCACCTGGCTCGGCGAGCGCTTCCTGCAGCGCATGCGCCGCCGCCTCTTTTCGCACGTGCAGAAGCTCTCACTCGACGTGCTCGACAGACGCCGCCTCGGCGACGTCATCGCCCGCCTCACAGGGGACGTGCAGGCGATCGAGAGCTTCGTCCTCGCGGGAGTGGCCGATGGCCTCTCCGCGCTGCTTCGCATCGTCTTCTTCACCGGCGCGCTGATCTACCTCGACTGGCGCCTCGCGCTCGTGGCGCTCGTGGTCACGCCGCTCTTCCTCCACGTCGCGCGTCGCTTCTCGGGGCTCATCAAGCACGCCTCGCGCGAGAAGCGGCGCCGATCGGGCTCGCTCAGCGCCGTGGCGGAGGAGAGCCTCGCCAACCACATGTTGGTGCAGGCGTCGAACCGCCAGGACGCCGAGCTCGAGCGCTTCGAGCGCGAGAACGAGGGCATCATCGAGGCCGAGCTCGCGTCCACCCGCATCCGCGGCCTGTTCGCGCCGCTCGTGGACCTGATCGAGCTGATCGGCGTGATGTTCGTGATCGTCCTCGGCACGGTCGCGGTCACGAGCGGCGACCTCACGATCGGCGGCCTGCTCGTGTTCGTCACCTACCTGACCCAGCTCTACGGCCCGGTGCGCGACCTGAGCTCGCTGTCGAACACGATCTTCAAGGCCGCGGCCGGCGCGGAGCGCGTGATCGAGCTGCTCGACGAGCAGCCGCGGATCGTGGACCGGCCCGACGCGCGGCGGCTCATACGCGCCCGTGGCGTGGTGGAGCTGGACGGCGTCGGGTTCACCTACCCGGACGCGGCGCGGCCGGCCCTGCGCGACGTGGCGCTGCGGGCCGAGCCGGGGCAGACAATCGCGCTCGTTGGACCGTCCGGCTCGGGCAAGACGACGCTCGCGAAGCTGCTGCTCCGCTTCTATGACCCCGACGCCGGCGCCGTGCGGCTCGACGGCCACGACCTGCGCGACATCGAGCTCGCGTCGCTGCGGCGCAACGCCTCCATCCTGCTCCAGGAGACGCCGGTGCTGCACGGCAGCGTGCGCAAGAACATCGAGTACGCGCGGCCCGGCGCAAGCGATGCCGAGATCCGCGCCGCCGCCGAGGCGGCCGGGGCTGCGGGCTTCATCGAGGCGCTGCCGGACGGCTACGACACCGACCTCGGCGAGCGCGGCCGGCGGCTGTCCGGCGGCCAACGCCAGCGGGTGGCGATCGCCCGGGCGCTCCTCGCAGACGCGCCGGTGCTGGTGCTGGACGAGCCCTCCACCGGGCTCGACGCCGAGGCCCGCGCGGCGCTCGTGGGGCCGCTTCGGCGGCTGATGCGCCACCGTACGACGTTCGTGATCTCCCACGACCTGTTGACGGTGCGCGACGCCGACGAGATCCTGGTGCTCGAGGACGGCCGGATCGCCGAGCGCGGAAGCCACGCCGAGCTGGTCGCTGCCGGCGGCAGCTATGCGCGGCTCTGGGCGCTCCACGACGCGGCCGAGCCCGTGGCGGCATGAGCGCTCCGAGCGCCACCGGCGTGGAGCTGGCGCGCGGCTACCGGACGATCGAGCTCTTGCGGCGCGGGCGGGACCTCGACGTCTACGACGTCTGGAGCGACGAGCGCGCGTGCCGCTGCGTGATCAAGGCCGTGCGCCCCGACCGGCTCGACCGCGAGGGCCCCGCACAACGCCTCCTGGCCGAGGGACGGCTGCTCCAGAGCCTCACACACCCGCACATCGTGCGTGCCTACGAGGTGATCGAGGAGCCCGTGCCGATGGTGGTGATGGAGACGCTCGCGGGCGAGACGCTCGGGCACATGATCGAGGTCCGAGAGGTCGAGCTGTCGGCGGCGGAGGTGGCCCAGCTCGGCCTCCACCTCTGCTCGGCCATCCGCTACCTGCACCGCCACGGCATGCTCCACCTCGACCTCAAGCCGTCCAACGTGATCGCCGAGTGCGGCCGGGCGAAGCTGATCGACCTGAGCGTGGCACGGCCGCCCGGGCCCGCGCACGCCGGCATCGGGACCCACTACTACCTGTCTCCGGAGCAGGCGCGCGGCGGGGAGCTTGGTCCGGCCGCGGACGTTTGGGGGATGGGCGCGGTGCTGTTCGAGGCGGCCACGGGGGAGCCTGCGTTCGACGACCCCGATGCCGCCGGCGACGACGAGGACGACGGCTACGACGAGTCCGTCAGCGAGACGCTCGACGAGGGCGACTCCCCGCAGCTCGCGGGCCGGGCGCGGCGGATCGACGAGCTCCGCCCGCTCCCCGCCGAGCTCGTCGACCTGGTGGCGGCCAGCCTCGACCCCGAGCCGGAGCGCCGGCCGGGCGTCGACGAGCTGATCCGGGCGCTGGAGCCATTGGGGGAGTGAGCCGACAGCGCTACCCTCGAATCGTGGGCGGGCGCACCGACATCTTCGACATCGGCAGGCTCGGCCTGTCCTCCGGCGAGGGCCGCCGGCTGGACCTCGAGGTCGCGGTCGACGACTTCGACTTCGCCGGCCAGCGCTACGCGGTGCCGGGCGGCGCCGTGAGCGCGACGCTCGAGGTCTCGCACACCACCACCGGGTACTCGCTGCGTCTTCGGTTCGACACGGCGCTCGAGGGGCCGTGCATGCGCTGCCTCGAGGACGCCGGGCGCGAACTGGAGGTGGACGCGCGCGAGATCGACCAGCCGGGCGGCGGCGAGGAGCTGGACTCGCCCTACCTCGAGGAGGAGCAGCTCGACCTGCGCGCCTGGGCCCGCGACGCCCTCGCGCTCGCGCTGCCGGCGCAGATCGTCTGCCGCGAGGACTGCCTCGGGCTCTGCTCGGTGTGCGGCGAGAACCTGAACCGCGCGGGGCCGGACCACGCGCACGAGCGCGAGCCCGACCCGCGCTGGGCCGCGCTGCGCGAGCTCAAGCTGGAGTAGGTTCGCCGGCCGGCGCGGCCGCCTCCTGGGGCGCTCCCAGCGGCGTCCGCCCCCGGATCAGGTCGGACGCGCGCTCGGCCAGCGCGATCGTGGGCGCGTTGGTGTTCCCCCGCGGCACCGACGGCATCACCGAGGCGTCCACCACCCGCAGCCCCTCCACGCCGAGCACCCGCAGCTCGCGGTCCACCACCGCGTCGATCGCGCAGGTGCCGACCGGGTGGTAGATCGTCTGCATCTTCGAGCGGATGGAGTCGAGGATGTCCTCCTCGGAGTCGGACGCGGGCCCCTCCAGCATCTGCGGCGAGTAGCCCGCGAGCGGCTCGGTGGCGCAGATCTCCATCGCCATGCGCTCGCCGGCGACCAGCGACGCCACGTCCTCCGGATCCTCCAGGTAGTTGTGGACGATCAGAGGCTTGGCGGTCGGGTCCGGCGAGCCCAGCGCCACGTAGCCGCGGCTTTTCGGCTTCAGCACGCACGTGCCGATCGAGAACCCGTGGCCGTCGCCCGGCACGAGGCCCTCCGACTGGAAGCGGCCCGGCACGAAGTGGAACTGGATGTCGGGCGCCGGCATCCCCTTGCGCGTGCGCACGAAGCCGCCGGACTCGGCGACGCACGAGGTAAGCGGGCCGCGGCCCTCGGCCTCGAACAGCGCCAGGTTCTCCTCGTTCAGGCACCCGAACAGCGAGACCTCGTCCTCGAGGCCGTATACCGCGCCGGCGTTTGGATGGTCGTGCAGGTTCAGCCCGACCGCGGGCAGCTCCGCCACGACCTCGATCTGGAGCTGCTCGAGCTCCGCCGGCCGGCCGAGGCCGGAGAGCATGAGCAGCTGGGGCGAGTTGTAGGCGCCGCAGGAGACGATCACCTCGCGCTCGGCGCGGAACTCGAGCGGCTCGCTCAGCCTGGCGCCCAGCACCCCGACCGCCCGCTCGCCCTCGAAGATCAGCGAGAGGGCGTGCAAATGCGTCTCGACGGTGAGGTTCGGCCGGTCCATGACCGGGTGCAGGTAAGCCACCGCCGCGCTCGCGCGGGCGCCGCCCCGCTGGGTGACCTGGTAGAGGCCGACGCCGTCCTGAGCCGGGCCGTTGAAGTCGTCGTTCGCCGGATGCCCGCACGCGAGCGCGGCGTCCACGAAGGCCTGCGCCAGCGGGTTTCGGGAACGGCCCTCGGATACCGGCAGCGGCCCGCCGGCCCCGTGCAGCTCGCTCTCGCCGCGCTCGTTGTCCTCGGCCCGCTTGAAGTAGGGCAGCATCTCGGCCCAGGTCCAGCCCGAGCCCCACTCGTCGTAGTCGAGCGGGTTGCCGCGGATGTAGATCATCGCGTTGATCGACGAGGAGCCGCCCAGGACCTTGCCCCGCGGGAGGTAGATACGGCGGTCGTTCGCGAAGGGCTCGTAGACCGTGGAGTGGTCCCAGTCCTGCGCTGTCCGGTACAGCGCCGGGAAGGCGGCCGGCAGGTGAACGAGGTCGTTCGTGTCGGGCCCCCCGGCCTCCAGGAGCAGCACGCTCACGTCCGGGTCCTCGGTGAGACGGTTGGCCAGGACGCAGCCGGCCGAGCCGGCGCCGACGATCACATAGTCGTACATAGAGCGACACTATCCGGGCGGCGCGCCGCCGCCAAGCTATCCTCTATCGCCTTCATGGCCGTCCCCAAGCAGAGACAGTCGCATTCGCGGACGCACAAGCGTCGCTCCCAGCACAAGGCCACCACGCCGAGCCTGCGCTATTGCCCGCGTTGCCACGAGCCGCGCCTGCCGCACCGGGTCTGCCCGAACTGCGGCACCTACGCGGGCCGCGAGGTGGTCGTGCGCGAGCCGGACCTCGTCGACGAAGACGAATAGGTTGTCCGCGATGATCGCGGTCGACGCGAACGGCGCCGACCAGGGGCCGGGCGCCGTTGCCGAGGGCGTGCGGCGCGCCGCGCTGCCCGTGCGGCTGTTCGGACCGCGCGCCGAGCTGACCGGGGCGGGCCCGCACGCCGAAGTCGTCGACGCACCCGAGGCCATCAAGGGAGGTGACGAGCCGGTGGCGGCGGTGCGGTCGCGCCGCGACGCCTCGATCGTCCTCGCCGCGCAGGCGGTCGCCGACGGGGAGGCCGACGCCCTGGTGAGCGCCGGCTCGACCGGCCCCACGCTCGCCGCCGGCACGCTCACCATCAGGCGCATCCGAGGCGTCTATCGGCCCGCGCTGGCGGTCCTGCTGCCGCTGCCGCACGGCGATGTTCTGCTGCTGGACGCAGGCGCGAGCGTGGAGGTGCGGCCCGAGCATCTCGTGCAGTTCGCCTACATGGGCGCCGGGTTCATGAGGGCAGTTCACGGCGTGGAGCGCCCCCGGGTGGGGCTCCTGAGCGTGGGGGAGGAGTCCGGGAAGGGCACGCAGGACGTGCTGACAGCGCACGAGCGGCTGGCCGGCGGCGGGCTCAACTTCGTGGGCAACGTGGAGGGCTTCGACCTCCCCACCTCCGGCGCCGACGTGATCGTGACCGACGGCTTCACCGGGAACGTCGCGCTCAAGGTCCTGGAGGCGACGGCCAAGACGCTCACGGGCGCCGTTCGCGAGGCGATCCGGTCCGGGCCGGTCTCGACATTCGGCGGCCTGCTCGTGCGCGGCAAGCTCGGCGGGCTGGGCGACCAGCTCGACCCCGAGCGCGCCGGCGGCGCGATCCTGCTGGGCCTGCGGAAGCCGGTGGTGGTGGCCCACGGCAGCTTCGGGCCGCGCGGGATCGAGAGCGCGGTGCGCCTCGCCCGGCGGGCGGTCGACGAGGACATGGTCGGGCGCACGGCCGCCGCGCTGGAGGCGGCCGGGGCGCTGCGGTCCGCACCCGCTGCTACGGTCGCGCAGCCGTGACCCGTGAGGAGGTCCTACAACGCATTCGCGATCACCTCGCCAGCGAGCTGGAGGTCGAGCCCGCGCGCATCGGGGAGGACGCGCGGTTCAAGGAGGATCTCGAGGCGGACTCCCTGGACCTCGTCGAGCTCGTGGTGGAGCTTGAGGACAGCTACGGCATCCGCATCCCGGACGAGGAAGCGGCCAAGATCCTGACGGTGGGGCAGGCCGCCGACTTCGTCGCCACACATGCCGCGGAGATCGAGCACTGAGTCTCTCGAGGAGCTGCTCGCCGAGCTGCCCGAGGACCTGCGCAGACAGGCCTTCACGCACGCTTCGTGGGTCGAGCACCGGTCGGAGTCGTACGAGCGGCTCGCGTTCCTGGGGGACGTGGTGCTGAGCCTCGCGGTCTCCACGCACCTGTATCCGCGCTTCGAGCGGCACGGGGCGGGGCGGCTCACCAAGGTGCGCGCCCAAGCGGTGAGCGGGCCCTCCTGCGCCCGCGTCGCCCGCGGGCTGGGCGTGCGCGGAGAGCTGCAGGCCGCGACGCCCAAGGGCACCACCGGGCGCAGCGCCGAGCTGCTGGTGGGCTCCGAGCGCGTGCTCGCCTCGATCTGCGAGGCGATCATCGGCGCCGCCTACCTGGCGTTCGGCTTCGAGCGCACCTGCGCCGCCACCGTCACGTCCTTCCTCGACGAGATCGAGGAGGCGCTCGAGCACCCGGTGGACTACAAGTCGGTGCTCCAGGAGCGCTTGGCGCGGAGGGCGGAGATCGTCACCTACCGGACTGTGTCCGAGGAGGGCCCGGCGCACGACCGGAGGTTCATCGCGGTTGCCGAGGTGGAGGGGGAGGAGCTGGGCCGCGGGGAGGGAAAGACCAAGAAGAGCGCGGAGCAGGAAGCCGCGCTGCACGCGCTGGACGCGCTTGAAGAGGCGGCGTCATAAAAATGCACCTTCGCTCGATCTCCATGAAGGGCTTCAAGTCCTTCCCCCACCGGACCAAGCTGGAGTTCGGCACCGGGGTGTCGGTGGTCGTGGGGCCGAACGGGTCGGGCAAGTCGAACATCACGGACGCCGTGCTGTGGGCGCTCGGCGAGCAGTCGCCGCTGGCGGTGCGCGGCCAGGTTATGAAGGACGTGATCTTCGCCGGCGGCCACGGCGTGCAGGGCTCGAACGCCGCCGAGGTCGAGGTGGTGATCGACAACTCCTCCGGAGCCCTCGACACCTCATTTTCGGAGCTCTCGATCGTGCGCAGGCTCGGGCGCGACGGCGAGGGCGAGTACCGGCTGAACGGCGCCCGCTGCCGGCTGGTCGACGTGATCGAGGTGCTGTCGGACTCCGGGCTCGGCAAGGAGATGCACTCGGTGGTCTCGCAGGGCAAGGTCGAGCAGATCGTGCTCTCACGGCCGCGCGAGCGACGCCTCCTGATCGAGGAGGCAGCCGGGCTCGGCAAGCACCGCAAGCGGCGCCGGCGTGCCCAGCTGAAGCTGGAGCGGACCGAGGAGAACCTGGGCCGCGCGCTCGACGTAGAGCGCGAGGCGCGCTCGCGGCTGCGGCCGCTGAAGCGCCAGGCCGAGGCCGCCGAGCTGCACGAGCGGCTGGAGCGGCAGTCAAACGAGGCCCGCTACGCGCTGGCGCGCGACGACGCCCGGTCTGCGCGCGCGTCGCTGGTCGCCGCGGAGGAGCGCGCCCGCTCCGCACGGCACGAGCGCGGCGAGGCCGAGCGGCTGCTCGCCGAGGTTGCTCGCCGGCGCGAGCAGGCCGAGGAGGCGTTCGCCGCGCAGAGTCGCGACCGCGAGCGGATCCAGAGCCGCCTGTTCGCGGCCCGCTCGGCGGCGGACCGGATCGCGATGCGGCTCGAGCGCGTGCGCGAGCAGGCGCGCGCGGCGAGCGAGCGTTGCGAGCAGCGGCTGCGCCGGCTCGAGGCGCTCGAGTCGGAGGCCGCGCGCGACGCCGCGGCCGAAGCGGACCCGCTGCCGGACGACCGCCTGCCGCGTCCGCCGGAGGATGAGGGGGCAGCGGCCTGGGAGGCGCTTTCACCCGCCGACCGCATCCGCTCGCTCGAGCGCGAGATCCGTCGGCTCGAGACTGATCGCGAGGCCCGTCTCCGCGACGAGATCGACGCTCTCGAGTCCGAGCGGCGCGCGGCGCTGTCCGAGCGCGAGCGGCTCGAGGGCATTGCCGCCGAGCTCCGGAGCGCGCTCGAGGCCGCCGAGCGCGAGGTCGAGGCACGGCGAGCGGAGCGCCGCGAGGCCGAGCGCGCGGTGGAGTCGGCACGGGCCCGCGCCGCGCAGGCGGGCGCCGACCTCGCCGCCGCGAACCAGTTCCTCCGCACCGCCGGCACCGCTTCGGACGGCTCGAGCACGCTGGCGCAGTCGATCGACGTCGAGGCCGGCTACGAGCTCGCACTCGCGGCCGCGCTGGGCCCGCGCCTGGCGGCCGCGCTCGTGGACGACCTGCCCGCCGGCGAGCGCCTCCTGGACAGCGCGGGCGAGAAGGGCGGCACCGCCCTGGTCCGGGGAGAGCGGCGTACCCCCGCGGCGGAGGCCGGTGCCGCACCGCCCGGCAGCCGGCCCCTCTTCGTGCACGTGCGCCCCGAGCCCCGGGTCGCGGCGCTCGCCGAGCGGCTCCTCCACGGCGTCTGGGTCGTCCGCTCGCTCGACACGGTGCCACGGGACTTCACCGGGCTGGCCGTCACCCGCGGCGGGCGCCTTCTGGACGGCGCAACCGGCGAGCTGTCCCAGGCGCCCGCGGGCGGCGCCGAGCGCGTGCTCGAGGAGCGGCGGCGCCGGGACGAGCTGGTCGCGCTGTCCGAGCGGGCGGCCGGCGACGAGAACCACGTGCGCGCGGCCGCCGAGCACGCCGCCGAAGCGGCCGGCCGGGCGGACGCCGCCCGCGAGGAGGCCGAGGTGGCGCTCAGGCGCGCCGGACGCGAGGTCGCGGAGGCCGCCGAGGCGGTCAGCCGCGCCGAGTGGGTCATCGCCCGTCGCCGCGAGGCGCCCGACGAAGGCCCCGGCGCCGTGCGGCGCGCCGAGCTGCAGGCCGCGCTTCGGGCGGAGCGCCGCCTGGCCGAGCGAATCGAAAGCGAGCGCCGCGAGCGCGGCCGCTCGCTCGAGCGCCTGCGCATCGGGATCGAGCGCGACGAGGCCGCGGCCCGTGACGGGGAGCGCGCCGCCGCCGCGCTCGGCAGCGCCGCCGGCGCCGTCAGCGTCCGCCGCGACGCCCTCGGGACCGAGCTCGAGGACCACACCGCCGGCGGCGAGCACGCCGCGGAGGCGCTGCGCGCCTGCGCCCACGAGGAGGCCGGCCTCCAGGGCCGCCTGCGCGAGGCGAGCGAGACGGTGACCGGCGCGGAGGTGGCCGCCCAGCAGGTGCGCGACGCCGCGGCCGAGGTGGAGCGCGAGCTGACCGCGATCGCCGGGCGGCTGGGACTCGACCCCGAGCCCGCCTCCGAGCCGCTCCCGGCCGACGAGCGCGAGGCGCTCGGCGCCCGCGTCGAGCGGCTGCAGCGCCGCCGCGAGCAGCTCGGCCCGGTGAACCCGCTCGCCAAGCGGGAATACGACGAGGCGGTGGCGCACGTCGAGGAGCTCGAGGGCCAGCGGGGTGACCTCGAGTCCGCGATGGCCGAGCTCGATGGCCTCATCAGGGAAACCGACCGCCGCATCCGCGAGAGCTTCGAGCAGACCTTCGAGGCGGCGGCGAAGAACTTCGAGGACGTCGTCCAGCACCTCTTCCCCGGCGGCCGAGGCCGCCTGCGGCTCGTCCAGGCCGAGCAGGGGCCGCGCCCGGTGATAGCCGGGGAGGAAGCTCCGAACGCGCCCGAGCCGGACCCGGACGAGGAGGAGCAGCAGCGGGAGGCGGGCGTTGAGATCGAGGTCACGCCGCCCGGCAAGTCCACCAAGCGGTTGTCGCTCCTGTCGGGCGGCGAGAAGTCGCTTGTGGCGCTGGCGTTCATGTTCGCGGTCTTCCTGGCGCGCCCGTGCCCCTTTTACATCCTCGACGAGGTCGAGGCGGCGCTCGACGACATCAACATCGACCGCTTCCTCGAGCTCGTCCGCCGCTACTCGGACCGGGCCCAGTTCATCGTCGTCACCCACCAGAAGCGGACGATGGACGCAGCCGACACGCTCTACGGCGTCAGCATGGGCGGCGACGGCATCTCCCGCGTGATCTCGCGCCGCCTGGAGGGGGCCGGGGCCGGCGACGTGGCAGCCTAAGCTGCCCGCTGTGACACGCACCTGGCACGAGCTGTTCGTCCTCGGCGACGACGCGCCGCCGCTCCCCACGGAGGGGGTGGAGGAGGAGCCGGAGCGGCGCGGCTTCTTCCGGCGCCTTCGGGAGAACATGTCGAAGACGCGCGAGGCGCTGGGCGCGGAGCTGCAGGCCACGGTCTTCCAGTCGCTGGACGACGAGGCGTTCGAGCACCTCGAGGAGACCCTCATCTACGCCGACGTCGGGGCGCCCACCACCGCGGCGATCGTCGAGCGGCTCGAGCGCGAGGCCCAGTCGGGCGAGCTGAGCGGCGGCGAGGACCTGTCCCGCCGCCTGCGGGAGCTGCTGGCCGACACCGCCCGGGTCGACGGGGACCAGATCCAGCTCACGGAGCGCCCGGCGGTGATCCTGGTCGTAGGGGTGAACGGCAGCGGCAAGACCACCACGATCGGCAAGATGGCCTGGCACCTGCAGCGGGAGCTCGGCCGCTCGGTGCTGCTCGCCGCCGCCGACACGTTCCGCGCCGCCGCCGCCGAGCAGCTCACGCTGTGGGCCGAGCGCGCCGGCTGCGAGGTCGTGCGCGGCGAGCCGGGCTCGGATCCGGGCGCGGTGGCCTTCGACGCGATCCAGGCGGCCAGGGCGCGCGGCCACGACGTGGTGATCATCGACACCGCGGGCCGCCTCCACACCCAACAGCACCTGATGGAGGAGCTGACCAAGGTCCGCAAGGTGATCGCACGGCTGGCGCCGGGCGCCCCGCACGAGACGCTGCTCACCATCGACGCGACCACCGGCCAGAACGGGCTGCGCCAAGCGCTCCTGTTCCGTGAGGCGGTGGACGTGACCGGCATCGCCCTGACCAAGCTGGACGGCACCGCAAAGGGCGGCATCGCGCTGGCCATCGCCCAGGAGCTGGGCGTGCCGGTCAAGCTGATCGGCATCGGCGAGGCACTCGAGGACCTGCGGCCGTTCGACCCCGACGACTTCGCCCGCGCGATACTCGAGCCGTGACGCGACACGGTGACGGCACACGCGTGGTCCGAGCCGGGCTGCCGGAGGCGGAGCAGGGCACGCCGTTCCTGCCCGGCCCGGTGTTCGCGGGCCCCTTCCACCTCGCGGGTGAGGTGGACACGTCCCCGCGGAGCTACACGCGCTACGGCAACCCGACCTGGGAGCGCTACGAGGCCGCGCTGGCGGAGCTCGAAGGCGGCGAGGTGGTGCTGTTCGCCTCGGGGATGGCCGCGGCGGCCGCGCTCCTGTTGACCAGCCTGCGGCCCGACTCGGTGCTGGCGATGGACCGGGACTGCTATCTGGGAGTGCGCCGCCTCGTCGACACGTATCTGGAGCCGCGCGGCTTGGAGGTGCGCCTGACCCACCACGCCGAGCTGATCCACGCCCTCCAGGGCGCCGGCATGCTCTGGCTCGAGTCCCCGTCGAACCCCAAGCTCGACGTCTACGACATCGCGGCGCTGGCCCAGGCGGCGCGCGACGAGGGCGCGCTCGTCGTCGTGGACAACACGACCGCGGGCCCGCTCGCCCAGAAGGTGCTCGACCTCGGTGTCGACATCTCGCTCACGAGCGCCACCAAGCACCTCTCCGGCCACGCCGACCTGATGCTCGGCTACGTGGCGACGCGCGACGCCGAGCGCGCTGCCGCACTGCGCGACTGGCGCCGCGACGCCGGGGCCATCCCCGGCCCGTTCGAGACATGGCTCGCCCACCGCTCGCTGCCGACGCTGGCGGTGCGGATGGAGCGCGAGAGCGCAAACGCGCTGGCGCTGGCCGAGTTGCTCTCGGCGCGCGAGGGGGTTTCCAGCGTCCGCTATCCGGGGCTGCCGGGGGATCCTGCGCACGAGGTCGCGCGCCGGCAGATGACCGGCTTCGGGAGCGTGATCGCATTCGACCTCGGGAGCCGCGAACGCGCCGAGCGCTTCCTGGCCGCCGCCGAGCTCGTCACCGAGGCCACCAGCTTCGGCAGCGTGCTCACCACCGCCGAGCGCCGCCTGCGCTGGGGCAGTGACGACGTGCCCGAGGGCTTCATCCGCCTGTCCGCCGGATGCGAGGAGACCGCCGACCTGGTGGCGGACATCGAGCGCGCCCTGGACGCGACGTCGACCTCCGGCTGAGCCGGCTCAACGCGAGCGCCGGCCGCTCCGATCGAAAGCAGGCGGCCAAGGCGCAGCAGACGGTCGCGCCGGCCTGGCCGGAGGCCGGACCGGAGCGCGTTCCGCAATAGCATCGGCCCCGCCATAGGCCGCGATGCCGCCGCGCTCGACCGGCTACGGCCGGCCACCGTGATCCACACCGCCTAGCATCAAGTGAAATGGACGAGTGGGTCTTGTGGATGATCGCGGCGGGACTGCTCGCCGTGGGGGAGATGTTCACACTGAGCTTCTTCCTCGGGCCGGTCGCGGTCGCGGCAGTGACCGCGGCGATCGTCGCGCTCGCCGGCGGCGGGGTGGCGCTTCAGTGGATCGTCTTCATTGCCATGTCCGCGGCGTCGTTCGCGGTGCTGCGGCCGATCGCCCGCCGGCACCTGCGCACGCCGCTCTCGCTGCGCACCGGCACCGCTGCGCTGATTGGGTGCCCCGCGATCGTGCTCGAGCGGGTGGACGGCCGCGGCGGTCAGGTCAAGATCGGCGGCGAAATCTGGACCGCGCGCTCGTTCGACGAGGACCAGGCCTTTGAGCCCGGCACCCGGGTTGAGGTGCTCAAGATCGACGGCGCCACGGCGCTTGTCGCGGAATAGGAGACCGAGTTGGCCACCCTGATCGTGCTCATCGTCGTAGCGCTCGTCGTGCTGATCACCCTGTCGCGCGCGATCCGGATCATCCCGCAGGCCCGCGCCGGCGTGGTGGAGCGGCTGGGCCGCTACCAGCGCACCCTCGACCCAGGGCTCGCGCTGGTGATCCCCTACGTCGACCGCGTGAAGCCGCTGATCGACCTGCGCGAGCAGGTGGTGTCGTTCCCGCCGCAGCCCGTGATCACCGAGGACAACCTGGTGATCAACATCGACACGGTCATCTACTTCCAGGTCACCGACCCCAAGGCGGCCAGCTACGAGATCGCCGACTACATCGCGGCGATCGAGCAACTGGTCATCACGACGCTGCGGAACGTGATCGGCGGCATGACGCTCGAGGACACGCTCACCTCGCGCGACAAGATCAGCGCCGCGCTGCGCACGGTGTTAGACGAGGCGACCGGCCGGTGGGGCATCCGCGTGAATCGCGTGGAGCTGAAGGCGGTCGACCCGCCCGCCTCGATCCAGGAGGCGATGGAGAAGCAGATGCGGGCCGAGCGCGACCGCCGCGCGGCCATCCTCACCGCGGAGGGCGTGAAGCAGTCGCAGATACTCACCGCCGAGGGGGAGAAGCAGAGCGCGATCCTGCGCGCCGAGGGCCAGCGCGAATCGCAGATCCTGGAGGCGGAGGGGGAGGCGAAGGCGATCGAGACCGTCTTCGACGCCATCCACCGCGGCGACGCCGACCCCAAGCTGCTCGCCTACCAGTACCTCCAGACCCTCCCGCAGATCGCCGACGGCGAGGCGAGCAAGATCTGGATCATCCCGAGCGAGATCACGCAGGCGCTGTCGAACATCGGCGCGGTCATACCGAAGGCTCAGCCGGAGGAGAAGCGCCCCGAGTCGCTCCCGTCGGATCAAGATCGACCCGCACCGTGACGTGCTCGCTCCCCATGAGCCTCACGACCGCGGCGTTGGCACGGTTGGGCATCTGCCGCTGACGCTCGCGCCAGTCGTCGTCGGGCAGCACGTGTGCCGTGCCCGCGCGCCAGGCGCGTCCGATTCGCACCCGCACGCGCGGATGTGCCTCCATGTTGCGCACGTAGGCGGCCTTGCGGCCGTGCTCTGCAACGACCCACAGGGTGTCGCCCACGATCGCCTTGCCCACGGGGACCCGGCGCGGCTCGCCGCTTCGGCGGCCGGTCGTCTCGAGGATCACGAGGCCGGGAAGCGGGAGCCCGGCCCGTGAAGCTGCCCTGACGACGGGGTTGAGGAGCCGGGCCGACAGGAAAGTGGAGACGCTCCGCTTGTCCACGCCCACAAGCTAGTACACGCTCCCGAAAGTTCGGCCGACCTTCCGGTCGTGTGCACTAGCCTCTCAAGGGCATGTTCGACGCCCTCTCCGACCGTCTCCAGGCCGCCCTCGGCGACGTCCGCTCGCGCGGAAAGCTCACCGAGGACGACGTCAACAAGGCCATGCGCCAGGTGCGCCTCGCGCTGCTCGAGGCGGACGTCAACTTCAAGGTGGTCAAGCAGTTCACCGCGGCGGTGAAGGAGCGGGCGCTCGGCCAGGACGTGCTCGAGTCGCTCAACCCGGGCCAGCAGGTCGTGAAGATCGTCTCCGACGAGCTGACCCGGCTGATGGGCGGCTCCGGCCGCGACCTCGCGCTCGCCAGGCCCGGCCCGACGGTGATCCTGATGGCGGGGCTCCAGGGCTCGGGAAAAACGACGGCCTGTGGCAAGCTCGCGCGCCACCTCCGCGAGGAGCACAAGATGGACGTGGCCGTGGCGGCGTGCGACGTCTACCGGCCGGCGGCCGTGGACCAGCTGATCAAGGTGGCGGGTCAGGCCGGCGCGCACGTGTACGAGCAGGGCACCGGGCGCGACCCGGTCGACATCGCCGAGTGGGCGCTCGACCAGGCCAAGCGCGACCGGCGCGACGCGCTCAT
This sequence comes from uncultured Thermoleophilaceae bacterium, assembly GCA_963733885.1. GTDB lineage: Bacteria > Actinomycetota > Thermoleophilia > Solirubrobacterales > Thermoleophilaceae > JACVRW01. The sequence continues at coordinate 114,791 of CAVTES010000011.1, read as the reverse complement.
CGTCGACACCAGCGGCCGCCTGCACATCGACGAGGCGCTCATGAAGGAGCTCGCGGAGATCAAGAAGCGCACCAAGCCGCACAACGTGCTGCTGGTGGTCGACGCCATGACCGGCCAGGACGCCACTGCCGTGGCGGAGCAGTTCGCCGAGACCGCGAACTTCGACGGGGTCGTCCTCACCAAGCTCGACGGCGATGCTCGCGGCGGCGCGGCGCTCTCGGTGAAGGCCGTCACCGGGAAGCCGGTGCTGTACGCCTCGACCGGCGAGAAGCTCGGGGACTTCGAGCGCTTCCATCCCGACCGGATGGCCCAGCGGATCCTCGGCATGGGCGACGTGATGACGCTCGTCGAAAAGGCCGAGCGGCAGATGGACGAGCGCCAGGCGCGGGATATCGAGCGAAAGATCCGTAAGGAGCAGTTCACGCTCGACGACTTCCTCGAGCAGATGAAGCAGGTGCGCAGCATGGGGCCGGTCGGCAACCTGCTGAAGATGATGCCGGGTGTGGGTTCCCAGCTCGGGAACCTCAACGTCGATGAGAAGGAGCTCGACCGCCTCGAGGCGATCATCCTCTCGATGACGCCCGAGGAGCGCTCCAACCCCAAGATCATCGACGGGTCGCGGCGGCGCAGGATCGCGCGGGGGTCGGGCACCAACGTGCAGGCCGTCTCGCAGCTCGTCAAGCAGTTCGCCCAGATGAAGAAGATGATGAAACAGGTGGCGAGCGGAAAGATGCCGTCGCTGCAGCAGCTCGCCGGGGGTCGCTAAGCTCACCCGCTCATGTCTGTACGAGTCCGGCTCACGCGAGTGGGCAGCAAGAAGAATCCGATCTGGCGCGTGGTGGTGGCCGACCAGCGCTCGCCGCGCGACGGCCGCTTCATCGAGGCGATCGGGCAATACAACCCGCAGACCGAGCCTTCGACGATCGTGATCGACGAGGAGCGGATGCAGCACTGGCTCGACCGCGGCGCCCAGCCGACCGGCACCGTGAAGCAGCTCATGAAGGCGCGGGCGAAGAGCCGCGCCTCCGACCACTAGTGGAGGATCTCCTCGAATACCTCGCCCGGTCGCTCGTGGACAAGCCGGACGAGGTCAGGGTGGAGGGGTTCGACGAGGACGACGGCACGATCGTCCTCGAGCTGCACGTGGCCGATGAGGAGGCCGGCAAGGTGATCGGCCGCGGCGGCCGCACCGTCTCTGCGCTGCGGATGATCATGAAGGCGGCGGCGACTAGGGACGGGAACCGCGTGCTGGTCGACGTCGTCGATTGACGCTCGTGACGGCCGGCCGCGTGGGGAAACCGCACGGCCGCGATGGGAGCTTCTACGTGGAGGCAGCGGCGCATGAGTTGCCTGCCGGGCTCACGGTGCTCCTCGACCGGGAACCCCGAATCATCTCGCGTCGCGCCGGCACCGACGACCGCCCGCTGATCCGGCTCTCCGGCGTGGATGATCCCGGGGCTTTTCGCGGCGAGCTCCTCCTGGTGGATGAACAGCTCGGCACGGAGGAGTGGCTCGCATCGGACCTCCTCGGTTGCACCGTGCCCGGCCACGGACACGTCGTGCGGGTGCTTGACGGTCCTTCGTGTTCTGTCCTGGAGCTCTCGGATGGCGTTCTGGTGCCGTTCGTCTCCGATGCGATCCGCTCCGTTCGCCGGGGCGCCATCGAGGTCGACGAGGAGTTCCTCGGATGAGGATCGACGTCGTCACCCTCTTTCCCTCCTGGTTCGACTGGTTCCTCGAACAGCGGCACGTGCGGAACGCCCTGTCGCTCGGCCACTCGCTCGAGACGGTGGACCTGCGTGCCACGACGCCCCTGAAGGCTGGGCAGGTGGACGACACCCCGTACGGCGGAGGCGCCGGGATGGTGGTGCGCGTGGACGTGGTGGAGGCTGCCCTGGTCGCCCGTTACGGGTCGGCGCCCGCGCCGCACCGGACGCTCGCGCTGTCGGCGGGGGGCCGGCAGTTCGACGACGCTTTTGCTTTGTCGCTGGCCGAGGAGGAGCGGCTCACGATCCTGTGCGGTCGCTACGAGGGCTTCGACGAGCGGGTGCACGAGCACCTCGCCACCGATGTGGTCTCGATCGGGCCGTACGTGCTGTCGGGCGGCGAGCTGGCGGCGATGGTGATCTGCGACGCCGTCCTGCGCAAGCTGCCGGGCGCGCTCGGACACGAGGAGAGCGTCGTGGAGGAGTCGTTCAGCGAGGCGCTCGAGGGGGCTCCCGAGTACCCGCACTACACGCGCCCGTTCGAATGGCGCGGGCAAGAGGTGCCGGAGGTGCTGCTGTCGGGGGACCACGCGCGCATTCGCGAGTGGCGGCTCGCTCGCAGCCGCGAGCGCGCCCTCTGACCTTCGCTACCATTCCCGGCCACGCGCGGCAAGCCGCCCCGGCAGGTCGCGCCTCTTCTATGTCCGGTGTCATCGAAAGCATCGAGCGCGCCCAGCTGCGACGCGTACCCGTCTTCCAGGCGGGCGACCGCGTGCGCGTGCACTTCCAGGTCGTGGAGGGGACGCGGCGGCGGACGCAGGTGTTCGAAGGGGTCGTGATCAAGCGCCAGGGCACCGGCGTGCGCGAGACGTTCACGGTGCGCAAGCAGTCCTTCGGCGTTGGTGTGGAGCGCACGTTCCCGCTGCACTCACCGAAGATCGAGAAGATCGAGGTGGCCGCCCGAGGCGACGTGCGGCGGGCGAAGCTCTACTACCTGCGCGAGCGCGTCGGTCGCGGCGCCCGGGTGCGCGAGCGGCGCTGGACCGGAGGCGACCAGGAGCAGGCGTACGTCGAGGGGGCGATGCCGCCGGACGACGTGGCGCGGCCCGGTGAGGAGGAGCTGGCGGAGGCGGAGGCGGAGGCGGAGGCTGAGCCTTCCGCTTCGGAGGAGGCTGGCGCCGAGACGTCCGCTTCGCAGGACGCCCCCGCCGAGGCTTCCGCTTCCGACGACTCCCGCGCCGAGCAGACCGCTGCGGAGCCCTCGGACGAGGCGGCTTCGGCCGAGCCCGCCGACGAGTCGGCAGCCGACGAGCCCGACGAGGGAGCGGGCGAGAAGTCCTCGGCCTAGGTGGCCCTCCGACTTCTCCCCCGCAGGGTGGCCGGGACGAAGCAGAAGACGACGCGTGGCTCGCTGATCGAGCTGGTCACGATCGTCGCCGTGGCTCTGGGACTGGCCCTCGGGATCCAGGCGTTCCTGGTCAAGCCCTTCCGCATCCCGAGCGAGTCGATGGTGCCCACTCTCGAGATCGGGCAGCGGGTTCTGGTCGACCGGCTGACCAAGAATTTCGGCAATTACGAGCGCGGCGACGTGCTGGTCTTCAAGCCGCCGGAGGGTGCCGACACGAACTCATGTGGCATCCAGCACTCCGAGCGCTCCCCCTGCCCCGAGCCGACAGACGACAAGTCGGAGACGAACTTCATCAAGCGCGTCGTGGGGGTAGGCGGCGACCGGCTCTCGGTCCGAGGCGGCCGGGTCTACATCAACGGGCGGCCTCAGCAGGAGCCATACGCGCGGTTGGACGACGCCTGCCCGATCTGCAACCTCCCGCAGGAGATCACGATCCCCGACGGGTACTACTTCATGATGGGCGACAACCGCGGCGCGAGCGCCGACAGCCGCGAGTGGGGCCCCGTGCCGGACGACTGGGTGATCGGCCAGGCGTTCGCGACGTACTGGCCGCCGGGGAAGATCGGGACCCTGTAGCGCCCGGGCCCCGCTCGGCTCGCGCCCTTCCATTCGATCGTCCCGCCCAGCGGCCCGATATAGGCCGACAAAGCGGGACGGTTGCTCACTCCCGTTCGGCTTCCGCCGAGCAGAGTCCTATGATCGCCGCAGCGTGGGGATTCCGCCGACCGCCGACAGCGAGCCGTCGAACCCGCCGCGGGTGTCTGCCCAGGCCACCAGTGCCGCACGGCGCGAGGCCCGCGCGCGGCGGCGCAAGCGCAGCGGGCGCCGGCTGTTCGCATTCGACCGCGAGATCGGCTGTCGCTACGTGGCCGGCGCCGACGAGGCCGGCCGCGGATCCCTGGCCGGTCCACTGGTGGCGGCGGCCGTGCTGTTCGACCTCGACCGGCTGACGCTCTCCGACCGCCGGGCGCTCACCCGGCTGAACGACTCGAAGCAGCACACCCCCGAGGCCCGCGAGGAGCTGTACCCGTTGGTGCTGCGAGCGGCATCGCGGTCGGTGATCGTCTCTCGCTGCGTCCGCGCCATCGACAGCCGCGGGCTCCACAACACCAACCTCGAGGCACTCCGGTCGGCGCTGCTCGGCGTGGCCCGTGACGGCACCGTATGCCTCGTGGACGGCTTCAACGTTCCGGACTTCGGCTTCGAGCAGCGCGCCGTGATCGACGGGGACTGCCGCAGCGCGGCGATCGCCGCCGCGTCGGTGCTCGCCAAGGTGAGCCGCGACCGCTACATGCGGAAGGTCGCCGCCAGCCACCCCGAGTGGGACTTCGACACCAACGTCGGCTACTCGACACCGGAGCACCGGGCGGCGATCGCGAAGCACGGCGTTTCGCCGCTGCACCGGCTGTCGTTCCAGTCGATCGCGTACCACCAACTGGCGCTCGAGGGCTGATCCGGGGCCAGTCCCGCGGCACGCGGCACGCGGCACGCCGGGGCGCCGCCGCCCGTTCCGCGGAGCTTCGCGGTGGGCTCGGCGCCCAAATCAGAACGCCCCCTCCAAGTGCTCCAAGCTGACCAACCGGCCCCCGCGGTCGAAGCCGATCCCGATCGCGTCGAACCGCAGCTCCGGCGGCCACGGCCCCTTCGAATCCCTTCGCGCGAGCCACTCGCGCGCCATCAGCCTGACCTGACGCCGCTTGCGGGCGCCGATCGCAGCGAACGGGCCGAGCTCGCCGGGCGGCCCGCTGAGCATCCGCGTCTTCACCTCGCAGAAGACCAGGTGGCGCCCGTCGGCCGCCACCAGATCGAGCTCGCCGTGGCGGGTGCGGAAGTTGGCGTCGAGCACCGTGAAGCCGCGGGCCTCCAGATGACGCCGCGCCAGTTCCTCGCCCCTCGCGCCGAGCTGCCTCCGGGGGTCACATCGGGTCATGGCCGGCGACGCTACGCCGGAGCGGCGCACGGGTGTGCGACCGCTGTGACGACATTGTCACATTGTGCTGCCCACGCTTCACGCGTCCGGTCCTAGCGTGGCCCCATGCTCGCCTGCGTCGCCACCTTTGCCTTGTATGGCGTCTCCAGCCATGAGGTAACCGTGGAGGTGGACGTCAGGCGCGGGCTCGCCACATTCACCCTGGTCGGCCTGCCGGACCGCGCGGTGCGGGAGTCGCGGGAGCGGGTCCGTGCGGCGTTGCTCAACTCGGAGCTCGAGTTCCCGCAGCAGCGACTCACGGTCAACCTCGCGCCCGCGCATGTGCGCAAGGCCGGCCCCGGCTTCGACCTGGCGATAGCGGTCGGCCTGCTGGCGGCCAGCGGACAGGTGCCCGACGATTCGCTCGGCCGTTACGCCCTCTGCGGGGAGCTCTCCCTCACGGGCGAGATCCGGCCGATACGTGGCGCCCTGGCGGTGGCGCTCGGCGCGCGCAGGGCCGGCTACCGCAGCCTGCTGGTCCCCGAGGCGAACGCGCCCGAGGCTGCGCTGGTCGAGGGGATCGAGGTCCGCGGCATTCCCACGCTGAAGCGGCTCGCCGACCTCCTCCACGGGCGCTGGGCCGCGGAACCGGCGTTGCCGAGCGCACCGCCGGCTCCGGAGTCCGGGGCCGTCCTCGACCTTGCCGACGTGCGCGGCCAGGAGGATGCGAAGCGGGCGCTCGAGATCGCCGCCGCCGGCGGCCACAACTTGCTCATGATCGGCCCGCCCGGCGCAGGGAAGACGATGCTCGCCAGGCGGGTCCCCGGGATCCTCCCGCCGCCGACGTTCGAGGAGGCGCTGGAGGTGACGCAGGTGCACGGTGCGGCGGGCATCGGGAGCGGCGGGCTGGCCACCGAGCGACCGTTCCGCGCGCCGCATCACACGATCTCGGCGCAGGGTCTGGTGGGCGGCGGCAACCGCCCGATGCCCGGGGAGATCACGCTTGCCCACCGCGGGGTGTTGTTCCTCGACGAGCTGCCCGAGTTCGGCCGGGCGGCGATCGACGCGTTGCGCCAGCCGCTCGAGGAGGGCTATGTCGAGATCATGCGCGGCCAGCGGACCCTGGAGTTCCCGGCGAACGCGATGGTGGTTGCGGCGTGCAACCGCTGCCCCTGCGCCCGCCCGCCGGACGACTGCAGCTGTACGACGCTCGAGCTGGGGCGGTACAAGCGCCGGTTGAGCGGGCCGCTGCTGGATCGAATCGACCTGGTGTGCCAGGTGGATCACGTGCCCGCTCTGCAGCTGGTGGGAAAGGAGCGCCAGGCGCAGCCCGGATCGGCACAGGTCCGGGAGCGGGTCATGCGCGCCCGCGAGCGCCAGCACGCCCGCCTCGCCGGCACCGGCGCGCTCTGCAACGGCGACATGGACGGCCGCCTGACCCGGCGCAAGGTCCAGCTGGACGCCGCCATGACCGCGGGCGTGCTCGCCGCGCGCGACAGGCTGAACCTGAGCGGCCGAGGGCACGACCGTGTGCTCCGAGTGGCCCGAACCATCGCGGACCTCGACGACCGCGAGCAGCTCCGCGCCACAGACCTGGACGAAGCGCTCTCGTATCGCCTGGAGGGCGGGGAGGCGCTGGCCGCGTGACCGCCACCGCCCCCGACGCCTGCCACCTCTGCCTGCGGCGTGCCTTCCTGATCGCGCGGCTCGCCCCGCGAATCGCCGGCCTGCTCGACCGCCCGCGGGAGCGCGTGGCGGGGCTGCTTGCGCTGTCGGAGGCGGATCTCCTTGCCGCGGTCGCCGGGCCGCATGCCGAGCCGCTTCTGGAGGATCTCGACCGGCTGGACATCGGCGCTGAGAGGGAGCGCCTCGCGGACAAGGGCTTTGTCGCCCTGTGCCGCCACTCGCACGCGTACCCTCCGCTCCTGCTGGAGCTCGGGGATCCTCCGGCGGTCCTGTTCGCCCTCGGCCGAGTGGAGACTCTGGATGCGCTCCGCCACGAACCCGCCGTGGCGATCGTGGGCACGCGGAACCCGAGCCCGTACGGCAACGAGGTGGCGAATTCGCTCGGCCGGGGGCTCGGCGCCGCCGGCGTGCCGGTGGTCAGCGGGCTCGCGCTCGGTATCGACGCCACAGCGCACCGAGGTTGCCTCTCCGGGAAGGGAGTGCCCGTGGCAGTGCTGGCGTGCGGGCCCGACGTGGTCTACCCGCGCCGGCATCGCCGCCTGCACCAGCGCGTCCGCGAAAGCGGGCTGGCGCTCTCGGAGCTCCCACCGGGAACCCAGCCGTTCCGATGGAGCTTCCCGGCCCGCAACCGCATCATGGCCGGGCTCGCGCGGATGACCGTGGTGGTGGAGGCCGCGGATCCGAGCGGCAGCCTGATCACCAGCGACTTCGCGCGCGACCTGAATCGGTCGGTCGCGGCGGTCCCGGGCCGGGTGACGTCACGGGTGGCGCAGGGAACGAATGGCCTGCTCAAGGACGGAGCCGTCCCGATCACCGGCACGGAGGACGTGCTGGACGAGCTATTCGGGGCCGGAATGCGGTCGGTGCCGTCCGAGGACGCGGAGCGTCCCCGGCCCGACGACGCCCGGCTGGGCCGAGTCCTCGAGGCGGCGGAACGGTTTGGATCGGTGGGAGCGATCGCCGACGCCATGAACCTCGCCAGCGGCGAGACGCGGGCCGCCCTCGGGAGGCTGGAGGCCGAGGGCTACCTGGTGCGCCGGGATCTCGGCGGGTGGGAGAGGACCCTTGGGGGCGGGGAGCCCCTGCCCGCCGGCGACACCGTTCTCGACGAGGGGGAGCCCATGGCCGAGGACTGAGCCTGGATCGCCAGTGCCGGCGGATCCAGGCTGAGCTACCTATCCTGCTCGGGCTGTGAACCGTCCGCTGCCGCCCAAGGTGCTCTCGATCGCCGGCTCCGACTCCGGGGGCGGGGCCGGCATCCAGGCCGATCTCAAGGCGTTCGCCCGCTGCGGCGTTCACGGCATGACGGCGATCACGGCGATCACCGCGCAGAACACCGTTGCGGTCACGGCTGTGTACCCGCTGCCGACCGAGGCCATCGTCGACCAGGTGCAGGCGGTGGCTGAGGACATCGGGGTCGATGCGGTCAAGATCGGCATGCTCGGCACGGCCAAGACGATCGCCGCGGTCGACCGCGCGCTCGACCTCGTCGGGGACGTCCCGGTCGTGCTGGATCCCGTGATGGTGGCCGAGAGCGGCGCCCGGCTCCTCGACGATGACGCCGAGGGGGAGCTCCGCCGCCTGCTGCTCCCGCGCGTCACCGTGGTGACACCCAACCTGCCCGAGGCGCGGATCCTGGCTGGAACGGGGGGCGAGGAGACCGCGGCCAAACGCGGGCCTGAGGACACCGCGGCCAAACGCGGGCCCGAGGAGCTCGCGCGAACCATCCAAGCGCTCGGCCCACAGGTCGTGGTTGTCACCGGCGGCCACCGGGAGGAGGCCACTGACCTCTTCTTCGACGGCGAGCGTTTCGTGGAGCTTCCGGGCGAACGCTACCCCGACGGCGCCTCACACGGCTCCGGCTGCACTCACTCCTCGGCCCTGGCGGCCAACCTGGCGCTCGGCCGCGAGCCGCTCGAGGCGGCGAGGGAGGCGAAGCGCATCGCCGCCGAGGCGGTCAGGGACGGCCTCAGGGGGCTCGGAGAGGGCGCCGGCCCCGTCGACGTCCTGCTTCGGCGACTCTCGAGTTCGTCAGGCTGACGCCGACCAGGCCGGGACGCAGGCCGGCCCTATACGTCCAGCCCCCGCGCCGCCAGCCAGCCCGCCACCGGCTCCGGGGGATTGCCGTCGAACTCCGCCCGGGCCGCCAGCATGAGCAGGTCCTCGCGGTCATTGTCGAGCTCGTCGCGCCGGTACGCCAGGTAGGTCGCGACGGCGGCCGTCATCATCGCCACGGGATCCTCGTCCTGCGGATCGATCGCGCCCTTCGCCTCGGCGATCTCCTGCTCGGCCTCGGCGGCGTTGCCGACGGGCTCGTCGCGGTCCTCGAACCGCCTGAGCAGCTCGCTGGCCCCCTCCTGGGAGCCGTTGGGGTCGCACACCTCGGCGGCCCGGTGCACGATCGCGAAGAGGGTGGGTGTTTCGTGGACTTCGGCCTTGCGCATGGTTCGGCGCTACCCGGGAGCCATGCGGCGAAACGCGCCGCAACCACCGGGCCGAAGGCCCGCCGGTGGCATAATGAGCCGGTCAACGCGTCGAGCGGCGAGCGTCGCCACGGGCGCACAGCACAGCCAGAGGCTCCGGGAGAGATCATCAAGTTCCTGCGCATGAAGCCGGGCCACGGGGAGATCCTCCTCGCCGAGGGCGACCCCGCGGTCCACGAGGACGAGGAGCGCCTCATAGAGGAGTTCCGCCGCCAGCTCGACGAGGGCATGTGGGCCGCCGTTCCCACCACCAACACAGGCAGCGGCCGGCGCGAGGCGCAGCTGGTGAAGACCTACGGCGACATCCCGACCGGCGCCGACCGGGTCATCTTCTTCCCGCGCGCCTCCGGAGGCTGAGGAGCCGCCGCCGATGCTGCTCGCGCTGCTCGCCCTCGCGCTGATCGCGCTGGTCCTCGCCACGCCGATCATCGTCCGAGAGGCGAGCCGCTGGCGTGAGCGCCGGGCCGCCCGGAGGCCGCCGGCGGATCCACTCGACCTGCCGCTCTACGACCCGGGGCGCGAGCGGCGCGCCGAGCAGCGCGCACGCGAGCTGCTCCGCTCCTGCGTCAACGACGAGGAGTGGGCGATGTACCGCGACCTGGGCTTCATCAGGGTCGGGGGGCGGCATGCCCGGCGCGAGGGCGATCGCACGACCCCGGGGGGCTCTGCGTACGCCTACCTCGTCTATCCGCACAAGCCGATCGTCGCCTACGTGCCAGGGAGCGGACAGCTGCTGAGCGAGTACTGCGTCGAGTTCCCGGACGTGACCGGCGGCGGCGGTCGCCACCGCCTGCCCGCCTCCGACGATGTGCTCGCCAAGTGGATGGCCCTCACATCGGACGAGGACCGGGTGATCCGCCGCGCCAACATGCACCTGGTGGGTCGTCAGCTCGATCCCGCCCGCGTCCGGCGCGACCTGTGGCGGCTCGCCGAGTGGGAGCGTCGGCGGCTGCGCCGCGGCGACGGCGGGCGGGAGCAACGGGCTCAGCCGGGCGCGCGCGGCTGGGGAGGCCCGAAGCGCCCGGCTCGGCCGGGCGCGCCAGGAACGGATAACCCGCGAAGCAAGTGAGCGATCCGCGGAGCCGCAGCCGGGTCATCCTCGATGGCCCGGATCGGGCCGGGGCCCGCGCGTATCTGAAGGGCGTCGGCTTCGACGACGAGGCGTTGCAGCGGCCGATCGTCGGCATCGCCAACACGTGGACGGAGACGATGCCCTGCAACTTCCACCTGCGCCGCCTGGCCGAGCGGGTGAAGGATGGCGTGCGGGCCGCGGGCGGCACGCCGATGGAGTTCAACACCGTCGCGATCTCGGACGGCATCACGATGGGGACCGAGGGGATGAAGACCTCGCTCGTGAGCCGCGAGGTGATCGCGGACTCGATCGAGCTCGTCGCGCGCGGCCACATGTTCGACGCCGTTGTCGCGCTGTCGGGCTGCGACAAGACGATTCCCGGCTGCGTGATGGCCCTCGCCCGGCTCGACGTGCCCGGCCTCATGCTCTATGGCGGCTCGATCGCCCCCGGCAGCTGGCGCGGGAAGGATGTGACGATCCAGGACGTGTTCGAGGGGATCGGCGCACACGCCGCCGGCGACCTCACCGACGAGGAGCTGACCGATCTCGAGGATCACGCCAGCCCCGGCGCCGGGGCCTGCGGCGGGCAGTTCACGGCCAACACCATGGCAATGGCCTTCGAGGTGCTCGGTATCTCGCCGATGGGCAGCTCGATGGTGCCCGCCGAGGACGGCAGGAAGGGCCAGGTGGCCGAGGACTGCGGCCGGCTCGCCATGGAGGTGCTGCGGCGGGACCTGCGCCCGAGCCGGATCGTGACGAGGGAGGCGCTCGGGAACGCGATCGCTGCCGGCGCGATGTCGGGCGGCTCGACCAATCTTGTGCTGCATCTGCTGGCGGTGGCGCACGAGGCCGACGTGCAGCTCACGCTGGAGGACTTCGACCGCATCGCGTGGGGCACCCCGCTGCTGTGCGACCTCAAGCCCGGCGGCCGCTACGTCGCGACCGACCTGTACCGCGCCGGCGGCGTGCCGCTCGTCATACGGCGCCTCCAAGAGGCGGGCCTGCTTCACGAGGAGGCGCTGACGGTCACCGGCCAGTCGATCGGAGAGGTGGCCTCGCTGGCCGAGGAAGCCGACGGCCAGGACGTCGTGCGGCCAGTCGGGGACCCGATCAAGCCCAACGGCGGCTTCGCGATCCTGCGCGGCAACCTCGCTCCCGAAGGCTGCGTAGTGAAGCTGTCGGGCCACGGACGCATGGACCACCGCGGACCGGCCAGGGTGTTCGAGTCCGAGGAGGACGCCTTCTCCGCCGTGATGGCGAAGTCCATCCAGCCCGGCGAGGTGGTGGTGATCCGCAACGAGGGCCCCACCGGCGGCCCGGGTATGCGGGAGATGCTGCACGTGACGGCGGCGTTGGTGGGCGAGGGGCTCGGCGACTCGGTGGCGCTCCTCACCGACGGTCGCTTCTCGGGGGCCACCCATGGCTTCATGGCCGGCCATGTGGCCCCCGAGGCCCTGCACGGCGGCCCGATCGCCGCGGTCCGCGACGGCGACACCGTCGTCTTCGACGTCCCGAACCGGGAGCTGAACGTGGAGCTGCCCGCGGACGAGATCGAGGCCCGCCTCCGCGACTACGAGCCGCCTCCGGCCAAGTACGTCAATGGCGTGCTCGGCAAGTACGCGCGCCTCGTGCGCTCCGCCTCCGAGGGGGCAGTGACGGGCTAGCCTCACTTGCCGGCGCGCGGGGCGCTGCGCTACCCGGGGCGGGGGCGCAGGCGCTCGAACAGGGCGCCGGCCACGCCGGCCTCCAGGTGCCTCACCCGCCCGGTGCGGCCCGATCCAACGGCGGCCTCGAAGTCGGCAAGGGCCGCACGACGCTGCAGCGGCGAGGCGCGGAGGCCGTGCTCCTGGAGCCGGTCGACCCGTGCGAGAAGCGTCCGCCGCGCAACGACCCGGCCGCGAACCACCAGGCGCCGGCCGTCGTCGCGCCAGCCGGCCGAGCGGTGGCGGAGCAGCCCCTCGATGGCGCCGAGCAGGGCTAGGAGCGGCACGGCGGGCCAGGCCGCTGGAACGAAGGCGGTTGGGACTGCGCCGAGCGCAGCGCCGGCGAGGGCGGGCGGAAGCGCGTAGCGCCGGCGGGCGCGGGCGGGCGGCCGTTCGAGCGGAGGCTCCCCCTTGGTGGCCGCCTCCGGACGGCCTGCGACGGGCGGCTGCTTTTTTTCCGCCTCCTCCGCCAGCCTCGGCACGAACTCAGCCAGCAGGCGCGGCACGTCGCGCACACGCACCAGCGGCAGCAAAGTCTGCGCGGCCGCCGCCTCGGACCGGTAGCCCGCCGTCTCCATCCGCACGCTTGCAAGGCCGAAAGGGCGGCGCAGCACGCCTTCGACCACATCCACGGCGTGCACCCGCGAGAGCGGGACGCTCGCGGCGCGCCGCTGGAGCAGGCCGCGGCGGATGCGCAGGCGCTCCCCGTCTCGCACCAGGCTGAAGCCGGCGAAGGCGACGATCGCCCCGAGGAACGACAGAAGCAGCGCGGCGCCCGCCACGGCGGCCGCGACGAGAGCGAGCAAGCCGAGATCGTTGATGAGCTTGTCGATCAGCTGCTCGCCCTCGCCGCCGCCGAACAGCACGTCATCCCCTGCTGCCGCGAAGACGCCCACCAGCGGCAGGATCACGCCGAGTTGGGGCGCCGTGACGGCGGTGACGAGCAGCGCGCCGGCACCCAGCCGCCACTCGGGCAGGTCCCGCGCGACCGGGTCGGGCAGTCCCGCCACGGTGCGCAGGTCCGACGCGGCGGCGTCCGACACGGCTCGCAGCACGATCTCGCCCTCCGCGCCGCCGCCGGCGGTCTGCACGTGCAGCTCCTGCACGCCGAAGAGCCTCTGCACAGGACCCTGCGTGGCGTCGATGGCCTGGATCCGGCCCAGCGGGACCGATGTCTCGTCCGGCGAGATCAAACCGCGCCGGAAGTGGAGCGCCTCGCCCGCGACCGAGTAGGTGGTGTTGGCCCAGCGCACGTAGCCGATCGCCGCTGCCACCGCCACGCCGGCGAGCGCGAAGATCAGGCCCGCGAGCGGCGGCATGCCGCCGGCACCCCCGCCGATCACCAGGCCGACCACCGCGGCGATGGCGATCTCGCGGAGGTTCTCGAGGGCCGCGAGGACGATCTCCGCGGGGTGGAGGTGGCGCGGATTGGAGAGGTCCGAGCCGGGGGGTTGCCCAGGCGGGGCGGGCGCCGGCCCAGCTGGCGGCGGGTCGGGCGCCGGCCCCTCTCGCCGCGCCTGCTCCTCAGAGGTCATCGGGCTGCCGCGCCAGCAGCGCGATCCGGTCGCGGATCGCCGCCGCGTCGCTCGGGCGCAACGCCGGGATCGAGTGGGAGTCCGCTGCGGTGTGCACCGTGACTGCGCGGAGGTTGAAGAAGTCGGAGAGCGGCGTTCGCTGGGTGTCCACGTGCTGCACCCGGGTCATCGGGATCAGCGTGCGCCGCACCACAACGGCTCCGCGCAGCAGGTCGATCTCCTCGTCGCGCACCTCGTAGCGCCACGTACGCCAGCGCAAGAGCGGCAGCGCGACCCCGCCGACAAGGACCACGCCCACCGCAACGGCCCACGCCAGCCACGCCAGCACACCCGGGGCGTCGCTTCCGGCCAACATGCCTCCACCGATCACGCAGCCGATCCCGACCGGCACCGCCCAGGCGAGCGCGCCCAGGACGAACAGCCCGCGAGCCTCCGGCGGGAGGCTCTGGGTCGGCTCCGGCGTCGCTGCTTCGATCAAGCCGCCTGTGACTCGCCCTCGACCGCCTCCCTCGCCGACGCCGGACCGGTCTCGGCGAGGAAATCCATCATCAGGTCGTTGAAGGCCTCGGGTCGCTCGGCCATCGGGATGTGGCCGGTGTCCTTCATCACGACCTTGCGGCTGTCAGGGATGAGGCGCTCGAACTCGGCGGCGTCCTGCACGGGGATGATCGAGTCCTTCTCGCCCCACACGATCAGCGTCGGCTGGCGGATCTCGGGCAGCCGGTCGCGGAAGTCGTACTCGAGGCAGCCGCGCAGCGCGTCGACGAACCCGGGCTTGCCGGAGCCCTTGAAGAACCCCTCGTAGGCGAGGTCCGCGCGCAAAAGCGATGGGTAGCGGGCCACCAGCGCCAGCGCTAGGTGCCGCGACTTCGGCCGGGCGGCAATCTGGCGGTCGCCGGAGGCGCTATAGGAGGCCATCGCGGTGGCGATGCGGCCCGCCGTCAGGATCGGCCGATGTGCGACGTTGGCGCTTGAGATCCCCGCCGCCGATATGAGGATGAGCTGGTCGATCCGCTCCGGGAACTGGATCGCCACCTCGGCCGCGACGTAGCCCCCCATCGAGTTCCCCACCATGTCCACCCGGCCCAGCGAGAGCTTGTCGCAGAGCGCGTCGACGCAGCGGCCGTAGCCCGGGATCGTGATCTTGTCGCGCGGCAGGGGCGTGCAGCCGAAGCCGGGCAGGTCGAGGGCGATCACGCGGCGCTCCTGGGCGGCGCGGGGGATGTTCTCGAGGAAGTTCTGCCACTGGCCGCCCAGGCCGTGCACGAAGACGATCGGCTCGAGCTCCCCCTCCCCGATGTCCACGTAGTTGACCGGGGTTCCGTCGATCTCGATCCGGTGGAGGTGGGCGGCCCAGTCGACCCCGCGCCAGTCGGGCTGCGCCGTCTGGCCGTACCCGTCGCCCGCTTCGCGGGCCCGGCCCGGCGTGGTGGGTGCTGCGGTGGGGACGAAGAGCTTCGGCACGGCCCTTAGGGTAAGGGGCCGTGGCCAAGATCGCCCTCGACATCGACTCGACGCTCCACCCGTACTGGGACCTGCTCCAGCGGGTGGTGCGCGAGCGCTACGGTGTCGAGCTGCCCTACGAGGAGCAGCGCGACTGGGGCATCACGGCGCTCGAGCGCGACGCGGTGATCCACTGTGTCCAGGAGACCCACACCGACGAGAACATCCTGGCCGGCGTGCCCTACGAGGGCGCTGTGGAGACGGTCAGGCGCTGGCACGACCAGGGGCACTGGATCCACGTGACGAGCCACCGTCGCCCGCAGACCGCCGCGGCCACGGCGCGCTGGCTCGAAAACATCGGCCTGCCGGTGGACGACCTGCACTGCTCGTTCGACAAGGTCAGCCGCTGCGTGGATCTGGGTATCGACGTCCTCGTGGACGACAGTCCCGTGAACATCGCCCGGGCACGCGAGGCCGGCATCGTGGCCGCCACGATCATCCACCCCTGGAACGAGGAGATAGTGGAGCGGGACGGCGTGATCGGCGCCCGCGACTGGGAGGGGCTGGGCGAGCAGCTGGCTCCCGTCCTCGAGCGTCTCTGACACACTCGAAATCCATGGCCGAGCCCACCCGGACACCCCTTTCGCCGCGCGAAACCGACCCGGTCTCCGCACCGCTCGTGCCGGCCGACGACCTGCGCCGGCACCTCCCCGGCGTCGAGCCGGAGCGGCGCCTGACCGACTGGGGCCGCAGCGAACGGGTCGAGGGGGTCTTCGACGCGACCCTGGTCGAGTTCTTCTACCGCTACTGGTTCCGGGTCGAGGTCGAGGGGATCGAGAACCTGCCCGGCACGGGCGGCGCCATGCTCGTGTCGAATCACTCGGGCGCCCTGCCGCCGGACGCCGCGATGATTGCCAAGGGGATCCGCGAGGAGCACCCCCACCCGCGCCCGCTGCACATCACCGTTGAGAACTTCTTCCGCGGCTACCCCGGCTTCAGCATGCTGATCCCCAAGATCGGCTGCGTGACCGCGCACCCGGCCAACGTGCACCGCCTGCTCTACGACGAGGAGCAGCTCGTGGTGGTCTTCCCCGAGGGGCGCAAGGGCACCGAGAAGCTCTACAAGGACCGCTACCGGCTGCGCCGGTTCGGGCGGGGCGGTTTTGTCGACGCGGCGATGCGCGCCCGAGCGCCGATCGTGCCGGTTTGCGTGGTCGGCGCCGAGGAGGCGGCGCCTGTGTTCGCCCAGCTGGGGCTCTTCAAGCGCCTCACCGGGCTGCTCTACTTCCCGATCACGCCGACCTTCCCGCACTTCGGACTGCTCGGGATGCTGGGCTACCTGCCCGCGAAATTCAAGATCCGCTTCCTCGAGCCGCTGCACTTCGACGAGGAGGGGCTGCACGAGGACAAGGCGCTCGTGCAGACCGTGGCGCACGACATCCGGGGCCGCATCCAGGAGAACCTCTGGGACATGCTCGCCCGGCGCAGGTCGGTGTGGTTCGGATGACCATGGACTCGCGTCGCATCCTCGTCACCGGGCTGTCGACCTACTGGGGCGGCCGGCTGGCTCAGGCGCTCGAGGCCTTTCCCGACGTCGAGGCTGTCATCGGCGTGGACAACGAGGAGCCCCAAGTCGAGCTGGAGCGCACCGAGTACGTGAAGGTGGGGGCCCAGCATGCCCTGCTGCGACGCGTTGTCGAGGCGGCGGAGATCGACACGGTCGTGGACACCCGGCTCGTGACCGACTCCTCGCGGACCACGCCCTCGAAGGCCCACGAGAACAACGTGATCGGGACGATGAACATCCTGGCCGCCTGCTCGGGCGCCGACTCGCCCGTCCGCAAGTTCGTCTTCAAATCGTCGACCCACTACTACGGGTGCGAGCAGGACGACCCGGCCTTCTTCGACGAGACGATGGTGCGCCCGCACCCGCCGCGCACGCCGATCGAGCGCGACATCGTGGAGGCGGAGGCGTCGGTGAACGAGTTCGCGGAGAAGAACGCGGGCTGCGCCGTCACCATCCTGCGCTTCGCGAACGTGCTCGGACCTGACGTGCGCACCTCGCACATCGCCCTGTTCTCGTTGCCGGCCGTGCCGATGATCCTCGGGTTCGACCCGCGCTACCAGTTCGTTCACGAGGACGACGTGGTGCACGCGCTCGAGCACGCCGCGCGGCACGGGCTGCCGGGCGTGTACAACGTCGCCGGCGACGGGGTGCTCGCCCTCACCGAGGTGGCTGGGCTGCTCGGAAAGCCCTACGCGCCGATCCTGCCGCCCTGGGGCACCGGCCTGGCGGCGGCCGCCCTGCGGCGCGTCGGCGTGAGGATCCCGCCCGAGGCCCTGGCCCAGCTGCGGTTCGGGCGAGGCGTGGACAACCGCCGCTTCAAGGCCGCCGGGTTCCACTACCAGCACACGACCCGCGAGGCGGTGCTGAAGCTCGGCGAGCACCTGCGCCTGCACCCGGTGGTGCGGGGCGCCCGGGAGCCCTACCGCTACGAGCGTGAGGTGGAGGAGTTCCTGCGCTGGAGCCCGCACGTCAAGACCGCGCGCCCGCGCGGTGCGCACCCGAACGGCGGCGAGCCCGATCGCGTGGCCGCGGCCGAGCAGCGAGCAGCGGCCGCTGAGCGCGCCGCCCAGCGCGCCCTGGAACGGGCCGAGGCGGCAGAGCGGCGTGCCGCCCAAGCGGCGGAGCGCGCCGCGGCGGACGCCGAGGGGCGAGTCCGTGAGCCGGCCGCCACGGATCGCCCGCGTGCCAGCGGCTCGCCGGTCGACCACTACGACGATCTCGCCGCCGAGGAGGTCATCGCCATGATCGGCTCGCTCGAGCGGCGCGACCTCCAGACTCTGCGCGACTACGAGCGTCAGAACGCCAACCGGGCGCGCGTGCTGTCGGCGATCGACTCGGTGATTTTGCGCGGCGAGACGCCGGTTTAGGCGCGAAACCGCCGCAAATCCGGTACCAAGAGGGGTCATCGGCCGCAGTGCGCCCTACACTGCCCCGCAGCATGAGGAACAAGTGGTTCATCTTCGTGGCCGTGCTGCTGCTCGTGCTGGCCGGCGGCGCGGTGGCAGCCTATGCCTACGACTCGTCCCGCGAGGACCTGATCGCCGAAGGCGTCACGGTCGCGGGGGTCGACGTGGGAGGCATGCGCGTGGCCGAGGCCCGGAGGGCGGTGGCCCGCAGCCTCGATGAGCCCCTCGGTCAGCCCATCCGCGTGGCGCGGGCCGGGCAGCGCTTCCGGCTCTCGGCCGAGGACGCCGGGGTGACGGCCGACGTGGCGGGCATGGTCGAGGACGCCCTCGAGGAGAGCCGGGACGGGAACATCATCACGCGCGTCGCGCGCGACCTCAGGGGCGAGCAGGAGAACGTGCGGATCGCGGCCCGGGTCAGCTACGACGAGGAGGCTGTGGCGCGGCTCGTGGCGCGGGTCGAGAAGAGCCTCAACCGGCCGGCGCGGGACGCCGAGGTCGAGTTCCCCTCGCTCGAGCGGATCGAGTCGAAGCGCGGGCGGAAGGTCAAGGCGGCGCTGCTCGAGCAGCGGATCGCCGACTCACTCACCAATCTGGACGCCGAGCGCCAGGTAAGGGCCCCGGCCAGGGTGATCCAGCCCAAGGTCACGACGGCCGAGGTCGTGGACAAGTACCCGATCGTCCTCGTCGCCGACCGATCCAACTTCCAGCTGCTCCTCTACGAGCGGCTACAGCTCACCCGCTCCTACACTGTCGCCGTGGGCGCGCTCGGGTTCGACACGCCCGCCGGCATGTACTCGATCCAGAACAAGGCGGTGAACCCGGCCTGGAGCGTGCCCAACAGCGCTTGGGCCGGCTCCCTCGCCGGCACCGTCGTGCCCGGCGGCGTGCCCGAGAACCCGCTCAAGGCGCGTTGGCTGGGGATCTACGACGGGGCCGGCATCCACGGCACCGACGTCACCTCGTCCCTCGGCACGGCGGCGTCGCACGGCTGCATCCGGATGTCGATCCCGGAAGTGATCGAGCTCTACGACAAGGTTCCCGTCGGCGCGCCCATCTACATCGCCTGACGAGCGCGAGGGCGACGCTGCCAAGGAAGCAGGTCCGAAGCCGTGCCGGGCACGGCGAGGACCGATGACGCCGGCAGCGGCGCCCTCGCGCCGTCGGGGACTCGAAGTCCTCGGGCAGGACCGCGCCGCTGTGGAGCGCCTGCGCGAACGTGTCGATCTCGGCGGCCATGTTCTCGGTCGAGAGCTGCAGGTATGCCACCCGCAGGAGGGCCTCGCCGCGGTCGAGCTCCACGTCGTACGAGTCGAGCTCGGGCTGCGCGAACACGCCCGCCTGGAAGACCTCGCACTCGGGGCAGCGGAGCAGCACTGACCAGGCCTCGTCGTCGACGGCCTCCCACTCGACCGGCTGGACGAGGTGGGAGGAGCAATTCGGGCAAACGTGGAGGCCTTGCGAGGTTGTGCTGCGGGACATGGCAGGCAGAGTGCCACCACGCGCGCCCGACCATAAGGGTGCCACCTTGAATCTCGAGGTACGGTTGTCCGTAGTCTTCAGGGACCGATTTCGGCGACCGGGACCTCCTCCCAGCCGCGCTCTTCCAAGAGGGTCTGCCGCTCCGTGTGTCGAATGCAGAGCGTGCCGATGAAGATTCCTCGCTCGCGTTTGCGCAGTACCGCGTACCACATGGTCGAGGCGTCGCTCGGGCCCTGGATCTGGTGCCAGGGCGGCGGGGGCATGTCGCGGTCCTCGACCAGCCCCGCCTCGTCGAGCTGAGTTCGCGTGGCCACCCGTCCGTTCCGCGTGTTGACGAAGAACAAACCCACTCCGCAGGAGGCTAGTTGGGAGAAGGCGCTGGCCGGTTTCGACGACTGGCAGCGCGCCCGCGGCATGGGCGAGAAAACGCGGCGCGCCTACGGCGTGGACCTCGCCCAGCTCGGCGAGTGGGCGGCCGGCCGCGGCCTCGGGCCGGCCGAGCTCACGCACCGCGAGCTGCGCCGCTTCGCCGCCGTGCTCGGGGAGCGCGGCGCGGCCAAGTCGACGGTGGCCCGCAAGCTGGCGGCCATCCGCACCTTCTACCGCCACCTGCTCGAGCGCCGCGTGATCCACGCGAACCCGGCCGATCTGGTCTCGAGCCCCAAGAAGGACGTGTATCTGCCCCAGGTGCTGAAGCCCGCGGAGGTCGTCGAGCTGCTCGAGCAGATCCCCGGCGCCACGCCGCTCGATCTCCGCGACCGGGCAATGTTCGAACTGGCCTACGCGGCCGGGCTGCGCGCCGAGGAGCTGGTCAACCTTGACATGGATAGCGCGGACCCCGACGCCGAGCAGGTGCGGGTAGACGGCAAGGGCGGCCGGACGCGGGTGGTCCCCGCCGGCGAGCACGCCTGGCGTGCGCTCGACCGCTACCTCACGCGCGCCCGGCCGGCGCTGGAATCCGGCGAGAGCAGGGCGCTGTTCCTCTCGAAGAGCGGCCGCCGCCTCTCGACATCGGACGTGCGGCGGCGCCTGGGGCTCCAGGCCCGCCGCGCCGGCATCTCGCCCCACACGCTGCGGCACTCGTTCGCGACCCACCTGCTCGAGGGAGGCGCGGATCTGCGCTCCATCCAGGAGCTTCTAGGCCATTCCTCGATCAGCACGACCCAGATCTACACTCGGGTAGAGTCGGGCCGCCTCAAGATGGCGTACGCCCGGGCTCACCCGCGGGCGTGACCGGGAGCCCATATGGAGACGAACGTAAAGGCCATCGAGCTACAGGACCTCTGGCGGCGTTACAAGGACGACCGTGACGAGAAGGCGCGCGAGCGGCTGGTGCTCGCCTACGCGCCGCTCGTCAAGTACGTCGCGGGCCGCATGTCGAGCGGGCTGCCCTCCCACGTCGAGGAGGCAGACCTCATCTCGTACGGGCTGCTCGGCCTGATCTCGGCGATCGAGCGCTTCGAGCCGGAGCGGGGGTTCAAGTTCGAGACGTTCGCGATCACCCGCATCAAAGGCTCGGTCATCGACGAGCTGCGCTCGCTCGACTGGGTGCCGCGCTCCGTCCGTGCTAAGGCGCGCGAGATCGAGCGGATGAACACCAAGCTGGAGCACAAGCTCCACCGGGCCCCGACGGACCAGGAGATGGCCGCTGGGCTCGAGGTGTCGGTCGACGAGTTCCAGGACTCGATGGTGCGCGTCTCGAACTCGTCGGTGGTCGCCCTCGACGAGCTCTGGACGGTGTCGGACTCCTCGGGCGACCAGGTCTCCCTGCTCGACACGATCCAGGACCCCGACGCGCTCGACCCGGCCCTGGAGATGGACACCACCGAGATGAAGGACCGCCTGGCCGAGGCGATCGCGCGGCTGCCGGAGCGGGAGAAGCTCGTCGTCGCCCTGTACTACTACGAGAACCTCACCCTCAGGGAGATCGGGGAGGTGCTCGGGGTCACCGAGTCGCGCGTCTCGCAGCTGCACACCAAGGCGGTGCTGCGGCTGAAGTCGCGTCTGCAGGGGGACCCGATCGCTGAAACGGGCTAGATCCGCATGCAGTGGCGGCGGGCACGCCGTTACCGGGACGAGGTCGCCACGCGGGCTCGCCAGCAGGCCGTGGTGGCCGATCTCGGCCAGCGGGCGCTGTCGGGCATGCCGCTCGACGAGCTGATCGACCAGGCCGTGGCCGCGCTGACGCGCGAGCTCGGCGGCGACTACGTCTCGGTGCTCGAGTTGACCGGAGACCGGCGTGGCCTGTCGATCCGCGCGGGCCAGGGCTTGCCCGAGGGGGTGATCGGCGGTGTGCTGCCGCCGGGTCGCGACGAGCTGCCCGGCTACACGCTCGACTCCGATCAGCCGCTCCTGATCGAGGACTTCGACGCCGAGACCCGGTTCGCGCCCTCGCCGCTGCAGCGGGACCTCGACATCTCGAGTGCGGTGGCGGCGCCGATCGGGACGCCCGGACGCCGCTTCGGGGTGCTCGGGGCGAGCAGCCGCAGCCCCCACACGTTCACGGCAGACGACGCCCACTTCGTCCAGGCGATGGCCAACGTGATCGGCGCGGCCGCCGAACGCGCGCGAACGGACGAGCTCGTGCGCGACAGCGAGGCGCGCTTCCGTGAGCTTGCCGACACCACGCCGGCGCTGATGTGGATGACGGACGCCGAGGGCCACGTGACCTTCGTCAACGAGGGTTGGCTGCGGTTTACCGGCCGCACTCTGAAGGAGGAGCTGGGTGACACCTTCGCGCTGAGCGCCCATCCCGACGACCGCGACGGCCTGCTGGCCCGCTGGCGCGAGTCGTTCGGCCGCCGCGCCGAGTTCCGCTTCGAGTACCGCCTCATGCACCGCGGGCACGGCTACCGCTGGGTGCTCGAGGTCGGCACGCCCCGCTTCGCGCGCGGCGAGTTCGTCGGCTACGTCGGCACCGCCACCGACATCCACGAGCGCAAGCAGATGGAGGACGCGCTACGGGAATCGGAGGCGAGCTTCCGCGACCTTGCCAACACGGCGCCGGTGATGATCTGGACCACCGACGAGAGCGGCCTCATCACGTTCGTGAACGCCGGCTGGCTGCGGTACACGGGCACCACGCTGGAGGAGGAGCTCGGGCCGAGCTGGTCGCTCGGCGTGCATCCGGAGGACGCCCCGGCCGTGATCTCCTCCTGGAACGAGAAGCTTGCGGCACGCGAGTCCTGGGAGCTCGAGTACCGCCTGCGCGGGAAGGGCGGCGACTACCGCTGGATCGTCGACCGCGGCGTGCCGCGTTACGAGGGTGGCCGCTTCGCCGGTTATGTGGGCACCGCGATCGACATCCACGAGCGCAAGACGATGGAGGCCCGGCTGCGCGAGGTGTACGAACGCGAGCACACGATCGCCGAGACACTCCAGCGCAGCCTGCTGCCCGAGCGCCTGCCGCGGATCGAGGGTCTCGAGATCGCGGCTCGGTACCTGCCCGCCGGTCACGGCGCCGCGGTCGGGGGCGACTGGTACGACGCGCTCGAGCGGGCCGACGGTCGCGTCGGGCTCGTGGTGGGCGACGTGGTCGGCCACGGGCTTCGCGCCGCGGCGACCATGGGCCAGCTCCGCAACGCCTTCCGGGCCTACGGGCTGGAAGAGGCCTCGCCGGCGGAGGTGATGGCGCGCGTAAACCGGCTCGTGATCAGCGGCGAGGAGGAGGCGATGGCCACCGTCCTCTACCTCGTGCTCGACCGCGAGACCGGCGACGTGACCTTCGCAAGCGCCGGCCACCCGCCGCCGCTCGTGCTCACCTCGGACGGCGCCAGTTTCCTGGAGGGCGGCCGCGCGGTGCCCGTCGGCGCGGCCGAACCCGGCGTCTTCCGCGAGGGCAGCGCGGTGCTGCCGCCGGGCGCCTCGCTGCTGCTCTACACGGACGGGCTCGTGGAGCGGCGCGACACGCCGCTCGACCAGCGCCTCGGCGAGCTGGCAGACGCGGCCGGCCGCGGCGAGGATGGCCTCGAGGCGCTGTGCGACTCGGTCCTAGAGCGGGTGCTGGGGCGCCACGAGCCGACCGACGACGTGGCGCTGCTGGCAGTGCGCCCGCAGCCGGTGTCGACCGGGTCGATGAAACTGGCGCTGCCCGCGGAGCCGGAGTCGCTGTCGGTGCTGCGGCGACGGCTGGGGCGCTACCTCCACGCGGTCGAGGCGAGCGACGAGGTGGCCTACGAGGTCACCCTGACGGTCTGCGAGGCGGCCGGCAACGCGATCGAGCACGCCTACGGGCCGGTGGACGCCACCTTCGACGTCGAGGTCAGCTTCGAGAACGGCACGCTGCTCGCGGTGGTGCGCGACCGGGGCAGCTGGCGCGAGCGGCGCGGCACCCACCGCGGCCGCGGGCTCAAGATCATCGAGGGCCTGATGGACGACGTGAAGGTGACCACCGAGCCCGCCGGTACCGTGATCACCATGAGGAGGCGTCTGGCGGCGTGACCTCGGCCGAGGTGGCCATCGAGCGGCGGGACGGGACCGTCATAGCCCACCTGAGCGGTGAGGTCGACATGACGAACTCGGTCCGGGTGCGCGAAGAGCTGCTGGTCTCGGTCCCGAACGACGCCCTGGCGCTGGTCGTCGACCTGAACGGCTGCCGCTATCTCGACTCGGCGGCCATCGAGGTGCTGTTCGACCTCGCCCGCCGCCTCGGCCGGCGCCGCCAGGAGCTCCGGCTCGTGCTGCCGCAGACCTCGCCGCTCGCGCGGGTGCTCACGCTCACCGACGTGCAGAGCGTGGCCGGCATGCACGAGACGTTGGACGCAGCGCTCGGCGAGTAACCTCCGCGCCCGAGCTCGAGAGAAGGAGAGAGATGGCGCACGAATCGCCCAAGAGGATCCGCAATGTGGCCTTGGTGGGCCACCGGGGCAGCGGGAAGACGTCTGTGAACGAGGCGCTCCTGTTCACGGCCGGCGCGATCAACCGGCTTGGCTCGGTGGCTGACGGCACCACGGTCTCGGACTCGGCATCGGACGAGAAGGCACGCGAGATGTCCATCTCTGGGAGCTTCTCCTCGTTTCGCTGGGACGACCGCAAGATCAACCTGGTCGACACCCCCGGGGACCCCAGCTTCGTGGCCGACGCGCTCGCCGCGCTGCGCGTCTGCGAAAGCGCGGTGTTCGTGGTCAACGGCGTGATGGGCGTGGAGGTCACCACCAGCCGCCTCTGGGAGCGCGCCTCCGAGCTCGGCCTCGCGCGCACCGTCTTCGTGAACATGCTCGACCGCGAGCGCGCCGACTTCTTCCGCAGCCTCGAGTCGCTCAAGCAGGCCTTCGGCCAGCACGTCGTGGCCACCGAGATCCCGATCGGCTCGGAGCACGAGCTGGAGGGCGTGATCGACCTGATCGACATGAAGGCCTTCCGCTACGAGGGCGAGGAGCGCGACAACTGCCAGGAGGTCGAGATCCCCGCGGAGCTCGCCGACCAGGCCGCCGAGTACCGCGAGAAGCTGATGGACGAGGTGGCCGAGGTCTCCGACGAGCTGATGGAGCGCTACCTCGAGGGCGAGGAGATCTCCCACGACGAGACCGTCGCCGCGCTCAAGACGGGGGTCACCGAGGGGCGCCTGTTCCCGGTCACCTGTGGCGCCGCCACGCGCAACCTGGGCATCAACAGGCTGCTCGACGCCTTCGTGGATGACCTCCCGTCGCCCGCCAAGAAGGGCGCTGTGGACCTGGACGGCACCCTGCTGGAGCCAGACGAGTCGAAGGACCTCGTGGCGTTCGTCTTCAAGACGCTGGCGGACCCTTACGCCGGCCGCGTGAACCTCTTCCGCGTCTACCAGGGCGTCATGAAGCACGACTCGCATGTGTTCAACACCCGCGCCCACGTGAAGGAGAGGATCGGCCAGCTGCTGGTACCGCAGGGCAAGGAGAACGATCACACGGACGCGTTCGGGCCGGGGGACATCGGCGCGGTGGCCAAGCTCAAGGAGACGCACGCCGGTGACGTGCTCGCCGACCAGGATTTGGAGATCCCGCTGAGGCTTCCGGAGATGCCGCGCCCGGTCATGGCGTTCGCCATCGAGGCGAAGGCCAAGGGCGACGAGGAGAAGATGGGCCAGGCCCTGCGGCGCCTCCAGGAGGAGGACCCCACGATCGACTTCCACCGCGACGACCAGACGGGGGAGCAGATCCTGGCCGGCATCACCCAGATCCACGTCGAGGTGATCGTAGACCGCATGAAGGAGCGCTTCGGCGCCGAGGTGGACCTGCATCAGCCGCACGTGCCCTACCGCGAGGCGATCAAGGCCGCCGCGAGGTCGCACGCGCGCTACAAGAAGCAGACCGGCGGACGCGGGCAGTTCGCCGACTGCCACATCGAGATCGAGCCCAGGCCGCAGGGCGAGGGCTTCGAGTTCGTGAACGCGATCAAGGGCGGCGTGATCCCCGGCGGGTTCATCCCAGCGGTCGAGAAGGGCGTCGTCGAGGCGATGCGCACCGGCGTCGTGGCCGGGTTCCCCGTCCAGGACGTGCGGGTGCGCCTGTTCGACGGCCAGCACCACTCGGTCGACTCCTCCGAGATGGCCTTCAAGATCGCCGGCTCGATGGCGTTCAAGGACGCGATGGAGAACGCCCAGGCAGTGCTGATGGAGCCGATCATGACCGCGACCGTGGCGGTGCCGGAGGAGAACGTGGGCGACGTGATCGGCGACCTGAACTCACGCCGCGGACGGCCGCTCGGCATGGAGCCGAAGGGCTCGGTTACCGAGGTCAAGGCCGAGGTCCCGATGGCCGAGATGCTGAGCTACGCGCCGGACCTCCGGGCCATCACCGGTGGCCAGGGCGAGTACTCGATGGAGCTCGCGCGCTACGAGGAGGTGCCGGCGCACATCGCGCAGAGCGTCGTGCAGGAGACCCTGCGGGAGCAGGAGGCCGTGAAGGCCTAGCCTACAATTTCCGGCGGTGAAGAAGGAGCTCAGGCCGGTTCACGACGTCGTCAGCTGCGACGTCTGCGGCCGCACCATCCTGAAGGGGGAGCGCACCGAGGCGTATCTCGACCCGGGCGGGCAGCGCCACGAGGTGTGCGACCTGTGCGCCCCGCGCGCCCAGGACCACGGCTGGATCCGCGAGTCCGCGGCCGGGGACCTGCCCACGATGCCGCGCTCCGAGCCGCGCCGGGGCCTGCTCGGCCGGCTGCGCCGTCGCCGGCCACCCGAGCCCCCGGCGGCGCCCGAGCCGCAGCACGAGGCCGATCTGGCCGAGCACGAGGCGATATGGGGCGTCGACAACGGCCCCGAGACGTCATCGGTGACTCCCACGGGCCCCTCGTACGAGGAGCCACCGCCGGCTACGCCGGCACCGCCTGCGCCGCGCCCGCGCACCCGGCCCAAGGACCCGCGCCACGTGCGCGCCGTGCCGACCACCACCGAGGGCAGGATGGAAAGGGCCGTCGACCTCTTCAACGGCTCCGACCACCAGCGCACGATCGCGGGCCTCGCGCGCACGCTCGGCACGCCGTTCGTCGGCGTGACCCCGGACGCCGACCAGCCCAGCCAGGTCACTCTGGTGGTGGCCTGGGAGCTCTCCTGGTACCGCTACCGGGTCGACCTCGGCGACGAGGGGGACCCCGTGATGATGCTCGAGAAGGGCGACGAGCTCGATCAGATCGACGCGGGGCTGCGCGAGTGGAACGCGACGCTCGACACGAACGGACGCGTGCAGAGCGGCGGTCAGGCCGTCCCGGGCAGCGCCCCGCCGGCCGATCCGCCATCCGGCGGGTGAAGGTCGTCGTCAACGTCGACGGCGGGGCGCGCGGCAACCCGGGTCCCGCCGCCGTGGCCGCCGTGGCCACGTCGCCGGAGGGCGACCCGCTGGGCGAGCGCAGCGCCTACATCGGCGAGGCCACCAACAACGTGGCGGAGTACCGGGCGCTGCTGCTCGGGCTCGAGCTTGCGCGCGACCTTGGCGCGGGCGAGGTCGAGGTGGTGAATGACTCGGAGCTCGTGGCACGGCAGATCGGCGGGGAGTACAAGGTCAAGCACGCCGGTCTGAAGCCGCTCTACGAGGATGCGATGCGGGCGCTGCGGGGCTTCGACGGCTGGTCGGTGCGCTCCGTGCGGCGTGAGCAGAACGCTCGGGCCGACGAGCTCGTGAACGAGGCGCTGGACGAGGCCCTCGGGGTCTGAGGTCGTTTCCGCACCGGACGGCCGGGTAGCCGTCAGGCATGAACGCTGCCGTGATGGAGGTCCCAGGGCCGGTTGAGCCGGACCAACCCATCCCGAACCCGCCGGGCTCACCCGAGACGCCGGGCCCCGGAACGCCATCCCCCGAGGTGCCCGAGATCGACCCCAAGGGCCCGGAGACGCCGGACGAGCCGCCGAGCCCGGAGCCGCAGATCCCTCCGGATCCGACGCCTTAGCGGGCGGCCGGATCCGCTCGCCCGTTAGCGCGCCGCGGCGCCGCTCAGCTCGCCGGCCTTGCGGCGCAGCGAGTTCAGCAGCGACTCGTACGAGTCGGCGAACGCTTGGACGCCGTCGTCCACCAGCTGGCGGAGGACGATGTCGTCCAAGTCGATCCCGATCGACTCGAGCTCGCGCATGAGCTCGCGCGCGGCTTCCACGTCGCGGTCGACGGTGCGCTCCGGCGTCGCGTGGTCGCGGGCGGCCTCGATGGTGGCGTCCGGCATCGTGTTGACGGTGTCGGGGCCGATCAGCTCGTCGACGTAGAGCGTGTCGGGGTAGTCCGGGTTCTTCGTGGACGTGGAGCCCCACAGCGGGCGCTGCACGTTCGCGCCCGCGGCACGCAGGCGCTCCCAGCGCTCGCCCGCGAAGATCTCCTGGAATGCGGCGTATGCGAGCTTGGCGTTTGCCACTGCGGCCTTGCCGCGGAGGTCGTCCCGCCCCTTCTCCTCGAGGGCCGTGTCCACCTTGGTGTCGACCCGGGAGACGAAGAAGCTCGCCACGGACGCGCTTCGGTCGATCGGCTGGCCGGCCTCCGTGCGCCGCTCGAGGCCGCGCAGGTAGGCCTCGGCGATGTCGCGGTAGCGCTCGACGGCGAACAGCAGGGTCACGTTCACGTTCACCCCGCGGGCGGTGAGCTCCTCGAAGGCGCGCACGCCGGGCTCGGTGCCCGGGACCTTGATGAAAACGTTGGGGCGGTCGAGCGCGTCGCGGTGGCCCACCGCGGCCTCCACCGACCCGTCGACGTCGAACGCGAGCGAGGCGGGCAGCTCGAACGAGACGTAGCCGTCCTTGCCGCCGGTCTCCTCGAAAGTCGGCCGAAGCAGCTCGCAGGCGTCCCACACGTCGCGATAGGCCAGGCGCTCGAAGATCTCCTGCGGGTCGTGGGTGTCGGCGGCCACCTCGCGGAAGGCGTCGTCGTAGCGGTCCGAGCGCGCCATGCCCTTCTCGAAGATCGTCGGGTTCGAGGTCACGCCGCTGATGCCGTCGTCCTCGATCAGGCGGCGCAGCGTGCCGTCGTCGAGCAGCTGGCGGTTCAGGTTGTCGATCCAGATCGACTGGCCGAGCGCCTCGATCTCTCGCAGCAGGTTGCTCATCGTCGCTCCTCTCGGGGGTTCTCAGGCAGTGGCCCGGGCGCCCGCCAGCTCGCGGGCGGCCGCCGCGATTGCGCCGGCGTCGATACCGGCCTCGCGCAGCAGCTCTTCGGGGGTTCCTGAGCCGGGCATGATCTCCACCCCGAGCTTACGCACGCGGCAGGACTCTCCCGCGTCCGCCAGTGCGCTCAGCACCGCCTCGCCGAGCCCGCCCTCGGGCCAGTGATCCTCGGCGGTCACGATCGCGCCGGTCTCGGCCGCGGCGCGGGCGAGGGTCTGCGCGTCCACCGGCTTCACGGAGTAGAGGTCGATCACGCGGGCCTCCACGCCGTTGCCGGCGAGCTCGTCGGCGGCGCGGAGCGCCTCGTGGAGCGTCACGCCTGCGCCGACGAGCGTGATGTCGTCGCCCTCGCGCAGCACGCGGCTGCCCCCGACCTCGAACTCTTCGTCGGGCCCGTAGACCACCGGCAGGGCGCCGCGGTGGGTGCGCAGGTAGGCGATCCCGTCGAGGTCGGCCATCAACCCGACCAGCCGCGCGGTCTGGTTTGCGTCACTCGGGTAGAGCACCGTGCTCGAGTGGACCGCGCGGAAGGCGGCCAGGTCCTCGAGCCCCATCTGCGAGGGGCCGTCCTCGCCGATCGAGACGCCGGCGTGCGAGCCGCACAGGCTGAAACTGGCGCGGCTCACGGCGGCCATGCGCACGAAGTCGTACGCCCGGGTGAGGAAGGCCGCGAACGTGGAGGCGAAGGGCCTCCAGCCGCGGCGCTGGAGCGCCACCGCGGTGGCCACGAGCTGCTGCTCCGCGATGTAGAGCTCGACATAGCGATCCGGATGCGCGTCGCGGAAGATCTCGCTGTAGGTCGAGTTCGAGACCTCGCCGTCGAGGGCGACCACGTCACCCCGGGCGTCCCCGAGCGCCTTGAGGGCCTCCCCATAGGCCTTGCGGGTGGCGACCTCGTCACCGAGCTCGTACCGGGGGAAGCTCTCACCCCGGGGGGAGGGGTCAGACCCCTCACCCGTGGGGGGAGGGGCCTGACCCCTCGAGTCCCCGCGACTCAAGGGGTCAGACCCCTTGAGTGTTGGCGGCTTAGATGTGGTGATCGTCAGGTCGCGCGGGCCGCCCAGCTCTTCGATCGCCGCCTCCGCGTCCTCGATCGGCTTTCCGTGCTTCCCCGGCTGGTCCTCGACCGCCTTCACCCCGGCGCCCTTCTTGGTGCGCGCCAGGACGGCGGCGGGCCGGCCGGAGGTGCTCTCTGCCTGCGCGTAGGCCTCCTCGATCGCTTCCACGTCGTGGCCGTCCACCTCGATCGCCTCCCAGCCGAACGCGCGCGCCCGCTCCGCGTAGAGGCCGAGGTTCCAGCCGTGCATCGTCTCGCCGGTCTGGCCGAGGCGGTTCACGTCGACGATCGCGACGAGGTTGTCGAGCTCCCAGTGGGAGGCGTGGTCGAAGGCCTCCCAGATCGAGCCCTCCGCCATCTCGCTGTCGCCGCACAGGCACCACACCCGCGTCGGCGAGCGGTCGAAGCGCTTCGCCGCGAGCGCCAGGCCGGCCGCCACCGGCAGGCCCTGTCCGAGCGACCCAGTGGCGACGTCGACCCACGGAAGCACCGGGGTGGGGTGGCCCTCGAGCCGGCTGCCGAGCTTGCGGAAGCTCAGCATCTCCTCGTCCGTGATCGCCCCCGCCGCCTTGAAGCAGGCGTACAGCAGCGGCGAGGCGTGGCCCTTGGAGAAGACCAGGTGGTCGCGGGCAGGGTTGGCGGGGTCGTCGAAGTCGAGCCTGAGGTGGCCGTCGAGCAGCACCGCCATCAGGTCTGCCGCGGACATCGAGGAGGTGGGGTGGCCCGAGCCGCCGGCGTCGCTGCTGCGAATCGAGTCCACCCGGAGCTGCTGTGCCAGCTCACGGCGGAAGTCGTTGCGATCCATGCTCGGGTGTTACCCGCCTCCCCAACGCTTAGTCT
Organism: uncultured Thermoleophilaceae bacterium; assembly: GCA_963733885.1. Lineage (GTDB taxonomy): Bacteria > Actinomycetota > Thermoleophilia > Solirubrobacterales > Thermoleophilaceae > JACVRW01. The sequence goes on along the minus strand of CAVTES010000011.1, from coordinate 83,944 downwards.
GCCCCGCGTGGCCGCCACCCGCCGTCAGTTCCTGGGAGCGGCGGGCCTGTCGCTTGTGGCGGGGCTCCAAATCGCGCAGCGCGCGAGCGACGGCCCGAACGTCGTCCTGATCGTGGTCGACACGCTCCGCACCGACCACGTCTACGGGGATCGCGCCCGCACTCCCAACATCGACGCGCTCGCGCGCCGCGGGCTCAGCTTCACCCGCTGCTATCCCGAGGCGATGCCCACCGTGCCCGCGCGCCGGTCGATCATGACCGGCCGCCGCGCCTTCCCGTTCACGGGCTGGCGGCCCTGGGGAGGCATGGTCCAGGAGCCGGGCTGGGAGCCCATCGCCGACCCGTCGCTGACATTCACCAGCATCCTGCACCGGGCGGGCTACTGGACCGGCTGCGTGAGTGACAACCCGTTCGTGGGGTTCGCCCGCTCCTACGCGCCGTTCCGGCATAGCTTCGACCGCTTCGTGGCGAAGCCCGGCCAAACGGGCGGGACCGGAGAAGGCGTGTCCGACGCCGAGCTGCGCCGCTGGCTCCCGCCGCAGATCGACGACCCGCAGACGCGGCTGCGCATGCGCAAGTTCCTGGGCAACGCGCGCTACTTCGACGACGAGACGCGCTCCTACGCGGCGAAGGTCTTCCGCGAGGCCGCGGACATGCTGGAGCAGGCCGCGAGACATCGCCCCTTCGCGCTGGTGGTCGACACGTTCGAGCCGCACGAGCCCTGGACGCCGCCGCGCCGCTACGTGGACATGTACGGCGACCCGGACTACCGCGGCCCGGAGCCGGCGAAGCCGTACTACGCGGCGGTCTCGCGCTACCTGCACGGGACCACGGGCGAGGTGCTGCTAGACCGAATGCGGGCGCTGTACGCCGCAGAGGTGACGATGACCGACCACTGGCTCGGCGTCTTCCTTGACAGGCTCGACGCCATGCGGCTGGAGCGCGACACGATCGTGGTGCTCGTCTCCGACCACGGCGTCTACCTGGGCGACCACGGCATGACCGGGAAGAGCTCGATCACCCTGCACCCGCCGCTGATACGCGTGCCGCTCATCGTGGTCGACCCCCGCGGCCGCCACGCCGGGCGCCGGAGCGACTGGTTCGCCTCAACGCACGACATCGCGCCCACGATCCTGTCGATGGCCGCGGTTCCGGTACCCCACCGCATGGACGGCGTGGACCTGTCGCGGCTCTTCGATGGCCGCAGCACGCCGCCGCGCCCGTACGCGTTCGGCGGCTACGGCAACAGCTACTTCGTGCGCACCGACCGCTGGGCGCTGCACGGGCCCAACCGCGGGGACTTGTTCCACCTCTACGACCGCGTCCGAGACGCGGGCGAGACGCGTGACGTGGCCGCCGCCAACCCGGGCAAGGTGGCCGAGCTTTACGGGGAGGTGCGGCGCCGGGCGGGTAGGCCGCTGCCGACCCATCCCTTCTGAGCGAACGGTTCACCCGGTTGACCATTGACCCCCCGGGTACTTCGACGCGGGGGACTTACTTCGGGCGTGGCGGGCGACTTTGCACTGGGGCGGGGCGGAACTCCGTCGACGTCCGGAAGGTGACGATGCCGGGCGCCGCCGCGTCCGCGGCCGCGGTCAGAGCGCCCAGCCGATGAGCAGGGCGATCACCACCACGAGGATCACGAGCAGTATGGGCGCCAGCACGCGCGGCGCCCAGCCGGGAAGGATCGAGCGCCGCATATGGGAGCCGGGGCCCGTGGGCGGAAGCAGGATGCCGCCGGGAGGGATCTGCGCCTTGCGGGGCTTGCCGGCCGGCCGGCTCCCCGGCGACGGGTCTGGGCCGCCGCGCCCCGGAAGCTGGATCGTGGCGGCCTCCGGGGCCGGCTCGGGGGCCGGCTGGCGCTCAGGGGCGGATGGCTGGCGCTCGGCCGCCTCTTCTCGGCGCTCGGGCGCGGGCGCGTGCGGCTCGGGCGCCGGTGCCTGGCGCTCGGGCGCCGCCCTGCGCGCGGCGCGCGGCCCCTCGGCCGCGGGTGCCTTGCCGGTCGTTCCCTGGCGGGCCGCCGCATCGCGGGCCCGGGTGAGCCACTCGTTTCGCTCCTGCCGAGCCTTGTCCCGGGCGCGGGTGGCGGCGGTGAGCTCGTGCTCGACGGCAGCCTTCTCCCGTACCGCCCTGTCGCGTTCCTCGGTCGCCTTCGCCGCGTCGGCGACCGCCGCGTCGCGGGCGGCCACCGCGGCGTCGCGCTCGCCCCTCGCCGCCTCGCGCTCGGCGCCCATCGCGTCGCGAGCGGACACCAGGTCGTTCCGTTCCGAGATCGCTGCATCGCGGGCGGCCCTCGCCTCGTCGCGCTCGCCCTCGGCGGCCCGCTTCGCGGCGGCGCTCTCGTCGCGCAGCGCCTCCACCTGCTGCACACGCTCCAGCCATGCCTTCTGCTCGGCCGCCAGCCGGTCTCGCAGGCTCGAGATCTCGGCGCGCGCCTCGGTCAGCTCCGCCTCCAGCGCCTGCGCCCGGGGCGGCGCGGCCTTGAGCCGCTCCCCGGCGGCCTTCGTGCTCCGCGACTTCTTCGCCGGCCCGCCCGAGGGCGGCGGCAGCACCACCGCCAGCTCCGGCGCCACCGCCAGCTCGGCCACAGCCAGCGCCACCGGATCGCCGCTCCAGTCGAAGGCGGCCATCCACTCCTCGCCGTCGTCGGCCGCCCACGGCTTGTGCTCCAGCACGGCCAGCATCCGGCGGGGGCCGCCGTCCACTTCGACATCGAGCGTGGGCCGCAGGAACCGGCGGCCGCGGATGCCGTACCAGCGACCGGAGACCTCGAGCCGCCCGTCCGCCCAGGCGAACCGGTCCACCTCGAAGCTCACGCCGGGCGGGGCCGCGGCAGTATCTCGGGACACCGACATGTCCAGAGAGCTTGACGACCACCCGCCTAGCGGGCAAGGTGACTGAACAATGAAGCCGCTCATTGCAATCGCGGTTGCAGTTGCCGTGCTCGTTCCGGCGGCCCCCGCCGTGGCGCAGGTTCCCCAGCTTCCGGGGCAGGCTCCCCAGCTCCCGGGGCAGCCTCCCCAGGGCCAAGCTCCGTTCGGACCGCTCGCCCCGTCCGGGCCGACCACCCCGCCGGAGGAGCCCGAGCCGCCCCAGCCCGTGGAGGAGGACGACGGCGACCTCGGTCTCGGCGCATCGCTTGCGCTCGCCGGCATCGCGGCGCTCATGATCGTCGCAGTGTTCGTGGCGATCACCCGCGAGGGGCGCCGGATGGAGCGCCAGCGGAAGCGCGCACACCGCCAGCGGAAGGGGCGGCGCAGCGCCCGCCCCGCGGACCTTCACAAACGCAGCACCACCTCCGGCCGGGCGGGCGGGACGGGCGAGCGCCGGGCACAGGCGAAGTCGCCGCCGCCTCCGCCGCGCAAGCGGCGCCCGAAGGCCAAGCGGCGGTGAGCCGCGCGCCGGCGTCCGGGCCGGCGCCGGCCAGCGGCACCGGGTGGCTGGGCGGGGCCGCGCCCTCGCCGGGCTTCAATCGCGCGGCGTCTTCGCATACGTTGTGCCGATGCCCCTGAGCTTCGGCGTCACCGTCCTCCCAGACCCGCCCTATCAGCGCCTGATCGACCTGCTCGTGCTCGCGGAGGAGCAGGGGTTCGACTACGGCTGGACCTACGACTCGCACGTCCTCTGGCAGGACTCGACGCCCACGCTCGCCCTGGCGGCGAAGGCGACAGAGCGGATGAAGCTGGGGCACATGGTCACCAATCCGGGCACACGTGAGCCGACGGTGGTGGCGAGCTCCTACGCGACGCTCCACGACATCTCCGACGGCCGCATGGTGATGGGCATCGGCCGGGGCGACTCGGCCCGCCGCTACATCAACCAGAAGCCCGTCAGGGTCGGCCGCTTCGAGGAGTCCCTCAAGATGATCAAGCCGTTCATGAACGGCGAGAAGGTGCACTGGAACGACACGGAGCTCCAGCTCACCTGGGTCCGGCCCGAGCTGCCGCCGATCGAGATGCACGTGGCGGGGTACGGGCCCAAGGTCCTCGCGATCGCGGGGCGCCGCGGCGACGGCGTGATCATCCAGCTCGCCGACCCGGACATCATCCAGTGGACGATGAAGACCGCCCGCGAAGCCGCCAACGAGGCGGGCCGTGACCCGGCGCAGCTCAAGTGCATCGTCTGCGCACCGAGCCACATCTCGGACGACATCGCCGACGCCCGCGAGCAGGTGCGCTGGTTCCCGGCGATGGTGTCCAATCACGTCAGGGACCTGATCGCCCGCTACGGCGCCGACGGCTCTGTGGTGCCGCGGGCGCTGACCGACTACGTCCCCGCCGACACCGGCTACGACTACGACGAGCACTCCCGCGTCGGAGCCCGCCACGGAGCGTTCGTGAGCGACGAGATCTGCGACCGTTTCTGCGTGCTCGGCACGCCCGACCAAGCCGTCGAGAAGCTGCGGGAGCTCGAGTCGATCGGCGTGGACCAGTTCAACATCTACCTCATGACCGAGGGCCAGGAGGAGACGCTCGAGACCTACGGTCGCGAGATCATCCCGCGCCTGGCCGGCGTGACTGGAGGCGCAGCATGAGAAAGCTCGTTCGTGGCGGCACGGTCGTGACGGCCGCCGACTCATCCCAGGCCGACGTCCTGATCGAGGACGAGGAGATCCTCGCGGTCGGCTCGCTCGGCGACATCGAGGACGCGGAGGTGATCGACGCCTCCGGGTGCTACGTGCTGCCCGGGCTGATCGACAACCACACCCACCTGTCGATGCCGTTCGGCGGGACCGTGTCGATCGACGACTACGACACCGGCACGCGCGCCGCGGCGGCGGGCGGCACCACCTGCCTCGTCGACTTCGTGATCCAGCAGCATCCGGGCGGCCTGCGCTCCTCGCTGGAGGAGTGGCAGGAGCGCGCCGGCGGCGCCGCGCACGTGGACTACGGCTTCCACATGGCGATCACCCAGGCCGACGAGGCCTCGCTCGCCGACATGGAGCCGATGGTCGAGGAGGGCCTCTGCAGCTTCAAGGTCTTCCTCGCCTACAAGGGCGCGATCATGGTCACCGACGACCTGTTCTTCCGGGTGCTCGAGAACACGCGCGACCTCGGCGCGCTCACGATGGTCCACTGCGAGAACGGCTGGGCGATCGACGTGCTCGTGGAGCGGGCGCTCGCGGCGGGCCAGACGGACCCGATCTACCATGCCCATACCCGTCCGGAGGAGCTCGAGGCCGAGGCCACCGGCCGCTCCGTGCGCTTCGCGGAGCTCACGAACGCGAGCGTCTACATCGTGCACGTGACGTGCGGCCTGGCCGCCGACGAGATCGCCGCGGGCCAGGCGCGCGGGGTGGACGTGTCCGGCGAGACCTGCCTCCAGTACCTGACCAACACGGTCGAGGACCTCGAGCGGCCGAACTTCGAGGGCGCCCGCTACGTGTGCTCGCCGCCGCTGCGCGAGGCGCACAACCAGGACCTGCTGTGGGCGGCGCTCGACCGCGGGGTGCTCGAGAGCGTGTCCACCGACCACTGTCCCTTCAACGACGAGCAGAAGGCGATGGGCCGCGACGACTTCTCGAAGATCCCGAACGGGCTCGCGATGATCCAGCACCGGCTGGTGAAGCTGTGGGACCTCGGGGTCGAGGGCGGGCGGATCACGCCGAGCGAGCTGGTCGACCTGACCTCCACCGCGATCGCGCGCCGCTTCGGCCTCCACAGCAAGGGCTCGATCGCGCCCGGGATGGACGCCGATCTGGTCGTTTTCGATCCCTCCACGCCGTTCGAGTTCTCCACGCGGACGTCGCACATGAACGTCGACTACGACCTGTTCGAGGGGCAGACGTCCACGGGCAGCGTGCGCCACACGCTCAGCCGCGGGACGATGGTCTACGACCGCGGCGAGATCCTGACCGAGCCGGGGCACGGCCGGTTCGTGCCGCGCTCGCTGCGCGCGCCGGCCGCGGTGGCCACGTGAACCCGGATCGGGTTCTCGAGGACCTGCGCGAGCTCGCACGCCTGACAGGGGGGCCGGACGGCGCCCGCAGGGTGTGCTGGACCGACGAGTGGACGAAGGCCCGCGAGTTCCTGCGCTCGCGCCTGGACGAGCTGCCGGTGGAGGTCTCGATCGACGAGGCGGGCAATCTCTGGGCCGACCTCCCGGGGGAGCAGGACGGCTTCGTGATCGTGGGCTCGCACGTGGACTCGGTGCCCGCCGGCGGCTGGCTCGACGGGGCGCTCGGCATCTTCACGGCGGTCGAGGCGCTGCGTCAGTATGCGGAGGACGGGCGCCGCCCGGTGGGCATGCGGCTGGTGGACTGGGCAGACGAGGAGGGTGCGCGCTTCGGGCGCAGCCTGTTCGGCTCGTCGGCTTGTGCGGGCACGCTCGAGCTGGACGAGGTGCGCGACCTGCGCGACCGCGACGGGGAGCGGCTCGAGGACGTGGTTGGCCGCTACGGCGTGGAGCTGGACCGGGTGCACGAGTCCGGCGGGCGGCTGCGCGGAGCCCGCGCGTACATCGAGGCGCACATCGAGCAGGGGCCCGTGCTCGAGAGCAAGGGGGAGCCGGCGGCCACGGTGCTCGGGACCTTCGGCGTGGAGCGCCACGAGGCCGTGTTCACCGGCCAGACCGCGCACGCCGGCGCCACACCGATGGGCCTGCGCCGCGACACCTTCTCCGCCACCGCCCAGGCCGCGCTGGCGATCCGCGAGGTGGGCTTCAAGCACGACGGGGTCTGCACCGTTGGCCGCGCCACGAGCGAGCCGGGCGTGATCACTGCTGTGCCGGGCCGCACCGAGATGCTGCTCGACCAGCGCCACCTCGACCCCGACGAGCTCGCCGCGATGCTCGCCGAGGCGCGCGAGGCCTGCGAGAGGGCGGCCGCCGACCACGGCTGCGAGGTCGAGCTGCGGCACATCTGGTCGATCCCGCCGATCCCGTTCGACGACCGCCTGATCGGGATGGCCCGGAACGCGGTGGTGGAGGCCGGGGGCCAGGACACGGCGATCCCGAGCGGCCCGCTCCACGACGCGGCTGAGATGGCGCGCCTGATCCCGACCGTGATGATCTTCTCCTCGTCCTCGCCGCCGGTGTCGCACACGAAGGAGGAGGACACCCCGGAGGCCGATCTGCGGGTGGCGATCGAGGCCTATGGCGGAACGGTGGCCGCCATGGTCGCGGGCGCGGCCGCCGGCGAGTTGCCGCCGCGCGACCACTAGTGAGGGCCCTCCGGGAGCAGCTGGCGTACCTGGAGTCGTCGAGCGTCTTTTACGCCGAGCGCCTGCGCGGCGAGCGCGAGGGGGTGCGCGGCCCGGCCGACCTGCCCCGCCTCCCCTTCACCACCAAGGAAGAGCTGCGCGAGGGGCAGCGGCGCGAGCCCCCCTTCGGACCACACCTGTGCGCCCCGCCCGAGCGGCTTGCGCGCATGCACGTGACCTCGGGCACGACCGGCGAGCCGGTGGCGGTGGGCTTCACGCGCGCCGACCACGAGGCGAACAGCGGGGTCGGAGGGGAGGCTTTCCGGATCGCGGGCGTGCGGGAGGACGACACGATCGCCCACTGCCTCAACTACGCGCTCTACGCCGGCGGGATCGCCGACCACATGGCGCTCGAGGCGAGCGGCGCCACGGTCGTGCCGGTCGGCACGGGCCAGTCGCGGCGGCTCCTCGACCTGATCCCGCGGCTCGGGATCACGTCGATCTTCGGCACGCTGTCGTTCCCCGCCTACCTGGCCGCCCGCGCCCGGGAGGCCGCGGCTCGACCCAGCCGCGTTCGGCCTGCGCCACATCGTCACTGCCGGCGAGCCGGGCGCCGGGCTCGCCGCCGTGCGCGGCGAGATCGAGGAGGCGTGGAGGGCCACGGTGGCCGACACGTTCGGGATGAGCGACGTCTGGTCGACGATGGGCGGCGCCTGCGAGGAGGGGGAGGGGCTACACCTGACCGTGGGCGACCACGCCGTGCTGGAGCTGGTGGACCCCGACACCGGCGCCCCCGTCGAGCTCGAGGACGGCGCGGCCGGCGAGCTGGTCTGGACGCACCTGCGCCGCGAGGCCTCGCCTCTCCTGCGCTACCGCTCGGGCGACCTGGGCCGCGTCTGGACGGCACCCTGCGCGTGCGGGCGCACCACGCCGCGGATCCGGATCGACGGCCGTCGCGACGACATGCTGCGCGTGCAGGCCGTGAACGTCTACCCGCAGGCGATCGGGGCCATCCTCGCCGGCCACCCGCGCCTTGGCCGCCACTGTGTGGTCGCGGAGGGCGACCCGGTGGTGCCGCCGCTGCGCGTCTACGTCGAGGCGCCGCCCGGGGCCGACCTCGTGAACGTGGCCGGGGAGCTGCACGAGACGCTGCGGGCACGCTTCGAGCTCACCCGGCTCGAGCCGGGATCGCTGCCGCGCGCCGAGCACAAGACCCGAATCGTCCACCGCACGGCCCGCGGGGACGCGCTGCCGCCCGTCGTCGAGGCCCTGAGGAGGGAGACCGTCAAATGACCGTGAGCACGTCCGACCTCGGCCCGGCCCGGCTGATCGTCTGGGACCGCCAGGCGCGCCGCAACGCCTGGGACCTCGAGACGATGACCGCGATCGCCGACGCCGTGGCGGCGGCAGGCGAGGACCCGGCCGTGCGCTGTGTGGTGCTGCGCGGCGCGGGCGAGCACTTCTCGGCGGGCGACGACCTGCAGGCCGCGATCGAGGCCGACTCGGCGGCGTGGGCGGAGACGATCGAGGGATTCCAGCGCATGACGCGGGTGGTGCTCGCCGCGCCGGTGCCGGCGATTGCGGCCGTTGACGGCGTGTGCGTGGGCGGCGCGCTCGAGTTCGCGGCGAGCTGCGACCTGCGGCTGTGCACCGACCGGGTGCGGCTGCTCACGCCCGAGGTGGGGATCGGCCTGGTGGCGAGCAACGCCGGCACGCTGCTGCTGCCGGAGCTGGTAGGGGAGAGCGCCGCCCGCGAGCTGCTCCTGGGCGGCCAGCCGCGCGACGCGGCGTGGGCGAACGAGCATGGATTCGCCACCGAGATGGTGGCGCCAACCGAGCTGAACGGCCGCATCGAGCACTGGACCGGTGTCTTCGCGCGCAACTCGCGCGCCGCCGTGGCGGCCACCAAGTCGATGCTGAACGAGCGCTTCGGCGATCTCCTCGAGGTCGCGATGGCGCGCGAGACCCACCACTGCGTGCGCCTCTTCGACGAGGACGACGCGCGGAACGCGCTGCGCGAGTTCGCCGAGCGGCGCGCGGCGCGGTAGCGCGCGTATGTGCAGAACGTCACACAAGTCGGCCGGGCGACGGCCGAGTATTGGTGTGATGAACGCGGCCGTCGCCTATTTCCTCGCCAACGAGCTCTCAGGCTCGGGCAGCCCTCATCCCCGGCCGCCCAAGGGAAGCGGCGAACCGCGCCGCGCGCTCGCCGCCCTGCTCGCGGCGGTCGCGTTGGCTCTCACCGCCGCGCTCGGCGTCGCGTTCGGTAGCTGACGCGCTACAGGCCCTCGAGGGGCTCGCCGGCGGCGCACATCGGACACGCTGAGGGCTCCCACAGCGTGTTCGGGAGGGTCGCCAGGCGTTCGAGGGCGAGGCCTTCCCGGTCGGAGAATGATTGGGCCGCCGCGCCGAGCGTCACCAGCGCGCCGATCGCGACCGTCCGGGCGCCGCAGGCACGGAGCTCCGCGAGGGTGGCCCGGGTGGCGGACGCGGCGTTCACGACGTCGTCCACGATCGCCACCGTGCTGCCGGCCAGCTCGTTCCGAAGGGTGTCCGGGATCCGGTAACCGTCCCCGGAGCGCTCGCTCCATGTGAAGGCGAGGTCGTGCCGCGTCGCGATCGCCTGGGCGAGGAAGGCGCCGCCCGTCAGTGGGCCGCAGACGGCCTCGGTGGCGTGCGCCGCGAGGCGCCGGCCGAGCTCGGCCGCGAACCGCTCGAGACGGGCGGGACGCACGAAGAGCGGGTCTAGCTCGAGCCAGAGATCGCCGTGGTGCCCGGACTCGAGGAGAAAGTGTCCTCTCCTCGCGTCGAGCAGCTCGAGGACCTCGTCCGGGATCACGCCTTCTGCCCGACGATCACCTCGTTGCCGTCCGGGTCGAGCACCCTCGCAACGCGCTCGCCCCAGGGCTGGTCGGCGGGCTCCTCGGTCACGGTCGCGCCCGCCGCACGCAGCCGCTCCACCGCCTCGTCGCAGCTGTCGGCGTACACCCAGAGCGCGAAGCGCCGGCCGCCGGCGCCAGTGGGCGCGTCGGGGGCCAGGCCGATCCCCAGGTGCCCGCCGCCGATGTTCATCCCCACGTAGCCCGGGTCGCCCTCGGGCGGGAACTGGAACTCGATCTCGCCCGCGAGCAGGTCGCGGTAGAAGCCGAGGGCGCGAGGCATGTCGGGCGTCATGAGGATCGGGAAGACGTCGTTGAACATGCCGGCAACGTAGCGTGCCCGACGATGAGCGACGGCTTCGTCCTCGGCACGCTTGCGGCGCTCGCGTGGGGTCTGGCGGATGTGCTCGTCACGTACCTCTCGCGGCGCGGCGGGTTCCTGAGGACGCTTCTCCTCACCCACGCGTTCGGGGTGGCGCTGCTCGTGGTGGTGGCACTTTCGGTGGACCGCCTGCCGGGCCCGTCCGCGGCTCAGCTCGTTGCCCTAGGGGCGCTCGGCCCGGTAGCCGTAACGGCCTACGCAGGTTTCTACAGGGCACTCGAGCTGGGCCCGATCGCGATCGTCAGCCCGATCGTGTCGGCCAACGGCGCGATTGTCGTGCTGCTCGCCGTGCTCGTGCTGGGCGAGTCGCTCACCACGGTCCAGGCGCTGGGGTGCTTTCTGGTGCTCGGCTTCATCGTTCTCGCGGCACGAGAGCCGCCGGACGAGAGCGCGCGGGGCGACGGAATCGGGATCCGCCTGGCCCTGGTCTCCTCGGCGGCCTTCGGGATCTACCTCTTCGGGTTGGCCAGCATGTCCGACGAGCTCGGCTGGCTCGTGCCGATCCTTGTCGTCCGCTCGGTCGCGCTCGTGCTCGTGGCCGCCGTCGCGGTTGCCAGGCCGCCGCCGACCGCGGCGTCGCTGGGACGGGTGGGCCTGCTGGGCTGCCTGGTCGCCGGCTTCCTGGACGCGTCCGGCTACCTCGCCTTCAACCGCGGCGCCGAGATCGGTGAGGTGGCGATCACGAGCGCGGCGGCCGCCGCCTACCCGGTCATCCCGATTCTGGTCGGTCTGCTCGCCTTGCGGGAGCGGGTTGCCGGGCACCAGCTCGTGGGCGTGGGTGGCGTGCTGTGCGGCATGGTCGTGCTGTCCCTGGGCTGAGCCCACGCCTACGCCGAGCTCAGCGCGGCGGCGTCGACGCCTCATCGCCGGTGAGGCCGAGGGCACGCGCCAGCGGCCGCGCCGCGAGGCCGTAGACGAGCACGGTGGCGGCGATCACAAGGAAGCAGGTCGGGACGAGCTGGTCGGCGTCCTCCACGCCCTGCTCCACCAGCGAGAGCTGGAACGTGGAGGCCGTTGCGGCCACCACGATCCCGCGCGGCATCACGCCCGCGGCGAAGATCCGCTCGCGCCGCGTCAGGACGGTGCCGATCGTGGAGGCCGCCACGTCTGCCGGGCGCTGCACCAGGATGAGCACGGCCACGAGGGCGAGCCCGGACAGCCCGAGGTCGGCTACCGCGCCGAGGTCCACGCGCGCGGCCAGCATGACGAAGAGAACGCCGATCAGGAGCTGCACCAGCGTGTCGCCGAACACCGAGAACTCGACCTCGCGGCCCTCCGGGATGACGCCTTCGGCGCGCGCGATCGCCGCGCCGACAACGATCGCGGTGACAAGGCCGGCGTCCGAGTAGACGGCGTCGGCGGCGCCGACGCCCACCAGCATGACGGCGAGCATCGCGGTGGCCCGCAGGTGGATCGGCGCGCGGGTATGCCGCAGCAGGAACACGATCACCGCCGAGGCCACGACCCCGAAGCCGATCCCGCAGAGGATGGTCCCGAAGAACTCTCCGCCTCCGATGTCGGTTTCGCCGGCCAGCACGGCCTGGAAGACGAGCACGGCGAGGATCGCCCCGAGCGGGTCGATGACCACGCCCTCCCAGTCGAGCACGGCGCGGATCCGCCCGGACGGGCGCACGTGGTCCATCAGCGGGCCGACCACGGTCGGCCCCGACAGCGTGAGGATCGCGCCGATGAGGACGGAGATACTCCAGTCGAGGTCGAGCAGCAGGCCGACGGCCACGGTGATGATCCCCCAGCTCACAAGCAGGCCGACCGTCACGAGGCGCACCACCGCCTGCCAGGCCCCTTCCGCGAGGTCCCCGTGGCGCAGCTTCAGCGCGCCGTCGAACAGGACCACGCCGACAGCCAGGGTCACGAACGGGTCGAGCGTCGCGCCCAGCAGCTCGTCGACATCGATGATCCCCAGCGCGTCGGGCCCCACGGCCACGCCGATGGCGAGCAGCGTCACGATCTGCGGCACCGCGGCGGCATGCGCGAGCAGCTGCGCGCCGACCGCGAAGAGGAACAGGAGTGCTAGCGAGAGGGCGGGGTCCGTCAGACCCGCACAGCCCCCGGTCTGCCGTTCTCCACGACGAAAGACGCGAACGTCGACACCGGCGCGTCGCTGCGGCTCACCGTGCTGACCATCCGCAGGTCCGTGCGCCACTGCCGCTTGTCGAGCAGGCAGCGCACGTAGCCACGCCGGTCGCCGTCGAAGAACTTGATGTGCGGGTTTGCCGGGATCATCGGCCCGTAATAGGGCCCGTAGACCGGGGAGTCGCCGTTCGAAGAGATCGAGGAGCCCACGAACTCCGTGGCGACGGTGGCGGAGTCGGGGTTCGAGAAGTCGCGCTTGATGTCGTTCACGAAAGTCGAGTGCCAGTCGCCCGTGATCAGCACCGGGTTGTGCACGCGGGCGTCGACCAAGTGGTCGATTATCCGCTGCCGCGCGACGGGGTAGCCGTCCCAGGCGTCATGCCAGTAGATGCGGGGATCCCCGCGGTCGTGATCGAGCTGGCCCATCATGACCTGCTGGGCGATCACGTTCCAGCGGGCGCGGGAGTCGTCGAGCCCGTCCTCCAGCCAGCGCTCCTGCCGGCGCCCCAGCATCGTCACGGCCGGGTCGAGTGACTCCGGACAGCGCGGGAACTCGCCGTCGCCGCAGGGCTGGTCGGTGCGGTACTGGCGCGCGTCGAGCACGCTGAACTCGGCCAGATCGCCCCAGGTCATGCGCCGGTAGAGCCGGAGCTCGTCGCGGCGGGGGAAGGCGGTGGCGCGCAGCGGGATGTGCTCGTAGAAGGCCTGGTAGGCGGCCGCCCGCCGCGCGGTGAAACCCGGGTTGGGCTCGCCGCCCTCCGGCGCCAGGCCGGCGTAGTCGTTCTGGACCTCGTGGTCGTCCCAGGCGATCAGCCAGGGGAAGCGCTGGTGGGCCGCACGCAGGTCGGGGTCGCTCTTGTAGAGCGAGTACTGGAGCCGGTAGCGCTCCAGCGTCACGGTCTCTGGGCGGAACTGGTCGGGCACCGGCACCTTCCGGAAGCCGCCGTTCTCGTCGATCCCGTACTCGTAGAGGTAGTCGCCGAGGTGCACGACGAATGCGATGTCCTCCTCGGCCATGCGCCGGTAGGCGGAGTAGTAACCGTCGTCCCATTTCTGGCACGAGGCGAAGGCGAAGGCGAGCGAGGGCACGGAGTGCCAACGCGACGGCGCCGTGAGGGTCCGGCCGACCGGGCTGAGCTCGTCGCGGTACTTGAACTGGAAGAAGTACTCGCGGCCCGGCTCGAGCCCGCCGACCTCCACGTGCACGGAATGCGCCAGCTGCGGCACCGCGAGGGTCACGCCCTTTCGCACGAGGCGGCGCATCCCCGGGTCCTTGGCCACGCGCCACTCGACCGGCAGCCAGCGGTGCGGCACGCCGCCGTCCGGCTCGTAGATCTCGGGGGCGAGGCGGGTCCACAGCACGGCTCCGTTGGTGGCGGGGTCACCGGAGGCAACTCCGAGCGTGAACGGGTAGCCGCTCAGGGGCGTGGTGGCGTGCGCCAGGTCGGGGCGCAGCTGGCAGAAGGCAGCCGCGCCCGCCACCGCCCCGGTGAACTTGAGGAAACGGCGGCGGTCCATCGGTCCGGCCATGCCGCGCTCGAGCATTTCGAAGGGGTCGGTCATGGGTCCTCCCGGTCGGGGTTGCGAACGCCGCCCGACCTATACCGCACGCGCGCCTGGGTATGGGTTACGGAACGGCGAAAACGGAGGCGAGATGGCCAGGGCACCGGCAGCGCCGCTCGCGGTCGTCCTGACGAGGCGGCCGATTAGAGGTATGAGTCCGGCCGGGCCCGGGTATAGCCCCGTCGCCGTGCTGCGGCAGCTCTGAGAACTCGCACACTGGGGGGGAACATGTCATCCGTACGTCGTCTGCGCCTCGTACTCGGCGCCGTGGCGGCATTCGCCGTATTCGCCCTGCCGGCCGCCCCCGCGGCCGCCGGGGAGCCCTCGCCACCGCCGTGGCTGAACGTGCAGGACGGCGTGACCCAGCCGGTCTTCCCCTTCGCGAACGCGATCGAGGAGGTCGTGTTCGTCGAGTCGGAGGTGGACAGCGATGGAGACGGAGCGCGCGACCGCATCCGCATCCGGATCAGCCGGCCGGGCGAGACGGAGTCGCAGGACATCAAGGTGCCCGTGGTGCTCGAGCACAGCCCCTACCGCGGCAACACGGGCGGGCTCGCGAACCATCCGGTCGACGTGGACCGCATGCCGCAGGAGGACGCCGGTCGGGACGATCGGGCAGCCGCCTCCCGGCGCGGCGTCACCGCGGCCCGGGCGAAGGCCCGCGCGCGGGCGCGCGCTCGCCTCATCCCGGACCTCCCCGGCTCGCTCGACAACTACTACGTGCCACGCGGCTATGCGGTCGTGCTCGGCGAGAGCATCGGCACCTTCAACTCCGACGGCTGCCCCGACGTCGGCGCCCGCGGGGAGACCCTCGGCACGAAGGCCGTGATCGACTGGCTGAACGGCCGCGCCCGCGGCTGGAACACCGCCGGCGAGCGCGTGGAGGCCGACTGGACCACCGGCGCCGTCGGCATGATCGGCGTCTCCTACAACGGCACGCTTCCGAATCAGGTCGCCACGACGGGCGTCGAGGGGCTCGAGACGATCGTCCCGATCTCGGCGATCTCCAGCTGGTACGACTACTACCGCGCCAACGGGCTCGTGCGCGCGCCGCACTCCAACGCGCAGGGCGTCGGCAACAACTCCTTCCAGGGCGAGGACACGGACGTGCTGGGGGCCTACATCGGCGGCCCGCGGATGACCACTCGCCCGTGCGCCGACATGATGACCTACCTGAACGGCGAGCAGGACCGCGTGACGGGCGACTTCAGCCGGTTCTGGTGGGAGCGCGACTACCTGAGGCAGGTGCGCGGCGTCGAGTCGAGCGTGTTCGTCGTCCACGGCCTGAACGACTGGAACGTGATGACGAAGGCGTTCGCCGAGTGGTGGTACCGCCTCGCCGACCTGCGCGTGCC
Organism: uncultured Thermoleophilaceae bacterium; assembly: GCA_963733885.1. Classification (GTDB taxonomy): domain Bacteria; phylum Actinomycetota; class Thermoleophilia; order Solirubrobacterales; family Thermoleophilaceae; genus JACVRW01. The sequence continues at coordinate 68,533 of CAVTES010000011.1, read as the reverse complement.
GCGCAAGCTGTGGCTGCACAACGGCGGTCACGGCGGCGAGAGCGCGACGACCGACGCAGTCGACTTCGCGCTCTACAAGCGGACCGAGAACCGCTGGTTCGACCACGAGCTGTTCGGCGTGCGTAACGGGATCTTCTCGGAGCCGCGCTCGAGCATCGAGCGCGAGGACGGCATCTACGCCCACGAGGCCGACTGGCCGCTCCCGGGCACCCGGGACGCGGAGCTGGAGCTGTCTGCCGAAAGCTCCACGGCGCCCGGCGAGCTGTCCAGGCGCTCGCGAGGCAGAAGCCGCGACCAGAGCTTCGTCGACCGCGGTCGCGAGCTCGACACGGACGACGTGCTGATCCAGAGCCCTGACACGGCCAATCCGAACCGTCTGATCTACCGCTCACCGAGCCTGGGCCGCGACGTCCGCATCAGCGGCACGCCGCGGGTCTCGCTCCGCATGTCGATCGACAACCGAAGCGCGGCGAACCTGACCGCGGTGCTGGTGGACTACGGGCCCTCGGGCCAGGCGCCGCTGATGGTCACCCGCGGCTGGATGGACCCGCAGAACCGGAACAGCCTATGGCGAAGCGACCGCGTCAGGCAGGGCCGCGAGTACCGCTTCCGCTGGGACCTGCAGCCCGACGACTTTGTTTTCAAGGCCGGCCACAGGATCGGACTGGTCGTGGTCTCTACGGACTTCGACTACACGCTCCGGCCGCTGCCGGGCACCCAGCTCACGCTGGACCCGGACGACAGCGAGGTGACGCTGCCGGTCGTCGGCGGATCGTCGGCGCTCGGCTTCTAAAACGGGAACTCCGCCCGCAGCCGCGTACCGCCCTCGGGCGGGCTGTCCAGCACGAGACGGCCGTCCAGGGCGGCCACGCGGTCCGATAGGCCGCGTAGGCCGGAGCCCTTCGCCAGGTCGGCGCCCCCGACCCCGTCGTCGGACACCTCGGCGACCACCCTGCCCGGACGGCACTCGACCGTCACAGCCGCGTGCCGGGCGCGGGCGTACTTTGCGACGTTGGTGAGCGCCTCCGAGACCACGAAGTAGATCGCGGTCGCCACCGGGGGCGGCAGATCGTCGCCCGCGTCGGCGGCCACCTCCACCGGCACCGGCGTGCGGCTCGCCAGCATCTCGAGCGCCGGGGCGAGGCCGCGGTCGCTCAGCACGGCCGGGTGGATGCCGCGGGCCAGCTCGCGCAGCTCGTCAAGGCTTGCCTGCAGCTCGGCGCTCGAGTCGTCGAGCATCTCCTCCAGCTCGGGCTGGCCCTCTGCGCGGCCTCGGGCCAGTCGGAGCTTCATGGCGAGCGCGACCAGGCGTGACTGCGCCCCGTCGTGGAGGTTGCGCTCGAGCCGCCGCCGCTCGGCGTCGCCGGCCTCCACCAGCCGGGCGCGGGACGCGCGGAGCTCCTCGATGCGGGCACGGAGCTCGGCCGACAGGCGCTGGTTCTCGAGTGCCAGCGCCGCGGCGGCGCCGGCGGTGCGAACGAGCTCAGGCTCGTCGGCCAGCGAGGGGTCGTGGGCGAGGGCGCCGATCCGGCGCCCCTTCAGGGCGACCTCGGTCCAGGCGCGGTCGCGCAGCGACACGGGAAGGCCCTGGGCGTCCACGAACCGCTCGGAGTCGGCGAGCCAGTAGGCGAGCGTGAGGGTGGGATCGCCTAGCGCCTCGGACAGCGCGGCGCGCAGGGCGTCGGGATCGGGCGTCTGGCCGAGCCGCCGCACGAGCTCGGCCACCGCCGCGCCCTCGGCGAGACGGCTGCGCAGGAGGCCGGCCAGGAAGCCGAAGGGAACGGTCGCGATGAGCGCCAGGGCAAGTCGCTCGAGCACGTCGACGCGCGTGCCCGCAGCATCGAAGCCCTTGGCCACCAGGAACACGGCGAAGGCGCTGCCGCCTGTCCAGAGCACCGGGGCCAGCGTGCGGCGCTGGGCGGCCGGGGCCGCGCGCCAGCGCCGGACGAGCAGCCCGACGCTCACGGCGATGATCACGAACACCACCACGAACTGCGCCGCGTCGAGGGCGTTCGAGAGCCCCTGGTCGGGCTCGACCGTCAGCAGGTTGCGGTCGTCGTCCTCGAACAGGAGTGCGGGGATCTGAAGGACCGTGACCGCGAAGTAGGCCGACCCGACCGCGATGCGCTCGGCCCGCGTTTCCAGCCGCCCGGTCGGGAACGCCATCAGCAGGTGGCCGACCACCGCCGGGAAGATGCCGTCGACTGCGATGCCGAACGTGTGAACGACGTCGTCGTTCGCGGCGCTCACGCCGGTCGCGAACCAGGCGAACCCGGCGGCCGCCATCAGCACCCCGGTGCGGTTGCCGGGCCGGCGCCACCACGCGAACAGGCCGGTCCCGATGAACGACCATCCGACCAGGAGCCCGAGCGCCGCGGTGAGCCCCCGGTCGTCTGTGTGGTCGCTGCCCAGGACGAGCGTCAGGTAGAGCAGTCCGAAGCCGAGCCCGGCCGCTCCGAGCAGGAGCAGCACGCGTGGCGAGACGCGCGACGAGCCGGCCATCGGCGCATTGTCGCGCCGCGCCGCTGGGCAGGGTTGCGGCGCCGTGAGAGCATCGCGCCGTAGCTCCTATACGGCATCGCCGGGCCGGGGTTGACGCGTGCGCCCCATCACGGCAGGCTCCACGCGTGGCCGACGCCCCGGGAGCGGCGACGTTTCGCAAACCGGCTGAGGCCTACGACCGGCACATCGGCCGCTACGGCCGCGCGCTGGCGCGTGAGCTCGTCGCGGCGGCCGGCGTGGGGCCGGGGCGGCGCGCGCTCGATGTGGGCTGCGGTCCGGGCGCGCTGACGACCGAGCTGGTCGCCCGGCTCGGCGCCGAGAACGTCGCGGCGGTGGAGCCGTCGGCCCCGTTCGCCGAGGCCTGCCGGCGGCGCAACCCCGGCGTGCGGGTCGAGGAGGGCGCCGCCGAGGCGCTGCCTTTCGACGACGCCGTCTTCGACCACGCGCTCGCGCAGCTGGTGGTGAACTTCATGGCCGATCCGCCGGCGGGCGTGGGGGAGATGCGCCGCGTGACCCGCCCCGGCGGCACGGTGACGGCCGCGGTGTGGGACTACGCAGGGGAGATGACTCTGCTGAGGCGCTTCTGGGACGCTGCCGTTGCGCTCGACGCGGGCGCGAAGGAGCTCGACGAGGGGGTCTCGATGCCGTTCTGCACGTCCGATGGGCTCGGCGAGCTCCTGTCGGGCGCCGGTCTCGCCGGCGTGGACGTCACGCCCGCCGTGGTCAGCGCCGGATACGACGGCTTCGAGGATCTCTGGCAGCCGCTCGAGCTGGGGGTCGGCCCCTCGGGGGCCTACGCGGCCGGCCTCCGGGCCGAGACCAGGGCGGCGTTCAAGGAGGAGCTCCGGCACCGGCTCGACGTCGGGGACGAGCCGTTCAGGCTGTCCGCGCGCGCGTGGATCGCCACGGGCGCCGTTCGCTGATGTCGGGCCGGGCCACCGGGAGCCGATGTCCCGGTGGCCCGTGGGCGAACGACCGTCAGCGAAGTGAGATCGCAACCTCCTCGAGGAGGTCCATGGCGTCTTGCATGCCGGCCTCCATCCCCGAGTTGATGTGGCCGTCGCGGTGCTCCTTGCTCGCGTGGTCCACGAGGATGGTGAGGCTCGTGCGCCCGTCCTTCTCGGTCAACGTCATGGTGTTGAGCGACGCGGCGTCGGGCATGCCCTCGTAGACCTCGGTCGAGACGATCCTCTCGTTCGGGACGATCTCTCGATACTCGCCGTGAAAGGCGACCTCGAACCCGTCGTCGGTCACCATCACCCAGCGCCAGGTGCCGCCCTCCCGCAGGTCGATGTCGGCGATCGTGACCTCGCCGCGCTTCGCGTTCCACCAGCGCTTGACCAGCTCCGGCGTGGTCCACGCCTTGTAGACCAGGTGCTTCGGGGCGTCGAACTCCCGGGTGATCTGGATCTGCGTGTCCGTCGGGAGTGTCACCTTCGCCGACCCGCTACTCGTCATCTCCGTCATCTTCCTGCTCCTTTCGCTTGAGGTCCTCCAATACGACATCCAGCTCGTCGAACCGCTCCGACCAGGAGCGCTCGTAGCTCTTCACCCAGTCATGGATGGGTTTGAGCGCGTGTCCGTTCAGCCGGTACAGGCGCTGCCGTCCTTCCTCACGCACGTCAACCGCTCCCACTTCTCGCAGCACCCGTAGGTGCTTGGACACCTGGGGCTGAGCCAGCTCGAGCACGCGCACGAGGTCGTTCACGGGGCGCTCGCCGCCGGCAAGGACATCCAGGATCTGGCGCCGCCGGGGCTCGGCCACTGCGTTGAACGCATCCGCCGTGGTCGCTGCTCGTGCCATGGCTGGAATATATACCGATATGGGAATATGTCAAGCGCGGGCAATCCGGACCGGTCGCCCGGTCAAGCGCGACCCGAAGCCGGACTTCCGCCCCGACTGGGGGGCGCCCGCCGCGACCGTGATTGCCGCTGCCGAGGCCCTACTGAGCCGCCTGGATCGTCCGGTCGAAGACGAGCTCGCCCCCCTCGACGATGTAGACGCCGTAGTCCGTGATCGTCGTGTCGCCGTTCTCGTCGATGTCGTAGGTGCCGAGCACCGACTCGCGACCCTTCGTGTTGAACAGCGCCTCGATCATGGCCTGCCTGTCGGTGCAGTCGGGCCCCAACTGCTCGCACGTGTCGAGCACGAGCCGCATCGCCTCGTAGCCGTAGATCGCATACGGGTCCACGCTCTCCACGTCGTACTTCTCCCGGAACTGGTCGAAGAATCTCTGCCCGTCGGGCGGATACTCGTCGGGGGACAGCGTGGCCACCGTGACCTTGACCTTCTCCGTCACGTCGGCCGGGAGGCCTCCCTCCTGCGCGTCGAAGAACTCGGGGTTCGACACGCCATCCGGCCCGTACAGGCGGGCGTCGGGCACCGCCGCGGCGACGTCCTTGTACAGCTGGACGGCGCCGTTCGGAGTCACCCCGGCGAAAACGAAGCACTCCGCGCCCTCCGACTTCATCGTCGCTGCCTGGGAGCGGAAGTTCGGCGCCTTCGGGTCGATGCCATCGTTCGCCAGCACCTCGACTCCGGCCTCCTGGGCCGCGCTCTCGATGTTCCGCGCCAGGCCCGCGCCGTACACCTCCTTGTCGTTGAGGATGTACGTGTTGGAGCAGCCGTCCTCGCTCATCAACGTCGCCAGAGCGGCGCCCTGAATCGTGTCCTTCGGGACGATGCGCAGGTAGTGGCGCTCGCCCGATGGGTAGTACTTGTCGGGCTCTCCCTCGTCGGCGCCCGGCTCGTCCGAGGTCAGGCCGACGGCGGTGTTCGAGGGACTGATCTGGGCGATCGGGACCTCGTTCAACAGAGGGATCGAGATCGCGCTCGCTCCCGAGTTGAACTCGCCGATGTAGGCCACCGCCGTGTCGTCCTGCGCGACCCGGCGTGCGTTCGCCGAGGTCGCCTCGGGCGTCCACGTGCCGGCCTGCGCGGTCGAGTCGTCCAGCGACGTGTAGGTGATCTTTACCTGTCCTGCCTTGCCGTCGGCCTGCTCCAGCGCGAGCTTGATGCCGTCCACCATCGCCGTCGTTTGGAGGCTCTGCGCGCCCTGAAGCGGCAGCGAGGAGTAGACGTTGACCGTCTCCCCGCCTCCGCCTTCGGCCCCGCCGCCGCCGTCATCGTCGTCGTCGTCGCCGCAGGCCGCTGGTCCGGCTGCAAGGGCGAGACACGCTGCCACACCGGCCAACTTCCGACGACGCTTCATGGCTTCTCCTCCGCTGGCTGCACGACGAGCAGCGTCAAGGAGATACATCGGCGAAGCAACTCGGATTCCTTGTCGCAGCGATCACAATCAGCGCTTAACCGTCCGCGTGCCGGCCCGGGCTTCGGCGTGGGTAGTTTTGATCGCATGAGCGCCAACGGCTGGATGCGCCTGGAGCTGCGCTACCTCGCCGCACTCGAGGCGATCGAGGCCACCGGCTCCTTCGGCGGCGCCGCCGAGGAGCTCGGCTACACCCAGTCGGCGATCAGCCATCAGATCGCGGCGCTCGAGCGTCTCGTGGGCCAGGCGCTGATCGACCGGCCCGGCGGCCGCAGGCCGGTCGGCCTCACTCCGGCCGGCTCGCTGCTGCTGAGCCACGCCGCGCCCGTCCTCGCTCGGATGAGGATCGCCCACACGCAGGTAGAGGCGCTTGCGGAGGGCGGGGCCCGAACCGTGCGCGTGGGGACGTTCCAGAGCGTCGGCGTGCGAATCCTTCCGGGAGCGGCCGCGCGCCTCGCGAAGTCCCATCCCGACCTTCACCTCGAGATCCACGAGAGCCCCGATGTCGGCACGCTCGTGGAGCTGGTTCGCCGGGGCCGCGTCGACGTCACCTTCTGCGGCCTCCCGCTCCCGGACGGACCGTTCGCCACCGAGGAGCTGCTGGACGATCACTATCTCCTGCTGGTCCCGGCGGACTCGCCGTTCCGGGGCACACCCGTCCCCCTCGAGTCGCTGGGCGGGATGCCGATGGTGGGCTGCGGCAGCTGCGTTGCCGTGGAGCGGGTCGAGTCCTACCTGCGGGGCCTGGGGGTCGACCTGAACTACGTGGCCCAGGCCGAGGACAACGCCATCATCCAGGCGATGGTGGCCGAGGGCGGCGCCGCCGCGCTGATGACCGAGCTGTCGATCGACCATGACGACCCCCGCACGACCGCCGTCCGGCTCCGCGACTGGCTGCCACCGCGCCGGGTCGCGCTGGCGTGGCACCACGATCAGGGCTCGCCGCTCGCCCTCCAGGCGTTCGTGGCGGCCGTAAGAGGGGCCGTTCTGAGGTGGCGCAGCGGCGTCAGGTCAGCCGCCTGAGGTTCAGGCGCAGCCCTCGATGTACATGACCGGCGGCACCCGACCGCCGCGGAACCTCGTCACCTCGTCGTCCCCGTCCGTCTCGAAGACCACCCGCCGGTTGGGGCCGCGGACGATCAGGTACTGGCCTTCCGGGTCGTAGGGATGCGGCTCGGTGCGCAGCCGCGCATAGCGCTCGCGGATCTCCTGCTCGCTGTCACCTATCCGGATTCCTTCGCTCGTGCGCCAGGTCCCCCTGTAGGCGTCCACGCGGGCGAGCCGTCCCCTGATGGTCATGATCGCGAGGCCGCGCACCCCGCGGATGTCCCAGATGGCGCATGAACCGGTGTTGTAGGAGAACCTGAGCCTCCGTCCGGTGCGCCGTTCGATCTTGGCCCTGTTCAGGCCCACCTTGAGCCGCCCGAAGCCATTCCGCGTCATGCGCCAGCGGTGCAGGTCCGGCTGCTGGCCGGCCGCCTTGGCGCGCACGGAACCGGTCGGTTTCGATCCTTCCGGTTGCGCACCGGCGGCTGCCGCCGCCATGGCGATCACCACGGCGGCCACGCAGAAACCTCGCAACAATCCCATGACGGATCTGTATAGCCGATATGGGTGCCGATGAATCCTCGCCGCGGTCCGGGTCATGGGAAGGAGCGGATTCGATGAAGGAGGGCTGTGACCCATGAAGTCCGATCCCACCGCACAGATCGACGGCCGGTTCAGCGATCCCGAAGCCGGCCCGACACCCTGGCCCGACGCCGCGCGTGTGCTGGAGGAGGCCGAGCTCTACTGGCTCACCACGGTGCGGGCGGACCGCCGGCCGCACGTGACGCCGCTGATCGGCGTGGCGGCGGACGGGGCGATGCATTTCTGCACCGGGCTCGACGAGCAGAAGGCCCGCAACCTCGAACACGGCGCGCACGTTGCGCTCACCACCGGCAACAACACCTGGGATGAGGGCCTCGACGTCGTCGTCGAGGGCACCGCGGTCAGGGTCACCGACCGCGGCACGCTGCAACGGCTGGCCGATGCCTACGAGGCGAAGTACGGCAGCGTGTGGCATTTCGACGTCGGCGACGGTCTCTTCGTCGCGCAAGAGCAAGAGGCCGCCGTATTCCGGATCGAGCCCGGCAAGGTGCTCGCGTTCGCCAAGGATCCGCACGCCCAGACCAGCTACCGGTTTTAGCGGAGCGTCGCCCACAGCCGGTCGGCCACGGCTCGCTCGACGTCGGAAGCGAGCCTCGTCTCCGCGGTGAGGAGCTCCAGCAAGGTCCCCGTCCGCTTCGTGCTTCAGCCTGGCCACGGGATCACATTGCTCATTGCGGTCCTCCGGTGGTCGGTGTGGCCTTCGTTGAGACTTTGCCGTGTCGCGCGACTCATCGCGCATCCGAACGCCATTAGTAGGCTCACGCTCGCACGGGCGCGTATGGCAGTCGATCTGGTCATCGACATCGAGAACACCCCGGGGGCGCTGGCGCAGGTGGCGGCCGCGATCAGCGACGCCGGCGTGAACATCGCAGCGGCCACGTGCATCGGGACGGGCGAGCAAGCCGAACTGCACATCCTCGTCCCGCACGGCGGCGCCGTGAGGCATCTGCTGGCGATCTCCCATCTCGCGGTCACCCGCGAGCGCGAGGTCGTCGTGGTGGATGTCGAGGATCGCCCGGGCGTGCTGGCGGACCTGACTCGCAAGATCGCGCGAGCCGGCGTCGACCTCGACCTCGTCTATGTGGCCACGCGAAATCGCGTGGTCTTCGGGGCTGCGGACCTCGCGGGTCTCCGGGCTGCGCTGGAACCCGCGGGCTGACGCCGCATCGAGGCGGCGCCGGCCCGACCGAACCCGCGCCGAGTGATCCGAGCGGGTCGCCGGCGCGCAGGTAGTGGTCGAGGCACCGGTCGGGACTCGCTCCTTCGACCGGCAGCCGCTACCCGATCAGGAAGGACCCAGCGATGACCGAGCCGGCCACACGGGCCGCCGACCAGCGCGGCGGAGCGCTGCGCGAGCTCACCGAGGACCCGTCTTCACGCAAGCGCTTTCTGCGAATGATGGGCGGAGCGGGCGCCGCGAGCGCGCTTGCGATCTTCGTGGCCGCCTGCGGCGATGATGACGACAGTCAGGGCGGCTCGAGCGGCGCCATGACCGAGGGGGAGACGGCGGGTGGTGGCCAGGACCTCGCGATCGTCCAGTACGCCCTCACGCTCGAGCACCTCGAGACCGACTTCTACAACGCGGTCATCGAAGCCGGCGTGATCACGGACATGGCGCTCGCCGACGCGGCGAAGATGATCCGCGACAACGAGCAGGAGCACGTCGACGCCCTCACGGCCACGGCGAAGAAGCTCGGCGGCACCCCCAAGCGGCCCAAGACGACGTTCGATGCCGTGCTCGAGGGCGGCCCGGACATGGTGCTCGAGACCGCGGCCGCGGTCGAGAACCTGGGCGCGGCGGCGTACCTCGGACAGGCGGGCCGGATCCAGTCCAAGGAGATCCTGGCCGCTGCGCTGGCAATCCATACCGTGGAGGGCCGCCACGCCGCCGCGCTCAATAGCGTCGTCGGCAGGACGATCGTCCCGGACGGCGCCTTCGCGAAGCCGGCCTCGATGGCCGAGGTCCTGCCGAAGGTCAAGCCCTTCCTCGCATAGGCCCCACACAGGGAGAAAGGAGACTTCCCATGTCTCAGGAGAAGCTCGTGGCCCCCGAACTGGCGGCCATCGACGTACAGGGAATCAACAGGCAGTCGTTCATCGTCCGGGGCGCGGTGGCGGCCGGGGCCGTCTACGGCCTCGGGGCGGTCGGCCCCTTCGTGGGTCGGGCGATCGCGCAGGAGGGCGGCGGGGACGTCGAGATCCTGAACTTCGCGCTGACGCTCGAGTACCTCGAGGCCGCGTTCTACAACCAGGCGCTGAGGCAGGTGGGGGACCTATCGGGCGACGTCAGGTCACTCGCCACCGAGATCCGCGACAACGAGGTCGCGCACGTCGGCGCCCTGGCCGAGACGATCGAGCGCTTGGGCGGTATGCCCGTCAAGGCGCCGGGAGTCGACTTCGGCAACGCCTTCGCAAACCAGAAGGCGTTCCTGAAGCTCGCTCAGACGTTCGAGGACACCGGCGTCAGCGCATACAACGGAGCGGCACCGGCGATCGAGTCTGCCGAGGTGCTGGGCGCGGCCGGCAGCATCGTCCAGGTCGAGGCCCGTCACGCCGCGGCCATCCGCTCGCTCAACGGAAATCCCATCAGCGACGGCGGCTTCGACAGGTCGCTCGACATGGCGGCCGTGCTCGACGCCGTCAAGCCGTTCGTCAAGTCCTGAGGAGGAAACGATGCTGCCCGGAATCGGACCAATGGAGCTGATCGTCGTGCTGGTGATCGCGCTCATCGTCTTCGGACCGAAGAAGCTCCCGGATCTCGGCCGTTCGCTCGGGGGCGGGATGCGCGAGTTCAAGAAATCCATCACCGGCGGCGACGACCGCGACGAGCTGCAGAAGCCCTGAGGCTCGGCCAGGCTGTTCGCGCCTCGGCCGGCGCTCGTTCCCGACGGGTAGGCGGCGCGCGCCGTCAGCGTCTCTTGCGCTTGATCGTGACCTTCTTGATCGTGCTCTTGGCCGTTCCGCCGGTCGGCTTGAAGGTGAATCTCATGCGCGCGGTGAGCTTACCCTTGCGCCGCAGCACCTTCTTGCCGGCCTTGGTGGGCTTGATCGTGAGCTTGACGGGCCCGGCCTTGCGGGCGCGACCGGGCCGAAGGGTCGCCACCCGGATTTGTTACAGCCGCGGAGTGTGGGCCGTCAAAGGCGCCATATGCGTGACTTTGACAGCCCACACTCAGAGGGCCGCCGGCCGGGCCTCGGCCCCGTGCGGCCCTCCGAGGCGCTAGGAGCCTCACGCCGGCAGCGGCTGGGTGCCCGCAGCGCCCGATCGCGGAGCGCGTGAACGCGCACACGGGGAGGACGCTGTTGCCCACCGTCGAAGTACGGCGCATGTCGCCCGAGGCCCCGGGGCGTGCTGCTGCGGGCAGCGCGATGGCCCGCTGGAGCGCCAAGGCGCTACTGATCACGGCTGGCGCGCTCCTCGTCGGCGGGGCGATCTGGTACGCGCGGGGGGCCACCGTCCCGTTGATCGTGGCCGCGCTTGTCAGCACCCAGGTGCTGCCGCTGATTGACTGGGCGACGCGCCGCAGCGTCCCGCGTGGACTGGCGATCGCGGCGAGCCTGATCGGCGTGGTGCTGATCGTGGCCGGGCTGGTCTGGCTGTTCGCGGACGCGTTGTTCGGCAATCTGGGCGGCGTCGGCGAGGACATCGGGGAGGGCGCCGACGAGGTGGTCTCCTGGCTGCGGGACAACAACGCCTGGGTCGAGGAGAACGAGGCCGCGATCCGCGACTTCCTAAAGGGCATCCTGCCGGCCGCCAAGGACGCCGCCGGCGGCGTGGTGACGGGACTGCTCGGCGGCCTCTCGCTGGCCGCGCAGCTGGTCAGCGGCGCCTTGCTGATGTTCGTCTTCCTGCTCTACATCCTGACGGGCGGCGACGCGATCTGGGCCTGGATCCAGAGCCGCTTCGGCACCGGTCGAAGCGACCGCGTAACCGTCGGGGGTGCCGCCGCCTGGAACGCCGCGGGCGGCTACATCCGCGGCATCGCGCTCGTCGCCCTCATCGACAGCACGGTGATCACCCTCGGCATGCTCGTCATCGGCACCCCGCACGCCGGCACGCTCGCCCTGCTGACGTTCGTGTCGTTGTTCATTCCCATTCTCGGCGCCTGGGTTTCGGGCGCCGTCATCGTCCTCGTCACGCTTGCCGCCGAGGGCACCGGCGCCGCCGTGGCGATGGCAGCCGTCATCCTCATCGCCCAGCAGCTCGACAGCATGTTCGTCACCCCGCTCGTCTACCAGAAGACGGTCAACCTTCACCCGATCGTCACGCTCACGGCGGTCATCGTCGGCAGCCAGCTCCTCGGCATCGTCGGGGCGTTCCTCGCCGTCCCGATGGTCGCCGTCGGCTGGGCCGTCTACAACGCGCTCGAACAGCCAGCCCCCGAGCCCACCCGGCCGGCGGATCCAGGGCTCGCGGCGGCAGGCCCCTGAGAGCGCTCGCTCAAGCTCCCCCAGTAATCGATCCGCGCGAGATCGAGCAGCCCGGCGGATGAAGTGGGCCTCGGAGACCAGGGCGGTGAGCGCCAGGCCCCGGGACGTCGAGCGGCTTCGCGTAGTCGCGGCCGCGCGTCGCTAGCCCGACCGGGTCAGCTCGGCGAGCAATCGGTCGGTCAATGGATGGCTGTCCGTGCTGGGCCTGATCGCATAGATCGTCCGTCGCGCCGGGTCGCCCGTGACGGCGGGGGTGGCGATTCCCTCGAGGCGCCCGGCGAGCAGGCGGCCTGTGAGCGTGACGGCGAGCCCTGACGCCACGAGCTCTCGGAACGCGAGCACGTCGCGCGTCACGAAGGCGATGTTCGGCTCGAATCCGGCCGCCAGACAGGTGCGGTGGATCAGGCCGTCGCGCGACGGCGCCGTCCAGGGGTCGCCCGCGAGCCGCTCGAGGTCGATCCTCCGTCGGCGCGCGAGGCGGTGCCGCGGGGGCAGCGCCGCCACCATCGGCTCCTCGAAGAGATCGTGGCGTTCAAGGTCCTCGTAGTCGCGCCGTGGGGCGGCGGCGTCCTGGAAAAGGACGGCGAGGTGGAGCGTGCCGTCGCGCACGGCTGCGACGAGCTCCTCCAGCGTGCCCTCGGAGACGCTGACCTCGAGGTCTGGCTCAGCGGCCCTCACCCGCACAAGGGCCTCCGGCACGATCGTCGCGATTGCGCTTGGGAACGCCCCTATGGCCAGCCGTCGGCGCTGCTCGGCCACGAGGGCGCCGAGCTGCTCGGTGGCAAGGCGCAGTCGGCCCGAGACGGCGTCCGCGTGCCGTAGAAGGAGCGCGCCGGCCGCGGTGAGAGCAAGCCCGCCGGGGCCGCGGTCGATCAGGCGGATCCCGAGCTGCCGCTCGAGCGAGAGGATCTGTTGCGAGACGGCGGGCTGAGTGAGCGACAGCTCCTCCGCGGCGCGGGAGAACGAACCGAGCCGCGCTACCTCGCGAAAGGTGAGCAGGCGGCGCGGGTCGAGCATTAGCTCAGTTTATCGATATGTCAAAGTCATGATTGATATTGATGGCGAAGAGAGCAAAACTCGGCTCCATGAACCCAATCGCACTCATAGAAACCACCGCCGCAACCCGCAACACAGTGCTGGGCGCACTGGCGACGGACCCGGTCGTCCCTAGCCGGGCGGCCGGCACCCCGGCGTCTCGCCCCAACCGGCGATCAGCCTCGACCATTTTGGCGGTGCTCCAGCGTCTGGGCCGACGTAACCACATTCAAGCTGAGCACCCTTCGCAGCCTGCGTCGTGACGAGCGGTTCCTACCGGTCGCACAGCCCCGCGCCCGCCGCGAGTCCGCCACGGCGTTCTTTGTCTCCGCCTTCGACCAGGCGTGCACCCCTGAGGGCTTCGCGGAGGTCACGGTTGACCCCGAAACGCCCACATCACTGAGGCCCCGTTGCTGCCGCCTCCGCCGGGGGCAGTCCCGACATCGCTCCACCGACGGCTGTCCCGACGGTGCCCCTTGGGGATGAAAGGAGCTGTCTGCTCGTACGTGAGCCGAGCTCCCCGCTTTCGACCCCTGCGCCCCCCGTGGCCGCCGCGAAAGCTGGAACTGGGCGCCAGAAGCTGTAGAAACGTCAGGAGAGTCCAGGAAGGGAGCGGCAGTGATGGAGCCCTACTTCGATCTTGGCACCTACACGCGCGGGACGTCGACGGCCTCGACGAGCGCCCAGACGTGGTTCGACCGCGGACTGGTGTGGTCCTACGCGTTCCACCACGAGGAGGCGATCCGGTGCTTCGAGCGCGCGCTCGAGCACGACCCCGGCTTCGCGCTGGCCCACTGGGGGATCGCCTACGCGATCGGGCCGAACTACAACAAGGAGTGGGAGGCGTTCGACCCGGTCGACCTCGCGGCCTCGCTCGAGAAGGCGTGCAACGAGGTTGCGGCGGCGCGCGCGTGCGCGGACCGGGCCGCGCCGGTCGAGCGGGCGCTCGTCGAGGCGCTCGCGAGCCGCTACCAGGCAAATGACCCCTCAGCCGACCTCGTCGCGTGGAACGCTGACTACGCCGAGGCGATGCGTGACGTGTATCGCGCGCATCCCGACGAGCCCGACGTCGCGGCGCTCTTCGCCGACGCGCTGATGAACCTCACGCCGTGGGCGCTATGGGATCGCTACACGGGCCTGCCGCCCGCGGATGCGGCGACGCTCGAGGCCAAGGAGGTGCTCGAGCGCGCACTGGAGCAACCCGGCGGTCGCACGCACCCCGGACTCCCGCACCTCTACGTGCACCTGATGGAGATGTCGCCGTTCCCCGAGCAGGCGCTGCGGGTCGCCGACGAGCTGCGCTCACTCGTCCCGGACGCCGGCCACCTCGTGCACATGCCGACGCACATCGACGTGCAGTGCGGCGACTACCAGAGCACCCTCGACTGGAACCTGCGCGCGATCGAGGTCAACGAGAAGTACGTCGCGCGCGAGGGCCGGGTCGGGTTCTACGCGCTCTACCACGCACACGACCGCCACTTCGCGATCTACGGGGCGATGTTCCTAGGTCGGTCGCAGGTCGCGCTGCGCGTCGCCGCCGACCTCGAGGCCTCGCTGCCCGAGGAGCTGCTGCGGATCGAGCAGCCGCCGATGGCCGACTATCTCGAGGCCTTCATCCCGATGCGACTGCATGTGCTCATCCGCTTCGGGCTGTGGGAGGACATCCTCGCGCTGTCGCTGCCCGACGACACCGAGCTCTACTCCACCACGACGGCGATGACGCATTACGCGCAGGGCGTCGCATACGCGGCGACCGGGCAGATGGAGGAAGCCGAGGCGGCGCGCGACGCGTTCCTCGCCGCCGTCGCGCGCGTGCCCGACTCGCGCTACCTGTTCAACAACACGTGCCAGGACATCCTCGCCGTCGCCGGGGCGATGCTCGACGGCGAGCTCGAGTACCGGCGCGGCGAGTTCGACGCGGCGTTCGAGCACCTGCGCCGGGCGATCGCGCTCGACGACGCGCTGCCGTATGACGAGCCGTGGGGCTGGATGCAGCCCACGCGCCACGCCTACGGCGCGCTGCTGCTCGAGCAGGGTCGGGTCGAGGAGGCCGAGACCGTCTACGCCGAGGACCTCGGCTATGACCCGTCGATCCCGCGCTCGTCCTGGCACCCCGGGAACGTGTGGAGCCTGCACGGCTACCACGAGTGCCTCGTTCGGCTGGGAAAGCCCGAGCCGGCGCGGATCGTCAAGCAGCAACTCGACGTCGCCCTCGCCCGCGCCGACGTCCCGATCAAGGCGTCATGCTTCTGCCGCATGACCCACCACGCGGCGGTCGCCTAGACGAGCTCATCGCGCGGCACCTTGGAGGCAAAGGGACTCCCTCCCCGATGGGTCGGTATCGTCGGAGGTGCACTTCGCTCGCTGGGTCCCCTGTCCTTTCGCGCGATCCATGATCAGGGGTCAGGAGGCAAGCGCGAAGTTCGAATGAGGCGCAAGGACCAACTCCGCGCGACGAAGCTGAAGCAGGTCGCTCGGCGAATCAAGCACGGGTCCTCCAGGGCACGGCGCTTGACGCCGGTGAAGCGCGCCGCCGAGGCCGAGCGCGACTACCGCCGCAAGCGGCCATGACCGACCCCCAGACCGCGCGGCTAGACCGACTTCGCGCGGAGGCTAACTACCATCGCCAACGCTTGGACGTCTATCGAGCGCGGCGCTACGCCGGCCGCGCGGCGAACAATGCCTCGCCGACCCGCCATCCAGACCAGCCCTGAGGGCGTGACAGCGGCGGTCGGCCGGCCCGTCATCCGCCGCTCCCAGCCGGACTCCGACTCCGTCGTCGCGGTCGCCTGCCGCGCCGCGGGGCTGCGGCGGGGACGCTATCCTCGTCGTAAGGGTCGGGCATCCGTTCGACCATAGGCGTGTTCCGCGTTTCCGCAGTCGTTGCCTTCGAGCACCCTCCGCGTCTCGCAGTGCACACATCCCGGAGGGGGAAAAAGATGGCCACAGGAACCGTGAAGTGGTTCAACGACGACAAGGGCTACGGATTCATCACACCGGATGACCCCGGCAAGGATTTGTTCGTGCACCACAACGCGATTCAAGGCAGCGGCTTCAAGTCGCTGGCCGAGGGCGCGAAGGTGAGCTACGACGCCGAGCAGGGAACGAAAGGCCCGGCGGCCGCGAACGTCCAGGTGCTATAAGCCCACGGCTTCGATGGGTCACGGAGGGGCCCATGCGCGGCCGCTCCGTCGTCTGGCGCGTGCGTGACGTCGACGCGCTCGAAATTCCACAACTTGGGAGGACAAGCATGGCCTCAAGCGGCAAAAGAAAAACGACCATGGCAAAGCTCAACCGTGAACGCAGGCTTCTCGAGCGTCGCTTGGAGAAGAAGGCCAAGAAGGACGCCCGGAAGCGCGCGGCGGCACAAGGTCCAGGCCAGCCCGGCGACCTGCTCACCGGAGCCGACCGCTGAATCTCGCCTGACGCAGAATGCGGCAGTAGACCGGTTGAAAACTGTGCCGCTCGCAGGTTGCCTGGGTGCTCGTCCGGTACTACTGCTACATTTGTAGAACCGTGCGGCCGAGGCGAGAGATCGCGCAGCGGGAGCTGCGCAACAACATCAGCGCGGTCCTCCGCGAGGTCGAAGCGGGAGGCCACATTCGGGTGACTGTGCGGGGCCGCGCGGTGGCGGACCTTGTTCCAGTGTCCGCCAGGAAGGATCACCTGACTCCGAACGAGGTTCGGCGGGTTGTTCGCGAAGCCCCGCTTGACGGGGGCTTCGCCGCCGACGTGGAAGCTGCCGCCGGCGCGACGATCGACGAGCTGTGACCGGCATCCTCGACACTTCGGTCTTCGTCGCTCGTGAGCAGGACCAAGCGCTCGGCGGGCTGCCCGAGCAGGGGCGGGTCTCGGTCGTGACGGTGGCCGAGCTTCGCATCGGGGTGCTCGTCGCGGCCAACCCGTCGGTGCGCGCTCAGCGCATGCGCACCCTGACGGCGGTCGAGGGTCTGGACGCCATCCCGGTGGATGACGCCGTGGCGCGGGAGTTCGCCGAGATCGTCGCTGAGGCGCGCCGGCAGGCTCGCCGCCCCAAGATCCTCGATTCGCTGATTGCCGCAACGGCACGCGCCCTCGACGTCCCGGTCTACACGCAGGACACCGACTTCGACGAGTTGCCCGGCGTGCGTGTCGTGCGTGTGTGAGACACCGGAGCCGCTCCCACAGGCAAAGGGGTAGTGGACTGGACCCGGCCGATCCTGGGGCGCTCATTTTTGAGCGTAGGAGGGTGAGGACCGCCACGACGCGGCGGTGGTAGGGCCGGCGTCGCTCGCAGCCCGAGCTTGAGGAAGACTGGCGGACAGGCGTCTCGACGGTGCGCGGGCTCAGGAAGAGGCTCGCCGATCCCCTCGTTCGGACCACAGCGGCATCTGGCCCGCTGTCGCCGGCGGCTGCCACCCGGCCCGCGACACGACCGAGGCGAAACTGCACATACTTGACATCACCATTCCGTAAGTAGTAACTTACCGTTCGTGGTGGCTTACCAAACGGACGCGCTGACAGCCCTGGGCGACCCGACCCGGCGGGCAATCTTCGAGCACCTCGCCGATCGTCCGAGTGCGGTCGGTGAGCTCGCGAGCAAGCTACCCGTCAGCCGCCCCGCCGTCTCCCAGCACCTGAAGGTCCTGAAGGACGCCCGGCTGGTCGTCGACCGCCGCGAGGGGACGCGTCGCATCTACCAACTCCATCCCGACGGGTTGGCCGAGCTGCGCGGATATCTCGACCACTTCTGGGGCCAAGCCCTGGCCGGCTTCAAGGCCGCCGTCGAGCAACAGACGAAGGAGAGCCGATGACCACCCAGGCATCAGACACCGCAACCCGGCACTCGATCATCGTGGAAGCGCCGATCGAGCGCGCCTTCTCGGTCTTCACCGCCGGCTTCGGCAGCTTCAAGCCACGCGAGCACAACCTGCTCAAGGTCGAGATCGCCGAGACGGTCTTCGAGACGCACGTGGGAGGCAACATCTACGACCGCGGCGTCGACGGCAGCGAATGCCGCTGGGCGCGCGTGCTCGCCTTCGAGCCACCGGACCGGGTGGTCTTCAGCTGGGACATCAGCCCGCAGTGGCAGATCGAGACCGATCCCGACAGGACCAGCGAGGTGGAGGTGCGCTTCACCGCCGAGTCGCCTGACCGCACGCGTATCGAACTAGAGCACCGCAACCTCGACCGCCACGGCGAGGGGTGGGAAGCCGGGCGCGACGGCGTGAGCGGAGACCAGGGCTGGCCGCTCTACCTCCACAGATTCGCCCAGCAGCTCGAAGCCTAACTCGAAAGGAGGAACGCGATGGCTTCTCGGAACCTGCGGCCCACCAGCCTTCCCGGTATTTTCCGGGAGATCACGGGGGGCTGGGTACCCAATGGGTACCCAGCAGCTACCGCGAGTCTGGCCGGCCCAGCGGTGCTGGGCGGCTACGTCGTGGTCTGGCCCTGCCCCGCCTCAGTGCTGAGTCGCATGGAATGCCGCTAGCCAGCGGGTCACGCGATATCGCGGGCCCGAGCGAGTGCGCCGGTGGGGGAGCGACCTCCTCGATCTCATTTCGATTAAGGCGATCGCTCCGGAGCTGGCGCGACTGTCGTTGAGCTTGTCGGCGGCGAGGCCGCCGCAAGTCGCGCCTGGTACTCCTCCTCCGTGACGCCACCGATCGCGTCGCGCAGGCGCTCCTTGCACCGATCGGTCAGGCGGCCGGCCCGGAACCGCTGCTCGGCACGCGCCTGCTTGGCCGGGCGGCGCTCACCGTAGAAGCGCTTTGCCCAGACCGAGCGCGGCTTGGCGAGCCGCAGCCCCGCGTAGACGGCGAGCCCGGGTAGGAAGAAGCCGAACAGGGCGTGCACGAGCCGGTTTTTGGCGGCGGCGATCAGCACCCAGCCGAAGTGCCACGTCGCCGCGATCACGGTGGTCGCTAGGACGGCGGGCGAATCGTCGTCGAGCCGCGCGGGCACGAACGCGAGCAGTACGAACCCGAATAAGCCCAGGGCGACGAGCGTCGCGTCGATTGAGCTGCGGCCCTCGCGGGACCAGTAGACATCGTCGAGGTGGAGCCACAGGGCGTACTCGTCGATGGCGAGGCCGAGGCCGATGCCGAACAGCACGGCGTAGATCGCGTACCAGGGGCCGTCGGTCTCTCCTGCCGCGAAGCTAAGGCCACCGGCCACCATCATGAGCACGATCCCGAAGAAGAGGTGGTGCACATGCACGCCGCTCTCGGACACGACGCTGCCCGGCCACCACGGCACGCGCGGACTGCGCATCAGGCGGGTGGAAAGACGGATGAACCCGAACGCACACACGAACCCGATCAACGTGAGAAGGAGGAACCGGCGTTCGTCCAGGCTGCCCCACGCTTCGCCGATGACGGAAGCAAACGTGGGATACATCGACCTAGCCTCTCCGATCCGCGCGGATGCGGCAAGCTCGGGGTCCGCCGCCGAACGGTTCATCGCGCGTTCGACCGGGCGCGCTCCCCCAGGAGGCTTCCTCTCGACAGATCACGGCGCCAAGGTGATGCGGTCCTGGTGCACGGTCGCTGCGGACGCGCCGGAAGGCGCGAGAATTACCAGCAAGGCGGCACAAGCGGACAGGAGAAGACCCCGTCGGGCCAGCGGCGACTCCACCGCGCGAGTATGTGGGCGAAACAGCTGCCACACAAGGATTTTGGGTCAAACGTCGCCCGGTGACCCACCCCGATCGCCTCCCCTCGTCGATTCCCACGGAGGCTGCAGCGCATTCGCTCCTGAGTGCGGGGTGGGGGGGAGATTGCTCTCGACGGGCGCTTACCCGGGAGGCGTGAAATACACCGTTGGGTCCCCCTGGAGCAGCCAGATCTGCGGGTGATCGAGCGGGACAAACGAGCGGTCGCCGCCCGGTTCGCGGGTGGTCGGCACGCTGTCCCCGCCGGGCGTATGGACGATGAAGTTCACCGGCTTGCTGTCGTCCTTGAGCGGGATCTCGAAGGCGGCGCCGAAAGCGTCGAAGCTCGTGGGCTGGCGCGGAAGAAGCCAATCCGTGGCCACACCGTCGGCGATCGCGTCGCCCCACAGGTGCAAGCCCCAGCTGTCCCAGTCGGCCGCCGGCCGGCGGTAATGCACGGTCGCGATGGTCAACGACGGTGGAGCGACCTCGACCGTTCGGACGGCGCTGGTCACCGTGTGTCGCCCGTCGTAGGTGAGCACCGCCCGGTACTGGATCGGCGTGCCCTCCGTCAGGCCGAGCGCGGCGATGTCGTCGAACGCCTTGTACGGCGAGGGCGATGAAGAGTCGGCGGCGAACGGCGTCCATGCGCCGGCGGCGAGCCGGCGCTGGAAGCTGACGACGTCGTCGCTGTGCTCGGGCACGACGGCGGCGCCGATCTCCGCGCGGGCGCGCACCATGGCGCCCTCCGCCGGGGTCTGGATCTCGATCGACGGCGGGGCGACGCCAAGCGAGTGCACCGCGCTGGTGCGCGTGTGTCCGCGGTTGTCCAGAGCGGCCGCCCTGTACTCGATCCGCGTACCGGGGTCGAGGTCGGAGACGTCGTGGAAGACGCGGTAGGGCGCGGTGTCGTCCGTCCCGATCGCCTGCCAGTCGGCATCTTGGCGTGTCCGGGCGAGGAAGGTGACCTCGTAGAACGAGTCGCCGTCCACGTGGGCGCCGACCTCGATGCGGTCGCGGTGCGGGCCGGCCGGAAGAGTCAGCGACGTACGCGGCGCGGACGGGCTCCCGGGCAGCCGCTCGACCGCCCTGTAGACGACGGCCGACAGCGGCGGAACCGATACCGTCAGCCGGCGCTGAGCGTCGGTCTGCAGGCCCCCAGCGCCGTCGCCGTAGATCCGAGCAAAGTCCGCGCGCGCCGCGTAGGTCGGGATCGCGGCGGTCTGCGCGGACTCGGAGTTGTTGAGTGCCACGACATACTCGCGCTGCTCGCGGCGATCCAGCCGCGAGAACGCGTAGATGCCGGGCCCGTCGGTCGAGTAGCGGTGCTGGTGGGCGCCGTCGCGCAGCGCCGAGTGCTCACGCCTGAGCTCCGCGAGGGCCGCGATCGCCCGGTAGAGCGGGTGGGTCGTGACGAAGTTCGACTGCTTGGTCGTAGCGTCGGTACCGATCAGATCGTCGTCGTTGTACTCCGCCACCCGGCTGCGGAACATGTCTTGGCGGGCGAGTTGGTCGCCGCCGTCGCCGACAAAGCCCTGCTCGTCGCCGTAGTAGACAACCGGGTTGCCGCGCGAGAGGTACATCAGCTCGTGCGCGAGGCGGTCTCGGGCGAGCACCTCGGCATCGGACGCGCCCTCGTTCGCGTCCCTGATGAACAGCCCGATCCGGCCCACGTCATGGTTCCCGAGGAACGTGGGCAGCTGGTAGACGTTCGAGTCCGCGTCCGTGTACCAGTCGTCGGCCAGAAAGAGGTCACGCAGTTCGTCGGTCGGGCCGGAGCCCGCCGCGAACCCCTCGGCGGCTGCCAGGAACGGGAAGTCGAGCACGGCCTGCACCCGATCATGCGTGGTGAAGTGCGACGTGAACGGCCGGCTCAGGTCGAACACCTCGCCGAACATGAAGAACTCGCGCTTGCCGGCGTCCCGCGCGAAGCGCAGAACCTCGGGCGCGAACCGCTGCCAGAACTCGTCGTTGACGTGTCTCATCGTGTCGATGCGAAAGCCGTCGATCCCGAAGTCGGCGATCCAGGTCTTGTAGACGTCGATCAGGCCGTTGACCACGCGGGGATGCTCGGTGAACAGGTCGTCGAGGCCGAAGAAGTCGCCGTAGTAGGAGTCCTCGCCGACGAAAGTCGTGTTGCCGCGGTTGTGGTACAGCTCGACCTCGTTGAGCCAAGCCGGCACCTTCAGCGTCTCACTCCCGGGCGGGTTGAACGGCGTGTAAGGGAAGCTCGTCTCGGCGTCGAGGAGCGGGAAGATGCCCCCGCTGGCGAAGTCGCGATCGTCGAAGGGGTTGCCCAAGGCGGTGCGGTAGGGGGACTCGTCCTTTGAGACGTAGCCCGGACGCCTGGCCTGGCGGTAGTCGATGACGTCCGCGGTGTGGTTCGTGATGATGTCGAAGAACACCTTCATCCCGCGCGCGTGTGCGGCCTGCACGAGCACGCGCAGCTCCTGGTTGTTGCCCAGATGCGGGTCGACCTGCGTGAAGTCGGTGATCCAGTAGCCGTGGTACCCGGCCGACGGGCCGTCTTCGAGCTGCACTGGCTTGTTCTTGAAGGTGGGCGTCAGCCAGAGAGCGGTCGTGCCGAGCCCCTTGATGTAGTCGAGACGTTGGAGCAGGCCCTTCAAGTCGCCGCCGTGGTAGAAGCCGCGGGCAGTCGGGTCGTAGCCGGAGATGAGCGGGTCCGGCCTCAGGCCGCCCCGGTCGTTCGCGCTCGAGCCGTTCTCGAACCGGTCCGTCATGACGAAGTAGAAGGTCTCGTCGGTCACCGGAGCCCGCACGCTGTGCCAGGCCGCTCCCTCTCCCTGCCCCACTGCCGGGGCCGCTATGACCGCGGCAAGCACGGTTACGACCAGCGCTGTGACCCTGCGCGGACCTCGCATGACGCTTCTCCGCATCGGTTGCGCTACGACCCGACCCTACAGTTTCCCGCGCGCGACGTCACGCGCTGCGTGCCGAGCGACAGTGGTGGTCGGCGGGGGTCGGGACGGCGCGGCTGAAGGCCTCCAAGATCGCCGCCACCGCCCGGGTGGAGGTGCTGGCCGCGAAGCTACACCAAGACGGTGCAACAAGCGCGTCTGGTTGACACGGACGACCCATTAGGAGGAGGCTGCACTCGGCGACGCCGACGCTCCCAGATGCAGGCGTCGCCCACACGCTCGTGTCGGCGCCCCCAGAGCGACGCCGGGTGCTCGGCGAGAGCTGGCCCTCCGCCGCGCAGCGCTCCCTCGTGCGAGCGAATCTCAAAGGAGGCGTCTCATGCGCCACCGGGGCGTCGGCAACCACCTCCGCGGTGCGCTCTGGCGCATGGCTCACGGCCTCGACCACGGCTTCCGCCCAGGCGGTGAGAAGGGTGAGGTCTCATCGGGGTTGGCGGTGATGTCAGGCATTCTTGACTCCTTCGACTGTTATCGCCTCGAGTCGGTGATCGCCTCGCCCGCGAGCTCGTGGCAGACGGCGAGTAGGCGGTTCTGGACGCTGGGGTCGGCCACCGCCGGGTGCGTTTCGTGCGGCGTCCGGTGGTAGAAGTGGAGGCCGCTTTGCAGGGCCAGCGGGTTGTTGCTCGTAGCGAGCCAGACCTGCGTCTCGGCTCCCGGACCGATCTCGCCGGGCGCCCCGGGCCCGCCCATCCTCGTCCTCACCCAGCCAGGATCCACCGACGTGGCGACGACGTCCCGCCATAGGCGAGCGACCGCGGCGCTGAGCACCGCGTCGAAGAGCTTTGAATCGGCGTAGGCCTGATAGCCGTTCCAACGTCGATGCTCCCACTGCAGGTCCGCGAGGTCTGGATCACCTGACCGGTGCACGCCTGAGCTCAGGTAGATGAGCCGCGCCGGGCGGTGCACGCGCGCAGTCAACAGGTACGGCGCCAGGACGTTGGTCTGGAAGACGTGCTCCAAGCCGTCCTCGGTCTCGAGCCGGTACGGCTCGCGGTAGCCGAGGCCCGCGTTGTGGATGATGGCGTCGAAGCGGCCGGCGGCGTTGATCCGGTCTGCCAGCTCCCGTGTCCGGCTGATCGAGGCAAGGTCGCCGGGAAGAGCTGCGACCGCCCCCGGAACCCCGGCCATCGCCTCGCGCGCCCGCGCCTGATCGCGACCGTGCAGGACGACCTCGTGACCAGCGCGGACGAGCTGTCTGGCGGCCTCACGGCCCAGCCCGTCGGCCGAGCCCGTAACCAGCACCTTCGACATCAGACGAGCACCGAGCCGCCGTCCACCGTGACGACGCGCTGTGCGGTGGTGTTTGTTTGAGTGTCACCGGCCGGCGCGCTGGGCGGCGATGAAGCGTCGGCCCGGGGTGGGATCCACCCCGAAGCGCTCCGCGTAGCGCTCGTGTAGTTCCTCCCAGGGCTCGTGTGCCTCCTCTTCGGATAGAAAGCCGCCGGCGAGGTGAGGCTCGAGCCGCGAGAAGTAGGCCTCCCAGCCCGTCGCGGTCTGCGCGGCGAGCGTGTGGTCGTCGAAGACGTGAGTGAAGACGAGCAGGCACCCGCCTTCGTGGGCGGCCAGCTCGAAGCTGTATCGCTCGCCGTTGAAGGTCCAGGCGAGGCGGTGCGGTGCGTCGACCTCGGTCACCTCCCCGGTCGCCCCGCCGGCCTCGAAGCTCTCGCCGGCGGCGGGGGTCCAGTCGGCCGCGGCGGGAAACCAGCGCTCAAGCTCAGCGGGATCGCTGACGGCACGCCATACCCGCTCGACGGAGTGAGCGAGCCGGCGCTCGAAGCGCAGCGCAGGGCGCCCGTCGATCGTCTCCAGGGTTCCGTCCATCATGGGTTGCCCTCCAGGTGTCGTTCCAGGTCGTCGAGGCGCTCAGACCAGAATGCGCGGTAGCGCGCAAGCCACGCGTCGACCTCGGCAAGGGGCTCGGCTCGCAGCGCGTACAGACGCCGCTTGCCATCGGCGCGCACACTCACGAGCCCGGCCTCGCGCAGCACCTTGAGATGCTTGGAGACTCCTGGCTGGCTAAGCGCGAGTTGCTCCACCAGCTTTCCGGCGGGCCGCTCCCCCTCGCGCAGCAAGTCGAGAATCTGTCTGCGGTGCGGTTCGGCTAGGGCGCCGTATGCACTCATCCCGCATCATATTACCATCAGGCAATATGTCTTGTGGCTCCCGCAGTGAGCGCCAAGCGAGCGCGTCCACCAGCGTTCGGCACGCGCTCGCTCGAGACGAGTACCACGTGCGCGGGACCCCCGTGCGATCGAGCAAATACCGAGCGCGTTGTCAGCGAGCCGCGCGCACGACGTCGAGGACTGCATCGATCACCAGCTCTGGATCGTCCTCCTCGACCGCGTGCCCGGTGCGCGCCACGAGCAGCTTCGCGCGCGGGCTGAGGGCGAGCCACCCCCGCTGGCGCCGGACGTTATGCCGCATCGCTCGCCGCTCCGAAGGAAACGGCGACTCGGCGATCGCGGCGGCCGAGAACTTGACCGCGATGATCGTCACCGGGATGTCACCGACCCGCCTACGGGCCGCCCAGGCGTCCTTCTCAACCTGCAGGTAGTCACGCCGCTCGACATTTTCGGGGTTGTCGGGGTCGGTCGCCTCGACGATCTCTCGCGGTGGGTTCCTAAACGGCGCGGCCGTGTCGACGAAGACGAGGCCGGCGATCTGGCGCGGATGCGCGAAGGCATATCCCGCCGTGATGTAGCCGCCTCCGGAGGTGCCCACCAACACGTAGGGGCCCGGGATCCGGGCGGCCTTCAGCAGCCTTTCGAGGTCGCCCACCAGCTCCCGCAAGCCGCGCGGACCCGGAGCGGGATCGCTCCGTCCAAGGTTGGCGCGGTCGTAGACGCAAGTCCGTGTCACCTTCGCGACGGCGGGTTCGGCGAAGGCGTACGAATCGCTGGTGTCCTCATCGCCTCCCTCCATGACGACCGTCGGCGAACCGGTCCCTGTGCAACGCACGTAAAGTCCGCGGCCGCGACCGATCTTGGTGACGCCGTCAGGGTTGCGGGAGGCCGAGGCCTCGACCGATGGGCTCCCCGCGTTCGCGTCGTCCTCATCGCTGCCTCCGCAACCCATGATGAGAGCGCCAGCAACGACGATTCCAGCCAGCCCGGCGGTGCGGAACCTGCGTTGCGCCTCGCCTTGAAGGGTGGTCATTGGTTCCTCCGCGGTCAGCGGAAGGCGTGTCGGTTGCCCCAGTGGGCGACCTTGCGTCCGATCTTCGCGGCCTCCTCGTCGGCGAAGCGGAAGTGGATGCCGGACCACACGCGGGCGTCGACGATGTCGTCGCACATCTGCGAGAAGCTCGTGAACGTACGCGTCGCCGCGGGGCTCGTGCCGCTGAACGTCGCGGCGTCACGGCCGTAGAAGTGCTGCAGCGTGTCCACGACCGAGCAGCCGAACGCCGACAGCCCCGACGGGTGATCGGGATAGGGCGGCGCCGCGATCAGCGAGGTCCAGGCCGCTTCGGCCTCCGTCGCGGCGTTGCCGTCGCTCGCGGCCTCGTCGGATCGCGGTGATCGGCCGCCAGAACGAGTACCGGGCCTTGTCGCGCCACGTCACGATCAGCGCGTCCGCGGCGTTCGCGTATGCGCGCTGGCGAACACCCGGGCGTGGTCGGCCAGCGTGCCGCCCTGCGTGCTCGCGACCGAGCGCAGGATGCTCGCCATCGTCGCCGTGGCGTTGCCCAGGCCCCAGAAGTTGCGCCGCGGCCGTCTGCTCCGGGTCCTGGTCGAGCCGCTCGCCGTCGACCCGATCGCCTTGACCTCGTTGAACTCGGCGGCGTACGCGCGGGTGTGGAGGGCGTTCGGCGCGCGGCCGCGGAACAGGTCGGGATCACGCAGCACGAACGGGGTGACGTCCTTCAGCCACGCGCCGGGGTCGTAGACGCCGCTGGTCGGCCCCACTCGCCAGGCAGCGTGCCGGCCGTGAAACTGAACGTCCCGAAGCGGTCGTCGCCCCCAGGCGCCGCCAGCACGGCGTTCGCGGCGGCCACGCCTGTGGCGATCCCGCCGGCCTTCGCCGCGCCGGGCGGGATCCCGGCGAGCGTGTTCTGGTAGGCGGTCTCGATGGCGGACATGCGCGCGGCGGGGAAGCCGAGGCCCCCGTTGAGGAGCACGTGGCGCGCGGCGGCCGCGACCGCGGCGTCCTGCGAATACCATGGCTCGGCTGCGGGCGAGGACGCGTACGGCTCGTGGCCGCCGTCGATCGCGTTGACCGCGTCATAGACGGCGGCATGGACCATCGCCAGGTGCACGGTCGAGGGCGCGCCCTGGCCGGCGCCAGGTGGCGTGGCCGTGCCCGGCGACTGCAGCGCCGCGGCGGCGATCGCGTTCCAGTCGGTGACAGTGTCCGCGCGCGCCGGAGTGGCTATCGCGAGCACAGAGAACACGGCGAACACACCGAACGCCGTCAGGGCAAGCAGCAAACGCCGGCGCGACATCAGGTGCACCGAGTTACGACACGCGAAACCGTGCATCATCAGCTCCTCATCGGTAGACCGGGGGCCAGAGCCAGCGGCGCCGGTCGGTAAGCAGTCAGACCCCGATAGCCGATACCGTATACGCTACCGCGATTACGGCGACACTATCGCAATGAAGCCGCCGCCGCCAACATTCGTCGTCGCTCGAGCCCGCGGCCGTCACCGCGGGCGCGGCTAGAGTTGCGCCCGTGGCGCTACACGCGACGACGATCCGCTTCGCAGACCGGGCCTACACGACGATTGCTCGCGCAGCAGACTCGCAGGGGATCAGCGTCTCGCAGTACGTCCGGGAGGCGGCCCTGATCCGCGCGGTGCTCGACGAGCTGGACTCCGCCGAGGAAGCGCTCCACACCGCCCACGACCTGCTGGCCATCGCCCGCGAAGTCCGCCGCCTCGCCGAGGTCGACCCACCCGGGCCGCCGCGGGCGAACGCAGGCCGCCAACGTTCCGCGCCTAGACACCCCGCCGAGAGCTAATACACGCGCGCGAGGACGTCCCGACGCGCTCGCGCGGCGGGTGCGGATGTGGCCAACCATGGCTCGCCCTGGGCGTGCTGGAGCCATTGCCGCGGGCAGACTCCGATGACCCACCTCGGAGTAGGGTGAGGTGCGGTGAGCGAGGAAGCTTCGCAACCCGATCTTGCGCCCACCAAACCTCCGCTCGTGGACTCCGCCTCCCCAGAGGAGCGCGCGGCCGCCGGCAAGGCGGCTCGTGAGGAGGTTCCGCGCTCGAGCCACGGCGAGTGGGAGCCGCCGGCGCGTCGGCGAGATCCGGTCCAGGTGCTCGAGGATCAGGCCAAGAGCCGTGTCCAGGAGCTGGTGCCGATCCGTTACGGGCGGATGCTGGCCTCGCCGTTCACGTTCTTTCGCGGTGCGGCGGCGATCATGGCGATGGATCTCGCGAAGACCCCCGAGTCCGGGTTGCGGGTCCAGGCGTGCGGCGATGCCCACCTCTCGAACTTCGGCGTCTTCGCCGCCCCGGACCGCCGTGAGGTGTTGGACGTCAACGACTTCGACGAGACGCTTCCGGGGCCCTGGGAGTGGGACGTCAAGCGCCTTGCGGCGAGCTTCGCGATCGCCGGGCGCGACCGCGAGTTCACTCCGAAGGAGATCCGCGCTGCGGTTCTCCGTACGGTCCGCTCCTACCGTGAGGCGATGCGCGAGTTCGCCGCGATGCGCAACCTCGACGTCTGGTATGCCCGCCTCGACGTCGACACGCTGCTCGCCGACCTGGCCAAGGTCGCCACCGCCAAGGCGATGAAGGAGGCGAGGAAGGACGTCAAGAAGGCCGGCAAGAAGAACAGCCTCAAAGCGTTCGATCGCCTCGTTCGTGTGGTCGATGGTGAGCCGCGGTTCGTCAGCGACCCGCCGCTGCTGGTTCCCGCGCGGGAGCTCGTCTCCGAGGATCAGGGCCAGGAGCTCGAGGAGCGGATCCTTGAGCTGCTCGGCCGTTACCGCGAGAGCCTCAAAGGAGACCGTCGGCACCTGTTCGACAGCTACCGGTTCGTCGACATGGCCCGCAAGGTAGTCGGGGTCGGCAGTGTCGGGACCCGCGCCTGGGTGGTGCTGATGATGGGCCGCGACGGGCAGGATCCGCTCTTCCTGCAGGCCAAGGAGGCCGAGGCCTCGGTGCTCGAGCCCTACGTCGGCGAGAGCGAGTTCGGAAACCACGGCGAGCGGGTGGTCGAGGGCCAGTGGCTGACGCAGGCCTCGAGCGACATCCTCCTCGGCTGGCTCCCAGCCCTGGGCTTCGACGACGCCAAACGAGACTTCTACGTCCGCCAGCTCTGGGACGGCAAGCGATCGGTCGAGATCGAGACCCTGCCGCCGGAGGGACTGGCGATCTACGGTCGGGTCTGCGGCTGGACGCTTGCCCGAGCCCACGCGCGGTCCGGCGACCGGGTCGCGATCGGGTCCTACCTCGGCAAGGGCAAGACCTTCGACCGGGCGATCGCCGAGTTCTCCGAGCGCTATGCCGACCAGAACGAGCTCGACTACGGCAAGCTCGCGGACGCGGCCAAGTCCGGCCGCATCGAGGTTCAGGCGGACCTCATCTAAGGAGAGGTGCCGGTCAGAGCGCGAGGGTCCTCGCGACTCGTCGGTGGGTAGCATGCCGGCTGGCCTGGTGGCCTGACCGCTTCATCCACGAGGGAGAGGGAGAATGGGAGTCCGCGAGTACGTGCTCGCGACCTCCGCCGAGGGGGCCGCGAGTCTGGTCGGCCAACCCGGCACGGCCCTGATGGGCGGCGGCACGCTCCTGATGCCGCAGGCCACCGCCGGCACGCTTGGCGCCGAGCGCGTCGTCGGCCTCCACGCTGCCGGCCTCGACTACGTGCGGCGGAACGGTGCCACCTCGATCGGCGCGATGAGTCCGCTCGCTACCCTCGCGACGCTCGACGACCTGCCGGCGCTTCGGTCCGCGGCCCGCGGGGTGGGCGGCTGGGCCCTGCGCAACATCGCCACGCTTGGCGGCAACCTGCACGCCGCCGCGCCCTACGGCGACCTCGCCCCGGTGCTGCTGGCGCTGGACGCGACGGTGCGCCTGGTGGGGACGGGTGGCGAGCGGACAGTGGCGCTCGCCGACTGGCTGACCGAGGAGGGCGACCGACGCCCGGAGGTGCTCGCCGAGGTGGTGGTTCCGCCACCGCGCGGCCTCACCGCTCATCGCCGCCATGCGCGCCGGGCTGCCAACTCGCCGGCCGTGGCCTGCGCGGCTGTGCGGCTCGTGATCGAGGACGGCGCGGTCGCGGAGGCGCGTGTGGCGATCGGCGCCGTCGCGCCGCGGGCGCTGCGAGCTGCGGCCGCCGAGGAGCGGTTGACCGGCGCGCCCGCCGACGCCGCGGCGATCGCCGAGGCCGCCGAGGCGGCCGCGGCGGCGGCGGCGCCCGTCGACGACCCGGTCGCGAGCGCCTGGTACCGGCGCCGGATGACCGCCGTGTGCGTGCGGCACGCGATCGAGAGCGCGCTGGGGGAGGAGGTGCGATGACCGTGAGGGCGGTGAGCTTCGAGCTGAACGGGGAGCCGGTGGCAGCGCTGGCGCGGCCGCTCGAGACCCTCCAGTCGGTGCTGCGCCACCAGCTCGGCATGACCGGGACGAAGGCGGGTTGCCGCCAGGGGGGCTGCGGCAGCTGCACGGTACGGCTGGATGGCGAGCCCGTGCTGGCCTGCCTCGTCCCCGTCGAGCACGCCGAGGGGCATTCCGTCACGACGATCGAGGGGGTCGGGTCGCCCGACGCGCTCAGCCCTGTCCAGGCGACCTTCCACGAGCGATTCGCCGTCCAGTGCGGCTTCTGCAGCCCGGGGATGATCACGGTCGCGACGGCCCTCCTCGAACGCAACCCGGATCCAACCCGCGCGGAGATCACCGAGGCGCTCGCCGGCAACGTCTGCCGCTGCACCGGGATAGTCCCGATCGTCGACGCGATCGAGGCGGCGGCGTCACGCATGCGCGAGCTGGAAGGGACAACGACGTGAACCATACGAAGCCCTTCAAGGTGATCGGGCGAGCGCACGAGCGGCGCGACGGCCTCGGCCACGTGACCGGCACGACGGTCTACGTGGACGACATCAGCTTCCCGCGGATGTGCCACCTCAAGATGGTCCGCAACCCGCTCGTGCACGCGCGCATCCGCGGGATCGACTTCTCCGAGGCCGAGCAGGTGCCGGGCTTCGTGACCGCGCTGACGGCCCGGGACGTGCCGAAGAACGTCTACACGATCCTCTGCCTGATCGGGGTGGAGCCTGACGACGAGCCGGTGCTCGCCGAGGACCGCGTCCGCTACCGGGGCGAGCAGATCGCGGCGGTGGTCGCCGACACGGAGGCGGCCGCGGCCGAGGCCGCGGCCAAGGTGCGGCTCGACCTCGAGGAGCTGCCGCACGTGCTCGACGTCGAGGAGGCGCTCGCCCCCGGCGCGCCGGTGGTCACGCACTGGGGGACGAACCACTTCGTCTACGAGGGCCACCACTGCCGCCGCCTGCGCTACGGGGACGCTGAAGCGGCCCGCGAGCGGGCCGACCAGGTGGTTTCGGGCCGCTACCAGCTGAGCCCGATCGAGCACGCGCCGGTCGAGACAACGGGCTGCGTCGCGAAGCCGGAGGCGAACGGGCGCGTAACGGTCTATACGAACACGCAGGCGATCTACTTCAGCCTCGACAACACCGCCCTCATCCTCGGCCTGCCTCCGCATCGGCTCCACTTCGTGGGCGGCACGGTCGGGGGCGGCTTCGGCGGCAAGGTGGACGTGATCGCCGAGCCGATCGCGGCGCTGGCGGCCATGCGCACGGGCCGGCCGGTCAAGTACATGTACACGCGGCCCGAGGAGATGCGGATCTCCTCGACACGCAGCGCGGCCCGCATCTACATCCGGGACGGCGTGATGGCTGACGGCACGATCGTCTCGCGCGAGGTGACGACCTATCACGACGCGGGTGCCTACAGCCGCCACAGCCCGTACGGCTGCACGAAGCACGCGGCCAACGCGGCCGGCCCGTACACCATCCCGAACGTGTCGGTGGACGTGCACTGCGTGTACACGAACCGCCAGCCCTCGAGCGCCATGCGCGGCTTCGGGGTGACCGAGGCCTCGTTCGCGGTCGAGATGCAGATGGACCGCGTCGCCCGCGAGCTCGACCTCGACCCGTGGGAGCTGCGACTGCACCACGCCTACCGCAACGGCGACGAGCGCCCCTACCGCAAGCGCACGGAGGACGCCTCGCTGGTGGAGGCGATCCAGGCGGCCGCGACGCTGGCCGGGGTGGAGCTCGCTCCCGAGTTGGGCGCGATGTCCTCGAACGACCGAGATCGGGGTGCGGAATGACCCTGCTGCGCGGCCGCGGGATGGCGGCCGTGAACTATCCGACCGGCATGAACCTGGGCGGGGACCCGACCCAGGCGCTCGTGCACGCGACCCCCACCGGGGCGTTCGTGATCACGCTCTCGAGTGTGGATCTCGGCCAGGGGCTGAAGACGGTGCTGGCCCAGATCGGGGCGGAGACGCTCGGCGTGCCGTTCGACACGGTGATGGTCGACACCGCGGACAGCGACACCGGGCCGCACTGCATGGGCACGTTTGCGAGCCGCGCAACCCACCGCGCAGGCAACGCGATCATCCAAGCGGCCGACGAGGCGCGCCGGGCGATGCTGGACGTCGCCGCCGAGGAGCTCGAGGCGGCGCCCGAGGACCTCGACACAGACGGCGAGGGCAACATCGTCGTGGCCGGCGT
Source organism: uncultured Thermoleophilaceae bacterium (assembly GCA_963733885.1). Taxonomy (GTDB): domain Bacteria; phylum Actinomycetota; class Thermoleophilia; order Solirubrobacterales; family Thermoleophilaceae; genus JACVRW01. The sequence goes on along the minus strand of CAVTES010000011.1, from coordinate 36,374 downwards.
GCCCGACAAGCGCATCTCGGTCATGGACGTAGCGCTCGCCGCGCACTTCAAGCAGGGACGCACGATCTCCGGCCGCGGGATCTACATGAAGCCGAAGAGCGACCTCGACCCGGAGACCGGCGCGATGGACCCCGATTCCACCGAGGCGCACGCCTGCACCGTCGCCGACGTGGAGGTGGACACTGAGACCGGACAGGTGCGCGTGCTCAGCCTGAAGAGCGCCTATGAGATCGGCAAGGCGCTCAATCCCGCGCTCGTGGAGGGGCAGATCACGGGCGGCGCGTGGATGGGCATGTCGCACGCGCTGTATGAGACAACCGCCCCCTACTACCCGGCGCTCGACCACAGCCCAGGAGACTTCAACAACTACCTCATGCCGGGTGCGGCCGAGCTGCCGGAGATCGAATCAACCGTGCTCGAGATGGGCTCCGCGAACGGGCCCTTCGGCGCCAAGGGGGTCGGCGAGATGACCGCCAACCCGCCGATCCCGGCGATCGCCAACGCCGTGGCCGACGCCATCGGCGTGCAGATCACCGACCTGCCGATCACGCCGGAGAAAGTGCTCCGCGCGCTCGAGCAAGGGGAGCCGGCGGAGGTCGTGCCGTGAGCTCCCCATTCGGCAGCTTCACCGGCGTCGAGCCTCACGAATTCGCCAGCGGGGTCCACCTGCGGGCGGTTGGCGGCGAGCAGGTGCTCCTCTGCCGGGTCACCTACGAGCCAGGCAAGCAGGTCCCCCGGCACCGCCACGAGCACACCGAGCAGGTGATGATCATCCTCGAGGGCGACGTCACGATCAGCGTCGAGGGCGAGACGCGCACACTCACGGCCGGCGACACCGTGGTAGTGAATCGCGGACTCGAGCACGAGCTCCACTCGGCGGGCGGCTGCACGTTCATCGAGGCGCTCGCGCCCGTGCCGCTCGACCACGTGCCCGACCGCCGGCGTGACCTTGTGCTGGGCCCGGACGGAGGCTCAGGGCACGTCGAACGCTGACAGCGGGAGAGCGAAGGAGGACATCGAATGGCCTACGCCGTGTGCGTCACCTGGATCGCGAAGGACGGAGAGGAGGAGGCGGTGGCCGCCGCGATCGGGCGGCTGCTCGAGCCCTCGCGCGCCGAGCCCGGCGTGCAGCTCTACGTCCCCCATCGCGACCCGAACGACCCGCGCGTCTTCTTCATGTACGAGCAGTACGCGGACGAGGCCAGCTACCAGGCCCACGTCGACACCGAGCACTTCAAGCGCGACGGGCTCGGCGATGCCATCCCGCGTCTCGTGGAACGCAGGCGCGAGTTCTACAAGACGCTCGACTGAGGTCAACCGCCCGGCGTTCGGAGCAAAGGAGATTCTCTTGCCTTCTTGAGAGCGGCTGATGGGATTCGAACCCATCACCCCCTGCTTGCACTCGCCATGGCACCGGTCCGCGGCGGCTGCTAGCTCGAGATCGACATGGGTTAGGCTCGCAATTCGCGGGCTTGGCGCCAACGTCCAGATCAATGGAGGCAGCCGCGCATGGGCTTGATCACCACGACAGATGGCACGGAGATCTTCTACAAGGACTGGGGCTCGGGCCAGCCGGTCGTTTTCAGCCATGGCTGGCCGCTGTCGGCCGACGACTGGGACACCCAGATGCTGTTCTTCCTACAGCAGGGCTACCGCGTCATCGCCCATGACCGGCGTGGGCACGGCCGCTCGACGCAGACCGGCGACGGTCACGACATGGACCACTACGCCGACGACCTGGCTGCGCTGACTTCTCATCTCGATCTTCAGGACGCCGTCCACGTTGGCCACTCCACGGGTGGCGGCGAAGTCGTGCACTACATCGCCCGACACGGTGAGAGCCGCGTGGCGAAAGCGGTATTGATCAGTGCGGTGCCGCCGCTCATGGTGCAGACCGACGCCAACCCCGGCGGCCTGCCGAAGAGCGCGTTCGACGACCTCCAGGCCCAGCTGGCCGCTAATCGGTCCGAGTTCTACCGGGCGCTGCCGTCGGGTCCCTTCTATGGCTTTAACCGGCCCGGCGTGGAATCCTCGGACGCGATTATCGAGAACTGGTGGCGCCAGGGAATGATGGGCGGGGCGAAGGCACACTACGACGGCATCGTCGCCTTCTCCCAGACGGATTTCACCGAGGACCTCAAGAAGATCACAGTGCCGGTCCTGGTGATGCACGGCGACGACGACCAGATCGTTCCCTACGCCGACTCGGGACCGCTGTCCGCGCAGCTCGTGCAGAACGGGACGCTGAAGACGTACAAGGGATTTCCGCACGGCATGCCCACCACCGAGGCCGAGACGATCAACGCCGACCTGCTCGCTTTCCTGCAGTCCTGACCGACTCGGCGGCTGGGGCGTCCGCTGTGGGTGCCGCGGTCGTCGGAGGTGTCACACATGGCACTTCCTCACAGCTGATCGATCGGCGCGAACCGGTACACGTACGGGCCCATCGCCTCACCGATCGCGAAGATGACGTCGATCAGACGCTCCTGGGCCGCGGCGTTCTCGATTGGCCCAGTACGCACTGGGTCATAGCCGGCGTCACGGTTGAGCTGCTCGACGACCTCGCGCGCCTCGTCGTCTCCGCACCACAGGTTGCTCGGCCTCGCACGCGCCTCGCCCAGCCGGTCGTAAAGCGACGCGAAGTTGATGTTGAACGACTTAGCCGTCGGTCCATTGGTCTTGGACTTGACGAACTCGGCGTTGGACGCAAACCCGTCCGGCGGGGTCACGTTGTAGAGGTTGGTGGCGTCGATCACCGTCTTGCCCTCGACACCCCGGAGCGTGTCGAAAGCTTCAGCGACCGCGCCGCCCGGCACCGCCAGCAGGACGACGTCTGCGTCGGACACGTCGCCGCCGTCGCGGCCCAGCCGCGTGACCTGGTGGCCGGCGCGCTCCCACAAGTCCGCCAGGCCGCCGCCGACGTTGCCCCTGCCAAAGACTGTGATCCTCATTTCTTGTCTCCTTGAGCTGTCATCGAGCCGTTGTTACGTCGAGCCGTTGTTACGAGATCCACGGTGGGGTCGGAGCGTTGCGCGGCTGACGGGATTCGAGACCGGTCGCCGGCGTCAGCCCGAGGGGGACATCGCAACGCGCGCGGCGAGCACCGCCGCCGCCTGCTCCTCGCGGTCGAGAGCGGCGCGGTAGACCGCGAAGGCATCGGCCTTGAGATGCCGGGCGGCACGCATCCAGGCGTCCAGCGCGAGCTGGGACTGCATCTCCGCCAAGGCCCAGGCATGCCACAGCCCCCGCCGCTCGTCCGCGGAGCTGCTAGGCCGGCTGATCAGTGACTCACGGGCGCGGGCGGGGTTGCGATCGTCGGTGTGCATCTCGGCGGCTCAATGACCGTTCGGGCGAGCAGGGCGCTCGATCATTGCCCTGCCGGGGGTAGGCGCCTCGCGGCGGCCCCTCTGGCAGACGTGGCAGATGCAATGCCGTCCATGGGGAGTATCGATCCGACTGAGCGATGCCACCGCGGGCTGTCGCATTCACGTCACCTCCGAAATCCGAACCGTTTCAACGTGCGTGAAGGGTCTCTCCTCCGCCTCGCCGGGGCTATACCCCTGCACCCGAGGTCTCGCTCCGGGCGGCCCGAGGCGCAGGTAGGGTCAGCCTTACCCCGCCCGCGGTGGCGGCTCGCTGGCTGAGCCTCCTCCGACGATGACGACGTCCGCGCGACCGCTGCCGTCGCTGTGGCGAAAGTCGGACATCCTAGGGAAGCGACGTTCGGGTCTCGGTCCAATCGACGTAGAGCTTGCGCTCGGCGAAGAGCCAAGCACCGTCGCGCTTGACGAACCTGTCGTGATATCGAATGGAGGCGACCATCAGCTTGCGCTCGTCGCCCTCGGTGAACAGGTGGTGGGCGAGGCAGTAGCTCTCGCCGGTCGCTCGATCTCCGTCGAGCGCGATCGTGCTCTGGCCGTTGAAGTGCGTCGTCGCCTCGTACCTGTTCAGGTCGGCGAAAACCGGCGTCAGTGCCTCGCGGCCATTGAGCTCCTGCGATGGCTCGCTGCCCTCCCCGTCCATGTAGACGACGAAGTGGGTGTCCTCGGCAAAGAGCGCCTTCTGCCCGTCGGCGTCGCGGCGATCGGCGCAGCGTGCGTACGCATCAACCAGCGTCCGGATCGCCAAGCGGTCCGCAAGCTCCGCCGACACTTACTGGACCCCTTGGCCTTGCGCGAGCTTCTCGGCCTCTGGCACACCCACCTCATCGACCGCCGATGCGAAGTCGGGCAGCACGCCCATCTGGGCGAACATGACGCTGTAGCCGACGTAGCAGTTGAACGTCTCGACCTCGCCGTCGCGCAGGTACCAGAAGTCGGCGGTCGGCACGTCGATCTTCGCTCCCGTCGGCTGGACGATCCCCGCGAGCGTCTCCAGCGGACCCAGGAACGTGCCCTGAATCGACAGCTCGACGGCGACAACGTCCCCGAGCACGGTGACGCGATGCAGCTCACGATGGACGTCGGGGAGGAGCGTGCCCATACGGAGGACAACCTCACCGAGCTGCTCGCCCCGATAGCTCTCCTGACCGACGAGGTCGTTGAACACGCCGTCGTCGGTGAAGCTGCCCACGAACCCGGCGACGTCCAGCACGTTGCCTTCTGCCGTGTGGTAGGCGTGCCGAACGATTGCTTCGTTGTCGTAGGTCATCTCACTTCTCCCTATCGGGTGTGTGCGTCTCAGGCCGTTGCTCCAGCGTTGCGATAGCTCCCGTTGCGGAACTCGTCGACGAGTCCGGGGTGGAGGGGACGCCAGTCGAGCTCTGCTCGAGCCTTGGTCGCATCGCTCCGCTGATCGAGCAGGAGGACCTCGGCGAAGTAGTCGCCGAGGCGGGCCCGAGCCTCGGCGTCGGAACCGGATACCGCGCCCGGTGCGCCGGCCGCGACGGCGGCCGCCTCGGTGAGCTCGGCGACGGTCGGATTCGCTCCATCGCCGACGATGTAGAGGCCGCGGGCCGAGTCGTCTTCCAGGACGCGCCGGAAGAAGCCCGCCAGGTCGGCGACGTGGACCGTCGACCAGTGCTGATGGCCCGTGCCGAGCATGATCAGGTTGCCGGCGTCGTCTCGGGGCGAACCGAGAAGGAGCCCGGGGATGCCTCCGCCGCCGTCGCCGTACGCGAGGCCCGACACGATCACGACTCCGCGCATGCCCGTCGCGTCGAGAACGCGGCGGTCGATCGGTTCCCTCCAAGAGATGAACGCAGGAGCGTTCAGTGGGGACTGTTCGGTGATGGCGGGGTTAGAGCCGTAGATCCACTGGCCGCTGATGTGGAGGTAGGGCTTGCCGGTGTCGGTGAAGGCTTCGATCGCCACATCGACGACTGCGGAGTCCAGGATCTCGCTGGTCTGGTCGCCGGGGCTGGCGGTGTGGATGGCTCCGCCTGCATCTCTCAGCCGGCTCAGCACCGTCGGCCGGTCGTAGAGGTCGACGACGGCCGGGGTGGCGCCGCGGGCGGCGACGATGTCGGCCTGGGCGTCGTCGCGGACGAGCGCGGTGACCTCGTGGCCGTGCTCCCGAAGTTCCGTCAGAACGTGCGAGCCGATGAATCCCGTTGCGCCGGTGAGTGCCACTCTCATTTGCCGTTCCTCCTGTGCCGCTCGAAGTAGTAGATCAAGCGTTTGCTTGAGATTATCGAGCGTGCCGCGTGTTGTCAAGCATTCGCTTGAATTGTTCGCGCGGGGAGACCCGCGAGTTAGCTCAGGCCGCGGAAGGCTCCGGCGAATACCGGGACGACCAATCGCTCGAGCTGCTTCTCGGACTTGTTCCTGAGCTCCGTCCCGACGGGTGCGAGGACCAGCCAGTTCAACATTCCGGCGACCGCGCGCGTGCGGAAGTCCAACTCCCTGTCCTTGACATCGGGAACGTTTGCCTTCAGCAGCCGACGGCAGTCGGCACGAATCCGATCGAACCCGGGGCCAAGCCGCTCCCATCCCCGAGGGGGATCGATACCGCTGCGCGCGACGATGCGCATCACGGCGAGATCGCGACCTCCCGAGCTCAGCGCGTGCATCATCGGTCGAGCGAACGCCGCCGCCAACTCCTCGAGCGTGGCCTCGGAACCGAGCGCGCTCACTGCCTCCTGTTGAGCGTCGAGATAGCGCTCCAGCGCATCCTCGATCGCGGCGTCACATAGCGATCCCAGCGAGCCGAAGTGGTAGCTCACCGCAGCGACGTTGGCGTCTGCGGCATCCGTCAGCTCCCGGAGAGTCACGCCCCCCTCGCCACGCTCCGCGATCAGGTCCAACGCCGCATCCATAAGTCGCGCCCGCGTCCGCAGACCCGCCTCGCGACGCTGGTCCGCCCTTGCCGATTCCATCGCGACTTATTCAATCAGATGCTTGATACATCTCAATGCCCAGGTGCGGACAACGCTCGGGATCCGATCCCGCCGCGAGCTGGCGGCCACGCCGCCCGCTCCGACTCCGAACTCGCCCCGGCGTGACACCGGGTCCGTTGCTTGTGGTGCCTGCTAAAGCCGATCTAGAATGTGGAGATGGCGATGGCACTGGCCCGCCCGGACGGACGCGCTTGTGGGTTGGGATCGGGAGTGCACGCTGCTGGACGAGTTATGGAGAGGCTTCTCATGAACACGATCCTTAAGCGCGAGAGCAGGATGCCGTCGCTCGCCGGCGCGACCGAGTGGCTCAACTCCGAGCCGCTGACGCGAGCCGGCCTCCAAGGACGCGTCGTCTTGATCGACTTCGGCACATACACCTGCATCAACTGGCTCCGCACGCTTCCGCACATCCGCGCCTGGGCGGAGAAGTACCGGGAGCACGGGCTCGTCGTGGTCGGCATACAGACGCCGGAGTTCGAGTTCGAGCAGAACCTCGACAGCGTGCGTCGGGAAGTGAAGGGCAGAGGAATCGACTGGCCGGTCGCCGTCGACAACCGCTACGAGATCTGGCGGGCGTTCAGCAACAGCTACTGGCCCGCCCTGTACTTCGCCGACCGCGAAGGAGTCATTCGCCACCACCACTTCGGCGAAGGGCGGTACGAGCAGTCCGAGCGAGTGATCCAACAACTGCTGGGTCTCGCGCCTCAGGACCTTGTGACCGTCTACGGCGAGGGCGACGAGGCCGAGGCCGACTGGGCGCACCTGAACAGCCCGGAGACCTACCTGGGCTACAAGCGCACCGGCAACTTCGCATCACCCGACCGCCTGAAGCTCAACCAGTGGGCCCTCTCCGGCGACTGGACGAAGGAGCGAGAGCGCGTCAGCCTGAACGCGGCCGGCGGGCGGATCTTGTTCCGGTTCCAGGCACGCGACGTCCATCTCGTGCTGCGACGAACCGGGCAAGGCCAACCGGTGTCGTTCCGCGTTCTGCTCGACGGCGAGGGTCCCGGCGCCGCCCATGGAGTCGACACCGACTCCGATGGCAACGGCCACCTCGACGAGGATCGCATGTACCAGCTCGTCCGCCAGCCGGGGGCCGTGGAAGAGCGCACGTTCGAGATCGCGTTCCACGAGCAGGGCGTCGAGGCGTACGTTTTCACCTTCGGCTAGAGAGGAGTAGCGATGGCCCCCATCATCTCGCGGGGTTTCCGCGGCCGCCGCGGCGACGCGCCGAGCGGCCGGGTGCCGCCCGGTCAGTACGTGACCTGAGACTTCCCCCCGTTCTCTTCGCCGGCCCGACGCCGCATACGCCGCTCGAGCAGTGGGACTTCTCGATCGTTGACGATGTGGACGAGCCGCGCCGCTGGACGTGCAGCGGTGCTGGGGCGACTGACCTGGCGGGTCGCGGCCGTCCTCGACGTCGTATGCAAGACCCCGTACCTGACCGACGAGCTCCGGCCGGGCGACCAGATCGAGCTCCGTGGGCCCCGTCGGCGGCTACTTCGTCTGGGAGCCGGCGCAGGGCGGGCCGCTGCTGCCGCCGGCCGCTCGTTTACGTCTGCGGCTCGACTCCGTTCGTCGAGGCCGTCTCAGAGGCGCTCGTGCAGCTCCGACACGACCCGCAGATGATCAAGACCGAACGCTTCGGACCGACGGGATGATGAGAGGGAGGCGCTGATGCTGGGTGGAAACGCCGTCGCCGGGCTTCTCCAGGAGGTGTTCGCGGTCGAGATGACGACGGCACTCGGGACGTGTGGCAAGTGCGGCGCCATGGAGGCGGTCGGCGCGATGCATGTCTACCGCGGCGCGGGGATCGTCATGCGCTGCCCGCACTGCGACAATGCCCTCGTGAGGATCGTCAAAGACGACGCACGGGTGTGGATCGGGTTCCAAGGAGTCCGCACGCTGCAGGTCACTGTCTAGGCAGACCAGGGGGTAGACCAGGGCCTCCGCGGGCGCGACGGGCAGACGAGACGGAGCAGGCGTGTTGGCGTCACCAAACGCCGTGAGGTTGTGAAAGGAGATTCACATGAGCTCAGCCATGGGTACTGCCGCCGGGACCGGCACCGACGTACGTCCTTTTCAGGTCGAGATTCCAGAAGGGGAGCTTGCTGAGCTGCGACGCCGGATCGAGGCGACGCGCTGGCCTTCTAAAGAGCTCGTTGCAGACCGCTCCCAGGGCGTGCAGCTGGCGACGCTGCAGGCGCTCGCCCGCTACTGGACGACCGACTACGACTGGCGCAAGTGCGAGGCGAGACTGAACGCGCTGCCGCAGTTCACGACCGAGATCGACGGGGTCGAGATCCACTTCATCCACGTCAGGTCGCGGCATGAGGACGCGTTGCCGCTGATCATGACGCATGGCTGGCCCGGCTCGGTCATCGAGCTGCTGGAGACCGTCAGCCCACTGACCGACCCGACCGCTCACGGCGGACGCGCCGAGGACGCATTCCACCTGGTGCTGCCGTCACTGCCCGGTTACGGGTTCTCCGGCGAGCCCGCCGAGCTCGGCTGGGACGCCAGCCGCACCGCACGCGCGTGGGCGGAGCTGATGCACCGCCTCGGCTACACCCGCTACGTCGCCCAGGGCGGCGACGTGGGTGCCCTCGTCACGGACCTGATGGGCCGCCAGGCGGTCGAGGGTTTGGTCGGCTACCACCTGAACCTGCTTACGGCGGTACTCGCGGTCGGCGATCAGCTGCCCAAGGAATCCGAACAGGAACGCGCAGCGGCCGCGGCGGTCGCGACATTCAGGGAAGACGGTTTCGGCTACTTCCTCGAGATGGCAACGCGGCCGCAGACGATCGGCTACTCCCTGCTGGATTCACCCGTCGCGCTGGCGGCCTGGCTGCTCGACCACGACACGGACAGTTACTACAAGATCTCCCGCGCGTTCGTCGATGGGGAGCCCGTGGGCAAGCTCACCCGGGACACCATCGTCGACGACATCACGCTGTACTGGCTGACCGGCACCGCAGCGTCGGCGGCCCGGTCGTACTGGGAGGACGCACGAGCGCTGGCCGCATCGCTTGCGAGCGGCCAGGCTCCTCCGGCGGTCACCGTGCCAGTCGGCTTCACCGCGTTCCCCGGCGAGATCTGGGCTTCCCCGCGCAGCTGGGTCGAGGCGGTCTACCCCGACCTCGCCTACTTCAACGAGGTCGACAGGGGCGGCCACTTCGCCGCCTGGGAGGAGCCGGAGCTCTTCTCCACCGAGGTGCGGGCTGCATTCAGCTCACTGCGCTAACAGACGCACTGATCTCTTACTCCTCGAGGATCTCGAGGACGTCGGAAGGACGAGTGAGCTTGCGGAAAGCGATCTAAGACGAACAGCGCAAGACCAAGCGGCTGTCGCGAAGTTGACGGTTCCGGGCGATCGGCCATTCCTGCTGGGACCGCTTGAGATCGACACTGTGAGGCGTGTGGGTTCCGATCAGTCGTTGCCGATGGGAGCCGTTTTCGCGGACCGGCCGGGCGCACCGTCTTGCGCGGCCGGGGGAGCGAGTGCGCACTGCTGGACGACGTGGTCTCGGCGATCCGCCGCGGCGAGAGCCGGTCGCTGGTGCTGCGGGGCGAGGCTGGGATCGGGAAGACGGCGCTGCTGGAGTACTTGATCGCGTCGGCGTCGGACCTCACGGTCGTCCGGGCGGTGGGGGTGGAGTCGGAGATGGAGCTGGCCTATGCCAGTCTGCATCAGCTGTGCGCACCGCTGCTCGATCGCCTCGAGCCGCTGCTCGCCCCGCAACGTCAGGCCCTGGAGATCGTGTTCGGATTCAGCTCGGGCCCTGCGCCAGACCGGTTTCTGGTCGGGTTGGGGAGCGGCTTGCGCAATGGCGACGCCCGCGCGCTGCTGGGCTCGGCAGTGCGGTTCAAATTGGACGAGCGCGTGCGCGACCGGATTCGCGGAGACACGTGGGAATCCGCTGGCGTTGCTCGAGCTGCCGCACGGGCTGACGGCCACACAGCTGGCCGGCGGGTTCGGAGTAGTCGGGGCTCATGCCCTCTCAGGGCGGATCGAGGAGAGCTACATCCGGCGACTCAAGACGCTTCCCGAGGAAACGCGGATGTTCGTGCTCGTTGCAGCGGCTGAGCCGATCGGCGATCCGCTTCTGCTGCTGCGGGCCTCCGAGCTACTCGAGATTTCGGTCTCCGCAGTTACGCGGCAACGGATGGGTTGCTGGCGATCGGAGAGCGTGTGACATTCCGTCATCCGCTATACGCTCGCGCTCGGCGATCCGGTGCCGCACCGCATCGACGCGGCGCTCGTGGGTGACGCGGAGCTGCACTCGTGCGCGCTGGCGGCGGTGCAGCGTACGGCGGGGGAGTCTCAGCTTTCAGCGCTACGGATCGGTGGCCGCGCGCGCCAGGCAATCACGTACCAGCACGCGCGTCCGCAGCTGGTCCTTACGGGCTGGGCGACTGTCCTCTTCGCGGGAATGATGGTGGCGCGCCTCCGCGCATGGGGGATAGCCCTAATGCCAAACGGGCGCTGGCGTCGATGACCCAGAGCCCTGTTCACGGGAACCTCTGAGGAATGGAGACAACACAACTCAAGACAACGCAACTGGGAGCAACCGGCCTCGAGATCACCCACGTCGGTTTCGGCGCGTGGGCGATCGGAGGCGGTGGCTACGACTGGGGCTGGGGCTCGCAGGACGATGACGAATCGATTGCCGCGATCCACCGCGCCCTCGCGCTTGGCGTCAACTGGATCGACACGGCGGCGCAGTACGGCTTCGGCCACTCGGAAGCGGTCGTCGGACGTGCGCTGGCGGGTCTCGAGGAGCGTCCCTACGTCTTTACGAAGGGCGGGCAGCCCGAGGGACCCGGGCGGACGACGGTCCAGAGCCTCCGACGCGACTCGCTGCGGCGCGAGCTCGAAGGGAGCCTCTCACGGCTGGGGCTCGACGCGATCGACCTCTACCAGCTCCACTGGCCGATCCCCGACGACGAGATCGAGGAGGGCTGGTCCACGCTGGTCGAGCTACGTGACGAAGGCCTCGTGGGCCACATCGGCGTGTCCAACTTCACGGTCGAGCATCTCCGCCGCATCCAGCAGATCGCTCCGGTCGAGACGCTTCAGCCGCCCTACTCGCTCGTCGCGCGCGACGTCGAGGAGTCGATCCTGCCGTATGCCGAGCGCGAGGGGATGGGTGTGATCGTCTACTCGCCCATGGGCTCGGGCCTCCTGACCGGGAAGATGACCCGCGAGCGGATCGAGGGCCTCGCCGACGACGACTGGCGCAAGCACGATCCGCGCTTCCGGGAGCCGCAGCTCTCGCGCCATCTCGCGCTGGTCGAGCGCCTCGAGACGGTTGCCGTGCGCCATGACACCAGCGCGGGCGCGGTCGCCGTGGCCTGGACGCTCGGCAACCCCGCCGTGGACGGCGCGATCGTCGGCTTCCGGCGACCCTCCCAGGTCGACCCGATCCTGGCCGCGGCGAACATCGAGCTCAACGACGACGACATCGCGACGATCGAAGGGAAGGGATAGGGATGGAGACCATCGGCTTCGTCGGCCTCGGCCACATGGGCGGCAACATGGCCGCCCGATTGCTCGACGCCGGCTACGACGTATGCGGGATGGACCGCGACCACGAGGGTGCCCAGCCGCTGGTGGACAAAGGGGTGCGCTGGCATGACACGGCGCGCGAGATCGCCGAGGCAAGTGATGTGGTCTTCACCTCTCTTCCGAACGACGACGTGATCGAGTCCGTGGCGTCGGGCCGGGACGGCGTGCTCACCGGCCTGCGCGAAGGGAACGTCTGGGCGGACATGAGCACGGTCAGCCCAGACGTGAGTCGCGAGCTCGCGGCCCAGGTGCGCGAGCGCGGGGCGCAGATGCTCGACGCGCCCGTGTCCGGCAGCGTGCCCCAGGTGAAGGCCGGGACACTCACAATCATGGTCGGCGGCGAGGAGGACGCTTACACGCGCGTGGAGCCGATCCTGCGAGAGCTGGGTACACCGACGCGCATCGGCGGGAACGGCCAGGGGCTCGTCCTCAAGCTCGCCATCAACATCAGCTTGGCGGTGCAGATGCTCGCCTTCTCCGAGGGCCTGCTGCTCGCCGAACGGGAGGGGATCGACCGCCGGCTGGCGGCCAACGTGATGTCAGAGAGCGCGATCGGCTCGCCGATGCTCAACGCGCGCGTTCCGCTCGTCCTCGACCTGCCCGACGAGGCATGGTTCAACATCGGGCTCATGCACAAGGACATCGGCCTCGCGCTGGCGACAGCGCGTGAGGTCGACGCGCCGCTGCCCTCCGCTGGCGCTGCGGACGAGGTGCTGGAACGGGCGACCGAGCTCGGCTACGAGCGCCGCGACATCGCGGCGGTGTTCGAAGTGCTGGGGCGGATCGGAGGGCCCACCCCGGAAGGCGCGACGGCGAGGGCACAGTGATGAGCGACACCACTCCGCCCCGCGGCGGGCTGAGCAAGCGGCCGAGACGGCTCCGCGAAGCGCGTGGACGATGAGGCGCGGCGGGGTCGGAATCGCCGCTGCCGCGCGGACGACAAGGAGGCGACCTTCTCTCACCTCGGGTGGTCTCACCGCACGGCGGTTATACTGGCTTGGTATGACTCACAGGGTGGGCACGAAGGGCCAAGTCGTGATCCCCAAGCCGCTGCGTGAGCGCCAGGGTCTCGGGCCGGGCGTGGCGGTGGCGTTTGAGGAGCGCCCGGATGGCGTGCTGGTCAGGGCCGAAGCCGGGCCGGTGCAGCTCCGCGGACGCTATCGCGGGACCGGCATGGCCGGCAGGCTGCTGGAGGATCGCTCCGCCGAGCCCAGGTGAAGTCCTGCCTTGACTCGTGGGCCGTGCTCGCCTGGCTCGACGGAGAGGAACCGGCGGCCGGGATCGTCCAGGCAGCACTCGACTCTGGGCGCCCAACGATCAGCTGGGTCAACCTCGTCGAGATCGAGTACCAAGTGCGACGACAGCACGGGGCCCAAGACGCAGAGGCCGTGCTTGGCCGCCTGCGCGAGCTCGTAAACGCCGAGCTCCCCGGCGTCGCCCGCATGCGTGCCGTCGCTGGGCTCAGGGCAGAGCACCCGATCGCGCTCGCCGACTGCTTCGCAATCGCGACGGCCGCCGCGAAGAACGCCACACTGATCACCGGCGACCCGGAGATCCTCGATCGGGCAGACCAAATCCCGTGCGCCGTCACGGACGCCCGCGCCTCCAGCTGACCAGCGCCGCGCCGTCGCCGAAGCCGAGATGGAGAACGCGGTCGCGGATCACGGGGGCCTGGGTGATGTCGGGGGTCAGGCCAATCATCGGAGCGGCTCGGTCGGCTGGAGTGTCTCACCGGCGCGCGGCGCGACGCCTGTTCTCGCGTAGCTCGTCCTGGCGTAGCTCCGCCCAGGCGAGTACGAACGGGACAGCGATCGGTCTTACGGCGCTGGTGACCGGCCAATCCGCACCGCCGCCGACGCGTCGAGTCTTGGGCGCAAGACGGCTGGGCCTCGAGCTTGCCCCCGAAGCTTCGACTGCGGTGCGCGTCAGACCTGGCGAAGGGAATGGATGAGGGCGACTGCCAGTGCTCCGTCACCGACGGCCGAGGCGGCCCTTTTGACTGACCCGTGGCGGACGTCTCCGGCCACGAACACACCTGGATTGCTGGTCTCGAGATCAAGCGGGTCGCGCTCGAGGGGCCAGCCCGAGCGATCGGATCGTAGCTGCCGCCGCGCCGGGCCGGCGCACGCGGCGTGTGAGCTTTGTCACGGAGCCGGAATAGACCTCGCCCTGCGTGCGTCGTTGGCCCCATGGCCCAGCGCGCATCCCCCGGACCGAGACTGGCACGACCGAGAGCGAGTGGGCGGGCGCGCTACGTGGAATCCCCCATACAGGTTGCGCGCGTCTTGCGGGACCCTCTTCGGCGTCCATACCGCTCGGAGGAAGGCCCATGACCACCAGTATCGATCGCAGCGACCGGACGGCCTTGCACCTGCTCGGCGGGCTGCGGCGCGGCGCCACTCGGCCCGGGCATCGGGCTCGCGGTAAGGGGGTCTGGGTCGCGGCCTGCTGTTTGGCCGTCGTACTGCCGTTGGCAGTGGTGTTGGTGGGCTCGCCGCCGGCTGGGCGCGGTTTCGTCGTCGAACTGGCTTCGGCGTTGGGGATAGTGGCGCTGGCGCTGCTGGCGCTGCAGTTGGCCTTGCCGGCGCGGCTGGGGGTGGTGGCCCGGCCGTTGGGGGCGGATGTGGCGATCCGCCTGCATCGGCACATGGCCGACGTGTTGGTGGCGGCGATCGCGGCACATGTGGCGCTGGTAGTAGTCGGCGATCCGTCCAATCTGGCGCTGTTCGATCCGCTCGGGGCGCCGTGGCGCGCCCAGGCAGCGCTGGCCTCGTGCACGGCGCTGGCCGCGCTGATCGTTAGTTCCGTGCTGCGCCGGCGGTTGCGGCTTGGCTATGCGCGCTGGCGCGGGCTTCACAACGCGCTAGGGATCGCCGCGCTGGCGCTCGGCCTGCTGCACGCCATCGGGGTCGATCGCTACCTGACCGCGGGGCCGGCCGGCGTGCTGGCCGGTGGGCTGGCCGCCGTGGGCCTCGTCGCCCTCGTGGAGCTACGCCTGTTGCGTCCGCGCCGGCTGGCGCGCCGCCCCTACCTGGTTGAGCGGGTCGAGAAGGAGCGCGGCGGCGCGACCACGCTTGCGCTGCGCGCCGCCGGCCATGGCGGCCACCGCTTCCGGCCCGGCCAGTTCGCCTGGCTGAAGCTGGCCAACTCGCCCCACGCGCTCGTGGAGCATCCCTTCTCGTACAGCTCGAGCGCGACCCGTCCGAAGCGGCCGGCGTTCACGATCAAGGCCTATGGCGACTTCACCAGCCGGGCCGCCCATTTGCAGCCCGGCACGCGGGTGCTGTTGGACGGGCCGCACGGCTCCTACCGGCCCCGCCGCCAAGCCGAGCGGTTCGCGCTGATCGCCGGCGGGATCGGCATCACCCCGATCATCAGCCAGCTTAGAACCGCCGCCGACAACGGCGACCGACGCCCCTACTTGCTCGTCTACGGCAGCGTGCGCTGGCTGGACATCACCTTCCGCGAGCAGCTCGAGCAGCTCCAGCAGCGGCTCGACCTGCGAGTCGTGCACGTACTGACCGAGCCCCCGCCGGGCTGGCAGGGCGAGACCGGCTTCATCGACACAGATCTGCTCGCCCGCCACATGCCACCAGACCTTTCCCGCGCCGACGTCTTCGTGTGCGGCCCACCGCCCATGCTGACCGCGACTCTCGCCGGCCTCGAACGCCTCGGCGTCGCCCCAGAGCATGTCCACGCAGAACAGTTCGTGACCGTCTAACCCAAACGGAGAACACAGTGCATCACGACGAGACCCGCTGGATGACCGCGACCATCGAGCTCTGCTGCCTGCTGGCCGCGGTCGCCTTCGCTGCCCTGCAAAGCACCTAACCCCGACACACGATGACAACGGCACACTCGCACCCGCCACCCTCCACCCTGCGGCGCCGGCTCGCCGCCCAACGACCCGGACGACCTACCACCATCGCCTGCGCCATCGCAATCGCGCTCGCCGCCACCGGCCTCGCCCCGAACCGCCAGGACACCGAAACGACCGCGAGCGCCCACCCACGCGCCGCGCCGGCGGCAGACAAGTCCTCCGCGGAGAGCTCCCGGCGCGGGGTCCCTTCCCAACCCATCCGCAGAGCTGGTGGCCTGGCAGGACTGAGCGACTGAGCGCCGCTCCTTCGGGCGCGTCGCCGCGTACGAATCCGCACCCCCCGGCACGGCGGAGCCCCCGCGGTTCAGGTTGAGGGCCTTGTGGCCCGTTGGGCCGGTGGGAGTTCGAATCTCCCTGGGTGCCTGAGTACCGCCGCCGCGACAGCGGGCCTCGGGCTCAAGCGGCTTGCGCCAGGCGCCGGTAACGGCCGGGTGGCGTTCCGCGGTGGCGGGCGAAGGCTCGGTTGAAGGCGTACTCCGACGTGTAGCCGACCTCCTGGGCGATGGCTGCAACCGTGTCTGAGGAGTACTTCAGCCGCTGCGCCGCGAGGTGCATCCGCCAGCGAGCGAGGTAGGCGAGCGGCGGCTCGCCGACCGTCTCCGTGAACCGGCGCGCGTGGCGCGCAAGAGATGGACCTCGCGCGCGAGCGCCTCGAGGGTCCAGCGCTCGCCGGGCCGCTCGAGCACGCGGGCGATCGTGGGTGACGCAAGGCCGTCAGCCATGAGCGGGCGCCATCCTCGGGCTGGGTCACGACCCAACTGCGGATCGCGACGATCAGCAACAGGTCGATGCGCGGAGAAGCTTGTGTTGGCGGGATGAGACGGAGAACCAGATGAAGTACGTGCTGTTCGTATGCCCAGAACGCGGGGCGCTTCCAGATGGCCCAGGCGCTCTTCAACAAGCACGCCCCGGACGATGTGTGGGCCGAGTCGGCTGGTGCGGAGCCGGCCGACCGTGTGCGCACGCGCGTACGCTCGACATGACCTCGCGCAACCAGCTCAGCCGCGTTCCGGCCAGCCACCTCAAGCGCGCCTAGCGACTAGCCAGTCAGGCTGGCGTCCTGGCCGATGCGAGAACGCCTCGCGTGCGGGGGCCTCGCTGCATGACACATCCCCCTTGCGCCAGGAAGGTGGTGGAGCGGTGAAATATGGGCGTCGCCGCATCCTGCAACAAGCGGGCCGGTAGGCCCGCTATCACCATGAAAGGATTCGACTCATGTCCGCATCGCCGAACACCGTCCCTACCGAAGCCGAGATCACTGAGCGCGAGCAGCGCCAGATCGATCGAGCCAACTCGAGCGGCAAGACGCCTGTCGTCTTCATCCATGGGCTTTGGCTGCTGCCGAGCAGCTGGGACAACTGGGTCGGTGTGTTCGAAGAGAACGGCTACGCGGGTGTGACGCCCTCCTGGCCGGACGATCCGGAATCGGTCGAGGAGGCTCGCGCCAACCCCGAGGTCCTCGCGAGGAAGACTCTGAAGCGGGTTGCCGACCACACCGCCGCGGTGATCGGCCAGCTCGACAAGAAGCCGGCCGTGATGGGCCATTCCACGGGCGGCCTGCTGACCCAGATGATCGCCGACCGGGGGCTGTCGGCCGCCTCGGTGGCGATCGACCCGGGGCCGTTCCGAGGCGTCCTGCCCCTGCCGTTCTCGACACTGAAGTTGGCCGGCCCGGTGCTGCGAATCCGCTCAATCGAGGCCGGGCGGTCACCCTCACGTTCGACCAGTTCAAGTACGGATGGGCCAACGCGCTCGACGACGAGGAGGCGCGGCAGCTGTACGACACGTACCACGTCGCCGGGCCCGGGGTGGCGCTGGCGCAGATGGCGAACGCAAATGTGAACCCCTTCACCGAGGCGAAGGTCGATCCCAGGAATCCAGCCCGTGGCCCGCTGCTGATCATCGAGGGCGAGAAGGACCACACCGTCCCGTGGGCGATCGCCAACGCCGCCTACAAGCGCCAGAAGCACAATCAGTCAGTCACCGAGATCACCAGGATCCCGAACCGCGGGCACTCGCTCACGATCGACAGCGGCTGGCGCGAGGTGGCACAGACGGCACTCGACTTCGTGAAGCGATTCGTCTAGATGACTGACCCGACCGGCACTGCCGGGCGGGGTCGCCTCGCCGAGGTGTTGGCGACGCGCGGCGGACGGGCGGAGCCCGAGGCGCCGTTTGTCATCGAGCATCGCGAGGCGCTCATCTACATGCTGTGCCAGGCCGCCGAGCTCGAGCACGGGATCATGTGCCAGTACCTGTTCGCGGCGTTCTCGCTGAAGCAAAGCACGGACGAGGGGCTCACGTCGGAGGAACTCGAAGCCGTCAGCCGCTGGCGCCACGCGGTCGCCCACGTCGCCACCGAGGAGATGCTGCACCTCGCGCTCGTGCAGAACGTGCTCTCCGCGATCGGTGCGGCGCCTCATCTGACCCGGCCGAACCTGCCCGCACCTGCGCACCACTATCCGGCCGGTGTGAACCTGACACTGGTGCCCTTCGGCGAGCGGGCGTTACAGCACTTCATGTTCCTCGAGCGCCCGGAGGGCATGGCGCTCGAGGGCGCAAAAGGCATCGACGCGCCCGTGCACGATGCGGTGCCCCTGATGGCCGAAGGCGACATCGTGCCCCAGCTGCAGGACTTCGCAACAATCGGCCACCTGTATCGCTCGATCGAGCACGGTCTGGCGCACCTCGCTGACAAGTTCGGCGAGCGCAACCTCTTCGTCGGGCCGCCGCGCGCACAGGCGACGAGCACCGACTTCCACTGGCCCGAGCTCGTGGCCGTGACCGATCTCGCGTCGGCCCAGCGAGCGCTCGACACGATCCTCGAGCAGGGCGAGGGGGCGCGCGGGCATTGGGAGGCGGCCCACTTCGGCCAGTTCGTCCAGATCCTCGAGGAGTACCGCGGGATGCTCGCGGCGAATCCGGCGGCCGATCCGGTCCGCCCCGCGATGTTCGCGGCCGTGCGTCGTGGCGAGCGCGACGCCTCGATCCCCCTCATCGGCGATCGCGTGACGTCCCTGTGCACGGATCTCTTCAATGTCAGCTACGAGATCCTCCTGCAGGTCCTGGAGCGGTACTTCGCGCACACGGAGGAGACGGACGCGCAGCTGGGAACGCTGGCGAACGCGGCGGTCACCCTGATGGGGGGCGTGCTCAGGCCGCTCGGCAACCTGATCACGACGCTGCCAGTCGGACCTGAGTACCCGGGGCGCACCGCCGGGCCGAGCTTCGAGCTCTTCTACGAGGACGACGACCTCATGCCGCATCGGGAATCCGCCTGGGTCCTGCTCGAGGAGCGCCTGCGCGATGCCTCGAGCTTCTGCGCTGCGGTCATAAAGAGCTCGCCGGAGGACGTCGCGAGCGCGCTCGGACCTGTTGAGGGCGCGCTGACGGCCGTGGCGGACTCGCTTGCTCGGCACTTCCCCGACTGGGGCGCGGCGAGTCGCTTCTTGACCGATGGCGGTGGGGCAGCCACAATCGCGAGCGACTCAGCTCAGCTGTCGGGGCCGGACGAGCCGCTGCACTTCGAGGAGCACATCAAGCCACTGTTTCGCGAGCGCGACCGCGATTCGATGCGCTTCGCGTTCGATCTCTGGTCCCTCGACGACGTCTCGACCCACGCCGACGCCATCCTCGGCCGGCTCGAGGCCGGCACGATGCCATGCGACGGCGCATGGCCCGCGGAGCGCGTCGCCGCCTTCCGCGGGTGGATCGACGCCGGCAAACCCGCATAAGACGGAGGCAGGCGCCTATTCCCGCAGGATGTTGCGAACATCGTCCAGGTCTAGCGGCGGACGACTAGCTCCTTGGGCCGCCTCGCATGCCATCGGCCGCCCCGCTCCCAGGTTGGTCTGTCGGCCCGCGCAGTCGATACCCGCACTCCGCAACAGCGAGCACAGCAGTTCGGCCTCCGGCTCGGTCCCAACGACTTTGACGACCACCAGTTCGTCCATGCCACAACCCTATGCGGCGAGGCCGAGGCCAGCGAGTCAGGCGGGCGCGGGTAGCCTGACCTCGATCCCGCCCTCGCGGTCGCGGGTCTCGAATACGGGTTGCGGCGCCGTCGCCGGGCCGCGTTCGATCGAGCCGTCGCGAAGGTCGAAGCGCGAGCCGTGGCAGGGGCAGGTGATGGACTCGCCCTCGACCTCACCGCTGCTGAGCGGGCAGCCGCGGTGCGAGCAGCGATCGTGCAGCGCGTGCAGGTGACCGTTGTGCCTGAGCAGCAGAACGGGCGTGTCGCCCGCCATCGCGCTGGTCGGCTGGCCGTCCTCGAGCTCGCCCGCCTCGACCGTCGTCCAGTCGCGGGGCCCCTCGTCGAACGTCGTCTCGTTGACACCGACTCCGCGCGTGAACGAGAGGTGCCCGCCGAGGAAGGCACCGACTGAGAGCACCGCGCCGCCCGCGACGCCGAGCAGCTTGCCCCGGCCCGGGGCGCCCCGGCGCCGCGCGGCGAGCGACGCCGCATACAGCGTGGACGCGGTCAGGTTCGCGCTCGCGTGCGCTAGCCCAACCGGGCGGGCGCGGCGGTCGCCGTAGACGGTCATGGCCCAATCGCTCAGGCCGCTGGCGACCGTCGGCGCGGAGGTCACGAGACCGATCTCGATGAGACGCTCGCTCGCGCGGCCGGTGTCGTCGCCGCCGAGCAGGTCGAGCAGCGTCGCGCTGAGGAACGACCCGATGACCACATCCGTCAGCAACGGATGGAGCGCATGGCCGAGCCACGTGCCGGATAGCGCGTCCCGCGGCGCACCGACGGGGATGGCATTGGTCACCGCCCCGGCAAGCTTGAGCGCGGCCGCGTCGACCGCCTCGACCGACTCGAGTGCACCGACTGCGCTGTTGGCGGAGTTTTCGCCAAGGGTCATCTCGACCTCACAGGTTCGGGGGTTCCCATTGTGATGGACCGTCTTGCCGTCGGCGTGGCCGATTCGTGTGTACATGCGTCCGCTTCGCGCGCCCGTACGCGCCTGGGCCGGGCCGAACAGCTCTTCTTCGCGCGTGTCCGCGGTTGCAATAACGAGCCGCTCGTGCGCCGCGCCCAGTGACGCGTCGCAAGTCCGATCTCCTCGTCCGCGAGGGCGCCGAGTAGCTGCTGCCGCCCTTCGACGGTGGTGTAGGCCAGCCGGGACAAGAGGCGTCCGCGCCCGAGTCACATCAGCGTCGCAAGGGTGAGCGGCACCACTGCCTCGGCACCGGCGCGGCGGAGCTGGCCACCGACCATCGCGATCGTCCAGCCGGAGAGGCGGCGGTCGTCGAGCAGGACGCCCGCGCCGGCGGGCGGTGTGGCTGTAACAGTGAAGGCGCCGCGCACGTTGGCCGCCTGCTGGAAGGCGTTCGCCATCTCGCGCTGGGGTGGACGGTCCACGCTGCGGGCGACAAGGCCGAGGTACTCGACGCCGAGCTCGGCGGCGACGCGCTCGGCCAGATCGGGGACCACGCCCCCGAGGCGAGCCGATGGGACGGTGGTGACCCACGCGACGCGCGTCCCGGCCTCCCTCAGGACGTCGGCCAGCGCGACGGCGATCTCGTCGTCGAGGCGGCCGGCGCGCAGGCCACGCTCGATCGCCGGCCACCAGCCACCGTCACCCACGCGCGCGAGCGCCCAGCCGGGCTCGGTGCGAGCGTCGTCGGGAATCTTGCGCATCGCCCCGGTCGCGGCGTCCGGCGCCATCTTGCGCACCTCGAGCTCGAGCGGACGCGAGCGTAAGTGGCGCTGGGCGACCTCGACGAGGCTCGCGTCGGGCGGGTTGCCGAAGCGCGCCTCGGTGCAGACCGAGCAGCGGCCGCAGTCCTCGGGATCGGGATCGTCGAGCTCCTCCTGCAGGGCGCGCATGAGGCAGCGGCCGTCGGCGCCGTATGCCGCCATCGCTTCCTGCTCGGCCCGGCGCAGGGCGGTGACCTGCTCGTAGCGCGTCGAGTCGTAGCTCCAGTCGCTGTCGGGCACGGCGTGCCAGCGGTTGCCGGCGCGAGTCACCGCGCCCTCGACGTCGAGGATCTTGAGCATCGACTCGATCCGCTCCATGCCGACGTTGACGACGCTCATCAGCTCGCGCGTCGTGCGGCCCTCGTCGCCCGACGGCCGCGAGCTCGTCGCGCACCGCGCGCACGCGCTCGCGCGCTGGGAACGCCTGCTCGATGAAGAAGTCCTGGATCCTGCGGTCCTCGCCGCCGCGCAGGAGGATCACGTCGGCGTGGGCGACGCCGCGGCCGGCGCGGCCGACCTGCTGGTAGTAGGCGACGACCGATCCGGGCGCCTGGAAGTGGACGATGAAGGTCAGGTCCGACTTGTCGTAGCCCATCCCGAGCGCACTGGTGGCGACCACGACCTTGATCTCGTTGCGGAGCAGGCGCTCCTCGGTGGCGATCCGCTGCTCGGTGTCCTGCTCGCCGCTGTAGGCGAGCGCAGGGACCCCGTTGGCGGTCAGGAAGGCCGCGACTTGCTCGGCATCGCGCTTGGTGAGCGTGTAGACGATCCCCGAGCCGGGCAGCCGCGGAAGGTGCTCGACGAGCCAGGCGAGCCGCTCGGCGGGACGTGGCAGGTCGAGCGTCTCGAGGCGCAGGCTGGTGCGCGCGAGCGGGCCGCGGTAGGAGCGCAGCGGCTCGTTGTTCGCACCGGCCAGTTGCTCGAGCACGTCGCCGACCACGCGGTCGTTCGCGGTCGCGGTCGTGCCGAGGACGGCTACCTGCGGGGCGAGCGCGTCGAGCATGTCCTTGACCCGGCGGTAGTCAGGACGGAAGTCGTGTCCCCAGTCGGAGATGCAATGGGCCTCGTCGATCACCAGCAGCCCGACCGAGGCCGCAAAGAGCGGCAGCATTTCGTCGCGGAAGCGCGGATTGTTGAGTCGCTCGGGGCTGATCAGGAGCAGGTCGACGGTGCCGTCGGCGAGTAGCTCGCGGACGCGATCCCACTCGCCGCGGTTGGTGCTGTTGATCGTGTGGGCCCGCAGCCCGAGCCGCTCGGCCGCGACGATCTGGTTCCGCATCAGCGCGAGCAGGGGACTGACGATCAGCGTTGGCCCCGCCCCCGCGTCACGCAGGAGGGCCGTCGCGACGAAGTACACCGCCGACTTCCCCCAGCCGGTCCGCTGCACGCAGAGCACGCGGCTGCGGTCGAGGACCACGTCGCGGATCGCCTCGAGCTGATCGGGACGAAACTCCGCCGAAGGGTCTCCCGTGAGCGTACGCAGACGATCAAGCGCCCCGGTCTCGAACGTCTCACGGGCGGCGGTGGTCACCGGGACATCGTGGCAGCACGGACGGAGCAACCCGGGCGCCGCGCGGGCTCGGGGTTGCCGACCGTCCCGCACGACGACGCTGGCAACGACTACCGGCCGGCCTCGAGCTGCGGGAGGCCCTCGGCGCCGATCAGACCCCGGATGGCCGGAAGCGCCTGCATCTTAGACGTCAGGTAGGCGCCCGCTCGCCATGTCAAGGTCGACGCCGACGAGCATGACGTCGAGATTCAGCGCTTCATCTGCATGGACTCGCCAGGGCCGTTGCCTCCGTGCATCGCGCCGTCCGGCTCGGCGAACCCCGGGAGGTCAGCCGGGAAGAACGCCACGCCCAGCCCAAGCACGAGCAGCGACAAGGCCACGGCTCCCCGGGCTGCACTCGGCCACGGCAGCAGCCTCTCTGCCCCGATGAACGCCGCAATCAACGCCATCCACCCCAGGCTCATGACGCCCACGGCGAACAGCGCCACCATTAGCGCCCAGCAGCAGCCGACGCACCAGGCCCCGTACCGGATGCCCAACTCCATCGCACCTGCCCGGCCGTCCCGCCAGCGCTCGGCGAGGACCGTCGTCGGGTTGCGGCACGCGGCCAAGCAGGCCTCCTTGGCCGGCGTCAGCTGGTAGGCGGTCGCGGCCACGATGACGCCCGCGGTGACGTACCGACCGGCCTCGTCCCAGGCCAGGAACAGCGGGTCGAGGGAACGGACGAACTCGAACAGAGCGTAGGCGACGAGGCCCGCCGCGGTCCACACCAACAGGTAACCGCAGAGAAACAGGGCGGTTGCGTCAACCGGGGCTCCGTTGCCGCGAGCGACGGACTCCCCTCGAAGGCGGTCGTACGTCAGCACCGTCGGAGCCAGCGGTGGGAACATCATCGCCGCCATCATCACTACCCAGACGGTGATGTAGAAGCCGAGGCCTCCGAGGGCCATCCCGGGCATCGAGTCCATGCTCCCCATCCGGTCGCCGGTGACAAGCCAGGCCACGACCGCGAGCGCCAGAAGCCCTCCGAGCAACGCGAGCTGATCGCGGCGATGCGCGTGGACGGTCCGCAGCGAGGACACGCCGTTCAGTCCGGGTACTCGTCCTTGCGCCACGAGCGCGGCTCCTCGGGCCCGGGCTTCGGGGTCCGCTCGAGCAGCATGTTGAAGTGGGGCTGAACGAACGGATCGGGCGCCATCACGGTGTACGTGTGATAGACGGTCCCGTTCTCGCGCGCGAACGCGATGTAGCCCGGGCCCTCGCGCAGGCCGTCCTTGAGCTCCGCCCCGATCTGCTCGCCCCATTCCCGAAGCCACTCGGGCGGGTTGTCGACCATCTCCTTCACCTCGGGGATCTCGTTCGCCTGCTCCTCGGTCATCGCGAGCGCGAAGTCCCATGGGAAGTCGGTGTCGTAGGTCGAGACATACGGGAACTGCCAGCCCATCCGCTGCTTGTAGGCGGCGAGCCGATCGATCGGCGCGCGCGAGAAGCAGAGGAACGTCACGTCCCGCTTGTTCATATGGATCAGCCCACCGGAGAACTCATCGCCAAGGCTCGTGCATCCGGGGCACGCACCGAGCGAGTAGTCGGGCCCGTACATGATGTTGTAGGCGAGGAGCTGCGAACGGCCGTCGAAGAGCTCGGCCAAGGACTTCTTCCCGACCTCGGTGTCGAACACGTACTCCTTCTCGACCGGGACCCAAGGGAGCTCGACCCGCTTCCTCTTGATCTCCTCATTCAGCTCGGCGTGCTGGGCCTCGAGCTTCGCCAGCTCGTCGCGTGCCGCCTGCCATTCGTCACGGGTTCCCACCTTGTGCTCGGGCATTGTCATCTCCTCGGTTGTGGACCTCACGCGCGGGCGACCTGATGGACGCTACCCGCGTCCACCAATGAAGACACGCGGCGACGGTGAAAATCATCGCTAGAGCACTCGGACGTCAGGAAAGATGTCGGCGCCGCGCTCGGGGTTGGCGTGGTGGATGAGCTCCAGGAAGAAGGTGCCGTCGACCCAGCCTTGGGGCGACACGCGACCGTCATGCTCGGGCACGTCCTGGCCTTCCCGCGGGCGGTTAGCGGCGGTGCACGGTGCCACGGTTGCGCCTGCCCCGGGTACCGTGCGGCTCAGGGCCGCGCACCGAGCGGGGGCGCGGAAAGATCTGGCCCGCCGGCCCGCGCACCCGGCGCCGCCGAGTAGGAGGGAGGACGCCATGTCCAAGTGGTTGGCGCGTTGGCGGTGTTGCCGGCGCTGCGGCCCGCGGCGAGCGTGGGCCAGGCCGAGCGCGTGCCGCCGTCGTGGTGGCAGCCACCTGCTGACGTGCGGGCGATGCTCCAGGACGTCAGCGCCGACAGCCTGGAGCGCTATGACGCCGGCCTCGTGAGCTTCGGGACCCGCCACACGCTCTCGACGCAGGACGATCCGAATCGCGGTATCGGCGCGGCGCGTGACTGGATCAAGAGCGAGTTCGACAAGATCGCGGCGACGTCGGGCGGTCGCATGACCGTGGAGCTGCAGAGCTACATCCAGCAGCCCGTGCCGCGCGTCCCGACGCCGACCAGGATCACTAACGTCATGGCGACGCTGCGCGGGACCGACCCCACGTCGGCCGACCGCGTCTACGTGGTGGGCGCTCATTACGACTCGCGTGTGACCGACGTGCTCAATGCCACCAGTGACGCGCCGGGGGCAAACGACGACGCCTCCGGCACCTCGGCCGTGCTCGAGCTGGCGCGGGTCTTCGCCCCGCATCCGACCGAGGCGACGATCGTGTTCGTGGCCTTCGCCGGCGAGGAGCAGGGGCTGCTCGGGTCCGACCACTTCGCCCAGCTCGCCAGGGATAACGGCTGGAACATCCAGGGTGTGCTGAACATGGACATCATCGGCAGTCCGGACGGCGGCAACGGGCTCCGCGAGCCGCGCGGTGATCCGGCTGCTCAACGAGGGCGTGCCGACCGCCGAGACGCCGCAGCAGACCAGCCGGCGGCAGTCGCTGGGCGGAGAGAATGACGGCGTCTCGCGCCAGCTCGCGCGGTACGTCAAGGAGACCGGCGAGAACGGCGCCACCGCGATGGGCGTACAGCTCGTCTACCGCCGCGATCGCTTCGGACGCGGTGGCGACCAGATCTCGTTCCTGGAGCGCGGCTGGGCGGCGGTCCGCTTCAGCGAGCCGAACGAGAACTTCGACCACCAGCACCAGGACGTCCGCGTCGAGGACGGACGCCAGATCGGCGACCTGATCGAGTTCGTCGACTTCCGCTACCTCGCGCGCGTGACGCGCGTGGTCGGCTCATCGCTTGCCGCGCTCGAGCGCTCGCCGCGCGCGCCGGCCAACGTGCGCATCCCCACCGCGCTCTCCTACGACACGCAAGTGAGTTGGAACGCCAGTCCGGAGGACGACGTCTCCGGCTACGAGGTCGTCTGGCGCGACTCCACGGAGGCGCTGTGGACGCCACAGCCGCCGGGTGGGAAACGTCACCACGGCAACGATCGAGAACCTCAACAAGGACAACTACCAGGTTGGTGTCCGGGCGGTCGACCGCGACGGCAACCGCAGCCCCGTCGCCACGCCATGAGGCGCTGAAGCAGCGCGCGGTGCGGGACGACGAGGGCGGCCAAGCGGCCGCCCCTCGCTTGCTCGAGTTGACCTGACGTCAGCGCGTCCACGCGCGCCGGTGACCGACGGCCGTGAGCCGCGTGGCCTCGGCCGTGGTCGCGCGCGGCGGCAGCACGTTCCTGTTGGTCGCGAAGTACCACACCGCGGTGACTTGGCACTGCCCGAGCCGCCCGTGGGGCAGCGCGCCTCTGCCTCGGACGCCGCCCTGCGGAGAGAGCTCACGGGCCGGACCGCGATTGGCTGGCCGCGTCGCGGAGCGGCCGAGGTCGACCTCGCGGTTTCCGGACTGGAATCACTGGGGTTCGGGCACCGAATGGGTACCCGGCCCAGCGCGCATGCGTCCAGTTCGGACCGCGAAATTACGCCGCCGACGCTGGCCGCATGCGGACGGCAGCGCGGTCACACGGACGCGGGCCGTCGCGACAGCACGCGGCCGAGGTGCGCGTGAACGAACTGTACGGCCATCGCGCCCTCGCCCACGGCCGTGGCACAGCGTTTGCTGGAGCCGGAGCGGACGTCGCCGGCCGCAAAGATGCCCGGGACGCTGGTCTCGAGCAGGTGCTCGGCGTGCGCGTCCGCACCCAGTCAGCGGGGGCCCTACAGTTTCGGAATCGGCCGCACTCACCCTCGGCGTCACATATGCCCTCAAATACGCGATCGACGAGACGCGCCCGAACGGCGATGGCCATCTTTTTCCGTCGGCATGCGTCGATTTCCTTCGTCTCGGCCGGAGTCTGATGCGCAAGCGCTATGGCTGGGAGTATGGACTCCCCGCCTACGCGGCCGCATCCTTCGTCGCCTACAGCCGAGTTGAGGCCGGGAGCACCATCCACAGGATGTCGTCGCCGGGGCAGCTATCGGATCATCAGCAGCTACATCTTTACCCGACCATTCGCAGGGTGGTTGATTCAGCCAGACGTCGATCCCCGGTACTACGCAATCAGGCTAAGTCGCACATGGTAGTAGAGTGGCGCCTTGCTGATGCGCGAACTCTGCGCCGAGCCGGCAACCGAGCGGTAACTGCGCGCATAGAAAAGAAGACCGCTAGGGCGGGGCGAGGGCACCTCCTCATGGTGGAGGCTACCAGTCGGCCGATGCCGACATCGAAGCTTGCGTCCCGGGACTTTGGGCACGCCCGAGCCAGGGAAGAGGACGAAACCTGGCGAAGTGGGCGTCGTGGCAAAAGGCGAGGGAGGGCCAGGACATGACACGACTCGAACGGTGCCATTTCTCCTAATCGGTACGATGTTTGTAGTCGCCGGATGTGCCGGGGGAGGACTTCGCAAGACCAAGACCCGATGCCTTGATGCTCGGGAAGACGTCTTACGAGGACGTCCTACGGCACTTGGGGTGATCCCTACCAGAAGGGCGCGTCTCCTGAAGGCAGGGGCAGACGGTTACCGCGAAGACATTACCTACGCCTATGCGAACGCCTGGGCCACGAGTGGATTGGGAAACGTGACACCGGCGCGGTCTATGACGTTGTCCTTCGTCCATGATGTGCTTGTCGGATGGACTTCACCGAGCTCGTACACAGAAGACCTTACGGACTTTGACGAAGACAGGTGGCGCAGATTCGGACGGGGAGACCAAGCAAACCGAAGTCGAGCAACTCCTAGGGCCGGCTGGCGGAATGTATGCGTACCCGCTCATTAAAAGGGGGTCCGAGAGAGCCTTAGTGTACCTATACGCTCGAAACACGCACCAGGCCGTTCTCCGTCGACGTCTATCTGAAGAAATTAGTTATGGTATCAGTGGATGGAAAACGGGATCGTGACCGACGTGACTTTAATACGAGCGGAGAAAAATAGCGTAAATGGCATCATCCGTGAGCGCCTGAGTGCGCTACTGGCGGGATCGAAGTGAAGCACACCGGAGATGGGGTCATGGCGTCGTTCGCATCGATTTCATGGCCGGTCGAATACATGATCGCCATCCAGCCTCACGCGCCTATGGCAGCGTGCTGCGCGACCCGCTAGCATTCTGGCGTATGGCTCCCGCCGGGAGCTTGAGAATGGCCGTTCACGACGCGGGACTTCAGATGCCTAAAGCACCTTGGAGGGCACCGGAAATGCGACTAAGCCGGGGCAACTGATCGTGGTCAGACAGTCGTTCAGGGAGAGATGCACCCGGGATTTCAGATGCCGGAGCGCCAGGTACCCGTCCTCAGGCGAGAAGGGGATGGCGCGGGCCGCGCCGGCCCGGAAGTGCGAGGCCATCCGCTCGGCCTCCCCACCCGACAGGAACTGGACCTCGATCCCCAAAGACGCTGGGCTAGGGCGGCGTCCCGCCGCATCCGGGCCTCGCCCTCGGAGGTGAGGAGGACCCGCATGGCGCCTACACGCATGAACCGGATCGAGCGCCGGGTGGCCTTCTCGAACCCGGCCAGCGCCTCCCGTAGTGTCCGAAAACTCCGCCCCGCTCAGGCTGCGCGGTGGTAGTAGCGCAACAGCCCGCCCAGCCGGTCTCGGCAGCGGACCTGGGTCCCGCCCGCGGCCGCAGCGGCCGATGTGATCAGCTCATTTCCCGAGCCCCTGATGGTTCCGCTCCCCGTGATAGTGCGCCACGAACTCGTCGAGGGCGCGGAAGAATCGACGCTCCCCGAAGAGGATCAGGCGGTCGAGACACTCCTCTCGGATCGAGCGCACGAAGCGTTCCGCGTAGGCGTTGGTATTCGGCGCCCGGACGGGTATCAGCACGATCCGCACCCCGGCGCCGTGGACGATGCGGCGGAAGTCGTCGGTCCACTTGCTGTCGCGATCGCAGATGAGGATCCGGTGGCTCGCCAGGAACCCATCGACCGCATCGGTCAGTCGACGCGCCGCCTGCGCCTGAACCACGCGTCCGGGGTGGGCGTCGAGCCTGCCACGTGTACCCGTCGGCTTCGGAGATCGATCACGAAGAGCGTGTAGTAGGTGATCAGCCCACGAGGAGTCCAGACCTCGCTGGTGAAGAAGTCGGCCCCCGCGATCGCGCCCCAGTGGGCCCGTATGAACGTCCGCCAGGAGGACGGTCGGTCCGGCGCTGGCGGACCGTGGCCATGCGCAGAATGAGCGACGAGATCCCCTGCATGATCCCGGGACGGCCTGGCCGCGTCGGTGTGAACGTCCACTTCCGGGCGATCAGTTGCCGGTGCCATCGCAGGATCGTGTCGGGGGTCACGATCGTGGCGACCTGCCGCAAGACCCGTCGACCGAGTCGGCGCCCCTTGGCCGCGAGGCGTCGGCGCTGGTCCTCGGTCAGCCGCAGGCGGCGCCTGTCCCTTCTACTTACTCCATCCGCCTCGTCAACATTGAACTTCCGGCCGGCCTGATCGATGATGGCCGGCATGCTCACCCTGATCCTCACCGGCCTCCTCCGCGGTGTCCGGACCCAGCGCGCCCTGGTGCTCGAGAACCTCGCGTTGCGGCATCAACTGGCCGTCCTCCACCGCACCGCGCCGCGCCCACGCCTGCGCCCCTCCGACCGGCTGTTCTGGGTCCTGCTCGCCCGCCTGTGGCGCGGCTGGGCGGAGGCCGTCGCCATCGTCCAACCCGAGACGGTGATCCGGTGGCAGCGGACCGGCTTCAGGCTCTTCTGGACCTGGAAGAGCCGCCGGCACGGGCCCGGCCGCCCGGCCGTCGCCCCGGACGTCCGCGCGCTCATCCGACGATGGCTCGCGCCAACCCCCTGTGGGGCGCGCCGCGGATTCACGGCGAGCTCCAGAAGCTGGGCCTCGAGATCTCCCAGGCCACGGTCTCCAAGTACCTCGTCCGCCGTCGAACGCCCCCATCGCAGACCTGGCGCACGTTCCTCGCCAACCACATCGGGAGCCTCGTCTCCGTGGACTTCTTCACCGTGCCCACGGTGACTGTTCAAGGTCTTGTTCGTCTTCGTGGTCCTCGCGCACGACCGGCGACGCGTCGTCCACGTCAACGTCACCGACGCCCCCACGGCGCAGTGGACGGCCCAGCAGCTCGTGGAGGCGTTCCCCTGGGACACCGCCCCGCGATACCTCCTGCGCGACCGCGATGCGGTCTACGGGGTCGTGTTCTCCAGCCGAGTCCAGGCCCTGGGGATCCTCGAAGTCAAGACGGCGCCTCGGTCCCCGTGGCAGAATCCCTATGTCGAACGCCTCATCGGCACCCTGCGCCGCGAGTGCCTCGATCATGTGGTCGTGCTCAACGCGACCCACCTGCGTCGCCTGCTGCGCGACTACCTCATCTACTACCACAGCGCCCGAACACACCTCTCCCTGGACAAGGACGCCCCAGAGCCCAGAGCGGTGGAGCGCCTCGATCAAGGCCGGATCGTCGAGACGCCCCTGGTCGGCGGCCTCCATCACCGGTACAGCCGCCGGCCGCATAGGCCCCGGCCGACGGGTGCCACCGGCCACACTGACGTCGACGGCGAGGGGGTGTCCCTCGCGGCCAAGGCTTCCCTTCCCTCCCGCCGACCCGGTGTTCGGACTCACGATCCTTGGCAACGTTCTGCTCGGGATCAGTGTCCTCCCTGAGTGAGGAGCGGTGCGCCCGACCGCCAACCGCCCCTCGTCCCCCAGGAGCAGCCGCGATGGTTAAACAGAAGGGACAGGATGAGGAGGGAGGAGGGGAGAGGGGGCCAGCCATGGGGGTGGAGGTGCTCGGCGCGGAACTGCATCGGCGCGACCTCGCGGCCACAGGTCCAGCAGGGGGCCAGGGTTGAGCCGGCGTCGTCCCCTGCGCGTCGAGCCAGCTGGGCGGGGTCACCCCGCGCTAGCCCCTACACCCTGAAATTCGACTTCCCACTCGCTCATGCCCTCCGTCATGGTCGACAGCCCACGCTCCCTCCAGCGACCGGTGATATTCCCGAACTTGCCGGTCCCCCCAAGAAGCGGCCGTTCAACTCGAACACTGTGGTCACGCTTCCGGGCTTCCAGGTGAACTCGTATTCGAGGAACTGCGGTCCCCGTCCCGTCGTTCACGATCATGTGGCCCCGCCTGACTTGACTCTGTCGCATCTCGGGGTCGGAGAACTGAACTGAGAACACCTGCGCGTCGTTCCACTGAGGATCGGCACTCTTCAGAACCCGAAAGAGGCCCTCCAGAAGGCCCGTCACCATCCCTCCGAGCGGGACGTCACTGCGTGTGATCACTTGGGCCTGTTCGCTCGTTCCTCGGGCCCTCGTGGTCGGCGCTGACGCGATGTCGACCGGACTCCAGAGGAGCCCGGACGGCGCTGCGGCCGGCACTGCCCCGAAGGTGCGGACGTCCAAATGTGACCATACTCACCCCCCTCGCGAGACTCACCGTCGGGTTACTGGAGTATTTCATCCGCCCGCGCCAGCACCGCCGGCGGAATCGTGAGGCCGAGCGCCTTGGCGGTCTTCAGGTTGATGACGAGTTCGTACTTGGTCGGCTGCTCGACGGGGAGGTCGGCAGGCTTGGCACCTTTGAGGATCTTGTCGACGTAGGTGGCGGCGCCGGCGGAACGTCTCAAGGAGATTTGCCGCCATACCCCATGAGGCCGCCCGCCTGCGACATGCCCCCAATCCCCAGAACGATCGTCGGCAGCCGGTTTTTCAGCGCGAGCTCGGCCAGCTGTCTGCGCTCGGCGGAAAACATGGGGCCGGGTACAACAAGCAGCGCTTGCGCGCCCTTTCGCGCCATGGCCGCGAAGGCCTCGCCAAGCTCCGTGGAGTCTCGAACCTCCACAACTTGGAGCTGGACTCCCAACGACCTGGCCCCGACCTCCGTGAGCCTGATCATTTCGCGGTACACGGGATCGGTGGCCGTCCCAGCATGCCACAGGACGGCGACGCGGGAAGCCCCGGGATCGTCTCCTTCAGGAGTTCAAGTCGTTTAGCGCTCAGCTCGAGGTTGATGCTGGACAAGCCCGTCAGGTGGCCGCCCGGCCGCGCAAGGCTCGCGACGAATCCTCCGCCCACGGGATCCGCCACGAACATGAAGACGATGGGAATGGTTTTCGTCGCATTTTTCGCCGCGAGGGTCGCTGGGGTCGCCATGGTCAAGATTACGTCGACGTTGAGATCGACCAGCTCCTTTGCGAGACTGGGGAACCGTTCAAACCGTCCCTCAGCCGCCCGGAATTCAAAGACGATGTTCTGGCCGACAGCCCAGCCAAGCTCGCCAAACGTCTGCCGAAGCTCATCCGCAGCATTCCCCGGTCGGTCTCCCAGCACCCCGACGCGAGCGACTTTCGCTGCCGACTGCGCCTCGGCGGCGAGCGGCGCGGCGAGGAGGGCCAGGGTGAGGGCCGCTGGGGCGGCGAGCCGGGCGATCAGCATGGGGTCCTCCTGTCGTTTCGGAGGCCAGAGCGGCGGCCGGCCTCGGGGAGAGCCGCTCCGACCCTACCAGGGAGGCGGCCCTTGGCGCCAGACGGGCTGTCCTTCGCCAAAACCCCGTCCGGCAGCAAGTGGTTGATCTGTCGGCTCGATCCGGAGACTATCTCAGCTCGATGATCACCCTTCTGCTCCACCTGCTCCGACTCCTCCCGTTCCTCTGTCGGCGGCCACCGCCAGCTCGCCCTCGAGAACCTCGCCCTGCGTCAGCAGCTCGCCGTGTACAAGAGAACGGTGACCCGGCCCAGACTGCGCAGGACGGATCGCCTCTTCTGGGTCGGGCTGGCCAGAGTCTGGGCCGGCTGGCGGCAGGCCCTCGTGATCGTGACGCCCGACACCGTCCTGCGGTGGCAGCGGCGCCGCTTCCGCGAGCACTGGACCAAGCTGCTCCGGCCGGCCCACCGGTGGCCGCCCGCCCGTCAACGCCGAGATCACCGCCCTCGATCAGGCGAATGGCCGCGGCGAATCCCTTGTGGGGCGCCCCCAGAATCCATGGCGAACTCCTGAAGCTCGGCATCGAGCGTGGCCGAGCGCACCGTCTCCCGGCTGATCCCGAAGCGGCGCACCCCGCCGTCGCAGACCTGGCGCACGTTCCTCGCCAACCACGTCCGGGACCTGGTCTCCCTCGACTTCTTCACCGTGCCCACCGCGGCTTGCGGTGCTCTTCGTCCTCGTCGTGCTCGCGCACCATCGCCGGCGCGTCGTCCACTTCAACGTCACCGAGCACCCCACCGCCGCACTGGACGGCCCAGCAGCTCGTGGAGGCCTTCCCGGACGACTCCGCGCCGTCCTACCTCCTGCGCGATCGCGACGCGGTCTACGGCGACGCGTTCCGGCAGCGCGTGAAGGGCATGGGGATCGAGGAAGTCCTGACCGCGCCCGCCAGCCCGTGGCAGAATCCCTTCGTGGAACGGCTCATCGGCTCGATCCGCCGCGAGTGTCTGGACCACGGTGTGCCACGAATGCCAAACCGAGAAGGGAGGCAATGCTGCGGAAGAGATGAGGGCCGGCCCCTCGGAGTCGGGGTGCAGGACCAGGCTCCAAACCCCCTCACGCTGCGTTGGTCAAGAGCCAGCGTGGTGAACGGTGAGGAAAAGGCGCGCTGAAGCGCGTCAGGTATGGGTCAGGAAGACGAACGCGAGTGAACCGCTGATGACGTGTCGAAAAGCATCATCGACGACACCGAAACCGGGACCCGTGGTTAGCCCGGGAGGAGCCCAGGCGGGGCCCTGCTGACGACCTGGGTGGTGTCCGGCATGAAGGCGGCGTCAGCCTGACTCCGGCTCTTCTGCGGAACGTGGGAACCTGTCGTCCCGATGCAAAGGGAACCCCTCAAGGGAGCGGACCTTTCGAGAGGGGACGTACCGAGGCGGGGCACAGGGGCAGAGTGCCTCGTAGTAGCGAGGAAGCCGGCGAAAGCCGGTGGAGCGAAGGGGGCACGTCAACCAGCACCGACCGTCGGCCAACTGGCAACAGGAGGAGCCGATGAGCGGGGCAAAGCCGTTTGCGATCTCAAAGCAGGAGGTGTGGAAGGCGTATCGGCAGGTGAAGTCGAATGGGGGAGCGGCCGGCGTCGATGCGGAGTCGATCGAGGCCTTCGAGCAGGATCTGAAGGGGAATCTCTATCGGCTCTGGAATCGCATGGCGTCGGGGACGTACTTTCCGCCGCCGGTGCGGGAGGTGGTGATTCCGAAGCGGGATGGGGGCGAGAGGAAGCTGGGGATTCCGACCGTGACCGATCGGATTGCCCAGACGGTGGTGAAGCGGTACTTGGAGCCGAAGGTGGAGCCGAGCTTTCACGGCGACTCCTACGGGTATCGGCCGGGGAAGTCTGCGGTCGATGCGGTCGGCCGGGCCCGGGAACGGTGCTGGCAGTACGATTGGGTGGTTGATCTGGACATCCGGGCCTTCTTCGACACCCTCGATCACGACCTCGTCAAGCGGGCGGTGCGGAAGTATACCGACTGTCGGTGGGTTCTCCTCTACGTGGAGCGGTGGCTCACGGCTCCGATCCAACGGGAGGATGGCACGCTGACGGCGCGGCCGGCAGGGACTCCACAGGGGGGCGTCGTAAGCCCGCTGCTCGCGAATATCTTCCTGCATCTGGCGTTCGATACCTGGATGAAGCAGACGTTCCCCCAGATGCCGTTCGAGCGGTACGCGGACGATATTCTCGTGCACTGTCGGACTCGGGAGCAGGCGGAACGGGTTCGGCAGGCGGTGCAGGAGCGGCTCGCGCGATGCAAGCTGGAGGTCCATCCGAGCAAGACCAAGATCGTATACTGCCAGGATTCGAATCGACGCGCGAGCTATCCGGAGACGAGTTTCGAGTTCTTGAGCTTCACGTTTCGCCCACGACGGGCGCGAGACCGACGCGGAGCCTACTTCGTGAGCTTCAGTCCGGCGGTGAGCCGGGGGGCGGCGAAGCGGATCCGCCAGGAAATGCGTCGGTCGTGGCGTCTCCCACGGCGCACCGACAAGGCCCTGACGGACCTGGCGCACATGTTCAATCCCGTCATCCGTGGCTGGATTGGGTACTTCGGCCACTACCACAAGTCCGCGCTCTATCCGGTCTTCCGACACCTCAATCTCACCCTGGGTTGGTGGGCCATGCGGAAGTACAAGCGGTTGAAGGGGCATCGCCGGCGGGCGGAGCATTGGCTGGGCCGGATCGCCCGGCGGCAGCCGACGCTGTTCGCTCACTGGCAGCTCCTCGGGGTGAGGCCGACGGCTGGTTGATAGGAGCCGTATGAGCCGAGAGGCTCACGTACGGTTCTGGGAGGGCGTGGGGGTGAAACTCCCCCGCGCCACTCACTTCCTCGTGCTGAACGAAGCCGCATCTGCGCCGCCTCCTGACCGCGTACCTCCTCTACTACCACCGGGCCCGCACCCACCTCTCGCTGGAGAAGGACGCCCCGACGAACGGCCCATCGAGCCGCCGGACCTTGGCGCGGTCATCCCGATTCCCGAAGTCGGTGGCCTGCATCATCGCTACGTCCGGCGCGCGGCGTAATCAAACGCGGCCAATCTCCCGCCACCAGCCCGCTACCGTTCTCTGTTCTTCGGGCCGCCCTCCGTGGCCCCGAGATCGCGTGCACCGGGCACCTCCGACAGCCAGACGACGCTGACACCCCGGTCTCGTACGCGGTCTCCAGCGTCTCGAGCCGTCCACCAAACGACCACGGACGTCCATCAGGCCGGGCCGGACAGGTATTGGCGAAGGACAGCCTCTTCAGGGGACCTCCGCATGCTGGGCAGTATGGTACGCCAGGGGCTGCCAGAAGCGCACGTGGAACCACCATCCGAGGCCCAGGACGAGGAACCATGTCACAAGGTCGGTGTGCCAGTGCCCTCCGTTCTAAACACGTATATCGTCTCTCAGAGGGCTCCGACCGGGCCGAGGCTCAGGAGCACCCAGCCGATTCTGCGTCGCCAACTCATCAT